>CAVQSS010000020.1:0-196051 GCA_963716045.1 uncultured delta proteobacterium | reverse complement strand
AACTCCATCGTTTCAGTTCTCCAATACTCCATCACTCCATTACTCCATCACTCCAATACTCCAACTTCATCTTTCCTTGGAGGTCTCCCATGCCTGACCTTACTTTAGATTTTTCCATTGACCGCCTCGGCGACTGCCGGGTCTCTTCTCCCATGCCGGGGAGCGGATTTGTCCCCGACGAGGAGCACATCCTTTACCACAACAACTGGCCCGAAATTCAACCGTTTCTATCCGCCGGGAAGGTGCCCCCGGTGATGGAGGTGGCCGGTCCGCGGGAACGGATCTTTTTCGACCCGTCCCGGCTCAAGGCCGGCATCGTCACCTGCGGGGGACTTTGCCCGGGTCTGAACAACGTGATCCGGGCCATCGTGCTGAGCCTCTATTACCACTACGGGGTGAAGACCGTCTACGGTTTTCGGTATGGATACGAGGGGCTCAGTCGCCGCTTCGGACACACGCCGCTGGAATTGACACCGACGTCTGTCAACGATATCCACGAATTTGGGGGGACGATTTTAGGCTCCTCCCGTGGTCCGCAGGACCCGGCCGACATGGTGGACACGCTGGAGCGTATGCGAGTGGATCTCCTGTTTACCATCGGCGGCGACGGGACCCTGCGCGGGGCCCAGGCCGTCCACCGGGAAGCCGCCCGGCGCGGTCTGAACCTCGCCGTGATCGGCATTCCCAAAACGATCGACAACGACATCTCTTTCATTCAAACCACCTTCGGCTTCGAGACGGCTGTGGCCGAGGCCAAGCGCTCCACCAACGGCGCCCACAGCGAGGCCGTGGGGGCCCGCAACGGCATCGGCCTGGTGAAGCTCATGGGCCGCGACTCCGGTTTCATCGCCGCCTATTCGGTCTTGGTGGACAACCAGGTCAACTTCTGCCTGGTGCCGGAGGTGCCTTTCAGCCTGGAATTTCTTCTCCAGGCCATAAAACAACGATTGGAACGGCGGGGCCATGCCGTCATCGTGGCAGCCGAAGGGGCCGGCCAGGACCTGCTGGCCGGGACCGGGGAACGGGACGCTTCGGGTAACCTGAAATACGGAGATATCGGGCTTTTTCTGAGGGACCGCATCAAGGAGTATTTCCAGAAAAACCGGGTCGATGTCAATCTCAAATACATCGACCCCAGTTACACCATCCGCAGCCTGCCGGCCAATCCTCGGGATTCGGCCTTCTGCCTGCTCCTGGCCCACAGCGCCGTTCATGCCGGTATGACCGGGAGGACCAATATGGTGGTGGGGTTCTGGAACAACACCTTTACCCATGTGCCGATTTCGCTGGCGGTTTCCTCCCGGAAGAAGATCGATCCCCAGGGTCATCTCTGGAACAGCGTGGTCGCCTCCACCGGCCAGCCCCTGGACTTGAATTCCAACCCGTCACCCGGGTCGACGGCTTAACCGGAGTGGAGAAATGAGCCGAGGCCTTTATCTGCTCAGCAGCGAAATCCGAAACAAAATTGAACGCTGACTCGGCCTCAGGGTCCGAGTTTGATGCGCCGGGAAAAGCAGTATGGGGCTAAAAGATCTTTGGGAACGGGTTCTGGACCGTCTGCTGCCTGATCAGGAGACCCGGAAAGCCGAGGCCGCTCTGACGGAGGCGATCGAGCGCCTGGTCCAGGAGGTGTCGCCGGCCATTCGCAATATCCGTGGGTATCGGAAGCGTCTGCGGACTCCGGTGGAACGCGCCCGCCACTATATCGAGGGACTGGTGGCGGCCATACCCGGACCGCGCCCTCTGTCGGCCGACCGGGAGGCCCCGGATTCCCTGACGGCCCTGCTGTTTGTCGGCGCCGACCAGGTTCGGGGTCTATTGCATGACAACGCCGAACTGGCCTCATTTTTTCGAAACCAGGCGACGGAGCAGGCCGTGGCCCTCTTGACGGCCACCTATAATGAAAAGACCATTTTTACCAGTGTACTGCAGGGGGAAATAATCCGGCGGGATGTCCCGCAACCGGCGGTTGATTTTACGGATCACCGAATCGTGGCCCCGGCCGCTACGGAAACCCTGAATCGCCAGGAATTGAGGAAAGGGGCGCTGCGCTTATTGGGACTCAGGGCCCTGGAGCACCTGACCAACCTGAAAAAGTCAGAAGGAGGACCTGGCCGAGGAGAAGCATATGATGGGGATAAAACTCAAAATCCTCCAGGCCCACGGCCGCAGCCTGGAAGGGCTGCTGGAATCCGATCGAGACAGCGAGGTCAAGGCTGCCCGGATCCGGGAATTGCTGGCGGAGATCGACCAGGAACTGGACACGGTCACCTCCGTCCTGGGAACTCCCGAGGACGCCCTGAATCATCTCCTGTCCTTTCTGAACAACCCGGAGCATGTTCTGACCATTCAGCCCCTCTCCCTGCGGCTGAACTGGATGGGGGTCAAGGTGGATGAAAACGCCGAAGATCCCGGGACGGAGATCGATCTGGCCGAATTGGAGTTAAAAAACCGGCTGAAAAGGGTCGCCCTCCTGGTCTCCATCGACCGGAAAGAAATAATAGGTTGAGTGTTCCTTTTATGAAGCTCCTGGTCATCAACTGCGGCAGTTCCTCCATCAAGTATGAGGTCTTTGAAAAAAAGGGCTTGCGATTGATCGCCGGCGGACTGTTGGAGAAAATCGGCACTGCGGAAGCCCGTCTGCGTCAGAAGCGGGGGCTGGCTGACGGGACTTTCGATTTTTCAGAAACCGTGGAACCGGTGGCCGATCACGCCGCCGGATTTGATCTGATTGGACGGATGAATAGTCGAAACCGAATCTTTGCCGGAGAAGACGACCTGTTCGGGATCGGGCACCGGGTGGTTCACGGCGGTGAACGGTTTCAGGAGCCGATGGTGATTACCGAGGAAGTCGTCGCGGCCATTCGGAAACTCATCCCGCTGGCCCCGCTCCACAACCCGGCCAACCTCCTGGGGATCGAGGTGCTCCGGAAATCGTTTCCCCGGGTCCCCCAGGTGGCGGTCTTCGATACCATGTTTCACCAGACCCTGCCGCCCCGGGCCTTTCACTACGCGCTTCCCTATGAACTTTACGAAAACCATGGGGTCCGCCGCTACGGTTTTCACGGCACTTCCCACGCCTATGTGGCCGGGAAAGCGGCCGGGCATCAGGGCCGGGACCTGGAGGCAACGAACCTGATCACCTTCCATCTCGGCAACGGGGCCAGCGCCGCGGCCATACAAAACGGCCGCAGCATCGATACCTCCATGGGGCTCACCCCGCTGGAAGGACTGGTCATGGGAACCCGCTGCGGGGACATCGATCCGGCCTTGCATTTTTATCTCCTGCGGGAGACTGGGATGACGCCGGAAGAACTGGAGAGGCTCCTCAACGCCCAAAGCGGCCTCAAGGGCCTCTGCGGGTCGAACGACATGCGGGAAATTCTTGCCTTGGGGGAGCAGGGAAATGAACGGGCCCGGCTGGCCGTCGATCTGTTCTGCTACCGGATCAAAAAATATATCGGCGCCTACGTGGCCGTGCTTGGCCGGGTCGATGCCCTGGTCTTTACCGGGGGCATTGGGGAGAATGCGCCCGCCATCCGTGAAAAGGTTCTCGACGGGTTGGAGCACCTGGGAATGGGTGTGGACCCGGTGAAGAACCGAAACGCCGTGGGGAGCATCTCGGAAATCCAGCCGGAAGGCCTCCCGCCAGGTGTAGGGGCAAATAATTATTTGCCCATATTGGTGATCAAGACCAATGAGGAGTTGGAAATCGCCCGGCAGACCCTGCGAGTGATTGAAAAGGCCGGGGTTCGATCAATGGGTGGTTCGATCATGGGGAGGGGCGAAAAATCTTTCGCCCCTCCCCTCGCAACAACGGCAACGGCCCGGCACATCAAAAACCGTTGGCTCCGTAATCCGTGGTTTCAAAATTGGCGTAACCAAATGGATGCGCGAACACACTCCTATTTACAACGTCTGGCAACGCAATTATTACGAACACATCATTCGAGATGAGGCGGACCTGAACCGGGTCAGGGAATACATCACCGCGAATCCGAGCCGTTGGGAAGAGGATGATGAAAACCCGGGAATTATTAAAAAGGCGTCGGTTTAATGAGATTTTGCGGGGAGGACACGGGGGCGTCGTGTCCTCGGGGGCGTCGTGTCCTCGGGGGCGTCGTGTCCTTGAGGGCGAAAGATTTTTCGCCCCTACGATCTCCTTTTTTGTTTTTTTGAATCAACGAGATAGGAGAACACCATGATCGACGATATCAAAAACTACCGTGTTGGGGAACGGCTCAAGGACGGACAACCGGTAACCCTTCGGGCGATCCGGGCGGATGACAAGGAGAAGATTGCCCGGGCTTTCCGAAATCTGGAAAAAGAATCGATCTAACCCGTTTATTCACGCATAAAGCGGAATTGACCGACGACGACCTGAAGAAGTTCACCGAAATCGACTTTGAAAAGGAGGTCGGCCTGGTGGTGACCCGGGATATCGATACGGAGGAGTTCATTATCGGTTCAGGCCGTTACTTCGCTTTTGAGGGGGACGACGGAAAGCGTCACGCCGAGGTGGCCTTTACCGTGGAGGAGGACTACCAGGGACAGGGTATGGCCAGAATGATCCTGCGCCATCTCACCGCCATCGCCCGCTCCGGGGGTATCGTCGGCTTTGATGCCGAGGTGCTGCCGGAAAACAAGGCCACGCTGATGGCCTTCTCCCGCAGCGGATTGCCCATGACGCAACACTTCACCGGAGACGTCGTCCATATTACCTTGTCGTTAACCGAGGGGGAATCGTAAAAGGGTATTTATCCTCTCCCCATGGGTATCCGTAGGGGCGAAAATTTTTCGCCCCTACACAAGATCAATAAGGAGGTTTTCCATGACATTGCCACCCCACAAAACCAAAATCGTCTGTACCATCGGACCGGCTTCCGGGTCGCCCGAAGTCATGGAACAGATGATCCGGGCCGGCATGAATGTGGCCCGCTTGAATTTTTCCCACGGTTCCTTTGATACCCACCGAAAGGTCATCGCCGGCCTCCGGCAGGCCGCCCAAAAAACAGGGGAGCGGCTGGCCATCATGGCCGATCTGCCCGGGCCCAAAATGCGGATCGGGGAACTTGTGGAGGAGTCTGCGGATTTGATTCCCGGGGCCCCCTTCACCCTGACCACCGATCCGGTGCCGGGAGACGCCGGGCGCGTCTCGGTGACCTTCGAACCCCTTCCCCGGGTGGTCAATACCGGCGACACCCTCTATCTGAATGACGGGCTCATCCAGTTGGAAGTCGTGCAGGTGGCCGGCAACAACGTCCATTGCCGGGTGGTAGTCGGCGGAGAACTGCGGTCGCGCAAGGGCCTGAACCTGCCGGGAATCGATCTGGGCATCAACGCCTTCACGGCCCGGGATCACGAGTGCCTGAAGTTCGCGATCGAGAACGGGGTGGACGCCGTCAGCCAGTCCTTTGTGGAAAAGGCGGCCGATATCGAGGGAGTCCGGAAAGCCGCCGCCGCGCTGGGGCGGGTACCCTTTATTATCGCCAAGATCGAGCGTGCCCGGGCTTTGGATCGGATCGACGAGATCATCAAGGCGGCCGACGGCATCATGGTGGCCCGGGGGGACCTCGGGGTGGAGGTGCCGATCGAACGGATCGCCGTCATCCAGAAAGACGTCATCCGGCGGGCCAACCAGCGGGCCAAACCGGTGATCACCGCCACCCAGATGCTGGAGTCCATGACCGCCAACCGCCGACCCACCCGGGCCGAGGCCACCGATGTGGCCAATGCCGTCCTCGACGGCACGGACGGCGTCATGCTCTCCGGGGAATCCGCCATGGGGAACTACCCGGTGGAGGCGGTAAGCATGCTGGCCAAGATTGCCGCTACCGCTGAGCCTTTTCGCCACCCCCTTTCGGTAAAAGAGATGTTTCCGGGCCTGGACCTAAAGGGCAAACTGAAACCCGCTCAACTGATCGCGCTGAGCGTGGAGGCCAGTCTGGAATACTCCCTCCCGGCGGCCGTTTTCGTACCCACCCGCAGCGGCGCCACCGCCCGCAGCATCACCCGCTTTCGGCTGCCGACCTGGGTCGTAGCCGTGAGTTCCCAGGAAGCCACCTGCCAGGGGCTTCAGTTCTCCCACGGCGTTTATCCGGTCCACGAGCCCGATCACCCGGAAGACTGGAAAACCTATATTCGGGAATGGCTGGCCCGGACCGGGGTCGAAGGGGACCTGGTGCTGCTGACCGAAGGACCCTCGTCCAAACATCCCGAAGCCAGTCATCGCCTGGAGATCATCGATTTGAATCGTCAGTGAAAGATTGTCAGACCGGCAGGGTAACCATCCCGCTCAACCTTTTCACCAGGCTTTCCGGGACGAGTTCGTTGGCTGTTTCCAGGGTCACCCGCGGCCGGCCGCCAAAGACCCGGTAGGCTTGATTCAGGACCCGGTCATCCCAGATGGTATTGATGTCGTTTCGTGTCAATTTCTCGGCGGTGAAGACCGGGCCCCAGCCGCCCAGTTTGCCGACCACCCAGTGGTTGGCCATGGTGACCGCCAGTTGGTAGTTGTAGGGATCTTTGAGCCCCTCCTTTTCCGAGGAGGGAATCTGATTTCGATTTTCCAGGAGCCAGGCCAGCGAGACCATGTCGTGGGCCACCACGGACTCCGAAGCGATTACCAGGCCGTTCTCCGGTTGGAAGACCCGGCCTTTATCCGGGCCAAAGGTCGTGAGAATTTTATCGGCCGCCGAGAGCACCAGCCGCTGCTTTCGAAGCAGGGTTTCGACGGTGTTGCCTTCGGCGGTCTTTTCCTGGAGGGTGGAGGCATCCCGGTGGTATTCCAGGCGGGTGTCCGTGCGCCAGTAGCCTACCGCCGCTTTCAATCCCAGGGTGCTGCCGGCCAGCACGTGGCGGGAGCAGCGGGGCATCAGGACGATGTGCTGGACCTCCTGGAGAATATTGGGCATCATCAGGCCCCGCTTCCAGTGGGCGCCCGAAGCCGGGGGATCCTCATAAAAGGCCTGCCAGCCGCCTTCCTCGAAAAAATGCATTTCCGCCCCGGCGGCCCGGACCGCCTCGGCCATGCCGGCGGCTTCCATCAGTTGTCGGGTGCTGCCGGACAACCCCCCCGGGGAAAGCTTCACGTGTTCGATTCCGGACATGTCCCCCACGATCACCCGCCCCGCGCCTTTTTCCTTAAGAAGCTCCACCATGGCTCCTAAAGCGATAGGACTGGTAGTGGCCGGGTAGGGGTGGCCGGAGTTGAGGGCCGGTTTGATGAAAACCGCGTCGCCCCTGGACAGCCAAGAGAAATCCGTGGCGCCTTCAGCGGCGGCCCGGACCGCCTGCTTGACGGCCTGTTCACCGGCCTTTTGGGTTACGCCGGTCAGGATGACCCGGGTCGATGGGCCCGGGGCCGGAGGACGACTTTCAGGGATGAACTTCGGCTTGACGCCGGCTCCGTTACAGGAAGAGGCCGCCATGGTTAAGGCTCCTGCCGTCCAGGTCAGAAATTTTCGTCTGTCCATCTTGAGCTCCGGAAAGGATCGATTCAATTATTCGTGTTATTCTGTCTCTTTTGAACTACGTGGCGTTTCCCCAGCTTTTCCCGCACCAGGCTGATAGGAAACTTCAGGGTGTAGCGCAGCCAACTGCAACGCTTCTTCCAGCCAGGCCAGTCGTTGCTGGGGCGTTGTCTTCATCCAGAAACGGAGTTGATCGCTTTCGTGGACTGACAAGGAAGTTTTCCTCTCCTCTTTACGGATTCTTTTTTTCTTTGTTGTCATCCCGGAGACCTTGTTGTTGAATCTTTTGAATTTCTCTCAGGTGCTCGATATCATCGAAGTCTCTGAGGCGCCCCGCCTTCAGCTTTAAGCCGATCAAATCATCAATGGAGCACACCGAGACTGTTGTCCCTCCAATATCCATCCGCTTCGCTCGGAGAATCAACTCATGAAATGGAACCGGTTCATAGACGAAGAGATCAACCGTCACGACAGGATTGCGCGGATCAAAGAACGAAAAGACTTCCATGTTCTTTTCTATCCGCCAGACTTCTCGAACCACGGGATCTGCGAATTGGATTGGATCCACCGGCAACCGAGGTTTCAGGCCAAGATCAACGAGAGCTCTAACGGCTTTTTCCGCCTCGGATTTCTGCAAATCAATGACTAAATCCACATCAGCGGTAAAACGGGCATAACCGTGCAGAACGGTTGCCAATCCGCCAACGACCACATACCGGACTCCGGCGGCATCCAATGCCTTGAAAAAGGATAAATAATAGGACATCTTTTAATTCAAATATTATTTTCTCATAGATGTCAATTTTAATTCCTTCCCCCGAAAAAATCCGGCCGATTGGTCTTTACCGTCCCTTTCATCCGGATACATCTGTATTGAAAGGCAATTTAATTATATTTCTTTACTTATGCCTAAATATAACGATAATTCTTGTATCGTAATCGTTTTTCCGGAGGGATCCATGGTTGAAAACGAGCAGAATAGAACGAAATACAGACTCGCGGGGTACACGGCGCTCATCGAGCGGTACGACCTCGAAGTCATCCCGAACCCGCACAAGTCGCTGGTAACAGCCAGCGGAATTCAACGGATAGAATCAAGAGGAGGCATCATCGAGGAAGTTTACCCGTCCAAGTACTGGCCGGGGGACACGCTGGGCGACCATCTGGAGTTCGCGCTCAAGTATGACGGGACGAATCCGGCCATCCTCGCCGGTTTGTTTGAGAAGGCAGCGAAGGAAGACCTCCTTGAATATATCCGGTCCAAACCGACCGGCAAGTATGCCAGACGGGTGTGGTTCCTATACGAGTTTCTGACAGGCACAATGCTCCCGCTTGCTGACCTGAAGCGGGGTAACTATATCGATCTACTCGAACCGGATGAATACTATACGATCACTCCGGGTCGTCAAGTTCGACGTCAACGAGTCAACGATAATTTGCTGGGTGACCGCCGTTTCTGCCCGATGGTTCGACGTACCGATACTCTTCGCGATTTCGAAACGGCCGACTTGCCCGATCGATGCCGGCAAGTGGTGGTCGGTTATTCTCCGGAATTGTTGAAGCGGGCGCTCGGGTACCTTTACACTAAGGAAACGAAATCGTCCTTTGAAATCGAACATCTCAAGCCCACCTCGACACGAACCGGGCGCTTCGTGGCGCTGCTGCAAATGGCAGAGCAAGAAGACTTTTGCCGCACGACGGAGTTGATCGAGGTTCAGAACCGCATTGTCGATGCACGGTTTCGCGATCCCGGTTACCGACGGAGTCAAAACTACGTCGGCGAAGCGGTAGCCTGGCAAAATGAGAAGATCCATTTCGCGGGTCCGAAGCCTGAAGACCTGGCCGACCTCATGGAGGGCCTGATGGAGGCCCATGCGCGCCTGGACACCGGAAGCGTCTCCGCCGTGGTTCACGCCGCCGCCATCGCCTATGGGTTCGTTTTTCTGCACCCCTTCGAGGACGGCAATGGCCGCATCCACCGCTTCTTGATCCACAACATTCTTGCCCGAAGAGGCTTTACACCTGAAGGCCTTATGTTTCCCATCTCCGCCTCCATGTTGAAGAATCCCGCCGCCTATGATGCTTCTTTAGAAGCGTTCTCCCGTCAGCTCATGCCCCTGGTGGAATACTCGCTCGACGAAGATGGTCGCATGACGGTTCATAACGATACGGCCAGATGGTACCGCTATATGGATCTAACGCCCCAGACGGAGGCGCTTTTCCGTTTCATCGATCAAACCATCGATACGGAACTCACCGGCGAATTGGCGTTCCTGGCCAACTACGATTCGGCCAAGAAAGCCATCCGGGAAATCGTGGATATGCCCGACCGACAGATCGACCTCTTCATTCGCTTCTGCCTTCAAAATAATGGCCGACTCTCCGCCAGGAAACGGGCCGGCCACTTCGACGCCTTATCGGATGCAGAAATCGCTCGCCTGGAACAGGCCGTTCAATTCGCCTACGGCTTTAATTATTCCGCACCACCATCCGCAATTACTCTTTCCCCAGAAAACGATAGATCAGTCCGCCCATGACGGCGCCGGCAATCGGGGCCACCCAGAAAAGCCAAAGCTGGGCTATGGCCCAGCCGCCCACGTACAGGGCGACCCCGGTACTCCGGGCGGGATTTACCGAAGTGTTGGTCACGGGGATACTGATCAAATGAATCAGCGTCAAGGCCAATCCGATGGCGATGGGCGCCAATCCCTGGGGCGCGCGCTTATCGGTGGACCCGAGGATGATCACTAAAAACATGAGCGTCATCACCACCTCGGCCACCAGCGCGGAGAGCAGCGAGTACCCTCCGGGGGAATGATCGGCGTAACCGTTCGAGGCAAAGCCGGCCGCCAGGTCGAACCCGGCCTTGCCGCTGGCGATGAGGTACAGGACCCCGCCGGCCGCGATGGCCCCCAGCACCTGGGCCACGATATAGGGCAGCAATTCCCTGGCATCAAAGCGGCCCCCCACCCACAGGCCGACGGATACCGCCGGGTTGAGATGGCAGCCGGAGATATGGCCGATAGCAAAGGCCATGGTCAATACCGTCAGGCCAAAAGCCAGGGATACCCCCAGCAGACCGATTCCCACATTCGGAAAGGCCGCGGCCAGGACCGCGCTGCCGCACCCGCCCAGAACCAGCCAGAAAGTTCCCAGAAACTCAGCGCCGTATTTTTTCATAATTTTTTCCTCCTTGTCCCCCGACCCAAAACAGCCCTGGGGGGGTAAAATGCAATAATGACGCCCTATAGTAATGCCTGTCGAAAGGGGTGTCAAGTCAGCGCTACTTCGGGGTCTGATTCCTGGCCCCCTGGTTACCCCTTTACTTCGAAATCTGTTCCCTGGCTTTTCGGGCGGCCTCCTCGGCTTCGAGGGTCAGCCGGTAGGCGACGTAATATTTGTAGATGTTGCGCACATAGGTGGTGGTCTCCTGGCCGATCTTCTCGGCCACCACCAGCTCGACGTTGTTGAACCACTTGTCGGGGTCCAGCCCGCGCTCCTTCGCCAATTTGCGCATCTTGGCAATATTGCCGGGGCCGGCATTGTAGCTGGCGAAGGCAAAGAGGGGCCGGTTGCCCTCGCTGAAATGCGCGTCGGAGAAGTAGCGGGTCATCAACTGGTCCAGAAACTTGGTGCCGGCGTGGATGTTCGGTTCGGTGACGCGGATATCCCCGACCTTCAGTTCCTTGCCGGTCCGGGGCATCACCTGCATGACCCCGATGGCCCCCACGTGGCTCTTGGCCTTCTGGTTCAGATGTAGCGTTCGAAATCGCGCACCGTATCGGCAACGAGTCCCCGCTCCTGGCCCTTGTCGGTGAAATAGAGGGTCCGGCTGTAAGGGACCAGCACCCGGATCATGCGGCGGGCAAGCATCCGGTCAAAATCCCCCTGCCAGGGCTTGGTGCCGAGGGTCAACTGGCGGCGGGGCTTGTTATCGGATACCGGCTTTTTCGGTCGGTGGTTTCGCCGTTTGCGCGGGCCGGGGAAATAGGAAAGGCCAGCAGGACCAGACCCAAAAGAATGGTGAGGGGTAATTTAATTGTTTTAATCCAAAAGTCGTTCATGTTTCCCTTGCCTCAGATCTCCCCTTGGGGCGCGGCTCCATGGATAACGTAGAACCCTCTGAGGATCGCGTTGCCCCTGACCACCGCGTGGTCAAGACCCTCCTTGACGGTCTTGCCGCCCTTGAAGATGTTCTCCAATTCGAGTTCGATGGCCTCGCGAACCTGGACATAGTTGCCGAGGCGCAGGCCCCGACTCCTCCAGGTAGGCTTGGCGTGGAGCAACTGACTCAGGGCCGTCCACTGCTCGGGGTTCTTCTTGTAGAAGGAGTCCTCCTCCAGGTTCCGGACGGCCGTCCGGGTGATGGGCACATAGCCCGTGACGGCCGCCCACCAAATCTGCTGGCGCGGCTCGGCGATGAACTTCAAGAACTGCGCGACTCGCTGGTAGTCCGCAGGCTCGTGTCCCCGCAGCACCCAGAGGGAGGCGCCGCCCAGGAAGGTGTTCGCTTTCGCGTAGGGCGGGCCCCAGTGGGGAAGCTGACCGGTCCCCCAGTCGAATTGGAGGGAATTTTTGAAGCCGCCGATGAACGCCGACGAATGCACGAACATGGCGCAGTCGCCCTGGATGAACTTGGGATCCACCCCCTCCGGGCCGCCATAGGAGAAGATGTTCTCCGCCTGCCATCGGACCAGGGCCCCAATGTGCATCCGACCAAAATCGCTGTTGATGAGGAGCCGGGTGTCGAGACCGGTGAAGCCGTTCCTGTTGGTGGCGAAGGGCTGGTTGTGCCAGGGGAACGTGTTCTCCAGCATCGTCCAGGCGGCCGCCATCGTGCTGAAGCCGCACGTGGCGGCGCCTGAGGCCAGGATCTTTCTGGACGCGGTCTCGACCTCCTGCCAGGTAGCCGGGGGTGTGTCACCGAGCCCGGCCTTTCTGAAGATGTCCTTGTTGTAGTACAGGATCGGTGTCGAGGCGTTGAACGGCAGGGAGTAGAGCCGGCCCTCCTTCGAGTAGTAGCCGGTGACCGTCTCGACAAAGTCGGCCCAGTCGACCGCGACCTGTTGTTGCTTCATCAACCGGTAGACCGGGACGATGGCTTCCGACAGGAGCATAGTCTGCGTGCCGACCTCGGAGACCTGGACGATGTGGGGCGGCTTTTTCTGCCGGTAGGCGGCCAGGGCCGCGGCCTGCACTTCCGCGTACGTCCCCTGGTAAACGGGCTTGACCTCGATCTCCCCCTGGCTCTGGTTGAACTGCTTCACCAAGCCGTCAACGGCCTCGCCGAGCTGCCCGTCCATGGCGTGCCAGAACTGGATCTCGGTCTTGGCCTGCGCGTCAGCGGCCCCGGCGAGCAGCGCGAGCGCCACGACGGCCATGGTCAGAAAAGATCGTTTCATCGCTCTACCTCCTCGGGTGTCTGGCGGCCGGCCAGGAAGTCCTCGATTTTTTGCCGGTTCTGCGCGACCACCTTGGCAGCGGCCGCCCGGATTAAATGTCGGTCACACTCGGACGCGATCACGAACTTCGTCGGGAGCTCGGCGATGCGCTGTTGCACGTCCTCCGGCGAGGTCAAGGGAGGCTTCTCGTTGCGGCAGGCCTCGGGCAGATCGCTGAGATCCTCCTCCCACCGCGCGCTCTCGTGGTTCAGGAAGATGATGCGCAGGGTCATGTCGTCGGGAAAAACCCCTTCGGCCTGAAGGCCGCGGTAGAACAGAGACCAATAGGCCGTCGCGCGTTCCTCCATGATGCTGGGGATGCGGGAAAAGTCGTAGTTGAAGATGCTCCAGGGCTGGCTGCGCTGTCTGAGCTCCTTGAAACCCACCGAGAAGGGGTAGGAGCTGTTGAAGGCGAGGATCAGGGCCCGGTGCGCCTTGCGGGCCTGTATTTGCTTCAGGAACGCAAACATCAGGGACTCCAGGCCGAGGTTCTCGTAGAGCCCGCCATCCCCGGTGTGCCAGTAGTCCAATTCATCGCCCACCGTGAACGTGATCGGCCCGACCAGGGGCGGGAACGAGGCCGAAGCGGTTACCGCGAGGGCCACCTTGAGGGAGCAGGGATCGATCTGGAGTTCAAGCGGGGAAACCGGGAGCAGCGACTCCCAGCGTTTCTTGACGACTTCCGGGTAGGCGCGGGTTATTCCCCTGCCGGTCAGCGACCGGTCCAGATCCGCGATGAAATCGTACTGCGTGGCGTTGGGGGGCAGCGTGGTAAAGAGGAAACGGCGGCCGTCGTTGAAAAGCGTGCTGTTGATCATCACCCGAGGGCTGTCCCCACTTCGCTCTCGCGCGGCCAGATCGGCAAAGGTGCCCGGGCCGAGGAGGCGCACTTCGAGGACCTCGCGGAGAGAGCGCGCGGCCAGGGCTGAGTTGAGAATAAACCGGAACGAGCCGAGCTGGCGCCAAATGAGGGCACTCTGGAAGTCCTGGGCCAGCTTGGCCTCGAGATCGTCGAAGAAGTTCTGGTAGGCTTCCGTCATCTTCCCGTCCGGTCCGAGGACCGGCGTCCCACGCGGGGGTTTGTGCAGGGCGTAGTAGGCTGCCGCCAGGCCGCCCCCGGAGACGCTGGAAAGATACGAGACCCGTTCCAGTACCGATCCCCCCTCGGGGGCCGGCAACCGGCCCAGCGCCTCCAGGCCGCCGGCCCCGAAGAGCGCCGCGCGACTGCCGCCGCCGGACAAGGAAACTCCTACAATCGTGTCCTGCGGCGCGGTCGGCCAGATGCAAGCCAGCTCAGCACCGGCTTTAGGAAAACGGTCTGCCTGCGGCGAGGCGCACGCGGTCAGGAGGAGCGCAGCGACCAATCCCAGCGGTGCCAGCCAGCGGACGAAAAAGGGTAGTGGGTCATAATGGAGTGCCGTTTTTTCAGTCATGGTTTGTACTCCTTGGCTCCCGCCGGGAATTCCACTGGACAAAAATTCTGAAGCCGCAGGCGGCGCTTAACCCGATGCCGACAGCTATTCCGAGTAGGGTTTCCATCTTCGCTCAGCTAAGGAAGAAGGGAGCAAATTCAGCAAGCTACCGGAAACGTCCGATTTCGAGCTTCCCAACTTGCCTATTTTATATGTTCTTTAGCTGTTTTGACAGCGAGATCCTTATCCTTGGTAAACAACCTCCACTTGAGAAACATCAACTTCTTCAGCTTCTTTTTCATCCAACCATTCTGAAATATTCATCTTATCTTTATGCCGGCTGAAGCCGACCATTTGCGGATGCGTCCGGTGCCTGGGGGCCATACCCAGGCCGGCGGCCAATATTAAGATAATTTTTCTCCTCCTTTTAAGTAAGCCGGCTTCCGGATTCGCCAGCCCTCCAGAAGCTACGCTGATATTTATGTCCCTTTCTGCCTTTTTGACCCGGCTTGGCCATTTTTAAAGTCGTGTGGGGGCTACCCACCCAATAATGGCGAGCGTCAAAATATTCTTAGAGGGACATATCCGCTGCTGGACAGCTCAGGATATGTCCCTTTTGACGTTGGTGAAATCCGGCTACTTGGCTCCCGCCGGAACAGGAAGCCCGAGGATTCCCATGGCCTGAACGGCCTTTCCTTTGACCGTGTTGGCCAGGGCGATGGCATCGCCCAGGTTCCCGGACTTGAAGCTTTCCTGCGCCTTGGCCCAATCCGCGGTGGCGGCAGCCAGTCCGGATTTGACCTCGGCAAACTTCTCGGCCGTCAGGTTGGCGGGAAGCTTCTTGGCCTTGGAGAGGATATCCACCCGGCTCTGAATGGCCCCGACCATCTTGGGCAGTCCTTCGCTGAGGGTTGTCCAGGTCTTGGTCAATTCCTCCTTCTTGGTCTTGGCGGAGGCAACCAGCTCGTTCGCCTTGGCGACGAGCCCCGGGGCTTCGCCGACGACAGCCTTGTAGTCTCCCTTGGCGAACTTATCCTTTACGGCCGCCAGAGCGCTTTCCAGCGATTTCAAGTCATCCGGCAAAAATTTACCCGCATCCGCCTTGGCGGTAGCCACGGCCGCCTCGGCCGCCTTGATGGCTTCTTCCGCCGGCCCTTTACCGCCGCCGCCGCAGGCCGCGAGCATGAAAGCGCTTACCAACTAGTACTATTCCTAAACCAACCAAATTTCGTTTCATAGAATGCTCCTTTCCTTAGGGAATACGTAGTTTTTGTCCCACTTTGATCACGTTGGGGTCTTTGAGTATGTCCTGATTGGCCTCAAAAATGTTTTTGTAAAGGCTTCCATCCCCGTAGTAATGTTCGGATATTTTCCAAAGGGTATCTCCCGAAACGACTTCATGGTACTGCGTCGCGTCGAATGCATCGGACCCGCTGGTGACATTCGTTTCCTCTTCAGCCATTTTCCTTCACCTCCTTTCTATTTAAATCTCCTTACCTTATGATAACCGTCAAGAAAAAGCTTTTGCGCTCCAGACGCTTACCCGTTTAAAGGACGACCGTTCGATAGACGGTCACCCCGCCCTGCATGACCGGCTGGTAATAAACCCCACCGGCTGGTTGTTGGGGGGCAGCGCGCTGATAATGGCGCCGGTTACCATCGTGGTGGCCACCCCGGTGGCGAAGCCCCCCCAGAAATTGCCGTGGTTGTCATAATGACCGTAGTGGCGGTCCACGTGCACATCGGCGTGGCGATTGACATTGACATTGCGATCGACATGACGGTTCACGTTGACGTTCTTGTTCACGTTGACGTTGCGGTTACCGGAGCGGGCGCCGCCGCGATTGGCCTGGGCGGCCGATGCCGCCAGAAATACCCCGGCCAGGGCCAGCGCGGACAGCTTGAGCAGCATTCCTGATTTTTTTCTGCGGATGTTCATGATCCTCTTCCTTTCACCAAACAATTATTTCTTTTCCGGAACATTTCTTTCGTCGCCTTTGGCCGGCAGGGTATCGATCCTGGCCGCTCCCTTGGGCGGACGGAAAGCAAAGGTTTTATCCGTCGGGGTGGATGGGAGGCTTTTGGTCCCCCACGGCAGCCGGTTTGGCGGCAGCCGGTTTTTCCTGGGCGGAGGCCCCGAAAATCGGTCCGGCCACCAGCAGCAGGCAGAGCAGTCCTGAAAAAAGAAGTGATTTGTTCCTGGCATTCATAGGCCGCCGGCGTCGCTTACCTGAAAAACCGGATGCTCCCTCCCGCCGCCGAGCTGCTGATCAAAGAAATCATCGATCATTTCCAGAGCCTTAATAAGGTTGATTGACCCCCCCCGGGGGACACGGCGAATAGCGGCGAAGCCTGAAGGAGGGCGCGCCTTAAGAACCTAACCCGCCATCAACCTTGAAACTTCCCGCCAGGACAACACCTGGGCATAAGATCGTTATCAAGGGTATTTACCTTTGGAGGTCCCCCAGCAACCGCTGGAAATCCCGGGAATCCTTTAAAATCCGTCCGGCGGCCTGGCGGAGCTTATCCACCTCTTCGGAGGGCAGGGAAAACGAGGTGGGCAGGCGCTTGAAATAGGTCCGGTCGGCCGGGTCCTTCAGGGCGTCGAACTTGACCTCAATCAGGTAAAACCCGATGTCCCCGCAGGATCCGGGGGCCGTGGAAATCCGTCCTTCGGGACATCGTCCTTTCCGGATCTCGTCGGTCCAGCGGTTAAAGCTTTCCCGGAGCAGGGCCACGGTTTCGACGTTATAGCGAGAGATGGCGATGGAGGAGTAGGAATCGAACATGGCCGCGAAGGGAGGAATGGTTTCCGCCCGGTCCCATTTGGTGTCGATCTCGGTCTCGGCATTCACCATTACGAACGCGATCTTGCGGACCTGCTCCAGACCCCCGGCCTTGAGATTGGTCATTATATTTCCACTGGCGATGACCCTTTCCAGCAGGGCCCGGAGGCCCAGGTTGTCCGCCACGCCTCCATCCACCAGGTGGATATAGGGTTTCCTCTCGGAGTCCATAAAAGGGGTAAGATTGTTGGCCAGGTCGAACTGCCGGTCGGGCAGGTCCCTGGCCTCCAGGGCTTGGCTCAGAAACTCCGGAGGGTTAAAACCGCAGCTTCCGGCATAATTTTTCAGGGTGATCGGGGTCAGCAGAATAGGCACCGCCGAAGAGGCGGCGCAGGCCCGGGCCACCGGAAAGGTGCTCAGGTCGGAACAGATCAGATCGAAGGAATCCTGGGTGAAGGCCAGGCGGGTCCCGTAGACCATGTCTGTGGCGTTGATCAGGATCATAGGCCCCGGGCCCCGGGCCAGGTCGGCGAAGGTCGCTCCCCCGAAAACGTTTTTATCGTAATACTCTGCGGCCAGGTCGCTGCGGCCAAAAAAGGGCGAGAAAAGCCGTGACCAGTTGCCCAAGTTAAAAAAGATCTGGCTGAAAAGTTCCCCCTCGATATTTTTTTTAAGAAATTTCTGCTCAAAATCCTGGAAGATGCGGTCCCCGAACAGACCGTAGTAGGCGGCGGTAAAGCTGCCCCCGGAAACCCCGGATATAAGATCGACCTCATCCAGCAGCCGGAGTTCCCGGCCCCCTCTGGGCACCCGGGTATCTCGCATCGCCTCCAGCACGCCGTAGGAAAAGGCGGCGGCCCGGGTCCCTCCGCCGGAGAAGGTCATCAACAGGAGCAGGTCATTGGCCTCCCGGGAATGGGCTATATTTTTGGGCTTGTACCCGAAATCCGGATCATACCGGTTTAAGGGCGAATTCAGCGGGTAATGATAAAGCGTACAACCCGAGGAAAAAGCCAGAAGGCTTAAGACCAAAAGAAGTTTTTGAAGGGTTCGCATGACGAGTCCAGGCTCCATCTTAGCGTTGCGAATGATAATGATAGGGTTTGATATAAAACAGGGTTCGAGTGTAGGGGAGGGGTTAATCCCCTCCCGCACCCAACCGGACACATATCACGCTCATAGAAAACATTTAAATCCTCGATCCCCAAGCTCGGGAGGGGATTAACCCCTCCCCTACGAGACAAGGAGAAGGTGAAATATTTTCAGGCCTTGGGGTGCCCGCCCCGTGCATGTGGGTTTAATATCAATATATCCTTTAACTATTTCGTTTTAACCGCATTTTCCTGGACCGTCCAACCCAATTGGGTCAATTCCTGCCGGGCCCGCGGGGTGGCTTCCCCACGCAACCAGAGGATTCTCTGCTTGGCCTTCAGGTCCGGCCGGGAGGCGAACCGGTTCATTTTTTCAGTCCAGGCCAGGTAGTCTACCGGGCCGGGCACCACCAGGGTCCCTGTTCCCGTTCGTCCGGCGAAAGGGGCCTCCTTGATCAGGCTTTTGATCGGTGCTATCTTTTCATTGTACCCGGCCAGCAGCTCCATGGCCTCCACCACGAACCGGGCCTGGTCGAAGGAGAGCACACTCGTGGCCACCGGCATGATCGAAGGCCGGCCTGCGGTTTTGTTGAGGCGCTCCAAGGCCTTGACCAGCCGGGTCTGATAGGTCAACGTGAAATGCGGCTGGCGCATCAGGAGATCCACCTGGTCCTGGGGAACCCCCATGGCCTTCAGAGACCGCTCGTTCTGGACTTTGAGGTCTCCGGGAGGCATATCCCAAACCCAGTTCGACAGGGTGGTGGTGGTAGAAATAACCATCCCGGCGGGGACCACGGCCTTGAAGGCCGAAATCCCCAGGCCACCGGCGAAGGCGGCCGAGGCGATGTCATCGAGCATCTTGGTGAGGACCGGGTTAGTGGAGTAGGGATCCACCCCCACCTCGCGGGCAATCCGGCGGCGCTGATCATCATAACCGAAGGCGTCGGCCGTCGTCTTCCCGACCGCTCGGACCGCGGCTTCTTCTACGGTCATCCCAGCCCCTTTCGTCTGCACCTTATCCGGCGCCCCGGGCAACTGGGCACCCGGGCCGGCCGGCGGGGGGGCGGTCTGTTTTTCTTGTTCCTTCATTTCCCCCAGGTTCTGATAGCTCGTTTTAGCGCCCCGGCCGACCCGGTCGAAAAACCTTCCCACGCCGGCCGGAATGCCCTTGACCGTCTCCACCGGTTCGTCGATCAGTTGGCCGACCTGCTGCCCAAACTGCCGACCCGATGCTTTTAATCCCGCCACAAAGGCATCGGATTTAGAAACTTTTTCCAGCCGGTCCATGGCGTCGATTTCCTTAATTCGGGTCTCCGCCATCTCCGGGCTGCGGGCGATAAAAGTCCCGAAGTCGGAATCAATGGTAAACTTCATCAGGAACCCGTCCGTGGGCACCTTTTCCTCGATCACGAAGCGCTTCCCGATGAACAGGTTGGCAGGTAAGACCTCGCCGGTCTTCAGGGTAGGCGGTGTCTCGAAACCCATTTCCGCCCCCCAAACCCCTGTCCCAACCCCGAGACCGGCTACCGCCAGCAGGACAAATGCCACCCTGAACGATTTCAATAGAATACAACAATCCAGCAGAATTTTTTTCATAAAAATATCCTTCCTAAATTTTCGTTTTGGCGGTTAACTCTGTACCGATTATTAAGAAGTTAAGGATTTAAGGCTATTGAGGCAAGTTTTTCTTTTAAGGTAGCTGAACTTATCCCTGACGTAATATTGATGGTATCGCAAAAAGTCCGTCAGAGAGAGTTGGTCATTCTGATCGAATGCGAAGAATCTCGTTTTTTTAACTAGTTCCGAGATCCTTCACGGAGTTTACCCTGAGCTGAAAGACGAGACCCTTCGTTTCACTCAGGGTGACAGAAAGGCGAAGGGTTCAGGATGACAGTTTGGGACTTTTTGCGAGTCTGTCAATATTCACGCAGGTCGCTTTCCAGGATTGAGCCGAGCTTGACCTTAAAGACTCTTTCGGTTAAGTGGGCGAGCTTCTCCTGAAAGGCCAGGTTTGGCCCTGGATCTATAAAGGGCAGCGCAACGCCCCTCCGGAGTAGAAACTCGATAAGGACTTTCGAATTTTTTCGAAAAATCCTTCTTGCGATATTTTTTTGACAAACCAAAAATCGAGATCAACCGAGTAACGGTTCAGTTCATGGCAAAGCCTCAGCATGTACCCGCCGCCAAAGACCAGTGGATCGAGCTGCTTGGCGCTGTTCATTTTGTCCAGAACTTCCATCTCAAACACTTCATGCTGCTGTAAGGTATCCATGCTTTTTTAACAGATTCCGTGTTTTCCGGGGGAACTCTCCGCTCAGGCGTTTGATTTCATCCCGGTCAAGTTTATCGGCATCTAAAGCCGCCAGGTCCAGCGCGTAGCGGCCAAAAGACATCAGATAAAAGGCATCCAAGAGGGCCTTTTCTGGGGTGGCCATGAAGAACCCCTTTTCTTCTTTGAACCCGAAATACAAGGCACCGGTGATTTTGGTATATCGAAAAACGGCCCCATTTAGAAGAATTTCTTTCGTCCTTTTGACGGCCACCGATTCGAAATAATCCCTGGTTACCTGGGTCGTTATCTCATAGTAATCCAGTGCGGTCGTGAGCGACACATAGGAAGGGACCTGTCCCAGATTCGCCAGCAGAAATTTTTCTTCCTTTCCGGCCGCATTCCATACCTCCCGGCGCAGATAGAGGTTTTTTTTCATTCGCAGCAGCAGTCCCTTCCGGACATACCGACTGGCCGTTACCCTGGCTGAGGTCGCGTCGATGCCGAAAATTCTGGCTATTTCCTCATAGCCAAAATAGAGCTTTTTTATCCGGTTCAGTTCCTCAAGTTTCATTAGGTATAGATAGTTAACATAAGTGTTAATTAAGTATACTTTATATTAAGCCCACTGTCAAATAGAAAAGCAGGACGAGTCGGTTCCGAGGTGATGGCTTGAGGGAATTAGGGTGAGGTGATCCTCTGTGGGAGTTTAATTCGAAGAAGGAGAGAAAATCCGCCGTTTTACTATTCCAGATTCCCTCCCCGGGAGCTATTCGATTGGGCTCCTGGGGAGGGGAATGGCTATCGCATTCTATACGCTGACAACCTGGATATTGAGGGGCAGTTAAAAAGTAAAGCCGAGGCCGAACCAGGGGCCGTGCTGAGTGGCATTCCATTCATTATCGCCCGAATTATACTTCATATACAAGGCCCGATAGCCTCCGTGCAGCGAAAAGAGCTCGTTGAGCTGCCAATTGATGGAGACATTGCCGTTCGCGGCCAGATCCGAGGCATTCCCGATCCCGAAACCGCCCAAATCCCCGCGCAGCCCCAGGGTCCAGCCTTTGACCAGGGGAAAAAAGACCCGCCCTCCCACGATGGGATCCACAAAGGCCAAGGTGTCGTCCCTTTTCACGGGTACGTGGGGAATGCCGATTTCCCCGTAAATGTAGTTGTACCGCCCGCCGACGAAAACATCGGCCACCACCGGGTTCCAGGTCAGCCGATAGGGGATGGCGAGTTCTACCAGGGACTGGGTCATCTTGAACTGTCTCGTTCCCGGAAGGGCCCCTCCGGAGTGGTTCTTATCTTTTTCCAGTTGGGCGTACAGGCCGTCCACCATAATCCCCCAATGACCCTTGAAGCCTTCATAATGGCCCATGATACCAAACTTCAGGTTGGAAAGAGTATCGGAATAGGTGGTGTCCAGGTCAAATTCCAACCCTTTAATCTTTACATCCCCGGTAAACGCCGGCACCCAGCCATAGATGGCGGCAAAAGACTTCCAGTGATCGGACTTTTCCAATACTTCCGCTCCGGCCGGGCTCAGAGCCGCCGTGATAAAAAAGCTGGCAACCAAAACCATTACAACATAACTTTTCCCTTTCATGCACTTTCCCTCCCTGCTAAACGGTTAAGATCTTTGCAGCTCGGTGGCTTCACTGGTGGCGGTTACCGTCACCCGGCCGGCTTTTCCCCGGGTTTGGCCGAGGCTGCGGCGGCGGTCGCCCCCGCTCCGCCTGCCTGGCAGAGTTTGGTTACTTCGGAGGGAAATTGGCAAGGATCCCCCCAACCGCCTTCTTCAAGTCACCGGAGTCGGCATCGGTCCGCATGCCTCCCGCGGCCGTACCCCGCCAGACCTGCTCGTTGTTGTCGGCCCGCGAAATGTTCAGGGTCAGCATACGGAGTTCATAACTGTAGCTGTTGTAATCAAACTCATACCCCATCCAAACGAGCAAGTCGGCCTTGTCCGTTTTCAAAGTCAGCCCTTTGCTTTGCAGGTCACGATCCGCCAGGAATCGCACGTTGGCTTCCAGCAGGGGGTCCTGCCGGTACATTTGGTTGGCTTTGGCCCACTGGTAGGTTTTTAATTCCGGGAAGCTGGCCCGGGGTTCGTAGGAATATTTGATGGCCGTGCCGCAGCCGCCAACGATCACGACGGCCAGAATAAGGGCCGCTATCCATCCATACCTGAATTCCGTTTTCGTACTACCCATAAAAATAGATCCTCCTCAAATCCGAGAGTATTTTTTAGTAGCAGCCGGCCAAAAAACTTCATAAGATAATACCACGCCCAACAACCGTATTCAACGAATGTTTGAAAAATACGTAAATTAGTAAGAATTTTTTTAGAAAGGAAATCCATTCGTGGCCGAAAACCAGCATGATTTGACCCGCACCATTCTGGGTGCGCTCTTTATTGTGGCCCTGATCGGAGTATCGCTGTGGATCCTGCTTCCTTTCCTGGCCGCGATCATCTGGGCGGCGACCATCGTGGCGGCCACCTGGCCTTTGATGACTAAGATCCAGTCCTGGCTTTGGGGCCGGCGGTGGGCGGCGGTGACCGTAATGACCCTGATCCTCCTCTGCTTGCTGGTGGTGCCCTTGTCAGCCGCTATCGGGGTGATTGTTTCCAACACCGATACCATCATCGGCTGGGCCAAATCTCTGGCCCAGCTTGAAATCACCGCGGCCCCGGAATGGGTACGACGGTTACCGTTCGTCGGGGTCCCGGCGGCCGAGGCCTGGAATAAATTGGTCGCCTCCGGCTATCAGGGGATCGCCGCCAGCGTCTGGCCCTATGCAGGCGGCGTAATTAAATGGTTTGTTTCCCGCGTGGGGAGTCTGGGCGCCCTGTTCGTCGAGTTCCTGTTGACGGTCATCCTGTCGGCCCTGTTCTACGCCAACGGGGAGCGGGCCGCGGACGGTATCCTGCGGTTCGGGCAGCGGCTGGCCGGGAGGCGGGGAGAGGAATCCTTGCGTCTGGCCGGGCAGGCGATCCGCGGCATCGCCCTGGGGGTGGTGGTAACCGCCATGGCCCAGTCGCTGCTGGGCGGCATCGGCCTGATGGTCACGGGGGTGCCTTTCGCCCCGATCCTGACCGCGGTCATGTTCATGCTGGCCATCGCCCAGATCGGGCCGATTCCGGTGTTGGGAGTGTCGGTGGGCTGGCTTTACTGGAGCGGCAACCCGGTCGGGGGGACGGTCCTGCTTTTGTTTACCCTGGTGGTGGGCACCATGGACAATTTCCTGCGCCCCTACCTGATCAAAAAAGGGGCCGACCTGCCGCTGCTCCTCATTTTCGCCGGTGTTATCGGCGGCCTGATGGCCTTCGGCCTGATCGGCATCTTTATCGGCCCGGTGGTCCTGGCCGTGGCCTTCACGCTGATCGGGGCCTGGATAGAAAGGAATCCGGAGGAGGCGGCCGGGGTTCCCGAAGCGGAAGTCAATGAAAACAATGGATAAAATTTATCGCGGGTTCCACGATAGAACCCCATGATAATGCTCATTATTACTAAGCGGTTGAGATATTTATTGACAATCAGGCCAAAAATTATTAAAAGATAAAGCTTTATCTTCTTTTTAGGGCAAGGCCATGAAATTCTGGAGACTTCCATTAGATGCCTCTTCCCACTCCATACCGGTCGGGGAATTGCATATCATTAAAGACCGCTGCAAGGGTTGCGGGTTCTGCATCGAATTTTGCCCCAACCAGGTCCTCCTGGAAGCCTCGGAATTTAATAAAAAAGGGTATCACCCCCCCATGGTCACCAAGCAGGGGGAGTGTGTGAATTGCAACCTCTGCGAAATAATCTGCCCGGAGTTTGCCATCTACAGTGAACTGAAAGAGTACAAAGAATTAACCGCCGAGGACATCATTAACTATTCCAAAAAATTCGGGGTGTAATCACCCTCCGACTGATCTCCCCCCCCTTGTGAACCGGAGGGCGGAAGATCGGGAAAGTAAAAGGGCCATGGCCATTCCAGGAATCTTGACGGGAGAATTTTTTATCAACGGGGACGAAGCCTGCGCCGAGGGGGCCATCGCCGCCGGTTGTCGATTTTTTGCCGGTTATCCCATCACCCCGGCCACCGAGATCGCCGAACGACTGGCCAAACGGCTCCCCCAGGTGCAGGGGATGTGCATCCAGATGGAAGACGAGATCGCCTCCATGGCGGCCATCCTGGGGGCCTCCTGGGGCGGAGCGAAGGCCATGACCGCCACCTCCGGTCCGGGTTTTTCCCTGATGATGGAAAATATCGGGTTGGGCATGATGACCGAGACCCCTTGCGTAGTGGTGGACATCATGCGCGCCGGTCCCTCCACCGGGTTGCCCACCCTGGTAGGCCAGGCCGACGTCATGCAGGCCCGCTGGGGCTCGCACGGGGACTACGGGGTGATTGCCCTGGCCCCTTCTTCTCCCCAGGAAATGTTCGACCTGACCGTTACGGCCTTTAATCTGTCGGAAACCTACCGTTTGCCCGTTTTTGTGTTGGGGGATGAGATGGTGGGGCACATGAGCGAAAAAGTGATCATCCCGCCGCCGGAACAGATTCAGCGGATTTCCCGCCAACGTCCGGACCAGACCCGGGAGTGCTACCTCCCCTTTCTCGCCGGGGACGACCTGGTTCCTTCCATGGCCTGTGCCGGGGACGGTTACCATGTCCACGTCACCGGATTGACCCACGACGAACAGGGTTACCCGGTCATTACGGCGGCGGCCCATGAACGCCTGGTCCGCAGGTTGGTGGACAAGATCCGTCTGAACGCGGCCGAGATTATCCAGACCGAAGCCATCGGTCTGGAGCAGGCCGAGGTGGTGGTCGTGGCCTATGGCTGTACCGCCCGGGCCGCCCGGGAAGCGGTCAACGGTCTCAGACAGGCCGGAGAAAAAGTCGGATTGCTGCGCCTTATTACCCTGTGGCCCTTTCCCGAAGAACAGATCAGGGAAATTTCCGGGCGGGTCAAGGCCTTTATCGTCCCGGAAATCAATTACGGCCAGATGGTCTACGAGGTGGAGCGCTGCGCCCAGGGTCGGGCGGAAACGGTGCTGCTGCCCCTCATGGGCGGATCGATCCACACCCCGGCGGAGATCATCGAGGCCGTCAAGGAAATGCTGGTATGAAAATCCGCTATCAACCCCTAGTCCCCTATGACCCCCAGACCATCGATCGAATCAAGGAGGAGCAGCACGGCCTCCATCCCGACGATATCTATTTAAAGCCGGGGCGCATCCCCCACATCTGGTGCCCGGGCTGCGGGCTGGGGGTGGTACTGAACACCTACATCAACGGACTGAAGCTGGCCGGCCTGCAGGTGGACCAGACGGCAGTGGTTTCCGGAATCGGCTGTACGGGACGGGTGGCCGGTTATCTGGACATGGACACCTACCACACCACCCACGGGCGGGCCATCCCCTTCGCCACCGGCCTGGCCCTGGTCCGGCCGGACCTGACCGTCACGGTTTTCAGCGGCGACGGGGACCTCTTCGCCATCGGCGGCAACCACTTCATCCATGCCGCCCGGCGGAACATCAATCTGAAGATCATCTGTGTCAATAATTTCAATTACGGCATGACCGGCGGTCAGGCGGCCCCTACGACCCCGGTGGCGGCCCGGACCACCACCACCCCCTACGGCAATTTCGAGCATTCCTTCAACCTGCCCTTTCTGGCTTATGCCAGCGGGGCGGTGTACGTGGCCCGCTGGACCACCTTTCATGCCCGGCATCTGGTGACCGCCATCGCGGAAAGCCTGACCAAAAAAGGGTTTACCTTCATCGAAGTCATCGCCCCCTGCCCGGTCGGTTACGGGCGGCCGAATAAACTGGGCAGCGGCCTGGACGAAATGAAATTTTACCGGGAGAACAGCCTGGTTCAAAACGACACGGACCCCCGGGAGGCGGACATCGGGCTGAAAGGAAAGATCATCGTCGGAAAATTCATCGATCAGAGCCGGCCGACTTTCGACGAACTCTACGAGGAAAATATTTTGAGCAAATTCAAAAGGGAAAACTAACCAAAAATATTCAAATGGGTAACGATACGAAAACAGAAATCCGGCTGGCGGGCTTCGGCGGCCAGGGAATCGTCCTGGCCGGCCAGGTCCTGGGCAAGGCCGCCGCCTTGTTCGAACACCTGAACGCGGTTTTCACCCAGAGTTACGGCCCGGAGGCCCGGGGAGGCGCCTGCAGCGCCGATGTGGTCCTTTCCCGGGGGGAGATTCATTATCCCCGGGTGACTTCCCCCCAGATCTTAGTCCTCATGTCCGAGGAGGCTAAAAATACTTACGGCGGCGGGCTCTCGGGTCAATCCACGGTCCTGATCGATGAAGACCTCGTCCAGTTGGATTCGGTCCCGGAAGGCTCCCGCTTGTTCAAAATCCCCGCTACCCGGTTCGCCGAAAAACTGGGACGGAAGATTGTGGCCAATATCGTCATGCTGGGGTTTATCACCTCCGTGACCGAGGTGGTCGGTTACGAGGCCATGAAACAGGCCCTCTTCGATTCTATCCCCCGGGGAACCGAGGAATTGAACCTCAAGGCCTTTGAAAAAGGCTATGAATACGGAAAGCAGTTAAGAAAGAATTCAGAAGCCTGAATTCTTTTTTTAAGGAGTTGACGGGTTGCCCCCCAAAAAAGTTCAGAGAAAAGATAAAGAAGAGCCCCGCATCGGGGTGTATGTCTGCCAGTGCGGCCTGAATATCGGCGCCGTGGTGGATTGCGCCCAGGTGGCCGAATACGCGGCCCTTATGCCCGGCGTGGTCCTGGCCAAGACCAATTTATACACCTGCTCCGATCCGGGCCAGGAAGAAATCAAGCAGGATATCCGCGATCAGAAGCTGAACCGGGTGGTGGTGGCCTCCTGCACGCCCCGTCTCCATGAACCCACTTTTCGGACCGCCTGCCAGGAGGCGGGTTTAAATCCCTACCTGTTCGAAATGGCCAATATCCGGGAACACTGCTCCTGGGTCCATTTGCACGATAAGGAGGGGGCCACCCTCAAGGCCCAGGATATAGTCAAAATGGCAGTCGCTCGAGCGCGGCTGCTGGCCCCGCAGCAGGAACTGGAAGTGCCGGTGCACCGGAAGGCCCTGGTCATCGGGGGCGGGGTGGCCGGGATCCAGGCGTCCCTGGATCTGGCCAACAGCGGCTATAAAGTGTATTTGGTGGAAAAAGAACCGAGCATCGGCGGCCGCATGGCCCAGATCGACAAAACCTTCCCTACCATGGACTGCTCCATCTGCATCCTGGCCCCCAAAATGTCGGAGGTCGGGCGCCACCCCAATATTGAATTATTGACTTTAAGCGACGTGGAACAGGTAGACGGCTACGTGGGCAACTTCCAAGTCCGGGTCCGCCGGCAAGCCCGCTACGTGCAGGATTCCTGCACCGCCTGCGGGGACTGCACCCAGGTCTGCCCCCAGGTGGCCCCGGATGAATTCAACACCGGCCTATCCATGCGCCGGGCCGTCTACCGCTCCTTTGCCCAGGCGGTGCCTTCCACTTTCCGCATCGACATGGAACTCTGCCTGAACAAGCACGGCATTGTGGCCTGCGACCGCTGTTTCCAGGCCTGCCAGAAGCGTTGCATCGACTACGCCGATCAGGACCGGATCATACACCTGGAGGTGGGTACGATCATCGTGGCCACCGGAGTGGACGTCTACGACCCCACCCCCCTGACCGAATTCGGTTACCGGAAGTTCCCCAATGTCATCACCAGCCTGGAGTTCGAACGGCTGATTAACGCCGGGGGCCCTTCCGGGGGCAATCTCATCCGCCCCTCCGACCAGCGGATCCCCAAGACGGTGGCCTTCCTCCAATGCATCGGCTCCCGCTCCAAGCGTTCCAACATTTACTGCAGCAATATCTGCTGCATGAACACCATCAAGGACGCCCTGCTGATCAAGGAACACTGGCCGGAGACCAAGGTCATCGTTTTCTACATCGATATCCGCGCCTTCGGCAAAGGCTTTGAGGATTTGTTTCAGCGGGCCCGCCGGGAAGGGATCTCCTTCATTCGGGGGGTCCCCGGGGAAATCATCGAGGACCCCGAATCCCATGATTTGACGCTCATCGGGGAGAACACCCTCCTATCCCAGCTCTACCGGTATGAAACGGACCTGGCCATCCTTTCCGTGGGCATCGAGCCGCGGAAAGACAGCCCGGTCATCCAGCGGCTTTTGAACCTGTCCACCGGTTCGGATGGTTTTTTTCTGGAAGCTCATCCCAAACTTCGCCCGGTGGACACCCCCACCGGCGGGATCTTTTTAGCCGGTTGTGCCGAAGGCCCCAAGGACATCAAGGATTCCGTCACCCAGGCCTGCGCCGCCGCCTCCCGGGCCAACATCCTCATGTCCCAGGGCAAGGTCATGGTGGAGGCCATAACGGCCCAGGTCGATGAGGCGCTGTGCCAGGGGTGCGGTATGTGCGTTAAGGTCTGCCCCTATTCAGCCATCCGCCAGGACCCGGAAACCAAAATAGTGGAGGTCACCCAGGCCTCCTGCGCCGGTTGCGGGACCTGCGTGGCCGAGTGTACTTTCGGGGCGCTCAGCCAACGACATTTTACCGATGCCCAGATCTTGGCCCAGATCGAGGCCATCACCGAAGAGACCCCGGAAAAAAAGGCGGTGGCCTTCTGTTGCAACTGGTGCTCCTATGCCGGCGCCGATTTTGCCGGAGTCAGCCGCATGCAGTATCCGACGACGGTGCGGATCATCCGCACCATGTGCTCCGGACGCATCAGCACCCAATTTATCGAAACCGCCTTTCGCCGGGGGGCGGCCGCCGTTTTGGTTTCCGGCTGCCATATCGGAGATTGCCATTATATCAATGCCAACCACCAGACCGAAAAACGGGTGAAGAAGGTTTGGAAAAAAATGGAGCGTCTGGGGCTTGATTCAAACCGCCTCCAGTTGGCCTGGATCAGCGCGGCCGAAGGCATTCAGTTTTCCAAGAAGATCAAGGAACTGGACGAAATCATCGGGACCGTAACCCCGGAGGAAATCAATAAGACCAAAGAAGTGCTGGTCCCCGATAAAAAAGAAAAAAAGAAGGACCCGGGGAGGTAATAAAAGGTGATTAAAAGTATTTGGGATCTCTTTGATAAGGAAGACCTCTTCGAGTGTTATCAGTGCGCCCGGTGCACCGGAAGCTGTCCGGCGGCCATGGTCCTGGACCATTCCTACGGACCCCGGGAGACCTTGTTGCGCTGCCTGAATTTGGGACAGGAAGCCGTGATCAACGACGAGCGGATCTGGTATTGTACCACTTGCCAGGTGTGCGAAGACCGCTGTCCCCAGGAAATTCATATCTCCGACCTGCTGACGGCTATCTGTAATATGGCCGCTCAACGGGGAAATTTGCCTGAAAAAATTAAATTTGGCGTCGATCTGGTGGCCAAGACCGGCCGGACCCTGGTGATTTCAGACAAGGTCCATCGTGACCGGCAAAAGCTGGCTTTGCCCCCTTTAAGTCCCTTGGCGGTGGACGAGATTGAGGGCCTGCTGAAGAAGACCGGATTAAACGAGGTCCTCGACCTGGGTTAAGATGAAAAAATACGCACTCTTTTTAGGCTGTGTGATCCCGGTGAAGTATCCGGGGTTTGAGAAAGCTACCCGCGAAGTGCTAAAGGCCCTGGACGTGGAACTGCTGGACCTGCCTTTTTCCTGCTGCCCGGCGCCGACGCAACTGAAACTGGTCCATTTCGACAGTTGGCTGGCCTTAGCGGCTCGAAACCTATGCCTGGCCGAGGAGGCCGGAGTCAATATCGTTTCCATCTGCAACGGCTGCGTAAATACTCTGAAAGAGGCCAACCTGGCCTTAAGAAATGATCCCCAGAGAAAAAACCAGGTCAATAACCTGCTTCAGGAATTCGGCCATACGTACCAGGGGTCCATTAAGGTCAAACACCTCCTGGACGTCTTGGTTGACGATCTGGGCCTGGAACGACTGGGCGAACGGGCCATCCAATCGTTGAACCGGATCCGAATCGGCTGCCATTACGGCTGCCACCTCTACCGCCCGCCCCGGCTGATGTACCCGGAGAATTTATCCGAAGCCGCCAGTTATGTACCCAAGAGCATGGACCAGATCCTGTCTTTGTTAGGCGCCGAGCCGGTGGAATATTCCCGAAAATTCCTCTGCTGCGGATCGGCCTTAGGGACCAATATTGACCAGGAAGCGGCCAATGAGATTACCCGGGAAAAACTCAGTCACATGAGAAAGCATCATATCCAGGCCATTGCCGTGGGTTGCCCCTCCTGTTTTTCTCAGTTTGATCGTGGGCAAATGATGTTGGAACGCAAGCACCATGACGGGTTTAATCTTCCCACTTTCCATATCTCCCAGCTTATTGGACTGGCTTTTGGCTTGGATAGAACCCTTTTGGGGCTTAACGACCACCGGATCAGCCTCGAGCCGATTCTAAAACAAATCGCTGCCGGTGCTTGACAAAGAATGGTGTGGTGACTAATTTTTGGGTTAGGGAAGGCATTGAGCAATGGAAAAAATTATTATTAATCTAGAAAAGAGGATTTAACCATGTTAACAGTAACCGAACAGGCCCAAGGCGCATTTAAGGATTATTTTTCCAAACAGAACGTAAACTCACCCATACGCATTTTTTTAAGTCAGGGTGGCTGATCTGGGCCTTCATTGGCCCTGGCTCTGGATGAGTCTAAAGAAACGGATAATGTGTTTGAAATTAACGGACTGACCTATTTGGTCGACAAAAGCCTGGAGGAACAGGCTAAAGAAATAAAAGTCGATTTTGTGGAACAATGGGGACGTTCAGGATTTATGGTTACTTCGGATGTCAGCCTGGGAGGAGGAGCCACCTGCGGCAGCTCTTGTAGTTGTTAACCTAATCCAATCAGAAAAAGCCGAAGTCTGTCGGGAAGGACAGTTCTTCGGCTTTTTTTTGACCCCTGTTTTCAGCTTGCCCGCCCGCCCTAAATAACGCCTGGAAATCCTTAGTGTTTCATTTAAAGTCGCGATCAAAAACCCTTGACAAATGGGGATGAAGCCAATACATTCACCCCATTTGGCCCGGACCGAACATGATCCGCAGTCCCCGAATACCGGGTCTGGGGAGGGGAGATCTTGGATGAATGAACCGGAATACACCGAAGAACGGGTAAGCCCATTAATCGCGGTAAAAAATGAAATCCTGGACGTCATGAATACGCTGAGGCAGACCCAGGAGCAGCTCCAAAAAGGCCAGGATGTTTCCAATGAGCGGATCAAATCCTTGTTGGCCAGGGGCGAGAACCTGACCCAACAAATCAGCGCCCTTCCCGGCATGGAACAAGCCGGCAAAGAATTGGCAGAGCATCTCACCAAAATCGGACAAGCGATATTGGATTTGAAAAATTTTGATGCCCTGAAGAAAGCAAACCTGGTCACCGGGGTAAAATTCTAACCTTCAAAAATTTTTGGAGCCTTACCGGTTTGTTTTTTCTGAAACACCCGGTGCTGTGGCTAAAACCGGTAAGGCTCCAAAAATTTTTTAGGGGTTGTTTTTTTTTAAAAGATCTGATAGCTTCTAAAATACAATATCCATAATCCGCCAAAATTCAGGTTAAACGAATTAATACCCATACGGCAAAGGATGGACGAATGAATCAATGGCCAAGGATCGGCTGTTTCTTATTGTGTTTTGTTTTTTTTGCCTTGCTCCCGGTTTCGGGGGCCTATCTTTCAGCGGCTTCCGTACCGGCCGGCGTTGGCTCTCCCCTCTCTTCAGCCGAACGGATTGAAACCGTTAGGCCCTCCCCAGCGCTCGCCGGTCCATATAAAGACATGGCCCTGGAAGAGGCCATCTTGGAAAAACCGGTGGATGATTTACCTCCGGTAATCCGGCCCTCTCAGGAGGAAATTCGAAAAAAGGTAATTTTAGAGTGGCGGGAACTGCAAAAAGGCCTCACTCCTGAATCCGAGGTTTCCAATGATATTCCGCTCGTCATTAATGATCAGGTGGAATATTTCCTGGATTATTTTCAGACCAAGATGCCGAAACGTTTTGCCCTCTGGCTTTCCCGATCCGGCCGTTATATCCCCATGATCAAGAAAATATTGAACGAACAGGGACTCCCGGAAGATTTGATTTATTTGGCCATGATTGAAAGTGGCTTCAGCAATAAAGCCTATTCCCGGGCCCAGGCTGCCGGGATGTGGCAATTCATCCGGGAAACCGGGCAACGGTACGGACTCAAAGTCAATTCCTGGGTGGATGAACGAAAAGACCCCGTAAAGTCTACTCAGGCCGCCGCCAGGCATTTGTCCGATTTATTTAAGCGCTTCGGGTCCTGGTATTTGGCCGCCGCCGGATACAATGCCGGGGAAGGGAAAATCACCCGGGCCCTGGCCATGTACAATGCCCAGGATTATTGGGACATCACCGCCGAACGCTGCAGCTACATCAAGGATGAAACCAAACAGTACGTGCCTAAAATGATCGCCGCCGCCCTGATCGCCAAGGAGCCGGAAAAATACGGTTTCCATGGCCTCTCCTACCAGCCTCCGTTGTCCTATGAGGAAGTAACCCTCCCAGGCGCCGTGGAATTGAAAGACGTGGCCTCCGCCACCGGCGTGGAGCTCAGCCTTCTGGTGGATTTGAATCCGGAACTAAAACGCTGGATCACCCCCCCGGGCGAATCCGATTACCGACTGCGCATCCCCCCCGGTTCCAAGGACCGTCTGATGGAAAATTACGCCCAACTGATTAAACCCAAACCCCGGGTGGTCTACGCCCACCACAAGGTGAAAAAGGGAGAGCGTTTCGCCGCCATTGCCCGCAAATACGGGGTTAATGCCGCCACTATCGCCAAAGTCAACCGGGTAAAATTAACCGCTTATCCCGCCGCCGGTTCCACCCTGCTCATCCCTCACAAAGGATTTTCCGAAGAACTCTTGGACGGAGACCTCGACGGGGATAATGGGAATGGTCCGGCTTTAAAAGCCAAGCGATCGCTGAATTCCAAAACGGCAAAACTCCAAGAACGGTCGGCTGAAAAAAAACAGGCCGCCGGGCTGCAACCCATTCGCTACCGGGTCAAAAAGGGCGACACCTTGTTTTCCATCGCCCAAACCTACGAAATCACCGTAGACCAGATTAAGAAATGGAATCCCCAGGAAAGCAAAAGAATGCACACCGGAAGGACCTTGAATCTATTTGTGTACAAAGTCTCCGGAGAAGAAAAAAGCAAACAGGAAAGCGGCAAAAAGATCAAAAGTCCCCAACGTAAATCCCTGGTCCGGGCCGATCAGTCGCTTAAAACGCCGGCCCTCAAAAAACATCCCGGCAAACGGACCCGAACCCTGGCTAAAGGACCCAAGAATTCAGAATAGTTCTTATAGTCTCCTGGTCATTTTAAAGCCGCTTTTGACGATCCTCCCCAAAAACCCGAGTCCGAACCCGGGGATTCAAGACCCGAACCTGGAAATTCAAAGCCCGCACCCCGAAATTCAAGGAATGATCGATGGCTGGTGATAGAATATTGCTTGACCATGGCAGCGGAGGGCGGTCTTCGCACGACCTGATTGCCCGCACCGTTGTCCCCTATTTTCAAAACGTTTTCTTAAACGATTTAAACGATAGCGCCTCTTTGGAACTGGAGGGAGTCCGTCTGGCTTTCACCACCGACAGCTATGTAGTGGACCCGATCTTCTTCCCGGGAGGGGATATCGGTTCTCTGGCCATCTGCGGCACGGTGAACGACCTGGCCATGCGAGGGGCCGAACCCCGCTATCTGAGTCTGGGTTTCATCCTGGAGGAAGGATTTCTGCTGTCCGATTTGGAGCGAATCCTCAGGTCCATGGCCGAGTCGGCCCGGGAGGCCGGGGTGCAGGTGGTCACCGGAGACACCAAGGTGGTTCCCAAAGGAAATGCCGACAAAGTTTTTGTTAACACCGCCGGAATCGGTTTGATCCCCCCGGGGGTGGATGTGGCCGGACAGAATGCCCGGCCCGGGGACGTCCTCCTGGTCAGCGGCACCCTGGGAGACCACGGGATGACCATCCTTTCCAAGCGGGAAGGTCTGGCCTTCGACTCCCCCCTAAGAAGCGATGTAGCCCCCTTGAATGGGCTGGTTAAAGCCATGCTGGCCGTATGCCCGGATCTCCATGTCCTCAGAGATCCCACCCGCGGGGGTTTGGCCACCACCTTAAACGAAATCGCCCAGCAATCCCAGGTATCGATGGAAATTTGGGAGGAATCCCTGCCCGTGAGAAATGGGGTCCAGGCCGCGGCCGAAATACTGGGACTGGACCCGCTGTATCTGGCCAACGAGGGAAAATTGGTGGCGATCGCCCCCGAGGCCGCAGCGGATCGGTTATTGACGATCATGCGGCAGCACCCCTATGGTCAAGAGGCCGCCCTGATCGGCCGGGTACTCGGGGACAGCCCCGGCCGGGTTTTCATGAAAACTGCTATCGGCGGCCGCCGACTGATCGACATGTTGACCGGGGAACAATTGCCGCGCATTTGTTAGCCACCCGAAAAAACGCCTGATGGCCGAATGAACCGTTTGCCGACCTTTTTTCTTTTAGCCGCCCTCTTGATTGGACTCGTTCCCTCCTCAGGGGATGCCCTGGGGACATGCTGTTACGGTCGGGAAGGGATGAACTGTTCTTGTTGCTCCAAAAGCGAAACGTTTGATGGCCAGAGGGCCTTTTTCCCCTGTCCCTGCCCTGGGCCGGACAATCCCCTGCCTGTTACCGATGATCTCCTGATGGCCCAAAACGCCTTGGAGATAAATCTACCGGCAGCCGGCAGTTTTGATTCATTCAAGCCGGTCCCACGAAATTTTATCGGCACTACCCCTCAGAAACCGCCCCCTTTCCTCCTTTAAATCCCAAACTGAATTTTTGCTGTCCAATAAGGTCCCGGGCGATCCTCCATGGTCGTTCCCGCAGCGTTTTTGGCTCTATCCCCCCCCGCGAGGAGAGGAAAAATTATCTCAGGAGGTATCATGAAAAAGACCATACTTCTTTTGGCTTCCGTACTATTCATTCTATCCTTAACCACCATTCTTTCCGCCAACGAGGACGTCAAGAAACACTCGTCCTGCAAATACTGTGGGATGGACCGTGAAAAGTTCGCTCACAGTCGAATGCTCATTGAGTACGACGACGGCACCCAGGTCGGCACCTGCAGCCTGCACTGTACGGCGATTGATCTGGCTTTGAACATCGATAGAACGCCCAAGTTGTTATGGGTCGGCGATTATTCGACCAAGGCCCTGATCAATGCTGAAAAGGCCTTCTGGGTAATCGGGGGGGCCAAACCGGGGGTGATGACCAAAAGGGCCAAATGGGCCTTCGCCCAGAAGGAAGAAGCCGAAAAATATCTGAAAGATAACGGTGGGACTATTGCGGATTTCGACGGCGCCCTGAAAGCGGCCTATGAAGATATCGCCGAAGATACCAAGATGATCCGCGAAAGAAGGCGGATGATGCGTCAAAAAATGATGGAAAAAAAATAGGGTTCGCAAAAGGTCTCAAATTCTCATCCTGAGCCCTTCGCTTGCCGTCATCCTGAGCCCCGCTCTTGTCATCCTGAGCGAAGCGAAGGATCTCGGTCCTCTGCGCGGGGTAGACTCCGCGAGGATCTCGTTCTTTGGCTCAGGATAGACTCCACGCAGGGTAGAATTGAGACTGCCCACACCATCATTACTCGCGAAAGCGGGAGTCCGGAAAGCTTAACGAAAGATTGGATTCCCGCCTTCGCGGGGATGACTCACATTGACTTGACGGAGCGGAGATTGCATGAAAAAAGCGGCCTTCTTTTCAGTTATTTCTTTCTTTATAGCCTTAGGGGCTTGGGCCGGCGATCCGCCCCCCCTGAAACCCACCCCCAAGGACAAATGTCCGGTTTGCGGCATGTTCGTTTATAAATACCCGGACTGGGTTTCCCAGGCCGTTTTTCGGGATGGTTCGCGGATCTATTTTGACGGAGCGAAGGACCTGATGAAATTCTATTTCAAGGTCCCCCAGTATCAGCCCGGAAAATCTCAGAGTGAGATAATCGCCCTTTATATAACGGACTACTATTCCTTAGAAAGCATCGAGGGGACTCGGGCCTTCTACGTCATCGGCAGCGACGTTTTCGGCCCCATGGGCAAGGAGTTGATCCCTTTTGGAAAGGAAGTCGAGGCCCGGGATTTTCTAAAGGATCACAAAGGCAAAAGGATACTTCGTTTTCAGGAGATCACCCCCGAGATCCTGAAAACCCTGGATTGAACATAAGACGTCCTGCCGCCATTCCTCTGAAAAAACCTTTCCCGGATACCCGGGCGGCCATACCGAAGGTGGGGGATACCTATCCAAAAAGGGGAAGCGGCGATAAAAGGAGGGGGGCGAATGGAGGAGATCCATCCGCCCCCGGAGGGAGGAGAAAGGGAAGGTTAACGGCGGGTAACCAGCCCGCGTTCGGGCCGGGAAAAGCTGTGGCAAAAGGAACAGTCGTATTTTTTGTCGGTCACATGTTTGTTATGAACCGAGTCGAACGATGCGGTCCGGCCGGGTGCTTTATGACACTGGCTGCACACCGTGCTGCTGACTCCCTTCAATCCGTAGCCCAGGTCCTTTAATTTCATCTGGGTGGCGGTAGCGCCGTGGCACTGGCTGCAATTCAACGCCTGGGATTCAGGCTTCACTTCATGGGTGATCAACTGGAAAGTATCGGTCGTCACCATGGCGTAGGGTTCCGTCGCCGGCAGCTTCATATTCGTCAACCCGGCCTTTATGGAAGCCGACAGGTCTCCGTTCTTAAAATAGACGCTGGTGTCCAGGGCAATCAGTTTGTTGGCCTTGGTGGCCAGGGGCTGATAGGCCGTCTTGTACTTGAACGGATAGAGTTTGCTCCCCGTCTTGGTATCGGAGATTGAACCCTCCGGCCGGGAAGTGGGGTAGCGTCCGGTGGCCGGATCGATCCAGGCCGTATCCCCCAGGTTATGGTTGTAACTGGTGCCGTTCCAGAAACGATACACCGGTTTCAGGTCGTTGGCCATGGTCGGTGTGGGATGGATCGCCCCGGAGGCGGTGACATGGGGTTTGGTCCAGTCGCGGTGTACTTCCGTAGCCTCGGTGGCCGCCGTATCCGCGGCATTGCGCGCGTAGGTGGAAATATGGCAGGTCTGACAGGCCACGCGGTTCACGTGCCGCCCGATGGCCCCCTCATGCCCGGAAGGACTGGCCTTTTCCTGATGGCAGGAGGAGGTGGAACAGTTCATCTTTACGTCAAGGTCCGTTTGCCTTAAGTCCGAACCCCGTCCGGCGATTCGGTGGTCCTTGGTCTGGTGGCAGGTCTGGCAGGACATGTTCCTTCCGGTGGTGGCCATGTGCAGATCATAATTCTTGTCGTTGGTGGCGGCGTGGGCCAGGGCCAGATCCCCCCGTTTGTAGTTGTCGCCCCCGCCACCTTTGGCGTGGCACTGGAGGCAATTGGCCCGCTGCGGTTTGTGCACGGTCTGGACGGCCTGATCCATAGGAATGGTCATGAGAGCCGTATCCGGCACAAAAACCCCGTTCACTTTCTTTCGTTTGTAATCCTTCTGATGGCACATCAGACAGTCTATATTCTGCAACTGAGCCAATGAAGGGGCGGTGGTTGGATCCGGACGGGCCCCCAGGCCCACATGGCAACTGCCGCAGGCGGCCCAATTGCCCAGGGTGTTCACGCAATAGCTGTTGATGGCCATGTCCAGTTTCCCTTGGCGTGGGGGGCCGTTGACGGCATAGGGGGCCTCTCCCATCCACTGGTTATGCACGGACCCATGCATTTCCTTGGCCTCCGACTCATGGCAGGCCAGGCAGGTCCCCGGCCCGGTCCAGCGGAGTCCCTGATGGGGGCTGGGCGTGCTCCCGGAAAACACCAGGGCGGCGGAAATAATAAGTACGGTAAGGATCATCAATCCTCCGATATACTTCTTCACCATTAGCCTCCTTTCAAAAAAAATCCGGTGCCGGTCAGTCTTTTTTCTTAGACATCTTATCATGTTGCTATAGCAAGATGGAGGCCATAATTAATATTTTTTAACTTGCTGATTTATATAATCATTTTTATTATACTCCATTGATCCACTAAGTTAATCGTTAACTAAATCGTTAACCATTGTTAACTTAGGGGAATAGAGGGGCCGGCGAATGTGCGGGGGAGGATCGGCAGAAAGAAAGGCGCTGCCCCCTCACCTGGCAGGTGACAGGGCAGCGCGCCTCTTAATGAACACAGATGGGAAAGGGCCTAAATTCGGTGGTTACTTCACCCGGGCCTCTACTGCGCCCCAGTTAATATTTTTGAAGAAGGCCTCGATATAATCCGGTCGTTTCAGCCCATAATCGATCATAAAGGCATGCTCAAACACGTCCAGGATCAATAGGGGATTGCCGCCCGCCGGGTGGGAGACATCGTGTTCGTTGATCCAAAAATTAATCAGTCTTCCATTGGCCGGGTCCTGATAGAGCACCACCCAGCCGATACCCCGCATCGTCGCGGTGGCCCTGAAGTCCTTTTCCCAAGCTTCATAGCTGCCGAAGTCTTCAACTAACTTCTTGGCCAGTTTTCCTCCCTGGTTGAGACCGCCCTTCCCGCCCAGGTTTTCAAAATAATACTCGTGGAGGCGCATCCCGTTGAATTCCCAGCCCAGCCTCCTTTTCAATTCGGCGTATTCGTAGCTGCCGGCCTTGCCCTCCTTAAGCATCTGGCTGAGGGTATCCAGGACCTTGTTGGTGTTGGTCACATAGCCCTGATAGAGGGTGAAATGGTTTTTCAAAAGGGTTTCACCGAATCCTTCCATACCGATCAACTTGGCGTAATCCTTGGCTGCATAAGACATACTCTTTACCTCCTTTTTAGATTGGGCCCAGGCAGGAGTGACCGGCATATTGGAAGCCGCCATCAATCCCAGGCCGGTTATGGTTAAAAACGCTCTACGATCCATCATAGGCCTTTCCACCTCCCTAACCCCTGTTTTAAATCATAAAATTAAGGATTAACTCCCTGGCTGTCAACCTGAAAGAAGTTGTTTTGTTGACCTCTTCCCTGAATTCCACTACAATAGGACATAATAGTAAATTTATTTGTACTTATTTTCGAAATAACCCCCCATGCCCGCGTCGGGCACCCGCGAAGCATGGAGATTCCTAATCCTACCTGCTTGACATTAATAATTAATAATCAATTGTTAATTATTAACTATTAATGAATGCCTTGGGGTGCCGAGTCTATTTATAAATACTAACTATGCCCGGAGGTTACCCCCTATGGCACACCCCGATTTACCCGAAGGCGAGCTTCTCAGGCGGGCCATTCGCTGGATCAGCGAGCAACGGGAACTGGTGTCTCCGCCCTCCCTGATCCAACTGATCGAAGAGGCGGGTAAACATTTTGATCTTTCTCCCAAGGAATGCAATTTTCTGGTTAATTTCTTCACAAAACCGGCTGGAACATAGCCGTTGCTCACCAAAAAAAGGAATTTGATCCCATGGCCTATACCATTGAATTCAAAAAGTCGGGAAAAATCCTGAAATGGGACGAACGATTTGAAAATATTATGGATTTCGCCGAAGAAAACGGAATAGCCCTTGAAAACGAGTGCCATGTGGGGGTTTGCGGCTCCTGCAAAGTGAAGCTGCTTTCCGGAGAAGTATTTATGGAAGTGGATGACGGCCTGGACGAAGAACCGCCCGGCCATAACCTGATCCTGCCCTGCGTGGCGATTCCTAAGTCGGATATTGTTTTGGAGCTCTGATTGCCGGCAAGCAGGGGATGCCGCCCTGCCCTTTCCCGGAGCCGTACACCAGATGGGGGGTCTGAGGAGGACTTATACCCCAAGATATTGTCGCAAAACCAGGAAACCATTGACGGGGTTGTGGATCCCCGGTCCTTTGTTTGTCCGATAAATAAGCTATCGGGGGAACCAAAATACTGTGTTTACCCTATTTTGTTTTTCAAAAACCCGGTTTATTCTTTCAAGTAAATAAAGAGTGAAAAAAAACTTATATTTTTATTTTTATTACCGATAATAATTATGTTGAAATAAGCCTAATATCTGTTTTATAATTAACCCATCTAAATATTCGTTGAAATATATATGGCCCTCAAAATCAATAACCAAAATTCCTAATACCATAAAGGAAGGAGCAACGTATGAAAAAAGTCAGCCAAATTTCAGCCATCGTTTTCTTGGGAGTTTTTGTATTTTTGTCGATGGGCAATCCTGTCAACGCCATTACTTACTCCTCAGGCTTTCAAGTCCAGAATTTGAGCACCGCGGTAGCCAACATTCAGATCAAGTATATCGACCAAGCCGGAACTCAGGTGACCAGCAAGACGGACACCATCCCGGCCAATGCGTCAAAAACCTACTTCCCTATCGACGCTCCTTCCCCATTTAATGGGTCCGTGATCATCGAATCCGACCAGCAGGTCGTGGCAATCGTCAATACCGTAGGCGACGGATCTGCCTATTTTGCTTCCACCACCGGTTTTTCTTCAGGCTCCACCAGTATCAACCTGCCCCTGCTGATGAAATCAAATTCGGGATTCGACACCTGGTTTAACGTTCAAAATATCGGCACGGCCAGCACGGATGTTACCGTAACCTACGCCGGTATCGCCACAACCGAAACGGCCACCATCGCTCCCGGAGCCGCTAAGACCTTTGATCAAGCCACCAACGCCGCTTTGCCGATACCGGTTTTGTCGGCTCGGCTACCGTAACCAGCACCGGCGGACAGCAAATTGTGGCTTCGGTGATGCAGGTCGGCACCGGGTCTACCAAGGCTATGCTGGGCTATAACAGCTTCTCCAGCGGGTCCCAGGAAATCAAAGCCCCCCTGGTCATGGCCAACAATTCCGGCTTCTTCACCGGTATCCAGGTGATGAATGTCGGGTCCGCCCCCACGGACGTGACCATCACCTATGGGGCCAATACCCAGGGATCCTTAGCCCCCGCCGCGGATACCTGTGCCGCTTTAGCAGTCGGGCAATCCTGCACGAAGCTCCAACTCGGGGGACAGTGGACCTCCACCTACGTGGGAGGAGCCACCATCACCAATTCGGCCGCGCAGAATTTAGTGGCCATCGTCAACCAGCTCAGCTTAGCAGGTCAGGGTACGGCTTATGAAGGCTTCAATCCTTCCGGCGCCCCGACCACGGTAGTCGCGCCTCTGGTAATGGCCAACAACAGCGGGTTCTTTACCGGCATCCAGGTCCAGAACGTGGGGACCGGAGATTGTGCTATCGCGGTCAACTACGGCCCCAATACGGCCGGGGCTTTCGTGCCCGCCAATGAAACCTGGCCCGGACTGACCCCTGGTTCGTCCCACACTTTTCTCCAGACCGGGGGGAGTTGGCCTTCTACTTATGTAGGGTCGGCCACCATCGTCGGCACCGGAGCAAATTGCAAGGTGGCCTCCATCGTCAACGAACTGGCCTTTGGAGCAGGGGACTTGTTTATGACCTATCAAGCCCTGGCCGCCAATTAATAAACGGACCTTTATTCTAAGACTAAAAAGGGGCGTCCCCATTCCGTGGACGCCCCTTTTTAGTTTGGGCCTTTCTCTCCCCGGTCTCGATTCCCCCGAAGTTGCTCTTCCTCCTGTTTTTTCCTCTTAAGGATTCTTATCGTTCTTAAGGCATTTGAACACGAAACAACAGGCCCAGTTCAGAGGTATGAACGGAGTCAGAAGCAACCGGACCAGATTTTTTCGATGCCCCAGATACCAACGGGCATCTTTCCAGGAAGTCGGAAATTCACGTTCATACTTGAATGTCCGGACGACGCGCAGCCCCCCCTGGTTCAGCAGGTCTTCCCATTCTCTAACGGTGGCGTACCGTTGGATGGGCTGCTTATCCATGCCGGGTCTGCCGGTCCGCAAGGCAGTCCAGACGTTGTGCATAATACCGAAGGTGTTCGGCAGTAGAATCAGCGCCTGCCCGGCCGGGGCCAAAAGCCGGGTAATTTCCTCAACCCCTTTGAGAGGATCCAGGTAATGCTCCAGACTGCCGATGCTGGTTATATAATCGAAAGAGCCGCTCTTATAGGGAAGGGCCTCCCCGTCCCCCACGGTGAAAGATCCCCTGCCCCCGGAGGAGGCGAGGCGCGCGGCCTGCTCCGAGAAATCGACTCCGTGGCTTTTTAATCCCCGGGCCTGGGCCCACCCGGATAAGCGGCCCTCCCCGCAGGCCACGTCCAAAAACAATTTCCCCGGCTCGGGGGACAAAAGCCTCAACAGCCATATGTAAAAAGAATCCAGATGGCAGATTCCTTCATCCGAATAGATTTTTTCATATTCCGCTTTGGTATTCCCATGTTCCGTCAGGCGAATTTCCAGCATTTAATTACCCCCAGGATTAGATCCGGCTTCAAACAGGGAAAACAGGGCCAGACAACTCCCCAGCTTAAGAGGGTCCGACAGGGCGTACACCGGAAAGGCAACCAGTCGCGACAAGGGGGAGTTGATTAATAGCCTGATTATCTTTGAGGCCGCCGGTCGATGAGAGAATTTCTTCATTTAAAACCAGACCAAGGCTGAACTTAAAAACGAAAAAGTTCCCCGTTAATGATTTGACCTTGGGAGGGTTAAACCCAACCTTTTCAAGCAAAGCGCTTAATAAGGGCAAGGGAAAGAGGTTAAGGTGCCGGGGCAAATCCCAGCCGATCCAGAAGGGGGCCAAACCGCCTGGCCTCCCAGCTTTCAGGGTTCGGCAGGTTGAGTACCAGCAATCCGCCCGGGCGGATTATTTGCGAGATCTTTTTTAGGACCGGCAGGGGATCAGGCAGGTGCTCCAAGACATCCCACAGGGATATCACGTCAAAATAATGATTGGGGAGATCCGCCTCCAGAAAATTCCCGGTGATGATATCAAGTCCCATCCGATCTCGGGCATAGGCCGCCGCCCGTTCATTCAGTTCAATCCCCAGGGCTTCCCAGCCCCGCTCCTTCATCCCCGAGAGAAACAAACCCGTGGCGCAGCCGATGTCCAGAATCCTCCCTGGTCCGGGCAGAACTCTTAGTGACCGATCGGCAGCCGTTTATAGATTCCGTAGCGCCGGTCCATCCTTTTCAGGAAAGCGGTTTCTTCCTCGATAGATTTCTGGAAGGCCAGATAATCCTGGGGATAATAACGGTGAATTTCATTTTGGTCCGGTCGGGGGTTGAGGTAATACAGCCCGCAGTGAAGACAACGGACCATTCGAAATAATCCGGGCAAGTGAGAAATCCAATCGGGGCCTTCGAAGACCACCTCGAAATCGTCAGCGGCACAAATGGTACAACGAGTGGATTCCATTTAGTTCGGACCGGCCTTTTCTAAAACCCTTAAATAAAACGTTTCCAGATCCCGAGTCATCCTTTCCCAACTGAATGCCGTTTCCGCGGCAACCCTCGCTTTTTTTCCCAATATTTCCTGCAGCGGGGCCTGTTCCAATAATTCCAACGTCTTTTGGGCAAAATCAGCGGAATGATTCCCGGTGACCAATCCCAGCTGATATCGTTCTATGACTTCCCTCAGATCCCCCACATCGGTGGCCACCACCGGGCGCCCCACGGTCAGATAATCATTGAGCTTCAGCGGCCACCGCCCTTGATTGGCGCTGTTATCGCACAACGGCAGCCAACAGATATCGCAGGCGGACAAATAGTCAAATAGTCGATCATAGGGCAAACGCCCCGTCCTGACGGCCTTGGAGGGGTCGGACAACCAGCCTTCAATTTCCCGGTTAAAATAACCGATCAATAGCAGCTTCACCTTTTTATTCTGGGCCGTGACCCTATTGAAGGCTTCCGCCATAAATCGGGCATCCTGGAAGAAAAGTCCCGCCCACGAAACCGATCAGTTGATCTTCCCCTTCCAGCCCTATTTTTTTTCTCGCCTCTTCCCGAGTCAAATGCGGTCTGTCCGGATCCGATCCGTTTCGAATCAGCATAATGGTGGCCGGGTCTACGCCTAACCCAATGGCCTTTTCCCTCAACAAGGCATTGATCACCGTAGTTCCATCCGCGCGGCGCCGATAGGCCTCTTCAAAATGGGTCTCGATCGGCCTTAACAGCCACCGGACCAAGGGCTGGGGGCGCTCCTCAACCGACCCGCCGCGTCCGAACCAGTCGCACCAGTCCATGATCAACTTGGCCCCTCTCTTTTTTTCAAACAAGGCCGGGAACAGGACCACCGGCCGTCCCTCAAAGGCATGGACCAGATCAAAGTCCTCTCGTCCGAGCCAGGCGATACGTTTCATCGTATTCCAGGGATCCCATCCGGAACGCAAGGCCCCTGAAAGTAGATCGGGGGTTTCCACCAAACGAAGGCCCGCCGATTGGCTTACGCGAAAGAAAAACCTGGCCTCCGGGGCGGTGGCCATTAAGGTGACCTCATGCCCCCAACGGGCAAGAATCCTTCCCCAATGGAAAGCCCGCCAATAGGTTCCCTTTCCCGTCTGGTTGAAAACCATCAACAATAGCTTGATCGGCCTTTTCATCCGCTTTTGAATTCACTCCGGTGGTCCCGAAAAACCAATTTTAAGCCCTCGGATAACCCCTTCCAATAGGCCTGAGACCGACTTGAATTTTCGACGGAGCAGCAACTTAGCTGTGGTCTTAACGGCGCTTCCCAGGCGATAGGGAACAATAAAAAGGCGACGCCAGCCCCCTCCGTGCCGGCCAAAAAACAGCACGCTTCCCTTGGCCATGAGATAACGTTCCAACGGTGATCCAATCCGCCGCTGGTCCGGGCCACTTTATGCCAGAGACGGGCCTCCGGGACCAATATCATCCGAAATCCGGCCTCTTTCACCCGGAAAGAAAAATCCAGATCTTCATAATAGGCAAAATACCGTTCATCAAATAAACCGACTTTTTCAAATACCTCCCGCGGAACCAAAAGAGCGCAACCGGTACCATAGTCCCTTTCCTGGACTTCATCCCATTGCCCCCGATCCAATTGGCCGGTCGCTTTATCGGTCATCTCCAGGGTCAGGAACTGACGCCGGGCGCCTACCGACCAGATTCGACAGGGGATCGTCATAATAATAAATTTTTGGAAACGCAACGCCGGTTCCCGGCCGAAGGTCTCCCACTAATTTTTCAACCATCAGCCGATCGGAGACGGTGTCGTTATTCAAGATTAAAACATAGTCCCCGCCTTGGGAAAGGGCCCTCTCAATCCCCTGGTTAAACCCGCCCGCAAATCCCGTGTTGCGGCTCAGGCGGATCAGTTCCACCCCGGGGAAATTTCGTTGGATCGACTCCGGCGAACCGTCCTCGGATCCGTTATCGACCACAATAATACCCATTCGCGGATAGGTTTGCTGTTCCAGGGAACGAAGGCACTCCAGCGTATCCTCGCCCCGGTTCCAATTTACGACCACCGCCAACGACCAGGGGACTGGCGGGGGAAAGGATATCCCTTCGTTTCTATTGCTTCCTGACCCATAAAAAGGCTAATACCAATCTTCATTTGGAACGGATCTCCGTTTCAATGGCCCGGGAGAGGGTCTGACCGATATGTTTCAGGTCATAATGCCGATAAAAGTCTCATATCCTTTTTCCCCTAATTGCTCGGCCAGGGCCGGGTTGGCGTAGAGCGTCCGGATCGCTTCTGCCAGGGCCTGCGGGTCCGCCCGCCGGCAGACCCAGATATCCTCCCCGTGGGTCAGGTTCCGGCGGACCGCCGGCGAATCCCCGGTAATTACCGGTTTAGCCATGGCCAGCCCTTCATAGATCTTATTCTGCACGGTCATGACCGACTGGGGCGTCGTCCCAAAAGCCCCCAGGCAGATATCGGCCTGTTGAATTCTGAGAACCAGCGCTTCCTTATCCAACCAATCGACAAAAGACAGGTTCTTTAAGCGGCGCTTTTGGGCCTGTTCCCAAACCTTTGGCCGGTCCGGTCCGTCCCCGATGAATTCGAATTGCAAGCCCTTCCTGCTCTCTTAATAGATAAGCGGCCTCAACGATGAATTCCACCCCGTGATTGGGGATGAATGTCCCGTAATACAATACCAGGCAAGACCGGTTGGTTTGGGGGGGAATCACCCGACGATGGAATACCCGATCATCCGCCCCGGTAGGAACCAGGCTGAAACGATCGGCCTTTCATCCCATGAGTGGCCTGCATCCAGAGGGCGTAATCCCAGGTGTCTATGACCAACAGGTGGGGCAACCGCAGGGCCCACCCTTCTATCCGCCGCAATACTTTAAGGATCCGGGGATGTTTCCGGTCCAGGCCCCGCTCCAGGGCGATCAGGTAGATGGACATGAATACATCCCAGCCCAAAGGCCTTCCTTTGAACAGGGCAAGAATTCGGGCCAGAAAGACATCAAATTGACCGGGGTATCCGACCATCAGGAAATCGTAATCCCCCATTTTTGAATAGGCAGCCAGTAAGCGAAAATAGGTCCGGATTACCCTCCCCCAAAATTTAGGATTGCGCCCAGCCCTCCCCCGATGGCATTTATTCGGTCCTCGATGCCAAGCCAAAGCGGTTGATGGCATTCGGTAACCCTGATCCCGTTTCTGCGCAGCCCCTCAATGATAATCTGATTTCGAGAATACCCCGCCCGATAGGTCCCAAAGTAACAAACATGAAGCGGTCTATTCAACGGCATTTTCCGATCCGGTCTTTATGATCCATCGTCCCGAGGTCCGCCGGATGTTCTCAAACCCGCCAGCTCCCCTATCGTCTGAGCAACCCCTGCCAGGGCTTTCAGGTTATGGGCTGGAAGCAAGCGGTCCACCCAGGGCAGAGCCGCGGCCATGCCCCGGCAGATGGGCTGATAATCGGGGCAACCCATCAGGGGATTCAACCACAGGATCTTATGAGACCGGCGGCGAATTCGACGCATGGCCTCTCTGCAATACCTCCGGCTCCCCCAGGTCCCAGCCGTCACTGAATATCAGGATTAGACTTCGGGTCCCTAAAAGCTTTTTTCCGTAAGTCCGGACAAACTGCTCCAGCGACTCCCCGATTCGGGTACCGCCCGACCATTGGGGAACGTGCCCGGTTACAATCTCCCCTACCTCCTCCATCTTCCTGGATTGAATTAAAGGGGTTAAATAGGTCAAACGGGTAGAAAAAGCAAGTATCTCCACGGGAAAAGGGGCCTTCAGCCAGGCCTGCAGGAAAAGAAAGAAAAACCGCCCGTACGGCTCCATGGACCCGCTCACGTCGGCCAAAAAAATAAGCCTCCGCGGTTTGATTTTTTTCCGGCGAAAGGCCAGGGCCGTCAAATCCCCGCCCGCCCGCAGGCTCCGGCGTAGCATTTTTCGGATTTCGAGCCTCGAGCCGCGCTGGGAGGACCGAAAGCGAAGGGAACAACGGCTAATCAACGGAAGGACCCAATGCTGCACCCAGCGGGAGACCTCCTGCCAGTCGTCCTCCTCCCAGGCCTGGAAATCCTTTTCGGCCAGCACCTCGGCCCGGCTGAAAAGCCCGCCGGTCTTCTTTTCCCCGGCGCGGAGTTCTTCCTCCCCGCTCCCCGGATCCGCCGGCCAAAGGCTGAACCCGGCCCCGGACTCCTCCGGGGGGCCCTGTTCTTCCGGGATTTCCAGGGAACGCCAGAACTGTTCGAATTCGCCCTCGAAAAGAGCCAGGTCCTCTTTTCGAAAAATTAAATTGGCCCTCAGAGCGATCTCGAAATCTGCTTTTCGGGATAAGTCCACATAGACCAGGGATTGAAGGGCGTCCCGCATCCCGGAAGTGGTTACCGGTACCCCCAGGGATTTCAAACGGCGGCCGAAACGGTGAACCCTTCCGGACAGCCGCTCCTGGTTCAGTGCCCGGGGCAGGAGACCCGGCCCGGCACAGGCGGGCAGATTAACCAGTGGCCCCGGCATCGGTCCCGAAAAAGGCCTGCCGCCGGTCTTCATCCCCCAGCACCTTTGCCCGGAAGAAGCGTTGATCCTCCTGGTATTTCAGGATGCACCCCAACGTTTCTTCCACGGTTTGTTCATCCAGGAACGGCTTGTGCATGTGAATCAGGGCCCGGGCCCAGTCAAGACTCTCGGAGATCCCCGGTTTTTTTTGGAGATCCTGGCCGCGCAGCGTAGACATAAACCGGGCGATTTTCCCCGCCAGGGAGTGATCGATCTTAGGGATGCGGGAAATTATGATCTGGAATTCCTTTTCCATAGACGGGTACTCAATCCAGTGGTAGAGACACCGCCGCTTGAGGGCGTCATGGATATCCCTGGTCCGGTTGGAGGTAATGATCACCCAGGGACGCTGTCTGGCTTTGAGGGTCCCGATTTCGGGGATGGAGACCTGGAAATCGGAAAGTATTTCCAACAAAAAAGCTTCGAATTCTTCGTCGGCCCGGTCCAGTTCGTCGATCAAGAGGACGGGCGGCCTGGGTTCCGGACTGAGAATCGCTTCGAGCAGGGGCCTCTTTATTAGAAACTCCTCGCTGAAAATATGTTTTTCCAGGTCATTCGAGGCCCGGCCGGCGGCTTCCGCCAGGCGGATACTCAAGATCTGTTTCGGGTAGTTCCACTCATATAAGGCGGTATGAACGTCCAACCCCTCGTAGCATTGAAGGCGAATCAAACGGGTTTTTAATATCCGGGACAGCACCAGGGCCACCTCCGTCTTCCCTACCCCGGGCTCCCCCTCGAGAAAAACAGGTTTCTTAAGGGCCTGGGCCAGAAATAACACTGTGGCCAAAGGACGATCCGTTATATAATGATGCTTTCGTAAAGCCGAAACGATTTGTTCAATGGAACGCATTATACTTCCTATGCTACAATCAACCATTCGATAAATAAAGGCAAAAAACTTCCTCCATGTCTTTTTTTCAGGTGGTCATCCCCCCTTTGAATCAGCCGTATGTCTACCAAATCCCGACGACGGTCTTTATTCCTCCGGAAGTAGGACAGCGGGTCCTGGTCCCCTTAAGAAACCAGCAAGTTACCGGCTATCTCTGGGATCCGGCCCAGGACCCGGGTCCCGAAAAATCCATAAAAATGATCGAGCAGATCTTAGACCCCCAACCTTTCTTCAGTCCCTCCCTGCGGGCCTTCTTAAGTTGGATTTCCCGGTATTACCACCATCCCCTGGGCCAGGTGGTCAAGGCGGCTCTGCCCCCCGGTCTGGCCGTGCCGAAAGAAAAGACCCGCCCCAAAAAAGTCAAATGGGTCTATCCCGGTCCCGGTTTTTCCATGGAGGCTTTTTCCGAAAAGGATCGGCCCCTCCATGACCTCCTGCAAAGTCCGGAAGGGCTGCCGTTAACGGATTTACGCCTTTTTTTCCCCCTTCCCGCCCGACGGCTCAACCAATGGTGCCGGAAAGGCCTGCTGGAAATCCGGGAACAACCTTGTTTTCGAAACCCCCTGGGGGATATTTATTGCGTTGAAGAAAGACCGGTCGATTTAACCGCCGAGCAGGAGCAGGCCCTGGGAAAAATCAAACGGGCGCTAGTCGACGGACGATACCAGTCGCTGCTTCTTCATGGAGTCACCGGTTCGGGAAAAACGGAGGTCTATATGCGGGCGGCTGAGGAAACCCTCGCCCGGAAACGCCAAGCCCTGATCCTGGTGCCGGAAATCGGCCTGGTACCCCAGATGGAAGGACGCTTCCGTTCCCGGTTTGGTGAAAAAATAGCCGTCCTCCACAGCGCCCTTTCCCCCGGAGAGCGGCTGGATCAATGGCGGCGCATCCAATCGGGGGATACCCCTATCGTGGTGGGGACCCGATCCGCCGTTTTTGCCCCCTTGGAGGCCCTGGGGCTGATCGTCGTGGACGAGGAGCATGATCCCTCTCTGAAACAACAGGAATCCCTCAGATACCATGCCCGGGATTTGGCCCTGGTCCGGGCGCAGATGGCCCAGGCCGCGGCCGTTTTGGGGTCCGCTACCCCCTCCCTGACCACCCTTCACCTTCGGGAACGGAAAAAAATGGCCTATCTCCCGCTGACCCGTCGGGTTCGAGAGCGGGCCATGCCCGAGATCAGCCTGATCGATCTCAAGGAATTTAGAAAAGGCCGCCAGGGAACCCCGCTGTCGCCTCCCTTATTGGAAGCCGTCAGGGCCCAGGTGGAAGCGGGGCGCCAGGTCCTTTTATTTCTTAACCGCCGGGGTTTTGAACCGCTGACCTTATGCACCCTGTGTGGGGCTCCGATCCGCTGCCGAAACTGTTCGGTCTCCTTAACCTTCCACGCGGCCTCCCAGGAATTGCTCTGCCATCTCTGCGGGTATCATCAGCCCCTGCTGCCTCATTGCCCGGCCTGCGGGCGGGAGGGAATCAAAACCCTGGGCTGGGGCACCGAAAAAGTGGAAAAGGAACTTAAGCGGCTTTTCCCGGAAACCGTTATCGATCGACTCGACCGGGATACGGTTTCCAAGAAAAACACCCATTACCAGATCCTTAAGCGCTTTCAGGATCGAAAAACTCAGATCCTGGTCGGCACCCAGATGGTCACCAAGGGCCACGATTTCCCCGGAGTGACTTTAATCGGCGTATTATGCGCCGATCTATCCCTTAATTGGCCGGATTTCCGATCAGGAGAACGGACCTTCCAGCTCTTGGCCCAGGTCGCCGGCCGGACCGGACGAGGCCCCTATCCGGGAAAGGTACTCATTCAAACCTATAACCCCGATCATTATATCTTTGAATACGTTCGTCGCCATGATTACCTGGGGTTCTGCCGTCAGGAACTCAAATTCCGCCGTGAATTTGAATATCCCCCCTTCACTCGGCTGGTCCATATTCTTATTCAGGGCAACCCGGAAAAAGGGGTCCAAGACATGGCCCAGGAAATCGGAAACCTCTTGTTTCTGGAAAGAGAAAAAAGAAACCTGACCTCCTCCCTGGCCCTATTGGGTCCGGTGCCGGCGCCGATCAACAAGATCAAGGGAAAACACCGTTGGCAGATCTTACTGAAAGGGAAAGACCCCCGAATGCTGCATCAGCTCACCGCCTGGGTCCAGGAAACCGGCAAGCGTATTCTCAAGGGCTCCGGGGTCCAACTGATTCTGGATGTGGATCCGGTGGATATGTTGTAATTCTCAGAACAATGGAGGTAAGAATCTATTGCATTTGGCGTATAAATTGTTATTTTAGAGCATGGCTGTTTTAGAAATTTGTACCTATCCCAACCCGGTCCTGAAGGAAAAGGCTGTTCCTATAACAGGGATTGATGACTCCGTTCTCCAGTTGATCGAGGACATGATCGAGACCATGTACCAGGCCCCGGGAATCGGGCTGGCCGCCAACCAGGTGGGAAAACCCCTACGGCTCATTGTTTACGATGTCACCCCCAAGGATCAACCCCGGAACCCTTCCGTGTTGATCAATCCGGAAATCATCTCCGGCGAAGGCTCTCAAAGTCAGGAAGAGGGTTGTCTCAGTGTGCCCGAGTATTACGCTGAGGTGAAAAGACACGCCAAGGTTATCGTTCGGGGTTTAAACGCCAGAGGAGAGCCGCTGGAGATCTGCGGAGAAGGTCTGCTGGCCGTGGTCCTGCAACATGAGCTTGACCACCTCGAAGGGGTCCTCATGCTGGACCGCATCAGCGCCCTGAAAAGAGCCCTTTACAAGAAACGACGTCAAAAACAATTGAAGTCGGATGATGGACTCGTTTGAAGTCCATCATAAGCCCGAGCGCGATTAAGCGCCGGGCTGGGGTGGGGTGGGGGTGGCGCATAAGCGCTAAGTTATTTTTGTTCCGGATGGACTGCGGAAGGGTGCACTGAAAAAGATGAACATCGAACATCGAACGTCCAACATCGAATGTTTAATGGGGAAAGATGAAGAAAAAGACTTATGCTCTTACCAAAATTGAATGTTTGTTTTTCATTCGATGTTGGACGTTCGATGTTCGATGTTCGACGTTCATCTTTTAAATCACCCTTGCTGGGGTGAGGGTGGCACCAATGGAATTCATTCCCAATGATTATTCCCGTCTGGTTTTCATGGGCACCCCCGGCTTCGCCGTGCCCTCCCTGAAAAAACTCCTGGATAATAACGAACGGGTGTTGGCCGTATTTACCCAGCCGGACCGCCCCAAAGGGCGCGGGCAGCGCCTGGCCCATTCCCCGGTGAAAGAAACGGCCCTGGACCATGGCCTTCCCATAGTGCAACCAAATTCACTTAAGGATCCCGACGTGCGGGAAAGCCTGTCCGCCTATCGCCCGGACCTATTGATCGTCGTAGCCTATGGCCTGATCCTGCCTCAAGCCGTTCTGGATATTCCGGCCTGGGGGACGATCAACGTCCATGCCTCCTTGCTCCCCAAGTTTCGCGGAGCGGCCCCCATTCAATGGGCGCTGATTTCTGGGGAAAAAGAAACCGGAATCACCACCATGCGCCTGGACGCGGGCCTGGATACCGGCGATCTGCTGCTCCAGGAAACGACTCCCATTTCAACTGCCGACACGGCCCAGACCCTCCATGACCGGTTGGCCGACCTGGGGGCCGATCTGTTAATCAAGACCCTCCAATCGTTGAGGGCCGGGACCTTACCGGCCCAACCCCAGGACCCGGGAAAGGCCAGCTATGCCCCTCCCTTAAAAAAATCCCAAGGCCGAATCGACTGGCAGCTTCCCGCGCAGGAATTGGATTTCCTGGTGCGGGGATTAACGCCCTGGCCGCGGAGCCTTTACTTTTTTACAGGGGAAACGATTGATCATCCACCGTGCCCAACCCCTGGAAGGAAGGGCCTCCGGTGAGCCGGGCACCATAGGTTCTTTTGAGAATGCCCAGATTCAGGTCCTCACCGGACAGGGAACGCTGTCTTTATTGGAAGTCCAATTGGAAGGTCATCGCCGCCTGAATAGCCAGGATTTCCTGATCGGTTTTCCCCTCCGGGCCGGGGAAAAATTAGGTCCATAGATGCCCTCCGCCCGTGATTGGGCCCTGACCCTCCTGCTTCGTGGTCAAAAAGCCGACCTGTTTCCCGGATCGAATGCTCTGGGAACTCTACGAAAATCACCCGGACATCCCCCCGATCGACCGCGCCTTTATCCAGCAACTGCTTTTCGGAGTCTATCGCTGGCGGTCCAGGATCGACTGGGCGCTGGAACAGTGCCTTCACGCCCCACTGAAGAAACTTTCTTTCCGGGCCCTGTCCATCCTGCGCCTGGGGGCCTTTCAGCTTCTTCTCCTGGACCGGGTGCCGGCCTCGGCCGCAGTGAACGAATCGGTCAAACTGGCCAAGTCCGGGCCCGAGCCCTGGACCGGCGGGTTGATCAACGGGACCCTTCGGGCTTTGAGCCGAATTCAGGAATCTTTAGCCTTTCCCACTCCCGACGATCTCCCGGGTTATTTGACCATTACCCAATCCCACCCCGCCTGGCTGGCGAACTACTGGCTGGATACCTTGGGACCGAAGGAAACCGTTTCCCTCTGCGAGGCCGACAATCAAATCCCGCCCCTGGACTTGCGGGTCAACACCCTCAAGGGCAGCCGGGAAGAATTGTACCCTCGTCTGGAAAGGGAGGTCGGACCGGTGAGCCCCACGCCCTTCTCACCGGTGGGCCTCCGTATCGTTCAGCCCCAGGCCCCGCTCCATGCCTCGGGGCCTTACCGGGAAGGGCTTTTCCAAATCCAGGATGAGGCTTCCCAGTTGATCGCTTATCTCCTCCATCCCCGGCCCGGAGAAAGGGTCCTGGATCTTTGCGCGGGCGTCGGGGGAAAAACCACCCATCTGGCCCAGTTCCTTGAAAACCGCGGATCGGTTTTAGCGGTCGACTCCAACCCCCGGAAGGTCCGGGATCTATGGAAAAATGCCCTCAGGATGGGAATAAATAATATCCGCTTCCGGACCGGGGATTTCCTGCAACCGGACTTTTTCCAGAAAAATCAACCAGCCTTTGACCGCATCCTGGTCGACGCCCCCTGCAGCGGCTGGGGGGTGATCCGGCGTCACCCGGACCTTAAATGGCGAATCCGTCTGGAGGACAGCGAGCGCCTGGCGGAACAGCAAATTAAATTCTTGCAAAAGGCGGCTGAATACCTTAAACCCAAGGGAACGTTGGTTTATTCGACCTGCACCCTATGCCCGGTTGAAAACGAAAGGGTGATCGAACGGTTCCTGGCCGGGCACACCGAATTTTTCCTTGATTCGGTGGCCCCCTATCTGCCGGAACCAGCAAAGGGATTAGCCGATCCCCGGGGCTATTATTACGCCTGGCCTCACCGACACGGCACGGACGGATTTTTTGCGGCTCGTTTAGTACGAAAATAAGCCGTTGCTGGTTACAGGTTGCTCGTTATAAAACCATTCGATGTTGGATGTTCGATGTTCGATGTTGGACGTTCGTCGAAAAAGATCTTAATACTTATAAGGAAAATCCATGAAACGCATCGCCCCTTCTATCCTCTCCGCCGATTTCGGCCGGCTGCGCGAAGAAATCCAGGCGGTGGAAGCCGCCGGCGCCGACTACCTGCATATCGATGTGATGGACGGCCATTTCGTCCCCAACATCACCTTCGGGCCGGTCATGGTGGAAGCCGCCCGGAAGATCAGTTGCCTGCCCCTGGATGTCCATTTGATGATTCAGCACCCGGATCAATACATTCCGGATTTTGGCCGGGCCGGCGCCGATGTCCTGGCAGTTCAGATCGAGGTCTGTCCCCACCTGAACCGGACGATAAACCTGATCCGGGAGTGTGCCATGATTCCGGCGGTGGTCCTGAACCCTTCGACCCCTTTGGTTCTGTTGGATCAAATTCTGGAAGAGGTGGACATGGTGATGATCATGAGCGTCAACCCGGGTTTCGGCGGGCAGAAATTCATCCCCCAGAGCGTTCAGAAAATCCGAAACCTGAAAAAAATGATCACGGAACGAAACCTGGAGGTGGACATCGAAGTGGATGGCGGGGTGACCCCGGACAATGTGGCTGCGCTGGTCAGGGCCGGGGCCGATGTATTCGTGGCCGGATCGGCCGTTTTTCACACCCCGGACTATAAGAAAACCATACGGATTTTCAGGGAAAAGATGGGGGACCTTTAAAAAAAATCAACGCCCAAGGCTCTTTTATTGGGCGTTGATTTTTTTTAGCGCCAGCCAATGAAAGGCGCAGACCACCAGGGAATGGGTGATCTCCCCTTTGGCGATCAATTCCGGAATATTCTTTAGGGGCGCCTTCATGACCTCGATCTCCTCGCTTTCCTCCAGGTCGATCTCCGCTACCTTTTTAACCCCCCGGGCCACAAAGCTGTGACAGCGGTTGTTTAAAAAAGCAGGGTTGGGGTGTACGTACCCCAGGTAGTCCCATTCCTCGGAGTGATATCCCGTTTCTTCCAATAACTCTCTTCGCGCGGCTTCCAAAGGCGTCATCCCCGACTCTACGATACCCCCCGGGATTTCCAGGGTGACACTTTCCGTACCAAACCGGAATTGGTGAATCAGGATCACCTCTTCCGACTCCGTCAGGGGGATGACATTCACCCAGTCGGAGCTTTCCAGGATGTAAAAAGGGGCCTCCCGACCGTTTCGGGGAAGGCGATAGCGGTCTTCCCGGATTGAAAAAATTCGAAAGGATTGCAGGACTTTCCGACTGGTACGCTGCCATCTGGCAATCAAATCCATAGGTGACCTCCCAATAAAATTCTCTATGACTGTCATTGCGAGGAGCAAAGCGACGAAGCAATCCCCAATAATCGGCGTATGGCCAGGGAGGGGATTGCTTCCCCCGGATCAAGCCCGGGGTCGCAGTGACGGGAATTTCGACTTCTTTCGTAATTATCTTTAAATATTGAGTGTAAATCGAACGGCCCCGGCGACTTCCTTTAATTTTTCCGAGGAAAGGCTGGTGATCAATGGCCCGATTTTACCCTTGGAAACGGTCTGGATATGATCTAAATTTACGGCGCACTCCATCGGCATTCCCTCCCTTTGGGTCAAGATGACTTCACTGGGGATATTCCGTATCGTCGTCGTAATTGGAGCGACGGTCACCTCACCAAGATAATCCAGAATGGAATCCCGGGTTAGAATAAGGATTGGCCGTTTCTTATCAGGATGGATGAATCTATACCATCGAATCTCCCCTCTTTTCATTCCTCCCCCCACATCTGTTCCTTTTCCCAGGCGGCAAATTCCTGTTTGGCCGCCGGAAACCGCTCATATCCCCGACGATGCCTGCTTTCCAGCTTCTTGATCTGATATTGTTGGAGAGCCCCTCTCAAGGCTTCGCGGGTAAAAGCGGACCGGGTGGTTTTAAGCTCTTTCGCCAGGGCGTCGACGGTCTCAACCAGTTCATCGTCAAGAGTCATCTGTATCGTCCTCATAAAAACCTCTATTTCTATGTTTAATTTTTTATGTATTTTATTACCTATCCCGATCATTGTCAACGAAAAGAATACCGCTCAATTAAATGCTTGACAGCGGCAAATCTTTCATCTATATCCTGAATGACGCTTCATTCATAAAAAAGCCAGCCCTCTGGGGATAATTATTATCGATCACCTTATGGTATTTCCCGTCATCCCCGAATGCCTTTATCGGGGATCCATAATTCCCGGAGGAAAACCTGGATTCCCGCTCAGAAGCGCAGCGGGAATGACGTGCTGTAGTGTTGTTGCTATTTTGAAATTATTCATAAGTTCTTAGCCGGTTTCCCGGTCGCTGACGCCCATGAGAGAAACCAACAAGCGCAAAAAAATCCTGGAGGCCGCGGTTCGGATCTTTGCCCGGAACGGGTTCTATCAGTCCAAGGTTTCCGAGATCGCCCGGGAAGCCGAGGTGGCCGACGGGACGATCTACCTCTATTTTCATAACAAGGACGATATCCTGATCAACCTCTTCGAGGAGGAGATGACCAACATCATCCGGGACATGAAACGCGTCATCGCCCGGGAGAACGATCCGGTACGGATGATGGAACAATTCGCCCAGGCCCATCTGGGGTTGGTTCAAAAAAATAAAGAATTGGCCGAGGTCATTCAGGTGGAAGTCCGCCAAAGCAGCAAATTCATGAAGGAATACGACAATCAACAATTTGCCCAGTACCTGGACCTGATCTCCGCCATCATCCGGGAAGGACAAGACCAGGGGGTTTTCCGGTCCGATATCCATCCCGGGATCGCCAAGAGGGCTTTTTTTGGGGCCTTGGACGAACTCTCCCGACTCCTGGTCCTCTCCCCTTTAAAAAAACACTCCATCCCCCTGGCCGCCCGGCAGATCAGCGGCTATTTCTTGCAGGGGATGGTGGCCCATCAACCTCAAACGACAAAACAACCCGATCCTGCTCCTCACAGCGGCAGGACACGGAAAGGAGGAAAACGTGAACATACTGGCCTGCATTAAACAAGTCCCGGATACGGAAGCGCAAATCAAGATCGATTCCGGAGGAAAGGGCATCCAAACCGCCGACATTAAATGGGTGATGAACCCCTACGATGAATTCGGGGTGGAAGAAGCCCTGCGTCTCAAAGAGAAGGCGGGCGGAGGAAAAGTCACCGTCGTCGGTTTAGGACCTCAGCGGGTGGTGGAATCCCTGCGCACCGCCCTGGCCATGGGTGCCGATGAAGCCATTCACATCGACGACCCGGCCGCCGACGGCGGAGATTCCTTAGCCACAGCCCGGGCCCTGGCGGCCGCCATTAAAGCGGTCCCTTTTGACCTGGTCTTCTGCGGACAAAGGGCCGTGGACAACGACAATGGTCAAGTGGGGGCGGCCTTGTCCGAATTGTTGAACATCCCTTTGTTATCGGTAGCCACCAAGGTGGACCTATCCGAAGACAAGACCAAGGTCCGCATCCTGCGCTCCGTTGAGGGGGCCAATTGGGTCCTGGAATCCACCCTCCCGGCCCTGATTACCACTCAGAAAGGCTTGAACGAGCCCCGCTATGCCTCGCTTCCCGGGATCATGAAAGCCAAAAAGAAACCCCTGGCCGCTAAAAAGTTGGGTGATTTAGGGCTGGATCCCAGCCAGGCCGGCGAGGCCGGTTCCAAAATCAAGATCCTGGGCTTGACCCCGCCGCCGGAACGGAAATCCGGTCAGATGGTTTCCGGGGAAACGCCTCAGGAAAAAGGCGCCGGCCTGGTCAAACTGTTGCGGGAAGAAGCCAAAATTATTTAGGAGGGAAGATTGCCATGGCAAAAGGAATTTGGATTATTGCAGAACAACGGGGAGGAAACCTCCGGAAGATATCCTATGAATTGACCAGTGAAGGGCGCCGGTTGGCCGATCAGTCGGGCCAGCCTTTGGCCGCCGTCGTCGTCGGCTCCCAGATCGGGGAAGAGGCCAAGAAGTTGATCCCCTACGGTCCCGATACCCTTTATGTGGCCGATGATCCGGCCCTGGCCGACTATACCCCGGAGGCCTATACGGCCGTCCTGGCCGATTTGATTAAGAAACAAGAGCCCGATATCGTCCTCCTGGGCGCCAGCGCCCAGGGGAAAGAGCATGGCCGCCAAACTGGCCGCCCGCCTGGAGACCGGAATGGCTCAGGACTGCGTCTCCTTCCGTCTGGAGAACGGTCTGCTGATCGCCAAGCGGCCTCTGTATGCCGGGAAGGTCTATGCCGAAGTGGCCTCTGAAACCGCCCGGCCCCAAATAGCCGCGGCCCGGCCCAATGTTCTGGCCGTGGCGGAGCCGGACCCCGGCCGCCAGGCCGAGATCGTCGCCGTCCCGGTCGAGCTGAAACCGGATGATTTACGAACGACCCTGGTTGAATTATTGCCAGATGCCAGCGGCAAGGTCGACCTGACGGAAGCCACCTTTATCGTCTCCGGTGGTCGGGGCATGAAGGCGGCCGAAAACTTTCAGGTCCTGGAAGAGCTGGCCGGCGTCATCGGCGCCAGCGTGGGGGCCTCCCGTTCGGCGGTCGATGCCGGCTGGCGGTCGCACACCGACCAGGTGGGCCAGACCGGGAAGGTGGTCTGCCCCAACATGTACATCGCCTGCGGCATCTCCGGGGCCATCCAGCATCTGGCCGGAATGGGCTCCTCCAAGATCATCGTGGCCATCAACAAGGACCCGGATGCCCCCATCTTCCAGAAGGCGGATTACGGGATCGTCGGGGACCTTTTCGAGATCGTCCCGGTGTTGAAAGAGGAATTCAAAAAGATCCTGGCCTAGCCCGGAACGGATTCGTAGGAGGCTCCTTGATGCCTTCCTGAACCCTTCGCCTCGTCATCCTGAGCAAAGCGAAGGACGGCTTGGCTCGTCTCCGCTGGAGCTCTTTAGCAGGATAAACTCCGTGAAAGGCCTCATGAATTTTTGACCCAGCCAGCGTGGCGGCAACCTGCCGCCACGCTTCCCACCCGCCCTTCGGTCCATTTTTTATATTTTCATTTAAGCGATTCGACTTTGTCTCGAATATCGGACTTCTGATTTAGCTGCATCCATGCTAACATGGCGTAAAGAATTTGTTTACCCATCGCGGAGAGATAATCATGGACAGCATCGGCCTGCCTTCGAATGTCGGCTATAAAACCGGAGAAAAGGGAATTTCCCCGGACCGCCCCACCCTGATCCTGCTTCACGGGGCCGGGGGCAGCGGTCAGACCTTTCTCCATCAGCTTCGCCGGCTCGACCGGACGATGAACGTCCTGGCCCTGGATCTTCCGGGGCACGGCGCTACTCCCGGCCCGGGACGGGATACCATCAGCAGCTATGCCAATTGGGTGGAAGAGACTTTTGTCCTCCTTCCCGATCGAATCCTACTTCCTGGGCGGCCACTCCATGGGCGGGGCCATCTGCCAGGAATTGGCCTGGCGCTCATCCCTACCTTTAAAGGGACTCATCCTGATATCCACCGGAGAAGAACTCAACGTCTCACCCAGGATCCTGGAAGGCCTGCTCACGGAACCGGATCAGACCCTGACCTTAATCAACCAGTGGTGTTTCCCCAAAAACACCGATCCGTTGCTGATTCGACAGTCGGTTGAACTCATGAAACAGACCCCTATTCCGGTCATCACCAATGATTTCATCGCCTGCAACCGTTTCAACCGCTCGGAAAACATTTCAACCATAACCCTGCCCACCTTGATCCTCGTCGGCGAAAAGGACAAAATGACCCCCCCGACGTTTTCCCAAAGCCTGAACAAAAAGATCCTCTCTTCCCGCCTGGTGGTGGTCCCCGGCGCCGGGCATCTGGTCATGCTGGAAAAGCCGCGGGAAGTCAACCAGGCCATCGAAGCCTTCGTCACCGAACTGTCCAAATAAATCTGTTCATTCGTGGATATCTAAGAGATAGCTTATGCGGAGAATATAGGTTATAATCTACGCATTTGGTGCGAAGAATGAGCATATATATCCATGAAAGGCGGGATTGGCCTCGGTTCCATTGGAACCAGGGGAGATTAGCGGGTCGGCTGGCCGCCGTGCGTCATCAGCAGGGACGACTGATCGGACGAATGGAGACGCTGGGGTTTTCCGTGACCGCTGAAGCGGTTTTAAACACCCTGACGTTGGACGTTCTGAAATCCTCCGAGATCGAAGGCGAAATACTCAACCGGGAACAGGTGCGATCCTCCATCGCCCGGCGTTTGGGAATAGATATCGGGGCATTAACGCCTGTGAGCAGAAACGTCGAGGGCGTGGTGGAGATGATGCTTGATGCGACTCAGAACTACAGCCAATCCCTGACCAGGGAAAGATTGTTCAGTTGGCAGGCTTCGCTCTTTCCGACCGGATTCAGCGGAATGCGCAAAATTAAGGTGGGCGCCTGGCGCGACGACGCGAACGGGCCGATGCAGGTAGTCTCGGGTCCGATCGATCGCGAGCAGGTGCATTTTGAAGCGCCTGCCTCCCATCGGCTGGAGAAGGAAATGAAGGCCTTTCTCGACTGGTTCAACGGAGACGATGGAACGGATCTCGTCTTGCGGGCCGATTGCCTTTATCTTCGATAACTCTCACGAGAAGTCCTTACTGGTGGTATTTGAAGTAAGCCGCGCAGGTGCCTTCGGTGGAGACCATGCAGGGGCCGATGGGGGTTTCAGGGGTACAGGCTTTTCGGAAGAGCGGGCATTCCGGGGGCGTTTTAATACCGCGCAGCACTTCTCCGCAGCCGCACCCGGGATGGTCCTTGGCCGGGGGAACCTGCAGATCAAAAACGTCCTCGGCGGCAAACCGGCGATAGGTGGGTCTCAGGGTCAGGCCGCTTTCCGGGATAGGACCCAATCCCCTCCAGATGGCCGAACAGGGTTCGAATACCTGATGCAATAGTTCTCTGGCCTTGGGATTTCCCTGGGCTGTGGCCCCGCGTTTATACTGGATCTCCACCCGGGCCTCATTCTTTTCGATCTGTTGAACCAGCATCAGGATCGTCTCCAGGATATCCACCGGTTCAAACCCGCAGACCACGCCGGGGATCCCATACTCCCGGGCCACCCATTCATAAGCCTCCGTGCCGATAATGGTGGTCACATGCCCCGGATAAATAAATCCCTGAAGGTTCAGTTCCCCCAGGCCCAGCAGGGCACCCAGGGCCGGAGGCAGCAGTTTGTGGGCGGCCAGAATATAAAAATTCTTCAGGTCCAACCGGTCCGCCTCGGCCACCGCGGCGGCAATAGTGGGCGCCGTGGTTTCAAAACCGATGGCCAGGAAAACCACCTTCTTGCCCGGGTTTTCCTGGGCCAGCTTCAGGGCGTCAAAGGTGGAATAAACGATGCGCACATCTGCCCCGACAGCCCTTTCCTGCTGCAAAGAGGAATTCGAACCCGGGACCCGAAGCAGATCGCCGAAGGAAGTTACCATCACTTCCGGATACCGCGCCAATTTAATCGCCTGATCGATATCCTCGGTGGCGGTCACACACACCGGGCAGCCCGGGCCGGAAATAAGCTGAATCGAAGGCGGCAGCAATTGCCGGATCCCGTGCCGAAAAATGGAGACCGTATGGGTGCCGCAGACCTCCATCAACCGGGCCGGTTTATGGGATTCGGACCGGATGGCCGCGATCAGTTTCTGCGCCAGGTCTTTATCCCGGTATTCACTCAAATGCTTCAGGGGCATGGGCCAGGATTTCCTTCCAGTAGCCTAAACTAATTTTGGCTTCGTCCTCATCAATCCGGTGCAGGGCGAACCCGGCGTGAATGATCACATAGTCACCCACCTCCGGTCGCTGGTCGACGATATCCAGACGGACCTCCCGTCGGGTGCCCTCATATTCCACCAGGGCCCAGTTCTCCCTGATCTCTTTGACTTCCATCGGTATGGCTAAGCACATGGGGTTTGACTGCAACCTCCTTTATCCTTTTATTCAATATAAGACTAGTACCGCTTGAATGCCAACTTTATTTCCCTGTAACATTTTAGCTTTTTTGAAAGCTTTTCACCGCTCCCTTTATTTCCGGAAATGGCCGCAGCGTTTCCGAGATAAGGACCGGCCCTTCCTTCGATTCCCCGGAGGCCAGCCAGCGGTCTGCGGCCTGCTCGAAAAGATCGTAAAAACGCAAAGATCCGCCCAACCCCCTTCTCCCAAAGTAATAATTTATTTCCAAAAATAAGGGGGTGTCCGGATCGCGCTTCCGATTGAAAAGAATATCAAATCCGGCCACATGAATCCCGGCGCGACGGCAAAACCGTTCCACCGATTTTGTGGCCATCTCTCTTAGCCTTGAATCCCCACCGTGTTCAATCGTTCCCCCCTGGCTTTGATTGGTCCGAAACCGGAAAGGGTCCGGCTGAACCCGCCAATAGGCCAATAGTTGATCGTAGAGGATCACCACCCGCAAATCACGCCCCCCATGGTCAATAAACTCCTGGAGGACAAACCCCTGATCCCGGACCGATGAAACGCGCAAACAATCCAGCTTGTCTTCAAGGTCCCGGGCCGATTCAATCCGAAAGACCAGGGAACCTTCTCCACCTTCATTCCCTTTTAAGACCAGGGGATACCCGGACAAGAGGGCGGACGCCAGGTCCGGATCGGGAAAGGCCTGATGGAATGATTCCCGGTCGCCGAAGGCCAGGGTCCGGGGATGAGGGACCTGGAAATATTCAAAAAGAAGGGCGTCGCCGACTTTGCCCTCCAAACCGAATCGCAGGTCGTAATTGGGAAAGACCCGGGGGACCAGGCGGCGGCACTCCCGGTAGACCTCGGCGGTTACCCCTTGAGGCAGAATGACCGACCGCGCCTTTCCCAGGCGCTTCTTTTCCCGGTCCGTGAGGGACCGGCCGGCACAGAGGATGTTGATGTCTTTTCGGATGCAGGGATGCAGGGAGGCGATCATAATTAAAATACTTGACAGGGGTTATATTTTAATTATAACGTAGCTACTCTTCGGGTTACAAGCCTGAAATGTTTCACCATTCGGTTCATCAGGCCCAAAATGCCGCACTGAAACGAATTTGAGTAATACAATCAAAACCTTATTAAAACTGAAGGAGGATCGGGATGATTACATTCAAGAAAGGCAACTTACGGATTCCCAAATGGAATCGCAAGGTCTTCTTGGTCGCCGGGGGCACGACGGCCTACAAAAAGTATTTCCCGGAGTACAAGCTGGAAGAACTGGTCATGATGGCCTACAAAAACATGCTGGAGGATAACGACCTGAAGATGGATCCTCTGGAAATAAAAGGCCTCATCAACTGTGCGGTGTACGGGGACTTTGCCGACCACTTCCAAGATCAGCTCCTCTGCGAAGCCAAGGTCCACGATTATCTCGGGCTGGATCCGCTCTGGAATTTCAGTGTGAAGACCGGCGGGGCCACCGGCGGCGCCGCGGTGCTGGCCGGCGCCATGGCCGTTGCTTCGGGCTATGCCAATACGGCCCTGGTAGCCGGGTGGGAACGGATGGATGAAGTGGATACCCGGACCGGCAATTTCTATATCTCCACCGCTGCCTGCAAGGATTTTGAAACCCGCCTGGGCCGCATTTATTCCTCCTATTACGCCCCGATGGCTAACCGCTTTGCCGAATCTTTCAACGTGTCCGAAATCACCCGCGCCAAAATCGCCGTTAAAAACCGTCTCTATGCCTGCTCCTCTCCCTATGCGCAACAACCGGGCAAGCATACGGTGGAAGAGGTCTTGGCCAGCCCCATGTCCGCTTATCCCCTGCGGTTTCTGGAATGTTGCGCCATGAGCGTAGGGGCGGCCGCCGTGCTCCTCTGCGATGAGGATACGGCCTACAAGCTGACCGACCGCCCCTGTGAACTCTTTATCAGCGGCGGGACGCATACCCTGCGCGTCGCCGACCGCCGGCACATGGAAGTCCCTCTGTTGCCGAACGAGACTCCCGGCATGTATAAGAATCTCTACGGAAAGGAAGGGTCCCGCTACCCCGGATTTGAGAGCTTCCTGGCCTCCCGTTTCGCGGCCTATCTGGTCTACCGGATGGCCGGCATCAAGGATCCCCTGGAAGACTTTGATATGGTCGAGCTGCACGATGCCTTTACCATCAGTGATCTGCAAACTTATGGGGATGTGGGCCTGCGGCCCTACGGACAAGAGCAGGACTATATCGAGTCCGGGGATGCCTATTACATCAATCCCAACACCGGCAAGCCCGGCAAATGCCCGGCCAACCTTTCCGGGGGGCTCATCGGAACGATGCATGCCGTCGGCGCCACGGGAATATTTCAGTCGGCCGAATGTCTGTGGCAGCTTCAGCAGAAATACGACAAATTCCACGGGGATCCCAAGATCTGGAAAAAATGGGGCAAGAAGAAACCCCGGGATTGGCAAAGCCTGCAGATACCCAAGAAAAGCAAGCAGGCCCTTTGGATCTCCCATGCCGGCGTCGGTTCCCACGTGACCGCCGGTATTCTCAGGAAGAGCTGGTAAAGGAGGACGAAACCATGGCCAAGAAAGAACTTCAGACCAAATTCATCGGTCAGACGACTAAAATTCGGCAGACCGAACCGCGTACCGTTATCGAGTGGCCCCGGAGCCTGACCCATGTGCATACCTATGGGATGCTTTCCCCTTTCTTCAAGGGACTGACGGAAGGAAAACTGCTGGCCACCTTTTGCCCAAACAAAGCCTGTACGGAAAACCGCCTCTGGATACCCCCGCGGGCGCACTGCCCCGACTGCCATACGGAAATGAAGTGGAAGGGCCTGCGCAACCCGGTCATCGGCAAGGTCTATGCCTTCACCGAGGTGGTCTATGCCGGGTTCGGGCTGGAGCTTTCCACCCCCTACTGGCAGATCGACGTGGAAATTCCGGGACTGGCGACCATCCCCAAGAGCTATCTCCTCTACGGGAAACCCTTCATCGGAATGAAGGTCAAAGCCGAGTTCCGGACCGCCAAACCTACGAACACCGTACTCGATTATTATTGGGTCCCGGCAGAATAGCCCTTAGGGGACAGCGCTGCGCTTGCACCGACTGCCCGACGATCGAAAGGCCGCGGGCAACCGCGGCGCAGGAATCGGACTTCGGCCCCTGGGAATAGGAGTTTTTCCAGGGGCCGGGTTGTTTTGACTTCCGGTCTGACGGTCTATCCCGGTGAAAGTTTCACAAAAAGTCAAACAGGAATGAACCCCGAAGACCCCCTGTATATTTATGAACTGTCCGGGACGGTGGCCCAGCCGGAATCCTTTTTCGAAAATCGTTTGATAGCCCACTGGCGGGAAGGAGACAGCACCTTCCTCTTTTTCTCCAGTCCCTCGTCGGGTGAACTACAGACCTTCTTATCCGACCACCCCGGCCTTTCCTGGGTTCGGACCCACGAGATCAGTTACCGGGACTGGCAGGCGGGAGAAAATCTGGAACCGCTCTCCGTCGGCCGGCTGCGGATCATCCCGTTGGGCCACCCGGTTCCGAAGGACCGGGACCGGATCCCCCTGATCATCGACCCCGGGGTGGTCTTCGGGTCCGGACAGCACCCCACCACCCGGGACTGCCTCAAGGCCCTGCTCTGGATCTTTGACCGGGAAACGCCCGAAAAGGTCCTGGACCTGGGGACGGGGACCGGGATCCTGGCCATAGCCTCCGTCAAGTTAGGGGCCCGGGAAGTCCTGGGGATCGATTGGAACCCGGCCTGTGTGGCCACCGCCCGGAAAAACGTCGAATTGAACGGTTTATCCGGCCGAATTCGGGTGGAAGAAGGGCTGGCCGAGGAGTACCTGCAAGAGAAAGCCGATCTCCTCTTTGCCAATCTCCATTTCGCGGTCGTCCGGGAACTGGTTGAGCAACCGGCTTTCTTCGAAAAAAAATGGGTCGTTCTTTCCGGGCTGTTGCGAAGCGAATACGCCGAGATCAAACGGAGGCTTGACCGCCCGGGCTTTTCCCTGCTCGGGGAATGGGAAACGGATAATACCTGGTTCACCTTATTGGGGCAAAACGTTGGTCGAGTCGAATAAAGAATTTTCGCCGGAACGCCGGGATTTTTTAACCCGGGACTACTCCCGGGGCTTTATCGGGGATGTCGGCTATGAAGTCCATGACTACCGAAAAGGTTACTTGGAATCGCGGCTGAAGGTTCTGGAACGCCATCGCCAGCAGGATCGGTACATTCATGCGGGGGTCCTGGCCGCCATGGCCGACCATACGGCCGGGTATGCCGCCTTCAGCCTGGTGGATGAAGTGCATCGCATATTGACCGTTGAATTTAAAATCAACTTCCTTCAGCCGGCCTACGGTCATGGTTTGCTTTGTAAATCCCGGATCCTCCGGGAAGGGGGTCGGATCCTGGTGGGTGAATCCGAGGTCTTTGACCAAAGATCCTCTGGGGAAGTCCTGGCGGCCAAGGCCCTGGTGACCCTCATGTCCGTTCACCAGGATAAAATCAAAAAAGTGACCATTGACAGGTAAGGCCTTGGAAAGCGATCCTCCAGAGAGAGCCTGTCATTCTGAGCGAATGCGAAGAATCTTGTCTTTTTAATAAGTTGCGAGATCCTTTGCGGAGTTTACCCTGAGCCAAGACGAGATCCTTCGCGGAGTTTATCCTGAGCCGGAAAACCGAGATCCCTCGCGGAGTTTACCCTGAGCCGAAAGCCAAGATCCTTCGCTTTGCTCAGGATGACAGAAGGCGAAGGGCTCAGGATGACAGGTAGGCGAAGGGCCAGGATGAAAGCGAAGGGCTCAAGATGTTAGTTCGGGACTTTTTGCGAGATTATCCCCCATGAGCAACGATAGGAAGACGCCCCCAGTCCCTGATATCCCCCTCGCCGAACGCCGAACGCTCAACGCCGAGGGCTGCTATTCTCCCGCCGAACTGATGGTCACCATCGCCGCCCGGGAAATTTCCGACGGGGACGTGGTTTTCGTCGGTATGCGTCTCCCCCTGCTGGCCTTTATTTTAGCCAAGATAACCCATGCCCCGAGAGCCATCGGGCTTTTTGAAAACGGCGTCATACGAGAAATCCCGGCCGCCGACCCCATGGTTACCATGGGTGATCCCCCCAATATCTTTCAGGCCACCATGTGCTGCGATATGCTCACGGTCATGGGCTTCCTGCAAAAGGGGAGGGTCCAGATCGGCTTTATCGGCGGCGCGGAGGTGGATAAGTTCGGCAATTTAAATACCACCCAGGTGGAAGGGCCGAAAGGCCCGGTTCGCCTCCCCGGCAGCGGCGGCGGCGGAGATATCGCCTCGTTGGCCCGCAAGCTGTTGATTATCATGGCCCATGAGAAACGCCGCTTTGTGGAGAAAGTCCATTATATCACTTCGCCCGGGTTCGGGGACGGCGGGAATTGGCGCAGCCGCCAGGGACTTATCCGTGGAGGCCCGGCGGCGGTCATCACCACCTTAGGGGTCTTGCGTTTCGATCCGACTACCCGCGAGGCCTTTCTGAGCCAGGTGCATCCCGGCATTGTCCCGGAAACCGTCGTCGAACAAACCGGTTGGGAGTTGAAAACAGCCCAGGAGATCACCATCAGTCCGGCCCCCACCTCGGAAGAATTGTCGATTATCCGTCGGTACGACCCCCAGGGTTTCTGGACCGGGTCTAAAACAACCCCGCCATCCGTTTGAAATACAGGACCCAAAAAAACTCACCCCTGATTTGAGGCAAGGCCGGCCTGGAAGGCCTCAAGGGACTCGGAGTATGAGCCTGCTTTAAATAAAGTTAGTAATTTAGGCCCGGATTCGAAGTCCGGAGTACCTTTGGAAAACCCTTTCGCCGAGACCCCGCGGTTATGAAGGCCGATTTGAGACTCCTATGGCCACCCACCCAAATGGGCGAACAACCAATAATTTTTTCCTTGACAAAGATTTCAAAAGTTCCTATAACTATTTTGTAGTTAAATTGTAGTTAATTTATAGCCATTGGCGTTCAACGCACCGAGTCCGACCGAAGAGGCGGTTTTATTGTTTTTCTACTAGTAATTCAATGGGTTTTGACCTAACGGCACCATCAAGCCGGGGTTGATTTTTATTGGTCAGATAAGGGAATCCTATGATACCCCACAAAAGAGAAAACTCTCCCAAAGAACGTACCGAAAAAATCGAAGAAACCAACAAATCGCTCAAGGCTAAATTTGAGGTGTTCGGGGAAGAAATGATTGAAAAAGAAGTCAAACAAAGCGGAAACAGCGGTCGGGTTTATCTTCCCCCGGAATGGGTGGGAAGGCACGTCAAAATCATCCGCATCGATTGATGGAGAACGAAATGGCCTTGAAAGCGATTAAATTCCGAAAATTATCGGCCGAAGACCTGCCCCAGGTGATTCATATCCAGGAGATCATTACCAAAAAGAAGGGCGGCCCCAAGAAACTCACTCATTGGGGAGATACCATTCAGAAAGACAGCAGCCTTTGTTTAGTGGCTTTAGATAAAGACCAGATGGTGGGTTTTGTGATCAGCGAAATCATGACCGACAGCTTCGGGCTGGACCAGAGCGGCTGGATCAAGTTCATCGGGGTTCACCCCAAATACATGGGGACCGGCATCGGGCAATCTTTAATGACCCAGTTGTTCAAACAGTTCAAAAAGAAAAAAATCAACGAGATCTACACGGCCGCCCGATGGGACTCGGTGGACCTGCTTTCTTTTTTCAAGTCCGTCGGATTCAACCGCAGCAATTTTATCAACCTGTACAAAAAACTAGCCCCTGAACCCACGGCGATCAAAAAATAGGCCACGGATTCAGGTAATCTAGAAGGGGAAAAAAATGAGGTACGCCGAGACAGGGTTTAATTTAGAAATTGACCTATCCCGAGGAAACATCGAGAGGGTGGAAACCGACCCCAGAGACACCGAACTTTATCTGGGAGGCCTGGGTACCAACGCCAAGATATTATGGGAGAGGGTCCCTCCCGAAGTGGAACCTTTTTCTCCTGATAATCTTTTAATATTCGGCACCGGCCTTTTATGCGGTACACCGGCCACCGGCTGCAATCGGACCATTGTATCCACCATTTCGCCTCAGACGCAATTAATGGCTTATTCCATGATGGGGGGGTTTTGGGCGCCGGAATTGAAGTATGCCGGTTATGACAAAGTGATCCTGCGCGGCAAGTCTCCTCATCTGGTTTATATCTGGATCAACAATGACCAAGTGGAAATACGGGATGCCGCTCATTTACAGGGTAAAGGCGCTGTGGAAACGGCGGAACTCATCCTACAGGAGTTGAAGGAGCCGAAAGCCCAGGTAGCGGCCATCGGCCTGGCCGGTGAAAACCGGGTCTATTTTGCCTCCATCGAACAGGGCCGGTCCAGCGCCAGCCGGGGCGGCATCGGCGCCGTCATGGGTGACAAAGGGGTCAAGGCAATCGTCGTTCGGGGAACCCGGGATGTCAATGTGGCCCGACCGGCTGAATTCATGGGGCTTTGCAACGAAGTCCTGCAGTATATCCAATGGCGAAATGAAAATCCGGTTCCAGGGGTCATGCCCATTTTAGCCGGACTGGGGTCACCGCAGGAGATGAAAGTCCATGATGAAAAATGGCATACTGAAAATTTCATGTGGGGAAATTCCCGCACCCGCCGAAAGGATTTCTGGAACGAGGAAATCGCCCGGCAGTGGGCGGATACCCTGGATAGTATGCGAAGAAGGCTGATCAGTTGTTTTAACTGTCCCATGACCTGCGGGGCCACTATTGCCCCCCCGGGACGCCCCACCTACATGATGAAATGCTTCTCGAAACTTACGTATACCATGGCGGCCATGTCCGACCTGGAGTTTGGTTTGGGTATCGCTCAAAGCGCCACGGAGTATGGGGTGGACGCCTTCTCCGCCCCGCAAGTGATGGCCTTTGCCGTGGAACTTTATGAAAATGGCATCTTAACCGATAATGACCTGCCGGGAATGCCGTCCGATAACGAGGGGAGATTTTACTGGTTGTTGGACCGCATTGTTCGGAGAGAAGGGATCGGCGATGTTTTGGCCAATGGGACTTACTGGGCGGCCCAAAAGATTGGTAAGGGTGCCGAGGCCTATGCGCACAACAACATCAAGAAACACGAGCAACTGCCGCTCAAGCTGTCCATGCTGAATCCCATCTATTTCCTGATGTATGCTACCGGCGAAAAGATAAACATTACCCAGATAGAAGGACAATTTCCCCAGGCGCCCTTTGTGACGAAAGAGGAGCGGGAAGCGTTTGTCGAGGATTGGTTCCAAGTTCCGGATGAAAAGTTCAAGCAGTATTTTTTGGACTGGGAACCCCGCGGTGAAAAATCGATGCCCTTTTACCCGACGGTTCAAATGTGTTGCGACATTGTCGACTGGCAGGAACGGATGCATTACATCGACGACGCCCTCGGCATGTGCGCCGGTTTGTCGTCCTTTCCCCTGAAACCCCCGTATCACATCCATAACTACCCGAAGTTTATCTCGGCCGGAACCGGGATCGATATGGATGAAGAAAAGCTGACGCAAGCCATTAAGCGATACCGAACTTTGGTTAGGGCCAACAATACCAGGAGAGGTCTGAGGAGAAAAGACGAGAAACCTCCCGCGGACCATTGGAAAAAAAGATTTCCGGAACTGGAAAAGGAGCTTTTGGATACCTATTACCAATTCAAGGGGTGGAATAACCAGGGTATTCCTACCAAAGAGTCCTTGCATGAATTAGGTTTGGATTACGTATTCGAAGACTTCGAAAAAAGAGGGATCTATTCCGAGACTGGAGATACACCTTCCGAAGAGACCTCGGCAGAAAAAGGGAAGGAGGTGTAGCCGTGCAGGGTGAGAAAAAAAAGAAAATAGTCAAGACCATAAAAGTGGATGTAGATAAATGCAACGGTTGCCGGGCCTGTGAGGTAGCCTGCTCCGCCTTTCACGCCGCGCCCCAATATAGCAGCAATAATCCGGCCCGGTCTCGTATCCGGGTGATTCGAGAACCCCTGCGGGATATTTATGTTCCCGTATACGCGGGCGAACAGGCCAAAGCCGAATGTTTGGGCCGGGACAAATACGTGATTGACGGAAAGGAATACGAGGAGTGCGCCTTCTGCCGGGCTTCCTGCCCCTCCCGGGATTTATTCAAAGAGCCCGATTCCGGTCTCCCGCTCAAGTGCGACATGTGCACCAGTGATCCGACGCTGGAAAAGCCCTTGTGCGTCCAGTGGTGTCTGGTAAATGCCCTGACCTACGAAGAACGGGAAGAGGAAGGCGAAGAAGAAGCGAAGCTGGAAGACGTGGATATCGGACTGGAATCATTGGTGGACAAATACGGCCTGGAGAAGGTCCTGGATACCGTTGGCCGACTTTCCCTGTCCAAGAAGGGCTAGCCAAAAATTTTCTTTTTTTGGCTTAAATTAAAAACCCGCCAGGTAACGATTTAGAGATAAATTTTCGGATTAAAATGGGTAAGAAACCCGTTATAGCCGAGGAAAAGGACTCAGAAAGACCGTGGAGACTGTAGCCCCTTACCAGGAAATCATAGACGTCATCAAAGCCAACGGTGGCGATGCCTTCAAACGCTGCTTTCAGTGCGGATTGTGCGATACGGTCTGCCCCTGGAACCGGGTGCGAACCTTCAGCATGCGCAAGATCGTCCGGGAGGCCACCTTCGGTTTGACGGATATTGAAAGTGAGGACATTTGGCGCTGTACGACCTGCGGCCGCTGCCCGCAGCGGTGTCCCCGGGACGTGCGGCAGATTGATTCCGGGGTGGCCATACGGCGGATCGCCACGGAATATCAGGTTTTTCCCAAAGCGGTCAAGCCGGTGCGCACCGCCAGCGCCAGCCTCATTGACGAAGGGAATCCCTTGAGTGAAGCCCGAAAAGACAGGGCCAACTGGGCGGAAGGCCTGTCGGTCCAACCCTTCGCCGAAGGGATGGAAATTCTATATTTCCCCGGCTGTTACCTCAGCTATGACCCCCGCTTAAAAAAGGTCGCCCGAGCCACCGCCCAGATCCTCAATCGGGCCGAAGTGGACTTCGGGATACTGGGCGCGGAAGAAAATTGCTGCGGAGAAAGCATCCGCAAGGCGGGTGATGAGGAATTATTCAAACGCCTGGCCCGGGCAAACATCAAAACCTTCATCGATCATGGGGTGAAGAAAATCCTGGTTTCCTCCCCGCATTGCTACCATACCTTCAAAAACGAGTATCCGGAATTCAGGGTAAATTTTGAGGTCATTCATATCTCCCAGTATTTATTCGAGCTGCTTCAGGCGGGAAGGCTGGCGATTAACAGGGAGTATGGGAAAAAAGTGGCTTACCATGACCCCTGCTACCTGGGTCGACATAACGGTATATTTGACGAACCCCGGGAGGTTTTAAAGAAGATCTCCGGTTTAGAGCTGAGTGAACTGCCGGAGTCGCAGGTAGACAGCCTCTGTTGCGGGGGGGGAGGCGGCCGGATCTGGATGGAGACGCAAAAGGGGGAGCGATTTTCCGAACTCAGACTGCAGCAAGCTCTGGATATCGGGGTGGAAGTGCTGGCCACGGCCTGCCCCTATTGCATTACCATGTTCGAGGACAGCCGGTTAACCCTGGACCTGACCGAACGCCTCGAGGTGAAGGACATTACGGAAATTATCCAAGAAGTGATATAGGAAATCGAAGAAACCTGAAGAGGATAGAGCGCAGTGGAAAAAGAACCGTTGGAACAGTTTTATAAAAATCTCGTCGGCGGTGAGGTCGGCGATGTCCTGGTGGTCGGTGGAGGGATCAGCGGCATTCAGGCCTCCCTGGATTTGGCCACGGCCGGTTTCAAAGTCTACCTGGTAGAGAAGGCGCCGAGCATTGGGGGCCATATGGCCCAATTGGATAAGACCTTTCCGACCAATGACTGCTCGATGTGAATTCTGGCCCCCAAACTGGTCGAGGTCGGCCGGCATCCCAACATCGAGGTCCTCACCTATACGGAAGTTGACCGTATCGAAGGGGAGGCAGGAAATTTCAAGGCAACGCTCGTCAGGAAACCCCGGTATATCATCGAGAGCAAATGTACGGGTTGTACGACCTGCGTCGAATACTGTCCGGTCAAATACCCGGACCCCTTTAACCAGGAAATATCGGAAAATAAAGCCGTCCACATCTACTTCTCCCAAGCCATTCCCCTGGTCTCCTATATCGATGAAAGCTGTCTTTACCTGAAAGAGAAAAAATGCCGTATTTGCGAAGGGGTCTGTGAGAATAAAGCCATCGATTTCACCCAGGCAACGGAGAAGGTAGAAATCAATGTAGCCGCCATAATCCTGTCTTCCGGCCTCGAGCCCTTTGATCCCAAGGTGCGGGCGGAATATCACTACGGCGAGTTTCAGAACGTGGTAACCAGTATGGACTATGAGCGGCTCTTATCCTCCACCGGACCCTATCAGGGTGAGATACGGCGTGCTTCCGACCATAAACATCCCCGGAAAGTCGCCTGGCTTCAATGCGTTGGTTCCCGGCGGGTTACGCCGGACGAAAACAGCTATTGTTCCGCCGTCTGCTGTACCTATACCCAGAAACAGGTCATTCTGACCAAAGATCATTATCCGGAGTCAGCCTGTACCATATTCCATAACGATGTTCGTTCCTACGGGAAGGATTTTGAGCGATACTTCCAAAGAACGGAGAATCTTCCCGGTGTCCGTTTTATCAGAAGCTACACCTCCCTGGTAAGAGAGGACTCGGTAACCAAGAATATCACCCTGCGATACGCTACCCCCGACGAGGGGGTCCAAGAAGAAGAATTCGATATGGTGGTGTTATCCGTCGGCTTAAATCCTCCGGCCGATGTGGAGGGTCTGGCGAAGAAATTCGGCATTGAGCTCAATCCGCACCATTTCTGCAAACTCAATCCGGTCAATCCCATGGAGACCAACCGGCCCGGGGTCTTTATCAGCGGAGCGCTCCAAGGGCCGGTAGATATCCCCGAGTCGGTTTTCAGCGCCAGTGGGGCCGGCTCCCAAATTGGTGAACTCCTGGATTACCGGCGCGGGAAGCTAACCAAAGAAAGGATCTATCCGGAGGAAAGGGATGTCTCTCAAGAAGAGCCAAGGATAGGGGTCTTTGTCTGTCATTGCGGGGCGAACATCTCCGCCGTAGTCAATGTTCCTGATACCGTTGAATACTGCAAAACCTTACCCCATGTGGTCCACGCTCAAAATCAGGTTTTTTCCTGTGCGACGAATTCGGCCAAACAAATTACAGACTTGGCCAAAGAAAAAGGGCTCAATCGCGTGGTCATCGCCGCCTGTAGTCCCAGGACCCTCGAACCGTTATTTCGGGACACCCTGCGGGAGGCAGGCATTAATCAGTATTTCTGTGAGATGGCCAATATCAGGGAGCATAACTCCTGGGTCCACTCTAAAGAAAAGGAAGCGGCCACACAGAAGGCCAAGGACATCATCCGCATGTCGGTGGCCCGGGCCTGCCACCTGGAGCCCTTGCAGGAATTTGATCTCCCGGTAAACAAGGCGGCGTTGGTGGTGGGGGGAGGCCTGTCCGGAATGACTTGTGCGCTCTCCATAGCCGACCAAGGTCATGAGGTTCACCTGGTGGAAAAGGAATCAGACCTAGGGGGCCTAGCCCGAAAAATTCACTATACCCTGGAAGGTCTCGACGTTCAGGCCTATGTGGGTGATCTGGCGCACCGGGTTTATCAGCACCCCTTGATCCATGTTTATACCTCGGCGACTATCACCGAGGCGAGCGGTTATATTGGGAGTTTCGTCACCCGGGTGATGTCCGACAGAGGGATCACCGAGATCAAACATGGCGCCGCCGTCATCGCCATCGGGGCCGATGTTTACCGACCCACCGAATATCTTTATGGGGTAGACGACCGCGTCCTGACTCACCTGGAACTGGAGGAACAGATCGCCCGGGGAAACGACCGGGTGAGGAACGCCCGGGGGCTGGTGATGATCCAATGCGTAGGCTGCCGGAACGAAGAGCGGAATTACTGCAGCCGGATTTGCTGCAGCCAATCCGTCAAAAACGCCTTGAAACTGAAAGAGCTCAACCCGGCAATGGAACTCACCATCCTCTTTCGGGACATGAGAACCTATGGCTTCAAAGAGGATTATTACCGAGAGGCCTCGGAGAAAGACGTCAAGTTTATCCGCTATGAACCGGAAGATCCGCCTCAGGTGGAGGCCGGTACGGCGGAGGACGGCCGGCCCGTCCTCAAAGTGACCGCCACGGATTATATCCTGGGCAAAAAGCTGGAATTGGATGCCGACCTGCTGGCCTTGGCGGCTGCGGTTGTTCCCTCCGCCACAACCAAGGAAGTGGCCGGCTTCTTCAAGGTAACGTTGAGCCCGGACGGCTTCTTCAAGGAAGCCCATGTCAAATTAAGACCGGTGGAGTTTGCTACCGATGGGGTCTATCTGTGCGGGGCCGCCCACTATCCCAAGTTTATATCGGAAACGATCAACCAGTCCTATGGAGCGGCCGGCCGGGTCTTGACGCTGCTTTCCCATGATACCGTCGTAGCCTCCGGCGCGATCTGCGAGGTGGACGAGGGCCAGTGTGTTTCTTGCGGGGCCTGTATCACCGCCTGTACCTACGGCGCCATCGAGTTTTATGAGACGCCCCACGGCCGCAAGGCCAAGGTCAATCCGGTCTTATGTAAAGGGGACGGTCTCTGCAACACCGTGTGCGCTACCAATGCCATCTCGCTCAAACACTTTACCGAGGAAGAGATCCTGAGCGAAATTGACGCGGCGCTGGCCGATGAACCGATCGCCAGACCCCTGGAGGCGGCGGCCTGAAATGGGGGTTAGCATCCCGCACAGGAACTCAGCCGCAAGGGCTGTATACGGAGGTGAAGACGAATGAGTACCGGACCTAAGTTTAAGCCGAAAGTATTGGGCTTTGTCTGCCATTGGTGAGCCTACGGCGCTGCCGACCTGGCTGGAGTTTCCAGACTGCAATATACCACCGAGATGCGGCTAATTCGCGTCATGTGTTCCGGCAGAGTCGACCTGGCCCATGTATTCCGGGCCTTCTCCAAGGGAGCGGACGGAGTGTTTATCGGCGCCTGCCATCTGAATGAATGCAACTACATTACCCATGGGAACTACCATGCCTTAACCATGGTGCATATAGGCAAGAAAATAATGGAGCACTTGGGGCTGAGTCCGGAAAGGCTAAGGATCCAATTTATGTCCGGCGCCGAAGGGGGCCTTTTTGTTGAATCGGTTAATGATTTTGTCAAGAAGGTGAAGGAATTGGGACCGCTGGGCGAAGGCGAAGGCCTGGATGAAACGGGATTGAAGTTCAAACTCGAAGCGGTTAGCGGACTCATCCCCTACATCCGACTGGTGGAAAGGGAGCGGCTGAGATTGCCCGCCATGGCGGAGGAAGGGTACCAGGCCTTTTTCGCCAGTGACGAGTTGAAGCGGATATTCGCTGAAACCATTTTAGAAAAATTGGCCATAGGCCAGATTGTGTCGCTCCTGCGAAAAGGGCCCCTGACCACCGGAGAACTCGCCCAGGGTGTGGGTCTAACTCCGTCTGAAGTATCCAAACACCTTACTACTTCATCAAAACATCGACTGGTGAGGTACGATGAAAGCCGGAAGCGCTATGCTCTCGCCTGAGATGCCAGAGCGGGCCTTGCGTTAGGGGCCAGAGGGAGATCAGAACAGAGGCTATGGATAACGAAAAAATCGATCGGATTATCGATAAACATCACGGTGAGCCCAGTTCGCTCATTCAAGTACTGCTGGAGATTCAGGCTGAAAATCATTGGCTTCCCAAGGAAGCCCTGGAGCGGGTCGCCGAGCGACTACAGGTTCCCATGACCCGCATCCAACATATCGCCACTTTTTATAAAGCCTTTAGTTTAGTTCCTAAAGGACGTCATGAAATTCACATTTGTGTGGGTACGGCCTGTCATGTCCGTGGCGCCCAGCGTGTTCTCGACACCGTGCAGGACCTGACCGGCATTAAACCCGGCGAAACGGACCTGGATTTGAAGTTCAGCCTCGAGACCGTTAACTGCCTGGGTTGCTGTGCCTTAGGACCGGTGATGGAAATTGACAGGAAGACGCATGGTAAAATGGCGCCGGCCGAGACCGCCCAGGTGTTAAAAAACTATGAGTAAGGAAGCTATATGGCGCGGATAAATTCACCCGCTGAACTGGAAGCCCTCCGGAAGGAAATCCTTTCGACCCGAGACCCCAACAAACCGTGCATCACCCTCTGTTCGGGATCGGCCTGCCAGGCTTCCGGTTGTCGAGAGGTCGCGGCGAGCCTTGAAGAGGAGATTCAGAAACAAGGCTTAGGCGCTGAGGTGGACCTCCGGAAGACCGGTTGCCACGGTTTTTGTGAGCGGGGTCCCATTATCGTTATTCACCCGGAAGAAATATGTTATTTCCAAATAAAGCCGGAGGATGTTCCGGAGATACTCTCCCAGACGATTAAGGAGAAGAAGGTCGTAGAGCGTCTGCTCTATACCGACCCCGGCACCCAGGAAAAAATCGTTCATGAACAGGATATCCCCTTCTACAAGTACCAGGAGCGTCTGGTCTTCGGCTCCAACGGTAGCGTGGATCCCAAAAATATTGATGACTATCTGGCCATTGGCGGTTATTCCGCGTTAGCCCAGGCCCTATCCGGGATGACCTCCGACCAAGTCTTGCAGGAAGTCAAGAAAGCCAACCTGCGAGGAAGGGGAGGCGGCGGCTTTCCCGCCGGGCACAAGTGGGAAGGAACCCGCAAGGCCCCCGGCGACATCAAATATGTGATCGTCAATGCCGACGAGGGAGACCCGGGCGCCTATATGGACCGGAGCCTTCTCGAGGGGAATCCCCACGCCGTCCTCGAGGGGTTGACCATTGGGGCCTATGCCGTCGGCGCCCACGAGGGCTATATTTACGTCCGACAGGAATACCCTTTAGCCGTAGAAAACGTGTTTATCGCCATCCGGCAGGCGGAGGACTATGGACTGCTGGGACAAAATATCCTGGGCACGGGCTTTGATTTCAAGGTGATTGTGCACCAGGGTGCGGGCGCTTTCGTCTGTGGTGAATCAACGGCTCTGATGACGGCCCTGGAAGGCCGGGCCGGGGAACCCCGACCGAAGTATATCCGCTCCAACATCGTGGGCCTTTGGGGCAAACCCAGCGTTTTGAATAATGTGGAGACCTGGGCCAATGTGCCCCTGATCATCAATCAAGGCGCCGACTGGTTTAGGCAATATGGAACGGAAAGCAGCAAGGGGACGAAAATTTTCTCTTTGGTCGGCAAGATAACCAATACCGGCCTGGTGGAAGTGCCCATGGGCACGCCCCTGCGGGACATTATCTTCAAGATCGGCGGTGGAATCCCCGGAGGGAAACGGTTCAAGGCGGTGCAGACCGGGGGACCTTCCGGCGGCTGCATTCCGGAGCACCTGTTGGATTTGCCGGTTGGTTTTGATGAACTGACCCAGGCCGGCTCCATGATGGGGTCCGGCGGGATGATTGTCCTGGACGAAGATACTTGCATGGTGGATGTGGCCCGGTATTTCCTGGCCTTCCTCACCGATGAATCCTGCGGCAAATGTGTCCCCTGCCGTGAAGGCATGAGACAGATGCTCAAGATTCTCACGAATATCACCCGGGGAAAAGGGAAAGAGGGCGATATCGAGCTTTTGGAGCAGCTTTCCGAGACCGCCATCGAAGCCTCCCTTTGTGCTTTGGGCAAGAGTTCTCCTAACCCCTTTTTAAGCACCTTAAAATATTTTAAAGACGAGTATGAGGCCCACGTCCGGGAAAAGCGGTGTCCGGCCCTGTCCTGCAAGGAGCTGATCGCCTACGACATCGAGCCGGACAAGTGCCAGGCCTGCATGATGTGCCTTCGAAAATGCCCTTCCGAGGCGATTGTCGGCGGCAAGAACCGGATCCATGTCATTGAACAGAAAAAATGCACTAAGTGCGGAACGTGCTTCGAGATTTGCCCGCCTCGCTTTCGTGCGGTAAGGAAGGTATCCGGAGAGCCCGTTCCCCCTCCTATCCCTGAAGAAGCGCGAACGATCGTCCGAGAGAGCAAACAAAAATGAGCGAAATCCTTTTGCAGATCGACGGAAAAAAAGTGACCGTCCAGGAAGGGATGACCGTCCTGGAGGCGGCACGAAGTGCGGGGATATCTATTCCCACACTTTGTTACCACGAAAAACTGGAGCCCTTTGGGGGTTGCCGACTTTGCCTGGTGGAATTGGAAAGTCGCGGCGGTACCCGACTCGTTGTTTCCTGCGTTTACCCGGTAGAAAATAATTTGGTCGTACGGACCCGATCGGAGAAGATAGACCGAATCCGCAAAATGATTCTCCAACTCTTGCTGGCCCATGCGCCGGATGCTTTTGATTTGCAGGATTTGGCTCACGAGTACGGAGCGGACAAAAACCGTTTCGAAAAGGAGGCTTCCTTTTGCATTCATTGCGGCCTCTGTGTCCGTTACTGTGCGGAGGTCAAAAAAAAGAACGCCGTTGGATTTGTGGACCGGGGGATAAGGAAGGAGATCAGTTTTATTCCGGAAATCGCCTCTAGGGAGTGCTGGAACTGTAAGGAGTGTTTTCCCCTTTGCCCCACCGAGGCCCTGCAAGCCGCATATGTTTTGGTGGAAGCATTGGCGTTTCCCAAATCTTCCCCCGACCTGGACCTGAAATGGTGACCCTGAAGAGTGAGGAACCCGATGAACAAGCACGAATTCAAAATTAGATTGATGCAGGCCGACGATTTTGCTGCCGTGACTCGGATTGACGAGAAAGTACTTAAAGCGGCCCGGCCCGAATACTATGCCCTGAAGTTTGAAGAGCTGGTGCAATCCACCGATCGTTTACCCACCTCGCTGGTGGCCGAGGCGGAAGATGGATCGGTGGTGGGATTTGTAATGGGGGAACTCTTTATAGGAGAATACGGGATTTCCCAGGAAGCGACCCTGGATACTATCGGCGTTGATCCCGATTTCCAGCATCAGGGTGTCGGCAAACAGTTGCTTAAGGAATATATGGACCATTTGAAAGCACTCGGCGCCCGGAAGATAAAAACCCTGGTCGACTCGAATGATTCCAGGCTGACGCATTTTTTTAGGGCCAATCAATTTGGCCCCTCCAAAACCATCAATCTGGAACTGAGCCTTTGATGGCTCTAACACTAACCCTTAAAGGTCTCCGTCGTATCCGGGTGGCCTCCCGTTCGTTTTCAGCCGTTTCCCAAGATTCCGGTTCGCTTCCTCACCCTTTTTAGAAGACGCTTCGCCCTTTTGGGTGGGTCCCCCCGAGATCTGGTGTGGCGACCGGGTCTCGGCGAAAGGGTTTTCCAAAGGTACTCCGGACTTCGAATCCGGGCCTAAATTACTAACTTTATTTAAAGCAGGCCCATACTCCGAGTCTTTTAAGGCCTTCCAGGCTGGCCCTGCCTCCTGGAAGACTTGATAACACGGGGGCCGGGTTAGAACCTAAAAAGCATTGTGGAAAACCCTTTCGCCGAGACCCGGTCGCCACGAAGGCTCGATTTCAGACTGAACTGCTCATTGTGGCCAACCCCCCCAAAAAATGGCGAACAACCTTTTAAAAATGGGCCCCCCTCATGATTGAGACGTTCCAAGCGTGGCATGAAAACCGTCACGCCTATGCCAAGGAGTGGAAAGAAAAGACCGGCGGCAAGGTCCTGGGATATTTTTGCACTCAGATACCTGAAGAAATTGTCTATGCCGCCCTTATTCTGCCGGTTCGGATCCCAGGCAGGGATGGTCTCTTCTGCCAGGACCCCTTGACCCCGGGCCTTCAGGACCGGTATGATTATTTGGACGGGATCCTGATTTCTCCATCCTGCCCGCAAATTCGCCAGGCCTTCACCCGTCGGCCAGGGCCTGCCTTCCTCCCCTCCAGTTTCTGCCTGACCCTGGCGTACCAGGTCCGGAATCCCCAGGCCGATCCCGCTGCCGAACTTTCGGAGTTCAAAAAATCCATCGAGGATTGGACAGGCAAAGCGATCACCGACGCCGACCTGGACCGGGGCATCGAGATCTTGAATGAACACCGCCGCCTCCTGGGCCAGGCCTTTGAAACCCGGAAAAGGGCTAACCCGCCTCTGACCGGCCTGGAGGCCCTGCACATAAGCTGCAGTGGACAATGGATCGACAAAGGCGAACACAACCGGGCACTCAAGGACGTTTTGGGAAAGGAACTGCCCACCCGGGACCTGAAGCTGAGAGACCAGATCCGCCTGATGCTCCTGGGCAGCCAAGACAACGATACCGAATTCGTCAAAATGGTCGAGTCCCTGGAGGCCAAGTTCGTCATCGACGACCACGGCATCGGGACCCGCGCCTTCCGGAATGAGGCCATACCGGGTGCCGACCGAATGGCCGCCATCGCCGCCCGCTACCTGGACCGGCCACCCTGCCCCACCGATGATTGGCCCCCGCGCCGCCGGCTGGATGACATTTTGAAACTGGCCAAAGACTGGCGGGTCCAGGGCGCTATCATCCTCCAGCAGAAGTTCCCTGATCCCCATGAATGGGATATCCCGACCCTGCGTCAGGCCCTGGACGGCGTCGGGGTCCCCAGCCTGTTTCTGGAACCGAAGGTCACCGTCCCCGTGGGCCAGTTAAAATTCCGAGTGGCGGCTTTTTTGGAAAAGCTTCGCCCCGAAGACCTCTTTTAGTCAACTTTACCGGGGGAGGAAGAGCCTCATGATTACCGCGGGGGTAGATGTGGGAGCAAAAACCATCAAAATGGTTATTCTAAAGGACGACCGGATTATCGGCCAGACTATCATTCCGGCCGGATACGATGTCCAGGGATCGACGAAGACCGCCTGGGCGGATGTCCTGCCCAAGGCCGGGGTCCAGTTGAATCAGATCGACCGGATTGTCTCCACCGGCGCCGGAAGGAAGGAAGTGGTCGGAGCCCACGACCAGATCACCGAGGTTTCCGCGGCCGCTCGGGGAGCTATCGCCTTGGATCCGCGCGTCCGTACCGTCATTGACGTGGGGGCCGAGGAAGGACGGGCCATCAAGATCAACGCCGCCGGCAAGGTGACGGACTTCGCCATCAATGAAAAATGCGCTGCCGGGACCGGGGCCTTCGTCGAAGGCATGGCCCGGGCACTGGAAGTAACCATTGAGCAGTTGGGGCCGCTGTCGTTGCAGTCCACCAAGGCCGTGGCCATGAACGCCCAATGCGCCGTCTTTGCCGAATCGGAACTGGTCACCCTGGTTCATTCCCAGACTCCCAAGCCGGATATGGCCCGGGCCGTCCACGACGCCATTGCCGACCGGATCGTCTCCCTGGTCCGCCGGGTAGGGATGGAAAAGGAAGTGCTGCTCGTCGGGGGGGTAGCCCGGAACGTGGGGTTTTTGGAATCGTTGAAACGGGAACTGGATACCGAAATTCTTATCCCGGAAACCCCGGAAACGGTCAGTGCCTATGGCGCGGCCCTGCTGGCCGCCGGCCAATGAATTGACAGGGAGAAAATGATTGTGGCCGAATTCTGGAGATGGACTGAATCCCGATGGACCGCGCCGGATAGAGACTGGAAGGAGGCCAAGGTCATCACCGCCGGCGTCGATGTGGGTTCGGTCAGTTCTCAGGCGGTGGTCCTGACCGACGGCGAACTATACTGCTATGCCAATAGGCGCACCGGGGCCGACAGTCCCACCAGCGCCATCAGGGCCATGAACTGGGCGCTGGAGGGAACCGGCCTGACCTTGGAGGCGATTCAATATACCGTGGGAACCGGCTACGGCCGGGTTAACGTGCCCTTTTCTCAACGGGCCATCACGGAAATCGCCTGCCATGGACGGGGGGCCCGTTTTATGTACGGCCCCACGGTCCGCACCGTGCTGGATATGGGCGGCCAGGACTGCAAGGCCATCCATATCGACGAAAACGGCAAGGTGACCAACTTTCTGATGAACGATAAATGCGCCGCCGGGACCGGCCGGGGCCTGGAGGTCTTTGCCGACCTGCTGGGGGTCTCCATTAATGAGCTGGGCGAACTGTCCTTGAAAATGGAGAAAGAGCCGCCCCGGGTGAGCAGCACCTGCGTGGTCTTTGCCAAATCCGAGGCCTCGGGCCTCCTGCGGGAAGGTTGGCCCAAGGAGAAAGTCATCGCCGCCTACACCTCGGCCATGGCCCATCGGGTGGTCACCCTGCTGGAACGAATCGGTATGGAACCGGATTTTGCCATCACCGGCGGGATCGCCAAAAATATCGGGGTGGTTTCCCGGCTGGAAAAGGAATTGGGCCTCAAGGCCCTGAAGCCCAACTATGATACCCAGATCGCCGGGGCCCTGGGTGCCGCCCTGTTTGCCAGGGCCCTTACGGAAAAAGCAAAATAGAGGATAACCTATGCTCGCCAATTATGGATATCAAGACGGTTCGGGCGAATATTTTATCCGCCTGGACACGGACAAATGCAACGGGTGCGGAGACTGCGTTTCGGCCTGCCCAGCCGGAGCCTTTGAACTCCGGGATGAGGACCCCAACGATCCTCTCCGTGAAATGCCGGTAGTGGTAATTAAAGATTCGGAGCGTAATAAAATCAAATACGCCTGCGGCCCTTGTAAGCCGATGGCCGATCGCCCCCCGCTTCCCTGCCTGACCGCCTGTATACCGGCAGCCATCGCGCATTCTTGGTAAACGGCCTTCAAACGGGAGAAGACCTCCAGCACTATTTACAGAAATGTGGTAGAATACCTCAGCGGCGGCAAGGCCGATGAATTGGACGACCGCTTATAACCGCCGAGCGCGAAGCGCTTAGCGCAGGGCGTTAAAGACCATTAAGATTATCCCCCCACGCCAAGTATATAGTTTTAGACGCTCTGCGCCGCGCGCTCGGCGCTCCGCGAAAGAGGAGATGCTATGGGCCGACATCAGGAGTTGGAAAAAGAAGGCTGGGTCAAACAGTTTACCGCCGATGAACCCCGACTGAATGAAGCGGTGAAAGAATATCGGGAATTGGGCTTCGAGGTCCATCTGGAGCCTTTGGACCCCCTGGAGATGGCCGGAGAATGCACCAGTTGTCTCATGGCCTCCTGCGACCGATACCAGGTTATTTATACTCGCAGAAAACATTAAATTCTCAACACCGCTTTGAGGTCTATTGAGAATTCCAGCAAGAGGCTTTGGTATGAGGAACAATTCAAGTGAATGCCACCCTTAAGCAAATCGTTGAAACCGGTTACACAAAAACCCCTGAGGGGGAATCCCTCAGGGTTCATTCTAGTATATCAGCGGATGAAGGCTTGCTTTTACAGGAACTAATTTGGAGATTCAAACCCACGATTACCTTGGAGATCGGTTTGGCTTTTGGCGTATCAGCGCTCTATATTTGCGAAGCCATGGAAAGAAACAAGAATGCGCGGCATACGGTGATCGACCCCCATCAATACAAGGATCCCTGGGGTGGAAACGGCTGGAAAGGGGTTGGTATTTATAACCTTCGTCAGGCTGGTTATGGATCCCTGGTGGATTTTATAGAACTTCCATCTTATCAGGCTTTGCCTCAGATGGAAAGGTCAGGACAAAAGATAGATTTTGCTTTTATCGATGGGTGGCATACCTTCGATTATTCCCTGATAGATTTTTTCTATATTGACAAGATGCTCGGGATTGGGGGAATAGTTGTTTTTGACGATGCGGATTGGCCCAGTATTCGCAAGTTATGTCGTTACGTCTTAATGAATTTATCCTACGATATCGTTCCCTTGGTCGCCTCGCCAACCTTTTCTAACCCTGGGGTCTTTACTCGGACGGTAGATGGCCTGAATGGAATTCTGAAAATCGGCAAACGATTTTTGAAGCCGGAACTGGTTAGAAATGATAAGGCTATGGGGTTGCAGGGAAATATGATCGCCTTTAGAAAAAAGTCAGAGGATGCCCGTAAATGGGATTTCCACAGGGAATTCTGAAATCGAATAGATTATCTAATAAGGATCAGCAGGCTTTCACCCATCCCAATAAAAACATCTTTATGGCCGGCTCTAAAATAGACCGCGTCCTCCCATAAAACCCTTGACCAAAAAGCTAAATTTTCTTATATTATAAGCATTTAAATTAAACTAAGGAGTCTATGCATGGCAAGTGGAACCGAACCGCAAAAATTTTCCGGGGCCTCCAAATATGTCCTGGACGAAGAATTGGCCAAGATCGTCAACATCTCCATGTCCCTGGAGATGCCGCTGTTATTGAAAGGGGAACCGGGGACCGGAAAAACCATGCTGGCCTACGCCATTTCCGAGGCCCTGAAGATGCGTTTGATCGTGCTCAACGTCAAATCGAGCATGAAGCTGATCGACGCGCTTTATCAATACGACACCCTGACCCGGTTGAACGACAGCCGTTTCGGCGACTCCAGTCGGGAGGTGAGCAATATTGAGGAATATATCAAAATGGGGAAGATCGGGCAGTCCTTTGTGACCGACAAAAAGGTGGTCCTGCTGATCGATGAAATCGACAAGGCCGATACGGACTTTCAGGATGACATGCTCGATGTGTTGGACCAGATGGAGTTCGACATTATCGAAATCGACAAGACCGTCAAGGCCAAACACCGCCCGGTGATCGTGATCACCTCCAATGCCAAGAAAGACCTGTCCGACCCCTTCCTGGGCCGCTGCAACTTCCATCATATCGCCTTCCCGGAGCCGGACACGATGCGCCGGATCATCCAGGTCCATTTTCCGGACATTAGCCGGGACCTGTTGGACAGCACCGTGCAGGCCTTCTACCGGCTGCGCGAAATCCGGGGCATCGAAAAAAAACCGGCCACCCGGGAACTGATCAACTGGATTCGGGCCCTGCGCTCCGATCCGGATTTTCGTCCCAAGGATCTGGTCAAGGGCGACGTCCCCTATCTGGGGGTGTTGTTCAAAAAAAGCCCCGACTACGCGGTCGCCCAAAAAGGGGTGACTCGTTTCAAGATATAACCAGGCAATTTCTCGTCATCCCCGAAGCCCTTTATCGGGGATCCAGTGTTCTTTAAAAAAAGCCTGGATTCCCGCTCAGAAGCGCTGCGGGAATGACGCTTTATGCTGTGGCTACTATTTTAAGATTATTATTAACTGTTAAGAGGCGCCATGTTCGTACGATTTTTCTATTTTTTGAAGGAGGCCGGGATCCCGGTGAGCCCCACGGCCTTCCTCAAATTGCAGCGGGCACTAAGTCAGGGATTGATCCATTCTCTGGATGATTTCTATATCGGAGCTCGGACGCTGTTGGTCAAAAGCGAAAGGTACTTCGATCTCTACGACCGGGCCTTTGCGCACCATTTCAGAGGCCTGGAATTTACCTCGCCCGAAGATTTCGAGCTTTCGGAAGTGGCCCGCGCCCTGCTGGAAGATTGGTTGAAAGATCCCCAGACCCTGGCCGACTTTTTGGGGATCGACGAGGATCAACTGAATAAATTGACTCCTGAAGAATTGCTGAAATATTTTATGGACCGTTTAAAGGAACAGACCGAGGCCCATCACGGAGGCGGCAAGTGGATCGGCACGGGGGGAACCTCGCCGGTGGGTCATTCGGGATTCCACCCCGGCGGGATGCGGGTGGGAGGCATGTCGCGCAACAAGTCGGCCATCAAGGTGGCCATGGAGCGGCGCTATAAAGATTACTCCCAGGAAGGTCCCTTGACTCAGGCCCAGATCGGCGAGGCCTTGAAACGGTTGCGCAACTTAATCCCTACCGGTCCCAAGGACCGGGTCAACGTGGACAAAACCATCTACCAGACCATGAAAAACGCCGGGGAGATCGAAATCATCTTCGACCGCAGTTTGAAGGACCGCTTGAAGGTCATCCTGGCAGTGGACAACGGCGGCTGGTCCATGGATCCCTATATCGAGCTTTGCCAGACCCTGTTTAATTACGCCCGGGCCCAGTTCAAGGACCTGAAAACCTTTTTCTTCCACAACACCATATATGATTACTTATGGGAAGATCCATCTCGCCGGACCAAACCTTTCCCGGTGGAACAGTTGGTCCGCCTGGACCCGGAAACCCGGTTCGTCATCGTCGGGGACGCCAGCATGGCCCCCTACGAGTTGTTGGGCATGGATGGGTCGATTTATGTGGGCGACCGGTCGGGGAAGCCGAGCTTCGAACGCCTGAAGTTTATCGCCCAGACCTTTCAGCGATCGGTTTGGATCAACCCGGTCATGGCCGACCGCTGGCCCTACACCCACACCATCCTGCAGATCCGGGAAATCTTCCCCATGTTCGAACTGACCCTCGACGGTTTGGAAAAGGCCGTGACCCAGATGATGAGCAAGCACTAACCAAATATTTCTGACTCAAGCGAACCGGAGGATCTCCTCGACCGGGACGCGGCTGCTCCGAAACAGGCTGGCCGGTGCGGTCGGGTGCGGAGTTCCGATCGCAACCCCGATCACGACCTTCTTTTCACCAGGTATGCCCAGCACACTTCTGACGATGTCCGGAAAGTGCATGGACGCCGCGAGATAGATGGTTCCCAATCCTTCCTGCACGGCGGCATAGCAAATGCTCGTTCCAATGGACCCGATATCGAGGCAGGCGTAAGGCTCGTTGAGCGCCCCGTCGATCAGGAGGTAAATTACCGCGGGTGCCCCGAAGAAACGGTACATGTTGAAGGAGTGCTGCACTCGCGCCTGTTTGTCATCGCGGGCGATGCCCATGAAAGCCAGCAGTTCTTTTCCCAGCCCCATATACCGCTTCTTGTTCACTTCCGGGAAGTCCAGTGGAATCGCCAGGTCGGGACGGGGTGGGGTCCCCTTCTTCCCCTCCGCCTCGAAGGCTTCCGCCAGTTCCTTCGCCTTTTCTCCATCGGCTACCACAATTTCCCAGGGCTGAGTATTGCCCCAGGAGGGGGCCCACCGCGCCAAATCAATGATGCGAGTGATGGTATCGCGGGGAACAGGATCGGGAAGAAACAAACGAACGCTTCGCCGTCCGAGGACTGCTTCACTAAATTCCATAGGGTTACCTCTTTAAGGCATCACCGTGGGATGTGGCCAATCGCTCCTTTTTTTCCCCCGGATACTCGGTAGCACCTCCACCGCCAATTAAGGGACCTTGTTCATATCTTTGACTTTGATTTCCCTGCGGGGCCGCACAACCGCCGCTGAGCAGACCAACCCCTAAACAAAACAAGGCCAAAACAGTCATCCAGATTTTGTTTTTCATGGTTTACGCCTCCTTTTGCTTCAACCTAAGCTGTTTTTATTTAAATGTCTTCTCTTCAGTATAGGTCGTATTTCCAAGGTGTCAAGCAGGCCCTCCGGTTTCTTTCCGGGAAATGATTTTATCTCAAAGAAACAAGGTGGGCGGGGTGGCCCCGCCCATAAAGGAGGAAGGAGGGAGGGGATTTAACGGTAATAATAATATCTCGGAGGGGGCGGTGGCGCATAGTATCCATACCGGGGAGGCGGAGGATAATTGCCCCTGTAATTTTGATTGGGAGGGGGATAATAGCCCTGTTGAGGAGGGGGGTTATACCCCTGGGATGAACCGGCGATATCTCCTAAACCGCCTCCCAAAACAGCCCCTAAGCCGCCTCCGATAGCGGCTCCTCTAAAGGGATTTCCCCGGTCGATCAATGCTCCGGAGACCCCGCCCACTACCGCACCCAAACCAGCCCCCTGGACCCCTTGCGGAGTGGCGCATCCGGAGGAGAGAATCGTCATTCCCAACAACAGCAAGCCGGCACTGGCCATCACTATTCTATTTTTCATATCATTCACCCTTCCTGTTTTCTATTTTCACCCTTTTGTTTCTTTGACCCGTCTCCAAAAAATAGGTTAAATGGACAAAAGGGTTGCTGGGCGATAGTTCAGCCGCCCTCCAGGAGGACCACAAAGGCCAGGCAATCTCCCTCCTCCAAAGGAACAGGGTTGATGGCTTCCGCGCACAGTCTGCCTTTGACAATAATTTGTATGGCCGGGTTCCATTTTCCCTGTGAATCCAGCAGGATCCCTTCCAGCGCCGATCCATACCGGTCCAATAAGGCCTGCAGGAGATCTTTCAGGGTTTCCCCGGAAAAAGAGAAGGGAAACTCTCGCCGGCTGAAGAGCTTAGCCAGTTCCGGCAGATCAAGGATTTTGATCCGGACCTGCATGTCCTGCTTTCGGAAAAGGGGCTTGGGTAGGGGAATTCATTTGGGCTGACTTGGGATACTTTTTGAGTCAGGAGGCGAAAAAATTGGCCAGGATGGGCTGGAACATTCCGGTTTGAAAATAACGGCAATAAGGGATGCATTTGGACAGCAGCATAAAGGATATATCCGTTCCTAAATCCTTTTCCCCTTCCAAGGTGTCGAAATTGCCGCCGCCCTTCGAAATGACCAGATCGGCCTCCCGGATTAATTCCCTCAGTTCCTGGGAACAACGAGATAGAATGGTGCCCGGGACTGGGGCCTGAAGCCCATTGGGCATAATGGCCGCCACTTGGTCCAGTCCCACTAATTCCGCTTCGGTTCGGGTGGCGTCATTCAGCGCGGGAACGCTTCGTACCACAAAGACCACCTGTGGATGGTAGATTTCCCGAATCGTTTCCAGCAACAACCTATCGAAAACAATCTCGCCGCAATTATCCCCCAGGTAAACCAGGGAACGGGTTTGGCCGAGCTTTTTCTTGAAGGCCACGAACGGTTCCTCCGGCCAAGGCTGCTGCAGCCCTTGAACCAGCGTTTTTTCCACGTCCAGGGAACGATCCGAAACCATGAGGTCGATGGCATTTCCCATGATGGCCATCTTTACCGACGCGTGGAGAGGGTCATCGGATTCCCGCACCAATTTCTTCAAAGTCGGGTAGAGGGAAAGACCGGTACGGTTTTGCTCCAATTTCAAAGCCCGGAAGGGGTCCGGGGTCAGAAAGGTCGTTATGATCATTTCCATAACCTGCTCGATCACTTCGGGACTGGAGAGGTCCCATTGCAGTCCCCGGAGGGAGGGAATGGTCAGAATCTGAACGGTCAAATCCCGGATCACCGCCTCATCGGCCGTCAGATTTCTAATGGCCGTTATGGCCATTTTCATTATGCAGGAAATGCAATCGGGTTTTATGAGCATACAAATACTAAGCGAAAGAATTTGATTTTTTTGTTTAAATTCGAAATCCGAAACACGAAATTCGCGGGCGTGGGAACCCGCTCTGCTGAGATTAGCCGGACCTTCAAGCTTCCCAGCGGAGGCGGCTCCCACGCCGCCGGGATGAGGAGCTTAGTAGAGACCGAGTCGGTCTGAGCGCCTGCGAGCTTAGAAATTGAGGGTTCCGATTTTTCCCGGGAGCGGGGGATATGCCGGTTGGGTGCGGGAGGGGGTTAACCCCTCCCCTACACTCGAACTCTTGAATTCTGGACCCCTGGAACCCTGTTATTGGCTATTTTCGTACTAAGTCGTTGTTTTTATCTCCCGGGCGGCCCAGGCCAGTCCCAATTCCTGTAATTTGGCTTCAGTCGGTCGGCCCTGGCGGTCATATCCCATGGCGGTATAGTACTCGTCCAAAAGCCGGTCGAAAGAGCGATAGACCTCGCCCGTAGCGGGCCCGGCATTTTTCAGAGGCTCCTGGAGCATCCGCTGGGGAAGGGTATCCTGCTCCCGGTCAAAGCCTTCCCGGACGTTAAAGCAGCGTTCCAGGGTCACGATCCGTTCACCTGCCTGATCCAATAAATCCGGGTCTCCGAAAGAATCGATCCCGGTGGCCGCCTTGAGCAGGGCCGCCAGCCAAGCTGGCGTGATTCCCGAGTCGGCGAAATTGCAGAGGATCAGGGTCTCCTCCCGGGCTTTGTTGATCTGGTTGTAGGCCACGATGTCGCCTTTGCCGGTATCGGCGAAACGATCCACTTCCCGGGGTTCTTTGAAACCGCTGATTTCCTGCCGGGCATACCCGTACATGTGGCTGCCGCCGATATTCGAGGTGGCATAGGAAAGGCCATGGGCCTTGGCGCTCCTCGGTTCATAGCCGGGAAATTCCAGGCCTTTGCTGTGCATGGCAAATTCCTCGGCGCCCTTTCCGATAGCCCGGGCGGCCCGCTGAACCCCCTCACCCAGGATCCGTCCCAATCCCTCCCGGCGGCCGATCTTTTCGATCAAAGTCAGCAGGGCCTGGTGATTGCCCCAGCGCAGGTCCAGTCCGTCCACATCGGCCGCCGTGAGGATCCCTTTTTCTACCAGTTCCATGGCAAAGCCGATAGCCACGCCGGTGCTGATAGTATCGATTCCCAGCAGATCGCAGAGACGATCGCCGGCGACAATGGCGCCGATTTCCGTATTGCCCACCTCGCCGCCAAAGGCGAAGATGGTTTCGTATTCAGGCCCCTCGCTTTCGGCGCCTTGGTAAAGGCCTTCCTTGACCCGAAAGACATTGCCGCAGCGGGTGGTGCAGCCATAACACCCGTAATCGCCGATCTTGAGTTCTTGAAACTTCTCGGCCGAAATCGCCTCAACCTCCGCCAGATGGGCTTCCTGAAAATTTTTAACCGGGAATAGGCCCATTTCATCCATGCGTAGGGTCATCAGGGTGGTTCCCAGGGCGGTCATTTTCTTGCGACGCGGGTGGTCTTTGAGCATCCGCACATGCTCGGCCACCATGGTCTTAAACCGGGGTTCATCCTGCAAGGGGGGAAGCCATCTTTGCTTGGGAACCAGACAAACCGCCTTGATCTGCTTGGAGCCCATGACGGTCCCTACCCCGCAGCGGGAGGCGGTCCGCCATTCGTTGTTGATGGTGGCGAATCGCACTCCCAATTCCCCGGCCGGCCCGATAACGGCGCTTTGGGCCCGGTCGCCGTGAAGCGCCTTGAGACGCTGTTGAGTTTCCCAGGTATCCAGCCCCCACAGGTCCCCGGCCGGAAGGACCTGGGCCTTTTCTTCGTCCACCAGGACATACGACGGCCTGTCCGCCCGACCTTCTAAAACCAGAAAATCGATTCGACAAAATTTCAGGTAAGCCCCGAATTTCCCTCCCCCTACCGCCCGGCCGTAAGCCCCGGTCAGGGGACTCCGCGTAATGGCCATCCAGCGGGAAAAACCCGGTGCCGCGGTACCGGCCAGGATCCCGGTAGTCAGGATCAGCCGGTTGTCCGGACCCAGGGGATCCGTTCCCGGCGGTTGATTTCTGAAGAGGTACTCGATCGCCAACCCCCGACCGCCGATGAAGTCCCGATAGGTTTGCCGGGGAATCTCCTCAAAGGCAAAGGCGCCGGTCCCTACATTGATGCGCAAGTAACGCCCGCTGCTGCTCATGAAGTCCTTTCTAACTCTCCGAATATTTTGTTATCAGCACCCATCAGGTTGTCATTGCGAGGAGAGAGCGACGAAGCAATCCCCAAGGAAGCTTAGGGGGATTGCTTCGCTTCGCTCGCAATGACAGTGTATTTGACTTTTTTTGGAACCTTCTATTTTGACTACCTATAAATAGAAAACCGGTTAGTATTTCGGCATGGCCAGCCCGTGGTCCTCGGCAATGGCCTTGTAGCAATTATAGCTGGAGCCGCGCCCGATGCCCGGCCCGCCGTAGACGCCCGAGGAACACATGTACAGATTTTTGACGAAGGTTCGAAACCCGCCGGGCAGGCCTCGGAAGCGTCCGTTCTGTACGCCGGCCACATTGCCTTCGCACCAGCCCCCTTCCTTCATGTCCAGATGGGTGTCCTGGATATCCACCGGGTTGGTGATGCGCTGGACGATGAGGTTGTCTTTGGTCATGTTAGGGGCATACTCCGCCCACCGTTCGAACAATACGTCTACGAATTCCAGGGTCATCTGCTTCCATTCCTTGCGGGAAAACAACCGGGCCGGGCAGGTGAACTCTTCCACGTGCAGAGAATACTTCCCCTCGGGTACCCGGCTGCGGTCCCAGATGCTATCGGGGGCAGTGAGGATAAACATCTTGGAAGGCATGCCGAAAAGAAAGATCTCGTGCTGGTATTTGTCTTCCATAAACCCGAGGTCCTTGGGGGCAAAATAGGTGCGGGGAGTGGCGTTGACATCGGGGTTGTCTTTGGCCGCCTTGTACTGGGGGAGTTCATGGACGCCTACCGTGCCCCAGAAAAGCTCGCCCCGGTCGAATTGGTAGACCCGGGCTTTGCGCTTCATGTCTTCGGTGATCCGGTCTTCCCCGATCAGCCGCAGAAAGAGCTGCGGAGAGGCATTGTCCGACACCACCAGTTGCCGGGCGGTCACCTCCATGCCGTCCATCAGCTTGATCCCGGTGACCCGGCCATTGTCGATAAGCACCTTCTGGACTTCGGAATTCAGATGGTATTCTATTCCCAGTTTCCGGCCGACCGACACCAGGGCGCTGGTGATGGCCCCGGTTCCTCCTTTGGCAATGGCGGCCGATTCCCACCCCAAGGTCAAGTGAATCGTGGCAATCGTGACCATTAAGCCGGGCACGTCATCCGGAAAACACCCCCAGGAGGTCAGGTAACCCCGCAAGGTCAGGATCCGCAGCTCGTCGCTTTCGAAGAAATAGCGGGCGATTTGCTTGCAGGTCATGAACTGAATGGGGATATCCAGGCCGCTCTGCGGATCGTTGCACAGTTCTTCCAAAGCGTCCGGAACCCCGTAAGGCGTGGGCGGGGAATAGCGATGTTTGTGAAAAGCGGCGCGCCACTTGTTCTTGTATTTTTCGGTCAGGTCCAGATAGGTTTCCGCATCCTTTTTAGAAAACCGGGCAATCTGGTCATAGGTCTTTTTGACGTTGGCCTCGTTGAACCGGGTCTCGCCGGTTTGGGGATCGACCACCGTAAAGGCGGCATAGGCGATATAACTGGTCTGGTCATCAAAGATGATGGCTTCATTGGTATCGGGAAAGGTGTATTCCAACCCTTCGTCGCGCAGATTGAATTCCTTGTAGGCGGGGTGACCATAAAAGCGGGTAAAATGGGCGCAGAAGTTCCCGCGGAACCCGGGAGAGGGGAGATCTTCCGTTACCGCTCCTCCGCCCAGATGGTCCAGGCGTTCAAAGACCCCAACCTTCAAACCGGCTTTGGCCAGATAAGGGGCCATGATCGTTCCGTGATGGCCTCCCCCGATGATTAACGCGTCGTACGTTTTGTCAGACATTTCATATCCTCCCTGTTTATTTTATTGGGGTTTAGTACCAAAAAAAAGTTCCAAGCTTCTCTCTGTCAGGGTAGGGGCGACTTTAGTCGCCCAACCGGGGAGGCTGAAGCCTCCCCTACCCAAAATTTTCATGCTTCCTGGGTGCCCGCATCGGGCATGGGGGTTTAATACGAAAATAGAGCCCTCGCCCTCATTCCGGCGGCGTGGGAGCCGCCTCTGCTGAGAAGCCTCAGGTGCCAAGCAGCGCGGGCTCCCCTGCCCACGATTTTCATCTTTCACTTAATATAGAAAAATCTCCCTTATCTTATTTCCATGAAAACGGCGGCCAGCTTATCCGCCTTTTCCGTCGGCGAGGACCCTTCTATGATCACGCACTCCCGGCGCATGTCCGGCGGCGGCGACAAGGAAACCATCTGGATCTGTTTGAGCCTTCCGGGGTCATCGACCAGCTCCTGCGCCCCCCACTTGGGTATCGGGACCGGCCGCTTGAGCAGCGCCATCATCTTGCTCCGGGAAACATAGCGCAGCTCCCCCACCTCGTTGCTCACCGTAACCAAGGCCGGCAACCCGGCCTCCACTAACTCGTAGCCCACGGGGAGGGTCTTCTCCACCAGCACCCGGTCTTCCTGAATTTTTACCGACCGGGCCAGGCTGATGGCGGGGATTCCCAGCCACTCGGCGAGGATCAGGCCCACCTGCCCGGAGTCCCAGTCGCCGGCCTGTCTCCCGGTCAGGATCAGGTCATAGGCGCCGATCTTCTGGATGGCCCGGGAGAGGACGTAGGCCGTGGAGTTGCTGTTTAGCCGTTCGAAGGCCGGGTCCTCGAGAAGGATCAGGGCATCGGCCCCGGCGGCCAGCGTTTTCCGGAGCACCGTATCCGCCACCTTGCGGCCCAGGCTGAGGACGGTAATCTTTCCTCCCAGTTCCTCCTTGATCCGGATAGCCGCTTCCAGAGCGTTTTCATCGTAGGGGCTGATGACATTGGGGGCGTCGACGATGACTTCCATCTTTTCCGCATCGACGGTGACATTGGAGAACGGCGCTTCCGGATCCGGTATCTGTTTGGCGCAGACGATAATGTTGGGCTCTTTCATACCTTTTCCTCCAATTTCTTCACCAGGGCCGGCAGGAGTTCCTTGTAATCCTCCACCACGCCGTAGTCGGCCACCTTAAACATATTGCAGCCGGGATCGGTATTGATGGCGATAATCTTTTTGGACCGGATCATGCCCACCAGATGCTGAATGGCCCCGGAGATCCCCACGGCCAGGTAGGTGTCCGGGGCGATGATCGAACCGGTCAAACCCACCTGGCGATCGGAGGACAGCCAGCATTTATCCACCACCGGACGGCTGCAGCCGATCAGCACCTTCCCATGGGTCTTGCTCAGGGCCAGGGCCAGGGCGTCCAGTAGTTCGAAATCCTCTTTGTCCGTGATCCCCCGGCCTCCGGAGATGACCACATTGGCCTTGTCCAGTTCAACGACTTCTTCCGGTACCGTCTTCAGGGACTTGACCCGAATAACGGATTCCTCCAGCGGCGGGACCAGGGCGACCATTTCACTTTGCCCCGCCACCGGCTCCAGGGGCTCAAAGATATTTTTTCTGACGGTGACCATCTGGGGCAGGCCGTCACACTTCAACGTGGCGATGGCGTTCCCCCCGTAAATGGGCTTGGTCCGGATTAACCGGCCGTCCTGGGGATCGATCCCCAGGCCCAGGCAATCCGAGGTGAGTTCCGTCTGCAATCGAAAGGCCACCCGGGGTGCCACTTCCCTCCCCACGAAGGAGTGGCTCATCAGAAAGATCCGGGGTTGGATTTGCCGGCAGAGCCACTCCAGGGCCCCTATCCAGGCCTCCGGCTGGAAGCCCTTCAACAAAGGGTGGTCCAGCCTGTAGATCTTCTTCAACCCATAGGATGCCGCCGCGGCCGCCAAGGGAGAGGTTTCATCTCCGACCACTACGGCCGAGGCCCCGATACCCAGGTCCTTCGCCAGGTCGCTGCCCCCCCGAAACAGTTCCAGGGTCGGCTTGTCCGGCAGTCCTTCTTTGCCTTCTACCAACAGTAAAAGCTCGTTCATGTTTTTCCTTTCATCCGGCTCGATCCATTAACAATTAATTGTTAACAATTGATTATTAATTATTGATCAGGGAAACATTGCAGGTGGGATGAAGATGCCATGGGTAATCAAACACCATCCTAACCCAGGGCCTCCAACACCAGTTCATTTAAATCCATGATTCTCAGGTCTTTTTCCAGACCCAGGGTCTTCCAGGCGTCTTCCAGCATGATCAGGCACAGGGGACAGGCGGTGATCAGGACCTCGGCGCCTGTGTCCCGGGCTTCTTTCATCCGGATTTCGCTCATGCGCGCCTCGCCCCGCAGATCCGTTCCCTGCCACATGCGTCCGCCGCCGCCGCCGCAGCAGAGGCTGTCCGGACCGTGGTGGGCCATTTCCACCAGTCTCGTCCCGGGGATGGCCCGAATGATTTCCCGGGGTTCCTCGAAGAGGCGGTTATGCCGGCCGAGGTAACAGGGATCGTGATAGGTTACCGTCCGAGTCCCGTGGCCCTTGAGGGCCAGCCGCCGCGCGGCGATCAGTTCCCTCAGAACCTGCGTATAGTGCCTTACGCCGAAAGGCCTGCCGGGGTATTCATGAAAGAAGGAGTGGAAGCAGTGCGGCGAAGAGGTGACCACCTCGCGGATCCCCATCCGGTCGAAGAGCTCCAGGGCGTTTTCACGCTTTTCCAGAAACAGCCCGATTTCTCCCGTTGTCCGGCCGATATCGCCGCAGCAGGGTTCTTTATCGCCTAATATCCCGAAACGGGTCCCGGCTTTCTTCAAAATGCCGGTGAAGGCCGTGGCAATGCCCTGGGCGCGGGCATCGAAGGAAGTCGTGCAGCCGACGAAATAGCACAGGGGAGAGGCTTTCCCGTCCGCCTTCAGGACCGGGATTTCCAGGCCTTTGGCCCAGGCGGCCCTTTCCCGCTTGGAGGCCACCCAGGGATTTTCATAATTGAAGAGCCTTTCCAGGGTCTGGTTCATCAGATCCGGAACGTCTTTTCCCTCTTCAATCAGCAGGGTCCGTTTTTTGGATATGACCCTGAAGGGTGCTCCGTATACCGGACAAACTTCCAGGCAGGCGGCGCAGGTAGTGCAATACCAGGCTGTCTTGCCTTCAAGGGAGCGTTCGGGGTTCAGAAACCGGATGTCGCCACGTACGGAATGTTCCTGCCACAGGTCGAGGCGTTGGGCCTGGACAAAATCGCGGGGCGCCAGAGGTTCACCGGCTCCATTGGAAGGACAGGCCTGCACGCACCGCCCACAGCGCATACAGGCATCATAGAAAACGACCTCTTCCAGGGTAAGGGCTCCTTCTTCTTCCCCTGAAGCGGATACAGTCGTTCCTTTATCCTGAGCCGTCCGATGCAGGTAAAAAGCCGCCGGTCCCCCCACCAGGTGAAAGAGCTTGGTGAAGGGAATCAGAGCAATGAATCCCAGACTCACCAAAGCATGGCCCCACCAGACATAGGGGTAGGCCAAGGCCGCCGCCTCCTGCTGGAATAGTCCGGCGATCCAGAATCCGATAAAGGACCAGGCGGCCCAGGGCGGGTTTTGAGCGGCCAGCCGTATTCCTTCGAGCAGAAAGCCCGACACCGCCACTATCAGCAAGGCCAGGGGGACCAGCGCGTCTTCCAGGCGGCGTTCCAACCTGGGGACCCGCTGGACGTAGCGGCGAACCAGGGCCCAGACGATCCCGGCCAGCAGGAGTAGTCCTCCGATTTCCATGGAGACTTCAAAAAAAAGATGGTTCCCACCCGTTAGAAAGGACGTCACATATTCATGCAGAGCCAGCAGCGAGGTACCGATCAGGAGAATGATAAATCCCCAGAAAAGGAAGAAATGCATGAGGCCGGCCGGCCAATCCGTCTTGAACACGGTGCGGCCGAGAAAAATGTCCGCCAGGGTCTGCCGGAGGGCGGCCTCTGAAAAGATCGTCCGGCTCCCGGGGGCGCTTTTCAGCCACACCCGGACATGCGCGGCCACCCCAAGGCTCAGGAGACCGACCGCCAGAGCCGCCAGCACATAGAAGACCCAGACTTCTCCGATCTGCCAATAAGCGGGCCGTCCCGGCATCAGATCGTTCCTCTTTCGAGAAATTCGAATTTGAATTAAAAAAGCCAAACAGGGCGCCTAAAACTTCTTCATCATCTCACTCATCAGATAGGGCACTTCGATTCTTCCGGTCGGGGCCAGGATGCGGCTGCTGTAATCGGTGGCGTAATTATTTTTGAGGTCCCGGACCAGTTTTCGGAACAGAGAAGTGTCAATGGCCTGGGCGATATCGACGATATTCCGGCCGGTGCATTCGGCCAGGATGCGGGGCCCGCTGCCGATAACCAAACGCCAGCCGCCGGTCACCGGAACCTTCAGTTCTTCCATCCCCGGGAGACACTCTTCCTTGACAAACCGGCGGTGCTCCTCCTCCTTGCCCCGAAGGACATTGTAATTCTGGTTGAATTTCCAGACGCCCGTCTGAATCCGGTAGGGGCCTTCCTGGATTCGGCCGGTGGGGACCCAGACCTTGCTGCTGTATTTCCAGACCAGGGAAAGCAACCGATTGGAGATCTCCCGGTATTCCCGGGAAGCCAGGGCCTGTCGCAGGTTCTCGGCGTCATCCACGGAGGCCACGGCTACAATCCGGGGCCCTTCCCCCACGGCCACATAGTAGCCTCCCACCAGCTTGATTCCCAGTCGCTCCAGGGTGGGGTTGTATTCATGGGTCACAAAGCCGGAGTACTCGTCGAATTTTCCCGGAATGACATCCCAATATTGGGTAAACAGGATAGCCATGGCCCTCCTCCTTTTCGTTCTATTACCATTTAAACATGCGGGTCATCAGCTCGGCCAGATATTCGGATTCCTTTTCCTTGACCTGGGCGTATTTGGCCGGCCGGGCCTGGACCCAATAAAGACTCTCCGGAAGGGATTGAAATCGATCCAGGACCCATTCCATATCCTGGGGCGTTTGAAAATGCTCCTCCACTTGTTTGGCGATCCGCACGATTTCTTTCAATTCTTCCGGATCGACACAGGGTTTTTCCTGGATCTCCGCCGGAACCTTGTCGGTGATGGTCCCCCCATCATGATAAACCACCATTTTGGTTTTACGATTAATGGTACTTTCCACCGTCCCGTCGCTCTTATCCACGATGAACTGATCGGGGTTCACCTCTCCGCTGACCACGCTTTCACCCAGGCCCCAATTGCCTTCCACCACCACCTTCGAAAGGTCTCCGATCGTAGGTAGGACCGTCAGGACCACGCCGGCCGACTTGGCCTCCACCATCTTCAGGACGGCGATGCCTATCGGGGCTTTTTCCATGGCCATCCCTTTCTCCAGCCGAAAGGCTATGGCCCGGGTGGTAAAGGCGCTTCCCCAGACCTGGATCACTTTTTGAAGTACCGCTTCCTTCCAGCGGACATTCAGATAACTCTCCATCTGGCCGGGCATGCTGACCGCCCCGCTGGACCGGACGGCCACCGAAAGCTCCCGGACTCCGGCCCGTTCTTTCAGTTGGTCGTAATACTGAAATAACTCCTCCCGCATTTCCGGGGGCATTTCTTTGGATTCAACTATGTTCCGGATAGCCTGACTGGCGATGATTTGATTTTTGACTTCCTTTAGATGATCCCGGTTTTTCTGGACATAGCGCCGAATCTCCTCGCCGGCCCCGGTTTCGGCCATAAATCGTTCGTAGCCGTCTATGGAAATGGCAAATCCGGGGGGAATGCGCAGGCCCATTCGGGTCAACTCCCCCAGGTTGGCGCATTTCTTCCCCACCAGGTCATTATGCCCGCTGTTCAGTTCTTCGAACCAATACAACCATTTTGCCGTCATGGATCTGTTCCTTTTTTCAAGCCGTTTTAAAAAACTAAAAACCCGAGGTTAAATTCGAAATCCGAATTCCGAAATCCGAAACAAATTCAAAAGATCAAATTTCTAAATATTCGAAACGTTCTTGTTTTGGTTATTTGAGTTTTGGACCTTCGTGTTTGTTTCGGATTTCGTGCTTCGGATTTCGAGTTTAGAGACGGCCGCGGTCGAATTCGGCAAAAACCTTCTCACCGTTTAACGAACGGGACTATTTATCCAAGATAAAAACCACCCCCATATTGGCGTCCACCTTGATCCGTTGACCGGACTTGATCTTGGCCGTGCCCTCAAAGACATTCATGACCACCGGGATGCCATATTCCCTGCCCACAATAGCGGCATGGGAAAGGCTGGCCCCGCGGTCCACGACCACGCCTTTGATCATGGAAAAGACCGGGGTCCAACTGGGCGAGGTGCTGGCCGCTACCAGGATGTCTCCTTCTTCGACCAGGTGAAGTTCGTCTTCATTCAAGATCACCCGGGCCGGACCTTCGGCCACTCCGGGGGAACCGCAGGACCCATAGAGGTCGGCCTTCAGCTCCGGACGGACCTGGGGCATGGAGCCGACCACGACCTTTAGGGCGATAGGATCCATGGATTGAACCAGGACCCCCATGGCCATATCCAGATCAAAACCTTCCTTTAAGAAGGCGGGTGGATTGGGGGTCTTTTGCCATTCCTGCCATTCCGCTTTTCGACGGTCCACAATGTAGCGCAAATCAAATTGGTCCGGATTGATCCCGGCCCGGCGAACCTCATCGGGGATAATGAAGAAAATATCTTCGGCTTCGTTGAGGGCGCCTTTCTGGGCGAAACGCCGTCCCAGACCCAGGGCGCTTCGACGCATCATGGCATGGGTATAAAGATCCAGGTAATGATCATGCTCTTCGCTGAAGACGCCGCTCTTTTGGGCCAAAAGCATCAAGCGGCCAAACCAGCCCCGTTGCTCCTGGGGGACCTTGGCCAGAACCTCTTTTTCCGCCTTTTGCCGAAGTTCGGTGATTTTGCCCCTCTCCGCATCGAGGTTGAAGCCCCCGCCCTTCTGGAGAAACTGTTTCACATTGACCAGGGCCGGGGTAGGGTCTTCAACCCAGGTAGGCATGTTCATCTCGGACATGCGCTGCATGCGCCAGCCGTCTTCGTTCATGAAGGCCATAAAGGCTTTCAGGTATTCTTTCCCCTTGGCCGATTCCTGGAGACGGCCCTGGATTTCAGTGGGCTTGCTTCCCAGAAAGAGTTCGGCCAATCCCTCCTCCCGGGCTCTTTTGGAAAACTCCCAGAGGAGGCGGTCCACCTGGAAGACCTTATTGTCAAAACCCGAGACCAGGTTATGAAAGAGCGGCGAGGTATCGTCGATTCCGGCCAGTTCCCGGCACATGTTTTCAAAAAGGATATAGGCCGTATAGGTGCCGTACATCATGTACATATGGATTTCCCACATGCGTCGGCAGGTGTTGATCGTCTCTTCAAAATTATCCAGGAGTTCAATGTTGGAAGCCTGGTCCAGATCCAGGGCTTTCAACTTTTCATAGCGCCCTAAAATCTCCTTGACGTATCCTCCCCATAACCCGTCATAATCTTCAATAAAGGGGAGGATGGCTTTGCGAAATTCCGTCTCTCTTCTTTGTTTTTCTTCCTCACTGTGGACCAGCAACAAGGTCAGGTACCCACCCCCCCTATGGAACCGCCAGTCCCAGCCTTTAACCGTGGGCAGGCTCAGCTTTTCCGCCCCGTACTGCATGCCGTGGCGGCAGAAGTTGATCCAGAACCAGCCGAACATGGGGGTCCAGGGCGGGACGGAGTGGGTGCCGTCTAAAAACCAGGCGGGTGATTGGGCAAAATCTCTTTCGGGGTCAAATTCCAAACCGGGGACGACATCATACACTTTCATGGTTCCTCCTCCTTTTGGGGGTTATTAGTTGAGGTCTCTCGGGAAAGAGACCCGGATTCTGCCCAATAATGATAGGTTACCCGTAGCTGATGTTTGCTCAAATTCGAAACTCGAAATCCGAAATCCGAAACAAATTCAAATGATCAAAATTCAAAAAACCCCTGGCAAGTGAATCTGTTTCAGTCATTCGAATTTTGGACATTGCTTTTTGTTTCGAGTTTCGTGCTTCGAATTTCGAATTTGAATTTTAATGCATGGCCCTTCCCCCGTCAATCAACAGGGTCTGCCCGGTAATAAAATCACTTTCCGAGGAAGCCAGGAAAAGGGCCGCCCCTACCAGATCTTCCGGCTTCTCCAGCCGTTTGAGAGGGGTCTTGGAAACATCGTATTTGGAAACATCGGCCAGGCCCCGACTGGCTTCGGTATCGGTAAAACCGGGGGCAATACAGTTGATGCAGATATTGTGCGGTCCCAGTTCTACCGCCAGGGCTCGGGTCAGACCGATAATGCCCCCTTTGGAGGCCACGTAATGGGCAAAACCATTGGATCCCGTAAAGAAGACTTCCGAGGCCAGATTGATAATCTTTCCATATCCTTGCTCCTTCATAAAGGGAAAGACGGCCCGGGTGGATAAAAAAGCCCCTTTGACATTCACGTTCATAACCAGGTCCCATTCCGCCAGGTCAATCTCAAAAAAGGGCTTCCTTTTGATCCCGTCGTAAATGGCCGCATTGTTGAGCAGAATATCAAGGCGGCCAAATTTTTTGAGCGTTACCTGGGCCATGGCCAGCGTATCTCCCTCCACGGCCACATCGGCTTGGAACATTTCGGCTTCCCCGCCCCGGGAACGGATCATCCCGACGGTTTCTTCCAGGTTGTCCAGGTCCTTGCGCGTCACGGCCATGATTCGGGCCCCTTCCCGTACCAACCCCAGGCAAAATGCCCGGCCCAGGCCCTTGGCGGCGCCGGTTACGATAGCTACCTTCCCACTTAATCGCATCTGGTTTCCTTCCTTAGTAATCTGCGATCTAAAATACACACTTTGTCTTCTTCATGGAGCAAGTTCAATGCCAAGACCTGCAATTAGAAAACCGATTGAATTCAGAGTGTTATTTTAAAGAGTGCCTATTCGACGGATGATTGCCCTGGAAAAACCTTTGCCAGGACCGGAAAGATCTTTGCCGCTCTCACTCTGAGCCCATCGCATTCCGACGGACTTATTGAGAGTCTATCCGCTAAGAGAAAGCCGGTACTTTTGAATTTTTGCCCTCAAGGTCGGCCGGGAAATTTTTAATAATTTGGCCGCCTGGGTCAGGTTCCCATGGGTTGTATTTAGCGCTCTCCTTAGGATCTCTTCTTCGGCTTCGCCCAGGGAGGAAACATTCGGGCGATCATAAGGAAGGCGTTGGCTGCGGTTCAGAATCTCCTTGACCGTCTCCTCCAGAATAACCTCTTCTTTACCCAGGACACAGGCCAGGGTCAGCAGGTTTTCCATCTCCCGCACATTCCCCGGCCAGTCATATTCCATCAGCAATTGAATTGCCCGGTCCTCGATTTTCAAAACACTGGTATGGTGTTCGCGATTGATCTTGTGCATAAAATGCCGGATCAACAAGGGGATGTCCTCGCGGCGTTCCCGCAAAGGGGGGATATAGACGGTCAGGACTTTGAGCCGGTAATAGAGGTCTTTGCGAAATTTACCCTGGACTATGGCCTGATAGAGGTCCCGGTTGGTGGCAACCACGATTCGAGCGTTAGATTTTTTCTGGGAGGTGCCCCCGATACGCTGGTATTCCTTGTCCTGCAAAAAACGCAGGAGCTTGCCCTGCATGGAAAGAGGGAGATCCGCGATCTCATCAAGAAAAATGGTTCCCTCCGCCGCCATTTCGAATAAGCCCCGGTGACTCTCAATGGCCCCGGTAAAAGAGCCTTTTTCGTGGCCGTAAAGGGTGCTCTCGGACAAGGTTTCCACAATCGTGGTGCAGTCCACGGTAACAAAGGGGCCTTCCCGGTTGGGGCTGTTCTGATGGATCACTTGGGCGACTAATTTCTTCCCCGTCCCCGTCTCCCCGCGAATTCCGACCGAGGCCGTGGTATTGGAGATCAGTCCGATAAATTTATAGAGTTCCCGCATGGCCTTGCTCTGGCCGATCAGGTTTAAGGCGGGCAAAGAAAATGATTCCGGTTCTTTCACGGGGGAGATTTGTTCGTTTAGGGTCAGGATACGAAAGGCTTTTTGTATTTTATGATCTAGCTCTTCCAGGCCGATATCCTCCAGGACATAGTCGTAGGCCCCCAGTTTCATGGCCTGGATGGTGGTGGTCATATCCTGAAAGGTGGAAAAAAGGATGGCCTTGGTCCGGGGAAAATTCTGTTGCAGGTGCCGCAAAAATTCCAGGCTGTTGCCGTCGGGGAGATCGGCCCCCAACAAGACCATGGCCGGTTGGCCGTTCCCCAGCAGGGACAGGGCTTCCCGGCCGGCCGCCGCCGTAAACACCTGGTACCCGGACTTAAAGAAATGGAGGGCCTTTTTCTGAAAAGCCGGCCGGCCGCCGATAACCAGCAGTTTAGGTTTCATTGTTTTTCCGCAACGCCGGAGACTGGATGGCTCCCCTGAAACCGGCGTACTGGTCAGGGGAAGAGAGACAGATTGGTGGCCCGGTCACTATCGATGGTTTCGCGAAAAGTCGACTTGCGAAACAACCGTTAAGCAAATACATCTTAAAGAATCTCTTCCTCATTAACAAGCCAAACTTTCTATTTCGGATATTCGCTTGCCCTCCCACTTCCCCTTTGATATTTTACAAATCATGGACCGGGATGAATTCATCCGAACGCTTTTCCGTTTGGCCGAACCCTATCTGCAGGTGAGGGGGGACCTGGCGCATGCCCGGATATCCCATCACTATGCCTTGCGTCTCCTGGAAGCGGAGGGGGGCGAACCGGGAATCGTGGAACCGGCCGTTATACTGCATGATGTGGGCTGGTCGCAACTGACTCCCGAACAGATCCGGATCGCCTTTGGGGTACGGGCCGGAGGAGAGGAAGCCGAACGGCTTAACCGGATACACGAACGGGAAGGGGGGGCTATTGCCCGCCGTGTTCTTCAATCCTTGAATTATAATCCCCCATGGATCGAACGAATTTCTTTTCTTATTGACCGGCATGACTCCGGGGACCAAGCCGATTCCCTGGAAGAGAAGGTATTAAAGGATGCCGACAAACTCTGGCGTTTTTCCCCCTTGGATTCTGGAATGAAATTGAAAGGCAAGGCCTGGATCAGGACGAACTGTACCGCTATCTTTTGGCCTGGTACCGCAATTGGTTTTTTACTCCAACCGCTGTAAAATTGGCCGAGGAGGAATTGCGGAACCGGGGGAAGGAAATCGGCGCAGGCAACCAAGAGTTTTAGTCAAAAGCTTACCAAAGACTTTGTACATGTTGATAATTTAAAATTCCCAAGGTGAAATAGCCGATAAAAGCAGCTCATCGAAGTCGTCTTCATGCGCAATCAGTTTGGCGACTTTCCGCGACAGATTTTGAGGGCGCATATTCCACCAAACCCAGGTATGGGTATCAAGCAAGTATTTCATTGACCTGCTTCCCATAATCCTTCACCCAGCGGGGTGACGATATCCGTTTCAAAGACAAAGGAATCGGCGAGTTGGCCTGGCGCAGGTTTCATTTCCGAATTTCGAAAGCCAATTACTTGAGCCAAGGGTTTGCCCCTCTTCGTTATGACGATTGCTTCTTTGGATTTGGCCACCTCGTTTAGTACCTTTAACGCCTGGATCTTAAATTCACTTATAGCCATGGTCTTCATCGGCTGCCCCCCTTCTTTTCAGAAAATAGTCAAATAAAGTGGTCAAGTGAAGAAAAAATTTCACTGACCGCTAACCCTTCAACTTCCGGCAAAATAAATTCCCTTCCGGCAATAAAAGCGGTGAGGATGAAACCGATCTGCTGGAATAATTTCCTCAATCGGCTGAGCCGAAGGGGTCCCACTTGTTTTTCTTTTCGAAAGAGTGTATTAGGATTTAGTTACACTATCCCAACAAGGAGGGTTTGGTCTATGGCTATCATTAATTTCGGTGGGGTGAAGGAGCGAGTGGTCACCCGCAAGGAGTTTAGTCTCGAAAAGGCTCACCGGGTGCTCAAAAAGGAAGTCATTGCGATCATCGGATATGGCGTGCAGGGTCCGGCCCAGGCGCTCAACCTCAAGGACAACGGCTTTAAAGTCATCATCGGCCAGTCACCCAAGTTCAAGCGGGATTGGAAACGCGCTATGGCGGATGGCTGGGTGCCCGGCAAGACCCTCTTCGACATCGACGAAGCCGCAGAGCGCGGCACCGTCATCCAGTTTCTGGTGTCCGACGCGGCCCAGCGCGAGATCTGGCCGGAGGTCAAGAAACACCTTAAAAAGGGCGACGCCTTGTACTTCTCCCACGGCTTCTCCATCACCTACCGGAAACAGACCGAGGTCATCCCTCCTAAAGATGTGGACGTCATCCTGGTGGCCCCTAAAGGATCGGGCACCTCGGTGCGACGCAACTTCCTGTCCGGCGCCGGCATCAACTCGTCCTTCGCGGTCTTCCAGGACGCTACCGGCCGCGCCACTGAGCGTTGTCTGGCGCTGGGCATCGGCATCGGTTCCGGCTACCTTTTTCCCACCACATTCCAGGATGAGGTCTACTCCGACCTTACCGGCGAACGCGGTATCCTGATGGGCGCGCTGGCGGGCGTGATGGAGGCCCAGTATGACACTCTCCGCGCCCACGGCCACAGCCCGTCGGAGGCCTTCAACGAGACCGTGGAGGAGCTTACCCAGTCACTCATCCGTCTGGTCGACGAGAACGGCATGGACTGGATGTACTCCAACTGTTCTTCGACCGCTCAACGGGGCGCGTTGGACTGGAAACCCAAATTCAAGAAGGCGACCCTGCCGGTATTCAAAGAGCTCTATAAATCCGTGAAGACGGGCGTCGAGACCCGCCGGGTCATCTCCTCATTAAGCCGGCCGGACTATCAGAAGCAGCTCGCCAAGGAACTGGGGGAGATCCGCGACTCCGAGATGTGGCGCGCCGGGGCAGCGGTGCGGGCCCTCCGTCCGAAGGAGAAAGCGAAAACCATCACGGCCTCGACGAAAGGGGTCAGCGGTCGCAAGGCGTAGCAGCGGCCAAACGCCCACCGGTTCGACCTCCGATTGAATTCGGTCGAACCGGACCGAATAAGGCTATGACCTGAGAATTTTTGATTGCCGTTGATCCCGCCCTTGTCGGGACCTTCGGGAGCCGGCAATCAAAAAAATCTCCCGCTCCGCGAATGAGACCCCGCCGGAGGCGTGAGTTCTTTTGAAAAATAGGCGTCTCAGCGATTTTTCAAAAAATAAAATCATCTTTCTCTGCGCCCTCTGAGAACTCGAGCGAAGCGGGCGAGAGATAAAGAGAACCCTCCGTGTAAATAAGATTATGCGAATGTTAATAAATAAAACCCGCTCATGAAATTTTTTTTTGAACCCAGGGGGATCGCCCTGGTCGGGGCCACCCCCAGACCCCATACCGGTGGCTTCAGCCTCCTCACCAACCTGACCCTGGGCTATCGACGGACCGATTTATCCGGTCAACCCCCGTTATCCCGAAATTCTCGGGCTGACCTGTTTCCCCTCGGTTTCCGAGGTCCCGGACCCGGTGGAACTGGCCATCGTTTTCGTGCCGGCCCCCGGGGTCCCACAGGTCCTGGAGGAATGTGCCGCCCGGGGGATCCAAGGGGCCATCATCGAATCCGGCGGCTTTGCCGAAGTGGGACCCGAGGGCCGGACTCTGCAGGACCGCTGCCTGGAAATCGCCCGCCGGGGCGGAATGCGGCTCTGGGGCCCCAACTGCATGGGACTGATCGATATCCGGAAGCGTTATGTCTTTTCCTTTCTCACCCCGGATGCCTGGCAGGATGCTTTAAATCCCGGGGGCGTCTCGTTGATCGTTCAGAGCGGCCTGTTGGCCGGCGGTTTTATGACCACCCTCATGAGCCAAAAGACCCTGGCCCTGGCCAAAGCCTGTTCCATCGGCAATAAATGCGACGTGGATGAAACCGATCTTCTGGAATATTTCCTGGAAGATGCCGACACCCGGGTCATCGCCATGTATGTCGAGTCGTTCCCCCGGGGACGGCGTTTTTTCGATCTGGCCTCTCAGGGGAAAAAGCCCATCGTGGTGCTCAAAGGGGGAAAAAGCGCCTCCGGCGCCCGGGCGGCCGCTTCCCACACGGCTTCACTGGCCGGAAACTTTGAACTGGTCCGGGGCGCCCTGGACCAGGCCGGGGTTTATCAGGCCGATGATTTTTTTGAGCTGGTGGACCTGGCCCGAACCCTGGAAATGAATTTTGAACTGAATCGCCCGAAGACGGGAAAACCCAGGGTGGCGGTTTTTACCTTCAGCGGGGCGGCCGGGATCGTGACCACCGATCACCTCGAAGCCTCAGGATTGACTCTGGCCGACATGGCTCCGGAAACACAGCGGCGGCTGGAAAAGTTATCTCCTCCCTGGATGCCGGTAAACAATCCGGTGGATTTCTGGCCGGCCATGGAAAAACACGGCCCGGAGATCACCTACCGGGAGGGGCTGGCCGCCCTGGTGAACGATCCTGGGGTGGACGGGATCATCGTTCATCTTTTTGCCGGGTTCGGGGTCTGGTTCCTGGATATGGAAAAAATACTGTCCGGCCTTCCGAGGCCCTGCAAGCCCATCCTTTTCTGGGTCATGGGCCATGAGAAAGGTTTTCAGGCCACCCGGCTGGCCATCGAAAAACAGGGCTTCCCGGTCTTCAACGAAATCCAGCGGGTGGTCCGGGTGCTGGCCGGACTTTTCGAAATCCGGGAAGCCGGAGAGCCGTTGCCCCGGAATTACAAATCTCCCAGGATCGAACCGCTGCTCCGGCAGATAAAACAAACCATCGAAGCCCGCCGGGAAAACGTTCTGGATGAGTGGGAGTCCAAAAAAATACTCCGGGAATTGGGATTGGCCACCGTACCGGAAATCCTCGTCGAGGACCTGCCGGGCGCCCTGGAAGCGGCCCATTCCTTCGGCTACCCGGTGGTGCTTAAAGGCCGGTCACCCGGCCTGGTCCATAAGACCGAGGCCGGCCTGGTCCGACTGGACCTCCACACTCCCGAACAACTGCAATCCGCCTTCCGGGAAATGGCCGCCCGCCCAAAACCGCCCGCCTCTTTTATGGTTCAACCGCAGCTCAAAGGCGACCTGGAATTAATCGCCGGGGTGGTCAGGGACCCTCAATTCGGGCCGGCGGTGATGCTGGGCCTGGGGGGGACCCGGGCCGAAGTTTATCGGGATGTGGTCTTTCGCCTGGCCCCGGTGAATCAGGAAACCGTCCAACGATGGCTGAAGGACTGAAGGGCCGGGCGCTCTTCAAGGCTATCGCGGGATGCCGCCCCGGTGAAGATGGATCTTTTAGCGGACTGGTTGATTCGTTTGGGGGAACTGGCCTGTCGGGTGGAGAAGCGATTCAGGAGATCGACGTGAATCCCCTGCTGGTGGTGCAGGGAGAGCCGATCGCCGTGGATGCCAGCATTATTTTAAGATGATCCGCTAAAAGGATCCCGTACGTCAAGAAAAGGAAATTTGAGAAAATCTCGGTCGTGAGTAAAAAGTGTTTTAACGCCATGTTGTCGGAGCAGCGCGGCCAAATGGGAATCCGGCACCAAGTTCCCCCGAGTGGGAACCTCCGCTGTCACTTCACGGTAGATTTCCCAAAAACCTTCCTCCTCAGATAGAATGCGGGCATGGGGGAGGTTAAGGAGAGACTCCATATTGGCCATGGCTTCTTCCGGTGATAGCGGGTGTTCGAATACCGCCGCATGCGTGGCTATGCGTAAGTAACCCATAACCGTTGGCCAGCCCAGATAAAACAGGTCTCTTTTCGTAATACAGTCCCCGATAAAGGTCTTGGCCTGATTGAAGAAGGGGCTGTTCGTGTCCGAGGCGTAAAGGAGAATGTTGACGTCCAGTGCAAAACTCATGTTCTTTTCGAACTTCGGACAGAGGAAGTTCCTTGTTCCATCGCCTGGTAGACAGCCTCACGATCCGCCAAATCAACGCGAACACCCATGGGTTTTGAAATCCATCGTGTCGTCTGGATCGGACGCTTAACCGATTGACGCTCCCCCAGCGCCTGGGCCAGCAGATTGGAGATCAACCGTCCCAGAGATTGCCTATCCTGCTTTTGAATCTTCTTCAAATCCTTTAGAATCCGATCATCAATATCTACCGTAGTTCGCATGATGTTTTGATGATTAAATAAAATGCATCAGATGTCAATACCTTTTTTTGATCATATGATAAGTGCCTATATTTAGGCAGATAGCGCACTGATTGTTTCTGGGCATCCCGGCGGAACGACTCGGCCAGGATCTTTTCTCCGCATTCAATCAGCGCATTGATCACGCACGGAGGTCGGCCTGGTCCGGGACCCCCAGTTCGGCCCGGCGGTGATGCTGGGCCTGGGCGGGATCAGGGCCGAGGTCGACCGGGATGTAGTCTTTCGGATCAACCCGGTCGATCGACAGGAAATAGAGCGGATAGTTTTGAAGCTGAAGGGCCGGGCCCTGCTGGAAGACTTTCGCGGTATGGCTCCAGTCAACCTGGATCTCCTGGCTGTTCTAATTCTCTGTGGGGTAGTCCCTACCTTCCAGGCGGCTGAGAAATTGGGGCAATCTGACTACCCAATATTGCGAAATTCTTAGATCAGCTTGCTGACAAGGTCAGATAGATTTAACCCATTCGGTTATAGTTTGTAATGATTTCTTGCCCTTTAGGTACCGACGATTCACCTAATCCGCGTGGTTGTTGCCGCTGGTATCCTTCAAGCGCCGGGTCATTTCTTTCAGGATGGAGAGCACGATTTGCGGGTTATCCTGGAGGATTACTTCAAAGTTCTTTTGGGAGAGTCCCACCAGACGGGTGGCCGGTTCCGTTGCCGTTACGGTGGCGGTGCGGGGACCGGAAAGGAGCATGGACATCTCCCCGAAATACTCTCCCGGACCCATAGTCCGGATCAGTCCTCCCTTCCCTTTGATTCGAACCGAACCGGACAGGACGTAAAACATCCGCTCCCCCAATTCCCCCTGGTGAAAGACTACTTCCCCTTCGGCATATTCCTGAATAAAGCGGCCGATCCATCGGCCGGACATGGGGGGAGAAGCGCCAGGGTCCACAAAAAGGCTTTTCAGCAGCAAGGCCTCCTTTTTTCCGATATTCACCATGAGCTCCGCTCCGAATAGGATGACCAGGAAACAGTAATACACCCACAGAATCATGATAAATAAGGTCTTTAGAGACCCGAAGGCTTCGCCGAAACCGGGGTTATAATTTATGAAGACGGAAAAGATCTCGCGCATAACCAGAATGAGCCCGGCCGACAGGAGAGCGGCGGTCAATAATTTTTTTAAGCGCAAGCGCCGGGGTAGGAACGTTCTGTACAATATAGTCAGGGAGAGGGCCGCGCCGAATAAAGCCGGGATGGTTTCCGAAACAAAACCGCCCCGCCCGAAACGGTTTCCCAGAAAGTGGGAATAAAGGACCACGCCACCAAGAAATCCGATGAATAGAAGGGTCATGAACAAAGCGGCCTTCAGATTCTGAAGCTGCGTCTTAAAAAACGATTGCCCCGGAGCAACCCTGAAGATCCGGTTGAAGGAAGTCCGCAAGGTATCGGTCAGGGACATGCCCGAGACCAGAACCAGCGAGAGGCCGACCACGGCCCAGGCCACCTTATGGGAAGTGAAGAAGAATAGATCCTTGGTGATAAGCTGTTCGGTGCGGGGAAACACTAAAATAATCAGGTGATCGATGCCCTGGACCACTTTCGTTGAAAAAACGGCGTAATTTCCGAAGAGATAGCCCAGAAAAAACAGGAGCGGCAAAAAGGCGAAAAATCCATAGGTGGCCAGAGCAGCGGACATCTCGAAATTGCTGTTCGCCAGAAAGGATTTAACGGTTTCCCGAAAGATCAGCCGGGCGACTTCCAGAACAGGTTTTTCTCGTCGGGTTTTCATAGTAATAAACCCCATAGTTCCGCCACATCGGACAGGACGATATCGGCCTGGGCGGCCTCTAATTCCGCGGCTCCCGTCCGCCCGGTCAACACGCCGATGGTTCGAGTGCCGGTCTTTTTACCCGAAAGGATATCGAGGGGATGATCCCCTATCATAACGGCTTTTCGGGCCGAAATCTGGAAGTAATGTAAGGCCGCCCGGAGATGTCCCGGATCGGGTTTAGGCCGGGGTACGGCTTCGCGGGGCAAGAAAAGGTGACAGTAGCGATCGATATCCGGGAAAACCTGACGAACCGATGCCCCCGAATTGCGGGTCAGAATGGCGATTCGGTAGTTCTTCTGAAGGAGATCGGATAAAACCCGGGTGGTGTAGGGAAAGAGGTCCTCCGGTGAGGCGGCCTGCCGTTCTCCGGCCTCGATTAAGGCCAGAGAACGGGTGAGAAAAACAGCGGCTCGGCCGGGTTCACGGACGGTCAGCGCGGCGCTAAAGGCCTCGACAAGTTCCAGGAGGTAGGGTGGGTCCGGAAGAATAGGCTCCTCGAGTCCGAAGTCCCGGGCCAGAGCCAGGATTTCCAGGCGAAGTGCTTGAAAGTCGATATTCAGCCGGGCCAGGGTCCCGTCAAAATCGAATAAAAAAGCCTCAATGGAGGCCATCCAGGAAGCAGCCATTTTCGACTCCGGATTTCAAGAATCCACAAACCAACCCCTACCTGAATAGAACGCATTAAAGCCTTTGCTTTTGTCAAGAAAAAAGGCTATTATAAGTATGAAAATTGCTAATAGAAGTGAAGGGAGGGGTTTCTTTGCAGGATTGGGTGAGTTGGGGGTTTTTGATCGTGGCGGCCCTGGTGGCCTTTTTCCTTATTCGGGTCCTGATCCAATTGACAAAATTATCCAAGGACCTGGAAACCACCCTGAAATCCTTGGAAGTGGAGATCGTCCCGCTGGTCCGCAATCTAAAAGAGGTCTCGAATGGGATGAATCGCCTGACGATTCAGGTAGAGGACAAGGTGAAACAAACGGAACCCCTGTTTAAGGCCATAGCCGAATCGGCCGGGATCGTTTCCACGGTCAACCGGGTGCTCAAGGGAGGGGTGGCCTCTCCCTTGATTAATATGGCCGGTCTTTCCGCCGGGGTATTGGCCGCCGGCAAAACGTTTTTTAGACATAAGAAAAAGGGAGGATGATAAGATGGCAGAGGATATGAGAGAGAGTTGCGGCAGTTCTTTGATTTTATCTTTTATTATGGGAGGGGTAGTCGGCGCCGCGGTGGCGATACTTTTCGCCCCCTGGGAAGGCCGGCAGACCCGGAGCAAGATTCGTGACCTGGCGGAGGAGGTAAAAGACAAGTCAGGCCACCTTTCCGATGAATGGAAGGACAAGGCCACCGTCTATATTGAGAAAGGCAAAGAGTTCGTGGAACAAAAAAAGTCGGCCTTGTCTTCGGCTTTTGACGCCGGGCGGGAGGCCATGAAGCAGGAAAAAGAGGAACTGTCCGCTCCCACACCTGAGGGGTAACTTTAAGAGAAAAACAGGGCGATGAGCGGTTTTTTCATCGCCCTGTTTTTCTCTAGATGGCCCCGATCAGCCGGGAGATCACCAGCCGTTGAATCTCCGAAGTGCCCTCCCCTATTTCCAGTAATTTCTGGTCCCGATAAAAACGCTCCACGTCATATTCTTTCATCAAGCCGTAGCCGCCATGCAATTGAACGGCATGGTTGGCGCAGCGGTACATGACCTCGGAACAATAGAGTTTGGCCATGGCGGCTTCTTTGGCGAAAGGTTTATGGTTATCCCGAAGCCAGCAGGCCTTATAGAGCAGCAACCGGGCGCACTCGATTTCCAAGGCCATATCGGCCAGCTTAAAGGAATTCACCTGGAAAGAACCGATGGGCTTCCCGAACTGGACCCGCTCGTGCCCGTAGCGCAGGGCCAGGTCGAAACAACCCTGGGCGCCGCCCAGGCCCATGGCGCCGATGCTGAGACGGCCCCCGTCCAGCGTTCCCAGCATGTGATGAAAACCATCCCCGCGGGGACCCAGGGTATTTTCCTTGGGGACCCGGCAATCGTCGAAGTAGAGCTCACTGGTGTTGGAGCCCCGCCACATGAGTTTTCCATGCATGGGCCGCGCTTCGAATCCTTTGGTGCCGGTTTCCACCAGGATGCAGCTTAATTCCTTTTTTCCGTTTTCCCGGACCCCCGTCCGGGCCAGAACGGTGACCCCGGCGGTAATATCGGTGGAGGCGTTGGTGATAAAAATCTTGCTCCCGTTGATTACCCATTCATTGCCGTCCAGGACCGCCGTGGTCTGGGTGTTTCCGGCATCGGACCCGGCGTTGGGTTCGGTGAGGCCGAATCCCCAGAGCATCTCGCCGCTGCAGAGCTTGGGCAGGTATTTTCTTTTTTGTTCTTCGCTGGCGTAATAATAGAGGGGCCCGATGCCCAGGGAGTTGCCGGCGGCGATGGTAGCGGCATGGGAGCCGTCCACTCGGGCGATTTCCTCTACGGCAATAATATAAGAAATATAATCCAGACCTTGGCCGCCGTAGGCCTCGGAGACAAACATCCCGAAAAGTCCCAGGTCGGCCATCTGCCGGCAGGTTTCATAGGAAAATTCCTCTTTTTCGTCCAGTTCCCGGGCCCGGGGCTTAATCTCTTTTTCCGCAAAATCCCTGACCGATTTCCGCAATATGTCTTGTTCCATCGTCAACGAAAAATCCATAGATCTTTCCTTTCCTTAGAGGGCTGTGGCTTGAAAATAGGATAGACCCGGGGGGATGTCAATAAAAAGTTTAGGGGCCGCAAGACGGGTGACAATCCACCCAAAAATCCCCTCGCGAGTCCGTCGTGCTGCTATCGTCCGAAGTCCAAAAACCCGTCACGGTTGTATCTCCCGTTTATCTGTGTTATATTATTCATCAAAATTTTGAAAAGTCCGGCGCCCCTTTTCGGGGGGCCGGCTAAAACCCAAACGAGGTGCAAAAATGGCGCCCGCCATTCAATCTTTAGATCCGGAACGGCTGCCGAAGGTACCCCTGGTCCTGAACGGGCTTTCTTCCCGTTTTATTCGGGAAAACCAGGTCATTCCTTTGGAACTAAAAAATAACCTTTTAAAGGTGGCCCTGGCCTCGCGGGAGGACCCGGAAATCATCGATGCCTTGAAGGTGGCTACCGGGGCCGAAGTCCAGATTTTCTTGGGAGAAGACAAGGTCGTCAACGACTACATCCTGAAATTTTACGGTCAGGAACCTCAAAATATCAATCGTCTGATTGAAGATTTGGGGGAAGGGAGCTTTGAATTTATCCGGGAGGATGAGGAGGATGTCGGTCATCTTAAGGACCTGGCTTCGGAAGCCCCGATCATCAAACTGGTCAATATGTTCATCACCCGGGCCGTGGAAAGCCGGGCCAGCGATATTCACATAGAGCCTTTCGAGGATGAATTGAAGGTTCGCTACCGGATCGACGGCGTACTCCACGACGTGGAGGCGGTGCCTAAAAAGCTCCAGGCCGCCATTATTTCCCGGATCAAGATCATGGCCAAACTGAACATCGCCGAGCGGCGGCTGCCCCAGGACGGGCGAATCAAATTGCGGGTAACGGAAAAGGAAATTGACCTCCGGGTATCCACTATTCCGGTTCTGCACGGAGAAGACGTGGTGATGCGCATTCTGCTCAAAGAGGGCATCGTGATCGACCTGGATCAATTGGGATTCCCGGGGCCGGTCCTGGAGGCCTTCAATCAGTTAATCAAGAAGCCCAACGGAATCATTCTGGTTACCGGTCCCACCGGCAGCGGGAAAACCACCACCCTCTACGGGGCACTGGACAAGATCAATTCCCCGGACAAAAAAATTATTACCGTGGAGGATCCGATTGAATACCAGCTCAAGGGGATCAACCAGATTCAGGTCCAGGCCCAAATCGGTCTGAATTTTACCACTACCCTGAGGCATATTGTTCGCCATGACCCGGACATCATCATGATCGGGGAAATCCGGGATCTGGAGACCGCGGAGATCGCTATTCAATCGGCCTTGACCGGTCACCTGGTCTTTTCCACGCTGCATACCAACGATGCCCCCAGCGCCATTACCCGGCTGCTGGATATGGGGGTGGAAAATTTTCTTCTTTCGTCTACCATCCGGGGAATCCTGGCCCAGCGTTTAGTCCGGGTCATCTGTCCCCACTGCCAGGAATTGGACTCCACCGCCTTTACTCCGGAAGAACTTCAATTCTTGGGTTCCGATCAGACCATGGTGCCTTTCCACGGCCGGGGGTGTGAAATCTGTTCCTTTACCGGTTATTTCGGTCGGCTCGGGATCTTCGAATTGTTGGTGGTAGACGACGATATTCGCCGCCTGATACTAAAACACACCGATGCCACCGAAATGCGGCAAGTGGCCCGGAAGAAAGGAATGCGGACCTTACTGGAAGACGGGGTGGATAAGGTCCGGGCTCAAAAAAGTACACTCCATGAAGTCCTGCGGGTAACCCAAGAGATCTAAATGGCCATTTTTTCCTATCGGGCTACATCCCTGAAGGGAGAAATCCTCGAAGGAGCCATTGAGGCGGCGGATCAAAAGGCGGCCCTGGAGCGGCTTAAAGTTTCCGGTTTAATCCCCCTAAAGATTTCCACCGCCCAGGAAGGTTTCAAAAAAAAGTTTTCCTGGCGTTCGGCCAAGGGGGACTTATTGACCTTTACCACGGAATTGTCCGTCCTGCTCAACGCCGGCCTGCCCCTGGATCGCAGTCTTAACATCTTAGCCGAGATATTGGAAAAACCGGAGACCCGGGCCATCGTCCAGGCCATCTTGAAATCTATTCGCGAAGGCAGTTCCTTTTCAGACGCCCTGCAGCGTCACCCGAGAATGTTCTCCCGGCTTTATGTCAATATGGTCCGGGCCGGAGAGTCTGGCGGGGTGTTGGATGCCGTCCTGGAAAAATTGAATGATTTTCTGGAGACGACCAAGGAGCTTAAGGACAGTGTGTTCTCCTCCATGATTTACCCGCTGATTCTTCTCGGAACCGGCGGCTTATCAATCATCGTTCTATTGACGTACGTGTTGCCCAAGTTTTCGGTGATATTTTCGGAACTAGGGGGCGCCATGCCTTTGCCGACCCAGGTGTTGCTGGCCTTCAGTCAAGGGTTGAGGGACTACTGGTGGTTGATGATCGCAGTCCCCGTTACCCTGGGGGTCCTGTTCAAGAAAAATATCGGTTCCCCCGCCGGCCGACTTCGCTGGGATCGATTTAAGTTAAGAATTTTAAAGGATTTAATCACCAAACTGGAAACGGCCCGCTTTTGCCGGACCTTGGGGACCCTGTTGAAAAGCGGGGTCCCTCTGTTGCAGGCCTTGAACAACGCCAAGGAAGTTATTGGAAACCAGGTCATTGCCGAGGCTATTGATCGCGTCTCCAAGGGGGTTAAAGAAGGACGGGGCATATCCGTTCCCCTGTCCTTGGCCAACGTCCTGCCGCCGCTGGCCCTGTCCATGGTCAAGGTCGGTGAAGAAACCGGACAACTCGACACCATGCTGATGAAGGTGGCCGCCACCTACGAAAAAAGCCTGCGGGTGGCTGTCAAACGCTTCATCAGCTTTTTGGAGCCGGCCCTAATCCTGCTTATGGGCATGGTGATCGGTTTTATCGTCCTGTCCATGTTGACGGCCATCTTCAGCATTACCGACTTGCCCTTTTAACAGAAAGTCGCTTTTTGACTTTTTTCGAGGTCATCTGATTTGACGTCTCCCCGAAATAATAAAAACGGCTTCACCTTGATCGAAATCACCATCGTCCTTTTTTTAGGGACCCTCCTCTTGGCCTTGACGACCCTTTTCTTCGCCCAGACCCTGGCCTCCGGTCGTTTGACGGCCACCGCCCGGGAGTTGTCGGCCACCATCCGTCACGCCCGTTCCTTGGCCCGGGTCAGCGATACCCGTCAGGTGCTGACCTTTGATCTGGACGGGCGGGAATACGGCTTGAGCGGCCGCCCTTCCAAGAAGGTTCCAGCCCCACTGGTTCTAAAGATCGTGGATCCTTACCAGGGGGAAATCAACACCGGGAAATATCAGTTGGTGGTGGAGAGTCATCGGGGGCTAGAGGGGGGGACCTTCTATTTGTCCTCTAAGAAACGAACCATTGAGATCCAATTGGACCCCATCGTCGGTTCCGTGGTGCTTCGATAAACATGTACCCCTCTCGAAAGACTCCCTTGAATCAGATCCTGATAGGGGATAGAGGATTTACCCTCTTGGAGGTGCTGGTGGCCTTGGCTGTTCTGGGGATCGCCATTACGGTCATTATCCAATTATTTTCGGTTAACCTGCGGGCCCTGTCCGCCTCGGAAGACTATGTGTCGGCCTCGCTCCAGGGGGCTGCCCGGATGAGGACCCTGTTGGACGATGGCGACTTGGACGAAAAGGCCTGGACCGAGATCTCCCCCGAAGGTTACCGGCTGGATATCGCCGTCAAGGAAAACTTGAAAGATCGAACGGAAATCCTCTCGGTTAAGCTCCTGGATATTGCGCTGACCATTCAATGGACCAAAGGGAATCGGGCCCGGTCTCTGACCTTTCAAACCCTGAAGCTGGTCAAGAAAGAAATTTAATGTCCACTCCGGTTACCCCCCCTCCGGTCTCTTTCTCGGCTCGAAAAAAAGACTCTCCCGGGTTTACCCTCCTGGAATTGATGCTTTCCGTGGTCATTATCTCCTTCATCATCCTGATTATTGTGGGAGCTCTGCGTCTCGGGTTCCGGTCGGTGGAAGCCGGCGAGAAAAAAGCGGAATCGCAGGAGCGGATCAGGAATGCCATCACTATCCTCGAATCCCAGATCCAGTCGGAGATCCCCCTGTCCTACTATGAAAACGCCGAGAAAAAATACTATTTTCGGGGGGGGCGGTCCTTTCTGGATATGGCCACCAATTATTCCATCTGGGGAGGTGAAAAAGGATACGTGGTCGTCCACTATCAGGTTTCCCAGGAAACCAACGGTCGACAGACCCTCTGGGTCAAAGAAAATATTGTGGGCCAGGAAAACAGCCGGGAAACCCGAATGCTGGAACAGGCCGCCGAGTTCTATTTTGAATATTTCGTCCGAGATACTTCCAAAGACCCTAAAGATGAAGCGGGCCGATGGGTGGACGAATGGGTGGATGACGCCGCCGTCCCCACCACGGATAAATTGGAAAAGATCAAGTTCCATGTGCGGTTGGAAAATAGGGTTCTGGATTGGATTATACCGCTCAAGGGGCGCGGCAGCCTGAGCACCGCGACGCCCCCGCCGGGCATATTCCCGGGCATTCCGACCGCCCCGGTTGCGCCCGTGACGCCTTCCAAAAAATAAAGAAATGGTTGTTCGCCCTTTTTGGTAGGTGGCCACAATATATAGGATCTCAGTCTGAAATCGGCCTTCGTGGCCGCGGGGTCCCGGCGAAAGGGCGAAACGTCAAAAAAATTAGGGTGATATATTGCGCTCGATTCTGTCCCAACAAAGAGGCATTGCCCTGTTGATGGTCTTGTGGGTCCTAACCATCCTGATGGTGATCGTCTTTTCTTTTTCCTACCTGGCCCGGACGGAAACCTTTTCCAGCCGGGCCTTCAAAGAAGGCTGGGAGAATAAATTTTTGGCCGAGGCGGGGATCGAACGGGCCATTATGGAGTTGTTTTACCGGAAGCAGAACCCCCAAAACCTCGGAGAGGAAGAACAGGAGTCCTGGAGGATCGACGGGACCGAGCAGGTCGGCGCCCTGGGAGGGGGATACTACCGGGTACGCCTGGCGGATGAGTCGGGAAAGATTGACTTGAACCTGGCTCCTGAGCTAATCTTACGAAATCTGCTTAACAGCCTGAATCTGCCCGGTGAGGACAAGGATCTATTGGTGAATACTATCGTGGATTCCATTCTGGATTGGAAAGACACGGACGATTTCCATCGCCTCCAAGGGGCGGAAAGTGACTATTACCAATCCCTCCCCCATCCCTATAAGGCCAAGAACGGCAATTTTGACACTGTGGAGGAACTGATCCTGGTAAAAGGGGTTACCGCGGAAATTCTATACGGGAACGACCAAAAACCCGGGCTGGTCGATTTTTTGACCGTCCAGGCCAAGGCCAATAAAATTAATCTGAATGCCGCTTCCAAGCCGGTGCTGATGGCCCTTCCGGGAATGACCTCGGAAATAGCCGAGGCGGTTATAGCCTACCGCGAGGACAAAGAGATCCTAAGCCTCCAGGAAATCGCCGCGCTGCTTGGAGAGGCCCAGGCCCAACTGACACCTTATGTCACCGTGGCCGCGGGCAACACCTTTACCATCGAATCCAGGGGCTATAAAAATAACAGTCAGTCCGGGTACGGGATCCAAGCCAAGGTGATTCTGGAAGGGAACAACCAATATCGCTACCTTTCTTACAAAAATCCGGTTATAATAAAGGTAGAAGAAAAGGCTTCGGAATAATCATCTATGGGGATCGATTTTAATAAGGCCTCGGTTCAATTGAACCGGATCGGATCGCTTCTGGAGCAGGCCGGGGGAACCGCCTGGCGGATTCTCTCCCTGAGTCCGGCAGATCCGGTGATCGCCTATCGGAAAATGCTTTGCGTGGCCATTGGACCCCATGGCGCTTCCCTGGTCCTGGGGGCACGGTTCTTGTCCCGGTTAAAGATCAAGGACCAGCGCCCGGTCCCTTTTGAGGAAAAAGGCCCTCCGTCGCCCGAGGCCTTGGCTTCTTCGGTGGCCGTGTACCTCACCGAGCAAAACTCCCTGAAAACCGACATCATCCTCTCCGTACCCAAAGCCTGGGCCATCGTCAAAACCGCGGAATTTCCAGCCAGCGTCCTGGAAAACCTGCCGGAGGTCGTGTCCTCTGAGTTGGATCGGATTACTCCTTTTACTCCCGAGGAAGTGTATTATGACTATAAAATACAATCCCGGGATGAAGAAAAGGTGACGCTTTTGGTCATCGCGGCCCGGGCGGACCGGATCGATCCTTACCTGGAGGTCTTCCGTGAAAAAGGACTTCGTGTCGCCGGAGTTACCATTCATCTGGAAGGGATGCAGGCCCTTTGGCGTTACCGGGACCAGGAACCAACGGCCGCCTTCCTGGATATTCAAGAGAGTGGCTATGAAGGCGCCCTTTTTCAAAATCGGGGCATTACCGCCGTCTTGACCGGGAGTTTTGTTTCAACGGTTGAGAAAGAAAGAACCGAACAGCTTCTGGACACCCTGGAAAAGCTGCTCCCGAATCAATCTTCGACGGCCCTTCCCTGCCCGGTCTTTTTTCACCTGACGGACAAGGACCCTGGTTTAAAGGAAATGCTCAAGCTGCGGCTGAGCCGGCCGGTTGTTTTTTTTGACGAAATGAACCTGGGTCTGTCCGTGCCCGGCAACCCTCAGAATGTTTCCTATCCGGCCTTGGGCGGATTGCTGTCCTTTCTGGGGAAGGCAACAGAAAGCTTGAATTTAATAACCAAAGGGGTCCGGCACCAAGCCCGGACCCCTTTCTGGCTGACCATCCCCCTGTTGTTGGGTCTAATGGCCCTGACCGCCTTTTACTGGATCACCCCGGTCACGATAGAAACCCAGCGACTGGCATTAATCGATAAGCAGATCAGCCAGAAGAAGGGGGAAGTAAAGAAGGTTGAAGCCCTAAAGAAAGAAATCGATGCCGTTACCAAGGAGAGAAACATCGTCAGCGATTTCAAAAATTCTCGGCAGATGGCGATCGACCTCTTAAAGGAGTTGACCGTGCTCATCCCCAAGGATGCCTGGCTTACCCGGGTTCGGGTTTCCGAAAAGCAGGTGAATATTGAAGGATATGCCCCATCGGCCACCGTGCTGGTACCGAAACTGGAATCCTCTCCCTATTTTGAGAAAGTGGAATTCGCTTCCCCCACTTATCGGGACCCCAAACTGAATCAGGATCGATTCCAAATCAAAATGGAAATCGAGGGACTGTAAGATGTTTAAAAGCAAATGGCTGTTGCTGGCCATCCCGGTCTTGGTGGCGCTGGCCGGGGGGGTTATTTATGAATACGGCTACCTGCGGATCCAGGAGGAATTATCCGGCATTCGAGAGGAACAGGCGGCCAAAATAAAGACCTTGAAAAAGACCCTGGCGATCGTTTCCGAGAAATCGGGGCTGGAGACTCAGCTTCAAACGCTCAAGGAACAGAGAAAGGCCGATAACACCAAGCTCATTGCCGGGGAGATGCCTTCTTTAGCCTCAGCGGCGCTCCAGGACACCATCAAAGGCATTGTCACCAATCGCGGCGGCACCGTCTCCAGCGTCCGGGTGGGTAAGGTGGAGGACATCGTTTACCAGGAACCGGCGGCCGCCGAAAAACCGGCAAACGGGGCCAAGGAAAAGAAGACGCCGCCTCCTAAAAAGGCCAAACCGGAAGGCGAGGGGAAATTCAAAGTGATTAACGTGAGTCTGGATATTGTGGTGCCTGACCCGGCCGCCCTGCGGGACATCCTTTTTTTTATTGAAACCCGAACCCCTTATCTGGTAGTTCGGGAAGTGGATTCCCGGGTTCGGAATTTGAAAGAGCCCCGCGAATTGGTCGTTAAGTTGGACGTGGCGGCCCTCTATGGAAGTTGACCTGTGACGGCTAACAAATTACTTCGAAATATAAATGTGCTCAACCTGGCCTTAGTGGCGGTGATCTTGTACTTCGCCTTTTATCTCCTCTTTCCCCTAACCGAAATGCCGGTAACCTATAATCCTCCTCCGGTGAAAAAGCCGACTACGGAAAAAACCGAAACGGAACCCCCGCTCCAGCAGACTCATAACCCCATGGAATACATCCTGATAGCCGACCAGAACCTATTCCACCCCGATAGAAAAATACCCCCGGAAAAGAAGGCCGAGGCCCCTTTGCCGAAGCCGGAATTTGTTCTTTTCGGGACCCTGATTACCAGTGATTTGGGAATCGCCTATTTGGAGGACAAGAAAAGCGCTCCGGTAACAACCCCGGGCCGAGGCAAGAGACAGACCGCCTTAAAAAAAGGGGAGTCGCTGAGCGGGTTTATTTTGAAGGAACTGTTCAATGACCGGGTGGTGATGAATCGGGGGGAAGAGACGATGACTGTTTATCTAAACGATTCCCAGGCCCCTAAAGCCAGGGAGGTTGTCTCGGATCAGACCAAGACCGCTCCCAAGGCCGCGGCGGGAACGGCCCCCGCCCTTTCCCGTCCCGGGACCGCCCCGGCAGGTACTGGAGGCCCGGCGGGCAACGAAACCAGACCCCGAGCCCCCGCCCCCCAGGCGGCCCCCGCCACCGCAGGAACAACACCCCCGGCAGCGGTGAGCGGTCTTCCCTCGTCGGGGACCACGGCTGGCAGTCCCGGAGGAGGGACCTCGGGGGCCTTTACCCCCTCAAAGCCCCGATACCGCCCGGTGCCTTCAGGCGGTCCGTATCCGGCGCCTTCACCTTCCCCGATCAGGCCCTATCCCTAATCTAAGGAAACCATTAGGGATTGACCAGCGGGGTGGACTCTAGAGGTTTTGGCGAGGGTACCGCCGCTTTTTCATCCTTGATGCCGCTCATTCTTTTATACCAATCCATCTGTTCCAATCTCAAGTCCTTCTTGACCCCCTGTATCCGGTGAAGATAGACGTTGGTCATGTTTTTGGCGTCTTCCGGATTTTTTACCACTATAGGGGTCAGCAGCATGATAACTTCGGTCCTTTTTTCCTCATCCGTGGTATTGCTGAAAAGCCATCCCAGGATGGGTATCTTGCTTAATAAAGGTAGTCCGGCCCTGGTCCGCTTAAAATTTTCCTGGATCAAACCGCCGATTACGATCGTCTCCCCGTCCTGGGCCACCAGGTTGGTGGTAGCTTCCCGTTTGGTTATCACCGGGTAATCGCTGCCGTAAATGTTCTGCAGAAAGTAATCCGAGACCTCCTGGGAAAGATCCAGACTGACCAGGCCGCTTTCGTTGATCAGAGGTTTTATCTTCAGGATGACCCCCGTATCTTTGTACTGGATGCTGCGGGAAATGGAGGTGCCGGTGGTGCCGGTGGTCGAAATCGGCGTCTCGGAAGTCACGATCGGCACTTGGTTGCCGATTTGGATACGCGCCTCCCGGTTGTCGGCAGCCAGGATGTGCGGTGAGGCCAGTACGTTCACTTTGGATTCCGTGGCCAGGGCCTGTAGAAACCCCTGAATGAGACCGGTTCGATCAATCCCCAAAAAAGTGAAGCCCTGCGCCCTGGTCCGATCCAGGCCGGTGTTAAACCCCATACTCATGAACCCTTTGTCTATTTGGGACTTGATGGACCACTCGATGCCGAACCGCAGATCATCACCCAGCGTGACTTCAGCGATCAGCACCTCGATCATCACCTGCCGGGGAACGATGTCAATCTTTTGTAGGGTTTCATACATAAAAGCGTAGTCCTCCGAGGTGGCCAGAATAACAATGGTATTGGTCACTTCGTCGGGGATGATCCGGGTAATATCGGAGACCAGCGCCTCACCGCCGCCCAAAGGACTCAGGGAAATCTGGGGCGAGGGAGTGGGAGCAGGAGCGGGGGAAGGTTGACCCGGGGTGGCGCCGGGTCTGGCGGGAGTCGTCGACGGTCGGGCGGCTGTGGGAAGCTTCGAGGCCCCTAAGAAGATCTGTTGCAGCAGGGCAGCCACATCCTTGGCCTTGCCGTTCCTGACCGGGTAGACGAAGACCTGGGGTTTGATCTGTTTGAGCTGCTCGCTGTCGAAAATATCCACCAGTTGGAGGAGCCGCTTGACGTTGGCATCGGTATCCACGATGATAATATAGTTGATCTTCGGCACATCCACCATAACGGCATTGGTGGACAGGAAGGGGGTCAGAACCCTGATCATTTCCGAAGAGGGAATGAATTTTAAGGGAACTACCTGTAAAAGTCCCAGACCGGCCACGGTGATCTTTCCCGCTTCCCGGCCGATCCCAACCGCCGCCGGCTCCCGGGGCATATCGCCGATAGGGATGATGCGGTACAGACCGCCATCCTCGATCACCCCGATGCCGTTCAGACGCAGAATGACTTCCATCAGCGGCATCACGTCTTCTTTAGCCACCGGCGAAACGGAACGGAAATTCACTCTTCCTTTGACCTTGGGGTCAATAATGTAGTTCACTTTGAGGACCCCGCCAAAGATGGTCTGGATCACGGAGAAGACGTCGGCATCGTCAAAATTAAAGCTGACTTCGCCCCGCTTGGCAGGCGGTTTAATTATTGAAGACGGCGGTCCGGGCTGCGCCGGTGGGGCGAGGGACTGCGTCCTGGGGAAGGATGGCGGGGGCGGTGTAGTCGCAGGAGGTCCTGCCGGCAAAGGACCCGGGGGCAGGGGTGGTTGCCTGGGTTCGGTCGGTGAAGGCGGGACCGGTGGCGGTGGCATCGGCTGGCTGACGGCCGGCGGCGTCATCGGGGACGGGGAGGGTCCAGGGGATGGCGGACCCGGATCGACCGGGACCAAAGATGGAGGAGCTTGAGGCAAAGGAGCAGGTGCCGGGGCGTCCGGGACCTGGGGATCACCCGGAGGAACGGTTGGGACACCGGTTGAACCCGGTTGGCCGTTCTGATCGTTGGGGCTGGGAACGACCGCCTGGGTTAATACACGCGGAGAAATCGATCGAGGAGCCGGGACCGGAATCGGTCCGGCCAAGGCCATTCCCTCGAGGGCCGCCAAGCCGACAAAAATTAAAAAGATAAAGAGGTTCGAAAGAAGCCTGAAGAACCTATTAGTCAAAAGCGACTCCCTAATTGGCGCAACTTTTTTAAATATCCGTAACTATAATGAAAAAAAGGGAATTTGACAATTAAAAAAGTTAAAATTCGTCACGTTGGCGGTTTCGCAAAAAGTCCCCCGACTTGTCACCCTGCTGAAGGATTTTTCTACGTAGCTATCTAATATTTATCAATTTTTATCCATACCGGGTGGGAGAAAGGATTTCTATTGACCTATTGAAGAGGTCCAAGATGGGGATTTTTATTTTAATTTATTCAGGTTCTTGATATAGTTTGAATTAAACTTGTTTAACCGAATAGGAGAAATTGTGATTCAAAAAATGACTCGGAAAAGAAACCAAAAAGGTTTCACTCTCGTGGAGTTGTTGGTGGTGATGGTGATCATCGGCCTTTTGGCGGCCTTGGTGGCTCCGCGGCTTTTCCCTAAACTCGGCAAGGGGAAGCAGGCGGCAGCCAAAGCCCAAATCGAGCTTTTAGGCCAGGCCCTCGACCAGTACCGACTGGATGTGGGATCCTATCCCACCACTCAGGAGGGGTTGAATGCCCTGATTACTAATCCCGGGGTTGAAAAATGGGAAGGACCTTACCTGAAAAAAAATGTGCCCGTGGATCCCTGGGGGAAATCCTACCACTACCAGAACCCGGGCAGCCACGGCGAATACGATCTCTTCTCTTACGGGCGGGACGATAAGCCGGGAGGGGAGGGGGAAGACAAGGATGTGGCGAGTTGGGAATGAGTTAGCTCATGGAAATCGGAATCGTTGGATTGCCCCAAAGTGGCAAAACGACCCTGTTCAGGGCCTTATCGGGAGGGCAGAAGTCGATATCGACCTTTGCCTCCGGTCGTCTGGAAGTGCACTCGGCCTTAACCGAGGTACCCGATGAACGGTTGGACGCCCTGGAGCGTCTTTTTAATCCCCAAAAAAAGACCTACGCCAAAGTGACCTATGCCGACATTGCCGGATTGGAGGAAGGGATCAGTCAAAAAGGATTGCCCGGCCCCTTTATTAATCTTCTGGGCCAGATGGACGCCTTTATCCACGTGGTTCGAACCTTTGAAAATCCCTCCGTCCCTTTTAGCGGTGGGACACTGAACCCGGCCCGAGATTTGTCCGTTTTGGATATGGAGTTCCTGCTCCATGATCTGGGGGCCGTGGAACGGCGGCTGGAAAGGGTGATCGAAGGCCTGAAGAAAGGGGCCCAGGACAAGGAGCAAGGCCTCAGGGAAAAAGAACTTCTGGAGCGGGTGAAAGCGGGTCTGGAGGACGAGCAACCCCTTCGCGACCTGCCCTTGGCCCCCGAGGAAGTCAAGCTCCTGCGCGGCTATGGGCTTCTGTCCCTGAAACCGGTGCTGATCGTTTTGAATACCGGGGACGACGGGCAGGCCCCGGACCTGGAGTACACCCACAAGCAAAGCGCGTGGATCAGTCTTCCGGGCCGACTGGAAAGCGAAATCAGCGAATTGTCGGCCGAAGACAAAACCCTGTTCATGGAAGAATACGGCCTCAAGGAGCTTTTTCGAAACCGGGCCATCCGCCTCTCCTATGCCCTACTGGGACTCCTCTCTTTTTTTACGGTGGGGGAGGATGAAGTTCGGGCCTGGACCATCCGCCAGGGCGCCACGGCCGTGGAGGCGGCCGGGACCATTCATACCGATTTGGCCAAAGGATTTATCCGGGCTGAAGTGATCCCTTTTCAGGAACTGATTGAACTGGGCGGCCTGAATCAGGCCAAAAACAAGGGCAGGCTGCGGCTGGAAGGCAAGGATTATGTGGTTAAAGACGGAGAAATCGTGCATATCCGCCATAATATGTAAAGCTGCAAAAATGAGTTATTTTATTCGTTATCCTCTCCTAACTTCAACATAGTCAACCCGAAAATCATTCTTATCCGATACGGAGGTCAGGCGGGAATTTTTCCGCCAGCGGAGATTATCTTCGTCCGGAAAATCCTCCCGGATGAAACTGCCCCGGGATTCCTCCCGCGCTAAACCGGCAGTCAGAACGGCTCTGGTCACCAACACGGCGCTGCGCAGATCCTCCAGTCGTTTTCGCTCCGGAACGGCCCCTGGCTTCAGCCCGGCCAAACGATCTTCCAAATTCTGGAGCCGGGCCAGTCCTTCGGCTAAACCGTTCCGGCTTCGAACTACCCCGGCCTGGCGCCAGGCGATTTCTTTGAGGGTCTGATGGAGTGCCCGGATCTCTTCGAAGGCTGAAACCGGAGAATAGGCGAAGCCATCCCCCGTGGGGGGCATCCCCTTCCGGCGTGGGGGGGAAGCTAAGGCCTCGACAGCGGCCTGGGACCCCGCCAGCCGTCCGGATACCAGGCATTCGGTCAGGGCATTGCCGCCCCGGCGATTGGCCCCATGCAGGCCCCAGACCATTTCACCACAGGCATACAGACCGGGGAGATCCGTCCGGCCCCGTTCGTCCGTTCGAAGTCCTCCCATGCAGAAATGGGCCGCCGGGGCGACGGCGAAGGGTTTATCTTGAAATTCAAACCTCAACTTGGACAGCAGGGTCAGGGGAAATTTGCTCCAGGAGTCGACCGGGACCTTCCGGTAATCCAGGTAAACGGTGCCGGACTGTTGCGTCTCATCGAAAAGTTTGACCGAAAAAACATCCCGCCGTTGCATAATCGCCTCGTGAAGACTTTGAATGCCGAACTTTTCCAGGAGGTCTTGGCCGGCATGATTGATCAATCGGGCCTCCCTCGGGTAGGGCGGGTAGAGCAGCATGGAGGGGAGTCCGGGTTCGGCCAGCACCAGGGGGTAAAACTGGACGAATTCCATATCCCACAGATCGAGACCGGCCCGGGCCGCCAGGGCAACCCCCTGTCCCAGCGTGCTTTTTTGATTGTCGTTGCGCAGATAGACGGCGCCGAAGCCGCCGGCGGCCAGGATCACCGCCGGGGCCATAACAGTCCGGTCGTGTCCCTGATCGTCAAATCCCTTGACGCCGATAGCCCGGCGATCGTCGGTCAAAATCTTGGTGACCTGGAGGCCGGTGATTACTTGAATCCGTTCCAGAGATTTGACTTTTTCCGCGATCCTCCGCACCAGGGTCACCCCCGGAATGGTGCCGGGAGCGGTGGGCTGGACCGAAAAATGGTCTTTTGAGGGTTTGATCTCCAGGCCGAAGGTCTTCAGAGAATCGATGGCCCTGGGCGCCTCCCGGGCCACCTGCTCCACCCAGGATCTCCGGTTCAGGCCCCGGCCGATCCGGAGGGTGTCCTCTACATACTGATCTTCCGAATATCCGGGGGTTGGTCCGGTAAAGACCCCGTTGGACAGGGCCGAGTTGGTCCCCAGGCCCAGAGCGCTGCGGTCCAGGAGCAGCACCCGGGCGCCCTCGGCCTCGGCGGCACAGGCGGCGATCATCCCGGCCAGCCCGGCGCCGATGATGATCACATCGGCCTGCTGATCAGTGGTTACCATAGAAACCGCTCCTGAACTTAAGCATTCGAATTTTGGTCGTTTTCAATTGTGATTGTTTCGCAAAAAGTCCGTCAGAGAAAGTTTGTCATTCTGAGCGAATGCGAAGAAACTTGTTTTTTCAGCTAGTTCTGAGATCCTTTACGGAGTTTACCCTGAGCCGAAAGACGAGATCCTTCGCGTTGCTCAGGATGACAAGCAGGCGAAGGGCTCAGGATGACAGTTCGGGACTTTTGCGATACCATCAATTGTGTCCTGCTTCGGATCGCGGATTTCTGATTCTTCGCCAAGAATTCAGGATTTTTTAGCGAGGGCCTTTTCCTCTATCTGCCGAGTATATTCCTCCCAGGCCTTTTTTTCCTCCGCGCTCCCGCGCCAGAGGGTGAAATGGCAGGTCTCCGCCCCGGCGGGAATAGTGCAGTCAAAACGGACCTGGAAGCCCTTGGCCAGACCGGTTTCCTCCAGGGCCTCCACCATACCCTGGACCAGGTAGCGCTGGACCCGGCAGTCAAAGGCCTGGTAGTGGTCCTGATGCGGGCACCAGAGAATATCAAAGCTGACCTGATCGGGGCCGTCGATCCGGGGGCCTTCCAGCGAGGCATAGGCGATGCGGTTGATGACGGTGGCGAAAAAGCTGATGAACTCCGCTTCGGACATGGATTCAGGTCTAGCGGCGTTTTTTAGGATCTGCCGCCCGATATCCAGACCGATTTGCCTCAGGGCCTCGGCTACCACCCGCTGCCCCTCCGCTCCCCAGCGTTTCTCACAATCTTTCAGGATGCGGATGACGGCCATCGCCTGCATGGTTCCCCATTGCCAGAGAACAGCCGGGTCAAAATCGGTTTTATCCAAAACCTCCGTTTTTAATCGTTTTAGACCCTTTTCGTAGGGCTGGTTGAATTTGAAATCTTTCCAGGCCGCTTCCGGACGGTGGTCCCAATGGCTCATCATAATCCTCATTTAAGTATTTATTTGACAATACTATAATTTTTATCATATTTTTCAATAAAAAATGGATTTTTCTTAGAAATCAACCTGCCGGCATCATTAAGGAACCATTCCAATCCAGAAGTTGCAATTTTCTTTAGAGGGAAACCATGCCTATACCGGATTATCAAGCCATCATGCTGCCTCTCTTGAGCCTGGCAACTGATGGTAAAGAACCTTTCCTGAGAGATGCAATCGAATTTCTCGCTGACCAGTTAGGCTTGACGGACGAGGAACGAAGGGAGCACCTTCCAAGCGGGCGGCAGGCAGTTTTTACCAACCGAGTGGCTTGGGCCAGAACGTATCTCAAGCAGGCTGGCCCTCTCGAATCCACACGGCGAGCCTATTTCAAGATTACAGGGAAGGGTCGCCAGGTTTATTCTGAGAATCCCACCGGGGTTGACATTAAATACCTTGAACGATTTCCTGAGTTTTTGGAGTTTAAAACGCGGCGGAAAGAAAAAGACGCTATGAATGGCGAAGAAATAACTCCTGAACAAACTCCAGACGAGTCCTTGGAAGCCGCTTACCAGAAAGTACGTAAGGAGTTAGCCCAGGAACTTTTGAAACAAATCAAACAATGCTCTCCAGCTTTCTTTGAGAATTTGGTTGTCGACTTGCTGGTCAAAGTTGATGATTGACCACAATGTCGGGGTTTCTATAACGGCGACTTATGAGATCAAAAGAGTCGATTCAGATTACTTTAGTGAATCCTGACCCTTCTCAAGGGAAAAAAATCCCGATGATTAAAAAAATACTCTTCTTTTTACTGGCGGCAGGCACTTGTCTAATCAGTCAAGGATGTACCTATAGAGCCTGGTATGAAGGATTGAAGGAGCGGCAACGGCAGGAATGCTACCAGACTCCCAGCCAAAGTGAAATTCTGAAAGGCTTTCAATCCTATGTGGATCGATCATTATTCGCCCTGTTACGACGTCCGCTCCCAATACGGGATTGACATTCAAGCGCCCCTCCCCCGGGTTTACGAGGCGGCCCGCTCTCTGGATTTGCTGGGGTCCTGGATAGCCCGCGGACTCTTTCGTTTGCGCGGGCTGCCGGAAGCCAATCTGACTCTGGAAGGAATGGTGAAGTGGGGGTTTGTGGTTTTGGCGGAGGATGCGGAACGGGAAATCGTTCTGGGGTTGGTCGGACGTTTTTGGACTCGTTCACCCCAGATCCAATCTCTTTCCCCCGAGGACTTTGTCGGCTTTAACCAGCCGGGATTGGCCAAGGCGGTTATGAACCTGGCCTTTCTCCGGGGGGCGGACGGGATCGTCCGGTTGACCACGGAAACCCGGGTTTACTGTCTGGGAGAGGCCAGCCGGCGTTCCTTCCAACGGTATTGGCTGCTGGTGGGCCCGTTCAGCGGGCTCATCCGCAAAGAATGGCTTCGTCTGATCAAAAAAAGGAGTTCCTCATGAATCAAGCCCTGTTACTCATCGATATCCAAAACGACTATTTCCCTGGAGGAGCGATGGAGTTGGTCGGCAGCCCGGCAGCCGGCGCCGAGGCCGGTAAGTTGTTGCAGGCCTTCCGGGAAAACGCACTTCCCGTCATTCACATTCAGCATATGTCCTCTCGCCCGGGGGCTACCTTCTTCTTACCCAACACCAGGGGTGTCGAAATCCATTCAAGCGTTGCTCCCAGCCGAGACGAGATCGTGATCCAAAAGAATTTTCCCAACAGTTTTCGAGGGACCCGATTGCTCGACACTCTGCGGGAACGAGACATCCGGCAACTGGTCATCGCGGGGATGATGACCCACATGTGCGTCGATTCCACCACCCGGGCCGCTGCCGATCTGGGGTTCGAGTGCTTTCTGGCCGGTGACGCCTGCGCCACCAAGGCTTTGTCCTTCGGCGGTGTGTCCCTTTCGGCGGAAAGCGTCCAAACGGCCTTTCTGGCCTCTCTGAACGGGCTGTTCGCCAAAGTCCAATCCGTAGACGAGCTTTGTTCAAACCGGATCCTGAAATGAAAGCCATGGTTTTGAAACAAATTAGCGATTTAAAAGAAAACCGGGCGCCGCTGGTATGGATGGATTGGCCGGATCCGGAGCCGGGGGAAGGAGAGCTGTTGATCAAGGTGTCCGCCTGCGGGGTTTGCCATACCGAACTGGATGAAATCGAGGGCCGGACGCCGCCGCCGCGTTTCCCGATTATTTTAGGCCATCAGGTAGTGGGCCGGGTGGCCGGGGCCGGGGCCGGGGCAATTCGGTTTAAAACCAACGATCGGGTGGGAGTGGCCTGGATCTACTCGTCCTGCGGAAGCTGTTCGTTTTGCCTCAGTGGAAATGAAAATTTATGCGATCGATTTAAAGCCACCGGCAGGGACGCCCACGGCGGATATGCGGAATACCTGAACGTTCCGGAAACCTTCGCCTACCCGATTCCGGAGACTTTTTCGGATGTGGAGGCCGCGCCTCTCTTGTGCGCCGGGGCCATCGGGTATCGTTCCCTCCGCCTGACCGGGATCCGGGATGGGCAAAACCTGGGGCTGGTGGGGTTTGGGGCTTCGGCCCACCTGGTGTTGAAAATGGTCCGAAAGTCCTACCCGAACACGAAGGTCTTTGTCTTTGCCCGGATGGAGCCTGAAAAAACCTTTGCTTTGGAACTGGGGGCGGTTTGGGCCGGGGACATCGAAGAGGAATGTCCGGAAAAACTGCAGGCCGCCATCGACACCACTCCGGCCTGGAAGCCTATCATCGAAGCCCTGAAAAACCTGGAGCCCGGAGGCCGGCTTGTGGTCAATGCTATCCGCAAAGAAGAAACGGATAAGCAGGCGCTTTTGAAACTGGATTATCCCCGACACCTCTGGCTGGAAAAAGAAATCAAGAGCGTGGCCAACGTGGCCCGGAAGGACGTGGAGGAATTCCTGGCCCTGGCGGCGGCGATCCCCCTTCGTCCGGAGGTGCAGGAATATAAACTGGAAGAGGCCAATACGGCCCTGCTGGAACTGAAGGAAAGAAAGATCCGGGGAGCGAAGGTGCTGAAAATTGCTTAGCGTGGACCGGAGATAAGGAAGAGGGAAGATAGAAGATGGAAGAGGGAAGAAAAAACAACTGAACCCTTGGCCCCTCGAATCCTTGAACCCTGAAGGCGCGGCTTCAACCGGGGGTCCTGAATTTTTCTATTTTTTCATAAAGGTCCCGAAAGAGGGTGACCGTCCCGATTTCCGGACTGCCGATGGATAGGATGACGGTTTTCTTCCAGTAGAGGCTGCCTTCCCGCTGGCCTTGGATGCTCTCCCAGGGGATGAGTAACGGTGTGAGGCGGGAGAAGAAGGGGATTTGAACGGCCAGGTGAAGCCCCTCGGCGGCCGGGGACACCGTGGCGCAGTTTTTATAGGCCACCGAACCAACCTGGATCGTTTGCTTCCGGAACACGGTCCCTTCGGGTGGCAGGGTCGCCGAAAATTTTTCGGCCAGCCGGGTCCAGCCGCCGCCCCGGCCCCGCAGATTTTTGAGCAGGCGGGGCAACAGGAAGATCAGACCGAAGACCGACAGGATGAGAATGACGGCGGCCAGGGCAAGATAGAAAAGAAGATGAAGGGTCCATGGATTTTCTCTTCTATCTATAAGAAGTTGTAATTTTGTAAACTCAATGATTTTCAACCCATATCCATAAATTGCCAATCGCCAATCGAAATTCGGATTTGTTCAAGGAGGGATGTACCATGACCGGGGAAAAATATCAAATGGGAAGAATATTCATGGAAAGGCTCCCCCATGACGGAGACCTACTTAAAGTACTCACCGCCTTCTGCCAGGATCAGGGGATAAGGGCCGGGTACCTGTCGGTCATCGGGGCGGTTAAAAAGGGGGTTTTTTCCTGCTACGAACAGAAGACGCAGGTCTACGAGACCGTAACGCTGGACGAGGAGCTCGAAATTACCCACTGCCAGGGTAACGTGTCCCTCCTGAACGGACAACCCTTCGTCCATGCCCACATCTCCTTTGCCCGGGCCAACGGGGAGACCCTGGCCGGGCACCTGATGGAGGGGACCATTCTGTTCGCCGGGGAACTGGTCCTGCGGGAGTTCCTGGGCCCGGACCGGGTTCGAGAGAAAGATCCAGTGACGGGTCTGAATCTGTGGAAATCTGATTAAAATGTAATTAAAAATTAAATTTTTGTTGACTTTCGCAAATGATCCGGGCAGGCTGACAGTCGGAGAACTTAGATTATGCCCGATTCCAGACTCCAACGGCTGACCCTCAAGGAACAGGCCTATCGGACCTTGAGGGATATGATCGCCTCGCACCGTTTCTCTTCGGGGAAATGGATCAACCTGGAACAGCTTTCCAAAGAGCTGGGCGTCAGCCGAACCCCCATCCACCAGGCCATGAAGCAGTTGGAGCAAGAAGGGTTGGTTACCCATGTCCCCAATCAGGGGATCCGGATGGCGGTGATGACCCTGGAGATGGCCCAGGACCTCTACCAGGTTCGCGAGGTCCTGGAAGGGCTGGCCGCCGCCCTGGCCTCCGAAAGGATGGACCGGGAAACGGTCGGCCGGATGAAGCGGGTTTTGTCCGAGCAGGCGACGATCATCCGCAAGAAAGACCTGCTCGCCTATTCCGTTTCCGATTTCAAGTTTCACCAGCTTATTTATGATTCCTGCGGCAACTGGATGCTCAAAGAGCAACTGGACATTATTAAAAGCCGGTCCCGTCCTCTGGTCTGCGACGTCACTCCTATACTCCCCGACCTGTATTCCGATCATCAGCAAGTGGTGGAAGCCTTCGCTAAGCGGGCTCCGCTCCAGGCGGAGCAGGTGATGCGGCGGCACAACCGTCGGATGCGGGAGGCCATTGCGGAAGCCACCAGGAGGACCGGCCGGTCGGAAGCCCCGGAATCCAGGGGAAAAAGGGTCCGGGCCGAAAAATTTCTTCACGCCTGAGAGGGTCCTATGGCAACTGCCTTTAAAGAACTGCATTGGCCCAACGATATCCCGATAAAGGCCTACTACCTTCCTGGGTCTCTGCCGGAAGCCCTGGAACTGCTGGAGCGCTTTCCGGGGAAAGCCAGAGTCCTGGCCGGGGGGACGGATATCATTCCTGAACTGCGCCGGCGGGATATGAAGGCGGAGGTCCTGGTGGACATCAGCCGCCTCCCCGGACTGAACACCATCACGCAGACGGGGGAGTTAATTTGTTTGGGGGCCTTGGTCACCCACGCCCAGGCCGCCGCATCCCCCTTGATCCGGGAAAAAGCCGGTCTCCTGGCGGACGGCGCCGCCGCCGTGGGCTCCCCTCAGATTCGGAACATCGCCACCGTGGCCGGCAACCTGATCAGCGCCCGGCCGGCCGCCGACACCAGTATTCCGCTGCTGGCCCTGCAGGCTTCGGTCACCCTGGCCTCCAAAGCCGGGGAAAGGTTGGTCCCCCTGACCGATTTTTTCCTCTCGGTAGGGAAAACGGTGTTGGACGGCCGTTGTGAAATCCTCAAGGAAATTCGCTTTAATGGACTCCAGCCCAACCAGGGGGGCAGCTACCTCCGTTTGAGCAAACGCAAAGCCCTGACCCTCCCCATGCTGGTGGCGGCGGCCGTGGTAACGGTGGATCCGGGGCAGAACACCTTCCGGGAAACGACTCTCGCCCTGGGCCCGGTGGCGCCCACCCCCTACCGGGCCCGGCCGGCTGAAAACATATTGAGAGGCGCGGCCCTTACCCGGGAGGTCATTCGGGAGGCGGCCGCGGCGGCGGTCCAGGAATGCAGTCCCCGGGAAAGCCTGCTGCGGGGGTCCTGCGATTACCGGCAAGAAATGATTCAAGTCCTGGTTCGTCGGTCCATTCAAAAGGCCCTGGGTCAGGCCGGTTTTTCACTTGAATAAATAGAGGGGTCCCATGAGTACACTTGATCTCACTCTTAAATTAAACGGCCGAGCCGTAAATTTGAAGGTATCGCCCGACCTGCTGCTGGTGGATATGCTCCGGGATGTATTGGGACTAAAGGGTACCAAAATCGGCTGCCGAGAGGGGGAATGCGGGGCCTGCACGGTCCTCTTGGACGGCGAACCAGTGAATTCCTGCATCCTGCCGGCCCTCAAAGCCCAGGGCCGGTCCGTCGTCACCATTGAAGGCCTGACCGGGTTGGACGGGGTGCTCGATCCGATCCAGCAGGCTTTTATCGATGCCGGGGCGGTTCAATGCGGGTTTTGCACTCCGGGAATGATCCTGAACGCCAAGGCCTTGCTGGGCCGAAATCCCAATCCGGACGAAGAGGAAATCCGCATGGCCCTCTCCGGGGTCCTCTGTCGCTGTACCGGTTATCAGAAGATCGTCCAGGCGGTGCAGACGGCAGCCGGAAGGCCCAACAAGTATCGGTCTAATCCTTGAGCGGATAGCGAAGGGTACGAGGCATGCGCAACCAAAATGAAGAAAAAAAAGAAGTGCGGGTTCTTACCAAGGAAGCCTTTGATTTTCAGCAGCTCCTGGGGACTCCCCCGATTGGGCTGGCGGTAGCCGGTCAGTCCGTTCCGCGGACCGATGCCCTGCTCAAAGTCACCGGAAAATTGAAGTATGGGGCGGATTACGGGCAGGAGGGATTTCTGCACGGAAAAATTCTGCGGAGCCCTCATCCCCATGCCTTGATCCGGTCGATCCGAACCGAAAAAGCCCAGGCCCTCCCCGGAGTGGTGGCGGTCCTGACCGCCCGGGATGTGCCCGGAAGGAACGGCTTTGGGGCCATCATCCCCGACCAGCCGGTGATCTGCGAAAACAAGGTCCGCTATGTAGGGGATGGCGTGGCCCTGGTCGCGGCGGAAACAGAGAAGATCGCTCATCGGGCACTGGAACTCATCGAGGTGGACTATGAACCTCTTCCGGCCGTGCTGGATCCCCGGGAAGCGCTGAAGGAGAACGCCCCGAAGATCCATGAACAGGGCAACCTGCTCTCCTACAACAAGCTCCGGAAGGGAGATCTGGAGAAAGGCTGGAGCGAAGCGGAAGTCATCATTGAACGGACCTATCAGGTGCCTTTCCTGGAGCATGCCTATATCGAGCCGGACGTGACCCTGGCCGTACCCCAGGCCGACGGCACCATGCTGGTGGAGGGGCCCATGCAGGCCCCCTTTACGACCCGCCGCAATCTAGCGGCCGTCCTGGGGGTGCCGATCAATCAGGTGCGCGTCCGCCAGGTGCCCATGGGCGGCGGCTTCGGCGGCAAGGAGGATTCCCCGATCGACATCGGCTGCCGGGCGGCGGTGCTGGCCCGGCATACGGGGCGGCCGGTGCGTTTGGCTTTGGAGCGGGAAGAGATAACCATTCAAACCTGCAAAAGGCACCCGATGATTATGACCATCAAGGTGGGGGCCCGAAAGGACGGTACCCTGACGGCCCTGGCCGGGACCATCCATGACGAGCAGGGGGCTTACGCCAGCCTGGGGCCGGTGATCCCACCCGCCGGCGGATCCCATATCCACTCCATGATCATGATGCCGGGACCCTATGAAATCCCGCACGTCAGCGTGGACGCCTACTTGTGCTATACCAACCATCCCTACGGCGGGGCCATGCGGGGTTTCGGGGCCCCCCAGGTCCATATCGCCCATGAACAGATCATGGACGAACTGGCCCTGGAGCTGGGGCTGGACCCCCTGGAGATTCGGCGAAAAAACGCCTTTAAACTGGGCTCGGCCACGGCTACCGGCCAGATTTTGGATCAAAGCGTCGGACTTCGGGAGACCATGGAAGCCTGTGCCCGGGAATTTGACTGGGAGCGGCGTTCCCGGGAAACCGGCTATATCGATCCCGAAAAGACCAAACGACGGGGGGTCGGCGTCGGGATGGGCTGGTACCGGACGAGCATCGGCACCGCCGGTGACGGCTGCGGGGCCAATGTCTATGTGCATGAAGACGGCTCGGCACTGCTGTTTACCGGGATCACCGAAATGGGGCAGGGGTCGTATACCGTTCTTCCCCAGATCTGCGCCGAAGAACTCGGGATTTGCTTAGACCAGGTGCGCCTGGTCCAGCCGGACACCCAAATGGTCCCGGAATCAGGGCCGACGGTGGGCAGCCGCTCCACGACCCTGATGGGCAACGCCATCATCCAGGCGGCCCGGCAGGTGAAAGAATCCATTCTGGAAGCGGCCTCGGAAATGCTGCTGGTCCCGGTGGGCCGGCTGGAGGCCCGGGAAGGCCGGATTTGCGACCGGGAAAAACCCGAACGGGTCCTGCTGTTTCGGGAGGCAGCCGCCCGGGCCATGTCCCGGGGAAAACGTCTGATCGGCCAGGGTTGGTGGACGCCCCCGACGGCCACCCTGGATCCGGAAACCGGTCAGGGCAATCCCTATTTTGTTTATACCTATTCCACCCATATGGCCGAAGTCGTGGTGGACGTGGAGACCGGAGAAGTGGAGGTGACCGGCTACGTGGCCGCCTTTGATGTGGGCAAGGCCATCAATCCCCAGTCCGTGGAAGGCCAGATCGAGGGCGGGGTGGCCATGGGCCTGGGTTACGCCCTGATGGAGGAAGTGGTGCTGAAAAACGGGGTTCCCCAAAACCTCAGTCTGCAAAATTACCTGATCCCGACGATTCTGGACGTTCCCCGGATCAAGTCCATTATCCTGGAAATGCCCAACGCGCACGGGCCCTACGGGGCTAAAGGGATCGGGGAGATGCCCAACATCCCGGCTACCCCGGCCATTCTGAACGCCATCGCCAACGCCTGCGGTGGACGGGTGCGCTCGCTGCCGGCTGACCCGGAAAAAGTGTTCTGGGCTATCCGGGAAGCGGGGGGACCGCCGGAATAAAAATCTAATTATCAATAATCAATGGTTAATTATTAATTGTTAATTAAATTCGGAACAGGAGGAAGCAAAATGAAGAACAGGCAGTGGGTATGGGTCGTTTCGGCCCTGGTGGTTCTGGTTCTGGGAACCTGGGGGATAAGCCCGGCGGCGGCTCCGGACAAAATCAAGATCGGGCTCATGTTCGGCATGACCGGCCCGGCTTCCCCCATCGGGCCGGTTCAATTGAAGGGGGCCCAGATGGCCATCAAAGAGGTCAATGACCGGGGGGGCGTTACCCTGGGCGGGAAAAAGACCCCGGTGGAGGCGGTAATCAAGGATGACGAGACCAAGCCGGATGTGGCGCTCCGCCGTTTCCGCGAAATGGTTCACGAGGACAAGGTCCACGGTCTGGTAGGTTCGACTTTTGCCCCCCTGGCCGCGGCCCTTAACCGGGAGATGAAAAAGACCCCGCTGCCTTACGTGGCCGCCTGCGTTTCCCCCATCGGCATGTTCAAGAAGGACGAACTGGCGCCTACCACCTTCGGCATTCATGGCACGGCCTATTCCATCGGCTTTGCCGGGGCCGAGTATATCGCCACCGAGCTTAAGCTGAAAAAGGTCTATTTCTTCGCTCCGGCCTATGCCTTCGGCTGGGACCAGAAGGCCGGGGCCGTGGACGCCTTTAAGAAATTCGGGGTCCAGTACGAATACGCCGAGGCCCCGGTGGGGACCGCCGATTATACCAGCTACCTGCAGAAGATCATCGAGGCCAAGCCGGATATCGTCATGATGGCCCACTGGGGGGTGGATGCCATCAACGTGCTCAAACAGGCCAATGAACTTGGGTTGGGGAAAAAGACCAAGCTGTGGTTCAACTGGATGACCAATGTCTTCGGCAGCGGAGTGCCCGCCGAGGCCCTGGACGGGGTGTATTCGCTCATGTCCTGGTACTGGAACCTGGAAGGGTTGAAGGACCAGACCATCGTCAAGGCCGGCAAGGATTTCGTGGACAAATACCAGAAGGCCTACGGAGAGCCCCCGGACCCCTATGCCGGCATGGCTTACGTGGGCGTTCTGGAACTCCTCCGCGGCATTGAGGCGGCCCAGTCCGTTGATCCCCTGGCCGTGGCCAAGGCCATTATGCAGAAGCCGCAGTTCAACTCTATGAAAGGGTCCGGTACCTGGCGCGAGGACCATCAGCCGCTCTTCAAATACGGGGCCTTTGTGGTTCAGGGCAAGGGAGCCAAGGACCGGAAGAATAAATGGGACCTGGTGAAGGTGATCGATGCCTATACCGGGACGGAGTATCTGCCGGCGTTGAAGGACGAGGGCTATTGATCCAGGATTATATTATTGAGGTCGGGACAGGGGTTTCCCCCCCTCTCCCGACCTAGGAGCGCAAATGCCGGAATCTATTCTGGCGACCGAAGGGGCCTCCAAGTCTTTCCACGGCCTGGCGGCGGTCAACCGCATTACCTACCGGTTGGAGGAAAAAGAATCGGCCGGGATTATTGGCCCCAACGGAGCCGGAAAATCCACCTTTTTTAACTTGTTGACCGGGCTCACCCTGCCCGATGAGGGGCAAGTCTATTACCAGGGCCGGGAAATCACCCGGATGCCGCCCTACGAGCGGGTCACCCGAGGCCTGGCCCGGACGTTTCAGTTGGTGTCGGTCTTCGACGGGCTTACGGTCCTGGAAAACATAATGCTGGCCCGGATCCGTCTCGGGCGGAACTACCAATCCAAGGGGCGTTTCTTTTTTAAAAATGTCCGGCATCGGGCGTTGGAGGAAGAAGGCCGGCAGGCCCTGGATACCCTGGGGCTGGCTCCCAAAGCCGAAATCCGGACCGCCGATTTGTCCTATGGTGAAAAAAGGGAGCTGGAGATCGCCATCGCCCTGTCCCTGAATCCGAAGGTGCTGCTGCTGGATGAACCTTTCGCCGGGCTGAGCATGGTGGAAATCGCCCGCATCAGCGGGGTCATCAAAAGTCTAAAAGGCAAATTCGCCCTGGTAATTGTGGAGCATAAGATTTCCCAATTGCTGGAGTTGGTGGAACGGCTGTCGGTGATCAATGAAGGGCAGCTCATCTGCCAGGGGCTTCCGGACGAGGTGATCTGCGATCCCGCGGTTCGGGAATGCTACTGGGGCAAAGAAGACGCGGTATGCTACTAACGGTTGATCAGCTCAACGTGCATTACGGGTCGGCCCAGGTGCTCCATGATATCTCCCTGGAGATCAAGGCCGGCGAACTGGTCTGCCTGGTCGGACGGAACGGGGCCGGCAAAACCACCCTGTTGAAGACCATCGGGGGGTTTATCAGGCCGACCAGCGGGTCCATTTCTTTTCAGGGAAACCGGATCGAGGGCCGGCCCCCGGAAAAAGTGGCCCTCCAGGGCCTGCGCTATGTCTTTCAGGATAAAAGGGTTTTTAGCGAGCTCACGGTCCAAGACAACCTGGAACTGGCGGCTTTCCCCACCAAGGAACCTCTGGAGCAGGCGGTCCGGCGGCTGATCGGCATCCATCCGAAGATGGAGAAGCTGCTGCACTCCAAGGCCCGGGGCCTCAGCGGGGGAGAGCGCCAGATCCTGCTCCTCGGTCGGGCCCTGATCGGGGAACCGGCGCTGCTGTTGATCGATGAACCCACCGAGGGGCTGGCGGCCATCATCATCGGAGAAATCGCCCAGGTCCTGGAATCCATGAAAGCCAGGATTTCCATGATCATCGTGGAGCAGAACCTGGCCCTGGTCTCCCGCCTGGCCGACCGGATCTATATCATGAAAGAAGGGGTTATCTTCCAGGAAATTTCCGACCCGGAACGCATCCGGCAGCCCCGGCATTACCAGGATTATCTATAATGCTGAAGAAGATTGAAGGCTCCATCCCTTTGACCCTGCTGCTGATCGCGGCCGGGTTTCTGGCCTACGGCTACCTGACCTCCCTGCTGAAGATGACCGATTTCATGATCTTCTGTATTTTCGTCCTGGGGTTTGATCTGGTTTACGGGCACATGGGGCAGCTCTCTTTCGGACACATGCTCTACCTGGGAGCCGGGGCCTACGGGGCCGGGTTGTCCGCCAAGTACCTCAGCCCCGATCCCTTCCTGGCTCTGGCGGCCGGCCTGCTGGTCGCGGGCCTGGCGGGAGTGGTCCTGGGCCCGCTGCTGGTTCGAACCACGGGCGCCTGTTTCGCCCTGCTGAATCTGGCCTTTAATCAGGTGGGCCATTTCCTGATTCTGGTGCCCCTGGCCCCGATTACCGGCGGCGAAGACGGGCTTTCCCTGACCTTTTCCAGTTACGGCTGGGTGAATTTCTCCAACTTGACTTTCATCTTTTATTTGGTCCTGGCCGTGCTCTTAGGCGTGGCCTTCCTGATCCTCAAGTTCGAGTCTTCTCCTTTCGGTCTGTTGTTGAAATCGATCAAGGAAAATGAAATCAGGGTCCGGTTTCTGGGATACAACACCTATTTTTATAAATGGATCAACTTTATTTTTTCCGCCGCCCTGTCCGGGTTGGCCGGGGCCTTGACCGTGCTCAATTACGGATACACCAATCCCAGTTTCATCGATCCCACCCGGAACGTGGAGGTCATTTTTGCCGCCCTGATGGGCGGCGCCGGTCAGGTCCTCGGCGCGGTAATCGGCGGAACGGCCTTCATGACCATCAGCAATTACCTGGCCCGCTACATTCTCCGCTGGGAGATGTTCCTGGGCGTGGCCCTGCTGCTGATCGCCTTCCGTTTTCGTAAGGGCATCTGGGGCTACCTGAGAGAAGTATAAAATGCTGCAGACCATTTTTCACGGACTGACCATCGGGGGGATTTTATATATCATCTCCATCGGCCTGTCCCTGACCTTTGGGGCCATGGGGATCGTCAATTTCGCCCACGGTCTGATCTACACCCTCGGGGGCTACATCTTATACACCGCCCTGACTACGCTGGGGGTCAACTTTTGGGTGGGCGGGGCCCTGGCTGTGCTGACCGCCATCCCCTTGAGCTACCTCATTGAAAGGTACGTTATCCGGCGGCTTTACGGCGAGTCCATCGACTATGCCATTATCGCCACCTATGCGGTTCTTTTGATCGGGGTGGACGCCATCAAATGGATCTGGGGGGCCCGGCCCCTGCCGGTCAGCGATCCCATCGGGCGCTCCATCGGCTTCGGCGGTCTGGACCTGCCCTTATACCGGGTGATCATTCTCGGCATCTGCCTGCTGACCTTCCTGGGACTTTCGCTGTTTTTCAAAAAGACCATCATCGGCAAAATCGTGGTGGCCGGTCTGCAAGACCGCGAAGCGGTCCGCAGCCTGGGCATCAATATCAACAAATACTTTGCCATCATCTTTGTCCTGGGCAGCGCCCTGGGCGCCCTGGGCGGCGTCCTCTACACCCCGATCACCTCTCTCCATCCCTACATGGGCTTCCACGTCCTGATTTTATGCTTTGCCGTGGTGATCGTGGGCGGTCTGGGGAACCTGCGGGGTACGGCGGTGGCCGCCTTTTCCCTAGGGTTGGTGATGGCCTTCACCGGGAGGTTTTGGGGCCCGGCCGCTGAAGCCATGGTCTACGTGGTCATGGCCCTGGTGCTGATTTTCCGCCCCATTGAGGTGTGAGCGGTGGAACAAGAAGCCACTTCAAATCATTGAAGAACGGCGTATTCGCCGGCCGGCTTGGACAATAATCAATAATCAACATAATGTAATTATTAACCGGTTAATTTTTTGCTGCTAAAAGGAACCCCCTATGAACCAACCCATTGAAGCCTTTTGCCGCCTGGGCCTGGTGCACTTCATGGCCTTTCCGGAGCTGGCCTGCGGGGAGGACCCTGGGAAGAGACGGTCCGAACGGATCGCCCTGGATCCTTTTTTTACGGCCATTGAGATCACCCATATTGAAGACCCCGGGGTTCGGGAACGCGTCCGGGATTTGGTCAAGCTGGCCCGGCTGTCGGTGGGGTACGGGGCCCACCCCGACATCCTGCGCCGAAAACTGAACATCAACGCCCTGGAAGAAGCGGAAAGGGAGTCGGCCTGCGCGGCGCTGAAGAGACATCTGGACGAGGCCGTCTTCCTGGGTGCTGAAAGCTTTGTGATCCTTTCCGGGAAAGACCCCGGTGAATCTGACCGGGAAAAGGCCGTGGAGTCCCTGGTTAATTCCCTGGACGAACTCTGCGTCTATTCCGCTTCCATCAGGGGGCCCAAGATCGTGTTGGAGCTGTTTGACTGTGAGGTGGACAAGTGCTGCCTCCTGGGGCCGGCTCCGCTGGCCGCGGAGGTTGCCGAAAAAGTCAAAGCCCGGCAGGACAACTTCGGCCTGCTGGTGGATTTGAGCCATATCCCTTTGCTGAAGGAGTCGCCCAGACAGGCCTTGGTTCCGCTAAAAAATCACCTGGCCGGGGCGCACCTGGGCAATGCGGTAATTAACCCGGATTTAACCGGATATGGTGACTACCACCCTATTTTCGGAACCCCGGGAAGCGCCAACGACCTGCCGGAGATGATGGAATTCTTGAAAACCCTGCTGGAGATCGGGTTTTTAAATGAAGCGAAACGGCCCATTGTCAGTTTTGAGATCAAGCCGCAGGTGGGAGAGGATTCCCTGGTTATTATCGCCAACGCCCAGCGGGTGTTCCGGGAGGCCTGGGCGAGGCTGTGATATAAAAACTTTGAACATCGACCATCGAATGGGACGCAACTACGAAAAAATTCATCAAAGTTGAATAGGACGAAACGATGAAACAGAACATTTACGTAACCCGCCGCCTCCCCCAGGCGGCCATGGACCTTTTGGAAAAAAATTTTCAGATCGAATGCAATCCCTTCGACCGGGTGTTGACTCGCGAGGAACTCCTGGACAAGGTGAAGGGACGGGACGGGTTACTGCCGCTTTTGACCGACCGGATCGACGGCGAGGTGATGAAGGCCGCCGGGGGACAGCTCCGGGTGATCGCCAACTACGCCGTGGGCTTCAACAACATCGATGTGCCGGCCGCCACGGCCCGAAAGATCGCCGTGACCAACACCCCCGGGGTCCTGACCGACACCACCGCCGATCTGACCCTGGCCTTGATTCTGGGCGTGGCGCGACGGCTGGTGGAAGGCGATAAATTTACTCGGACCGGGAAATATGAAGGCTGGGCGCCCCTGCTTTTTCTGGGGGCCGATGTCCACCACAAGACCCTGGGCCTGATGGGTTTTGGCCGGATCGGCTATGCCGTGGCCAAACGGGCCCTGGGGTTTGATCTGCGCATTCTGTATCACGACACCCGCCGGGCCGATCCCGAACTGGAAAAACAAGTCCAGGCCCAGTACGTGGACCGGGACACCCTGCTCCGGGAAGCGGATTATGTTTCCATCCACGTTCCCCTCACCCCGGAAACCACCCGCTTCATGAGCACCCGGGAATTCTCCCTGATGAAGCCGACCGCCTTCATCGTCAACACGGCCCGAGGCGAGGTGATCGATGAAGAGGCTTTGGTGGAGGCCTTAAAAAACAGACAGATTGCCGGGGCCGGCCTGGACGTCTTCGAACACGAACCTGCCATTCACCCGGCCCTCTTTTCCTTGGACAACGTGATCCTTTTGCCCCACATCGGCAGCGGCTCGGTGGAGACCCGGACGAAAATGGGCCTGATGGCCACCGAAAATCTGATCGCCGCCTTCGAGGGCAGGATACCGCCCAACTGCCTGAACCCCGAGGTGTACAATCCGTTATGAACAACAGCAGCGCGCTGATGGTATTGCGCCGGTGGGTGAACTTAGCCCGCGCCGCCAAAGGACCGACAGTCTCCCATTGAATCCGCTGCCGGTCGATCAGGGCGGCCGGGGCCACCAGGCAAAGGTCAGTGAATAGCGTTACGATCTCGCCTGGTTCCTCTGGGGGCCTCGGGCGTCCAACACCTGCAGCAAAATAAATGACAAATAATCTTGTTAAAATGAGGTCGGATAAAGTCAAGGTCTTTAGGTGAAGATCATCCTGACCAAAGGGACCCCGGAGTGAGTTATGTGGAATTATCGAGTGGTCCGGAAAAAACATTCAAGGTTCGGCCCCCGGGACGGAGGGGAGCTGACCGAATACACTTACGCCATTCATGAGGCCTTTTACGATCGGAACGGCCGAGTGGGGTCGATCACCCTGGACTCGGTGGAGCCTTTTGGGGAAACCATCGAAGAACTGAGGTATTGCTGGGTTATGATGGCCGAGGCCTTTGGCCAGCCTATCCTGGATTATGATTGCATTCCGGAACCCGAGTACGACCGAAGAGAAGATCCTTTGGGCTTGGCCTTGGATGAACGTCTGATCGATGAAAGGCCGGGGATCCCTTGGGAGGAGGTAAAGAAGAATCTCGAGGATCAATGGGGGCCTTTCAATGAGGAGAAATACCGGACCCGGGTGGAACAGGAGAGGGTGGAAAAAGAGGGAATCCATCGGGAAAACTTTATTGGCACGAAAGGGTTAAAGAAGCTCATGGATAAGATCTATTCCGATTACCGGAAAAAGAGCATAACGGAATGAACAATAAGTCCTATGGCCTTGAACTCCTGCTGGACCTGAAGGGCTGCGCACTCTCCGACCTGTCGCGGGAGAAGCTGGCGGACTACTTCGTCCGGCTCTGCGAGCTGATCCAAATGACGCGGCACGGCGAGCCGGTGTTCTGGGAGGACCACAGCGGTCTTCCGCACCTGCAGGGGATCTCCGCCATCCAGTTTATCGAGACCAGTAACGTGGTCTGCCACGCCCTGCCAATGCTTCAGGCGGTTTATCTAAATATCTTCTCCTGCCGGGAATTCGATACCGAGGCTGCCAAACGATTCAGTATGGAGTTTTGGAGGGCCGAGTCGGTCGTCTTCACCGTGGTCACCCGGACCTGACCGGGACCCGGGTCTAAGCCAAAAATACTTAAATTTCCGGTTTCAGAACGTACCACTGATATTGCTATCCCCTGCCGGAGGGACTGGAGGGGATAGAAGGCTTGGGGAATAAGACCAGGTCCAGCCCGGGGATGTCGAAAAAATCCTTTTCAGGCGAATCTTCGGATCGGTTGCCATTTCCACCCCAAAAGTCAGCTCCGCCAGAGTAACGGGTGAAAGGAAGACCGGATCCTGGCCCGTGAAGGCGGCCACATCGGCCGGAGCAGCGGCGCCGCGTTCCACCTCAATCCAGACACAGGTGTCGATCAGGAAGCCCATGGATCCCTCATTTCTGCGGCCACTTTCCCTTCCATCCGACTATCCTCTAACCAATCCCTGGCGGCTTCAGGCGCCAAGGTTCTATAGATATCCCCCAGGGCTTCGATGGCCGTCAGGTGGGGGGAACCGGGAATGATGCGGGCGATTTTATTTTTATTCCGGACTAAAATGATTTCTTCTCCCCCGAACTCCAATCGGTCGAGTGTTTTCTTGATATTCTTCGCAAATTCTGTGGTGGTCATGATGGCCATCTGTTTTCTCCACTATTTCATTTGTTTTTCAAGTACTTTTCAGTTCTATAATTTGGATAATAGTCGTTCCATCGGAAAAATTATCTTAATGATTTGGATTAACAGCAAAATCCTTGACAACCCGGTTTTTTGGAATAAAATCAACCAGAATTTCTTTCCTTAACTTCTAACCCGATCCCTTCGAGGGAACTGCCCCATGGACAAGAAATCTCTCACGGAAGCGGACATCCGCACCAAGTTCATCACCCCCGCGCTGGTCGGCCCGTGCGGCAAGTGGAATGTGATGACCCAGCTTCGGGAGGAGGTCTACTTCACCAAGGGTCGTGTCATCGTTCGCGGCAAGACGGTCAAGCGGGGTGAAGCCAAAAAGGTCGACTTTCTTCTCTATTACAAACCCGGCATCCCGATCGCCGTCATCGAAGCGAAAGACAACAATTATGCCGTCGGCGCCGGCATGCAACAGGCGCTCGAATACGCCGAGATCCTTGATGTCCCCTTTGCCTACAGCTCCAATGGTGACGGGTTCCTCGAACACGACAGAACGGGAACGGGTGGAGTGGTCGAAAGGGAATTCCCGCTGGAACAGTTTCCGTCACCCGACGACCTTTGGGTGCGCTACCGAGCCGCCAAGGGCTACTCCGAAGCCCAGGAATTGGTAACGACTCAGGATTACTACGACGACATATCCGGCAAGTCGCCGCGTTACTATCAGCTCATCGCCATCAACCGCGCCGTCGAGGCCATCGCCCGCGGCGAGAACCGTATCCTGCTGGTGATGGCCACCGGCACCGGCAAGACCTACACCGCCTTCCAGATCATTTGGAGGCTTTGGAAGTCCGGCGCCAAGAAGCGCATCCTCTTTCTCGTCGACCGCAATATCCTGGCGGATCAGACCAAGACCAATGATTTCAAGCCCTTCGGTCAGGCCATGACTAAGATCACCCATCGCACCGTCGATAAGGCCTTCGAAATCTACCTGTCGCTCTATCAGGCCGTCACGGGAACGGAGGAGGAGCAGAACATTTACAAGCAGTTCTCGCCGGACTTCTTCGACCTGGTTATCATCGACGAGTGTCACCGGGGTAGTGCGGCCGATGATGCGGCCTGGCGCAAGGTGCTCGAGTACTTCTCATCGGCCACGCAGATCGGCCTTACCGCAACGCCCAAGGAAACCAGGGACGTTTCCAACATCGAGTACTTCGGTGATCCGATCTATACCTACTCGCTCAGGCAGGGCATCGCCGATGGTTTCCTGGCCCCTTACAAAGTGGTCCGCATCGGCATCGACAAAGACCTGGAGGGTTGGCGCCCGGAAAAGGGCAAGACGGACAAGTACGGCCAACTCATTGAAGATCGCGAGTACAACGAAAGGGACTTCGACCGGAACTTGATCCTCGAAAAACGTACCGAGCTGGTCGCCGCCAAGATCACCGAGTTTCTCAAGGCCACCGACCGCTTCGCCAAGACCATCGTCTTCTGCGAGAACATCGACCACGCCGAACGTATGCGCCAGGCGCTGGTCAATGCCAACCCGGACCTGGCCGCCGCCAACAGCAAGTATGTCATGCGCATCACCGGCGACAATGACGAGGGCAAGGCGCAGCTCGACAACTTCATCGACCCGGAGTCCACCTTCCCGGTCATCGTGACGACCTCGCAGCTTATGTCGACCGGTATCGATGCCCAGACCTGCCACCTGATCGTGCTCGACAAACGCATCAATTCCATGACCGAGTTCAAGCAAATCATCGGCCGCGGCACCCGCATCAACGAGGATTACAACAAATACTTCTTCACCATCATGGACTTCAAGCGGGCCACGGCGCTCTTCGCGGACCCCAGCTTCGACGGTGATCCCGTTCAGATCTATGAACCCAGGCCCGGCGAGTCCCCGGTGCCGCCGGAAGAACGGCCGGAGATGGAGACGGAGGAGGCGGCCGCGGGTCCCACATATGACACGCCCGGCCCTACGGAACCCCTCCATGCCCACCAGCAACAGACCCGGTACGTGGTGGACGATGTTGAGGTCAAGGTCGTCAGCGAGCGCGTTCAATACCTGGACGGTGACGGACGGTTGATTACCGAATCCCTGAAGGACTATACCCGTAAAAAGGTCCGCAAGGCCTATGCCTCCCTGAATGCCTTCCTCAACGCCTGGGAAAAAGCGGACCGAAAGCAGGCCATTGTCGAGGAGCTTTCCAGCCGGGGCGTCTTCCTCGATGAGCTCGCCGAGCAGGTCGGTCGGGACTTCGACGCCTTTGACCTCATCTGCCACGTGGCCTTCGACCAGCCTCCGTTGACGCGCCGGGAGCGGGTCGAGAAGGTGCGCAAACGCAATGTGTTCGCCCAATACGGGGACAAGGCGCACGCCGTGCTCGAGGCGTTACTCGACAAATACGCCGATGCCGGCCTCAAGAGCGTCGAGTCCCTTGAAATTCTCAAAGTCAACCCGCTCAGCACTTTCGGTACGCCGGTGGAAATCGTCAATCTCTTCGGCGGCAAGCAAGACTACCTCGCCGCCATTCAGGAGCTCGAAACACAGCTCTACCAGGAAGCAGCTTAAGCCATGCCCAATGTCTCCAACCTCGTCAAATCCATTCAGGACATCATGCGCAAGGACGCCGGCACTTACGGCGATGCGCAACGCCTCGAACAGCTCGGCTGGATGTTGTTTCTGAAGATCTTCAACGACCGCGAGAAGGAACTCGAACTCCTCCGCGACGACTACCAGTCGCCGCTCCCTCAGCACCTGCGTTGGTCTGCCTGGGCGAGCGACGAAGAAGGAATTACCGGCGATGCGCTCCTCGACTTCGTCAACAACACCCTGCTGCCCAAACTCAAAGCGCTGTCCAGTGGGACGGACAAGATTGCCGGTCTCATCCGCATGACCTTCGACGATGCCAACAACTACATGAAGAACGGCACCCTCATGCGGCAGGTCATCAACAAGATCAACGGCATCGATTTCAATGCCTCCGATGACCGCCACATGTTCGGAGACATCTACGAGAAGCTCCTCAAAGACCTCCAGTCTGCCGGCAACGCGGGCGAGTTCTACACCCCGCGCGCCGTGACCCAATTCATCGTCGAGCAGGTCAATCCCCGCCTGGGAGAAACCATCCTTGACCCGGCCTGCGGCACCGGGGGCTTCCTGGTCTGCGCCATCGAGCACTTGCGTAAGCAGGCCAAGACCGAGGCCGATGAACGCACCATCCAGGAGTGCTTCTCCGGCATCGAAAAGAAGCACCTACCCCACGTTTTGTGCATGACCAATCTGCTCCTCCACGGCATCGACGTCCCCTCCAACGTGCGCCACGATAACACCCTAGCCCGCCCCCTGCGCGACTGGTCACCCCGGGAGCGCGTGGACGTCATCGTTACCAATCCGCCCTTTGGCGGCATGGAGGAAGACGGCATCGAGGCCAACTTCCCCGCCGAGTTCCGCACTCGCGAGACCGCCGACCTCTTTCTCGTGCTGCTCATGAAGCTGCTCAAACCGGGTGGCCGCGCCGGGCTGGTGCTGCCCGACGGCACGCTCTTCGGCGAAGGCGTCAAGACGCGTATAAAGGAGGCGCTGCTCTCGGAGTGCAACCTGCACACCATCGTCCGTTTGCCCAACGGCGTGTTCAACCCGTATACCGGCATCCGCACCAACCTATTATTCTTCACCAAAGGCCGTCCGACAACCAAGGTCTGGTATTACGACCACCCTTATCCGCCTGGTGCCAAGAGCTATAACAAGGGCAAGCCCATCGGTATCGAGGAGTTCGAGTCCGAAAGGGCGTGGTGGGAAAACCGGGTGGAAAACGAGCAGGCGTGGCGCGTTTCCATCGATCAGATCACGGCCGGCAACTTCAACCTGGACCTGAAGAACCCGCACCAGAATAACGACGGTCCTGGTGATGTGGATCACCTGTTGCCCAAGTACGAGAAGCTCCTCTCCCAAATCGCGGAGACCCGCGCCGCGTTAAAGAAGGAGCTACATCGGGCTTTGACCTCCAGCGCTGGTGTCGCGGAATGAAGGTCGAAACGTTCTTCGAGAAATTTGACCAACTAACCGATGCGACAAACTCGGTCGCGAAGCTCCGCGAGGTGGTGCTAGAGTGGGCAGGGGCCGGAAGGCTGAGTAATAACCAATCAGCCGAATGGAAAAAAGCGGTCTTGGGTGACGTGATTGAGCTATTCTCAGGTCAGCACCTACTCGCCGATGACCATAACAATGAGGGCCGCGGCATCCCATACCTTACAGGTCCTTCCGATTTCGGAGAAAAGCATCCAATCCCTACACGCTGGACAGATCGACCAAAGATTACGGCCGAACCCGGCGACATATTGCTCACGGTGAAAGGCTCAGGTATTGGGAAAACGAACGTCTTGTTAGAACAACCAACTGCAATTAGCCGTCAGCTTATGGCTATTCGGGTAACCGACGCAGATCCTGAATTCGTGTATGTAATACTGAAGCGAGCGGCCAAGCTTTTCCAAAAGTTGAAAACCGGCATCGCGATTCCGGGCATCGGTAGAAGGGATGTTCTTGGCTTGAAGGTCGTTCTCCCATCCCTCGCCGTGCAGAAGCAGATCGTGGCGAAGGTGGATGAGTTGATGGCGTTGTGCGATCGGCTGGAGGCGCAGTTGCAGGAACGCGACACGCAACATGCCGCACTCGCCCGCGCGTCGCTATCCCGCTTCGCCGAAGCACCCACCCCGGCTAATCTCGATTTCCTTTTCCACGAAAAATATACCATTGAGCCCGCCGACCTCCGCAAGGCCATCCTCAGCCTCGCTGTTCAAGGAAAGCTCGTCCTCCAAGATCCTAATGACGAAGCGGCATCTGTTGCGCTTGGTAGGATCGAGAAGCAACGCGAGCGTCTGATAGCAGAAAAACAATTTCGCAGGTTGCAGCTCCCTACGTCAGCAGAAGAGGAAAGCTTCGATATTCCTGCTTCGTGGAAATGGACGCGCCTGGGAAACGCAATGTTAAATGTGACAGATGGATTCCATAGTACACCAAAACCAACCGAAGCAGGTGTTCGCTATATCACAGCAAAACATGTAAAACCGGGGCGGATTGATTTTGAAGCTTGTCTTTATGTGTCGGAGGAGGACTTTCAAGAAATTGCAACTAAGACGCGACCACGTAAGGGCGATATCCTTATCGTGAATATCGGTGCTGGATGTGGTTTGCCAGCGATCATTGGGGTCGACTTTGAATTCGCCTTTAAGAATGTTGCGATCCTAAACCGACCCGAAGATGTCGATCCAAAATTCTTATTCAATTACTTGCTATTCAGAAGGGACGAAATATTTGAGGACCGTACGAAAGGTGGCGCCCAGCCGTTCTTGAGCCTAGGGATGCTTCGCGAGATCCCATTTCCCCTCCCACCCCTGGCCGAACAACGCCGGATCGGTGCCAAAGTCGACCAGTTGTTCTCCTTGGTTGACCAGTTGGAAGTGCGGCTTACAGCCTCCCGGGCGACTGCAACGAGTCTCATGAATGCTGTCGTCGCCGAACTCACAACCGGAGCTTAACGCCAATTCTAAGGATCAAATGGTGTCGCCATGTGAAATATATGAGATTATCTACTTTGAGAAATTAAAGAATGATCTTGATCATATCGTGGCCTAGTCCCAGGGCAATCCAGGACATAAATCAAAGGAACTTCAGCGGAAAAAAGAACAAAATGAGCCGCTCGAACGCCAAGTTGCATTCGTCCTGTAATAGCCCCTTATGCGGGCTTCTAATGAGAAAGGTGCCATCATGACTAGAACCTGGCCCAGAGGATCGGAGTGGAGAAAGTGGGATCTCCATATCCACACGCCCGGTACGAAACTCAATGATCAATTCACGACCGCTCAGGGCGATGTATGGGATAAATACTGCCAGCGCCTTAACGACTCCGACGTGGAGGCTTTTGGGATTACCGATTACTTCTCCGCTGACGGTTACTTCTCTACGCGCTCAAAATTCCAAGAGCGCTATCCAGATTCCGATAAGGTACTTTTTCCGAATATCGAGCTAAGAACTAACGATGTCGTCAACAAGGAGCAGGAGGAGGTAAACATCCACCTACTGTTCAACCCCTTCCGCCTTGACCATGAGGACAAGATCAGGTCTTTCCTAATGTCCCTGAAGACAAACAAGACGGATGGCTCTCGCCGGAATATCAAGGCATCGGAGCTGACGGAAAAAAGCCACTTCGAGGAAGCGACGACGACGCGCGCATTTATTTTTAGTGCCCTTGAGGAAATCTACGGCAAGAACGCGGAACTGCTCGATTGCGTTTTGATTGTGACAGCGGCGAACAACGACGGTATCCGCCCTGAGCGCGGTAAGAAGCGCAAGCTCTTAATTACTGACGAAGTGGACAAATTTAGCGATGCGTTCTTCGGGAACGCGGGCAACGTGAAATACTTTCTTTCTACCGACCGCGCCGAAGACAAGGCCGAGTATACCGAGCCGAAACCGGTCCTGTCCGGATGCGACGCCCATTCTCTTTCGGAGTTGGATGAGCGTCTTGGCCAGGTCGTTTCCGACTGCTCCAGCGGTATAATACTGGAGCCGACATGGATCAAGTCCGATCTCACGTTCGAAGGTCTCAAGCAGATCATCTTCGAGCCTCAGAATCGCGTTTTTATCGGCGAAGAGCCCGAGATCGAGCGCCGCGTCCGGGAGCACAAGACACGATACATCGAGTCGCTACACATCACCTGCATTGAAGGATATCAGCAAAACCGGCATGGCGCATGGTTTTGCAACGAGCGGATCGTCTTCGGCAAGGAGCTTGTCGCCATTATCGGAAACAAGGGCAGCGGCAAGAGCGCCGTTACTGACATCATCGGGCTGCTCGGCAACAGCCACAACCAGAAATCGAAGGGCATGTCGGGAGGAAAAGCGGAAGAGTTGTTTTCCTTCCTGAACAAGGACAAGTTTCTTAGAGGGGGCTGCGCCGAGAATTTTAAGAGCGTGCTTTACTGGTACGAAGGAGAGCCGGACAGTAAGCTCCTCAACGCGCAGGTAGCGTCGAACCTGCCGGAGAAGGTCGAGTACCTACCGCAAAAATATCTCGAGAGAATCTGCGCGAATATAGCGGACGACGAGTTCCGGACGACACTCAACGAAGTCATTTTCCGTTACGTCAAACCGCAGGACCAGTTCGGCAAGGCCAATCTCGATGACCTTATTGAATACCGCACGCAGCAGGCCGAAGAAGACATTGAAAAGAGGAAGCAAGAACTTCATCAAGCCAACGCGAATGTCGTTTCAGTCGAGGGGAAACTGACGGAGGACTATCGCAAGAGACTCGAAGAGAAGATTAAAATGAAGATGGAAGACCTTGTAGCCCATGCCACCGCACGCCCACAGGAAAAGCAGAATCCTGAGGCGAATGCTGGGACAGCTTCGGTGGAAACAGAGAAAATCGAACAGCTCACGCTAAGTATTTCGGGACTTGCCGAACAGATTATTCAGCTTGGGGCCGAGCAGGTTGAATTGAGCCGGACCGCCGAAGAACTCCGACAGGTCCGGCAGGCCATAGAAAGCGAAGCGAACGCGCTGGCCAGGCTGGAGGCGAAGTGTCAAATAGCTCTTAACGCTGCCGGTCTGACCTTCGATCAGATCATCAAGTTCACCGTGGACTATAGCGGTCTCGATGGGGTCGTCTCCGCGAAAGAAAAAAGGTTAGGGGAGATCGAGGCCTTGCTCCTGACCAAAGACCAAATCGACACAACGGGCGAGGGTGATGAAGAGGCCACGGGAAAGGCGCGGGCGATGGCGATGGCTGAAAGTCTCCTGTGCCGGAGAGCGGCGCTGGAGTCTCAGAAGGCTGAGCTCGTAGAACGGTTGGGGAAACCCGCACGCGACTATCAGAAGTATCTGAATGAGTTGAAATTATGGACTGACCAGGAAAAAGAACTGCGCGGTGACGATCAGAATCCTGCTGCCGACACTCTGAAATGGCTGGAGAAGGAACTGGAGAAGGTCAACACGACTTATCCGGAGGAGCGCAGCAGCGCCCGCGCTGATCGGGAACGCATCAGCAAGGAGGTTTTCAGAAAGAAACGCGGCCTCACACAATTCTATAATGCGGTCAAGCAATCCATCGACAGCGAGATCGCCAAGTGCCGGGAGCATCTCGGCGAATACGATATTTCCATCGAAGCTGGCCTACGGTTCAGCTCCGTGTTCTTTGACGAGTTTCTGAAATTCATCAATCAAAGCGTAGCCGGCAGCTTCTATGGACAGGAGGACGGACGCGCCATGCTGCGCAGGCTCAGCGGCTCCGTGAGTGACTGGGAGAATGAGGGCGAAGTATTTAAGGCCCTCAATGCGATTGTCGATGCACTGCATACCGACAAGCGTGATGGAACATCGTCGCGGAACGTCGCCCGCGATGTGTTCAAACAGATGAAGGGCCAGAGGCCGGTTCAGGAGTTGTATGACTATCTCTTCGGCTTTGATTATCTGGATCCCAAGTATGACCTAAAGGTCGATCAGAAGGACCTCAGCGAACTCTCGCCGGGAGAACGCGGAGGCCTACTGCTGATCTTCTACCTTATGCTGGACCGGCAGGATATCCCGCTTGTGATCGATCAACCGGAAGACAACCTCGACAACAAGAGCGTTTACGAAATCCTGGTCACATTCATAAAGCAGGCCAAGAAGCGACGCCAGATCATCCTCGTAACCCACAATCCAAATCTTGCCGTCGTTGCCGATGCCGAGCAGATCATCCATGTCTCAATCGACAAGAAGGACGGCAAGCACGACTTCGATTTTTTTTCGGGTTCAATCGAAGATGCCCGCATCAACCGTGCGGTGGTGGACATCCTCGAAGGAACGATGCCGGCGTTCGATAACCGACGTCTAAAATACAGGAAGCAGGAACGGCGTACATCTTTGAGCTCTTTTGGGCAGGACAGTTAAAACCAGAATAGGGTGGATCATGACAATTGATTGAATTCCACTAGGATTTCTTGGAAAAGGGGCGGTGTTTGGGGCTATTTTACCTTTTTTATGGGAGCAAAGCCGGTATTTAGGGAGTTCGGGGCGGAAGGATTGATGTCGGGAAAGACCAACCAAGCTCCTTTCCAGAAAATTCAACCGGATGCCGGCGAGTTACACCAGGGTCACGAAGGAGCAGCCTGGGCGAATAAGCAGAAATCGATTTGTTCCAAAATACCAGAAAGCGAAAGAATAATGGATAAAAAAAGAGTTGACCTGTTGTTAAAATATATCTTGGCGGCGACGGGGCAAGAAGATTCCGGCCACCGCGAGTTGGGACCTATTCACCTGAGCATGGGGTAGGAGTCCGGAAGGGAAGAAGAGGAATGACGCGAGAGGAATTGCTGGCTTTGATGGCCGAGGTTCAGTCCAGGCGAAGTGAATTGGACACCGTTGAGGTCAAAACGGCTAAAGGCGGAACGCCGAAAAGGCTTTATGAGTCCCTTTCTGCCTTCGCCAATCGACCGGGTGGGGGCGTGGTTTTATTCGGCTTAAAGGAAAAAGAGGACTACGCTTTGGTAGGGGTGGGAGATGTACAAAGGCTACAGGAGGAAATCACCCATCTCGCTTCCAAGGATATGGAACCGACATTGAGGCCCCAATTTATCGTAGAAGAGGTTGATGGCGTTACCATTGCCGCAATAGAAATTGAAGAAATTTCAGCAACACAAAAACCATGTTTCTATAAACCGGCTGGTTTGCCGAAAGGGGCCTTTATCCGTGTGGCCAATACAATCCGGCACATGACGGAATATGAGGTCTTTGGATACTTGAGCGGGCGGGGGCAACCCGTATCTGATGAAGAGGCCATTGCCCAGGCTGACCTGACCGATTTGGACGATCGGTTGTTGAATGAATACCTGGATCGGCTTCGGACCTCGCGACCGAATGCATTTTTTCTGGATGGCTCCCGTGAAGAGGTGCTTCACCATTTAAGAATAATCATTTTAGAGGGCGGCAAGGCTAGGCCCACCCTGGCCGGCCTTTTGATGTTCGGCAAATTTCCTCAGGAATTCTTCCCTCAACTGATGATTACCTTTATCCAGTACTATGGCACCTCGCCGGAAGAACGGGGGCCTCGGGGAGAACGGTTTTTAGATAACAGACGTTTTGAGGGTTCCATTCCGGAAATGCTAAAGGAAACCGAACGATGTTTAATGGGGGCCATGCGAAAAGCCGCTCTCATCGAAGGACTTTTTCGGAGGGAAATACCGGAGTATCCCGTTGAGGCCTTACGAGAGGCATTAGCGAATGCAGTGGCTCACCGGGATTATAGCTCGTATGCACGAGGCAGCTATATCCAGATTCGGATGTTTGCTGATCGCCTGGAGATTAAAAATCCGGGAGGCCTTTTTGGAAGTGTAACGGTGGAAAACCTGGATGAGGAACAATCCACCCGCAATGCCCGATTAATGCGTATGATGGAAGACACCCATTTGGTAGAAAACAGAGGAAGCGGGATTCGTTCTATGGTGCAAGCCCTTGGAGAGGCCAATTTAGAGCCCCCCCGATTTGCTGACCACCGCGTCTCCTTCCATGTCACCTTCCACAATCATACACTATTAAATCCCGAAACCCTGAACTGGCTCAATCAGTTTTCCTATTTACCGATAAATGACCGCCAACGGAAGGCTTTGGTATATCTCAGGCTGCACTCCCAGATTACCAATCCGGAATACCGCCGGCTCAATCATGTGGATTCCCTAACCGCTGGGGCCGAGTTGCGGGGGCTTACTCAGATGGGATTAATTGAACAGCAGGGAGCCGGCAGGTGGACCTCTTATACTTTATGTATAGAAGAGGATGCGTCCCCCAAAAGAGAGGTCAAAAGCGGAGAGGACCAAATCCTCGATTTTGTCCAATTCCATAAATCCATAACCAATTTAGAATGCAGAAATATCCTCAAGGTGGATAGTATACGGGCTCACTATTTACTGAGAAAACTGAGCCGAGCCGGCCATTTAAGTCCAGTCAATTCAGGGAGATGGAGATATTATGTCCTGAAAAGATAGCCTTTTTATCTTAGATAATTTGGTGATTATTGTTTGGGAACTGGCAGTCTATCAATACTTATCAAGAATCTATCAAGGATTTTATTGATTGATTCTTGATAGAAACTATCATTTGGCTAAAAATTAATTATAACTTAATGATTTAATATAAAAATTACGGGATTTAGTTATTACCGATAGCCGGTACGACGCCGGGGTCGAGGGCAGACAGGATCAGATCACGGTGCCCGTGGGGTTCGCTACAGTTTTTGCCTCGGTTCCCCGCCTTTTCTGGGCCATCCTGCCTCAGTGGGGCAAGTACGGCAACGCGGCGGTCATCCACGACTGGCTGTAATGGGAACAGAAACGTCCGCGTCCGGAGGCTGACGGCATTTTCCTGGAGGGGATGAAAGTGCTCGGGGCGGGTGCCTTCGTGCGCTACCTGATGTATTGGGCAGTGCGCCTTTTCGGGCAACTGGCCTGGTACCGGAACCAGGCGGATCGCGCGGACGGGTATAATCGGGTCCTTAGCATCCTCTCGATTAAGGCCACTGCGACCACCGAACGGCGCGGCCAGTACGTCCAGCTTGCCCGCCATATTTTTGGGCTGACCGGGCGGTAAGACCCCCATGACCTAGGGGTCATTTGTGAAGCATCAAAATAGGGTACGGGTTTGGCAGTTTTGGGCGGTCTTTTAACCAGCAACCTGCAACGAACTTAGGGCAACCGCGAAGCCGGGCACTGGGCCTGGCAGGCGAAACAGTAATAGTAGTTGCCCGTCATGAAGGTCTGCCAGAGTTCCCGCAGTTCGAAGCCCTGGATAGTCTTCACGGCCTCCTCCCGCGGGAGGGTGACCAGCCCCTCCAGAAAATCCCTGTAGGCTCGCAGGCCGAATTGAAAGATCTGATCCCCGCAGAGTTTCTTGTTGATCTTGCCCTGCCCGGAAAGGGCCCCGGGGGGACAGGACTCTAAACAGCGGCCGCAGTGGTCGCAAGCATCTTCCTTTAACGGGGTATCCGGAACCAATTCGGCCTGGGTCAACACGCCGGAAAGCCGGACCGCAGCGCCGTACTCTTTAGTCACCAGCAATCCGTTCTCCCCGTAGGAACCCAGACCGGACCGCACCCCGGCCCTGCGCCAGCAGATCTCACCCCGCATCCCCTTTTTCGGGGCCTGCATATCCAGGGGCAGAAAGGCCGGCACCGCCAACGACGGGAAGCCCAGCGATTCCAGATGGCGGGCCAAGGCCAGGGCCGTCCACCCGACCTGTTGGTAGGTGTACATCGTGTCGAACTGGCCCATTTGAAGTTTGGGGGAGCGGAGGGCGGCCAGGCTGTGCCGAACCGCCACCACGACCACGCTTTGGGCATCGGGCAGGATGCCGTCCATTTCCTCTCGGTGTTCCGGCAGGTCGGCCACCCGAACGATTCCCACTAAATCCGACCCGTTCCTGCGTGCCGCCTCTTTAACTTTCAGACTCAAGTCGCTGGGCATTTTTCAATCTCCTTTGTAAGATAACGAACGATCTAATCATAATGGGTTGGAGGGTTAAAAGGCCCTTCCCGGCCAATCATATTCCATGTACCGGGCGGTTTTCAGGGCTTCCGCTTCCCCCAATAGCCTGGCCACCACATATAGGGACATGTCGATCCCGGCCGAGATCCCGGCGGAGACGATCACCTTCCCGTTGTCGATAAACCGCTTTTCCGGGCTGATCCGGGTGTTGGGCGTCACTTCGCGGAGCAGATCGATCGCCCCGTGATGGGTGGTGGCCTCCAGCCCGTCCAGTAAGCCGGCCTTGGCCAGCAAAAGCGCCCCCGTGCAAACCGATAGGACCAATTCCGTGTTCACGGCCTGATTTCGAATCCAGGCAATCAAATCCACATTGTGCATCTCCCTTCGGGTACCCAGGCCTCCGGGGATAAGCAGAATATCCGGGGCGGGGCAATCGGAAAGTCGATGACTGGGGTTGACGCTCAAGCCATTCCGGGCAATGACCGGCTGGAGGGTTTCGGCCACGGTGTAAACCTGGAAGGGTTGGGGCGGGTTCATGACCCCGGTGACCGAAAAAACCTCGAAGGGACCGCAAAAGTCCAGCACCTCCACCTCGTCGAAAATCAGAATAGCCACCCGTCGTGGCCGATTTTTTTCAGACATGGAATACCTCACTGAATTTTCATTTTCTCGGCCATCATCATAAAAAGAAAAAGGACCAGGCCGATCAACAGGATGATGGCGGCGGAATTAAAGACCAGCAGGTAGGCCATTGCTTTGGCCTGCCGTCCGGTTTTGATCCGGGTATCTTTGATCACCTTCATGCCCGGCGGTGGGTAGCGGCCGGCTTTTAAGGCCCGGAAGGCAATCACCAGCAGGTAAACGCCGGTCAGGGTGATCCCGAGCGCCGCCGACCCCAACACCCATTTCACCAGGGTGATCATCTTGGGGTAGGCCGACTCCGGCCTTTCTACCCCCTCCTGTCTCAGGTCGGCCAGGTAGCCCTTTATATAGGGGCCCAAAATTACGGCCGCCAGAACGATCCCAATAATCAGGATTATCGCCTTTTTGCGGAGGCCTTTGTCTGCTGGGATGATTTCCTCGGTTTTCAAGTCAGACATGGAGCATCAACAGAACGGTTTTCCAGAACCCGGATATATCATTTCCAATGGTCTATCCTGTCTGGAGGGATTTATTACGACCTCCGGCCAATCGGCTTCGGGCCAGAATAATCGCCTCATGCAATTTCTTTTGCAGGATATCCTTAGGAGGCAGTTCGGTCAGGTAGGCCGCCGCCCGAATACCGCTTTCTTCAAGCTGCAACAATTCGATCTGCTCTTCGGATTTTCCCGCGCAGAGGATCAACCCAAGCGGAGTTTCTTCGCCGGGAACCTGTTCATATTTCTCCAGCCAACGCAAATACAACTCCATCTGTCCCTTGTCCGCGGGTTTAAACTTCCTCAGCTTCAGTTCAACGGCCACCAGCCGCCTCAATTTTCGATGGTAAAAGAGCAGGTCCAGGTAAAAATCGTCTTCCCCCACAGTGATCCTTTTCTGCCGGGCCACAAAGGTGAACCCCACGCCTAACTCCAGAATAAATTGCTCCATCTCCCGGAGGATGGCCGCCTCCAGGTCTTTCTCACCAAAGGTGTCTTTTAAACCGAGGAAGTCCAAAAGGTAGGGATCCCGGAAAACCAGGTCGGGAGTGAGCTTGTCTTCTTCCCGCAAGGATTCCAATTCCTGTCTGGCCAGTTCGGCCGGTTTCCGGGAAAGGGCGGTGCGCTCAAAGAGCATGCTATCTATTTTTTTTCGCAGGGTACGGACGCTCCAACCTTCTATCCGGCACATCTCGGCATAGAAATCTCTTTGCAGGTCATCTTTTAATGGGAGGATTTCAACAAAATGACTCCAGCTCAATTGTCGTGACAGTGTCGCGACAATTTGTTTGTTTGAAAAGACTTCAGAAAATTGGATCATTCTAAAGACATTACTGGCACTAAAACCCGGTCCATATTCAGGAACCAATTGTGTCGACACTGTCTGCACAATCTCCTCTCCATAGCCAGCACGTTTTTCTTTTAAGATATTCTGCCGGATACGCCGCCCGACATTCCAGTAAAGAAGCACCAAAGAGGAATTCACCGTCCGGGCCACGTCCTGTCGCGCCCGGGTGATCAATTCCCGCAAATCTTGGAGCAGTAAATCCGGAGGGTTGGGGGGCTTTCTTATGGCCAGTGCCTTCGCCGACATCACTTTACCTCCATCTCAAAAATTTGAGAGGTATCGTTGCAATAGTATCATCAAACCCCTATAAGTTTCCAGTAAACCTAGAACAAGGAGCCTTTTACAAGACCCGGCGATCCAAACTGCGGTATTGAATGGCTTCGGAAACGTGGGCGGAGCGGATATGGGGCTCGCTTTCCAAATCGGCGATGGTCCGGGAGATCTTGAGGATGCGGTGGTAGGCCCGGGCGCTGAAGCCCAGGTATTCCATGGCCTGCTCCAATAGGCGATGGGCCTCCGCATCCAGGGGGCAGAACTTTTTGATCAATCTCGGGCCCATCTGGGCGTTGCAGTAGACATTTCTGGCCAGGAAGCGTTCTTTTTGCCGTTCCCGGGCGGCCTGGACCCTGGCCCGGACGGTCTCCGAGGATTCTCCCCCCGAGGGTTCGGTCAAGTCTTTGAATTTTACCGCGGGCACTTCGATATGGAGATCGATGCGGTCCAGGAGGGGACCGGAAATTTTGGACTTGTAGCGCTGGATCTGGGGGTAGGTGCACTGGCATTCCCGCTGGGGGTCGGAAAGAAAACCGCAGGGGCAGGGATTCATGGCCGCCACCAGCATGAAGCGGGCCGGATAGGTCAGGGAGGTGATGGCCCTGGAGATCGTAACCTGGCCGTCTTCCAGGGGCTGGCGCAGCACTTCCAAAACATTCTTTTTAAATTCCGGCAACTCATCCAGGAAAAGGACGCCATTGTGGGCCAGGCTGACTTCCCCCGGCCGGGGGATTTGGCCGCCGCCGATCAATCCGGCGTCGGACACCGTGTGGTGCGGGGACCGGAAGGGCCGGGCGGTGACCAGGGCCCGATCCCCGGGCATCAGGCCCATGACGCTGTAGACCTTGGACGTTTCCAGGGCCTCCTCAAAGGTCAATTGGGGGAGTACCGATGGAAGCCGCTGGGCTAACATGGTCTTGCCGGATCCCGGCGGCCCGATCATGATAATATTGTGACCGCCGGCCGCGGCGATTTCCAGTGCCCGTTTGACCTGTTCCTGACCCTTCACTTCGTTGAAGTCCAGGGGAAAGACCGGTTGGCTGGGAAAAAGGTGCTCACGATCGATCGTAAAGGTGGGAAGGGCGGTGACACCGTTCAAAAACTCCACCACTTCCCCCAGGGTCTTCACCGGTACAATTTCAATACCCTCCACCACCGCGGCCTCATAGGCATTGGCCGCGGGCAGCAGCAGACCCAGGTAGCCGCTTTTTTTCAACGACAGGGCCGTGGGCAGGGCCCCCCGGACAGGCTTAACCTCACCGTTTAGAGACAATTCACCTAAAAGAAGATATTGTTCCAAAAGGTCGGGGGGGACCAGCTCTGTGGCCGCCAGGATCCCCACGGCGATAGGCAGGTCGAAGGCCGACCCCTCCTTCTTGATGTCAGCCGGGGCCAGGTTGACCGTGATCCGGTGGCTGGGGAACTCAAACCCGGAATTCTTGATGGCCGATTTGACCCGGTCTTTGCTTTCCCGTACCGCCCCTTCCGGCAGCCCGACCGTGGAAAAAGAAGGTAACCCTCGGGCGATATCCACCTCCACCTGCACGATATAGGCGTCGATGCCCAGAATGGCGCTGCTGTGGACTTTGGCGATCATGAAAAAGTTTAGGGTAAGGGTTTCAAATAATTAAGAATTAAGAATTGATAATTAACCATTAACTTTTTTTCCTCTATAAACCGTCCAAACACTGGCGCTTATGATCCGGCACAATTCATCACCTGATTTGTTTATATCAACACATTCCTCGACAGATATCATTTCGCTCTTTCTGATAATCTGCAACCATACTTTGGTCTCATTCAATTCTTTTAGGGCGACTTTCAGTTTATGAACAAAATCATTTGAGCTTTCCGCAGAGCGGGCCTCCCCGTAATTGGGCGCCGGGGATGTGCCGCTTCTTAAAATCTGTCCGGCAACATGTCTTCCAGCCGGGGTTTTGGGCAATTTTGCGGACAGCTTAATAATTTGAACGGCGAAATGGATAAGCCATTCTTGGATATTGTCGCCTTTGGCCATTAGGAGCCTAATTCTTAATTATCAACTCTTAATTCTTAATTTTTAATGAATAACTCTAAACAGAAAAAGGGCGTCAATTGCTTAACTCTGCAATAGACATGCCGCTACAGCAGGAAGGATTAGGTTTTAGACCTGGAGCCCATAAGGCGTCCCACTTTCACTCTGAAAGACTCCATGTAGATGAAGAATACCGGCGTGATGTAGAGAGTCAGCAATTGAGAGAATACCAGGCCGCCGACCACCGCCAGGCCAAGAGGGCGGCGGGATTCGGCCCCGGCCCCGAAACCCAGGGCAATGGGCAGGGTCCCCATCAGTGCGGCGCTGGTGGTCATCATGATGGGCCGGAAACGGACCAGACAGCCCTGATAAATGGCCTCGTAAGCACTTTTACCCTCGTTGCGCTGAGCCTCCAGGGCGAAGTCGATCATCATGATGGCGTTCTTTTTGACGATACCCACCAGCATGATGATCCCCACAAAGGCATAAATACTCAGTTCCTGCCCGAAGATCAGCAGGGTTAACAAGGCCCCGATGGCGGCGGAAGGAAGACCGGAGAGGATGGTCAGGGGATGAATGAAGCTTTCATAGAGGATTCCCAGAATGATGTAGATCAGCAGAACGGCCAGAATCAGCAGCAGCCATAAACCCTGGAGGGAAGACTGGAAGGCCTGGGCCGTGCCCTGGAAACTGGTGCTGATCGTGGAAGGCAGAACATTCCGGGCCATTTTTTCCACCGCGCCGACGGCATCACCGAGGGCCACCCCTGGCTTCAGGTTAAAGGAAAGGGTTACCGAAGGGAGCTGGCCAGAATGGTTGACCGAGAGCGGTCCCACCCCTCGGCTGATTTTGGCAACCGAGTCTATGGGCACCAGTTGGTTCTTGGAGGAGCGGATATAGAGCATGGATAAGGCCGCCGGGTCTTTCTGATATTCCGGCTCCAGCTCCATGATGACCTGATAGGCATTGTTGGCGGCATAAATGGTGGATATCTGCCGTGAGCCGTAGGCGGTGTAGAGGGCGTCCTCAATTTGCTGAGCGGAGACGCCGAGGGCCGTCGCCTTGTCCCGGTCAATCTCAATATTGAGCTGGGGATTCTTGAGCTGGATGTCGCTGGTCACGTCCTGGAGGTCCGGCAAGGCCCGCAACCGTGATTCCAGCAAGGCCCCAAAGCGATAGAGTTCCTGGGTATTGGGACTTTGCAGGGTGAATTGATAGAGGGCCTTGGTTATCCGTCCTCCCACATTGATCACCGGAGGGTTGATGAGGAATATCTGAATCCCCGGGACCTTGGCCAGCTTGGGCCGCAACTGTTGAATGACCTGATCGGCACTCAATTTCCGTTCGTGGCGGGGTTTGAGTCGGATGAACATGCGTCCGGTATTGCCGGTCAGGTTCGGGCCGCCGGCGCCGACCGTTGAATTATAGGCCTCCACATTGGGGTCTTCCCGGACGATCTTGGCCAGAGCCTGCTGGTGACGGACCATATCTTCGAAGGAAATACCCTGATCGGCCTCGGAGGAGGCCAGGATCTGGCCCGTATCCTCGCTGGGGATAAATCCCTTGGGGATGGCCTGAAAAAGAAGCAGGGTGGCCAGCAGCGTGAGCAGGGTAATCCCCATGGTGATCCGGGGATGGTTCAGGACCTTTTTTAGACTCCAGTCATAAGCCTTTAACATGCCGTTGAAGAATTGTTCCGAACCGGGAAACATCCGCCGCTGTCTCTCCGGGTTCGGCGGATTCAAGAACCGGCTGCAGAGCATGGGGGTCAGGCTCAGCGAGACAAACCCGGAAACCAAAATGGCTACGCCGATGACCACGGCGAATTCATGAAGCAACCGGCCGAGGATCCCACCCATAAAAAGAACCGGGACAAAAACCGTGGCCAGCGAGAGGGTCATGGAGAGAATGGTGAAGCTGATTTCCCTGGATCCGTTCAGGGCGGCCTGGAAGCGGGGCTCTCCTTTTTCCATGTGGCGAACAATATTCTCCAGCATGACGATGGCATCGTCGACCACGAAACCGACGGACAGAATCAACGCCATCAAGGAGAGGTTGTCCAGGCTGTAATCCAGCAGGCTCATGACCGCGAAGGTGGCGATGATGGACATGGGCAAGGCCAGGCTGGGGATGATGGTGGCCGAAAGATTGCGGAGAAAGAAAAAAATGACGAAAACGACCAGGAAAACGGTCAGAGATCAGGGTAAACTTGATATCATTGACGGAATCCCGGATGGATTCGGACCGGTCGTAGAGGATATCCAGGTTGACGGAAGCCGGCAATTGGGTCCGAAAGGTGGGCAATAATTTTTTGATGGAGTCGACCACCTCAATGGTGTTGGTGCCGGGTTGACGTTGGATGGCCAGCACAATGGCCCTGCGGTCTTTATACCAACTGGCGATCTTATTATTTTCGACGCCGTCCGTGGCCTGTCCCAATTCCTGCAGACGAACGGGGGAACCGTTCCGGTAGGCTACGATCACCGGGCGATAGGCCGCGGCATTGGTTAATTGGCCGCTGGCCTGAACCGTAAAGGCCTGGTAGTTCCCGTAAAAGGTGCCGGTCGGCAGATTGACGTTGCTGCTCTGGATGGCGCTGGAGACCTCATCGATTCCAATGGCCCGGGAGGCCAGGGCCTGGGGATTGAGTTGGAGACGGACGGCATATTTCTGGGAGCCATAGACCAGGACCTGGGCCACTCCGCTGATCATGGAAATACGTTGGGCCATGATGGTCTGCCCGTATTCATCGATGCTGTAGAGGGGGAGGAGCGTCGAATTCAGCGACAGGTAAATCACCGGTTGATCGGCCGGGTTGACCTTGCGATAAAATGGAGGGGTCGGCATGCTCTGGGGAAGCAAGCGGGCGGCCCGGGCGATCGCCGACTGGACATCCTGGGCCGCGGCATCGATATTCCGATCCAGGGTGAACTGGAGGGTGATCTGGGTGAACCCCAGGGCATTGGCGGAGTTCATGGAATCCAGACCGGCGATGGTGGAAAACTCTTTTTCCAGGGGGGTGGCCACGGCCGAGGCCATGGTTTCCGGAGCGGCACCGGGCAATTGGGCGGAGACCAGGATGGTCGGAAAGTCCACATTGGGCAGGTCACTCACCGGCAGCCGCAGGTAGCCCATGATCCCGAAGAGCAGGATGCCCATCATGACCAGCGTAGTCATGATGGGTCGGCGGATAAAGGTCTCCGAGAGGTTAAACCCCCCCAGTCCGCCGGGGGCGGACGGGGGGTCTTCAGGAAGCAGGGATTTCTTATCCATTTACAGAAATCGCTTTCTTTCCCCCAGCATTCCGGGGATCCTCAGGCCGCGCCTTTTCAGGGACGAGGTGGTCCCTTTGCTTTCCAGCTCACTTTTTATCTGAACTTTGGTCCCGGAAATAAGTTGAAATTGGCCGTCGGTTACCACTTTTTCCCCCGCCTGCAGACCCTTTCTCTATTACGGTCTGGCCATTAAAGGGTCTGCCGATAACCACCGGGCGGGTTTCGGCCGTCAGGTTGGGCCGGACAATAAACACATATTGACCTTCCAGACCCGTTTGAAGGGCCTGGGAGGGGATGACTAACGCATTGGACTGCGCGGTCAGGTCCAAGACCACATTGACGAATTGTCCGGGCCAGAGGCGTCTTGCCTTGTTGGCAAAGGTCCCTTTCAGCTTGATGGTTCCGGTAGCCTTATCCACAGTGTTATCCATAAAAGAAAGGACCCCTTCTTCAGGGTGCTCCCCGTCCTTGGAAACAATGGCTTTTAACTTCAGTTGCCCGGCGGCGGCATACTTCTTGATCTCACCCAGGTCCTGTTCAGGGACGGCAAAGGAAATATAGATGGGCTGAATCTGGTTGATTATTACCAGGGATTTGTTGTCATCCTGGGCCTTGATCATATTCCCCTTATCCGCCAGAAGGTCTCCCGTCCGTCCCGAAAGGGGGGCGCGGATAGTGCAGTAACCGACCTGGAGACGGGCATTGTCCACGGCGGCCTGGTCGGCCTTGATTTGGGCCTTGAGGGCATCCACGTTGGTTCGGGCCTGATCGTACTGTTCCTGGCTGATATACTCTTTTTGAACCAGGTCAGCGTAACGCGTCCTATCCTCTTCGGCTTTTTTTAATAGGGCCACGCTCTTGGCCAAATTGGCCTGGGATTGTTTGAGGGCGGCATCATAGGGGTCGGGATCGATGATGAAAAGAAGGTCCCCTTTTTTAACATCCTGGCCTCCCTGGAAGGAGACTTGTTTCAATTCCCCTCCTACGCGGGATTTGATCGATACCGTGGCATAGGCCTCCACATTTCCGATAGCCTTGATCTGGACCGGAATCGTTTTTTCCATGACCGGACTTACGGTTACCGGTACCGTTCGGTCTCGGCGGGCCTTGGCCGGATCGACCTTCTTCTCCGAACTGCAGCCGGAAAATAAAAGAAAGGATACGGTCAACAGGCCCAAGAGGATCAAGGGAGACAGGAGATGGAGGCCCTTAATCCGGACCATTCTTCTTAGGGGCATCAGGGTGAAAAGTGAAGGCATGGGGTTCCTTTAGCGAATGTTTCGGTGTTTTAATAAAACAACGTTAAGGTCATTATGGATTTTGGTTAGGCATAAACCGTCATTCCCGCTGCGCTTCTGAGCGGGAATCCGGGCATTTCTTAAGGATCGGAAATTTACCTCTTGGATACCGCGGGTTTTAATCCCATCGCCAAGAATCCTCCGATCAGGGAAACCGCGGCGGCCAATAAAAATGGGGCGGTGAAGGATCGGGTCAGGTCCGCCAGGTAGCCGCCGATCCAGGGCCCGACGGCCTGTCCGGCGGCGAAAAAGAGCGTTACAAAGCCGAGACCGGCCGGGGCCAACCGGGGCCCCACGAAATCACCGGCCGTGGCGGCCATAATCGTGGGGATGCTCCAGGCGCATAAACCGAAAAGGAGGGCGGAACCGTAAAGACCGCCATCGGACTTGACCAGGGCAAATATCAAATAACTGGCGGACAGGGCTAAATAAACCAGAGCGGCGCCTTTGGCCCGACCCAGCCGATCGGAGATCCCCCCCCAAAGAACGCCGCAGAAGATGCTCACCCCTCCCACCAGGGCCCAGAGCGCGCTGGCGGCCCCGGGCTTCCAACCCATCTCTTTAACTAAATAAGCGGCAAAGAAGGTCATGTAAATAATATAAGAAAAACCATATAAAGAATAAACCAGACCCAGATACCACATTTTCTTTTCCCTGTAAACCAGGTTCCAGTCCAGATTACGGACCGTCGGGGCGACCGGGACCTTGGTTTGCATTGCCGCATCGGCCCCTACGGGCAGCAACCCCAGCTCCTCCGGCCGGCTGCGAATAAAAATAGCGGCGATAACGGCAATGAGCAGGACCGCGGAACCCAGGTAATACCAGGCATAACGCCAGCCCTCCTGACCATAGGCGCTCAAGGCCAGGGGGACGATGAAACTGGCGATCATGGTCCCGCCGCCGATGCCCGCCGAAACGATCCCGGTGGCAAATCCCCGGCGGTTCATGGCAAACCAGGCGGAGCCCAAGGCCATGGCGGGCACGTAGGCCCCTCCATGTCCCAACCCGGTGACCAATCGCAGGAAAAAGGCCGACCTGAAAATCTTGGGCCAGCCCGGTGAGGATCATGGTCACCCCCATCAGGGCCAAAGAGAGGCTGATCACCCGCCGGGACCCCAGCCGGGCGGCCAGTATCCCGCCGATCAGGGCCATGGCTAAATAACCGATTAAGTTGCCCGTGCCGATCAGACCGAGCTGGGTATAATTCAAACTGCAGGCCGTCCTTCATGGCCGGCAGGATGATGGTATAGGACATGCGCCCGAACCCATGGGCCCCGATGGTCACCAGCAGGCCGGTGAAGACCACGATCCAGCCGTAATGGATTTTGGAAGAGGACATAACGCTCCTTTAAATGCCTACCCAAAAACAAATGATCCATTTTCAAAATCGAGCTATTTATACCATGAATGAGGGCTGTTGGAACCATATTATTTTTTTCCGGAACCGGTGTTATCCGGTGCATTTTGCTTGATGGAAATAAGTATCCCGGCCCCGGGATTTTAGGACACCACTGTTGACGATAAAAAGGTCCCTTATCGAACAAGAACCTCATGATATATAGGTAAAATGCGTTTAAAAATACGTTGCCAGGTATAAGAAACGGCTATTTTTTCGGCCTGGGGGTCATCAAAATCCGGAGACTCTTTAACAGCCGTTATCATGTCCACAATTGCCTTGGATAGCCGGTTTACCAGCATAGCTTCATCTTTCTGGTATGGTCGATCAATAGTCTCCAGAGGCGGTAATGGAATCAGATCGATCGTATCTTTTTTGGCTTTGCCGAAAATTTCATCAAATCCGGAAAGATTAGTAGTGATAATGCGACATCCCGATGCCAGGCCCTCAAAAATCACGAGTGGCAAACCTTCAAAAAAAGAGGGCAATACCTGTATATGACATTTTTTCATTAGTTCCGATAATCGTTGATGGGAAATATATCCATGGACCGTCACCTTATGATCCAGTTTTTTTGCATGATCCATACACTCTTCTAATTCCGGTCCCTTGCCGCTCCCTGCCATATGCAGGTGCCAATCATGATGGCTGATAGCATTAAGCGACTTTAAAAGCCAGGGAACCCCTTTGCTGCGATTAAATTTACCCGCATAAAGGATATGAACCGTTTTATCCAGGGATTTTTGTTCACGGAAAAAGATGCTCTGATCATATCCCCCCCCGATAACATCAATTTGGCTAAGAGGGATTTCATAAATCCTGGAGATATCTGCTTTCTGATCATTGGTCAGCGCAATGATACGGTTCAATCGCTGACAATTATGTTTTACAAACCGTCTTAAATGTTTACAATTATTATATTGTCGCAGGTCAGTGCCATGGCAGGTCGTAACAATCGGCAAACTCGGGAACAACTCTCTGACCAGTGCGGTTAATAAAAAAAGATGATGGGTATGAATGATATCCGGCTTATATGTTCCTACTGACTGTTGAAGCACTTGGCCAAACGCCTTTTTGTATGCTGTCAAACGTTCACCTTTAAGTGTTATAAAAAGGGAACTGTTGTAAGGCATTACATCCGACATTCCGGTTACTGGGAAATTCAGATGGTCTGATTCAAAATGAACATACGAGCAATTTTCTTTGGGGATAACTTTTAAATCATATGTTTTATAATGGGGTATGCCAGCCACCAAATAATTTAGGAACCCCTGCCCTTGAGATTCTTTAATGATCGACTGAAGATAAATGCCACTTCCGGTTTTTTCCGGTCTTTGTCCAAGAACATGCAGTATTTTCAACTGCCCCATATAGTTACCAGACGTCCTTTCTTTTCAGATACCCCATATTTTTATATTGCCGATAAGCCTGACCCCATGTACTGGACATTTTTATTCTTTTTGTGGGCCATTGGAATCCAAAATGACCGCAAACACGACAAAAGGCCATCATCTGATCGGATAAACTGTCCGATTCTTTCGGCAGGTCTTGCCTTCCCAGATGATACTGAAAAATTCGATCAATTCCACCAGCAATAGCACACATATAGTAACCGGAAGGCGTTAATCCCAAACCACAATCTTCTATGATACGGCACCCGCAAGCATAGTTTGAAAAGAAGTTTAGAAATTGATCGCAGGGAGCCGAATTAAACGGTTTAAATAAATTTATCTGTGAAGTTTTAAGTGTACTTTTAATTATAATGTTATCGGGCATTTTTTCCAATACCTGATGAACCTTCTGGCCAAAAAAGTTCGTACACAATACCAATCTTACCAAAGGGTTATGATCGGTTTGATATCGGGACAGCATTTCTACTATTTCAAAAATTTGACAGTGAAGCGTTGGTTCTCCCCCCAGAAGACGAATTCGTTTCCAGACGATATTTTCTTTTATACTTTGCTTTATAAATCGTTCTATCGTATCCACCGACATTTCTATGTTATCTGGAGCCTGTGTGCACGATCGGTTACAATTGATGCATTTTAAATTGCATTTGTAAGTTATGTCGATTTCTGCATACTCACGACTTAGCTTGTACTGCCGGCCAAAAATTTTACAGACGAAGGATTGGGCACGGATAAATTGGCAAAAATCCAACGCCAATCTCTTGGCAGTTATATTAAAATGACGGTCTGGTGTTTTCACGGTCTTCTGAATAATATCAGAAAAGTTCAGCGTATTCACCAAAATAGAAAATATTGCTGAGCATAACGACCTAAGTCTATTATACATGTAAGGCTGAATAATATACCCTTGGTGGAAAAAGATGAAGGCAGGCAGTCGCGAAATCCCAGTTTTTTAACTTACCCGGGTTTAGGTCGGTCTAAGAAAAAAAAGGAGAATAAATATGAAAAAGACGATTCTATTCTTGCTGATCTCTTTGTTTGCCTCTATAGCCCTGGCCGGCTGCCTGGCTTACGTGCCCGGGCCGCCGCCCATGGACGGAGTTTACGCCCCGGGTCCCCCGCCGGAACCCATGGTGGAAGTCGTCCCGGTGATTCCCTTTCCCGGGGCGGTCTGGCTGGGTGGTTATTGGGGATATGGCGGCCGCGGCTGGGCCTGGAACCGGGGCTACTGGGACCGCCCTCCCCGGCATGGCGCGGCTTGGGCCCCGGGCTACTGGCACCATACCGGTCCCCGCGGATGGGGCTGGCGGCCGGGCCACTGGCGATAAGGTCATCCGGAGGGATGCCGGACTTCAGACCCTACACGCAACGACCGTCCACCAGGTGCAGCACCCGATCCGCTTCCTGGGCAAACCCCCGGTCGTGGGTGACCAGCAGGAAGGCCTTGCCCGTGGTCCGGTTGAGTTCCCGCATCAGGTTGAACACTTCCCGGCCGGAGGTGCTGTCCAGATTGCCCGTGGGTTCATCGGCCAGGATGAGGGCCGGGTCGTTGGCCAGGGCCCGGATAATGGCCACCCGCTGCTGCTGGCCGCCAGATAACTGGTTAGGCCGATAGTGGAGCCGTTCGCCCAATCCGACCCGGGTCAGGAGGGCGGTGATCCTTTCCCGGGCCTGGTCTTCGGCGACGCGGCCTTTCAACCGGCAGGGCATGAGCGTGTTTTCCAGAACCGAAAAGGCCGGCAGAAGATAATGAAACTGAAAAATAAAGCCCAGGACATCGCGCCGCAGATAGGCCCGTTCATCTTCCGAGAGGGTGGAGACCTCCCGGCCGGTTAAAAAGATTTTCCCCTCCGTGGGGGTATCCAGCAGTCCCACCAGATTAAGGAGCGTGGTTTTCCCGGACCCGGAGGCCCCCAGGAGGGCCACGAATTCTCCCGGTTGAACGGCCAGTTGGATATCGAACAGGACCTGGGTAAAGACCCCGTTTCCATAACTCTTGCACACCTTTTCCAACTGAAGAATCGGAAGCATAGGATCGTCGGGAATCACCGGATCACCTCCACCGGGTTGGTGCGGGCCGCCCGCCAGGCCGGGTAGAGTGAGGCAAAAAAGCCTACGAGCACGGCGATGGCAACGGCCGTGAGCACCGTGTTCCAGCGCAGGTCCATGGGGAAGACCTCTATCTGTCGGCCGGTGGCGCTGGCCGTGGTCCGGAGTTGAAATAATAAGCGGCAGAGGACGCTGCCGATGATCGCTCCCAGGAAGGCGCCGAGGGAAGCCAGCAGGGTCCCCTCCAAAGTGAAAACCCGGATGATCTGGCGCCGAGTGGCCCCCATGGCCTTCAGGATGCCGATTTCCCGCTGGCGGTTCATGACGGACATGATCAGAATGCTGGCGATCCCGAAGCCGGAGGCCACGGTGGTAAAAAACAAAATGAGGTTGGAGGACTGGGACTGGGCCCTCAGTCCGGTGAGCAGGGTTTGATTGTCCCTCATCCAGGATTTGGTTTCATAGGGGACCTGGAGGGCCAGGCGCCGGGCCAGGGCGTCGGCTTCAAAGATCCGTTCCAGTTTCAAGCCCAAGCTGGTGACGGCCGTGCCCAGGCCAAAAAGGGATTGGGCGTCCCTGAGCGGCATAAACAGGGTCTGGCTGTCCACGGCGTTGAAACCGGTATCGAAAATCCCGGCCACGGTCAGGGTGGCCGTCCGGTCCTCCGCGCTGACGAACCGCACCTTGTCCCCCAGCCGGATCGAAAATTCGTCGGCCAGTTGATACCCAATGACCGCCTCTCCGGCGCCCAAACCGAAAAATCTTCCCTGAACCAGTTTGGACTGGAGTTCCACCACACGGTTATGCTGTTCGGGGACCATGCCGGTGGCGGTGATGGCCTTACGTTTGGTTCCGCGGGCCAGAATCCCTTGCCCCTCCACTACCGGGGAAACGGCCAGGATGTTGGGATCGTATCGTTCCAGCCGCGGCAGCCAGACCCGCCAGTCTTCTATCTTTCGTTTTTGTTGCTCCAACTTGACCACTTGCCCGGTGTAGCGGGTTTCTTTTTCCGGGGCGATTTCCCAGAGGAGCAGGGGGGCCCGTTCGGCGGGTTTGACCACCAGGTGGGGGATGGAGCCGGTGACGCTGCTGATCAGGCGGCGTTGCAGTCCCCCGATGAGAGCGTTCAGAAAGATGATCAGGGTGACACTGATGGCCACCACCCCCATGGTCAATAAGGTCTGCCGGAGGCTGTACCGAAGGTCGCGCCAGGCCACCGACCAGGTAAAACGGTCCCACATGGCTAACGGCTCTTGACCGGACGGATCTTCTGGCCGGGTTTGACCTCCGTAGCCCGGGCGATGACCTGGGATTTCAGGTCCAGGCCTTCCAGGGCCACCCATTGGGGCCCTTTAGCCAAAACCCGGATTTCCCTGCGCTCGGCCCGATGATTCTTGACCAGGAAGACATAGTTCCGTCCGTTTTCTTCGATCAGGCCGGAGGCCGGGAGGGTCAACGCCTGGGGATAACGGGCCGTTTCCACATTTACATCCACGGTCATATCCAGGCGGATATAATCCGGAAGGGTTTCGGGACGGAAACGCAGGCCCACCACGCCCCGGGCCTGGTCCACCTCCGGACCGATTTGAAACAACTGGGCCTTGAAGGACCGGTCTCGGTAAGCCGGCGGGATCACCACCGCCTTTTGCCCTACCCGCAGCTTGGGGAGGTTGTTCTCGTCGGTTTCCACATAAATCTCCAGGTTGCGCATGTCCGCCAGGGTTAAGATACCCGAGCCCGGAAGGACGCTCTGGCCCGGTTCCACCTTGCGTTTCACGATCAACCCTTCAAAGGGGGCCAGTATCCGCCGATTTTGAAGCTCCCGGGTTGAGAGGCGGACAGCGGCCTCTTTCTCCCGAAGACGGGCCTCCGCCACTTTCAGGTCTTCGGAGGTCGGCTGTTTCAACAGGTATTCCAGACCGTCTTGGGCCACCTGTTCACCGGCCCGGGCCTGGTCCAGGGAAGTGCGGGCCCGTTCCCAATCGGCTTGGGCGATGATCTTCTGATCAAAAAGCCGCTGCCGCCGATTAAAATCCAGCTCCGCCTGGATTCGGACCGCCTCGGCCCGGGCCAGCTCGGAACGGGCCCGGTTGATCTCCTCCGCTTGGGGACCCCGCCGGACCCGGTTCAACTCCAGTCGGGCGGTGTCGGCGGCCAACCGGGATTGCTCCTGTTTCAGCCGAGTCTCGTCAACCACTAAATCCACCAGCTTCTGGCCGAACGCCACCCAGTCCCCTTCCTTAACCCAGACGGTGACCACTACTCCGGCCACCTCGCTGCCCACCTCGCTCTGCTGGCCCGATCGGATCTTTCCACTGGAGATGACCAGATCGACCACCGCCTGTTTCCGGGGCTCCACCACTCCAACCCGGGGGGCTGACCACAGCAGCCACCAGGCAGCCGGGATAAGCGCCAGGAAGAGGCCGATGAGTGCCCAGCGAAGGGCTTTGGAGGATTTCAGGTTTTGATTCATGGTTACTTACAGGCAATTACTCGTCATCGCCGAATGCCTTTATCGGGGATCCAGTGTTCCGCAAGAAGAGCCCGGATTCCCGCCCAGAAACGCTACGGGAATGACGCTTGGTGATTTGATTTCGGATTTGAACCAAGGTTTCAACTATTTTTGGTTAGGGACGCGATTTGAAGGCCCACAACTTGCTGCCTATGAAATTGCTCAGGGTGGTTACCAGGATAGCCACCAACTGGGAAAAAACCTTGTGCCAGTAAAAACCATCAATAAAAACCCATAACAGGGTCATGTTTACCCCATACCCGAAGAAGGTGACCAGGAAGTATTTGAAGTACTGGCCCCCGAACCCCTGGGCCGCCGACTGGTGGGTCTTAAAGGTCCAATAGCGGTTCAGGAGGAAATTGTTGGTCATGGCCACCATAAAAGAGAGGGTCGCCGCCGGGAGATAATGGAGGTTGAAGACGTAAATGGCCAGGGTGTACACGGCCAGGTTGACCACCACCCCGCTGGAGCCCACCAGCGAAAAGCGGAGGAACTGGTTGCCGGTCCGCCCCGTGGTAACCAGACTTTCTTTGAGATAAGCCAGGTCGATATGGGAATACTGTTCTCTGAGTTTCTTCATTGTTTTTCCAGAAAGGGTTCCAGCAGGACCCGCAGGCGGGCGCTGTTGGCCTCCAGGCCCAGATCCTTCAGCCGCTCTTTCTGTCCGGCCACGATAGTTTCCCGAAAGGCTTGATCGCTAACGGCCAGGTTTAGCAATTCGGCGATCTCTTCCCAGTTTTTTTCGACAATCCCGATCCCGGAGCCGCCCAGGGTCTCGGGGATGCCCCCGGTCAGGTAGGCCAATACAGGCAGGCCGAAAAACATGCTTTCCATGAGGGGAACGCAGAAGCCCTCGTGCTCGCTCAGGCAGAGGTAGGCCTGGGCCTGCCGGTAGTAGGTGACCAGTTGCCGAAAGGTGGCGAAACCGGCGAAGCGGATTTTATCCGTCAGCCCCAGGTCCTCGGCCATCTGTTTCAGCGCCCGCCCGTAGTTGCGCATTCCGCCGTCGGTGCCCACCAGGATCAGGCGGCTGTCCGGCCGGTGCCTTTTTTGAAACAGGTAAAAAACCCGGATCAGGTCTTCGATTTTTTTCTGGGGGGCGATGCGCCCCACATGAAGAATGTTGATTTGCCCGTCGGCCAATTCCTTTTTCAGGTCTTCATCGGGCGTCAGGTAGTAATCCTTGAAATCCAGAAAAATGGGCAGAACGCCCGTTTTTTTAAACCCCACCCGTTCCAGTTCCAGCCGGTTGTAATCGGAGACCCCCCATCCCATTTCGAAATAAGGGGCCAGCAGCTTTAATTCCTCCAACCCCAGGGCGCAGCGCCGTTCCACCTCGGGATTGATACCCCGGAAAAAATGGGGCGGGGTGATGTTGTGGAAAATGAGGATCTTGCGATCCGACAGCCGCCGGACGAATTCCGACACCTCCGACCCGATGGAGAAATGGAAGACGAGCACCCGGTTGAAGCCGCTCGCTTCCCGGTACTCCCAGACGGGGCGGGCTACCCCGGCCAGTTTGGAATGCACATGCTGGGCATAGATCTCCGAATCCAAACCCCAGGACCGGAGTACCTTCTGGATGCCCAGAACATCGTTTCCGATGGCATCTCCGTAACTGAAATCGGGCAGGATCTGGTGGATGGCTTGGGGAGGCTTCGGTTTGGACGGTAAGGCCATGGGGGTCTCCTGCACCGCGGAGGGCCGGGCGGTCCCGACTTCCTCCCAGGTCCGTTGGAAAAGATGGAAAAAGTTTTCGCACACCCGGTCCCAGTGAAAATGGTCCAACACATAGCGCCGTCCATTTTCGGCCAGGGTTCGGGCGAGATCCGGCCCTTCCAGGAGCGCCTGCAGACAGCTCTCAAACTCCAGATAGTCTTCAAAAAACAATCCCCCCTGGCTTTGCAGGCAGTGCTCCACGGTGACCGGGCAGCGAGCGTTGACCAGGATGGGCGTGCCGCACAGCCAGGCCTCCATGATCACGATGGAGAAACTTTCCATTACCGAAGGCTGGCAGAACAAGGCCGCCCCCCCGTAGGCGTCGATCTTGTCCTGGCGGGGGACGAAGCCGAAATCCAGGATATCTTCCCGCCGCTCTAGAGGGATCCGGACCGGGATATTGCCGATCAGGACCAGCCGGAGCGGGGAGGGGAAGCGTTTTTTGTAAAGGGCGAAATAGTTCATCAACAAGGGCGTGTTCTTGCCGGCATCCCGTCGTCCGGCATACAGGACATAAGGGTCCTTCAGGGCGTAGTTCAAACGGAATCGCTCGGGTTCCGAAGTGATGTCCGTATCGATACCCTCCCCGAACAAATGGCATTGGTCCGCCCGCAGTCGAAACCGGTCGATCCCCAGTTCCATTTCTGCCCGGGTATGAAATATCAACCCCCGGACCCGGTGATAACACTCCTGGAGCAGAGTCAACCGGGAATACCCCTCATCGTGCAGGCAGGGGATAATAAAGGTCCGGTCCGGATGGATCCGGGCCCCGAAATAGGTGATGCTGAACAGATAGGGAATAAAGACCAGCAGGGCCTCTGTACCGTGCCGCTGAATGTGCTGATAGAGTCCGGGACTGTTGATCATGTTTTCGAAAAAAAGTTTTTCCTCTTCTTGGGTGACCGGTTCCCCCTTCATGATCTGCTGGTTCAGTCGGCCGAATAAATCACCGTTCCGGCGGCTGACGGCGAACCGCTTGACCGGGACACCCTCCACCTGATAATCGCCGACCCGGTAGTGGTTCAGGGACCAGTCGCCCTCGAAATCGCGCAGGCAGGTGGTCCAGACCTCCACGGTAAGGCCCCGCTGATGCAGGTTCTCCGCCGTCCGGCGGCATTCGGCCTCGGCCCCGCCGGCGATATCCTTGCCGTACCAGGGACAGATAAAAGCAATCTTCATTTCCAATTTATTTGTACCCGATGACTGCATAATCCTGATAGCCGTACAGCAGGTCGTTCAGCCGCCGAACGTTTTCGTTCAGCACCCGGGCGGTTTCGTCTTCATAGGACTCGTCATCCCGGCGGACCATTTCCTTCAACAGCATCTCCGGAGGATAAGGGGAGACATAGAGGATGTTCACCTGACGAAAGCCCATGGATTCCCATAAGAAGTGGGCCGCTTCCGGATGAATGGGGTTTTGATGGGAAAGGTCCACGTAAAAAGCGCCACTGAAGGTCGTCAGACATTGGGGATTGACGGTTTCGGCCAGAAGGACACCTCCGGGCGTGAGCTTGAGGAAGGCCGTCCGGACCAGTTCTCTCAAATTTTCGGGTCCCAGATGCTCAATGACCTGGGAAAGAAAAATCCCGCCCAATTCCCGGTCGGGCAGCATCCGCAAGTGTTCCAGACCGTCCCCCTGAATGACCTCCACCCCTTTCTGTTGAGCCACCAGAACCATTTCGGGGTTTAATTCCACCCCCCGGGCCGGGATACCCGCCCCTTTCAACAATTCCAGGAATTCCCCCCGGCCGCAGCCGATATCCAGTACCGGCCCGGAATTTTTAAAGTACGGCAGGTAGGTCCGCTGTCTGGCCTGAATCTCCGCCTCGGCGCCCCGGTGTCGGTTTTCAAACAGCAGATACTCAAAAGCCCGGAGGCGTTCCGCGCCCTCTTCCGGAACGCTCGGGCCCGCCCCCCCGGCCCCTTTCCCGGAGCGCAATCCGGCCAGGAGATCCTCGACGGTGATTTTTTGGGATCGAATTTCCTGGACCAAGTCGGCAAGCCGGCGGCTTAAGGCCTCCGAGCGATCCTGCTGGGCCCGCTGCTCCTCCGTCATTTTTACGAGTTGCTGTTCCAGGGTGCTGACCCGATAACGATAATCCCCCACCAGTTGGTTCAACAGGCGCACCATTTCGGCGTTGAACTCCACCTGTCGCTTCAACAGCATCTGCCTATAGGGCTCACTGATCCGGAGGAAGGTTTTTTTCAGGCCGGTGACCAACCCCCCCAGGCGTTTTCGATGGGAGGTTAGTTCCGGAGGGGTAAGCGTGTCGAACTGGTAATTCACCAAGGCCAGGTGATGCCGAAGGTCTTCTTCAGGGGTATTGTAGCCCTCGGTCTCGATCTGCAGCACATACCGATCGATCCGTTCCAGTTCCTCCGGCGGGTATTCGCCGGTCTTTTTCTTTTCGTCGATCCCTTGGCGAATACGTTCCATAATTTCCTGAACGTTCACTGCCGGGGCGGGAGACGCGGTCGGTTCCGTGGTCATGGTTTATCCTGTTACGGTTAACAATTAACAATTAATTATTGATTATTAATAATTACCGAATCCCTCCGGGGAGGATCCAGCGATGGGGGATCCGGTAAAACCCCGTGTCTTTAAAGGAAGACCGAATGGCCAGGGAAACGCAGCGACTTTGATAATCGTAGGCGTGTCCGTCCCGGGCGTGGGCGGCCACATCCAGGAAATAGGTCCCTTCGATGAACTGGGGGTTTTCCAGCTTGAATTCGATGCGACCTCGGGACCCCAGGTCCGGCAAGACGACTTGATCTAAGTCCGTATTGGTACCGTAGCCGCAGACCCCCTCCCCATTAAATATTCCGATTCCGAAGACCACATCGCGGGTGGGCCGGTGAACCTGATATTCTATTTCAATGGTGATATCCTCGCCGCCCTGGAAGACATGGTGATCCTGCCCTTCGTCATCCAGGGTCCGGACCCGGGTAATTTCCAGATCGCCATTGCCCCAACGGTTCTTGGACAGCAGGCCGGCCGGGGAGAGGCACACCTCTTCGGAGCGTTCCGCCTGAAAGCGGTTTTCTTCCCAACGGGCCACCTCCTGGCGGTAAGCGTCGATCACCTGCCGGGGATTGCCCTGGGCCCGCAGACAGCCCCCATCCAGCCAGACGGCCAGCTCGCAGAAGCGTTCCACCGTGGGCAGATCATGGGTGACCAGGACAATGGTCTTCCCGGCCTTTTTAAAGGCGCTCATTTTGTCGATACACTTGTGGGAAAAGGATTCATCCCCCACGGCCAGAACCTCGTCCACCAGGAGGATATCCGGGTCCACGTTGACCGCCACCGAGAAACCGAGGCGGATATACATCCCGGAAGAATAGGTCCGGACCGGGGCGTCGATAAAGGACTCGAGCTCGGCAAAGCGAACGATCTGGTCGAACCGGGCCTCGATCTCCTTGCGGCTCAAGCCCAGGACCGCGCCGTTGATGAACACATTTTCCCGACCGGTGAATTCGGGGTGGAATCCGGCGCCCAGTTCAATCAGCGACGATATCCGGCCGTTGATCCGGATGGTCCCGGCGTCGGGCTTGTAAATCCCGGCCAGCAGCTTCAACAGGGTGCTTTTCCCCGAACCGTTGCGGCCGATGACCCCCAGGCTGATGCCTTGGGGAATTTCCAGATCCAACCCGGAAAAGACCTCCAGCCGTTCGCCGTGGGATTTCGACAAAAGCGAGTAGGGTTTAAGCAGCCAGGTCTTCAGCGTGGTATGATTCCCGCGCAGGATGATTTTCTTAAAGGACTTGGAAACCCCGTGAATGGTGATGGCCGCGTTCATCATAGGTTATAGCTTTTCCGCCAGGGTTTCCTTGTAGTGTTCAAAAAGAGCGATTCCCAGACCCAGCATGAGGACCGACAGGATCAAGGAGGGAATCAAATGCCAGGGGTCCGGACTGCGCCGGTAAAAAAAAATATCCTGGTAGCCCAGGGTAAAGAGGGCCGCCGGGTTAAGGAGCACAACTTTTTTGAAAGGCCCTGGTACCTGGGAGAGTGGATAAAGGATCGGGGTCAGGAAGAACCAGAGCGTCAGGAGATTGGCCAGGATGTGCTGGATGTCCCGCAGAAAAACATTCAAGGTAGCCAGGCCCAGCACCAGTCCGGTGATGAAAACAAAATGAATCAGAAGAATCAGGGGCAGCCAGCAAAGGTTCCAATTCGGGAAGATGCCCATGAATCCCAAAAAGACGAAGAGAATCGGGAGGCTCAAGAGGAAATTCATCAGATTGGAACCGACCTTGACCAGGGGCAGGAGTTGCCCCGGAAAAGCACCTTGGTGATCAGGCTGCCCCCGGAGGTAATGGCGTTGGTGCCCTCTATCAAGGAGGAAGAAAACCAGATCCAGGGAAGCAATCCGGTAAACATGAAACCGGCGTAGTGTTCCATCTGGATGCGAAAGTAGACGTTGAAGACCAGGGCGTAGACCCCCAGCAGCAGCAGGGGATTGAGGAAGGTCCAGAGAAATCCCAGGACCGATCCCCGATAGCGGGCCTTCAGCTCCCGGAGGATCAGGTTGCGGACCAGGCTGCGGTAGCGGAAGACTTCCTGGAGGTGCTGACGGATGGGAAGAAACATGGAATCAATACGCTTCCCGGCTAAAAAAACCCTTCCAGAGGGTCTTGATCAGGATCTTCAGATCAAAGACCAGAGACCAGTTTTCAATGTAATACAGGTCATGTTCAATGCGCTTTTGCAGGGAGGTATTCCCGCGCCAGCCGTTGATTTGGGCCCAGCCGGTCATGCCGGCCTTCATTTTGTGACGCAGCATGTAGTTGGGAATTTTGTCCCTGAAACTGTTGATCAGTTCCGGGCGTTCCGGCCGGGGCCCGACCAGGCTCATTTCCCCCCTCAGGACATTGACCAACTGCGGCAGTTCATCCAGGCTGAGGCGGCGGATGAAGCGCCCTACCGAAGTCCTCCGGGAGTCCCCTTTCCGGGCCCAAACCGGCCCGGTTTGTCCTTCGGCATCAGCCACCATGGAGCGAAATTTCCACATCTCAAAAACTTTGCCGTCCAGGCCCATCCGGGTCTGGCGGTAAAGTACCGGACCGGGAGAAGAAACCTTAATGGCCAGAGCGATGAGCAGCAGGCAGGGGGACATAAGGATCAAAACCAGGGCGGCCAAACTGAAATCCATGGCCCTTTTAAAAAAACGGCTCCAGCCCACCATGGGGGATTCCCGCAGGTTAATAAAGGGCAATCCTTCAAACTCTTCCATCCCCCCCCGGAGAGTGATCAGACGGTACAAGTCAGGCACGATCTTAATATCCACCAGTTCATCGCGGATCTGGTTCAATAAAGACTCCAGTTTTTGCTGGGCCGTCAAGGGCATGGCGAAGATGACCAGATTGACGTGCCTTTCCCGGATCACCCGGTCGATATCCTCATATAACCCCAGCACCTCCAGGCCCTCGATCCGGGTCCCGATCTTCTGGGGAATCCGGCTGAGAAAACCGGAGACTACCAGCCCCAATTCCGGATGATCAACGATAGTCTGGGCCACCCGTTGGGCCAACTCCCGGGCGCCGACAATCAGGACCTGTTCCAGGTCAAAATAGCGACGCTGCAGGGTGATATAATATTTTTTCAAAAAAAGACGGGTTAAAATCAGGGCCACATAACCCATCAGGCTGAAATAGAGAAAGACCAGACGGGAGTAGTCGGTCCGTTTAAAAAAAAAGGTGATAAAGACCAAAATCATTAAGGCCACGAAAGAGGCCCTGAAGAGGGCCAGCCATTCCTGGGTCCGGTTAAAATAACGGGTATAGATGCCGGTCAGATAAAAGGTCACCGAACAGGTCATCAATACAAAAGGGAAAAAGAACAAATAATCCTGCAGGGGAGGAATGCCCTTGGTGACGGGGATGAGGGGGATGAAAAAACGCAGGTAAAAAGCGCCAAACCAGCAAGCCGTAAGAACCAGTAGGTCATTCAGCAAAAGAAAAGACCGAAAGACCTGGATGCGCTTTTTAAACATGGGGTGCAGGCCTCACGACAACGGGGTTAAAGGAAAGGCCGGTCCAAGGCCGCCCGGGGAAACCGGTTATTCCCCACGTGCTCTTTCTATGGCCTCTTCCTTTTTTTTACAATCGATACAGTGGGTGGTCACCGGGCGGGCCTTTAAACGCTCTTCTCCGATCTCCTCTCCACAGGAGTCACAGATCCCGAAGGTACCGCTCTCGATCCGTTCCAGCGCTTCTTCAATCTTCAAAATAAGTTTTCTCTCCCGTCCTCGGATACGCAGCATGAAATTGCGATCGGATTCCAGCGTAGCCCGGTCGGTGGGGTCGGGGAAGTTTTCTTTGGTATCGGTCATGCCGCTGACCGTTTTCTGGGCCTCCTGAATCAGCGTTTTCAATTGTTCGTTCAAGAGTTTTTTAAAACTGTTCATTTTCCTGGCATTCATGGGAGTCCTCCTTGGGTGCTCCTGATCATTGGCCGAGAATCGGCAGGGATTTTCGTTTAAACCGGCCGCTTTTCCCCCCGGTTTTTTCCAAAAGCCCGAAGGGACCCAAAACCATTTCCCGATCTATGGACTTGCACATGTCATAGATGGTTAAGGCGGCGGCTGTCACCGCGGTCAAGGCCTCCATCTCCACTCCGGTCCGGTCCTGGGCCTTCACCTGGGCGGTAATTTCAATGCGCGGGGGGTCCTGCCCCGGAGAAAAAAATAGATTCACCTGGGTAAGCCGGAGCGGATGGCAAAGGGGGATCAGGTCCGGCGTCTTTTTAGCCGCTAAAATACCGGCTACTTTGGCCACTCCCAACACATCCCCTTTTTGAATCGCATTGGCTTGAATTTTTGCGAGAGTTCCAACCTGCAGATAAACGGCTCCGCCGGCCCAGGCCTCACGCCGGGTGATCTTTTTCGAGCCCACATCCACCATGCAGGCCTGGCCCTCGGAATCAATATGGGTCCAGTCGGCCGTTGGGGCCGCTTTTTGAATATTACCCTTCATTATTCAATTGCTTAAGGTCGTGTCCCTCCGGCAAAGCGGGTTGGGCCTGTTCCAACGTCACCAGTCCGGCGGCGATTTCCCTCAAGGCGGCCACGACCTCCTTGTTTTTAGTCTGGACCAGCAGGGGCGCCCCGTTTCTCAACTGTTTTACCCGTTGAAAGGCCAATTGAATCAAGGCAAACCGATTGTTTACTTTTTCCAAGCAATCTTCAATGGTTATTCGGGCCACGCGGTCCCTCCCCGGAGGATGAATTTAATAAATAAACTTTTTCTTTTAACATAATAATTGGCTTTTGTAAATAAAGAAATTGTCCGGTGCGACTGAATCTTTTTCCCCCGATTAAAGGATGACGGACTCGCCTTCGGTCCATCACCACACTGAAGGCGATCAAGCCCCCCGCCTCAGACGAAATACAGATAGAACTATTCGAATTTACTTGAAATGACCGGTAAGTTTCGCCGGCGGCAAGGTCACCCGCCGAGGAGAAAGTCGCTTTTTATTAACAGTCTCTATGTAGAACCGACTATCCCCTGGCCTTCATATCGTCATTCCCGCAGCGATTTTGGGCGGGAATCCAGTCCTGCCTTGTGCGATGCTGGATCCCCGATTAAAACACTCGGGGATGACGGTCGGTGTATGTACAGACTATTGTGAGACCGTTAATAATAGTTAGCCGGGTTGTCCAACCAGGCGATCTGACCGGCAGGTATTTAATCCCTGCCCGGGATTGAAGACTTCGGAATGATCGAGTTTCCGGGTTTGACAATGAAAAAAAAATGTGGGATAGTTTGTTCAAGCCGGCGTAGCTCAGGGGTAGAGCAGCTGATTCGTAATCAGCAGGTCGCGGGTTCAAATCCCATCGCCGGCTCCACTTACTATTTAAAAATTACACTTAATTCCTCCGGATGACGGACAATGGACAATGAGGAAGGGACCCCGGCCCTCTCTTCGGTCAGCACCCGGTGCAGATCATCGATCCCGCCTCTAATTTTTTTTCGGCACTCCAGGCCTTTCCCGCACTCGATTGAATGCCGGTGGTTCGTATCACGGGAGTTCGAGGCTTTATCGGGTTAGGTGAAACTGGGCACTGGAGCAACATAACAAAACGGAAATATAGCCGCAACCCCGTCACCATTAACGAAAGGAGAGGCAAGCCATGAAAATCAGTCTGAAATGCTTTGCGAAACTATCGGAGGCGAACGTGTGTGATTTCAGGGATGGGGATGATCGTGAAGCCTCAGAAGGAGAAACCGTCCGGAGTCTGATTAAGCGACTGGGATTTTCCCCGGAGGAGATTAAGATCGTCTTCGTCAATGGGAAAAAGGTTGGCCTCGAGACGGTGCTAAGTGATGGCGACCGGTTGGGACTGGCGCCGGCTTCCGGCGGGATGTAACGCCAGACAACAAGAAAAGACGGCCCTCGGGAACTGTCAGTGGGAGGGAAATATTACTTAGGGGCATCGAGGGGCCGAACGACCCCTCGATCTTGGATTGGAGAAAAGTTCTAAAATCCGTCCGCTCCTATTCCCTGCCCTTTTCCTCGCTTCGGCGGACCAGCCAGAAAACCACCCCCAGGACCAGGATCAAGGCTTCCAGGTAATAGAGGGTCTCCGGCTTTTCATGCTTGAGGGTCTTGATCAGCACATCCCGGATGGTGGTCACCAGGGCTACTCCGACGAACACGCTGATGCCGATCTTCCCGCCCTTCAGGTGGGAGATCTCCGTGCTCATCAGCTCGATCATGACCCAGAGGATCAACAGGGAGCCCAGCGCGGTAACGATCCCGGTGGCATAATTTCCCCGCCACATATCCCCCAGATCCTGCAGAAAAAGGCCGATCACCGCGAGGGTCAAACCCATGAGGGCCAGGACCAGGACCAGGTTCATGGCCTGAGAAAAACGCTCGGAAAAATTGAGCAGGGCGCTTTTGACCCGGTTGGCCGAAGAGAAGGTCCTTATCTCCTCTTCGATAAAAGAGGAAGTGATCACATCCAGGTTGATATCCAGGATCGTTTCCAGCGATTTCAAGTGGGTCAGCCGCTCCTCCGCGTCTTCAAAGTGGATGTTGAGAATTTCCAGGCAACTGCCGCGGATCAGATTGATCCCCCGGTTTAACCAGTGGGGCTCGACCCCGGACTTGACATGCTTCTGGCCGACCCGAATCAGCCGCTCGTAATACCGACTGTCATAGTGCCCGGAAAAGAGGTCAAAAAACCAGACTTCCCGCAAATGGTTGACCCTTTCTTTCCGCTCTTCATCGGAGAAGTATCCGGCGGTCTCCCGGGTGGTCATGATCCAGGAATGAAGGGTCTCCATTACCCTCGGAGCGTTTTCGGTCATGATTTCCTTCAAGGACCTGAGCCGCTGCTCATCCGCTTCGGTAAAATTATAATGGGCTTTTATCTCCTTAAAAGTCCTCATTTCTCCAACCCCCTTCTCGGCCCTCCGCCAAACCTCATGCAATCGGCGCTCCAATCGCCGGTTGCTCCGGAGGCCTTCTAAATCCTGCACCCCCCTTATAACATAACCGGAAACCCTTGTCTCCCTTGGTGAAAGGGCAGCGCTTGATCCCCCCAAAGAAATCCCGAACCATTTTATTCTTAACATACCCCCTTATTATTTGCTATGATAGATCGTATAACATATAAGCCCTTTGAAACAACCAGGTCCCGGAGGCCGGTGGGGAGCGGCCCCGAGTACCGGGAGGAAACCATGTACGCCATTGCCCTGAAGATGTTGATCGGGGATCGGGGAAAATACCTGGGAATCATTATGGGATTGACTTTTGCCTCCCTGCTGATCACCCAGCAATCCTCCATTTTTACCGGCCTGATGACTCGCACCTACGGGGCGATCAGCGACCTGGCCCAGCCCGACATCTGGGTCATGGACCCCAAGGTCCAGTTCATCGATGACATCAAACCTCTGCAGGATACGGAACTGTTCCGCATCCGCTCGGTGCCGGGCGTGGCCTGGGCCGTTCCCTTGTACAAGGGGCTGCTCAAGGCCCGTTTGGAGGACGGGAACTATCAGATCTGCAACGTCCTGGGTCTGGACGACACGACCCTCATCGGGGGTCCCCCGGTGATGCTGGCCGGCAGCCTGAGCGACCTGCGCCGGCAGGACGCGATTATCGTCAATGACGTGGGGGCCAACACCCGGCTGGCCAAGCCTTCCCCGGTCCCGGGAGGCCGGCCGGTTCCGCTTAGAATCGGGGATACGCTGGAGATCAACGATCACCGGGCCGTGGTGGTGGGCATCTGCCGCATTTCCCGGACCTTTCAATCCCAGCCGGTGGTCTATACCACCTACAGCCGGGCCACCACCTTCGCCCCCCGGGAACGAAAACTGCTTTCCTTCGTCCTGGTCAAGGCCCAGGCCGGCCTGGATCCCCAGACCCTGACCCGGCGGATCCGGGAGCAAACCGGCCTGGCCGCCCATACTTCCCAGGAGTTTAAAGATCTGACCTATGACTACTTCATGAAGTACACGGGCATTCCTATCAATTTCGGCATCGCCGTGGGCCTGGGATTCCTTATCGGCACGGCCATCGCCGGCCAGACCTTTTATAATTTTACCCTGGAGAATATCCGCTATTTCGGGACCCTCAAGGCCATGGGGGCCACCAACGGGATACTGCTGCGCATGATTTTACTGCAGGCCCTGCTGGTCGGCTCCCTGGGTTATGGCCTGGGGGTCGGCGGGGCCTCCCTGTTCGGGTATCTCCTGGGCGGTACGGAACTTTCCTTCCGACTCACCCGGGAGCTGCTGGTTTTTGCCGGGACGGCCATCGGCCTGATCATCATCCTTTCGGCCCTGATCAGCATCCGCAAGGTCATGACGCTGGAGCCGGCCATCGTGTTCAAGGGGTGAAGGATGGAGGGATCCCCGATCGCCCCGGCCGTTCTTTGCCGGGCGGTGACCAAAAGCTATGTCAGCGGACCGACGAAGGTCATGGCTTTGAGGGGGGTGGACCTGGAGGTGCGCCTGGGCGAACTGCTGATGCTGGTCGGTCCTTCCGGCTGCGGGAAGACCACCCTGATTTCGGTGGTGGCGGGCATCCTGGACCATGACGAAGGGGAATGCCGGGTATTTCAAGAAGACCTGCGGGCCATGGGCCGGAATCCCAAAACCCTTTTCCGGGGGAAGAACGTAGGCTTCGTTTTCCAGGCCTTCAACCTGTTACCGACCCTGACCGCGCTGGAGAATGTCTCCATCCCCCTGTTGCTGCTGGGCCTCAAAAAGGCGGAGGCCCAGTCGCGGGCACTGGAGATGCTGACGCGGGTGGGTCTGGCAGACCGGCTCCAGTCCCTGCCGGCCCAATTGTCCGGGGGGCAGGCCCAGCGGGTGGCCATCGCCCGGGCTCTGGTGCACCGCCCCCGGCTGATCGTCTGTGACGAACCGACCAGCGCCCTGGACGCGGATACGGGTCATAAGGTATTGGAGGTCTTTCGGGAAACCGCCCTGGCCGAGGACCGGGCCCTGATTATCGTGACCCACGACAACCGCATTTTTAACTTCGCCGACCGGATCGCCCGCATGGAGGACGGCCGGATTGTTTCGGTGGAAACCCAGGTCGCCCATTAGTACGAAAATAGAATTCAAATTTGGCTCGATAAAGACATCCTGATTTTTCGGGTTAGGAGAGTAAGTATGGTTCGAAAATATGTGCTGCCGGTCCTGGCCCTGGCCGGGTTCCTGTTTGCCCTCTGGATGGCCTGGCAGTTGAACCGGCCGGTTATCGCGGCCAAGCCGGTGGCCGATCCGCCGGCGCCTCCGTACGAAAGCAAGATTTCCGGCTCCGGCATCGTCGAGGCCGGCACCCGCAATATTGCCGTGGCCGCACCGGTTTCGGGCGTGGTGGACAAGGTCTTGGTCCGGGTGGCCCAGCGGGTTCAAACCGGCGAGTCCCTTTTCGTCCTGGACGATCGGAGGGAGCGGGCCGTCCTGGCCGTCAAGGAAAAGGCCTGGGCCGAGGCCGGGGCCCGGCTGGCCCGGCTGCAGGAGGCGCCGCGTAAGGAGGAAATCCCCCCGGCCCGGGCGCGGGTTCAGGAAGCGGAGGCCCTGCTGGAGGATCTTCGCCTCCAGTTGAAGGCCGCCGAGGGGATCGGCGATCCGCGGGCCATCAGCCGGGAGGATTTGAACAAGCGCCGCTTCGCCGTGCAAGCGGCCGAGGCCAGGCTGGCCCAGGCCCGGACCAACCTGGAGCTGCTGACCGCCGGCACCTGGAAGGCCGACCTGGAGGTGGCCCGGGCCGAAGTGGAACGGGCGGCGGCCGAGGTGCGGGCGGCGCGGGTGGAGATCGAACGCCTGACGGTGCGGGCCCCGGTGGCCGGCCATGTGCTCCAGGTGAACATCCGTCCCGGGGAATTTGCCGCAGCCGGCCCGGCGGCCCAACCCCTGTTGCTGCTGGGGGACCTGGACCGCCTCCAGGTGCGGGTGGATATCGACGAAAACGACGCCTGGCGCTTCCAGCCGGGGCTGGCGGCCACGGCCTTCGTGCGCGGGAACCCGCGGTTGAAGACCTCCCTGTCCTTCGAATACGTAGAGCCTTACGTGATCCCCAAGAAGTCCCTGACCGGCGACAGCACCGAGCGGGTGGATACCCGGGTAATGCAGGTGGTCTACAGTTTCTTTCGGACCGCCCTGGCGGTTTATCCGGGGCAACTGATGGACGTGTATATCGAGGACCGGTCCGGCCCGGCGGCCCCGAAGACGAATCCGGTAGCGGACCAAGGAAAGCCTTGAACATGTGGCGGAGCCTTCCAACCTGGATCGTCATCCCGCTGCTGTTGGCCGGTTGCGCGGTGGGGCCGGATTATCAGCGGGTGGACCCGCCGGTCCCGGCCCGCTTCGAGGCCCTGGAGCCGGGGACAACCGTCGGCGATCCGCTGCCGCAGGGAACCGGCGCGGGCTGGTGGACGATTTTCCAGGACCCGGAACTGGATCGCCTCCTGGCCCGGGCGGTGGAAAAGAATCATGACCTGCGCCTGGCCGGCTCCCGGGTGCGCCTGGCCCGGGCCTTGCGGGGCGGGGCGGCCTCCGGTTTTTACCCGGAGGGCGGGCTCGGCGGCTCGGCCCAGTGGTTTCGCAGCACGGAGGCCGGTTTCGTGGGCGGGGCGGCGACCGGAGGCGGGGCGGTCGGCGGCGGACAACGGGACGGTGACTTGTATAACGCCGCCTTTGATGCCTCCTGGGAAATCGACATTTTCGGGGCGGTCCGCAGGGAAGTGGAGGCGGCCGAGGCCGATTGGGCAGCCTCCCGGGAAGCCTGGCGCGATACCCTGATCAGTCTCCGGGGAGAGGTCGGGCGAAACTACATCGAGGTGCGGGCCATTCAACTCCGGCTGCGGATCGCCCGGGAAGATGCCGTCCTGAGAGTGGAGAACGTCGGGCTCAGCGAAGCGCGCTACCAGGCCGGCCTGATTGCCGAGCAGGAGTTGGCCCGTAATCGGGGGGCCCTGGCCAACGCCGAATCGGTGATCCCGACCCTGGAAAAAAATTGGTCGGCCGCGGCCCATCGCCTGGGGGTCCTTCTGGGCGAGGCGCCCACCGAATTGATTCGGGAACTGGCCCCTCCGGCCGACCTTCCCGCGGTGCCGGGAAATCTCCCGGCCGGCCTGCCCTCCGATCTGCTGCGGCGCCGGCCGGACATCCGCAAGGCCGAAAGGGAACTGGCCGCGGCTACGGCCCGGATCGGCGTGGCCCAGGCCGACCTCTTTCCCCGCTTTTCCCTGACGGGCGCTTTCGGCCTGCAGAGCCGCAATACGGGGAACCTGGCCGATGAAGGCAGCAGCTTCTGGCGGATCGGTCCCACCTTCCGCTGGAACATCTTGAACCTGCAGCGCATCCTTTCCAATATCGAGGCCGGTGAGGCCGTCCGGGAGGGGGCCCTGGTTCAATACGAGAAGGCGGTGCTGGTGGCCCTGGAGGAAGTGGAGAACGCCCTGGTCACCCTGTCCAGGGAGAAACGCCGGACCGAAGTCCTGCTGCAGGCGGTGGAAGCCAACGGGCTGGCCGCCGACCTGGCCCTGAAGCGTTATCAGGCCGGTCTGGAGAGCTACCTGGCGGTCATCGACGCCCAGAACGCCCTACCTCCTGTCCCAGGACCAGTTGGCCCTGAGCCGGCAGCAGAACGCCCTGGGTCTGGTGGCCCTCTATAAGGCCCTGGGGGGAGGCTGGGAGGAACCGGGGCCGCCGATCGCCGCGACGAAATGATCGCAAAGTCTTCTCCGGATTTCTTAGTCCCGGTGACGGGGATTCATTCGTTGACCTTCAATTTGGAGTGAACGACCATGCCGGTTCAAATTGGGAAAGAGGCCCCTGATTTTGTAGCGGAGGCCTACCATCAGGGAACGCTGAAAAAGGTGAGGCTTCAGGGATTATCGCGGCCGTTGGGTAATCCTCTTCTTTTACCTGCGGGATTTCACCCCGGTTTGACCGACGGAGTTGGCGGCGGTCGCCGTCAAATATCCGGCTTTCCGGGAACTGGGCGCGGAGGTGCTGGCAGTGAGCGTGGACAGCGTGGACACCCACCGCAAATGGCAGGAGGAGGAGCTCGTCCGGATGGTCAAAGGCGGCGCCTTATTCCCGCTGTGTTCGGATCCTCAAGGGGAAATAGGAAAACTTTTCGGGGTCTATGACCCTGGGCCGGAGGAGGATTTACGGGCCACGTTTATCATCGATCCCGAGGGAAAAATCCAGGCCTTGGAGATCCTCGCCGGTCCAGCCGGACGAAATATTCCCGAGACCCTTCGAATACTGCGGGCCCTGGCGCATCACCGCTCTACCGGAAATCTTCTGCCCTGCGGGTGGCAGCCCGGGAAGCCGGTCCTGGCGCCGGAACCGGGTGACCGGCACAAACCAGCGCCGACCTGGGAGATCTGGGAGACCCGCAACGCGTTTTAATCGACCGGTTGTCTATGGTCAATAGGGTTAACAGAGCGCGATTACCTGAGTAAAATAGTGCGGATGGCCTGCTGCCGGTAGAAAAAAATTCGCTTCAGTTGAAAATATACAGCAGGATAGGCGAGTTCTCCAAAGGGGAAAAACGGCCATTTATAATCCACATTATCTTCTATCAGCGTTGCCCCGTTCGTTTCGGTGAACCGATGGGCGTGAAATCCACAAGGTTAGGCCCCCGACCTGCTCGTCCACGAATTTATCAGGCGTGCCATCGGGCGATTCCCGGGATCAAAAGGCATAGTAATTACGGATCGTATTCGATAGCCGGGACTTGTGGCAGGGGATAAGTCCAGACGGCATCCCGGGCCTCACGAGGCCCGAGGGTCCGTAGTGGGCTACCCCCTTAAATTCGCAGAAAGTCCTCGTCCTTAGGAGAAGGATTGACCTATAGAGATTTGCTGCTTTGACTTGTCCTGGGGAGGAGATATAATAGACGGGCGGGTGGCTGGTTTCCAACACGCGCACGGCCTGGCGCGAGTCGGCGATAATTACACCGTTAAAAATTACGCGTACCCGCTGGTCGGTCCGTTGGCGACTCGAGGCGGTCTGGGATAATCCCAAACGGATTCTTTGGGGAAATTATGTTTGAGGAGTGTCCCATTTTTCAACCCGTCGTTATGCGGAGAGTGAAAAGAGCAAAAAGGGGCGAGAGGCCGTGGCCCCTCGCCCGAGGGGAAGGTTTTTTAAACCCGGCTCATTATGCCGGAAGTGTAAATAAAACGATTATTTGGGTAAAAGCACCGCATCGATCACATGGATCACGCCGTTGCTGGCGGCCACATCCGTCTTGACCACATTGGCGTTGTTCACCATGACCTTGCCGTCCTTGACGGCTATGGTCAGCATCTGGCCATTGACGGTCTTGGCCTCTTTCAGCGTGACCACGTCTTTGGCCATGACTTTCCCGGCGACCACGTGATAGGTGAGGATCCCCTTCAGCTTCTCTTTGTTTTCGGGTTTCAAAAGGGTATCCAGGGTCCCGGCGGGCAGCTTGGCGAAGGCCTCATCCGTGGGGGCAAAAACCGTAAAGGGCCCTTTGCCTTTCAGGGTTTCGACCAGGCCGGCGGCCTTGATCGCGGCCACCAGGGTCTTGAAGGAACCGGCCGCTACGGCGGTATCAACGATGTCTTTTTCATGGCCGGCGGCGAAGATCGGGGCGGCAGCCAGCATCAAGGCCACCAGGGCTACAGCGAACATTTTAAATTTCAAAATAGGTTTCCTTCCTTTGATATAAATTGGTTTGTTTATCTGTTAATCACCCTACGTTGATAGCGCGGGAAGCGTCATCCATACAATTCTTCAGGTCTTTTTCATCGACCTTCTTGGGATCCTTCAGATCCATTACCCGGCAGACGAATTCGTTGCCCGCCTTGTCCTTTACCCACACAAAACGCTGTTCATGTTTCTGTTCGGCCATCTGGTTTTCCTCCTTTCCGGATTTCCCTCAGGAGCTTATCGGGCAATCCTTTTTATAATGCTATATTGTAAATTTTTAAAGTAATATAAATATGTTAACTAATTAAATGGAAAAGCGCCCGGACAAAAAAAACCGAGCTTACGCATACGTAAACCCGGCTCGTATCCCCATCATCTGGGCAGGTCTAAAAAATATCTATGTTATTTATATTAATATATATCATAATATCCATTTGTCAATAGACCCAACTTAAATTTTAATCGGTAGTGTTGAATATAGGGGCAGATGTTTTATCTTTAAAAACAAAACATCATCGAGGAGGCGGTTATGGGTGATTTTGATCGGGGAGAACTGTTTGTCAGGGTCAAGGACAGAAGCGGCGAGGAGTTTGTCTGCCCCCTGAAGGCGCTTAAAAACCCGAAGGACCTGAGCCCGGAGGAACTGGACCAATGCGTGGACAGCGCCACGGTCGGCCGTTACGCCGGGGACATCAAAGTCGAAGAAAAGAAATAAACTGACGGACGTTGCGATGTTCAAAAAGCAAGGGGTATTATTACTCATGGGTTTGCTGTTTCTAATTTTCGGGCTCCAGTCCTCACCCGCCTCATCCCTGGAGGCAGCGGCGGTCCGTTTGAAACCCTGCCCGACTTCTCCCAACTGTGTTTCCAGCCTCGCGGATGATCCGGGTCAGCGGATTGATCCTTTCCCCCTTTCGGGTTCTCCTGCTGAGACCCTGACAGCGCTTGGCGAGGGCCATCGGGGCTTTTCCGCGCACTACCCTTGTTTTTCATGGAGAAGGCTATCTAAAGGCCGAATTCCGTACCCGGCTCGGATTTGTAGATGACCTGGAATTCCTGGTTGATGAGGATCGGGGTGTGGTCCAGGTGCGGTCCGCTTCCAGAACAGGCTACTGGGACCTGGGCGTAAACCGGAAAAGGGTGGAAGCCCTGAGAAAAGCCTACTTGGAAATGGCAGAAAAAAAATGAAGCGGGGATTGATCCGGTTAGCCGAATCCGGCCTGATCCCCGATGAAGTCATCCGCCGGGGAATCGGCCTGTTGAACCGGAAAAGGCTGCGGCTGGAAGAAGCCGGTTCGGCCGAAGAACGGCAGGAAAAGAAGAACCGCTTCATTGACGGCCTTCAGCGAAGCCCCATCGTTCTCCAGCCGGAAAAACCCAGGGAGCAGCATTACGAGCTGCCGCCGGCCTTTTTCCGGCAGGTGCTGGGGCGTCACCTGAAATATAGTTGCGGCCTCTGGAAGGATTCGGTTCAAAGCCTCGATGAGGCCGAGGAGGCCATGCTGGAGGAGACCTGCCGCCGGGCCGGCATCGTGGACGGCCAGACCATTCTTGACGCC
>CAVQSS010000019.1:0-159713 GCA_963716045.1 uncultured delta proteobacterium | reverse complement strand
CTGCCTTTCGGTTCCATCATTGCCGCCGCCGAACAGCCCGGGTTCTGGAAGGCCACCGAAGGAAAAGGGGAATTCACCCTGGCCAATGTGGTCAATGCCGGCAACGCCGCTTCGAATGCCACCCCCTGGACCATGAAATTTTATGACGCCTACACCAAGCGCTGGAAGATCGAACCCGAGGGCTACGGCACTTCCAGCAGTTATATGGCGGTCTACACGCTGAAGGACGCCATCGAACGGGCAGGATCTCTGGAGGCCGACGCCGTGGTCACCGCCATGGAAAAAACCGACTTATGGGCGTCTACGGGCGAATCCGCTTTGATCCCAAGACCCATCAGATCATCCCCAGCCTGGACCCCAAGGAGGGGGCGGTGGGCACCATCTTTCAATGGCAGAAAGGCAAACGAGTGGTCGTCTTTCCGAATTCCATCGCCACCGGGCAGATCCTGCTGCCGCCCTGGATGAAAAAATAAAGAAAAAATATAAATTCGAAATTCGAAGCACGAAATCCGAAATAAATTCAAAATTTGAATTTTGAGAATTCGAGTTTGTTTCGGGTTTCGAAATTCGGATTTCGGATTTAACTTGTCATAAGCTTATTCGGTTTTTTATGGAAATACTTATTTACGGCACAGTCAACAGCGTTTCCCTGGCCTTGATGGCCCTGGGGTTTACTTTGGTCTATGGGATCAGCGGTCTGCCCAATTTTGCCCATGGGGCCCTCTATGTGATCACCGGGTTTATTGTCTGGACCTTGATGCGCACCCTGGGCCTGCCGTACCTCTGGGCCATTCCCCTGGCCTTAATCGCCATCGGACTGATCGGGGCCGCCATCTATTATTTTATCCTGATCCGTGTCCGGGGCATGGCCACCTCGGAAATTATCGCCTCCTATGCCATTGGCTTGGCGATTTTGGAGGGCCTGCGCTGGGGGGGCTTCAAGGGCCTGACCTATACCCTGCCGGTCTTCATCGAGGGAAGCTGGGAAGTGGGCGGAGTGATGGTCGATTACCAGCGGATCCTGGTGGTGGTGATCGGGGTGGTGGTCATGGCCCTGCTCTGGCTGTTTACCCATTTCAACCGCATCGGCCTGGCCCTGCGGGGGATGGCCCAGGACGAACGGGCGGCCATGATGCTCGGCATCGACTCGGACCGCATGGCCGTGGTGGCCATGAGCTTAGGCTCCATGCTGGCCGGTTTGGCGGCCATCGCCCTGCTGCCCCTGGGCAACATCGTGGTGGAAGCCGGCTACAATGTGCTGATTATGGCCATTGCCGTCTGCATCGTGGGCGGACTGGGCAGTGGGTGGGGGCCGTGCTGGCGGCTTTTGTCATCGGCTTTGCCCAGATTCTAACCGTGGTCTATATTGAGTCTCATTTTCAGATCGTGGTGGCCCTGCTGGCCATCATCGTCACCTTGATCCTTAAACCTTCCGGCCTTTTCGGCCGCCAAAAAGAATTGGAAGAGAGGGTCTAACCGTGGCTTCCGCCTCTGTCCGCCGGGAACGCCTGGATCGGGGAATCAAGGTCCGCACCAGCGGCATTTATGCCATTACCGGCTGGAAGGAGATCACCTACCTAACCATCCCCCGGCTGGTGCTGATTGTGGGGCTCCTGCTCCTGCCTCTGGTCGTCACCAACCCCTACTGGCAGCGGGTGATCTCCATTGTCGCTATTTATGCCCTGCTGGCCCTTAGTTTTGATTTCCTGACCCATTTCGTCGGCCTGGTTTCTTTGGGTGGGGCTTTTTTCGTGGGCGTGGGCGGTTATCTGGCGGCCCTGTTGAACACCCAGTTCGGTTTATCCCCGCTCTTCTCCATCCCGCTGGCCACCCTCGGCGGGGCCGTGTTCTGCACCCTGATGATTATGCCCTGCCTGCCGCTCCGAGGAGTTTACTTCCCATCGTGACCCTCATGTACCCCCTGTTGGCGGCCCGCATCATCGAGGCCCTGAATATCTTCGGAGGGACGGACGGGATCCTGGGCGTGGCCGGTTTTCCCAACCGCTGGGTGGAACAGTATTCCCTGATTGGGATTATCCTGCTGGCCTTATTCGGGCTGCGCCGCTTCGTCAACATGGATATCGGCCTGGTCTTTCGGGCCATCAAGGACAACGATCAGGCCGTCAAGGCCTCCGGCCTGAGCATCACGTTTTATAAGACTATGGCGGTCTTCATTTCCTCCGGGCTGGCCTGCCTGGCCGGGGCCTATCTGGTTCATATCTACATGTGGGCCGGCATCTCCACCCTGGCCCTGGACTTCTCCATTATCCCCATTGCCGCCACCGTCATCGGGGGGGCGGCACCCTGGTCGGTCCCGTGCTGGGGAGTTTTATTCTGGTTCCCATCTCCGAACTGCTGCGGGCCTTCGGCACCTTGCGCATCGTCTTTTATTCCCTGATCCTGATGGCCTTTATCGTCTTTCGCAGCGAAGGGATCATGGTCTACGGCCAGCGCAAATACCACCAGTTTGAAAAATGGATCAAGGTATGAGTTCTGAACCCTTGTTGGAAGTCAAGGATATCAGCAAGGCCTTCGGGGGCATCCAGGCCCTGGCCGGGGTCAGCTTCCAGGTTTTTCCCGGGGATATCTTCGGCATTATCGGACCCAACGGGTCGGGCAAGACCACCCTGGTGAACAGCATCACCGGATTTGTCCAGGTCAACTCCGGCCACGTTCTGTTCAAAGGCCAGGACATTACCAACCGCCCGCCCCATAAAATCGCCGACCTGGGGGTTACCCGGACCTTTCAGATCATGCGGCCCTATTACAGCCTGCCGGCCTATAAAAATTTGATCATTCCCTTGTTCTCACCTCGGGCCCGGCGCACCGGCGGATGGCGGGGGGGAGGGAAACTGGGGGACCGCGATACGGTGGCGATCGATATCCTGGAGGAAATCGGCTTCGAACGCGATTCCCAAGTCCCCTATAAAATGGCCTCGACCCTGCCGACCGGGTATTTAAAAAGGCTGGAACTGGCCCGCTGCCTGGCCCTGCGGCCGGAATTGATCCTCTGCGATGAGGTCTTTTCCGGCCTGAGCATGAGCGAGATCGCCAGTATGATCCCGCTGCTGGAACGCCTGCAGATGGAGGGGATCACCCTGATCATGATCGAACATCGTTTAAAGGAACTCTTTCGGGTGGCCAACCGGGTCATGGTTTTAAATTTCGGCCAGAAATTATGCGAAGGCCTGCCGGAGGCGGTCATGGCCGATGAAAAAGTAAAAGAGGCTTACCTCGGTTCGGAGGACCTGTCCGACTATGTTTGAAGCCCGGGAGTTGATGGTTTTCTATGAAAACATGCTGGCCCTGAACAACGTGGGCCTGAAATGCGGTCCGGACCAGATCGTCGGCCTTTTCGGGGCCAACAGCGCCGGGAAATCCACCCTGATGTACGTCATCTCCGGGATCATCCTGGACATCAAACGAAAAGAGGAGATGGCCGGAGGCGAGCGGATCACGGTCTTGGGACAGGTGACCTTTGAGGGACAGGACCTGATGGGGCTCAAACCCAGCCGGCGGGCCCGGCTGGGGATCATCCTCTGCCCGGAACGGCGCCGGATCTTCCCGGAAAGCACGGTCCTGGAAAATTTGGCTATCGGCGGCTACCTGGCTTCAAAACGGCAAAAAAAGGAAACCCTGGACTACGTTTTTAAGATTTTCCCGGCCCTGGTTCCTTTGAAGAAACGGGAAGGCGGCTTTTTGAGCGGCGGCGAGCAGCAGATGCTGGCCATCGGCCGGGCGCTCATGGCCCAACCCAAAATCCTATTGCTGGATGAACCGCTCATGGGCCTGAGTCCGCTGGTCCAGGCCATGCTGGTCCGGTCGATCCGGGAGATTCGGAACGAAAGGGGAATTGCCATTATTGGTGGCCGAACAATATGCCCGTCCGCTTTTGCCCATCATCGATTACGGCTATATTCTGGAAAACGGGGCGGCCGTGATGGAAGGCACCCGCCAGGAGCTCTTGGATAATCCCGATGTACGCTCGGCGTATTTCGGGGTTTGATGTGGAGCGGTTAATAGAAAAGATGAACATCGAACATCGAACTTCCAACATCGAATGTTCAATGAAGCTTTGTTTTTCATTGGAGGTTGGACGTTCGATGTTCGATGTTCGATGTTCAATTTTCATGCTTCGCCGAATCTCGCGCGGGCATGAGGGTTTATCTATGAGTTCCCGATCCTATTTAGAAGAAACGGTCATTTCCCGATTTGAGGCCATGGCCGAAAAATACCCCCGGAACACGGCCGTGGTTTTCCTGGGAGAGAAGTTCTCCTATCTGGAACTGAACCGATTGGCTCGGCGTTTTGCCGCCGGATTATCCCACCAGGGCGTTAAACCGGGTGATCGGGTGGTTATTTATATTTCCAATTGCATCCAGTGGGTGGTGGCCTTTTTGGGGATCCAGAAGATCGGGGCGGTGGTCATGCCGGTTTCCCCCATCTACACCTCCCATGAGATCGAATATATGATCAAGGATGCCGGGGCCGAGACGATCATCTGCCATGACACTAATTTCGGCTATGTGAAAGAAATCCTGCCCAACACGCCTTTGAAACGGGTGATCGTCACCAATCTGGCGGAACTCCTGCCGGCTTGGAAGCGGGTCATCGGCACCCTGTTCGACAAGATCCCCGGGGGCAAGGTCGAACGGGGCAGTCAGATTTTTTCATTCAAGGATTTGCTGAAGATTTCCTCCGACCCCCCTCCGGTAAAAATCGATCCCCGCCATGATTTGGCCTATATTTTATACACCGGCGGAACCACCGGATTTCCCAAAGGAGTGCCGGGAAACCACCAAGGCATGACTTCCTATATTCAGGATATCATGGAAGACGTCATTCAGGGACATGTGCGGGAAGGGGCGGATACCTATATCGCCGTCAACCCTCTTTTTCACATCATGGCCTTGGGGTTTTTTATGGCCGTGGGGCTGAATCAGGGCAATACCACCATCCTTATGCCCGTACCCCAAGTGGACGCCATCCTGGCAGACATCCGCCGTTTCCAGATTCGCTGGTTTTTAGGGGTACCCACCCTTTACCGGATGATCCTGGAAAACGACCGCCTGGGACGTTACGATCTACGGAGTTTGAAATACTGCTATTGCGGCGGCGATATGTTGCCCCTGGAAGTCCATCATCGCTGGAAAGAAATCGTCGGACAACCCATTTACCAGGTTTACGGATCCACCGAAGTCGGCCATATCACCTATAGCCGTCTGGACCGCGAACCGGATCCTCAATCCATCGGGACTCCCGCTCCAGTCCAGGCAATGCCTGGTAGTGGACCCGGAAACCCTGGCGCCGGTCCCGACCGGGGAGGTGGGGGAATTGCTGGTCACCTCCGAGTTCACCCTCAAGCAATACTGGAACAAGCCGGAAGAGACCGCCAAGGCCTATATCCCCGCTCAACGGGCAGGTGTATTACCGGATGGGCGATTTTGTCCGCCGAACCGAACAGGGCGATCTGGTCTATGTGGAACGAGTGGCGGACATCATCAAATTTAAAGGCTATCGGGTTTCCGCCTCGGAGATCGAGGCTGTTTTGCAGGATCACCCCACGGTCATCGGCGCCTGCGCGGTAGGGATTCCCGACCCCAAGGTAGGGGAACGCATTAAGGCCATCGTAGTCCTGAAAAGCGACGCCAAAGGCGTGGGCGGTGCCGAATTGATCAAATGGTGCCGGGAACGACTGGCCGCCTACAAGATACCCCAGTACATCGAGTTCCGGGACATGCTGCCCAAATCCAAGGTGGGCAAACTCCTGCGCCGTGAAATTCGAGATGAGGAGAAACGACGGCTGGAAAAGGGGAAGAGCAACATCTAACCAAATGAACATCGAACATTGAACATCGAACGCCCAACCTCGAATGAAAAACAAACCTCCATTGCCGAACAGGAAACACCTATTTCTGTTTCTTCATCTTTTCCCATTCAACATTCGATGTTGGACGTTCGATGTTGGACGTTCAACTTATGATGGTGTAGGCGATCTAAAATAGATCGGAGGGAGAACCGATGGCGAACCTTCATAAAAAAGGGGCTGATCCTGGGATTGTTAGGGGTCGCCATCTGCTGCCTGGCTTCTTTGGTGGCGACGCCGGTTTTTTGGCCGGAAAGAATTGACCATCCGGCGGGAATCTCTTTAACCGCGATAAGTTGCTGCTTGAGGTTTCCAGCGCCTGGGGGCAGGGGATTTCCGGGGCGCCAGTCCCTCTACCGGGGGAAGCTGGTGATCAATTATTCCCTCTTAAATTCCATCCTCTTGATCCTTCTTCTGGGTGCGGTTTTGGGGGTCGCCTGGATTCTGAATCAGCTCTTCACGACCAAACTGAAAATCTTGGAAAACCGGATTGCCTATCTGGAATACACGGTCAAGGATCTTTATGCGCGGCAGAAAGAGGATCTGGACGGTCTGCTGCGCCAAATCCATAACCTGCCGGGAAAAGCCAAAACCAACGAATCCAAAAAAGATCCGGGGAAAGATACCACCGTTGGAAAAAGTCCGATCCCGCGCGAACCGAACCCCTCAGAGGAAGACCAAAACCTGACCAAATGAACGTCTAACATTGAATGAAAAACAACCTTCCATTCAACATTCGATGTTGGACGTTCGATGTTCGATGTTCAATGTTTAACTTTTGAATGCCCCTTCCGCAGTAGACGCCCCGGTCGCCCACCATTTCAGGACCTGCTCCCGGAAGAAAGCATCCCCCCGGCCCCGATTGCACCCAGAACCGCCCCGCCGACCACATCCAGCGGAAAATGTTCCCCCACATAGACGCGGGAGTACCCCACCAGCAGGGCGATGAAAATCAATCCGGGGGCCCAGCGGCGGTAAATATAGGATAGAAAAAAAACCCCTCCGAAAACATTGGCGGCATGATTGGAAGGGAAGGAGAAGGAACGGGGGCAGGGCCAGAAAATCCGGACCTCGGGCAGGGCATTGCAGGGCCGCAACCGGGCGAAGAGGTGCTTGAAAAAAAAACTGTTGGAGTAGTCCAGCAGGCCCACCAGCAGAACCAACAGGACCAGGGTGATCCGGGTCTTTTTCCCGCCTAACACAAACCGATCAGCCAGGCGCCCAGTAACCAGAATCTCCAGTGATCAAATTCGGTGACATAGGGCATCACCCGATCAAAAAAGGCATTTTGCTGCCCCTGATTGATCCGGTAAAAAAACGTGATGTCCCAATTCAGCCACATAGGGATGTTTTAAAAGATGAACGTCGAACATCGAACATCGAACGTCCAACATCGAATGAAAAGGCATCCAATACCTAACATGGAACACCTATTCTTCTTGTTTCTTCATCTTTCCCCATTAGACATTCGATGTTGGATGTTGGACGTTCGATGTTCGATGTTCATTTTTTTCCGCCTTCCAAAGTCCATCCAGCACAAAAATAATCTAGCGTTTCAGCCGAGAATATCCAAGATTTCCAATTGCCGCAAGCCCCCCGGGGTCTTGACCTGGATTTCGTCCCCGGGTTCCTTCCCGATCAGTGCCCGGCCCATGGGAGAGATGACCGAAATTTCTCCCTGGTCGGCGTTGGATTCATCCGGACCGACCAAGCGCAATTTCAGCTCTTCCCCGGTATTCAGGTCATTGATATGGACGGTACAGCCGAAGATCACCCGGTCGCTCGGCAGGTTGGAACAATCGATCACCTCGGAAGTGGCAATTTTAGAGTGCAGTTCGGCGATGCGCCCTTCGATGAACCCCTGCCGTTCTTTGGCGGCATGGTATTCGGCATTCTCCGAGATATCCCCGTGTTCGCGGGCTTCGGCAATCGCCTTGATCACCGTGGGACGTCCTTCGGTTTCCAATCGGCGCAATTCCTCCCGCAGGCGATCCAGGCCCTCCTTGGTAATGGGCGTACGGTCCATAAAAAAACTCCCTTTCAAAATAAGTTCCCCCGGAGACCGACGCTTCGGGGGGAAGCATTATTCTAACAAAAGCGGCTAAGGGGTGCAAGTGGATTTGTGGCGGGTGAGGTAGGAGCGCAAGAGGGTTTCCATTTCCTTCAAGGATTTATTTTCCCGGGCCGCCAGGCTTTTCAGGTCCTCATACTCGATGGTAAAATCCCGAAGGGTGGACTATGGGCGTCGGCCGGGGCGCTTAACCCGTTTAATCCTCACCGGTCCCCAGGGTGTTTCCACTGGTTTCGATCGTTCTGGGGAGAGATTAGCCGTTCCGCCTCATAATAACGAACACCGAGGGTGGTGGTTTCAGCCAGCAGTATCTCCCATTAGAGACTCCCGGTCGTTCGGCCGGCAGAGGACCTGGAGCAGGATCCCGGGACGGTTTTTTTTCATCTGGCAGGGCAACAACAGGCAATCCAGGGCCCCGGCCTGAAAGAGACGGTCGAACAAATAGTCATACCACTGGGGGTTCATGTCGTCGATGTTGGTTTCCAGGACCGTTACCTTTTCCTGATCCCCGGGGTCGGTCCCCTCTCCCAGCCAGATCCGCAGGGCATTGGGGCGGTCGGAAAGTTCCTGCCGGCCCAGGCCGTAGCCCGCCTTGGTTAAGGTGCAGGCGGGCGGGGGGCCGAAGTGCCGGACCCAGGTTTTGACGATCGCCGCGCCGGTGGGGGTGACCAGCTCTTTTTCCAGACCGGAGGGGACCAGCGCCGCCCCTTCCAGGAGGGCCAAGGTGGCCGGGGCCGGAAGAGGCAGGGGGCCATGTTGGCTCTGGACCCACCCCAGGCCCGCAGGCAGCGGCGAGGCCCAGACCGAATTACTTGAAAGTAATGGAACCCCAGGGCCGCCCCGACCGCGTCGATGATCGTGTCCACGGCCCCGATTTCATGAAAATGAACCTCCTCCACCTCCCGCCCATGGATCCGCCCCTCCACGGTGGCCAGATGCCGCAGGACCTCCAGGGCCGGCTGTTTGATTTCCGGAGGCAGGGAACTTCGGTCAATCAGCGTCCGCAGGTCTCGATAGGAGCGGTGGGCGGGGCTCTTTTTCCCTTCCTGGACCCGGACCCGAAAACCGGAAAGCCCGCCCCGTTCCTCCCGGCGGATCAGGAGCCGGAAGGGGGGCAGGGCCAGGTTTTTTAAGGTCCGGCGCAGCAGGGGGGCCGGCAATCCCAGGTCCAGCCAGGCCCCCAGCACCATGTCGCCGCTGATGCCGGAGAAGCAGTCCAGGTAGGCGATTTTCATGCCCGGGGCCCCTTTCGACCCGCGGCTTTCTTTTTAGGAGCCGGTTTTTCTGATCAGGGCCTGTTCGATGACCTGATCCATATTCCGGACCAAAACAAACTGCAGGCGGCGCCGGAGGGGCCGCGGAATCTCGGCCAAATCCTTCTGGTTCTGTTCGGGAATAATCAGGATCTTGATTTTGTTCCGGATCGCGGCCAAGGTTTTTTCCTTTAAGCCCCCGACCGGCAGCACCTTCCCCCGCAAGGTGATTTCACCGGTCATGGCGATATCTTTATTGACCGGAATTTTGGTCAAGGCGGAAACCAGGGAGACCGCCAGGGTGATGCCGGCTGACGGGCCGTCCTTGGGAATAGCCCCGGCCGGGACGTGGATATGGATATCCAGCAGGTCAAAATCGGATTCCTTCAATTGAAATTGACGGCTGCGGGACCGGGCATAACTGAGGGCGGCCTGCGCCGATTCCTTCATCACTTCCCCCAATTGTCCGGTAAGCTGGAAATTGCCTTTGCCTCTCATGATCGTCGTTTCCACGTATAACACTTCACCCCCGCTGGGCGTCCAGGCTAAGCCGGTGGCCACCCCCACTTCGTGGTTTTTACGGATTTCGTCGGGTAGAAACACGGGAGGGCCTAAATAGCGGTGCAAGGTCTTGGGAGTGACCTTGAAAGCGCCCTTTTCCCCTTCGGCCACCTTTCGGGCGATTTTCCGGCAAATGGCCCCGAGCTCTTTCTCCAAATTGCGAAGCCCGGCTTCTTCCGTGTACTCGTTAATGATCTTCAGCAGGGACTGGCTGTGGATGGTCAGGCGCGCCTCGCCCAAACCGTGTTCCCGGACCTGGCGCGGCCAAAGATAAGAAAGGGCGATATGAAGTTTTTCGTCATCGGAATAGCCGGGAATCTCGATGATCTCCATCCGGTCCCGCAAAGCCGAGGGGATCGGATCGGTCATATTGGCCGTGGTGATGAACATGACCGAGGACAGGTCAAAGGGCAGGCTCAGGTAATGATCGCTGAAGGCGAAGTTCTGTTCGGGATCCAGTACCTCCAGCAGGGCGGCGGCCGGGTTTCCCCGGTAATCGGCCCCGAGCTTATCGATTTCATCCATCATGAAAACCGGGTTGTTCACTCCCACCTGTTTCAACCCGTATAAAATGCGTCCCGGCATGGCCCCGATATAGGTTCGGCGGTGCCCTCGAATTTCGGCTTCGTCCCGGACTCCGCCCAGGGAGATGCGAATAAATTTCCGACCCAGGGCCCGGGCGATGGAGCGCCCCAGGGAGGTTTTCCCGACCCCGGGCGGGCCCACAAAACAGAGGATGGGTCCTTTCATCTTGGGGTTCAGTTTTCGGACGCTCAAATATTCCAGAATCCGGTCTTTGACCTTTTCCAGATCATAGTGGTCTTCATTCAATATTTGCTGGGCGGAGCGGACATCGATTTTGTCCCGCGTCTTTTTATCCCAGGGCAGGCTGACGATCCAGTCCAGGTAGGTCCGGACGATGGAAATTTCGGCCGATTCGGAATGCATCTGCTCCAGCCGGGCCAGTTGCTTCAGGGCCTCGGCCTCGGTTTCTTTGGGTAAGATGCAGTTTCTTGATCTTGTCCCGGTACTCGGTCACTTCCTGCTGGCGCTCGTCGTACTCCCCCAGTTCCCGGCGAATGGCCTGCATTTGTTCTCGAAGAAAATATTCCCGCTGGCTCTTGGACATTTCTTCCTTGGCCTCGGATTGAATGCGGGCCTGAACCGTGGAAACTTCCAGTTCCTTGCCTAAGTGTTCGTAGACCTTTTGCAGCCGTTCCAGGGGGTCCACCAATTCCAGGAGACTCTGGAATTCGTCGATCTTTAAACGCAGGTTGGAGGCCACCAGGTCGGCCAGCAGGCCGGGCTCCTCCACGCTGTTCAAAATGGCAATGACATCCTGGGAGAGCAACCCCTTGAGGGAGAGGATTTTTTCGCTTTGCTCCCGCACATTGCGCATCAGGGCCTCGGTTTCCACCGGCTCCCGGGCCGCTTCCAGATCGGGGAGGGTTTTTATCTGAACCCGGAAGGAGGGCGCTGCTCGAGAAACTCCAGGGTCCCGGCCCGGGAAATACCTTGAACCAGAATCTTTAACCGCCCGTCGTTCAGTTTCATCATCCGTAAGATCAAGGCCACGCTGCCGACGGTATAAAGGTCTTCCGGCATCGGGTCTTCCTGGGTCTGGTCTTTCTGGGCCACCAGGAAAACCAGGCGATCCTGAACCAGGGCCTTTTCCACGGCCTGGATAGACCCTTCCCGGGAAACAATCAGCGGCAGAATCATATTGGAAAAAATCACCACGTCCCGCACCGGGAGCAGCGGCAGGACTTCGGGAATGGTCAATTCCCGCAGGTTTTCCCCGATGGTTTTTTCGATTTCAAAGTCCAGGTCTTGATTAGCCATACTTGAAAATGTAAACGGTTCGCGGAGTTTCGTCAAGGAATTTAGGGGCAGGGTCTCAGCGAGATTGAACATTGCCGCATAATGAAACTCTCAGGCCTGCGAGCACCCAAAACATGAAAATCCAACCGTGGGATATCCCAGCTTGTCAGTCCTGAGCCCTTCGCCTCCTTCATCCTAAGTGACAGTCGCCGGATTATTTTCGGTATTAGTGGTCACTCGAGCTGCGAAGGACCTGTTCGAAAAAAAATCTTGACAGAAATTTTCTAATAACTCATTGTTAAAACTCTTAATTTCGGATTTATTTGTTGACCTTCGCGGCCTTGATTTCGAATTTCTTAACTCATTGGTGCTTCGTATTTCGAATTTGATAACCAAACTAAGGAGGAGGGTGTGCTATGGGCAGAGGAAATCGTTGGGTTGTCTGGGGAGTGTTTTTTCTATTGCTGGCCGGGTTGCTCTGGGGTCCGGCCACGGTCAACGCCCAGGAGGTCATCAAGGTCGGGATTATCCTGCCTCTGACCGGGGAAAAGGCCAAGTTCGGGGAGATTGAAAAGAACTCCTTTGTCATGGCCTTAAACGAGATCAACAAGGCCGGCGGCGTCAAGGGCAAGAAAATTGAATTGCTGTTCGAAGATGACACCGGAAAGCCGGACATCGCCCGGTCGGCGGTTGAAAAACTGGTTTCCAAGGACAATGTGGTCATGCTCGGAGGGGGGTACGGGAGCTCGGAAACCTATTCCATCGCCGGAGTGGCGCAGCAAAAAAAGATTCCCTTCCTGATCAATACCGGGTCGGCCGATGATATTACCGAGAAGGGCTGGAACTACGTCTTCCGGTTGAATCCCCCGGTCAGCGAGTATGCCAATGCCGCGGAAAGTTTCTATAAGGAAGTGGCCAAACCCAAGACCGCGGCGATCCTGTTTGAAAACACCCTCTTCGGCACCAGCGGTTCCAAAGATGCGGAGAAGACCTTGAAAGCCATGGGGGTCCAGGTGCTCCTGAAAGAGGGCTATGAACACGGGGCCGTGGACTTCAAACCCCTGCTGATCAAAGTGAAGAACGGCAACCCCGATTTAGTGTACATGATCTCCTACGTGATGGACGCTTCTTTGATCATGCGCCAATCCATGGAACTGGATATCAACCCCAAAATGTTTGTCGGCGGCGGGGCCGGTTTCACCCTGCCTGATTTTTATCAGAATGCCGGCAAGGCGGCCGAAGGGGTGTTCTCGGCCGATCTCTGGGTGCCCACCCTGCCTTATCCGGGGGCCATGGATTATTTCAAAAATTACAAAAAACAGTTCGGCAAGGAAACCGAGTATCACGGGGCCGAGGCCTATGCCGCCATGCAGGTCATTGCCGACGTGCTGAAACGGGCCAAATCGTTTTCGGCCGAGGATATTCGGCAGGCCCTGGCGGCCACCGATCTGATGACCGTTTTCGGCAAGGTGAAATTCGCCTCCTACGGAAAGATGACCAACCAGAACAAGGTCCCCACCTATCTGGTCCAGTGGATCAAGGGCAAGCTGGAATGCGTCTGGCCGAAGGAAGTGGCCACCGCACCCTACCAATATCCGCACAAGCCCTGGAAAAGCCGTTAACCGGCCAGCGGGAATTTGATCCGGGCGGGCCCTCGAAAGGGGCCTGCCCGAAAGACCTTTTTTCGAAGTCAAGGAAGCGGCTATGTTAGTCTTCTCCCAAACCATTGTGGCCGGGATCCTGATCGGCGGGCTATACGCCCTGATCGGGATCGGGATGACCCTGATCATGGGGGTCATGGGCATTATCAACCTGGCCCACGGGCAGATTCTGATGACCTCCATGTATATCACCTTTGTCTGTTTCCATTACTTCAGCCTCGACCCGTATATTACCATTCTGATCACCATGCCGGTCATGTTTCTGGTGGCCCTGTTTATCGGGAAATACCTGCTTGATCCCCTGATCGGCAAGGAATCCATCCTGCCTGAAAACCAGGTATTGATGACCGTCGGCATCGGGCTCTGTTTGACCGAGACCATGCGCTTTATCTTCAGCTCCGATTATCAGTCGATCCGGGTCAGTTACGCCAATAAAGCCTTCAATCTCGGCCCGCTGTCCTTCAATTATCCCCTGACCATCGCCTTTTTCATTGCCATCGGCCTGACCCTGGGGCTTTTTTTCTTTCTGATGAAAACGGATATCGGCCGGGCCATTCGGGCCACGGCCCAGGATAAGGACGCGGCTACCCTGATGGGGATCAACCAGCGGCAGATCACCTTTACCACCTATGCCCTGGGTTCGGCCTTGGACGCCGCCGCCGGTTCGCTCTTGCTTCCCGTCTATTACCTTTTTCCGGACCTGGGAGGCCCCTTTACCCTCAAGGCCTTTGTCATTACCATCCTCGGCGGGCTGGGCAGCACGGTGGGGGCCATCCTGGGCGGACTGACCCTGGGGATCGCCGAATCCCTGGGGGCTACCTATATTTCCATGGGGTACAAGGATGCCGTGGGCATGGTCATCTTCCTGCTGGTGCTGGTTTTCCTGCCCGGCGGGCTGAAACGGCTCACCAAAATTTAAGGTCGGACGATGAAAAAAGATTGGATCAAGCCGTTCATCATTTTTGTTCTGGTCGGGGTTCTGCCCCTGCTGGTCAACCATGATTACTACCAGCACCTGATGATCCTGGTCCTGATCTGGGTCATCATCGGCTCCTCCTGGAACCTGCTGGCCGGGTATACCGGGCAGGTCTCCTTTGGCCATGCGGCCTTTTTCGGAATCGGGGCCTATACGGCCGGCATCCTCCATACCAAGCTGGAACTCTCCCCCTGGTGGGGTATGCTGCTGGGAGGCCCCTCGGCCGTACTCCTGGGGCTTTTCATCGGCTACCTCTGCTTTCGCCTGCGGGGGCCTTATTTTGCCCTGGGCACCCTGGCCACCGGCGAGATCCTGCGGCTGGTGGCCAACAACTGGGTGGATTTTACCGAAGGCATGGTGGGGATCCTGATCATTCAGAGCTTCGGCAGCAAGCTTCCCTATTTTTATCTGGCCTTCGGGATCACCGTCCTCTGCCTGGGAGTGATCTCCCTGGTGATGCATTCCAAACTGGGCTACTACTTTGTTTCCATTCGCGAAGACCAGGATGCCGCCGAATCGCTGGGGATTAATACCACCCGCTATAAAAACATTTCCTTAGCCATCAGCGCCTTTTTTACCGGCACCGCCGGGGCCTTCTATCTGAATTACATGGGCTTTATAGACCCCTCGGTAGTTTTTTCCCTGCATAATATCTCCATTCAGGCCATCCTGGTGGGGATCCTGGGCGGCGTGGCCACGCTTTGGGGGCCCACGGTCGGAGCACTGGTCATGGTGGGCATTCAGGAACTCTTTCGCACGGCCTTTTTCGGGCTGGCTCCCAAGTGGGTCAGTCAGGGGCACGCCCTGGCCTTCGGGCTGCTGGTGGTCCTGACCATTCTTTACCTGTCCAACGGATTGGTGGGGGATTGGGGGAAGATTAAGGGGTTTTTTGTTAAAAAGCCGGCACCAAGGTGATCAGGTGATCCATCATCAGCCCGAGTGCGATTAATCGCCGGGCTGGGGTGGGAGGGAAAATTATGCCTATTTTCGGAGCGCACGCGATTAGTTAAATTTTTTGGGGGGCTTTCCGCCGTCAACGGAGTGACCTTCCAGGTGGAAAAAGGGGAAATTTTCGGACTGATCGGCCCCAACGGGTCGGGGAAAACAACTATCTTCAATCTCATCAACAACTATTTTCCTCTGACTTCCGGGGAGATTTCCTTTAACGGCCGGACGATTAATCGTCTGAAGACTCATGAGATCTGCAAGCTGGGCATCGCACGGACTTTTCAGGTGGTAAAACCTCTGGCCAGGATGACGGTGTTGGAAAACGTGGTGGCCTCGTCTTTCTGCCGGGTCAGTACCATTAAGGAGGCCCAGAAACTGGCCCTGGAGATGATCGAGTTTTGCGGCCTTACTTCTTATAAAGATCAGCAGGCCAAGGGGTTGCCCATCGGACTGCGCAAAAGGCTGGAAATCACCCGAGCCCTGGCCACCCAACCCCAGCTCCTGCTTCTGGATGAAACCTGCGCCGGACTGACCCCCAAGGAAGTGGATCTGGCCATTGACCTGATCAAGGAGATCAATCGCCGGGGCGTCACCATTATCATCATCGAGCACATCATGAAGGTCATGATGACCATTTCCAGCCGGATACTGGCCATCAATCACGGGCAGCCCATTGCTGAAGGCTCCCCCCAGGAGGTGGCGAAAAATCCACAGGTGATCGAGGCCTATTTAGGGGAAGAGTATGCTCAAGGTAAGTAATATTGACGTCGCTTACGGGGACGTGCAGGTCCTTTGGGATGTCTCTTTCGAGGTTCGGGAGCAGGAGATCGTGGTCCTGGTGGGGGCCAACGGCGCCGGGAAATCAACCACCTTGAGGACTATTTCCGGTCTGCTGCATCCCCTGAAGGGTTCGATCGAGTTTAAGGGGTCCCGCCTGGATCAGATCCCGGATTACCGAATCATTGAGCAGGGCATCGCCCATGTGCCGGAAGGCCGGCGTTTATTTCCCGAAATGACCGTGGAAGAAAACCTGATCATGGGGTCGCTCACCCCCAAGGCCAAGGCCAAACGCAGCGAAACCCTCAAGGAGGTTTTTCGCCTCTTCCCCCGCCTGGAGGAACGGCGCAAACAACAGGCGCGGACTATGAGCGGCGGCGAGCAGCAGATGTGCGCCATCGGACGGGGATTGATGTCCCTGCCGGAAATCCTGATGTTCGATGAGCCCTCCCTGGGACTGGCCCCCATCCTGGTTATGGAGATCTTTCAGATCGTCCAGCGGATCAATCAGGAAGGGATGACGGTGCTGCTGGTGGAGCAGAATGTCATGCATACCCTGTCGATCTGCCATCGGGCGTACGTGCTGGAAAACGGCCGCATCGTGATGGAGGGCACCGGCCGGGAACTGCTCAACAATCCCCACGTCAAGGAAGCCTATCTGGGCATCTAACCCGGTCCCAGACCGAACCAAGGAAAGGGCGCCCAGTGGAGGCAATGGTTTTGGCGGCAGGGGAGGGCACCCGGCTCCGGCCGTTAACTTTATTAAAACCCAAGCCGCTCTTCCCGCTGCTCAACCGCCCGTTGCTGACCTGGATTTTTGAGGCCCTGGCCCGTTTTCAGGTTCGGCGGCTGATCCTGAATTCCCACCACCTTTCCGAGCAGATTGAATCCTTTCTGGCTCAACCCGATCATCGGGACCGCTTCGACGACCTTCGACTTCTCCTGGAGCCTGTCCTCCTGGGAACCGGGGGAGGGATTAAGAATACCGAAGGTTTCTGGCGCTCCGATCCCTTTCTGGTGCTGAACGGCGATATCCTCACCAATATCGATTTGTCCCCGGCCATCGAATTCCACCGGAAGCACCAGGGACCGGTCACGCTGGTGGTGCATGATTATTCCTTTTTCAATAACATCCTGGTGGACCAAGGGGGAAGAATCCGGGGATTGCGGGTCCCTTCCGGCGGGCAATGGGCCTTCACCGGAATTCATATTCTCAATCGAGAAATATTTGCACATCTTCCACCGGCGGCCTATTACGATATCATCCCGGTTTATCAGGCCCTGATTCGCCAGGGGATACCGCTCTGGGCTTTTCGGGTGAAGGACATTTACTGGCGGGATATGGGGACCCTCGAATCGTACCGGGCCTTGCATGAGGACTTCCTTGCCGGCAAAACCCTGACCTTCTTCGACTCCGGCCGAGGACCTGGATTTACTCCTCCGGGCTGGTGCCTTCATCCGCGGGCTCGAATCGACGAAGGAGTGCGTTTGGAAGGGTGGGGCGCCGTGGGAGAAAACTGCCGGCTGGGCAAAGGCTGCAGCCTGCGGAATACCATCCTCTGGGATCGGGTCACCGTGCGGGAAGGGGTCCGGATCGAGGGGGCCATCGTCTCGGAAGGGCGAGTTGTGACAAACGATTTACTGGGAGATATTATTTGACGCTGAGATAAAGAGTCTCAGAGAGTGCAGGCAAATATCAGAGGTCTCTTTATGAATTACAGGTAACCTGTCATCCCCGAATGCTTTTATCGGGGATCCAAGTCCTTGAAAAAGACCTGGATTCCCGCTCAGAAGCGTTGCGGGAATGACGACGAAAAACAAATTCTTAAAAAAAAGATGAGAAAGTTAACCCATTACTTGAAGTCTACCCTTCCGGCGGCTTATGGTTATACCGGCCGAAGACCTGTTCACTGCCTGAAAGGAGACGGGTCGGACCGAAAGGTTTACCGGGTTAAAATGGGCCCAAAAACCTTCATCCTGGTGGATCATCCCGGGGGAAGAAAAGGGGCCCCGTCGGAAAACAGTTCTTTCTATTATATCGGCCGGCATTTAGCTTCCCGGGGGATCCCTACCCCGGCCGTCAAAGACTTCGATCGGCGGTTGGGAATTTTTCTGCTGGAGGATTTCGGAGATGTCACCCTGCAGGATTGGGTAAATAAAAAAAATAGTGATATAATTGGCGCTTACAAAAAAATCCTAAGACATCTGGTGAAGATCCAGGTGGATGGTTCTCAAGGATTTGATCCCCGGCAGTGTTACGATACCCCGGTTTACGATGGTCTCTTTTCCTGGAAACGGGAAAGCGAATATTTTATCCGTTCCTTTCTCCGGGGATATCTGGGCCGAGGGAAAATCGATTCGGCGGCCCTGGCCGAATTCAAGGAGATCGCCCTGCGGGTGGATCAGGAAAAATCGCTTTTTTTCCTTTACCGGGACTTTCAATCGCGTAATATTATGGTTTTGCCGAAGGGTTTCGGATTTATTGATTTTCAGGGAGGGCGATTGGGGCCACCGCAGTACGACCTGGCCTCCTTATTGATCGACCCTTATGTAGGGCTTTGCATGACCGTTCAGGAGAAAGCTGATCGATTATTATTTTCAGGAACTTTCGGAGAGAACTGCTATCCCTTTTTCAGGTTTTAGGACCCATTACCGAATCATCGGTTTTCAGCGGAATTTACAGATCCTGGGGGCCTTCGCTTTCCTGAGCCGCGTTAAAGGAAAAACCTATTTTGAAACCTGCATCCCGAAGGCGGTGGAAAACTTAAAGTGTTGGGTGAACCCATGACCTTTTCAAGCCTTACCGTCATTTGAGAAAACTAATAAAGGAGTTGTAATGGGATTCATAGTCGCCCTGGTGGGGGCCCCGAATGTGGGCAAATCGACCCTCTTCAATCGGTTGATCAAGAGAAAAAAAGCCGTGGTGGACGATCAGCCGGGGGTCACCCGGGACCGTAATTACCAGGAACTGTCCTGGGAGGGCAAAGCCCTGACCCTGGTCGATACCGGCGGGTTTGAGTGGGATCATCATTCACCGCTCGGGGAAGGGATGCAGGAACAGATCGAGGTGGCGCTCGACGAGGCCGACCTGATTGTCTTCGTGGGAGACGGAAAGGCCGGCCTGACCCCCACCGACGAAATGGTGATGGAGCGGTTGCGCCGCACGGCCAAACCGGTCATTTATACCGTCAACAAAGTCGACCATGCCGGTCGGGAAGATACATTCGGGTGAATTCTACCGGTTGGGCATCGAAAGCCTGTTGCCGGTCTCCGCGCTCCACGGATTGGGGATCGGCGAACTGGAGGAGCAAATCGCCCGTCATATCCCCCGGACCGAAGAGGTCGCTCCCTCGGAAGAAGTCCTGTCCCTGGCCATCATCGGCCGGCCCAATGTGGGCAAGTCCTCCCTGGTCAATGCCCTGCTGGGGGTGGATCGGGTGATGGTCAGCCCCGTTCCCGGGACCACCCGCGATGCGATCGATACCCCTTTTGAATTTCAGGGGCAGAAATACCTGCTGATCGATACGGCCGGGATTCGGCGCAAGGCCCGCGTTTCGCTGCGTCTGGAAAAATACTGCGTCCTGGAAGCCATTAGAACACTGGATCGCTGCGATCTGGCGGTTATCCTGCTCGATGCCCAGGATCAGGTCACCGATCAGGACGCCCGGATCGCCGGATTGGCCTTTGAAAAGGGTCGGGCCTGCCTGGTGGGGATCAACAAATGGGACCTGATTGCCCAGACCGTCAAAAAAAAGGCCTATCTGGAAGAACTCCGCTATCAGCTCAAATATCTGGCCTTTGCCCCCTTCATCCCGCTTTCCGCCCAAACCGGTTACGGTATGGGGCACTTGATGAAAACCGTCCGGAAGGTTTACCTCCAATACACCCAGCGGGTGGGAACCGGACAGGTAAACCAGGCCCTGAAAAAGATCCTGGCCGGACATTCGCTGCCCCTGATGGGCGGTCAGCGGGTCAAGATCTTTTACGGGACCCAGGTGGGGGTGAAACCGCCGACCTTTGTCTTCTTCGTCAATTATCCGGAGAAGGTTCATTTCTCTTATCAACGGTACCTGGTCAACCAGTTGCGGAAAGAGTTCGGATTGGACCTGACCCCGATCCGGGTGTATTTCCGTAAGCGGGAAAAGGGCGAGTAGCCCGCTATCTGTAATTAGACCCTTGTCTTTACACAATTTAATGTGTAAAATACTGAGAATTGGAGGTGGCGAATGGCAACCAATTTAGCTATCGACGATTCCTTGCTCCTGCTGGCCAAGAAAGTAGGAGGCCTTAAGACGAAAAAAGAAACGGTCAACACGGCCTTGAAGGAATTTATTCAAAGGCGCCGGCAGGAAGAAGTGATCGAGCTCTTTGGGACTGTTTCCTATTACCCGGGCTATGATTATAAAAAAGGGCGGGACCGTTCGTGAAAGTCCTGGTTGATACGTCTGTCTGGTCACTGGCTTTCCGCAAAAAACCGAAAACCGAAGGGCAACAGGGAATCATTAATGAACTGGCGGATCTGATCAAAGACCTGCGGGCAGCCATGATCGGTCCTATCCGTCAGGAATTATTATCCGGCATCGTCGATGAAAACAAATTCAACCAGCTACGCCTGAAACTGCGGGTCTTTGATGACGAAAAGCTGGAATTGGAGCACTATGAGCTGGCCGCCTCTTTTTCCAATCAATGTCGAAGTCACGGGATACAGGGTTCGCACATTGATTTTTTGATTTGTGCCGTTGGATTGAAAAACCATTACCCGGTGTTCACTCTGGATAAGGATTTTGAAAGATATCAGAAATATCTGGGCCTAAAATTATATGATTTTTAGGAGGGGCATGCGCCCTAATTTAGGAGGCGGGGGGTATGTTTAAAAAAATCGAAGCAGGGCTTTTCTTTCTGGGATTATTCTTGACATCGTCTTCCGTATGCCTGGCACAGGACACCGTTCGGATCGGGGTTTATCTACCCATGACCGGCGGGGTGGCCTCCTTCGGGCAGATGGAGTGGGCCGGGATTCAGACGGCTAACGCCATGAAACCCACGGTCCTGGGCAAGAAAGTCGAATTGTTTCTGGTCGATACCCGGAGCGACAAGATCGAAGCGGCCAACGCGGTCAGCCGGCTGATCGAAAAAAACAAGGTTTCGGCCATCATCGGTGAGGCCATCAGCGGCAACACCCTGGCCGGCGGGCCCATCGCCGAAAAAGCCCGGGTCCCCATGGTTTCGCCCACGGCCACTAACCCCTTGGTCACCCAGGGGAAAAAGTACGTCTTCCGGGTGTGCTTCCTGGATACCTTTCAGGGCGAGGCCGCGGCCAAATTTGCCTTCACTAATTTTAAGGCCCGCCGGGCCGCGGTGCTGACCGATAAATCCCAGGATTATTGCGTGGGACTGGCCGAGTTTTTCAAGAGGGCCTTTATCAAAATGGGCGGGAAAATAGTTGTTGAAAGCTTCTGTCAGGGCGGAGACCAGGACTTCTCCGCCCAGTTGTCCACCATCCTGGCCGCCAAGCCGGACGTGCTGTTCATCCCCAACTACTACACTGAAGACGCCCTGATCGCCCGCCAGGCCAGGGAACTGGGGTTGAACGTCCCGATCTTCGGCTCGGACGGCGCCCAGACTCCGGAGTTGATCCAAATCGGCGGTCCGGCCGTGGAGGGGATGCATTTCATCGGCCATTTTCATCCCCAGGGGGCGGCCACTCCGTTGGCCAAAGAATTTATCAGCAACTTCACCAAAAAATTTCCCCGGGAAAAAGACATCACTGCCTTTCACGCCCTGGGGGCCGATGCCTACTTCGTTTTACTGGATGCCATGGAACGGGCCAAGTCCGTCGAAGGGGAAAAGGTCCGGCTGGCCCTGACCCAGACCAGAAAATTTCCGGCCGTCTCCGGGGTAATGGACCTGGGGATTGATGGGAATGCGGTCAAGCCCGCGGTGATCTTGACGGTAAAAAATGGGGCCTTTGTCTATTTGACGACGCTGAATTTCTAACCATTTGTTACCTTATAACGCTATAGCGACCGTTTTAAATGGTCCCAAAATCGTAACAACGTCATAAATCGTCATTCCCGCAGCGCTTCTGAGCGGGAATCCAGGCATTTTAAAAGAGCACTGGATCCCCGATAAAAGCCTTCGGGGATGACGAGAAATTATCTGTAAATATAAAGTTATGTTTCTCCGATCAGGGACCCGAGTTCTTTTTCTTTTTGCTCAATTTTCTCCTCTATATCCTCGATGATCAACAGTTGATGCGGGCGGATGGAATGCGCCGGAAGGGCGGCCTCCCGTTCCGCTTTTTCCTGCTGTAGAAGGCAAATTTGTTCCTGGAGCTTTTTAATTTTAAGGTCCAACGGTCCTTCCTTTCTCTTCAGATATTTTTTCGGATATCCCACCGATTGGGCCAAAATGATCCTTTTGGTCTGGTCAAATTTTATACGGTAGGCCGTGAGATTGAAATAATAAAATGTTAAAAACTTGAGGTCACAAATTGTGACCTCAAGTGGATTATTTTCCCGGACCCTTAATAAATATAAGACCAGACTGCCAAGGTGGTGGCATTATGGTATGTTATTAAACTACCATAAGTTGAACCGGAATCCATTGCCTTCAGGGTAAGAAAATGTTATTCCTTGTCGGAATTGCCTATTCCACGCCATCCGGCCACCCATTCCACGAGCATCCGGCCACCTAATCCATGATTATCCGGCCGGCCAGTCCACGGTCATCCGGCCAACTGCCGGAGCGAAGCGACGCGGGTAAAAATATGGTTACTCCAAAGCCGCACCACAAGTCAACGAAGATTTAAGTTTTCGCATCGAGTCTCCTTTCAAGGGTATTTTATGGGCGTTGTGGATCAGGCGATCCAGGATGGCATCGGCCAGGGTGGGATCCCCGATCTGGGTGTGCCATTTATCCACCGGGAGTTGCGCGGCCACGAGGGTGGAACGGAGGCCGTGACGATCTTCGAGGAGTTCCAGGAGGTCCCGGCGCTGTTCGTCGGCCAGGGGGGCTATTCCCCAGTCATCCAAGGCGATCAGGTCGGTTTTGGCCAGGGCGGCCAGAAGCTTGGGATAACGCCCATCCCCTTTGGCGATCTGGAGGTCCTGGAAGAGACGGGGGAGACGGAGATAGCGAACCGTGTAGCCTTCTCGACAGGCTTTATGGGCCAGAGCACAGGCCAGGAAGGTTTTACCGCATCCCGTGGGCCCGGTGATGAGGATATTGTGGTGCTGAGCGATCCAGTGGCAGGAACTCAACTGGGCGATCAGGGATTTATCCAGGCCGCGGGGATGGCGGAAGTCGACATCCTCCAGGGCCGCCTGTTGGCGCAACCGGGCCTGACGGAGACGGGTTTTCATTCGGCGGTTCTCCCGGTCGGTCATTTCCCGATCGACCAGCAGTCCCAGGCGTTCCTCGAAGCTGAGGGAGTCGATCTCGGGGAGTCGTTGTTGATCTTCGAAGGCCCGGGCCATACCGGCCAGCCGCAGGGTCTGGAGTTTTTCGAACGTCGGATGAGTCAGCATAGCGGTCCTCCTTACTGGTAGTATTGAGACCCGCGCAGGTTGTCGTGTTCCACCACCGGGGCGGGCAAGGCGGCCACCGGCAGGGGTCTTCGGTCCAGGCCGTTTTTGAGGATGGATTCCACGGTGCGGTACCCGAGGCCTCCAAGGGCCAGGGACCGGCCGGAAGCTTTCTCCAGTCGGTCGGCGCCGTAGGCTTTACCCAGTCGCAGGATACCCAGGCAGTTACGGAAACCCTGCTGAGGATGGGTCCGGGCGCCCAGAATGGCTTCCACCAGGCGGGAGGTTAGGGGGCCGGTTTCGGCGGCCCAACGGATCAGCCGCTGGGGCGTCCATTCGAGGTATTGCTGATGCGCCTGGGGCATGTGCTCTTTGAGCGTGGTGAACCCGCCTTTCCGGTAGGAGCGGATATGGGAAGCCACTCGGCGGCTTCGGAAGAAGGCCTCTATCGTCTGTTGCGTGAACCGGATATCGAGTTGCTGTTTGACCAGTGGATAGGGCACCGAGTAGTAATGGCCGTCGACCTCGACATGGTAGTCGATATGGACTCGGGCCTTTTTCCATTCGGCAAAGACGTAGGGCTGGGCCGGGAGCGGCCGGAGCGCCGGTTTATCCAGGGCTTCGAATTGGGAACGCCGGGAGCCGGGCAGTTTCTGGAAAGCGTGGGCATTAAACCATTCCAGCAACTCCCGGATGGCCCGGTTGAGTTGGCTCAAGCTAAAGAAGGTGATTTTCCGGAGCCGGGCCAGTATCCAACGTTCAACTAAGAGTACACCTGCCTCCGCTTTGGCCTTATCCTTGGCCCGGTATTTCCGAGCGGGGATAACGGCACAGCCGTAATGGGTGGCCAGGTCCTGGTAGGTGGGATTGATGTCCGGGTCGTAGCGACAGGCCTTACGAACCCCGCTTTTCAGGTTGTCCGGGACCCAGATTTCGGTCACCCCGCCGAAGAAAGTCAAGGCCCGAACGTGGGAGCCGATCCAATCCGGCAGTTGTTGTGTCCAGGTGGCCTCGGCATAGGTGTAACTGCTGGCCCCCAGAACGGCCAGGAAGATCTGGGCCTCCCGGATCTCCCCGGTGGTCGCCTTGATCACCGGGACCGTTTGCCCGGCATAATCGAGAAAGGTTTTCTCTCCGGCCCGATGGTGCTGGCGCATGACCAGGTCGAGTTTCCCGGCCCACTGATTGTAGTGCTCGCAGAACCAGCTATATTGAAAACCGTCGGGGTTGACCTGTCGATGTTCCTCCCAGAGGAGAAACAGGGTCATGCCCTTGCGTCGGAGTTCCTGATGGATCTCCGGCCAGTTCGGAATAGGACGCAACTCGAAGGGAATAAGCGGCGGAGGAGGGAAAAGCTTCCGTTCCAGTTCGGCCTCATCCAGCTCCTCCGGCAAAGGCCAGCTTAAACCGGCGGCTGCGGCCCGGCGAAGGTACTCGCCTACGGTAGACCGCCCGATGGAACAACTCCGGGCAATGGCGCGGTTGGTCAGTCGCTGTTCCCATTTTAACCGGATGACTTCTTTGATCTTGCGCATAGATAACCTCTCCATTGGACCCTGTGCCTCCTCTTGTCGAGTTTTTGCAGCACAGGGTATCAGGGGTTATCCCGCGTCGATACCTCCGTTCTTCCGGGGTGGCCGGATGGCCGTGGAATCAGTGGCCGGATCCTCGTGGAATCAGTGGCCGGATGTGCGTGGAATGGGTGGCCGGATCACCGTGGAATACACACGGAATTACAGAAAACCGTTCACCCCGGCCTTTTCCCACAGGAGGGTTGTATGAGACGTTCGAATAAAAAACCCGTTTATTTCACGATGAACGGGTTTTTTTTGAACGAAGCTTTCAATTGAGACCAGAGAAAAGCAAATTTTTGAGGTCGCATTTTGCGACCTCAAGACAAGAACGAGATAAGAAATATGCCTCTTTAAGATTCCAATTTGGAAGCTTAGAGTCCCGTAGTAGGGCAGGCGACCCCGCCTGCCGGATTAGGAGCCGCCCAGGCCCCAAACATGCTACTCCCACAGTCGCCCGGCCGGTCGGCAGGGAAATGGCAGCTTTGAAAGGAGGACCCCAGTTGGAAAAAATGGATATTCTGCCCCCGGAATTGATCGAGAGTAAAATCCTGTCGATCAGGGGGAAAAAGGTAATGTTGGATCAAACGTTGGGGAATCTTTACCAAGTAAAGACCAAGGCCCTAAACCAGGCCGTCAAAAGAAATTTGAAGCGGTTTCCAGAGGACTTCATGTTCCAATTGACCAAAGAAGAAACTGAAGAACTTTTAAGGTCACAATTTGTGACCTTAAAAAGGGGACAGCATTACAAGTACTTGCCTTATGTTTTCACCGAAAATGGAGTCGCCATGCTATCCAGCGTCCTTAATACCGAGCGGGCTATTATGGTGAATATCCAGATAATGAGGACCTTTACCCGACTCCGGGAGATTTTGAGCAACCACGAAGAGCTAAGAGAAAAGCTGTCCCAGATGGAACGAAAATACGACGCTCAGTTCAAAGTTGTCTTCGACGCCATCCGGGAGCTGATGACCCCGCCGAAGCCGCCGGCTGGCCAGCGAAAAAAGATCGGCTTTCAGCTCAAGGAGCCCAAAGCCGGATACCAAAAAAAGTAGGGCAGGCGACCTCGCCTGCCGGATCAGGAGCCAACAGCCGCCTTGGGGAAAGATAAAGACAATCTCTGCCGGCGAGGGGCCGGCAAGGAAAAAGCTGTCTGCCGCTTAGCGGAAAAGACCTAACGACCGAAGGCCAGAGGCGGTTATTGGCTGCCGTCCCTCTCAACGGCAGCCAATAAAAAATGATCTCTGCGATCTCTACAGAGCTCGAGCGAAGCGGGCGAGAGAAACATCACCTCAGCTACTATACACCCGCTACCCACTGGGGGAGAGGGCCGGGGTGAGGGGGACTATTCGCCTTTATTCGTCATCCCGGACTCGATAAGCCTGCCCCGGCAGGTAGTAAGCCGGGGGGATCCAGGATGGTAAGGGAGGGTAGGGGGAAAATGTGGCCCAGCCATCCCGCGAACCGCGGGACTTGGAAACCGAAAAAGTGAAAGGACCGTCCATGCCCCAAAAATTCTACGCCCACAGCCTGCCCGTCCGGCCGCCGGAGGAATGGCAGCCGCTGGAGGAGCATTTGAGAAATGTGGCTGAGATGGCCCGGGAATTTGCTGAACCCTTCGGCGCGGGCGATTGGGCTTATATGGCGGGGTTGTGGCATGATTTAGGAAAGTATTCCTACGAGTTTCAGAACCGCTTGCTCGCCATGAACGATCCGGAGGCCCATATCGAAGCCAAGCCCGGTCGGCCTGACCACTCTACGGCAGGGGCTCAACATGTTTCATCCATTTTCAATGAAATGGGGAAACTCATTGCCTACGCCATAGCCGGTCATCATGCCGGACTTCCGGACGGAAAAACAAATGATGACTCCTGTCTCTACAACCGATTGCAGAAAAAAATCCCGGATTATTCATTCGCTCCCATTGCGCTACTTCAAAAAAAGTTTGCCTTGCAGCCACCGTTTGCCCTCTCAGACCAAAAGCGATTTTCTTTCCAGCTCTCATTCTTGACCCGGATGATTTACTCCTGTCTGGTCGATGCCGATTTCCTGGATACCGAAAAATTCCATGAACCGGATAAATCCTCCTGGCGACGGGGTTACCCTTCTCTGAAAGTCTTGGAAAGGAATTTGCAAAGCTTTATGGATGAGCTGGTCAATCGGGCTTCCCCAACCAAACTTAACGAGGAGAGGAAGGGTATATTCGAAAATTGCCTTAAGGCAGCCGAATTGAAACCCGGCCTTTTTTCCTTAACGGTACCCACCGGTGGAGGGAAAACCCTTGCCTCACTGGCCTTCGGTTTGAGGCATTCCCTTAAGTATTCTTTAAAAAGGATTATCTATGTCATCCCATACACCAGTATTATCGAACAAAACGCGGATATTTTTCGAAGGGCACTTGGAGAAAACGCCGTAATTGAACACCACTCCAATTTCGAATCTCCGGAAGAAGACCGCTGGTCAAGGTTGGCCTCAGAAAATTGGGATGCCCCGGTTGTCGTCACTACGAATGTCCAGTTCTTTGAATCCCTTTTTTCTGTGCGCTCTTCCCGGTGCAGGAAATTACATAATATCGCCCAGAGCGTGGTGATCCTGGATGAGGCCCAAATGCTTCCGGTCCCGCTTTTAAAACCATGTCTGGAGGCTATAAGAGAATTAGCCTCACATTACGGCACCACCATTCTCCTGTGTACCGCCACCCAACCTGCTCTGGGGAAGTCTGCGGAATTTAAAGATGGACTGGAGGGCATCCGGGAAATCATTCCCGATCCGGTTTTCCTTTATCAATCCTTTAAGAAGGTGAAAGTGGATTACCTGCCGACATTGAGTAATCAAGCCCTGGCCAACATGCTTCTTGAACACAAGCAAGTCCTCACCATTTGCAATACCAGAAGGCAGGCCCGGGAGACCTTTGAGTTGATTCGTCCGGAAGGGGGCGTGTTCCATTTGAGCGCCTTGATTTGCCCGGCGCATCGAACCGCGGTCCTAAAAAAAATCCGCCAAACACTGAAAATCGGTGAGCCATGCCGGGTAGTCAGTACTCAGTTGATTGAGGCCGGGGTGGATATCGACTTCCCGGTTGTATTCCGGTCCATTGCCGGCATCGATTCAATAGCTCAGGCTGCCGGGCGCTGTAATCGAGAAGGATTATTGCCGGGGATGGGCCAAGTTTTCATTTTTACCCCGGAGTCCGGTTTGCCGCCGGGATATTTCCGGCAAACGGCCCAGACCGCTCAGGAGGTTATACGACATCAGCAAGATCCCCTAAGCCTTAAAGCAGTGGAAGAGTATTTCCAGATCCTTTATTGGCTGAAGGGGGATTATTTAGACGAGTTTCAGATTCTTAAAATGATTTTAGACGGGAACCGGACTGGAGATTATCCGTTTAGGACAATCGCCCAGAAGTTTAAAATCATTCAGGATTACATGGAATCCATTCTCATTCCTTGGAATGAGGAGGCGGATGCCCTGATAAGGGAGATTCGATATACGGATTACCCTGGAGCAACGGCCCGTAAAGCCCAACGGTTCACCATCCAGGTTCCGCCGAGGACTTTTTATGATTTATTAAACGGGGGGGCGGTTGAACGTATTCACGAACGATACAACATATTGACCAACAAAGATATTTATCGGAAGGATCTGGGACTATGCCCGGAGGATCCATCTTTTCATGAGGTGGAATCACTCATGGTTTAGCTCTTTAAAGAAGTTTAATCTGAAAATGAAGAGAGAGGGGAGGTGAGATGATGGCTTACGGAATCAAGTTGAAGGTATGGGGTGATTACGCTTGTTTTACCCGCCCTGAAATGAAAGTGGAGCGGGTCAGTTATGATGTGATGACCCCTTCGGCGGCCCGGGGGGTGCTGGAGGCCATTTACTGGAAACCGGCTATTCAATGGGTGATTGATCGAATCCATGTGCTGAATCCGATTCGTTTCGACAACATTCGGCGGAATGAATTGGCTGGGAAATTGGGTGTCGGAACGGTTAAAAAAGCGATGAAAGATGGCCGATCCCCCGTTGAGGTTTTCATTGAAGAAGATCGGCAGCAGCGGGCCGCCATGGTCCTGCGAGATGTTGCTTATGTCATAGATGCCCATTTCGATTTCAACGGTTCGGAAGACAACAACCCGGCCAAGCATAAGGAAATGTTCGACCGCCGGGCCGCCAAGGGGCAGTGTTTCCATCGTCCTTATCTAGGCTGCCGGGAGTTTTCGGCCCAGTTTGAGCCTACGGAGGAAGTGCCGCCGTCTGTGCATCAGGGGGAAAAGGATTTGGGTTGGATGCTGCACGACATTGATTTTGATAATAAAATGGAGGCCAAATTCTTCAGGGCGATTATGAGGGAGGGAATAATTGAAATCCCCGCATTAAATGGAGAGGAGGTGAAGAGGTGATACTACAGACGCTGAATCAGTATTATGAGAGGTTAAAGGATAACCCAGAAACCAAAATCCCTCTTTTTGGATTTGGTAGGCAGAAGATACATTTTGCCGTGGTTCTTAATGATGATGGGCAAGTTGTTCAAGTCAAGGATCTTCGAGCAAAGGTAAAAAACAAAACAGTACCCGCTTCTATTACCGTTCCGATGATAGGAAAAAAACGTGCGGTGGATATTACACCCAATTTCATGTGGGACAATACGGGATATGTCTTAGGGTGGGATGTCAAAGGAAAAGATGCCCGAACTAAAAAATGTTTTGCGGCTTTTAAAAAATTACACCAGGAAATAGGAAAAGGAATATCTGATCGCGGTCTGAAGGCGGTTATCGGTTTTCTTGAATCATGGCACCCTGAGGAGGAAAAGTTCCTTGAACATTGGGGTGAAATATCCGGTGCAAATCTTGTTTTTCAACTGGATGGAGAATTAGAATATATCCATGATCGCCCTTCGGTTAGGGATGCTTGGATTAACTACTGTGCGGAAAATTCATCCGAGACGATCTCCACTTGTCTGATCAAGGGGAAACCGGCACCGATAGCTCGCTTACATCCGGCGATAAAAGGTGTACAGGGTGCACAATCTACCGGGGCAGGCATTGTATCTTTTAATTTAGACGCCTTTTTGTCGTACGAGAAATCTCAAAATTTCAATGCACCAATAGGGGAGGATACTGCCTTCGCCTATACTACAGCCCTTAATTATCTGCTCCGGTTCGAGAGTCGTCAAAAGATTCGTATCGGAGATGCCACGACGGTCTTCTGGACCGAGAGGGAGTCCCCCATTGAGGGTTTTATGGGAATGATCCTTGATCCCAGAGACGATTCAGGGGACTTAGCCGATGTGCGACTTTTCTTAGAAGCGGTTCGGGACGGGAAGCAGCCCCCTGGTATCGATGACCCTGATATTAGCTTCTATATCCTGGGGTTGTCTCCAAACGCTTCCCGGCTTTCCGTCCGTTTCTGGCATGTAAGCACCGTAGGAGAGATCAGCAACAGGATTGGACAACATTTTCGAGATTTGGCTATCGTCCGAAGTGAAAAAGAACCGGAGTTTCCAGGGATATGGTGGCTTTTGAAAGAGACCGCAGTTCAAAGAAAGACAAATAACATCCCGCCGCTTCTCGGCGGCGCTTTGATGCGGGCCATCATAACCGGGAGCGCTTATCCACAAAGTTTACTTTCGATCCTCATAGGAAGGATCAGAGCTGATCAAACCATTAACTATATGCGGGCCGCCATGATCAAGGCCTGTTTAAATCGAAAAAGTCGCATCCATCAAAAGAAAGAGGAGGTCAGTATGGCTTTGGATAAGGAATCCCCAAACGTCGCTTACCGATTAGGGAGGCTATTTGCCGTTTTGGAGAAAGCGCAGAGGGACGCCATCCCCGGTGCCAATACCACCATCAAGGATCGTTATTACGGATCGGCATCGGCGACTCCGAGCGTTGTATTTCCCCAATTGCTCCGGTTGGCTCAGCATCACCTCCAAAAAGCGGAATATGGATTTAGGACGGACAAGATGATCGAAGAGATAATGGGGGGCATTGAGAAATTCCCTGCCCATCTGAGCCTTGACGATCAAGGGATGTTTGCCATTGGATACTATCACCAACGACAGGCTTTCTATACTAAAACCGAAAAACAGAAGGAGGACTAATAAAATGAACGAACCTATAAAAAATCGCTACGAATTTGTTTATCTCTTTGATGTCGAAAACGGAAACCCTAATGGTGACCCTGATGCCGGCAATATGCCGCGCATTGATCCGGAAACGAGTTTCGGGTTAGTGACCGATGTCTGTTTAAAGAGAAAAATCAGGAATTTCGTTGAGATCGTTAAAAGTAGTCAATCCCCTTATGAAATTTATATTCGGGAGAAAGCCATCCTCAACCAGACTCATTTGAGAGCACATAAGGCCGTCGGAGTTGCAGATAAAGGGGATGACAAAAAACGCAAGGGAACCGGCGATGAGGTAGAAAAAGCCCGAGAGTGGATGTGTGACAATTTTTATGATGTAAGGACCTTTGGAGCCGTTATGTCTACGGGGGTTAATTGTGGACAAGTCCGCGGACCAGTTCAATTAAACTTTGCTCGAAGTATAGAGTCCATTGTTCCGATGGAGATAAGTATCACCCGGATGGCCGTAGCCACTGAAAAAGAAGCCGAACAACAAAGCGGGGATAACCGAACTATGGGCAGAAAACACATTGTCCCTTACGCCCTCTACCGTGCCGAGGGATACATTTCAGCCCATCTTGCCGCCCAAACTGGTTTTTCAGAAGAAGACCTTTCCCTATTGTGGGATGCCTTGATTAACATGTTTGACCATGATCATTCGGCTGCTCGGGGGAAAATGAACGCCCGAAAATTGATTGTTTTTAAACATGACTCTGCCTTAGGAAATGCCCCGGCGCATAAGCTTTTTGACTTGGTAAAGGTCAACCGAGCGACGGATGTTTCAACCCCGGCAAGGGCTTTTTCTGACTATCAAGTCCACGTTCTAAAAGATAATTCTCCTCAAGGGGTTTCTATTAAAGAAAAAATCTGAGGATATCAATAAATGGAAACAAACATAGCGGTTTTCAAAGGCAATAGAAATCCGGAAGACCATCCACAAAAATGAATGGTGGTTTTCTATTTCCGATGTGCTGGCCGCGTTAACGGATAGCGCCGATCCAGAAGCAATACTCAAAAAAATAAAACAAAGGCGCGATGCGGAACGGAAGCTGAACTCGGGTACATTTTGTCCCGCCTTGAAATTTGATCGCCCGGATGGAAAACTGAGGGAAACAGACTGTGCCAACACCGAAGGCATCTTCCGCATCATCCAGTCCATCCCTTCCCCCAAAGCGGAGCCTTTCAAACGCTGGCTGGCCAAGGTGGGTTACGAGCGGGTACAGGAGATCGAAGACCCGGAACTGGGAACGAAGAGGACCCGGGCGCTCTATAAAGCCAAGGGCTACTCCGAAGACTGGATCGAAAAGAGGATGCGGGGGATTGCCATTCGGGAGGAGCTGACCGAAGAATGGAAAAATCGGGAGGTCCGGCAGGAAAAAGAATACGCCATTCTAACCGCCGAGATTGCCAAGGCCGCCTTCGGGGTGACCCCGGACGAGCATAAGCAGGTCAAGGGGCTGAAGCGACAGAATCTCCGGGATCACATGACCGATCTGGAACTGATCTTCAGCATGTTAGGCGAGGCGGCCACCACGGAAATCACCCGGGTGGATGACGCCCAGGGGTTCCGGGAAAATAAAAAAGCGGCCCGGAAGGGCGGGGAGGTGGCTGGGAAGGCCCGTGAGGACCTGGAACGGAAGACCCGGAAAAAGGTGGTTTCACCCGAGAACTATTTGGAAATCCCCCAGAAAAGACAAAAGCTTTTAAAAGGGAAAGGTAGCTGAAGCCGAAAGCGATTGGTTCATATTTTGCAGTTATTAGAGGTTTTGGTAGTTAATTCCAGTAAACCAAGGAGGCTGCTGTAAAGCAATGGCAACAAATTACGGAAACAAACTTCCCGGCGACCCTCCCGCCCTCATCCCGCCTCACGGCGGCTACCAGGACCTCCAGTCTTTTAAGATGGCCGAGATCGTCTATGACGGTGCCGTGTTTTTCTGCGACCGTTTCATCAATCGCCGCTCCCGGACCCACGACCAGATGGTTCAGGCGGCTCGAAGCGGCAAGCAGAATATAGCCGAGGGCAGCCAGGTCTCCGGCACCTCCAAAAAATCCGAGCTCAAGCTGGTGGGCGTGGCCCGGGGCAGCCTGGAGGAGCTGCTGGTGGATTTCAGGGATTTTTTGCGGCAAAAGGGCCTGCCCCTTTGGGGCAAAGACCACCCCAAGGCCCGTGAAGTCCGGGGCTTATGCTACCGCCAGGATAGGTCTTATGAGACTTATAGGGCCTATATCGAAAAAGCGGAAGCGGAAGTGGCCGCCAACACCCTGCTCTGCCTGATCCACCAGACCAACTACCTGCTGGACCAGCAGCTTCGGGCGCTGGAAAAAGCTTTTCTAAAGGAGGGGGGCTTCACCGAAAGGCTCTACCGAACCCGGACCCAGGCCCGGGGACCCTGGAAGGGGCCATGAGCTTCACCGAAGACAACCTGATCATGCTTTCCGCCCTGCAGCACTATGTTTTCTGCGAGCGCCAATGCGCCTTGATTCACATCGAGCAGGTGTGGGCGGAAAATCGTTGGACTGCCGAAGGCCGAATCCTGCACGAGCGGGTCCACGAGCAGGAAGGGGAGACCCGGGCCGGGGTGCGCGTCGAGCGGGGCCTTTCTTTGCGCTCTCTCCGGCTCGGGCTGGTGGGGGTGGCCGATGTGGTGGAATTTCATCCGCAGCCAGGAGGCGGGTGGCGGCCTTTTCCGGTGGAGTACAAGCGGGGCAAACCGAAACCGGATTATTGCGACGAGGTCCAGCTTTGCGCCCAGGCCATGTGTTTGGAGGAAATGATCGGAGTGGAGGTCCCGGAGGGCGCCCTTTTTTATGGAAAAATCAGGCGCCGCCATGATGTAGTTTTTACACCGGAATTGAAGAAAACGACAGAGGAAACGGCCGCCGGGGTGCGTAAACTCCTGGATTCGGGGATAACCCCTCCGGCTGTTTATGAAAAGAAATGCAAACAATGTTCCTTGATCGAGGTCTGCCTGCCCCAGCCTTTGGGAAGGAAAAGGGACATAAAACGTTATCTTTCGAGTGCGCTGGAGGACCCGGCAAATTAATGCTTAAGCCGGGATCCAGGACCATGGACCAGGTCACAATGGCCCTGGATCCCGGGCGACGGTTAAAAGTTTTGGGCCTGTCATTCTGAACGAGCGAAGGGAGTGAAGAATCTAAACTCCTCAGAGCGCTTGAGCTTAGATTCTTCGTCGCTCCACTCCTCAGAATGACAAGGGGCAAGCTTCAGGCGATTCACAGCCGAGGGCGGCTGGGCCACATTAAAACATAAGCTAAAGAGGCCAAGCAGGTGAACCATTGAAAAAACATTTAAATACCCTATTTGTGACCACCCAGGGGGCCTACCTCTCCAAGGAAGGCGAAACCGTGGTGGTGAAGAATGAAGGCCAGGTCCTCCTGCAACTCCCGATCCACACCATCGGCGGGATCGTCTGCTTCGGCCAGGTTTCCTGCAGCCCTTTTCTGATGGGCTTTTGCGCGGAGCAGGGGGTGAGACTCAGTTTTCTTTCGGAGCATGGCCGGTTTCTGGCCCGGGTTCAGGGGCCGGTCTCCGGTAATGTGCTTCTGCGGAGACAGCAATACCGTTGGGCCGACGATGAGGGTCAATCGGCCCGGATGGCCGGGTCCATTCTCGTGGGGAAAGTCGCCAATTGCCGCTCGGTCCTGGGCCGAACGCTCCGGGATCATTCGGGGAAGGTTAAAGAGGATGAGGTCCGGTCGGCTTATGACCGGCTGAAGAACAATCTTCAGATGCTGACAGGAGACGGATCCCTGGATGTGCTTCGCGGCATCGAGGGAGAGGCGGCCCACACCTATTTTGGGGTCTTCGATCACCTGATCCTTTCCCAGAAGGAGGATTTTACCTTTGCCGAACGAAACCGGCGTCCGCCCCTGGATCGTGTTAATTGCCTGCTTTCGTTTCTCTATACCCTGTTGATGCATGATGTGCGTTCCGCCCTGGAGTGCGTGGGACTCGATCCGGCAGTCGGTTTTCTTCATCGGGATCGACCGGGTCGGCCGGGGTTGGCCCTCGACCTGATGGAGGAGTTCAGACCGGTTTTTGCCGATCGCCTGGTCCTTTCCTTGATCAACCTCAATCAGGTACAGAAGAAAGGCTTTACCACCAAAGAAAATGGAGCAGTGCTCATGGATGACGAGACCAGAAAAACCGTACTGGTGGCCTACCAGAAAAGAAAACAGGATGAACTCGTCCATCCTTTCTTAGAAGAAAAGGTCACCATGGGGCTGCTGCCTCATCTCCAGGCCATGCTCCTGGCGCGGCATATCCGCGGGGATCTGGATGGGTATCCGCCCTTCCTTTGGAAGTAGCTGGAAGAGGGAAGATGGAAGATGGAAGCAAAAGAATAAAGCGTTGCGCCGCAGGCTGGGAGCTTTCCTGAAATCGGTAACTCCCGATTTCAGGAAAAATGTCCTCGGCGAACTCGGCGACTTGGCGGTGAAAAATTTTTAAACCATTCTATCCGCGGCCACAAGCGGACAGGAGCGATTATGATGGTCGTCGTGAGCTATGATGTTTCCACTATTGAACCGGCGGGCCGGCGGCGACTGGCCCGGGTGGCCAAGGTCTGCAAAAATAATGGCCAGCGGGTGCAGTATTCGGTATTCGAATGCTCCGTAGATCCCGCGCGCTGGGCCTTTTTTCGAGACCGGTTGATCAAAGAGATTAACCCGGAACAGGACAGCCTGCGATTCTATTTCCTGGGGGCCAACTGGAAACGCCGGATGGAGCATGTGGGCGCCAAAAAAGGATATGATTTGGAAGACCCGCTGGTGGTTTAGTGCCCGGTGCGAACCATAAGCTCCATTCCAGGAGAATAGGAGTTTATGGGGATTTATCAAGTGGTTATGAATGGTTTGCGCCGAGTGGGTTCGCGCCGGCAATTTATTATAAAAAATCAACAAGTTATATAAAAGGCTCTTTGAAATACAAATAGCGTTGGTATGATTTGTGGGCAGGTTCGCAAAATTGACGTGATAAATGTATTATTTTAAAGAAGTTGGAAGTAAACAGTCGCCCCCCGCGCGGGGGCGTGGATTGAAACATTGACTGTGATCCACCCTATGGTATTGATCTGGGTCGCCCCCCGCGCGGGGGCGTGGATTGAAACAGCCTAAGCATGCTTGATGAGATTGGTGTAACCCGTCGCCCCCCGCGCGGGGGCGTGGATTGAAACCATGTTGACGAAAATACAGCACTCGTCAAAACAGGTCGCCCCCCGCGCGGGGGCGTGGATTGAAACTGCAAACAAGCCCCGCACAACTCCACCCTCACCCGTCGCCCCCCGCGCGGGGGCGTGGATTGAAACTGAGTTTGACATGGAAGAGGTGGACCTGCTGATGTCGCCCCCCGCGCGGGGGCGTGGATTGAAACCGTGCTTGGTTGATGCGCTCAGCCATCAGATCCTGTCGCCCCCCGCGCGGGGGCGTGGATTGAAACGGGTTAGCTCTTCCCAGAAATTGAGCCAGGCTCGTCGCCCCCCGCGCGGGGGCGTGGATTGAAACACCGGATGCAGACCGATGACACTCTGCTGCTGTGTCGCCCCCCGCGCGGGGGCGTGGATTGAAACGATACTTCACCTCCAGTTCGGCCAACCTCATTTTGTCGCCCCCCGCGCGGGGGCGTGGATTGAAACCGCAAGTCACGGGTCCGGGCAGTATGCGCCAGCGGTCGCCCCCCGCGCGGGGGCGTGGATTGAAACGTGATGCTAACAGATCCACCATACAGGCAAGAGTCGCCCCCCGCGCGGGGGCGTGGATTGAAACAGCACGACCAATGCGACCAGCCACAGCACGGTGGGTCGCCCCCCGCGCGGGGGCGTGGATTGAAACAATGGAACTGGCATAGGGGCAAATGATGAGCTTGGTCGCCCCCCGCGCGGGGGCGTGGATTGAAACATACTTTTCTACGAATCGGGTTATTGATGACGGGTCGCCCCCCGCGCGGGGGCGTGGATTGAAACGGACATTGGGGACCAGGATGGTTCGAAATAATAAGTCGCCCCCCGCGCGGGGGCGTGGATTGAAACATTCACTAATCAATACGCCGATTTAGGTGCCTATGTCGCCCCCCGCGCGGGGGCGTGGATTGAAACTCCTCGGTCTGCTTTACCCTGCGGTTAGTCCTTGTCGCCCCCCGCGCGGGGGCGTGGATTGAAACTATTTCATAAACGCATAATTTTGTCATTTAATACGTCGCCCCCCGCGCGGGGGCGTGGATTGAAACGATCTCCGTCGATCGCGGCTTTCAGGGACTGGCAGATTCCCTGGATCCGGTCGAAATGGGAATCGGTGGAGATAATTTCACGAAGGTCGTGGAGGAGCACCAGCCCGACGGCTCGGTAAATCCGGCGCACTATTTTCAGCATCGAAAATTTGGACAGTATGGGGTATAATGACAAATACCGCTTTAGAGGAAGAAAACCGTGAACGAAGATCTATTATTGCAGCTTCTTGAAAAATTTCATAGCCAAGGCTATTTGAAAGTTGCCCTTCTATTCGGTTCTTACGCCCGGGGGGAGGCGCATTCCCGATCCGACATCGACCTGGCTATTTTTCTACAAACCAAAGGTCCGGAGCACAAAATGGCCCTAATTGACGAAATCCTGATGGCTTCCGATAAACAAATCGGTATCCTCCTCCTGGATGATGAGGAGGAATCTCCTTTTGTCATCCAGGAGGCCTTAAAAGGGAAACATCTGATCGAACCCGATCCGAACGTTCTTTACGATCTCTACCATCGGGTGTTGCACGAAACGGAAACAATACGATTTCGAAGGGAGCAAGTTGTTGGATAAATCCGATAGGTTATTAATTTTCGTTGAAGAGTCGATCGAATATTTCGAAAAAAAAATGCAGGGGATGGACCGGGATCATTATTTTGCCGACCGGGATATTCGCAGCATACTGGATAAAACGATTAACGACCTGATCCTTTGCCTGGTGGATATCGCCGAGGAATGTCTGCGAAAGGGGAAACGATCCGTACCGGACACGTATAAAGATACTATTTTGGCCTGTTATGAATTTTTAGGAGAGACCGTGGTCAAGGTGGCCCCCTTAGTTAAACATCGAAACGAACTGATCCACCAGTATTTGAAGGTCAATTGGCAGAATATTGTTACGGTCAAGAACAAAATCGCGGACATAAAGGCTTTTAAGGAAAAATCAAGGGAGTTCCTGAAATGAGGAGTAACACTATGGCCTTCAATAAAAAGAAAATCGTACTCTGGGGCATCGGGTTCCTATTGTTCATTGTCGGCTCTTTTGCCGCCTACACGTGGTTGGCACTGAACTGGAGCTATTCTAAAGGGGAACGTAGCGGATTTGTCCAGAAATTCTCCCATAAGGGCTGGTTCTGCAAGACGTGGGAAGGGGAACTATCGATGGTTCAACTGGCCGGAGCAATCCCCGAGAAATTCATCTTCAGTGTCCGCGACGAAGAGGTAGCGCAAAGGGTAAATAAATCCATGGGTAAACGGGTAAATCTCTTCTACGAGCAACATATCGGCGTACCGACAACCTGTTTCGGTGAAACGGAATATTTTGTGATCGACGTCAAGACAGTCGAATGACCAATTTATGCTTCACCGGCCTAAAATAGCCTGCTGAAAAGCAAATTCTTATCAGTACCCAGAGGAGGGGGCCAATGAACAAATCGAGCCGCAAGACACAAACCTTACTGCTGGTGGTGGCGATAGTTTTCTGTTTCAACGGCATGGCCTCCGCCCAGGGGGGCCAGAAAATCGACGCCTGCACCCTGCTGACCAAGTCCGAGATCCAGGCGGTTATCGGCCAGAACGTGGGCGACGGAAAACTGAACACCAAGGCTAACCCGGCAGTGGGGCTCCCTTGCGAATACGTGATCGGCTCCTCCGGGGCGTTCAGCATTCTGGTCAAGGCGGTCGGTCCCGGCGAAACCGCCGATAAGGTGATGGGGGAACTCAAAAAGATGAAGATCGCCGTTTCTGACGCCCCGGGCATCGGCGACCGCTCGTTTTTCTCCAGTCCGGGCTATGGCATGGTCCAGCTCAACACCTTCAAGGGGCCCAAGTATCTGATCATCACCATGCTGGTACCGGGCGCCCCCGAGGGCGCGCAGAAAACCAGCGCCGAGAAGCTGATGCGCAAGGCGCTGACGAAAATTTGAGCTCCGCTTTACTTCGGGCCGAAAGCAGTGGGACGGTCTTCAGGGACCACCGCCTCGAGCTTAACGGAACGGGTCTTGGGCGGACGTTTGACCACCGGCGGAGTTTTCGCCTTCTCTTTTTTCATCCGGCCCTCTTTGGCCATCAGGTCCCGCACTTCCTTGATCCGTCCGGTGGCCTCATCATTGCCGGGTTCCAGCTCCAGGGCCTTCATCAGATCGGCCATGGCCCCCGGATAGTCGGTACGGGCTATTTTTATCTCCGCCCGTTCGGCGTAGGCCGGCGCGTATTTAGGATCCAGTTCGATGGCCTTATTGAAATCCGCCAGGGCGCCCTCCAGGTCACCTCGCTTCTCCCGGAGTTCGCCCCGGGCGGTATAGGCTTTGTGGTTCTTAGGCATGTTTTCGATCGCCCGGTTAAAATCCGCCAGGGCCCCGCTGAAATCGCCCAATTCCATCTTGACCTCTCCCCGGTTGCGAAAAGACGCGCTGTTTTCCGGTCTCATGAGGATGGCCTGGTTAAAATCCTTCAAGGCTTCCACCAGTTCCTTGTTTTTAAACCGGATGACCCCCCGGTTGTAGTAGGCGCTCCAGACCCCCTGGGGGTCCAAGGTGATCGCCTGGCTGTAGTCTTTCAGTGCCCCGGTTGAATCCCCCTGCTTTTCCTTTAAATAACCCCGAAAGTTGAAGGCACTGCTGGAAAGCGGATTGAACTCAATCGCCTTATTATAATCGCGCAGGGCGCCTTCCGAATCGGACAGCCCTTCCTTCAGTCGTCCCCGGCTGACATAGGCGATGGTCATACGGGGATCCAGTTCGATCGCCCGGTTGAAATCATTCAAGGCGCCGTTGGAATCCTTATTCCGGACCTTGACCTGGCCGCGGTGGTAGTAGGCCAAGGAAAGCTTAGGATCGATTTCCAACGCCCGGGAATAATCGGCCAGGGCTCCCTCCACATTATCCTTTCTTAACTTCATGTAGCCCCGGATGGTATAAAGTCTCGCTGAGTCGGGATTCAACTCGATAGACCGGTTCACGTCGGTCAGGGCCCCATCATAATCCTCCATCTTGAATTTCAGTTCCGCCCGGTTGGAGAGAAAGGTGCTCTGGCTTTGTCTGGGGGCCTGGAGTTCGAGGGCGCGGTTGTAGTCCGCCAGGGCGCCCTTAAAATCCCGCTGTCGGTCCTTGACTACACCCCGGGCGCTGTAGGCCGAGGCGTAATTCGGGTCGAGTTCGATGGCCCGGGTGTAATCGGTCAGGGCCCCTGACAGATCGTGATTTCTTTCCTTGGCCCAGGCCCGGCGGAAAAAATAAATGGGGTTCTTGGAATTTAAATTGATGGCCCGGCTGAATTCGGCGATCGCGTCCTCATACTTGTTTTGGTTGAAATATTCCAGGCCCCGGTCGTAAAAACTGTTCGCTTCCTTAGAGACTGGGGCCGTCTGCGCCGATAGGCCCGGACAGAAACCGATCAATAACCCCCCCAATAAAATCACCATCAATCCAACTTGTTTCATGGTTCCTCCCCTGACCTGTTCTTGATCATTGTTTGCTTCATGATTGAAATAAAAATGGGTACCACCTGTGGATCAAATTGGGAGCCGGCGTTTTCCTGGATGACCTGCAAGGCCTTTTCCATTTTCCAGGCGGCCCGGTAAGGACGATCGGTGGTCAAGGCATCGTAGACATCGGCCACGGCTATGATCCTGGCCCCCAGAGGGATTTCCAGGCCTTTTAAGCCGTCAGGGTACCCGCTGCCGTCATAGTGCTCGTGGTGGGCCCGCACCATCAGGCGGATTTTATCGAAATCTTTCACGACTCCCAGGATGCGGGCACCAATCTCCGGGTGGGTCTTCATATGGATAAATTTCTCTTGGTCCAGGGGCCCGTCATAATTTAAAACATCCTCCCGTATTCCTATTTTACCAATATCGTGGAGGATGGCCGCCTGAAAAATTTCCCGGCACTCTTTTTCGGAGAGGCCCATGGCCTGAGCTGTTTTCAAACCATACTGACTGACATGATCGGAATGGCCCCGGGTATAAGGATCGCGGGCATCGATGGCCTCAGCCAAGGAGAGGATCGTCTCCAGGAAAAGCGCTTCCTGCTCGGCATAAAGCCTGGCCAGGTTCAAGGCCATCTCCTGAATGCCGTCACCGATCCGGCCCAGCTCATCCCGGCTTTCAATCTTAAAATCCTTTTTGAAATCCCCGGCGCCGATCTGGCGAAGACGTTCCTTGATGCGGTTAAGCGGTGTATTGATCTGATTGGCAATGAGTCCTGAAAGGAGGATGCATAAAAATAAACCCAGGATCAGAAATACATTAAACTGGCGCTCTTCTTCTGATACCGAAAACGCCGCCAGGATGGCCATAGGGAAAAAGCCCCCGGCAAAAAAACCGAGCAACAATTTTAAGACTATGGGGAAGTCACGAAAGGATAGGGGGGCCGGGTCCGGGGATCTTTTTGTCAGCCACCACCGCGGAAAAAAGAGCGGAGAAGCGATGACCAGCGGTGAAAAAAATCTCAACAGGGGAATGCCCAGCAGGATACAGGGCAGGCCGTTGCCGATAATGGAAGTGGCACAGTAGCTCAGGCTTTCGGACCACGGCAGACCGTAGGGGGTCAAGCTCAACAGGATCATGGTGACCAGCACCCCCAGGACATTGGAAAGGAGGGCCCCGATCAGAATAAAGCCCCGGATCTCCCTGCCGGTCGGTAGAGACGGGTCCCAACCCTGGTATTGGAAATAGAAGCGCAGCAATCCCCCTTGGATGAAGTTGCCTGCTATCCAGGCCAGGTTTTGGGGCCAGGGAAACCCGCCCAGGGCATTGGAGACCAGGGGAAAAACCATGGCCGAGAGGATCCCAAGTCCCCCAAACCATAATCCGCCCACGGTTTGAAAGACCATCGCCGGCCAGAAAAGGCTCGCTTGACCAACGAAAGGGATGGAGAAAGTGCCTAATTCCCCCACTAACAGGGCGATGCTGGTCCACAGGAGAATCAGGAGAACCGGGGCCTTCCCCGGACGGGCTCCCTGGCCCGGTTCCAATGTCCAGATTGGGGATGTCTGTGTTTTCAATTTTTGATAAGTATTTCTCTTGGAATGGACCGAGTGTAAAATATGCCCGATGAAGGGTCAAGGAGAAAAAATATAGGCGGCTGAGGGATTTAAAGGTTTTAGTTAGATGGAGTAATGGAGTACTGGAGTACTGGAGTATTGGGTTAAATGGAGGAGTCCTGCCTGTCTTTGATATGTGACGATCTTTGAAGGCCATCACTCCAGTACTCCGTTACTCCACTACTCCGGTTTCCGTGCGAATTATTCTAGTTCTGCTGGGGGATAACCGTTGCCTGAAAGGATACGACTTGCTGGTCAGAGTAGCCATGGCCAGGGTTTAAAAAGCTACCGTTGGATCAAGGGGAGAAACGTATACGTGCCAAAAGTATAGCGGGCGAAATTCGCCGAGACCTTGTCGCCTGCCGTGGCGAAGTCGCCACCCACCCAGAGGTGGCCCCGGGAAAGAGTCAAGGCCTGGATATAACTGAATGGCCATGGACCCACGCCGCTGCCGAGGGCCGACCAGTTGCTTCCGTCCCATTTGGCAACATGGTTGACGGTTGCCCCCGTCGTAAAGCAGTCGGGGTCCCCGCACAAGGACTGAAAAGATCCACCCGCATAGAGGTTGTTCTTTTCGTCCACGCCCAGGGATCTCACGTACCCGTAGTCTTTCAGACCATTGCCGACGCCGGACCAGGAACCGTTCCATTTCGCGATACCCGACACCTTCTGGGTGTTCCCGGTGCATCCCGGCGCGCTGCAGAGGTAGCTAAAGAATCCCCCCGCGTAAAGAGTATTGTTGCGGTCTACGGCCAACGCCAGCACATTGGAGTCGAGGCCATTCCCGACCAGAGACCAGTTCCCACCCCCGCCCGGCGTCCACTTGGCAACATGATTGACCCTTTGCCCAGTCATCGTGCAATCTTCGTTTCCACAGAAATTCCAGAAATCACCTCCGGCGTAGAGGTTATTATCCTGGTCCACCGCCAGTGCCCTAACATCTTGATTAAGGCCCAACCCGAGATTGGACCAAATCTGGCCATTCCAGACAGCCACGTGGTTGGCGCGAGAGCGGGTCGAGCAGGCTGCGTCTCCGCAGATACCGGTGAAGGAACCGCCGGCATAGATATTATTGTTGCTGTCCCAGGCGAGGGCGTAGACCGTATAATCGAGTCCCATCCCAACCCCCGACCAGGTGCCGGAATCGCCGCTGGGCGTCCACTTGGCAATCCCATTGACCCGCTGTCCCAGGCTGGTGCAGTCCGCATTCCCGCAGAGGAAACTGAACACCCCACCGACATACAGGTTCCCGCCTGGATCAAGCGTCAACGCATACACGTCGCTGTTAAGACCATTACCAAGGGCGGACCAGGTGCTCGTGAGGCTGTTCCAGACCGCAATCCGGTTTACGAAGAGATTGCCGACCGCGCGAAAGTTCCCGCCCACATAGGCCCGACCGTTGCCGTCGGCCGCAACCGCGTACACCAAGGAGCTCACCCCATTGCCATTACCCACACAGGACCAGGAATTTTTGTTCCAGGTTGCCAGGCCGTTCGCCGGCCCGCTCCCTGCTCGCTTGAAGCCGCCGCCGGCGTACAGGAGATTGGCCTGCGGGTTCCAGGCCACCGCGAATACGCCATCATCCATACCGGTCCCGAGCGCGGACCAGGAACCCGGGAGAGTGATATAATCCCATCGCGCGATATTGGAAACCGGTGTCGTGGTCGAGCAATTGGGATCGTTGCAGTATCCCCAGAGGTAACCGCCGACATAAACACTCTTGTTATAACTGTCTATTGACAGATTGCTAACGTACCCCCACGTGCCGTTGGTCAAGCCGCCCCAATAGGACAGTCCAATAGCGATGGCCAGGTGGTTTACCCGCGTCTTGATGCCGCAATCCGGGGGGAGGGCACCGATCTGACAAATGTTCCAGAAATCGCCCCCCGCTATGACCGACCCGGTAGCCGTGTCCGCGGCCAGGGCATATACAGGGCCATCCACCCCGCTCCAGAAAGAGTTCCAGGTGGCGCCGGAAGGAGACCAGAAAGCGAGATTATTCACCGGACTGCCGCCGGCAGCGGTCAGGGAGCCTCCAACAACCAGGAAGCCACTCCACCATGCCAAGGCATAGACGTTGCCCGTCACCCCGACTCCTCCCGCGGCTGCGAGGGCCGACCAGTCCAAGTAATTGTCGGAGCCGGCAGGGTTCCACTTGGCGATACGGTTCACAGTGGGCCCTCCTGAACAGTCCGCGTTGCTGCAGATCGTGGTAAAGTTTCCGCCTGCATACAAATTGCCCGTTTCATCCAGTGCCAGGGCGTTGACGATCCCATTGACACCATAGCCGAGAGGATGCCAATTCCCCGCCCCGCCCGGATCCCAACGGGCGATTCCTTTAGTCGGCGTCTGGGCGCTGCAGTCTGCGGTCCGACAGATATTCTTAAAGTAACCGCCGGCGTATAACCAGCCGTGGATCCCGTCCCAGGTCAAGGCCTCAACTCTCCCATCCAACCCATCCCCGAGGGGGTGCCAATTGACCCCATCCCATTTGGCAATGCCGCGGACCGGCAAATTGCCCACCAGGTTGAAATCCCCACCCACGTACACATTGCCGTTGCCGTCCACGGCGATGGCCTTGATAAAGCCGTTCACCCCATTGGGACCGGAACCGGGCGCCCATTTCTCATCGCCGGGAATGCTTTGCAGGAAGCGCGGCGGTTCGTTTCCCTGGCTCACCAGTTCCCAGCCGCTCGCATCGAGATTGCCGGAGAAGCCCGGCGGCAGGTCGAGCAGGCCGTCGGCCGTCAGCATCTTCGCCAGGGGCGCGGCGGGGCGGACGTCGCTATAGGCTGATGGAAAAGCGAACTCTTCGCAATGGTTAAATTGGATGTCAAGTGCGGGTGGGTCGAACAAGGCCATTGAATCAGCCGCGATGGCTGGGACAGAAACGATGACAATCAGCGTCAGGAATGGGATACTTCCTGCCGCCAATCTCTTTCTCGTCTCTTTTAAGAAATGGGGTCTCCTTGAATCCTCCATACCCTTGCCTCCCTGAAAGTGCCTTAGCGAAACCGGAAGATGGGTTACCTTAATAAACCTGGCCTTTGGATGACCAAATTATATCTCGTATTTCAGAAAAGCAAATAGGGGAATTTGATCCCGATGGGCAATTAATATTGATTTTAGGATTCTTAGTGGTATCATAAAAAATATCATATTCGATATCAGAAAGGAGGTGAAGGGGTATGGCGCTAAGTATATCTGAAGATATAAAATCGGTTTCGGAGCTTAAGAAGAAAACAAATGAAATCTTTAAGCAAATGCACCAAACCGGCCGCCCTATTATAGTTACCGTGAATGGCCGGCCGGATGCCGTTCTATTGGAGGTGGAAGTTTTCGAAAAGAAATTGAAGTCGCTTAATTTGGGTACCCTTCTAGCCGAAGCGGAAATCGATATTCGTGAGGGCCGAACCAGAGGGGCTAGGGATTTCCTGAAGGAGTTCCAAAAGAATGCCAAAGCATCGCGTTGAGATTACCAAAACCGCTGAATCAGACCTACGGGAAATCTTTCATTATATCGCAGCGGACAACGAGGAGGCGGCCAACAGGTTGGTGAGTGAAATAGAACGGCAACTCGATTCTTTGGAACGATATCCATTCCGATGTCCGGTTATCCCGGAATCGACGGAATTAGGGAAGGAATATCGTCATATTATCTACGGTCAGTACCGAACTGTTTTCCGAATCGACGGTTCCACAGTGCTCATCCTGCGAATTCTACACAGTGCCCGGCTGCTGAGTTTAAAGCTGTTTGAAAGATAGCGAGTCTCACGGTCTAAAAGGGTCTACAACGTTGCGGTTGTCGGCGCGCGAGTCGTCACCGCGTTGGAGGGCGCCCGGTCAGTTCGACTTGAATTCCTTGAATACCGTGACGTCGAACTCGATGTCCACTTTCGGCCCGCCGGCCGAGACGTCGTCGAAGGCAAGTTTGCCGGCCAGACGCCCCGCGTTGTCGACACGCGCGACGAAGGCCTCGGGCATTGCGCCAAAAGAATACTGGACCTTTCCGCCGTTGACCGCCACCCAGTAGCCGAGGCGCGGAGGCGCATCGAAGTCCACCGTCATTCCCTCGGTCACCTGTCCGCCCGCGCAGGACATCGTCTCGCAGGCCCGCAATTTAACGTCTATATCGTCGGCGGACAGGATCAGGCGGCGAATCGTCCTCCCCGGGTCCCTTTCGTCGGGTCCCTTCACGAGCCAGGCGTATTTGAGCGAGACCGAGACTGTCCGGTAGGTCAACGTGCCCTTGACCTGGTTCTCGGAAGCGATGGCCAATTTGGTTGGAACACCCGCGGTTAGGAACGCGAAGATAAACACGGCCAGAATGGTTCCAAGGTTCATCAAGACCCCCTCTCAGACGTTCCTGTGGGTTCAGGATGCTGCAAAAGGGACTGGACTGCCTCATCCAGCGGGCCTTTTCCTCGGAGGACCCTAAGAAACAGATCAGGTCTGGCGTTGGACCCTCTAAGATGACCTTCCACCAAGAAGGCATTTTTGAATATAATTCAGGCAGACCTCACCCCGCACGTTTCGAATTCTGAAAGCGTTATGCCTGGGTGTTTTCGTCCCGGGAGTATTCAAGGTCCCGATAGAGGTGATCGTTATTTATTTCTGTTTCAGCAAAATTAGCCATAAGTCAGACAAAATATTGGCTAATGGGCCACCAACCGGCCCCCGATACCTTATCTCTTGTTCATCAGCGGTTCTTTCCGATCTCAAACGCTTTTCCAATAAATGCCCCAATACCATGATATTGTTTGGCTTCCGGGCTGAAGACAATAGGACGAATCTTTTCGATATCTGGTTTTCCGTCATCGCCCAACATGCCTTCTTCTATTTTGACATCTAAGATCTCGCCTACGAATTGGGTGTGCAACCCGATCTCGTATCGATGAATGACCTTGCATTCTAAAATCATTGGGAATTCCGCTACATACGGGGCATCGACCAATTCAGATCTGACCGGTGTAAGACCCGCCTCCCTGAATTTATTCACACTACGGCCAGTGACCATCCCAAAATAATCGGCCTCTTGAACAAATTGGACAGATGGAACACTCAATGTATAGGCCTGTCTCTCGATGATATTGCCATAGGTATAGGTGGCCTTGCGAAGGGAAATGGTCACACAAGGCGGGATAGAACAACAAATGCCCCCCCACGAAATGGTCATCACGTTTGGATTCCAGTTGAAATCGTATGATCCCACACACCAGACCGGTGCGGGAAAGATGAGGGTTTTTGGGCCAAACGATTTTTTCATGTGGATTAGTCCTATCCTTTTTATCTATTCTGCACTTTCGGCGACGGCCAGATCAGGCACTGACAAGGGCACCGTTTAGTTGGCGACGATGCAGTTGATGTCAACGTTCGAGTTAAGACCGCAACCAGCACGGGGCGTCGGCCTTGAACGAGGGGGTGAATGTCATACGCGACTCCGTCGGCAAACCAAAAAGAGTGCGATTAATGGCACCAAGTTAAGCAAGATTATGCCGATCTTGTAGACAGCAAGACCTCCGTAATGCAATGCGTCAAAGGTCTCAACCGAGAGTTTGAACCAACGAGTATGTATTCCGTACATCCAGTCATGGGCAAAGATAAAGACGCCGGACCAGATGAATAGAACCGCGTAGTTAAGACCGACACACCAGAGAAGAAAGCTCTTGGTCTCATTCGTCGTCACAACAAAACTCCATGGCATCTACCGCCCAGGGTGAGGAGCGCTTTATCGTGGTTCTGCTCGATCCGTACCCGGTCCTGGTGGAAAAACTATGCGAGAGGGTAGGACCTTGAAAACAGATAACCCCTTTGCCACTGAGCCTAAACCGATTAAGCGGAAAATGAAAAAAGCGTTATTTCTTTTTTGCCGGGACTACGGCATCCTTAAAAGCCTTGGCCATCCGCATTTTAACAACGGTCTTGGCTGCAATTTTAATGGGTTCGCCGGTTTGAGGGTTCCGACCGGTACGGGCTTTGCGTTTGGAAAGGACGAGTTTGCCGATCCCGTGAAGAGTAAAAGCCCCGGTTTTCTTGGTTTCACTGACGGCCAGACTGGCCAATTCATCCAGGATGGCGGCGGCCGTGCCTTTGGTCAACTGAAATTTCTCGGCGAAATAAGCCACCGCTTGCGCCTTGGTCAGGGGTTTTTTGGGGGCCGCCATACTCTTTTTCCTCCTTGGATGGGATTTTGGGTATCAAATAGCTAAATTTTATATTAGGAAAAGCCTGTTCGGTCAAGAAAGAATTGGTCGAGTCACCAGTCGAATTACCCGCAGTTCGGCCAATAATCTTGCTTACTGGGCCACCAACCGGTCCCGCAACCTGGTATACCTCTTCTCGGTCTTAAAGTTTTTGATGGCGATCGCCACCGAAATTTGTTTTTACCGGGAGTGATTTTACATTTAGAGATAAGCAAGGTAAAATGTTTGGATATTCGCTTCGCCCTTGGTCGGCGCACGCAGTGAAATTGGACGTAGGGGAACAGATATGACCAGATTTAAACGATTCCGGATCAAAAACGCCATGTGCTGTTTGCCGATCTCCGCAACTTCACGCCGCTGGTGGAGAAAACGCCGCCCAAGGAGGTGGTGAGAATCATTAACAGTTATTTCAGGGAGATGGACGAGGCCATCAAGCAATATCACGGACTGGTGCTGCATTATATCGGCGACGAGATCATGGCCGTACGGAGATCATCCTCAGCGGCGCCACCAGGGCGAGAGTGAATGGAGATTTCCCTCTGAAAGAGCTTCCCGCAACCCGGGTAAAAGGAAAGAGCGAATCGATTCAGATATTCTCCCTCCTTGGGATTGACTCAGAGAGGGTGGAGACTATAATATAATGTCAGTAGATCTTTAAAACTTTAAAGCTATTGTCAAAGAGGAGTGGGAAATTGGAGATCGGTACTAATCCAAAGTGGAAAGCTGCTCGCCTTATCCTGATGGGACTGCTGCTGATTGTGGCGCTGGTTTTGGCAGCTCGCATTGTCGGCGTGCTGATCATGGCAAAACCGCAAGAGAATTTCTTTCTCTCCGATGCCGCGCAGGATATCAGCCTGCCGTTCTTTTTCTTAGCCTCTTCATTGCTCCTGTTCGCCTTCTTAAAGTGGAGACTGTGGCAGCAGGTTCGCATAGCCTTGCATAAACGGGCCGTAGGCAATGTGCTGCTCTCCGTGGGAGCGGTGTTGATCACCCTTCTCGTGTTTGAACTGGTTATGCGCCCCTTCGCAGTGGTCTTCGACGCAGCCAATCCAACCCGCAATCAGTTCGGCGAAAAGGGGAACAAGGCAAGTTTTATCAAAGACGATCTATTGGGATACCTCCCGGCGATGGGGGTTAATTCCAGCTTTAATGAATACGGCGTGCGCCATAATAACTACACGCTATCCAAGCCGGAAGGGTGGCGTCGTACCCTTTTTATAGGCGACTCCATTATCGGTTATGGGTTTACTCAAAGGGCGTTACAAGAACTTACCGAAGGCCGGCCGATTGAATATTGGAATGCCGGTGTCTTTGGCTACTCCACGGCGCAAGAGGTGATGTTTTACAAGCGATTTAACCGTCCGGTCAAACCCAATCTTGTGGTATTAGGGTTTTGCCTGAACGACTTTGACGGTACACCGGTGTTACTGCTCCATAACGAAGGGGGAAATGTGATGGTAAGCCCCTATCTTGGGCAAGAGTACTATAACGCCTGGCTGTTTAAGAATTCGGTTATCTACCGTCTCTACCTGTCAGCAAAGGCGGGGTTTACCGGGCGTGCAGGCCTGGAGGGTGATGTAAAGAAGTACTTGGCGGAGTTAAAAGGGATCAGCCAAGAGGATGGTTTTGGCCTCAAGGTGGTGATCTATCCCATCTTGAAGACTGAAGCCGATTGGCCGAGCAGTTATCTGCTGCAGCACAAGCAGATTATCAGGGTCCTGAAAGAGCTTGGAATCGCTTACTATGATCTAAAACCGCTTTTGTCTGAAACACTTAAGAGCCATCCCGTAAAGTGGGTCCAGGTGACCGAAGGGGACTATTTTCATCCATCGCAGCAGTTTAGCGGGATTATTGCCAAACACCTGCTGGCGCAGGGGCTGTTTGAACAGGAGATGAAGGCCATCGAGCAGTATCGTCTCCAGGCAAAGGATCCCAATGAACGAAAAAAAGCCGATCGCTGAATATTGACGGACTCGCAAGAAGTCCGTCAGCAGCCCGAGCGCGATTAAGCGCCGGGCTGGGGTGAGGGTGGAACCATTTGAATTCACTTCAAATGGCGGGAGAGGGAGAGCCCTCTCCCGCCGAGCAGAAAGTCGTTTTTGGACTTTTTGCGAGGTTATCAATATTGATTAGCCCGGGATTTCGCCCGCAGTCCTTTCGAGGGGCGGAGCCGCCGGCCTACTACCTCAAGATCAACGGCAGGTATTCCCGATAAGGGAGCGGCAGGTCGAAGATCAGCACCCGGTGGTTAAGTGAGTCGGCGACATAGAGGTTGCGGTCTCGATCCAGCGTCAGGCGCGTCGGGCTGCGCATGCCGTCGGCTGATGGGGTTCCGCCGAGGTTCTCGAGGCGGTTCGTGAAGCTGCCCAGTTGCCCGAAGACGCCGGTGGCCGCCATTCCGGTGCGGAGCGGTGGATCATAGCGCAGCACGCGGTGGTTATTCTGGTCGGCGACCAGCAGCAACCCACCCGCGTGATCGATGACCATGCTGTACGGGTAGTACAAGGTGGTGGCAGTGGTTCCGAAGGATGACGTGGCCAGGTTGTCCTGCCCGATCACCAGATCGGCGGGTTCCCCGGTTGTGAAAGGCGGTGTGAAGCGCAGCACGCGGTGGTTTAACAGGTCGGCGACGAACAGGTTCCCCACGGAATCGACGGCGACATTCGTCGGCGAATTGAGCGTTGTCGACGACACCGGCCCCGGCCCCCCGAGGATGGCGGTCGCGGCGGCGCCGTTCGTCAGCGGCGCGTCGTAGACGGTCAACCGGTTGTTGTTCCTGTCGGCGACTATCAGACCGCCGGTCGCGGCTAGGGCGACCCCGGTGGGGGAGGCGAGCGTGTTCGCGGCGGGAGCGCCCAGGCCGCGGTTGTAGAGGTTCTGGATAAAGTCGGGTTGGCCGATCACCAGATTGGCGGCCATCCCGGTTGACTGCGGTGCGGGGAACCGAAGCACGCGGTTGTTCCCCGCGTCGGCTACGTACAGATTGCAGGCCGAATCGAGGGCGAGGCCATCGGGGTTTTGGAGACTTCGGGCCGAGGGGGCCTCCCCGGCGTTGCTTTCCCGCTGGTACAGATCGGGCTGACCGATGACGAGGTCAGCCGGCTGGGCGTTTACGTAGGCCTGCCGGCTCGGCCAGCTCAGGACACGGTGGCTGTTTCCGTCGGAGACGAAGATGCGACCGGAAGACAGGCAAACGGCCACTCCCCAGGGGCCGAGGGTGGCGCCCACGTCCAGGGCGCTGTTAACGCCTAACGTCTCGCTGAACCCCGGCGCTCCCATCACCAGATCGGCGGTCGTGTCTCCGCCCCGGCGCTGGTACACATATACCGCTTTCTGGGCGGCGCTGAAGCCGCCGCCTTGACCCGCGATCGGCGGCGTGTAGACCCCAACGGTAGAGGGCGCCGAACCGGCCGCGGCCACGTCGGCCGCCGGGATGTCGGCGATCAGCGACGTGGGACTGACAAACGTAGTCGCGCGATCCGCGTTGTTCCAGCGGACGATGGATCCGCGAACGAAATACGAGCCCCGCACGTAGAGCCTAAAGGCCGGGCTGCCGGCGGCGAGGTCGTTCGGCGCCACGGCCGACACAAAGGGCGCCGGCGGCGCTAGAGGGGTGTCATAGCGCAGAACGCGGTTGTTAAAAAGGTCGCCGACGAAAAGGCTCTGGTGGCCGTCAATCGCCAGCCAATGCGGCCAGAAGAGGGCGTTGGCGGCGGGCGCCGCCTCGCCCCTGTTCACCGCCCCGGAGGTCAGGTCGGGCTGCCCCAGCACCTGGTTGGCGCTGTTAAACGGAGAGAGCCCGTCCCAGCGTACGATCCGGTTGTTGTTCCGGTCCGCCACGTAGATTCGGCCCAGCATGTCGACCGCCAGGCCGATCGGATAGGAGAATCCGCCGGCGACGGGGCCGGGATTGCCGGCGTTCGGCTGGCCCTGGAGGAAGTTGCTCTGGCCGGCGACCGCGACCGCTGTCGAGCCGCCGCTGCCGATTGACTCGAATTTAAGCAGGCGGTGGTTGTTGGAGTCGGCGACCAGTATTTTCCCATCCCGATCGAATGCGAGTCCCGACGGCTGGTTGAGGGAGTCCGCGGTTGTGCCCGGCCCGTTCGTTGTGAAGCTGGTCTGTCCGAAGATGTACGTGGCGCGGAGCCCGGTGCGCACGGGCAAGGGAAAGCGAGAACGCGGTGGTTTGCCCAATCGGCCACGAAGACGTTGCCCCAGCTCGCACTGATCGCGATCGCCACCGGCTCGGAAAGGGTATCCGCGTCCGGGGTGGCGTGGCCGTGGTTGCGCTGGTTCGTGGTGAAATCCGCCTGGCCGAGGACGATGCCCGCGGCCATCCCGTTGGAGAAGGGGGGCAGGAAGACGAGCACGCGGTGGTTGAACCGGTCGGCGACGAACAGCCGTCCCTGTTCGTCGACCGCGAGCCCGTTCGGGGAATCCATTCCGAGGGCGCTCGCGGAAAGGCCGCGATTCGGGCTGGTGCCGCTGAAGTCGGCCTGGCCGAGGACCAGGTCCGCGGCGGCGCCGGTGGCGAAGGCCGCGGAATCCGGCCAGCCGAGGACGCGGTTATTGGCCCAATCGGCGACGAACAACCGTCCCGACCGCTGGTCTATGGCTACGCCCGCCGGGATCGACAGCCTGGCCGCCGGCGGAAGCGCCGGGTTGTAGGGTAGGTTAGTTATGAAGTTTGGCTGGCCGAGCGCGGCGTCGGCCGTGGTGTCCAGCGGAGTGCCCGGGGGTTGAGCCAGCGCCATGTGCGTCGTCATCGAACCCGGCCCGACAAGCGACACAGCCAGCCCCACGATGAGGGCCAAGACCAAGGCGAGGTAGTGCGAGTGCGGAATCATCGCGGCTTCTCCTTACAGTTGGTTAGCCCATGCTTTCTGCTGGAGATAGTATAGGAAATGCAAGAGACCCGGTCAAGGAGAATAATTGGGCGGAAAGCAGGGGATAGAGGGGGCTATCTTATGTTAAGTAAAGGCGATGGGGGTAGCATCTTCATTTCGTTAATAATTATCGGCGACGTTCCCTCTGGTTGGCCGCAGATTTGGGGTCCAATCCTCGAATCCTCACCGCCCACACCCCTAAAACCTCCCCCAACGTCTTGAGGATCACCAGCGCCGTCAGGCCCCCCGCCGGGTTTGGACCGGATCTCGCGATCAGGGGCGCCAGCATTACCGCGAAGAACAGCAATAACATCCAGCCTCCACCATCGAGTTGAAGCTTCCGCCGGACCTTTCCGCCGAAGGCGCCCGAATCCGCCAGGTCTTGTCCGAGTCGCACCAGGCGAATGAAAACGAGGGCCGCCAGGGAATTGCGGAGTTCACCCGAGATCAGCGCCCGCTGGAGGCGGAACCCGTCGTCCACCGCGGATTGAAGCGAATCGTATGGCCCGAACACGATTAAAGCGAAAAAACTGTAAAAGAGGATGAATACGCATTCGATGACGAAAAAGCCCTTGGTTTCTTTGCCGCCCTTATCGAAAAGACGCTTGATGGAATCCGTGAACAGCACGGCCACGCCTTCCAGGATGAACATCAGGACCAGGGGGACGGCGTTCCATCCGAGTCGGACCACCCCGTTCAGGGAAACCAGGTTGGTCAAAACCACGAAAACGGAACGGCCGATCAACGTGGAAAGGGGCGGCGCATTCCCGCCGGGAGGCTTCGGTCGGATGCGGTCAGTAATTGGGTTATCTGCCATCAGAAGCCTTGCGCGTCAACAATCAACAATTTCTGGATCTGGCCGGGCCACCCTGAAAATATTTCAGAACCGGTTAACCCACGCGCCCGCACTCGGACATTCGCCCGCCTCCCTGCGGGTGACCCCTCTTTCACCGATTCGATTTTTATTTTGATATAACGAGCGGAAGAAATATTCGCATCCCTGGTTCGATTATATCGACCGTTAAACTTACTGATCTGGTAGATTTGCCGTTTCCATTGGTGGTGTTGTTAAAAGTAATGGTATCGAAATAAAGACCCGGAGTCAGTTTATTAGCCTCTTGATTAATCGATACCGTGATAGTTTTCGTCCCCCCTGGGGATAGAGCCCCTGAAGCTTCCGATAGACTGATCCAGGGCCTGGTCTTGGATGCCGTCCAACTGATTGTTCCTCCACCGATATTTTTTAAGCTATAGTCAATTGATGAAGGGGAAAAAGGGCCGGAGGGAGTCCCGGAAGCAACTAAGGTCGTCGCGGGGGTTATGCTCAATATACCGGATTCGGACGGATTGACCGTTAAGCTTACCGGGAGGCTGGCATTTCCATTTCCATTGGTGGGGTTATTGAAAGTAATGGTGTCAAGGTAAAGACCCGGGCTCAGGTTCTTCGCCTCTTGATTAATCGATATCGTTATCGATTTTGTTTCTCCCGCGGTCAGAATGCCCGAGGTTGCAGATATACTGATCCAAGGCTGTGTTTTGGAGGCAGTCCAATTGATGGTTCCCCCACCGATATTTCTTAAGCTGTAGTTAGTGGATGAAGGGGAAAAGGGGCCTGAGGCGAGGCCCGAAGCAATCAGGCCCGTAACCGGGTTTATGTCGAGCAGCCCGGATTCCGGGAGGCGCGACATGAGCGTGAAGCCACCCGTATCGGTTCCTCCGAAGTCGTTGGTCAGGATAGTGTACCTTCCCGTCTCCGGAAAGACACAGGTACTGGTCTGGGCTGTTCCACCGTTCGTTAAATACCCCTCACAGAGCAGGGTGCCGTTGATCCGATATACCCGGATCTGTGGATCCAGATTTCCGGAGGTCGCCTTCATGGAAAAGACCGCTCGATCGTTGGCATTGACTTGAAAGGTATAGGTTTTCATCTCCGCTGCTTGGCTGATTTCCCCGTCGACGGCCTGCCCAAAGCCCAAGGGAATGCCATTGGCCGGATTATTCAATCGTTGGAGAAAAATTCCATAGTTTCCCGTCTCGGTGTTGCCGTAATCATTGGCGATGAGAAGATAAGTCCCATCCGTCGGCAGGGGACAATCATAGATTTCGGCGGCCCCCCCAGAGGCATTATTTTTCTGGCAGACCGGATTGCCATCCGGGCCATGAAGTCGAATTTGCGGATCCAGCAACCCGGAAGAGATGGCCATGGCGATCATGATCTGGTCATTCGCTAAGGCATTGAAGGTATAGGCGTCCATTTCGGCGGCCAGGGCGATATCCCCGCTCAGGGTCTGCCCGAAGGAAATAGGAGTCGCATTGGCGGGATTGCTCAATCTTTGGATATAGATCCGGTAATTCCCGCTCTCGGTGTTCCCTAAATCGTTGGCCAACAGCGTGTAGGTGCCTGTTTCCGGGAGAGTGCAAGGATAAATTTCGATTGATCCGCTGCTGGCATAACTGGCGGAACAGAGCAGGATTCCGTTCGGGCGGTGCAAACGAATTTGAGGATCCAGCGTGCCCAAGGTCACTGTCATGTTGATCAGAACCTTTTCCCCGATAAGGCCGGAAAAGGTAAACGTATCCATTTCCGCCGGGCCGAGAATGTCCCCCGTGACGGTCTGGCCATAAACCAAGGCAGTAACGCCGGAGGGGCTATTCAGCCGTTGTAAAAAGAGTGCGTAATTTCCGGTTTTGGTGTTGCCATTGTCATTGGTAATAATGGTGTAGATCCCGCTAACCGTCAGGGGGCAATTGTTTATTTCCGAGGCTCCCCCCGAGGAGGTACTGCCCTGGCAGACCGGAGTGCCCGACTGGTCATAAAGGCGAATTTGCGGGGCCAGTAAACCGGAAGAGACGGCCATGGCAATTATGATCCGGTCCCCGGCGGCGGCGGTGAACGAAAAGGCGTCCATTTCGGCGGCCAGGGTGATTTCTCCGCTCAGGGTCTGTCCGAAGGATATAGAAGTCGCATTGGCCGGATTGCTCAATCTTTGGATATAAACCCGATAGTTCCCCGCCTCGGTATTTCCGTAATCATGGGCCAGGATAGTATAGGTACCCGTATCCGGGAGGATACAGTTGTTAATCTCTGCATATCCGCCGTTGGAATTATAGTTCGAACAGAGCAGGGTGCCATCCGGCCGGTATAACCGAATTTGAGGATCCAGACCTCCCAGGGTGACGGCCATGTCGATCATCACCCGGTCATTGGCAATCCCCGCAAAGGTTAAAGTGTCCATTTCGGCGGCCAGGATGATGTCTTTGGTAATGTTCTGCCCATAGGTGACGGCCGTGGCATTGCCCGGTTGGTTCAGCCGCTGGAGAAAAATCCCGTAATTCCCGGTTTCAGTACTACCATTATCCCCGGCCAAAAGCTGGTAGGTCCCGGTAGCCGGCAGCGGGCAATCATTAATTTCAGCCATTCCGGGGCTGGAATTTTGGGCCTGGCAAACGAGGGTGCCGTCCGGCCCGAATAGACGAATAAAGGGATCCAATGATCCGGACGATACGGTCATATTGACCAACACCCGATCACCCACGGAGGCACTGAATGTGTAGGTGTCCATTTCAGCGGCCAGGGTAATGTCTGCAGATGTCGGCAACCCAAAGGATAGTGGAGTAGGGTTAATGGCTCCGGTCAACCTCTGGAGATAGGTACGGTAAGTCCCCGTTTCAGTCCCGCCGAAATCGTTGACCAAAAGGGTATAAGTCCCCGTATTGGGAAGCGGGCAGTTGTTAATTTCCGCCGATCCGCCGTTGCTGGTAGAGGCACTGCAGAGCAGGGTGCCATCCGGCCGGTACAGCCGGACTTGAGGATCGAGTGTGCCCAAGGTTACGGCCATGTTGATCAACACCCGTTCCCCGGCTACTCCGGAAAAAGTATAGGTGTCCATTTCCGGAGCGATCGAAATGTCGCCGCCAGTGTTTTGACCGTAACCCAGAACCGCATAGCTTTCCGGGTTATTCAGCCTTTGCAGATATAATCCATAATTTCCCGTCTCAGAATAGTTATAATCGGCAAAAAGGATGGTATACGTTCCGTTGGACGGCAGAGAACAGTCATTAACCTCGGCCATCCCGCCGCTACTGGAAAATGCCTGACAGAGCATAATTCCATCCGGTCCATATAACCTGACCTGAGGGTCCAGGAGTCCCGAGGTCATAGCTCCGGCAATCATCACCCGGTCCCCGGCTGCTCCGCTGAAAGTGAAAGAGTCCATTTCGGTCCCTATGGAAATATTGCTGCTCAGGGTCTGTCCGAAGCTAAGGGGGGAACTGTTCCCTGGACCGTTGAGGCGTTGCAGATAAATCCCATAGTTTCCAGTTTCATCATTGGCGTTATCCCAGACTGAAATGGTGTAGGTTCCCGCAGTCGGCAGTAGACAGCCATTGATTTCCGCCCAGGTCGATGTGCCGGTAACGGGGCAGGCCACCGGGCCTGCTGGCCCGTTTAATTCAATCTCTAACTCAAACGCTCCTAAGGTCCTACCCACAGCAACTATAACTCGGTCTCCGGCCTGGGCGCTAAAAGTAAACACATCCGTTTCTCCGACATTTTCCAGTGCGCAGCTTGCGGACTGACCATAAGTTAATACTGAAGGACAACCGGTCTGTCCCCAGACCGGGTTGACCAGCCCAATTAAAAAAGATAAAAAGAATGGCAGAAGCAGGGCGCGGGGGGGAAGTTTAAACCTCATGAAAGCAATCTCCTTTCACCATTTCGGTTGCGAAATTATTCTCGGGAATAGTAAGGCGAGTAATGGCCTAAAGATATCCCTGAAGCTTTTGTTAATACTTACTACTATAACTGGAATAATTTGTGCGAAGGGCAGGAACTACTTAATTATCGAACAATAAATAGGACCGAGAGAAAAATGTCAATACTTTCTTAATCTTTTTTTTATCCATAATATGTTTTGTCTGCTCATCAACGGCAGACGCGGCAGGCCCTCTTGAGCAATGAACTAATGGGAGGGAGGCAACGATTTTCATTTAAAATCATCTCGAATTGCCGGTCCTTCAAAAACAACAGTACAGGAAGCAACTAAACGATATCCCTAGAAAAATTCCCCCTCACCCGGTTCATAATAGTAAATACCAGAGGTTCGTCATTTCTTAGGAGGTGTATTGCTCCAGTTCTCTCTCACAATATACCACGTCTTCCCCTTCGCTGCCAGTTCCACTGTTCCATATTGCTTTTCCCCTTCAAGAACTCCCTCAACATAAAGGACAGCCCTGTCGCCCTTAACATAGCCCCTGGTGATCTTCAGGGCGCCGGGGGACATAGTGTTCAGGAAGTCCAGCATCTTCTCCAAGTCACTGTCTGACATGTCTTTAGCCTGTGCGTCAGGGGCGGTCCTGCGAAAGGCTCTGATGTCCTTGTCCTTTATGGCCTTGCGATGAGCCCTATAAACCTTGCCCGGTTCCCCCCCGTCAGCGGGGAGCGCCTTGCCAGTCTTGGCGTCCGGCAAAGGCTCCGGCAGCTTGGCCATCAGGAGAGGTGCTGAAAATTCCGCCTTAATCTCGTATTTATAAGTCATAAAGTCTTCGGGCTTCAAAGTCGTAAACGATCCCTCCACCCGGTCCTTTCCAATTCTCCCCGGCGTGAAACTGGCGTGGGTGAAGCCCGACATCTGGATTTGGCCGTATTTCCCTTCTTTCGTCACAGGATGGTCGATTAACTCATAGATCGGCTTCCCAGCACTATTGATCTTGAAATAGGCCCAGCCCTGCTGTTGCCGGGTGGCGTCCCTCAGGTCCCCGATGCCACTGAGCGCCTCTTCGGCGAGGGGTTTTTCTGTCAACAATATCGCGATGTCATTCTTGGTGGCATCAAAAGTATTGGGCTGGGCCATCGCATAGGAGTACTTCAGCGGGATGCCTTTCCCATTGATAGTGAGCATCCCCGAGGCCGTACCCGCAGATGATTGTGCCTCGGCTGTTGATGACTGCCAGACACCAAAGGCTATGATGACTGTCATCGCGACGATAACACATACACACCCAATACTGCTGCCCGGCCTGCCCGCATAATTAAAATTGCTCAACCTGTTCTGTCCACCCATTGTGCGCTCCTTATATGCTACCTTAATATTTAGGGCTTCTTTAGCCATTTTTAGAACAGGATTATCATGAAAAGTCAAGTCTCTAAGATTGATTTGGTTATTAGTCGAGAGGAATGTTTTTTTAGATCCGGGTGGCATAGCTCGAAGCCGTGGCCGGCGGGGAACATCCTATTCCAAATTCAAATTTATACTTCGGGAGGGGTATGGCCGCTCTTCAGCACCCGCCGGAGGATTTTCCCGGAGGGGCTGCGGGGGATGGCATCGATGAACACCACCCGGGCCAGCCGCTTGTACTTGGCCAGGCCTTTGGCGGCGTATTCGATCAGGTCTTCCGCGGTGCATTCGGCCTGGGGCCGAAGGACCACAAAGGCCACGGGGACCTCGCCGAAATCGGGGTGGGGTTCTCCGATCACGGCCGCGTCCTGGACCTCGGGATGCCCCACCAGGATATGCTCGATTTCCGCCGGGGCCACCTGAAAGCCCTTGCATTTGATCAATTCTTTCAGCCGGTCGACGATATAGACGTAGCCTTCCTCGTCCTTCCGGCCCAGGTCGCCGGTCCGGAGCCAGCCGTCCACCAGGGTCCGGGCCGTTGCCTCCGGGTCCCGGTAGTAGCCTTTCATGATCTGGGGGCCTCGCACCCAGAGCTCTCCCACCTCTCCGGGGGGCAGTTCCGTCTCCGGTCCCCGGGTTGACGATCTTATCCTCGGTGTTGGCCAGAGGCCAGCCGATGGAGCCCACCTTGATCCGGTTCAGGGGATTGAATGGGTGGTGGGGGAGGATTCCGTCAAGCCGTAGCCCTGCATGACCGGCACGCCGGTGATCCGGGTGAATCGTTCCTGGATCTCGGGGGAAAGGGGCGCGCCGCCGGTGTTGATGTACCGCAGCCGGCTCCAGTCCATGGTCGGGACCTGCGGGTCCAGGCAGAATTCCTGGAGGATCAGGGGGACGGTAAAAAAGAGGGTAGGGCGGAAGGTTTTAAAAAGCGCCAGAAATTCGTCCAGCGGGCGGAAGCGGCTGGCCAGGACCTGGGTGGCCCCGGCCATGATCGAGGCCCCCATGAGGACGGTCATGCCGTAAATATGGAAGAAAGGAAGCTGGTTGATGAAAAGATCGCCTTCCGAAACCTCGTGGGCCTGCACCACCTGGAAGAGGTTGCTCAACAGGTTATGGTGGGTCAGCATCACCCCTTTGGGCAGGCCGGTGGTGCCGCTGGAGAAAGGAAGAACGGCCAGCGCCTCCCGGGGATCGATGCCCAAGGATCGGTCAAGGCCTTTCGGACCCTGAAGCAGGGAAGAAAAGGAAACGGCCCCGGGCAGCGGTTTTTCCAACCCTTCGGTCACCAGAAAGCCCAGGTCCTTCAGCCCCGCGGAAAGATCCTCCAGGGTGTCCAGCAGACCGGCCTGGGCGATCAGTCCCTTGGCCTCGGTGGTTTTCAACTGGTGCCAGACCTCCCGGCTTCGGTAATGGGTGCTGATCGGGACGACGACTCCGCCGGCCTTCAAAATCCCGTAAAAAGCCAGGATGTATTCCAGGCTGTTCTTGAGCCAGAGCCCCACCCGGTCTCCGGGGACCACTCCCAGCCTTTCCAGCGAGGCCGCCAGGATGGAGGAATGGTCTTCCAGCCAGCGGTAGGACACTTCCCGCCCGCCGGCCTCGGGGGTGATCACCGCGGTTTTTTCGGGAAAGGACTCGGCCGCCCGCCGAAGGGGGAAGGTGAGGGATTCGGCAGGGAATGGTAATAGGGGGTCGTTTCACAGGGATTTCAATAATACAAAAAAATGAAACGGTTAATATTAACAATTAATTATTAAATTCCTTAGCGTCTTTGCGGTGTAAAGTCCTATTCTTTCCGGATCGACTTCCCGAACAGTCCCTTAGGCGCCCAGACAATGACCACCGCCAGAAGAAGCCCGAAAAAAAGCTTATGGCCGGTCTCGAAAAAATATTTGAAAACAAATTCATCCAGGCCGGTGATCAGGAGCGCCCCGATACTGGGGCCGATGAGGGTGCTCATCCCCCCGAAGAGCGAGGCCACAATGGGCATGACCGACCAGGCGCCGTCGAAGGCCGAATCCGGATTCAGAAAATGGACATAATGGGCGTAAAAAGCGCCCATCAAGGCGGTGCAAAAGGCGGACACCGACAAGGCCAGGAGTTTGGTCCGAAACACCGGCACCCCGATACCGGCGGCCGTTTCCTCATCCCCGTGGACCGCCGACATGGCCAGACCGGTGTTGGAGTAGCGCAGGGCGTAGAGCAGCAGATAGACCCCCAGCATCAATAAAGGCCGCCAGATAGTAATTGGTGGTCCGGGAGATATAGAAATCCAGGGTGATCCCTCCCAGGCTAAGGGTCGGCAGGGAGGGGATATTGAAAAGGCCCTGGGAACCCTCGGTCAAGCCGGTCAGGTTTAAGGTGAGCAGCTTGATCACTTCCGCGAAACCCAGAATCGACAGGGCGAAATAGGGCCCCCGGAGCCGAAAGGCCGGGAAGCCGATCAGCAACCCCCCCAGCACCCCGAGAAAAGCCGCCCCCACCATGGCCGCCAAAGGATTCCAGCCGGCTTTCATCACCAGGAGTGAGGAGGCATAGGCCCCGATGCCGAAAAAAGCCGCATGGCCGAAGGAAACCTGTCCGCAAACCCCGCCCAGAAAATTCCAGGCCAGGGAAACAGATCCCAGGATCAAAGCGGCAATGAAAATGCTCAGGTAGTAGGGGTTGAAAGAAAGAACCACCGGCAGGAGCAGGACCAGCGCGAAGGTCAGGATGCGCGGCGTTTTTTTCGGTTATTCCCCCTAACAGTTTCCAAGTCATTTAGGAAATCCCAAAATCTCGATGACCAAACAACCCGGAGGGCCGAATCAGTAAAATAATCAAAAAGAGGGAGAACCCGAACAGCTCCCGGAAGGAGGAACTGACGAAGGTGACGGTCAAGGCTTCCCCCACGCCCAGGATCATCCCGGCTACGATCAACCCGGGGATGGAGCCCACCCCGGCCAAAACGGTCAGGATAAAGGCCTTGACGGTAATGGCGATGCCGGTTCCCGGGCTGACAAAGGACAGCATGCCCAGCAAAGGCCCTCCCAGACCGGCCAGCGCCCCCCCGATGCTGAAGGCCAGGAGGTCCACCCTTTCCACATTGATCCCGGCCAGGGCCGCCGCGTCGCGGTCAATGGCCGTAATCCGAATGGCTTTCCCCAGCTTGGTCCGCCGCAGGAAAAGATAGAGGGCCAGGACCGCGAAAAAGGAGATGACGAAGGTGACGATTTCCCCCAGGCTGATATACACCCCGGCCAGACCCAGGGGATTCTCCATCCAATGCGACGCTGATATTACGGATATCCGCCGACCAAAGCTGGAGATAAAGGTTGGAGAGCAGGATCCCGATGCCGAAGGTCAGGATCAGGGTATTCAGTTCCACGGTGGTGCGAATCCGCTGGAGAAAAACACGGTAGTTGACGAAAGAAACCCCGCCGGCCAGGAGGGCCGCGATCGGCAGGGAGAGCAGGGGATTGAGGCCCGCCTTGACCAGGAGCCAATAGGCGATATAGCCCCCCAGGACCAGGAACTCGCCATGGGCCATGTTGATAATCTGCATGATCCCAAAGACGAAGGCCAGGCCCAGGCTGTACAGGGCGTAGTTGCCTCCTTCCAAGCAGGCCGGAGAGCACGGATTGAAAGATAGTGGCGCCGGAGATCAAGGTTATTGTCCTTTGTCCATCATACGAATGGACTCAAAATACTAACAACATCATAGAGCGTCATTCCCGCAGCGCTTCTGAGCGGGAATCCAGGCTTTTCTTAAGGAACACTGGATCCCCGATAAAGGCCTTCGGGGATGACGGGATATTAACTGGATCAAGTCCGAATATCGAAATCCGGAACAAATTCAAATGATCGACTTTCAAAGCGACTTGTCTTACGAGAAGACAAATTTTCATTAATAATCTAATCGTTAATTGTTAACCGTTTCTTTTCGATTATTGTATTAAACAGGATTACTTTCCGCCCCAGGGAACTGCCGGGTACTGGACGCTCCCCGTAGCCCGCTCCTTGGGATAAACCACCACCTGTTCCCCCTTCTGGGTCTGAAACAACACGGCGGTGAAAAAACGCGGGTCCCCTTTCTCATCGAAGGCCACCCGGCCTAAGGGGCCCACCGTATCCAGTGCCCGAAGGGCGTTCCGGGTTTTTTCCGGGCTGTAACTTCCGGTCTTGCCGCCTCCCTGAACGATGGCCTCGAGCATGTATTTGGCCGACAGGTAACCGAGCATGGCGATATACGAAGGGTCTTCCTTAAATTTGGCCTTGTAACTGGCCACCACCTCGGCCTCTTCCTTCTTGGCCTCTTTGGGGGCGGTGCCCATCTCCCAGATCGAGGTGCCGTAAATATATTCGCTCATGGGCCCCAGTTCCCGGACAAATTCCGGGGTGCCGATACCCCAGGCCCCGACATAGGCCTTGACCGGCAGGTTGAGGATCTTGGCGTCCTTGATGGTCCCCACGTAATCCGGGAAATAGCCCTCCACCAGCAGGACTTCGCAGCCGGCATCCCGGACTTTTAATAACATGGGTTTATAGTTGGTGGTGCCTTTTTCAAATTTTTCAAAAACCGGAACCTCTACCCCGGCCTTCTGCAATTGGTCTTTAACCGCCTCGGCGATCTCCGTGGTGGCCGACAGGCTGTTGTACAGCACGCCGACTTTCTTGGCCGCCAGGAGGGTCTTGATGGCTCCGGCCTGCGCGGCGGCATAGCCGGGCATATTGTTCAGCCGGAAGAAATTTTTGAATTTTTTGGCCGAGAGCTTGGTATCCACCGCCCCGGTAGTAAAGTAGGGGGTGTCGTACCGTTCGGCGGCCTCCGAGGCCGGTCCGACCAGGTTGGACCCGTAGCCGCCCACGATGGCCTGCACCTTATCCACGCCGGCCAATTTTTCCACCGCCGAGACGGCCTTCTGGGGATTGCTTTCATCGTCATAGACCAGCAGTTCGACCTTGATCTTGGTTTTCTTTTCGAACTCTTCGGCGGCCAAACGGATCCCCTTGATCTGTTCGAGGCCGTGCTTGGCCAGACTGCCCGACTGCGGGGCCTGGGCGCCCAGCTTGATCGCCGGCGCGGCCCAGCTTGTTCCCCAGCCCAGGGTCAGAATCAATCCGGCCATTACGAAATGCTTCATGAATTGGACCATCATTTTTTTCTCCTCCCTTTTGAACCAAAAATTCAATTATTTTTGGTTAGACCCAAATAGGCCTGCTTAATATGCGCGTTCTCGCGCAAGGAAACCGCCTCCCCCTCCATGACCATGGCCCCCCTTTCCAGAACATAGCCGTAATGGGCCGCGGACAAGGGCCACCTGGGTGTTTTGCTCGATCAGCAGCACGGTGGTCCCCGAGGCGACGATTTTCTTGATGGCCTCAAACATCTCCCGGACAATTAGCGGGGCCAGCCCCAGGGAGGGTTCGTCCATTAACAACAGCTTCGGGGCCGCCATCAACCCCCGGCCGATGGCCACCATTTGCTGCTCCCCGCCCGAAAGGGTGCCGCAACGCTGCGGCTTGCGGGTGGCCAGGTGAGGAAACAAGGAATAGACCCAGGCCAACCGTTCAGCCACCGCGGCCGGATCGGAGACCCGGTAGGCCCCCAGTTCCAGGTTTTCCTGGACCGACAAGGGCGGCCAGAGGCGGCGCCCTTCCGGGATCATGGTCATCCCCAGCTCCACAATCCGGTGCGTCTTTTGGCCCTGAATTTCCTGGCCCAGGAACCGGATCCGGCCGGCTTTCAGGGGAAGAAGTCCCGTGATGGCCCGCAGGAGCGTGGTCTTGCCCGCCCCGTTGGGGCCCAGGATGCAGGTCATCAGTCCCGGCTGGACCTCAAAGGAGACCCGGTCCAGCACCTGGGCGTCCCCGTAGCCGGCCGACAGGTTTTCGACCTTAAGCATCCTGTCGCTCTCCCAGGTAGGCCTGAATCACCTCGGGGTCCTCCACCGCGGCCTTGCGGAAGACCGTCAAAAATAAGTTGACCGAAATTTAAAACCAACAGGCGTTGACAAATCCCCATAACGGCCCGCAGATTGTGCTCGATCAGGAGCAGGCTGATTTTTCTTCGGCTGTTGAGGGAAAGGATCAGCGGGATGGCTTCCTCCACTTCCCGGGGGTTAAGTCCGGCCAGGACTTCGTCTAAAAGCAGCAGCCGGGGCTGGGTGGCCAGCGTTCGGGCCACTTCCAGCCGCTTGCGCTCCGGCAGGCTGAGGGAGCTGGATTTCTGGCAGGGCTTTGGGCGCCAGACCGGTACTTTCCAGGATCTCCCGGATTTCCTGATCCACCGCCGCCGCCGCGCGTCTGGCCGGTTTCCCGAAGACGGCCGCGGCCTTGATATTTTCATAGACGGTCATCTCCGGGAAAGGACGGACCACCTGGAAGGTGCGGGCCATACCCAGGTGACAGATCCGGTCCGGACGCCAGCCGCCGATGGATTTTTCCAGAAAAAGAATTTCCCCCTCGGAAGGGGCGAGAAAACCGCTGAGCAGGGCGAAGAGGGTCGTCTTGCCCGCCCCATTCGGCCCGATGAGGCCGACGATTTCCCCCGGCAGCACCTCAAAGGAAATCGAGGCCACGGCCCGCAGGCCTCCAAAGTCCCGGGAGAGATTTTTTACTTTCAATAATGGGGCTGGGTTGATGGCCGGGGACCTCATGGGTGACAAATCACATGGGTTTCAAATGCGAAATAAGAAATCATCGTTTCCCAGGCCTGTCAAGAAAAAAAGGCAGGGTCGGAACATGACCCTGCCTTTGATTATTAGTGATTAATGTCAAGCCGTAGGGGAGGGGTTAATCCCCTCCCGTAAACAGCCAGGCCGACATTACGGAATCCGAAAAAAACCTATTTTCCATGGGGCATGGACTTCGTCGGCTGGGTGAGATGGCAGACGGTGCATTTACTGAGGGGGCCGTTTTTCCCCTGCCAGCCCAGGAATTTGATGGCGTCATTGGGCTGATTGGTGGGGGCAATGGCATGGGGACTGTCGTGGCAGGCCGCGCAGCGAATCCCTTTATGACCGGTAGAATTCCGGTATAAGGGCTGGTCCTGAATGATACTGGGATGGCAGGTGTCACACCGCGGTTCATTGAGCCAGGGATTGGGATTCTGGGCGACCTGGGCCAAAGTCCCATGGCAGTCGATGCAGGTCATCCCTTCCTTAAACATGGTATCCCGGAAACATTTGGTGTTTGGGCCGGGATGGCATTGATAACAGCCGTCCATAGTGTTGGGGACTTTACCGCTGTGCTTTTCGTGCATGGCCTTGGAGAAATTGGGCAGGTTGCCCACACCGGGTGTTCCCAGGGCGTTGGAGGCATGGCACTCGGCGCAGAGCACCGGCCGGCGGCTCATGAGAGGGCCCGTATGGCCGGTGGGATATTCGTCCTGGTTTCTTTGATCATGCAAGGTCAAAATATTGGTTTCCACCCTTCCGGTGGCGATAGCCGGACTGGCTACTCCGTTATCCTTGTGACAGGTGTCGCAATGCATCTCGGTGGAAACCGGCGCCACCGTGATGGTCCGGGCCAGTTCCACCTTGGTTTGGGCATCCCGGACGATCACCGTGGCCAGTTGATAGGGATAGGGCGTGGTGGGAGCGGTATCCTGAAATTCGGTCAGGGGGATGCCGTCCACCTTAAAGTGATCGCCATCCAAATCCATGGTCCCGGCCAATCCTTTGCCCGTCAATCCAATGTTGGCCGGAAGAGGGGAGGCCAGACCGAAAAGTTTTTGGGCGTAGGTCCAGAAATCGGACTTGCCGACGGAATAGGTATTGTTCGGGAATTCATAGGTCACTTCAATGCCGGTGGTAATGATTTGCGGGGGATCGCCCACCTTGACCACCTGGGCCCAGAGATTATTGAAGGGCGGCAAGACCCCCAGGTCCTGAAAATTACGGTTATAACAATGCATCCCGAGGTCGTTCCAGGCCAGGACCACATAGCCGCTGTTATTGCTATTGAAGATCATTGGCAGGTAATAAAATCCGGCCACGCCCTTTCCGGAGATTAAGCTGCCGATCACCCCCGCCAACAGGAAGATACCCATCACTATGATCACTTTTGTTCTTAACCTTTTCATGAAACCCTCCTTCTGTGTGGTTCCAGCAATGAATCCTTAATAGTCATCCGTGTACCGCCCGGCATATTAAAACCTTCGTAATATATCTTAAATAAGAATAATAAATGGAATAAATGGAAATAAGTATTTTAAGGAGAAATATATAGTATTTTTTATCCCTAAATCATAATATCTATTTAATAAATACACAAGAAATACCTTAAAAATACCTTAATATTCCCTTCAAAGTATAGGTTTTCAGCCATTGAAGCTTCCTTTCTTTCTGATATTATCTTGATTTAGGCCTTAAGAGGGTATAATGATATCAATACTCCAGCCTGAGCAAAAGTCTAAGGATGGAGAAAATTCAAGGAGGGGAAAAGATGAAAATCAAATTTATGTTGGCGGGATTGCTGGGTTTGTTCCTTGGCGTTGGCCTGGAGTATTCAACCGGTGGACGCCGCCACTCAGCTGAAAAAAACTGGGTGGAAATCCTTTTTATAAAGCCAAAGGACTCAAGGCGGAAACGGTTTATCCGGCGCTCATCCGTCTGAAAGGGGATGTGAAACGCGGGTTTACCAAAGCAGGGGCGGCCGAGCTCTATGAGCCTTTTATGGAACAGCTTAAGACCGCTAAATTGGAACCGGTAAACGTCCGACCCGGAGAGGGTTTGAAGTGGATGATTTATAAAAAGAAGGGGAAGGTCGCGGTCTCCGGGATGTGGTCTGGTCTGGAAAGGCCCCCTTTCAGGCCTATCGGATGGTTGTTCGGCATAATGACCGCGATTACGAGTTCATTTTGCCTAAAGCATGCTTGAATATCTCTTTGAAAGAAGTGACCGAAGTCCCTAAGGCGATGGCGCCGCCTCCTCCGCCTCGTAAGGAAGAACCCAAAGTGGCGCCTCCTCCAAAAGAACCCGAGGCTAAAATTCAGGAAACGCCTCCTCCGACACCTGCCCCGGTCCCGACTCCTCCTCCAGCGCCCCGCGCCGGCGGGACCGCCGTCAGAAGACGCCAAGGCCGCGGCTAAGAAAGGGTTTATTGTTGCGGACATTGGTCCTTTATTTCGGTTTGATGTTTCCGCCTTTGCGATGGGTCGGATAGGGTATCGGTATAAGTTCACGGATCAATTCGCCTTGACCGGTTTAGTGGGGTTTGCGGCGCTGATCGATGGGGACAACGACCACCCGGCGTTTCTGGCGGATGCCATTTTCACCTATCACCCGTCCAAGCGGATTTACCTGGGAGCGGGGGTGGGCCTCTGGGCATCCAGTGAGGATTCTAAAGGCGATTTAATCCTGGAGATCGGTTTCCCGATCACCGATTCGTCCAAAGGTCCCAACTTTGAGCTCTTCGTCGAGGGCCGATCGGCCTTTGATCAAATTGATGAATTTGGCAAATACGGCCGGGTTGGAGGCGGGTTGCGGGTACTATTTTAAACCATAACCTCGAAAAAAGTCCAAAAACAACTTTCTGATCGGAAGGGTCGGGGAAGACCACCCCGGCCCTTCTTTTTTGGGTATCCCGGAGAATTCAACCTTGGGCTATAAAGACCGTTACGATCCTCATTTGCTTTCCCCTATTTCCCGCCAACCGCAACGGGAGGAAATCGGTATCGCAGACGCCCTTGCCCTTTTGGGGGATGGATATCTGGACCGCCTATGAACTTTCCTGGATCAATCCTCAAGGGAAACCGCAAATCGCTATAGCGACCCTCTATTTCCCGGCGGATTCCCCTCAACTCATCGAATCGAAGTCTCTCAAGCAATATTTGAATTCCTTCAACCAGACCGCTTTTGAAAATGCCCATTCGGTGCAGACGATCCTGGAGCAGGACCTGAGCCAGGCCTCCGGCAGCCCGGTGGAAGTCCTCCTGAAATCAGCGGAGGTTTTCGGGCAGGAACGAATCGAAGAGCTTCCGGGCGAATCGCTGGACCGATTGGAACGTGGACATCCGGGATTACCGAGTGAATCCGGATTTTCTGGAAGCGGGCGCCCCGGTGGTGGAGGAGACCCTGGTTTCGAATTTATTAAAAACCAATTGTCCGATCACCGGTCAGCCGGACTGGGCCGCCATTCAAATCCGTTACCGGGGCCCGCGGATGGAACGAGCCGGTCTCCTCAGGTACCTGGTTTCCTATCGGCAGCACCAGGACTTTCACGAGAACTGCGTGGAGCGGATTTTCATGGATCTCCGGCGCCGCTGCCGCCCGGAGAAGCTGACCGTCTATGCCCGCTACACCCGCCGCGGAGGAATCGACATCAATCCCTTTCGCACCAATTTTGAGACGACCCGGCCCGTTCATTCTCGAACCGCCAGACAATGAAGGTTGGAAAAAAACCTGAATCAGGGCTTGATAAATGAAAATCCCCTGTGCTATGAGTTAATACGAAAATAGCCTTCCGAGCCAATCGGCGCTCAGATTGAGTCGCTATCAACCTTCTTTGTCTGAAGGAGCGAAGCGACTGAAGAATCCCCGGGCAGACCCTGAGCCGGAAGACGAGATCCTTCGTTTCACTCAGGATGACAGGAAGGCGAGGGGCTCAGACAACCTGACCAAAGGCTTAAGACGACAGGCACTTGGCCAAAGTCATTTTCATGCTTCGTGGGTGGCCCTTGGGCCATGGGGGTTTAATAGGAATAACACGGCCCCTGGGCCCCTCCAATCCTAACCCACGCCAGAAAGGGAAAGCCCGATGATAAAAAAATACCGACCGTTGGATCCCGTCAACTTCGAAAAACTGCGATCCGGACAGCCTGGGATTTGAAAGTTCGGCGGAATTAGCCGCCGCACCGGTGCGGGTGCTGGCTCAGGAACGGGCCGTCAAGGCCCTGACCTTCGGCATGGGCCTGGGGGGGTTGGATTTTAATATCTATGTAGCCGGTCCTTCCAAAACGGGCCTGACCTACATTACCCGGACCCTGGTGGAGGAAGAGGCGAAAAAAAAGGCGTTCCCCGGGATTGGTGCTACGTCCATAACTTTCAACTGGCCGATCAACCCCAGGCCCTGTCCCTGCCGGCCGGCCAAGGGAAGGGACTTAAAAAGGACATTGAAGAACTGATCCAGGATGTTCGTAACGACATCCCCGAGGTCTTTGAGAGCGACGATTATTCCAAAAGAAAGGAAGAACTTCTCCGGAATTTCAACCAGGAGCGCGGTCTGCTCTTGGCCGCTCTGGAGGAAAAAGTGCTGGCCGAGGGATTTCTTTTGAATGTCAGCCAGGTGGGGATGGTCATTATGCCGGCCAAAGAAGGCCAGCCCCTGGATGAAGAAACCCTTAAATCGCTGGATGAGGAGCAGAAAAAAGGACTGCGGATCAAGAGCGAGCAGTTGCAGGAGGAAATGAACAGCGTGGTCCGGAAGATCCGGGCGCTGGAAAAGAACCTGAAAAAGCAGCTCAAGGACCTGGACAAACAGATTGCCCTCTATGCCGTCGGGCATCGTATCGAGGACCTTAAGGAGAAATATCAGGGGCACTCGGAGGTATTGAAGTACCTCCAGGAGATTAAAGAAGACATTATTAAAAACATCGATGACTTTAAATCTAAACCGGGAACCGCCGGTCCCTTACCGACCGTCCTGACGGAACCCTCTTTTGCCCGCTATGAGGTCAATGTGCTGGTGGATCATTCCGAAACCCGGGGAGCCCCGGTCATTTATGAGACCAATCCCACCTATCCCAACCTGTTCGGAAGCATCGAAAAGAAAGCCCAGTTCGGCGCCCTGTTTACCGATTTCACCATGATCCGCCCCGGGGCGCTCCACCGGGCCAACGGCGGGTATCTAATCGTTAAGGTCCTGGATCTGTTGCGGGGCTACTTTTCCTGGGAGGCCCTGAAACGATCGCTGAAAAACAAACACATCCTGATCGAAGACTTGGGAGAGCAGTTAGGCCTGATCGCCACCAAAAGCCTGAAACCGGAACCGATCCCCCTGGAGGTAAAGATCATCCTGATCGGGGATCCCCATCTCTACCATCTGCTTATATACCTGGGACCAGGATTTCCCCAAGATGTTCAAAATCAAAGCCCAGTTGGACGACGAGATGGATCGAAAGGCAGTCCAACTGGGGGATTATGCCGCCTATATGGCCCAATGCTGCCAGGAACGGCGGCTGCGCCCCATGCATAAAACCGGAGCGGCCCGGCTCATTGAATACAGCTCGGAACTTACCGGGCGAAATTTTAAATTGTCGCTCCGCATGGCGGAAATCAATGACCTGCTTCAGGAGGCCGATTACTGGGCCGGCCAGGCGGGAAGCCCGGTGATCCGGGGGGAGGACGTGGAAAAGGCCCTCGGGGAAAAAATATTTCGCTCCAACCTGTATGAAGAAAAAATTCAAGAAGCCATCTCCCTGGGCGACCTCAAGATCGAAACCGAAGGGTTCCAGACCGGCCGGATCAACGGCTTATCGATCTATTCGCTGGGGGATTACTTCTTTTGGCCGCCCGGCGCGGATTACCGCCAATATTTCCCTGGGCAGGGAAGGGGTGGTCAACATTGAGCGGGAATCCAAGCTCAGCGGGAACCTTCATACCAAAGGAGTGATGATCCTGAGCGGGTATTTGAAAGAAAAATACGCCCAGGACAAACCGCTGAGCCTTTCCGCCAGTCTGGCCTTTGAACAAAGTTACGGGATGGTGGACGGGGACAGCGCTTCCGGGGCCGAATTGCTGGCGCTCTTGTCGGCCCTGGCCCAAACCCCTCTCTTTCAAGGGATCGCCGTAACCGGATCGGTCAGCCAGAAGGGGGAAATGCAGCCCATAGGAGGAGTGAATCAAAAAATTGAAGGGTTTTATGAGGTGTGCAAGATCCGGGGCCTTACCGGCCAACAGGGGGTGGTCATTCCAGAGGCCAACATTAAGGATTTGATGCTTAAGAAAGAAGTTATCGAGGCCGTCGAAAAAGGGCGGTTTCACGTTTATGCCATCACCGAAATTGAGGAAGGGTTGGAAATCCTAACCGGGAAAAAGGCCGGGAGAAGGAAAGAAAGATGGCTCCTATCCTCCAAATAGCCTCAACGCGCGCATCGAAACCCGGTTGCGTCAAATGAATGCCATTCTCCGGGAAGCGAGCGGCAAGGAAAAGGAAGGCGAAAACCATTCCATTGAAAAAAAAGAAGAGCCCTTCAGCCCCCCGGGCGGGTCGGGATTGCCTTTCGACCCCAACGATTGATCGGACCTTTCCGGGCGGAGACGAGTCCTTCATGTCGCCTTTCGGCCTTCCCACGGCGCCGTCCGGTTGCCGGGTTATCCCGCCCTTTCGGGACGGGCACCTCCACTTTTTTCGCGACGGGGCCCCTTTAACGATAGAGGAGGCCCTATCCACCTTGCGGGTTTACGCGCGGTTGGGGATTTTTGCCCTCTGGGATATGGGCAGCCGAGACGGAGTCGGACTCCGTTTAAAAAAGGCCCTCAGCCGGCAGGAGGACCCCTTGATCCGGTTGAAATCCGCCGGTTACGCCCTGCATAAAAAAGGGTTGTACGGAGGTTTTTTAGGCAAAGGGGTGGAAGGGATAAGAGAGATCCGGGAAGCGGTAGCCGGCATCTTTCAGGAGGGGGGAGACTTTGTGAAGGTGATTCACTCGGGAATCGTTTCTTTGAAAAATCCCGGGCGAATCACCTCCGGAGGATTTACCCGGGAAGAGTTGGGCTGCCTCGTCGAGGAGGCGCAACAATACGGATTACCCGTTCATTGCCACGTGAATTCCGATCCCTCCATCCGGGAGGCCGCCTCCTTCCCGATTTCTTCTATCCAGCACGGTTTCTTTATCTCCACAGAAACCCTGCACATTTTAAAGGAAAAAGATATTCACTGGACCCCCACCTTATATGCCCTGGACCATTTAAAACAAGGTCTCCCGGCAGAACAGAAAGAGGCCTTGGAAAAGATCGTGGAAGGGCACCTGGAATCGTTATCCCGAGCGGCCCAATTGGGAGTTCGTCTGGTAGTCGGCACCGACAGCGGTTCCCAGGGGGTCTCCCCGGGCCGTTCTTTCCTGGAGGAGCTGGCGCTTTTTAAGAAGGCCGGCTTGGGCCTGGAACAAATCCTCTCCGCGGCCTGCCTCGATCCAGGAGAGATAGGGCAGGGCAATTATTTGGTCGTGAAGGACGACTTTATCCGGGAGGGGAGCATTGAGGCGGCGTTCAGACTTGGTTCGCATTAAAAAATATGTCAAATATTTTTAGCTGGTTCTTGCCAAAATCGACCGGATTGACTATAACCAATAAGTATTCAGGAAGGAAAAGGGGCGGGGATGAAACGACTCAATCCGGATTATGTGTCCGCCGTATGCCGGACGGTAAACCGATGTCCGTATTTTCAATTGATCTCCATGTCGATCACCGAATTGGGGGAAGGGACTTCATTGATGGAGATCTCCCTGGGAGAGAAACACCTCCAACCTTTCGGAATGGTGCATGGCGGTGTTTTTTCTTCCTTGATTGACGCCTCCGCCTTCTGGGCGGTGTACCCTTTACTGGATGAAGGACTGGGGTTGACCACCGTGGAAATGAAGCTCAACTACCTTTCCCCGACACTCCAAGGAAAGATGCTGGCCAAGGGGCAATGCCTCAAGTTGGGAAAAACCTTAGCCCTGGGACAATCCGAGATCCACGATCAGGAAGGTCGTCTCTTGGCCCACGGTACGGCCACCCTGATGGTGCTGTCGGGTTTAACCCTGGGTTCGGACGAATCATTTCCACCCAAATTCTTAGCGTCATAAGGTAGCGGGCATAAATCTCCCGGGTAGGGGAGGCTTTAGCCTCCCCCGGGGCGACTAAAGTCGCCCCTACCCACACATTCGCAGTTTGAATTGCTTTCGATAACTATAATTTAAATCAAGGAGGGTTTGATGGGACCGATAAATAAAATAATGGCGGCTGTCGATTTTTCCGATTATTCCAAGGCTACCCTTAAGTACGCGGCCCTTTTAGCCAGTTCCGTGAACGCCACTCTGGTGGTGGCCAACGTCATCAACCAGCGGGACGTGGAAGCCATTCGCAGAGTGGAGGTGGAAGGGGTCGGGGTTACGGTGGAAAATTATATCGCCCGGCAGAAGCAGGACCGAGAAATCGAGACCGATCAACTGTTGAAGGAGACCAGTTGTCAGGACCTGAAAGTTGTTCGGGTTTTTCGCGTCGGGGTTCCCTGGGTGGAACTGTTGGAGATCGTCAAGGATCAGGGAGTGGATTTAGTGATCATGGGGACCAAAGGCCGAACCAATATTGCCAACACCCTGTTTGGATCCACGGCGGAAAAGGTCTTTCGCCGCTGCCCGGTGCCCATCCTCTCCGTCAGGGGGAAGGAGCACGAAGCGATCGCTTGTTCCCGGACGTTTTAGAATTTACTGAAACGATTGTTTCAGTAAATTCTGTTTGGTCCGCAGCAGCTTTTGGCTCAGGCTGACATGGTAAATATGGGGGTTTTGAAATCGCTTGTATTCCGGTCCCAACCGGTCTAAATTGCGGCGTGTGTTTTTCTGAATTTCCGGCAGGGAGGGCTTCGAGTAAACCAAGGCCCCTTTCATAAAAATTGGGACCAGGATTTCCGAACGCAAAAATCGTGCGGGATACATTTTGCTGAGATGGGGAATGGTGGAATGGTAAACCCGGAGGGCCTTGGATTCCGGAGCCTCCTCCTCCAGGAACATCACGTCTCCCCGCATGAAACCGTTCTGATCAAAAAAACGAATAATTTTTTTCATCCCGGGGTTGGTCACTTTTTCAGGGTTGTCGGATCTTTTTATTTTAGGGACCATCCGGCCCGCTTCTTCGATGCCGGTCAGTTTATAAACGCCGCCCAGGGCCGGATTGGAGTAGGCGGTCACCAATTTGGTCCCCACCCCCCAGGTGTCGATCCGGCCGCCCTGTTTCTTAATGCTTTCGATAATCCATTCGTCCAGATCGCTGGAGGCAAATATTTTGGTCTGTGGGAAACCTTCTTTGTCCAGCATCTTCCGGGCCTCCTGGCTGAGATAGGCCAAATCGCCACTGTCCAGGCGGATACCCCTCAGCTCTCCCCGGCCCTGGGATCTCATTTCCTTTCCCACTTTAATGGCGTTGGGGACCCCGCTCTTCAGGGTATCATAGGTATCCACCAACAAGAGGCTGGCCTCAGGGTAGAGGCGGCAATAGACCCTGAAGGCTTCCAATTCGGATGGAAAGGATTCCACCCAACTATGGGCCAGGGTTCCCCGGACCGGGATCCCGAAGATCTTGCCGGCCAGGACGTTGGAGGTCCCCTGGGCGCCGCCGATAAAGGCCGCCCGCGCGGCCCCCAGGGCGGCATCCGGCCCATGGGCTCGGCGAAGGCCGAATTCCACCACCGGGTCACCCTCCGCGGCGATACAGACTCGGGCCGCCTTGGTGGCGATGAGGGTCTGAAAATTCATGATATTCAGAAGGGCCGATTCAATAAATTGCGCTTCGGGCAGGGAGGCCGTCACGCGGATAATGGGTTCCCCCGGGAAGACTAAGGTGCCCTCGGGAACGGCAGACAGGTCTCCGTTAAAACGAAAATTTTCCAGGTACCGGAGCACCTTATCCGGGAAAATGGCGAGGCCCTCCAGATAGGCCAGATCGCGCGCGGAAAAATGGACATGCTGGATATAATCGATTAACTGCTCCAGCCCCGCGCTGACGCAATACCCGCCGGCATCCGGAACTTTTCGAAAAAAATAATCGAAGTTGGCCTGTTGATTCTGTTTGCCGCTGACGATATACCCGCCCAGCATGGTTAATTCGTACATGTCGGCTAAAAGGGAAAGATTGCGCATGGCATCCTATTCTAAAAGCTATTTATTATTCATAAGATAGCATTTTAGTGCCTTTCATTTCAATCATATTCGGATCCGGCCGGGGCGGCCACATCCGAGAAGAACGATAAACGTTTTTTAACTTTAGAAAAACCCCGAGGTCTAACTGTTTATCCTGTCCGGATTCTGCGTTTAGCCCGCTCCCCAGGCGGGGACGGAATGACGACCGAACGAAGAGGAGGATGAACATGAAAAAAATGCTTGTGGTTATGGTCTGGTTGGCTTTGATGCTCTGCACGGGGACCATTTTTGCGTACTCCACCCTGGTGGATGTCAGTGTGGTAACAGAGCGGGGACCCGGTCTGCCCCTGTATCCGGTAGCCTCCGGGCAACCGAATACCTATAGGGCCTATGTGGAAGCCATACGGGGGGAACGGTACAGTATTCGAGTTAAAAATCACTCCCCGCACCGGGTGGGTCTGGTCATTGCCGTAGACGGTCGCAATATTATTTCCGGGAAAAAGTCCTTTCTGCAACCCCAGGAACGGATGTATATCCTCGATCCTTACGGCTGGGGATATTACGATGGATGGCGAAGTTCAAATAACCAGGTGAACACTTTCTACTTTACCGATGCCGGGGGATCTTATGCCGGCGCCTGGGGAGATTATTCCGCCATGGGGGTCATCGCCTTGGCGGCTTTTCCGGAACGAAGACCGCCGGAACCGCCGGTCTATGAACGGGGGGGGACCTATGAGCAACGAGACATGAAAGAAATGCCCAAGAAAAGCGCTCCTCAGGCTATGAGGCCCCGGGCCGAGGCCCAGCCGGGAACCGGGTACGGGGAAGAAAAATATTCACCGGTCATGCGGGTGGATTTTGAACCGGAACCCGTGGCCGCGGAAAGGCATTTTCTGAAATATGAATGGCGTGAGGCCCTTTGCCGCAAAGGGATCATCGATTGCCGTCCGCCGCAACCCCGAAACCGTTTCTGGGATGAAAACCGGGGATATGCCCCGCCGCCGCCTATGAGATAGGTGCTATAAACTTAACACATTAATATTAATAATTAATAATCAATTGTTAATTATTAATTATTAACCTCCCATGCCCGGGGTGGGCACCCACGAAGCATGAATCAAGTGTTATTTCTTGCTCTGAGCGGGTGCTTTAGTTTCCGTTTTTGGAGCAGCCGGAGGGAGGCCCAGTCGCTGGCGCAGGGCCTCTTCCGGCATCAGGCCGGGGTTATAGATTCCATCCGAAAAAATAATCGTCGGGGTGGAAGAAATCCCTTTCTTCTGTAAAAAGGCCAGACTATCTTCCACTTTCTTTACCCCCTCAGCGCACTGGTTCTCCGACTTATATCCCTTTTCCAGCCCTTCCAGACCTTTCTTGTCGCAGATAATCGAGATGCATTGTTCCTTAGCGCCCTTATGGGAGGGGAGGGGAAAGAAGATGAATCGAACCGTCAGCTCCCCTTTGTCGGCCATCTTTTTAAGAATGGCTTCCGCCTGCTTGCAGTAGGGGCATTGGGGGTCGGTAACGAAATAGAGGACCTTGTCTCCCTTCCCCAGGGTAAAGGCGGTCAAGGCCTCCAACTGACGGAGATCATCGGCCCCCAGGCGGTTTAAGATTTGCGTGGCCTCCATGGTCAGATTGCGTCCGCTTTTGGCCTCGACCAGATTGCCGGCCAGAAAAAATTCCCCCGCACCGTCCACATAAAGAAGACGAATTTGGGCCCCCATCTTGACCTGCACCTGACAAAGTCCTTTGGCTTCGCTGGGTTGAATGGCGCCCAGTTCCACATTGGGAAAAAGCTTCTTCAGGGGTCCCTGAATCTTATCGGGGGTTGGGCACTGGGCCGACACCTGGACAGTGCCCGCCATTAAACAACTCACCAGAAGCATCGTGAAGCAGACGATCAACCGTTGAAAAAACCGCATAACATCCTCCCCATCAATAATGATTACCTCAACCGCATCGAAATAAGCCCGATTGTACCGAGTGTAAACCAATCGGCCAGAAAAAGAAACCTAAAATCCGATAAAAAAAGGGCCGATGCGAACATCGGCCCTTCGGATAAAAGGTTAACCGCGTACAGTCGCGTCAGCGGTGGGTATCCTGAACTATTCCTCCGAAAACCACCGCCGCCGCCGCCACCGCAGTGAACGGTTTAAACAGCTTTCGCAGGGCCGCCTGGCGGGAGATCCCCCGCTCCTCGGCCGAGGCGAACTTGTGATATAGTTTGCGGTCTTCCAGGACCAGGTAGATGACCCGGAGGTCGTCGGCATCCAGGATGCTGGCCTGGGGAAATTTGTTCTTCACCTCGGCCAAACGCTTCTGGGCCTTGTCCATTATTTCATTCCGGTCGCCGAAGCTCATGGCCCCGGTGGGGCAGGTCTTGACGCAGGCCGGGAGCATCCCGTTTTTCACCCGGTCAAAGCACATGGTGCATTTGACCAGGAGTTTGGTTTTCTTGTCCGCCCGAGGGATATTGTACGGGCAGGCATCCAGGATGTCTTTGGCCTTCAGGTTCTTGGTTTTATCCGTATAAATGACGGCGCCGGTGGCCTCGTCCTTGAGGATGGCGTCTTTGACCTGGGCGTCGGCCGCCTCTTTGCAGGGCGGTTCCACACAATGCCGGCATTGGTCCGGAAAGAACAACCAGACCGGCCGGCCGGCCACTTCGGCCTCGTTGAAGCGAACGACCTTGTAGCAGGTGGAAGACAGATCGGGCGGGTTTTGGTGACTTCCCCAGTTGACCGTGTCTTCGGTCCCCAGTTTGTTCCATTGTTTGCAGGCCACCTGGCACCCCCGGCAGGCCGTGCACTTGGATGTATCCACTAAAAAAGATTTATCTGCCATTCGGGTTCACCTCCCTTACGCCTTCCCGGCCTTGGGGGCCGGCTGCTTGGTTAACTTGACCACATTGGCCATGAAGGCCTTGGATTCGGGGATCATGGTATTGGGATCGCCCACCGTGGGGGTCAGCAGGTTGGCGCTGTCCCCCCCTCCTTGGGATGAAGCCAGCCGAAATGGTAGGGCAGTCCGATCTGATGAATGGTCTGTCCCGCCACCTGAAAGGGTTTCAAACGGTTGGTGACGATGGCCACGGCCTCCACCTGTCCGCGGTGGGTCGAAACCATCACCCGTTCCCCGTTCTTGATGCCCTTCAGCTTGCCCAGTTCCAGGCTCATCTCCACAAACATCTGCGGTTCGGCTTCGATCAGCCAGGGGAGCCAGCGGGTCAGCACCCCGGTCTGCCAGTGTTCGGTCACCCGATAGGTGCTGCAGACAAAGGGATACTTGGGATCACAGGAGGCAAATTTATCCATCCCCTCTTTAAAGAGCTTGATGGCCGGGTTGATCATCTGGCCGGACATGAGGTTCTTCTCGATAGGGCATTCCAGGGGCTCGTAGTGTTCCGGGAAAGGCCCGTCCTTCAAGCCCGGGCCGAAGAGCGCGATCAGCCCGTCGGGTTTCATGATGAAAGGATAGACGCCCTTGTCGCCCATGGGCGGGGCCGGACCGTCGGGGATATCCCCGACCCACTTCTTTCCTTCGGCATCCCATTTGAGCAGGGCCCGTTTAGGGTTTCTGGGGTTTCCTTCCAGGTCCACTGAAGCCCGGTTGTAAATGATCCGGCGGTTGACCGGCCAGGCCCAGGACCACTCGGGGTAAAGGCCCAAGCCGGTGGGGTCGGTTTTCTTCCTTCGGGCGGCCATATTGCCGGCCTCGGTATAGCTGGCGCAGTAAACCCAGTTGCCCGAGGAGGTCCGGCCGTCATCCAGGAGGAAGACAAAACTGGGGACCAGGGTCCCTTTTTTGTAGGCCTTCTTGTCCACCGGGTGTTCCGGCACGTCTTCCAGGAAATAGCCGTTGATCTCCTTGGCCACTTTGTGGATATCGAAATGGCCGCTGGTTTCATAGTCCCATTTAAGATTCGGAATCGGATCGGCCAGGACCCCTTTGTCCTTCTCGTACAGGGCCCGGACCTTTTTGAACAGTTCATACATGATGTCGCCGTCGGGCTTGGCCTCCCCGGGGGGATTGGCCGCCTTGTAACGCCATTGCATCAAGCGGCCGCTGTTGCTGATGCTGCCTTCCTTTTCCATGGAGGCGGCGCAGGGCAACTGAAAGACCTCGGTCTTGATCTTTTTGGGATTCATCCCCGGGCCCTTCCAGAACGAACCGGTTTCGTTGTCAAAGACGTTGACGTTGACCATCCAGTCCAGCTTGGCCATGGCCTGACGCACCTTCCCGGCATGGGCGCTGGAACAGGCCGGGTTCATCCCCCAGGCCAGGAAGCCGGTAAAGGCCCCTTTATACATTTCGTCGAACAGATTCAGCCAGGAGGCGTCCTGGGTGGGGTCCAGCTTGGGCAGCCAGCCGTAACCAAAGTCATTCTCTTTGGTGGCTTTCTCCCCATACATGGTCTTTAAATAACTGGCCACATACTTGGGCCGGTTCTTCCACCAGTTGACGCTCCGGGGGTCTTTGGAAGCTCGGGGTGGTCTTGTTATAGTCGGCCAGGGTGGCCCACTGGGCTCGGACATTGGGCAGATAGCCGGGCAGGAGATGAAACAAAAGGGCCTGATCGGTGGAACCCTGGACATTGGATTCCCCGCGCAGGGCATTGACCCCGCCGCCGGCAATCCCCATGTTTCCCAAGAGGCCCTGGATAATGCACATGGCCCGGATATTCTGCACCCCCACGGTATGCTGGGTCCAGCCCATGGCATACAGTTCGGTGCCGGCTTTGTCCGGGGCTCCGGTGGAACCGTAGGCCTGATAGACCTTCAGCAAATCCTCCTTCGGGGTGCCGGTAATATCGGAGACCTTGTCCAGGGTATAGCGGTCGTAGTGTTTCTTCAGAAGCTGAAAAACGCAGCGGTCGCCGGCCAGGGTCGGGTCCTGTTTGGGTATCCCGGCCTCGTCTTTTTCCAGGGCCCAGGTCGAGGCGTCATAGGACCGCTTCTGCGGGTCGTAGCCGGAAAAAAGACCGTCATTAAAGCTGTATTTCGGGTTAACCAGAAACCCGGCATTGGTGTAGTTCTTGACATAGAATTCATCGTAGAGCTTGTTGTCGATGATATACTTGATCATCCCCCCCAGGAAAGCGATATCCGTCCCGGAACGAAGGCGGACGAAGATATCCGCTTTGGTGGAGGTACGGGTATAGCGGGGATCCACATGGATGAAGACGGCCCCTTTCTCCTGGGCGGCCTGAATCCATTTGAAGGAAACCGGATGATTTTCAGCCACATTGCCGCCCATGTTCAGGATGACGTCGGCATTGCGAAAATCAATGTAATGGTTCGTCATGGCGCCGCGTCCGAACGACTCTCCCAGAGCCGCTACCGTAGCGCTGTGTCAGATACGGGCCTGGTGTTCGATATAGACCAGCCCCAGGGCCCGGAGCATCTTGGAGTACAGCCAGCATTCCTCATTGTCCATGGCCGCGCTGCCCACCGAGGCGATGCCGTTGGTCCGGTTGACCACCTGCCCGGCGGCATTTTTGGGCTGAAAGCTCGCCTCCCGGCTCTTCTTGATATTGGCGGCCATCTTGTCCAGGGCCCATTCCCAGGAGACTTCCTTCCATTTGTCGCTGTAAGGGGCCCGGTAGCGGACCTTTTTCAGACGGTTTTCATTGACCGCGATCTGGTAGGAGGAAGCCCCCTTGGCACAGAGAGCGCCTTCGCTGATGGGGTGTTCGGGATCCCCTTCCAGGTTGATGATCTTGCCCTGGCTGTCGGTATGCACGATCATCCCGCAGCCGACCGAGCAGTAGCAACAGACGGTGGTGGTCTCCTTGGCCCCTTTGAGTTTGAATTCCTGGGCATAGATTTCGATGGGTGAAAGGTCAAAACCCAATTGGGTCAGGACCAGCCCGGCGGCGCCGGCACCACTAATTTTAATAAAATCCCTTCGGGTTACGCCCATAATATTCACTCACCTTCCTTTCTGGTTTGATGGTTGGTTTTGGGTTGATTATAAACTGAAATCAAATTAGAAAAAAGCCCAAACGTCAGGATATCCCCTCACCTCCGATCGTTGAGTCTATAATTCCAACATGATTTTGGATTTGATTTTAAAAAGATGATGGAAATGATATAACTGATCGAAAAGACGATTGCAATAAAAATTATGCTGAAATATTAATGTATTATGTCTTTTATGACATATAAGCGGTTATGGGCTGATCCGGTCCTTTATCGTCCATCAGCCTTCAGCTTTCTGAGGACCGAGACTATCCGTTGCAGGGCTGAAAGATGGACGCCCAGGGCCAACAGCAGGAGCAAACCTAAAATGAATCCCTGTTGCTCCAGCCAGGGACTTCGGGGCCAGATCAGCCGCAAGAGGTCGTTGACCATCGAACCCACCCCCAGAAAAACCAGGCGCTCCGCCCGGCCGAAAAGCCCAGCGGAGGTGGAGACCCCCAATCCTTCACCCCGGGCCCGGGCATAGCTGACCAGGAACGATCCCTGGATACAGAAAAAGATCAGCAGGGTAACCCCCAGAAAAAGGCGGGGTTGCCGGAGAACCAGGGCCGCCCAGAGGCCCAGAAAAATGACAAAATCGCTGTAGCGATCCAAAACGGAATCCAGAAAGGCCCCGGAAGGGGAGGGCTGCCCGGCCTTTCGGGCCAGCGCCCCGTCCAGGGTATCCAGCGCCCCGGCGAATAAAACGGTCAACCCTCCCAGCCAGAAGGAATGGAGGAAGGCCGGAATAACCAGGACGCTGAAAAAGAGGGCCAAAAAAGTCAGGTGGTTGGGTTGGAAGCCTAAGCGGTGGAGCAGGGCGGCCGGGCAGGCTTCCACCCATTGCAGATAGGCTCGACCCGGTCTACTTTCCCGGAGCAAGAGGGAAGTCCCTGGCCAAGTAATCCTCCAATTGGCGTCGCGCCTCCGCTTCCTCCATCTGGAGGGGAGGATGCTTCATGAAATAGGCGGCGGCCGGCAGTAACACGCCGGCTTCTCCCCGGTCCCGGGCGACCCGGCAATAGCGCACCGCGTCAATGACCACGCCGGCGCTGTTGGGGGAATCCTGAACCGACAACCGGGCCTCCAATTCAAAGGGCACGCCGCAGAAATTGACGGCTTCCAGTCGCAGGAAACAGACCTTGTTGTCCCCCTGCCAGGGAACATAATCGGAGGGGCCGATGTGGATATTGTCATCGGCCAGCGGGGTGCTCAGTTGGGATTGCACCGCTTCGGTCTTGGATATTTTCTTATTTTTCAACCGGGATCGTTCCAGCATATTCAGGAAATCCGTATTTCCGCCGGTATTCAGTTGGTAGGTCCGCAGTATCCGGGCGCCTCTTTCTTCAAAAAGATGGGCCAGGACCCGGTGGATGATGGTCGCCCCCACCTGGGATTTGATGTCGTCCCCGACGAGGGGCATCCCTTTTTGCTCAAATTGCCGGGCCCATTCCGGACTGGAGGCAATGAATTCAGGAATGCAGTTGACCAAGCTGACCCCGGCCGCCAGACAGCAGCGGGCATAATAACGGGTGGCCTCCCGGGAACCCACCGGCAGATAATTGACCAAGATCTCCGCCCGGGTTTCCTTCAGAACCCGTTCCACCTCCACCGGGTGCTCGTCGGACGGCAGAAAGGTTCGCTCCGGCGGGTATTCCCGCATATGCGGGGCCACTCCATCCAGAGGAGGACCCATTTGAACCGTTACCCCGTAATCGGGAAGGTCTTTCCAGAGGGGAACGACGCAGTTCGGGGGAGCGAATACGGCTTCCTGAAGCGGCCGGCCCACTTTACGGCGATCGATGTCAAAGGCGGCCACCACCTCGATATCCTCCGGATCGTACCCCCCCAGATTTTTATGCATCAACCCCAGATGGACCGTGGGATTATGGCGATAATATTCGATGCCTTGAATCAGAGCGCTGGCACAATTTCCTAAACCGCAGATGGCCGTCCTGATCTTGCCCTTGCCCATTCCACATCCTCCAATCCTCTGACCGATAGGGAGCGCTGAAAAGTGAACGGGACCGATTATAATCGCTTGGAAATAAAAATCAACCAAAAAGGCCGGCCTTTTTTCATTAACTTATTAATAAAAAAGGGAAAAGACCTTTCCTCTTTTCCGGTTCGGCAAGTTGTGTTACATTAGCCTGAATGAAGCCGGCCTATATCCACGCCTATGAAACCGGTAACTTGGCCGAAGCCGTCCGGGTGACCTGGAAAATCCTGGAGGAATGTCGCCTTTGCCCCCGGCAATGCGGGGTTAACCGGTTGGCCGGAGAGTTGGGGTTTTGTCGCACCGGGGCCAGTGCCCTGGTTTCCAGCGTCGGCCCCCATTTCGGTGAAGAGGCTCCCCTGGTCGGGCGGTTCGGTTCCGGGACCATTTTTTTCGCCTACTGTAATTTGGGTTGTATTTTTTGTCAGAACTATGAATTGAGTCACCGGGGAGAAGGGCAGGAAAAAGAACCGGAAGCCATGGCCCGTCACTTTCTGCGTTTGCAGGCCCTGGGGTGCCATAATATCAATCTAGTGACGCCCACCCACGGTGGTCCCCCAGGTTCTGAAGGCCTTGCTGCTGGCCATCCCCGAGGGTTTGACCCTTCCCCTGGTTTATAATTGCGGGGGATATGAATCGCCGGAAACCTTGCGTCTGCTCTCCGGCCTGGTAGATATTTATATGCCTGATTTTAAGTTCTGGGATGAAAAAACGGCCCGGGAGTTGTGCGGGGCGTCCGATTATCCGGCGGCGGCCCGGGAGGCCCTGAAAGAGATGCATCGACAGGTGGGAGATCTGGTGATTGATTCCGAGGGGAGTCGCCGGCCGCGGGTTGCTTATTCGCCATCTGGTCATGCCCGGCGAGGTGGCGGGGACCCAGGCCATAATGGAATTTATTGCCCGGGAGATCTCCCCCAACAGTTACGTTAACCTGATGGACCAATATCGCCCCTGCGGCCAGGCCTCACGATTATCCCCGGATCAATCGCACTCTCACCCGGGAGGAATATAAACAGGCCCGGAAATGGACCGTCGAAGCGGGGCTGACCCGTTTGGATCAGGACCGGCCTCGATCCTGGAGAGGATTATAAAGTTTATGGAACGCGTCTTCGCCATCGGGGACATCCACGGTTGTCTGGATAAATTAGTCCCCCTGATGAACATGATAAAAATCAATCCGGATCAGGACCTTCTTGGTTTTCATCGGCGATTATATCGACCGGGGCGATCACTCCCGGGAGGTGGTGGATTACCTGGTCGATCTGAAACTTCGACTCCCGGAATCGATTTTTTTATTGGGCAACCATGAACAGATGCTTTTGGAATACATCGACGGCCGGAATACCGACGCCTTTCTCTATAACGGCGGGGAAAAAACCCTGCGAAGTTACCTGGGATCTCAGTCCACCGGCTTTCCGGGAACGCCATAAACCCTGGCTGCCCGCCGCCCACCAGGACTTTTATCGATCCCTGCGGCCCTATTTTGAATGGGAGGACTATGTCTTTGTCCATGCCGGGTTGCGCAACGGCATCCCCCTGGAGAATCAGGATCTTTTCGATTTAATCTGGATTCGAGAGGAATTCTTTTATTCCGACTATGATTTTGGAAAGAAGATTGTCTTTGGACATACCCCCTTTCCGCAACCCTTTATCCATAACCAGCGAATCGGGATTGATACGGGGGCGGTCTACGGAAACCGTCTGACCTGCGTCGAGTTGCCGGCGGTTAAATTTTATGCCGTTTGAGTGGAAAACCCTTGCGCCGAGACCCGACGGGTACGAAGGCCCAGAATTTATATTGAATCCCCCATCATGAAAATCGCGGGCGTGGGAGCCCGCTCTGCTGAGGTCAGCCGGGCATTCCAGCTTCCCAGCAGAGGCGGCTCCCACGCCGCCGGAATGAAGAGCAAGGGCGAAACAACCTTTATTTCTATTGACCAAAGCCGGGTTTTTTGCTAATAACTAAAAGAAAATTCAAGGAAAGTTGGTAAAGGCCCGATGATTCGACACCAAGGAGGGAAGAGATGAAAGTAAAACACTGGATGACGAAAGACCCCATTACGGTTTCCCCGGAGACCTTGGCCGTGGAAGCCCAGAAGATCATGAAAGAAAATAAAATCCGTCGACTGCCGGTGGTGGACAAGGGCAAATTGGTGGGGATGGTGACCTTTCGCAACCTCATCGAGGCCGCCCCTTCCTCCGCCACCTCGTTGAGCATTCACGAGCTGAATTACCTGATCATGAAAATCAAGGTCAAGGACCTGATGAAGAAGAACGTGATCTCGGTTTCCCCGGAAGATACCGTGATCGACGTCATCGTTCGGGGCGTGGAAAAAGGAATCGGGGGATTTCCGGTGGTGGACGACCAGGGACGGCTGGTGGGCATCGTCACCGAGACCCAGATCGCCCGGGCCATGATTCAGCTTTTCGGGACCGATGCCAAAAACGAGATCATCTCCCTGGAAAACGTGGACCTGCAACCGGGGACCTTTGGAAAAATCGTCACCCTGGTGGAAAAATTAGGGATCACCGTGGTCAGCATGTTCTCCTTGCCGCGGAGGACCACGGACCTGTTGCGAGTCTATATCCGGATCAAATCGGGGCAGCGGGAAGCAGGCCATTCAGGAATTAAACAAGGCGGGTTATGAGATTGCCGATTAGTCGCCGGTTAGGCAGGCTCCTCTGGGAAGGCCCAGGCCCGCGGGGCTTTCTCCTTTATTCTCCTCCCGGATAAGAAACCCACTCCCGGTCCGATCCCTGGTCGCGGCTTTCCTGGTTTTCTGGGGTTCTCTCGTCGCCGTTCAGGCCGAGGTGGTCAATCGCATCGTGGCGGTGGTCAACAATGAAATCATTACCTGGCTGGAACTGGAAAAAAAGATGGGGAGCTCCTTCCGCCGGGAACGCCTCCCCAACAACCCGGAGGCCCAGAAACAGGTCCTGTTTCAAATGATCGACGAAAAATTACTGGGAGCCCAGATCCGGAAGCTCAACCTGCAGGTCGGCAAGGAAGAAATCGACATGGCCATCAGCCGGATACAACAAGATCAGGGACTGAATAACGCCCGGAGGAATTCGCCGCCGCCCTGGCCCGGGGGGGCATGAAGGAGGAGGACCTGCGCGCGCGGCTGAAAGATCAGATTTTGCGTTTCAGGCTGATCAGTCGTGAGATCGGCAGTAAACTCATTTTTTCCCGAGACCAAATCAACGCCTACTACCTGAAAAATAGATCCAAATTTGAGGGGGGCGAGCGGCTCCAGTTGGCCCAGATCACCATTTTAAACTCCGATCATCCCAGCCCGGAGGCGGCCAAAGCCAAAACCGAGGAAATCGCCGCCCTCCTCCGGCAAGGGGAACCCTTTGGATCCCTGGCCAGAAAATTTTCCAGGGACCCTTCGGCCGCCCAGGGGGGGGATCTGGGTTTTTCCCTTTGCCGGAGATCGATCCCTCTTTAGCGCAGGCCCTGGCTCCCCTTAAACCCGGCGAAACCACCCCGGTGCTGCCCCTCCCCGAAGGCTGGAGGCTGGTTCAGTTGGTAAAACGGGAGACCACCAAATCCGCCGGCCTCGAAGAGGTCCGGGAACAAATTCAGGAAATGCTTTACCAGGAGGAGGTCGAGGCTCGGGCCGGCCAGTGGCTGCTCAAATTGCGGGAACGTTCATCCATCCAGATCCTGCTCTAAGGGATCTTCCGACCATGATCATTTCCATCGCCCAGGGACCGCAGTATCTGAATCAAACCGTTAGTGTTCAGGGTTGGGTAACCCATAAACGATCCAGCGGGCGGATTCGTTTTCTGGTGGTGCGGGACGGCAGCGGCTTGCTGCAGGGAGTATTGGTTACCGATCGGGCCGCGCCCGGAAATCATCGAACTTTTTGATCAGCTTACCGTTGAATCCTCTTTGCAGCTCACCGGGATACTGCGGGCCCGATCCCCGCGCCCCGGGAGGGGTGGAGATGGAAATCCAGGACCTTTTTATTTTTCAACGGGCGCAGGATTACCCCATCACCCCCAAGGACCACGGGACGGCCTTTTTGATGGAGCATCGCCATCTCTGGTTGCGCTCTTCCCGGCCACAGGCCGTTCTAAAAATCCGGCATGAAGTCTCTCGAGTCCATTCGGGATTTCCTGAACGACCGGGGGTTCATTGAACTGGCGGCCCCGATCCTGACCGGGGCGGCCTGCGAAGGCACCAGCACCCTTTTTGAGACCCAGTATTTTGATCTGGGTCCGGCCTACTTGTCCCAAAGCGGCCAACTGTATATGGAAGCCGGGGCCATGGCTTTCGGCAAGGTCTATTGTTTCGGCCCGGCCTTTCGGGCGGAAAAATCAAAGACCCGCCGCCATCTGACCGAATTCTGGATGGTGGAACCGGAAATCGCTTTTGCCCAGTTGGAAGAACTGATGGGACTGGTGGAAGAAATGGTCTGTTTCCTGGTGACCCGCCTGCTTTCGACCCGTCGGGAGGAGCTTCATCAGTTGGAACGGGATGTGGAGCCCCTGGAAAAAATTACCCGGCCCTTTCCCCGTCTGACCTATGAGGAGGCCCTGAATACCTTGCAGGGACAAGGGAACAACCGCGGCCTTTGGGGAGGACCTGGGCGCGGAGGATGAGACGGAACTTTCCCGTTGCTTATGACCAGCCCCTTTTTATTCACCGTTACCCGGCGGCCTGTAAAGCCTTTTATATGAAACGAGATCCCCTGGATGATCGCCTGGTCTTAAATATGGATCTCCTGGCCCCGGAAGGATACGGAGAGGTGGTGGGCGGCTCCCAGCGGGAGGAGGACCCTTTGCTCCTGACCCGGCGACTGGCCGAACACGGACTTTCGGAAACGGACCTGGGTTGGTATCTGGATCTTCGCCGCTTTCGGCTCGGTCCCGCACGGGGGATTCGGAATGGGTCTGGAACGGATGGTGGCCTGGCTTTGCGGTTTGAAACATGTCCGGGAAACCATTCCCTTCCCCCGAACCCTGTATCGGATTTATCCCTAGCCAAAATATTTAATGGGATGTTAAGAACCTAACCGTGCCCGCCCTGTCCAGCGAGGCCATCATCCTCCAGAGTAAACCGACCGGTGAGTCGGATCTGGTGGTGGATTTTCTCAGCCCGGATCTGGGACGGTTAAAAGGGATCGCCAAAGGGGCCAAGAAAAGTAAAAAACGTTTTATCCACTGCCTGGAGCCGCTCAGCCGGTCCCGATTGGAACTTTTTGAAAAGCCCTCCCAAGGTCTGGATTCGAATCGATTCCGGAGAATTGATCGAACCCTTTAACGGAATCCGCGGAGATTTCCGAAAATGGGGGTTGGCGGCCTTCGCCTGTGAACTGATCCAGGAGCTGGTCCCTTTGAGAGACCCCAACCGTCAGACCTATGCGCTTCTGCGCCAGACCCTGGAGATTCTGGACCGGGAAAAAGGGGACCCGGAAATCGGTCCGCTCTTTCAGTTGAAGCTGCTCCAACTGGCCGGGTACGGACTGTCTTTTGAGGCCTGCCAGGCCTGCGGGAAAAGGGGCCGGATTTGCAGAAGGCCGTATTTTTACCGGGCCCGGGAAGGCTGCAGTGCCGGGAATGCGCGAACGGGCAAAGCGGAATACCGTTGTCGCCGGGGGCCCTCCAAAGTTTAAGACAGGCGAATCGGATGGAATTGCGCCAGGCCGTTCGCCTGCGTTTCACGGCCGGGACCCGGGCGGAGATTGAAACGCTGTTGGAAAAATTTCGTTTGCAGGTTCTGGGCCGGGAGCTGGGCTCCGCCCGGGTCCTCCGGCAAATCCAGGAACCCTACCGTTAGACCAGTTAAGGAGGTAGTGTGCTGACCTTTCAGGATCTTATTCAATCGTTAAACCGGTATTGGGCGGACCAGGGTTGCCTGCTCCTGCAGCCCTATGATGTGGAAGTGGGGGCCGGCACTTTTCACCCGGCCACTTTTTTGAGGTCTCTGGGACCCGAACCCTGGAAGGCGGCCTATGTGGAGCCTTCCCGCCGGCCGACCGACGGTCGCTACGGGGAAAACCCCAACCGCCTGCAGCACTATTACCAGTACCAGGTTCTCCTGAAACCTTCCCCGCTGGAAGTGCAGGACCTTTACTTGAAAAGCCTGGAGAGTTTCGGCATCCGGGCCTTAGACCACGACCTGCGCTTTGTGGAGGACGATTGGGAATCACCCACCCTGGGGGCCTGGGGGTTGGGTTGGGAGGTCTGGCTGGACGGCATGGAGATCACCCAATTCACCTATTTTCAACAATGCGGGGGGATCGACCTGGCCCCCATTTCAGTGGAATTGACCTACGGTCTGGAACGGATCGCCATGTACCTCCAGGAAGTGGACAATGTCTACGATTTAAAATGGAACCGGGAGGTGACCTACCGGGAAATCCATCACCGTTCGGAATTTGAATTTTCCACCTATAATTTTGACCAGGCCGACGTGGAACAACTCCGGGAAAGTTTTCGATCCTACGAACAGGAGTGCCACCGCCTGGTGGGTTTGAAATTGCCCTTACCGGCCTATGATTTTTGTTTGAAGTGTTCCCATGCCTTTAATATCCTGGATGCCCGGGGCGCGATCAGCGTTACCGAAAGGACCAGCTATATCGCCCGGGTCCGGGACATGGCCCGCCTGGTAGCTCAGGCCTATCTGGCGTTGCGGGAAGCCCTGGGGTTTCCCTTGCTCGCATAATACGAAAATACAAGTCATTGCTGATTCACAGGTTGATTGATTGCTGGTTATAGAAGCCTTGGCAGAGCCCTGTGTCACCCCTTTGACTATTCATGCATTAACAATTGATGTCTTCGATCGGGCATATGGTGGTTTAGAATATAAAAAGACAGGAAGAAGAAAAATGATGGGTCAAGATCTGCTTTTGGAAATCGGTACCGAAGAAATCCCCGCCCGTTTTGTTCTTGGGGCCTTGGACTCCCTCCGGCGGCTGGCCGAGGAGCGTCTTCAGCAGGCCCGTTTGCCTTACCGGGAAATAAAGACCGTCGGCACCCCCCGGAGGCTGGCCCTGCTGGCCTTCGGACTGGAACCGGTTCAGGCCGACCAGGAGGAAATCATTGTCGGCCCGCCCCGTTCGGCGGCCTTCGGAGACGATGGGCAGCCGACCAAAGTGGCCCTGGGCTTCGCTCGGGCCAAGGGGGTACCCGTGGATGATCTCAGCCTCCTGGAAACCCCCAAGGGGGTCTATCTGGGGTTGAAGAAAAAAATCGCCGGCCGGAGCGCCTCCGCCGTTCTGCCCGAATTGCTCCCGCAACTCATCCTGGATCTGACTTTTCCCAAAAACATGCGCTGGGGTACGTCGAGCCTGCGCTTTGCCCGGCCCATCCATTGGATCGTGGCCCTTTACGGCGCCGAGGTGATCCCCTTCAGCCTGGAGGGAATCCGCAGCGGCCGCCAGACCTATGGGCATCGGTTCATGGCCCCCGAACCCATTTCCCTGACCCAGGCCGGTGATTATCCGGAACGCCTCCTCTCCGGGAAAGTGGTCGTCGACCCGCAGGAACGAAGGTCCATTTTAACCCGGGAACTGGAATTCCAGGCCCGCAAGGCCGGGGGGCAGGTCCTGATCGATCCGCATCTTTTGGATGAAGTAACGAACCTGGTGGAGTGGCCGGTGCCCGTAACCGGACAATTCGACGCGGATTTTCTTAAGCTGCCGGCCGAGGTCCTGGTGACCTCCATGAAAGAGCACCAACGTTATTTTCCACTGGTCGACGAACGGGACACGCTGATCAATCGGTTTATTGCCGTCAACAATACCCTGGTTACGGACGAGCAACGGGTTATTCGCGGACATGAAAAGGTCCTTCGCGCCCGCCTTTCCGATGCCCGTTTCTTTTTTCAGGAGGACACCAAGGAACCTCTGGAAGAAAAAGTTGAACGGCTCCGCGGGGTCATTTTTCATTCCCAACTGGGCACATCCTATGAAAAAGTGGAACGGGTAACCGAATTGGCCGCCTATTTCGCCCTTCTCCTGGCCCCGGAAAAAGAAGCCCGGGCCAAACGGTGCGCCCGGCTGGCCAAGGCCGATCTCACCAGCCACATGGTGGGGGAGTTCCCCAGTTTGCAGGGCGTCATGGGCCGCGAGTACGCCCGGCTTTCAGGAGAAGACCCCGAAGTGGCCCAGGGCATTTTTGAACATTACCTGCCGCTTTCCGCCCAGGACCTTCCTCCCGCCTCCGATACCGGGGCTTTGGTCGGTTTGGCCGATCGGCTCGATACCCTGGCCGGCTTCTTCAGCTTGAACCAGATTCCCACCGGGTCGGCCGATCCCTACGCCCTTCGCCGACAGGCTCAGGGCGTCATCCTGATCACCTGGGCCAGGGACTATGGTTATTCTCTTGGAAAAGGCGTTCGACCAGGCAATTTCCCTTTACCGTGGGCTTTCGGTCCTGGAACCCGACCGGGTCAAAGGGAATCTTTTGGATTTTTTCGGCCTGCGCCTGGAGTATTTGTTAACTTCCGAAGGGCATAAGAAAGAAGTTATCGAGGCTATCCTGGCCGCCGGCTGGTCCGACCTGAATGAGGTTCGTCTTCGCACCCGGGCTTTAAGTCAGTTTCAAAATAATATCGAATTTCCCTCATTAACTATCGGTTGTAAAAGAGCGTTAAATATACTAAAAGGGATTGATTCGTCAACGATAGGATCCGTCAGTGAAGCAGGACTTCAGGAAGAAGCAGAAATTCAACTATTTGAAAAAATAAAAGAAAATAAGGATAGCTTAAACCAGCTTCTTGAAAAAAGATCTTATAGCGAGTATTTACATAACCTTGCAAAGTTAAGAGTATATATAGACCGTTTTTTTGAGCAGGTATTGGTCATGGCGCCGGACGAAATAATAAAAAACAACCGACTGGCCCTGCTGCTGGAATTGACCTCCCTTTTTAATCGTTTTGCTCTGTTTTCATTAATATAAGGGCGGCCACAGGGGGCCGCCCCTACGAAACAACGCGCAGATTCGCTACCATATATAGTAGCTAAGATTCCATCCGAATACCCCTTATAGTATTTTTTTCTTTACATCTCCCCGTTGCTCCCGTTACAATAGAATCCATGAAAATCAAACGCCTTGAATTGAACGGTTTTAAGTCTTTCCCCGAAAAAACGATCATCCCTTTTCCCAAGGGGATCAGCGGGGTGGTCGGACCCAACGGTTGCGGCAAAAGCAATATAGTGGACGCCATCAAATGGGTCATGGGGGAACAAAGCCCCAAGCAGCTTCGGGGAAAAGGGATGGAGGATGTCATCTTCGCCGGTTCCAACGGCAAGTCCTCGGTCGGCATGGCCGAAGTCTCCCTGGTCCTGGACAACGACAACGGTTCCTTTCCCCCTGAAATGGCCGGGTTCAGCGAAGTGGTCATTACCCGGCGACTGTTTCGGGACGGGGAAAGCGAGTACGCCATCAACAATCAAGCCTGCCGGATGAAGGACATTACTCACCTGTTTATGGGTACCGGAGTGGGCAGCCGGGCTTACGCCGTCATCGAACAGGGCCGGGTGGGAGCGATTATCGATTCCAAACCGGAGGACCGCCGCCACTGGATCGAAGAAGCCGCCGGGATCTCCAAGTATAAGCACCGAAAACAGGAAACCCTGCGCAAGCTGGAGTTAACCCAGCAAAACCTCTTACGGGTGGGGGACGTGATCGCCGAAGTCAAGCGGCAGATGAATTCCCTCTACCGACAGGCTAAAAAGGCCGAACGTTTCAAGGAGGCCCGCCAGGCCTTGAAGGAAATCGAACTGACGCTGACTCTCCGGGATTATAGTGACATCCAGGAAGAAAAAAGCCGTCTGGAACAGGAATTAGAACTGCAACAGGGACAACTACGCACCGCGAAGGATGAAAGTACCGCCATCCAAAACCGCCTTCAGCAGCTTCAAGCGCGGTTAGGCGAAATCGATCGTCGCTTAAAAGTCCTCCAGGAACAGGACTATCAGCAAAAAGTTTCCCGGGAAAAACAGGAGGGTTTGCTTCAACAGCTTCAACAGGAACGGGAAGGCCTGGATCGGGAACGTTTGGAGACCGAGCAGGAGCTTACGGAAATCCAGGCCTGGCTGCAGGAAAAGGAGATCCAAGCGCAGACCCTGAGGGAAGCGTTGGATTCCTTTAAGGAACGGATGCAGCAGGAACAAGAACGGGTAACCCTTCAGGAGGGAACGGTTAATCGCTTAAAAAGCGAACAAAGTTCCCGCCAGCAGGAATTGGAAAAAAGCAAAGACCGGCTGCTGAATACCCTTTCTGAACAGACCCGGGTTCGAAATCTGCGCCTGGGGTTGATCAAACTCCGAGAGGATCGAAGCCTTCGCCTGGCCCGACAGGAGGAAGAGCGCGACCAGTTGAGCGAACGTCTGGACCACCTCAATCGCCTCTCCGCGGAAGCGACCGAAAAGATCGATGGGGAACAAAAAATCGTCGGTGATCTGCGAGCGGACCTGGGGCAAAAGCGGGTAGGGCAGGGGGAGCAGGTTAGAATCCGGCAGGAGATCGAAGGAGAACTCAAGGAACTGGAACGGCTTCTTCTGCAGGACCAGGGGCAAATCAAAAACCTCCAACAAATTCGGGATAACTATCAGAGTTATCAGAACGGCGTCCGCTCTTTACTGCAGCGCCATCGGCCGGCCTTGTCCGAAGAAGGAAAGGAGCGGATTCGCCTGCTGGCGGAGGGTATTGAGACCGAACCCGGGTACGAAGCCGCCGTGGAAGCGGCCCTGGGAGAAAGCCTGCAAGCCGTGATCGTTCAGGATCACGGAGAAGCGCTTGAGGGCATCCGGCAACTCCGAGGCTCCCAGGCCGGAAAGGCCTCTTTTCTATTATTGAATCAATCCCAGCCGGCCGGGTCGGTGGCGGAGGCTTCCACCTCTGGGTCGGCCAATGGCTTTCAGCCTTTAATCTCCAAAGTGGTTGTGAAATCCGAACTGCAATCCTGGGCACACCACCTTTTGGGGGAGTTTCTGCTGGTCCCCGACCTGGAAAAAGGATTGCAGCTCTGGGAAGATCGGGGAGGGAAAAACGCCCTGGTTACGCCGGATGGGGATGTCATCAGTCGTCTGGGGGTAATTTCCGGCGGTAGTTCCGGAAAAACGGAATCCGGAATCCTTTTTCAGAAAAATTTGATCCGCCGACTGGAACAGCAGATTCGGGCCGGCGAAAACCAGGTGGGGGAGAAAAGGGAAGCTCTGGGGGCCCGCATCGAAACCCTTCGAAACCTGGAAAAGCAATTGGCCGAACTGGAGATCCAGATCAGGGAATCGGAAAAGAGAAAGTCGGAACTGGAAAAAATCCAGTTCGGCTATCAGGAGGAGGCCAAGCCCCTACAACGCCGCCTGACTCTGATTGCCATCGAAGAAGAGGAAACCCGGTCCCTGGTAGCCTCCGAAAACTCCGAGGAGGAAACCCACCGGACCCAGGAAGAAGCCCTGAATGAGGAAATCGCCGTTTTAAAGGCCAGGCTTCAGGGCGATGAAGAAACGGGAAGAACGCTGGAGCAAAGTTTGGAGGAGGCCCGGGAGGTCTTGACCCGAATCTACACCGAATATTCGGTGCTCAAAGAAAAAGGGGATCACCTGTCCAAAGAAGCAGCCAGTCTTCAGGAAGCCCTGACGGACAGGCAAAGCCGGCGACGGAAATTATCGGATCGGCTGGCCTCCGGAGCCCGGCGTCAAGAGGAACTGGAAATCAAAATGGCCGAGGCTCAGCAGTCCTTGGTCCTTCACCAGACCGAACTGGAAAAGTTGGAAACCCTGATCCAGGCGGCAAATCAGGCTTGGGAAGGGGATCAGCAGGAAAAAGATCGGGCGGAGTCCGAATCACGGGATAAACAGTCTCAAATCAACGAACTCGAAACCCGGCACCATGAATTGCAGCTTCAGGCCGCCCAGGGGGCGCTTAAACTGGAGCACTTGAAAGAGAAGACCCGGGAACAGTTCGGGTGTGAACTCGAAACGATCCTGGAAAGACCGCGGCCCAGTGAAGAAGATTTCACCGCCCTCTCGGAAAAAAGACTGCAACTAAGGGAAAAAATAGAACAAATCGGGGAGGTAAACTTGACGGCCATCGAAGAATACCAGGCCTTCAAGGAGCGCCATGATTTTTACCAGTCCCAGGAAGAGGACCTGCTGAAATCGATCGATTCCCTGAAGAGGGCCATTCAAAAAATCAATGCCACCTCCAAGGACTTGTTTTTATCTACTTTTAAGGCTATCCAGGAAAAGATGGACCTGGTTTTCCCCATATTATTTGGCGGCGGGACTGCTAAGCTTTCCCTGGCGAATGAAGAGGACCCGTTGGAGGCTGGAATTGACATCGTTATTCATCCCCCGGGAAAGCGTTTGACCAGCATGGGGCTGCTATCGGGCGGGGAAAAAGCCCTGACGGCCCTGGCCCTGGTTTTCTCCATCTACCTGGTAAAGCCGAGCCCTTTCTGCCTGCTGGATGAAATTGACGCCTTCCTGGACGAAGCCAATGTGGAGCGATTCAAAAAATTCGTCCACGGTCTGGTAGATAACTCCCAGATCATTCTCATCACCCACAACCGGAGAATCATGGAAATGGCCGACGCCCTCTACGGCGTCACCATGGAACAACCGGGCATTTCCAAATTAGTTTCCGTACGTCTGGATAATGTTTTAAATTAAAATGTTGAAATGGTTTCGCAAGAAAGAGGATGAACTTTCTGAGGGGTCCTCCCATGGTTTGGATGAGGAGGGGGCGGCCACTGCTGAACCTGTATATCAGGGAGAAGAGGCCCAGGGGGATCGGAAGGGTTTTTTTCAACGACTTAAAGAACGGCTGACTAAGACCCGGGAAACCTTTGTCGGACGAGTCGATCAATTGGTCCTGGGAAAAAAGGAGATCGATGAAGACCTCTTGGACGACCTGGAAGAGATTCTAATTACCTCGGATTTAGGAGTGGATACCACCCAGGCCCTGATCGCTTTAGTCCAGCAAAAAGTAAAACGCCGGGAACTGGATAACCCGGAACGCTTGAGAGAAACCCTCCAGGAGGAGATAGTGCGTTATTTGGAGGTTCCGGCCCAAACCTTTAATAAAACATATAAGCCATTAATTATATTAGTGATCGGTGTTAACGGCGTCGGTAAAACCACCACCATCGGAAAATTGGCCCACCAATACCGGCTGGCCGGGAAAAAGGTCATGCTGGTAGCCGGGGATACCTTCCGGGCCGCGGCCGGGGAACAATTGGAGATCTGGGCCAAGCGCTCCCAGGCGGAGATTATTCGCCAGAAGGAAGGGTCGGATCCCTCCGCCGTGGTTTATGACGCCCTGCAGGCGGCCCGGGCCCGGGGAATGGATATCGTCCTGATCGATACCGCCGGTCGACTCCACACCCGGGTGAACCTGATGGAAGAATTAAAGAAAATTCACCGGACCATTCGAAAAGAATTCCCGGAGGGGCCTCACCAGACCTTGCTGGTCCTGGATGCCACGATGGGGCAGAATGCCATTTCCCAAGCCAGAATATTTAATGAGGCCTTGGCGATCAGCGGACTTATTTTAACCAAGTTAGACGGTACCGCCAAGGGAGGAATTGTGGTGGGGATCTGCCAGGAACTCAAAATTCCTATTGCGCAGATCGGGATAGGGGAAAAGGTGGATGATTTACAGCCTTTCAATCCGCGGGAATTTGTACAGGCCATATTTCAATAATCTTTTTTATTTCCTATTTAGTTTACATAATATATCTTATCAGACATTGGAATAATCGAAACAAAGTTGAAAAAACGAGATTCTTCGCATTCGCTCAGAATGACAAGCTCTCTACAAAAAAAAATGATCGGCCAGGGCCTTCAGGTTGGGAAATATACGGTCGGAGGCCTGGAGGTACGAGGGCGGCAAGGTGGAAGCGACGGCATAACAGGTCAGGCCGGCAGCCTTGGCCGACTGGATGCCGGCCGGGGCATTTTCAATGACCAGGCAGCCTTCCGGTTCCTGGTTTAATTTTTCCAACGCTTTAAGGTAAGGATCGGGGTTTGGTTTAAACCGCGTCACGTCGTCCGCGGTGACGATCGCCTCAAAACGGTCCAGGCCCTGATAATCCTCCCAGATCTGCTCTACCAGATTCATCCGCGAACTGGTCACCAACCCCAGACGCAATCCTCGTTGCTGAAATCCACTAATCAAAGGCAGAGTCTCCGGATAGAGCCGGACTTTACGCAGGTATTCTTCCCGGAAGATGTGATTTTGCCGATCATATATTTCCAGGATCTGATTCGAATCGATGGGCAACCCCGTTTTATGGAATAAATTCTCAATGATATCCAGTCCCATGGCGCCTTCATGTTCATAGATGAATCGCTCTGTTACAAATATACCATCATTTTCAAGAAGTTGCTTCCATGATTGCATGTGATAGTTCATGCTATCCACTAAAACCCCATCCATATCGAACAAAATAGCTTTAAATATTCTATTATTCACGGCCATAATCCTCCCAAAAGGGAACCCATTTCAATTTAATTTGACACCCTACCCTATTTAACCATAAAATCATAAAAATCGATTAAGAGTTGACAATTAGACTATAAGGAGTACTTGTGGACCTTCAGGACTTCCCCAAAAAAATACAGCCTCATTTACTGCCGAAGATCGGCGGTCGATTGGAGTACAACTGCTTAAACTGCGGGCAGGACCATTCCATTGATACCCTGTTGTACATCTGTCCGACCTGCGGCGGGGTTCTGTTGATTGAAAACCGGGACGATCGAGCGCTGACTTCCCGTTCCGGGGCGCATTGGCAAAGGGTTTTCGATTTTCGGCGCATGGTAACCGAACCGGCGCTCCGGGGGATTTTCTGTTTTCATGAACTGATTGCCCCGGTGATCCCCCTGCCCTCCATCCTCTATCTCGGGGAAGGCCATACCCCCCTCATTAAAGCCAATCCCGGTTTGACCCGGGAGATCGGTCTGGATTTTTATTACAAAAACGATGGCCAAAATCCCAGCGCCTCTTTCAAAGACCGGGGTATGGCCTGCGCCCTCAGTTATCTGAACTTCCTCATTCAAGAGAAGAAGTTGAAGGGGGTTTTATCCATTTGCGCTTCCACCGGAGACACTTCTGCTTCCGCCGCCCTCTATGCCGCCTACCTGGGGGAATCCGTCCGCTCCGCCGTTTTATTACCCCAAGGGAAGGTTACTCCACAGCAATTGTCCCAACCCCTCGGCAGCGGGGCCACGGTCATTGAAATCCCGGGCGTCTTCGACGACTGCATGAAAGTGGTGGAGTACCTATCCGACCATTACCCGGTGGCCCTCTTAAATTCTAAAAACGCCTGGCGGATCCTGGGACAGGAATCGTATGCCTTCGAAATCGCCCAGGCCCTGAATTATCATCTGGAAGGGTTGGTCTTATTGGTCCCTATCGGCAACGCGGGCAACATTACCGCCATCCTTTCCGGTTTTCTGAAGCTGCACCGCTACGGGATGGTCACCACCCTGCCCAAGGTTATCGGGGTGCAATCCCGCCACGCCAACCCGGTTTACCGCTATTATCTGGAGCCTTCGCCGAAAAAAAGGGTCTTTAAACCGGTCAAGGTGAAACCCAGTGTCGCCCAGGCCGCCATGATCGGCAACCCGGTCTCCATGCCCCGGGTGGTTCAACTGGTGGAACAATACAACCAGACCCAGGATCGTCAAAAGGTATTTGTGGTGGAGGTAAGCGAACAGTCCATCATGGACCAGATGCTGACCGCCAACCGCAACGGGCACATTGCCTGCACCCAGGGCGGGGAAAGCCTGGCCGGTTTAGTGCGGGCTCTGGAAGAAAAGAAGGTGTCCCGCCGCGAAACGGCCATTTTGGACGCCACGGCCCATGCCCTTAAATTTTCGGACTTTCAGAATATGTATTTTGAAAACAGTTTCCCCCCGGCCTTCGGCATTCATCCCCGAAAAAGGCTCCAGAATTACCCGGTCAGCGTAAAAACCCCCCTGCCCTCCGGTCGGTCGGAACGGGAATACGGGCGGTTTATCGAATCCGCCGCCCTTCAGGTAGCCAAAATCTTAAAAATGTAGCAGTCCTCACCTTTTGGCGGGATAGGGCAACCATGAAGTATGTGCTGGTCACCGTGGGAAAATTCAAGGCGCCTTTTATTGTGGAAGGGATGGACCTCTACCGGCGGCGCATTACCCGCTACACGGAATTTTCAGTGATCCCGGTTAAGGAGGAGAAAATCAGCCACGGGTGCAACGAGGCCTTGATCAAGCAGAAAGAGGGGGACCGGATCCTGGAAAAAATTCCCGCGGACGGCTACCGCGTGGCCTTAGATCAAGGAGGAAAGCCGCTGGCCTCGGAACAGTGGTTTGATTTTCTGACCGATTTGGGTCGACAGGGGATCAAAAAAACCTTTTTTTCTATTGGGGGACCTTTGGGCCTTTCCTCGCAGGTCCTGGACCAGGCCCACCAAGTACTCTCCCTTTCTTCCTTGACCCTGACCCATGAAATGAGCGCCCTGGTCTTCAGCGAACAGCTCTACCGCTACCTGACGGTTCAAGCCGGCGAGAAGTATCACCGGTGACGACGGTTTCGTCTTTTGACATACTATTTGACGATGAAAGCGTCAGAATCCGGCCTTTAAACAGACTCCACCAGCGTCACTTCCGGGACCTGCTGCTTTAAGAATTTTTCAATCCCCATTTTCAGGGTCATCTGGGACATGGGGCAGCCCTTACAGGCACCGGTCAATCGTACCTTCACCAGGCCCCCCTCGGTAACCTCCACCAATTCCACATCTCCGCCGTCGGCCTGCAATTGCGGCCGGACCTTATTCAGCGCTTCCTGTACCTTTTCTTTCATCAGTTTTCCCCTTTCAGGTTTTTCACCCATCGTTATCAATTTATCATTTCTCCGGCGGAAGAGCCAATATTTTATCCGCCCTGCCCTATTCAACCGATCCTATTCTTTAAACGTCGAAAAAAGGCTGAGTTCAAAGAAAGAAATTAAATAATAGCCGGCAACGGTCGATAAATTGGTAATAGTTCTTCAGGGAGGAAGCGAATGGTTTACACGGTGATTAGAAGAGGAGCCCGTCTGGCTTTATTTTTCCTGCTTTTTTGTGGCCTCTTAGCCTTCCTGGGCTCTCCGGTCCAGACGGAGGAAAAAATCAATCGTTATGTGGGATCGGAAACCTGCGGGGGGTGTCATACCGAGCAATTCGACAATTTTAGAAAATATTCCAAAAAAGCGCATTCCTTTCAGAGCATAGAAAAAATGAAAAAAGGCCTGTCCGCTCAGGAAATCAAGGACTGCTATAAGTGCCATACCACCGGATACGGGAAACCGGGCGGTTTTCAGGACCCGGTTAAACACCCGGAACTTAAAAACGCCGGGTGCGAGGTCTGCCATGGCCCCGGGGGCGACCACGCCGACGCCCAAAACGGCAAAAAAATCCGCCGGAAAATGGACCTGAAGGTTTGTGAAGAATGCCATACCAGCCAGCGGATCCAATCGTTTAAATTCAAGCCCTTAATCCATGCCGGAGCGCACTAACCATGTTCAATCCCGAAAAAATCTTTCAACTGCCCGGTATTAAGAAAATGGCGTCCAGCCTGCAAATGAAATTGCTGCTGACCCTGTTGGCCATTACCCTGTTGGTGGTGGGCCTCCTTCTTTATGTCACCATGACCAGCCAAGAAAGCAGCATTCTCCATCAATTGAAACGGTCGGGCGACCTGTTGGGCGGATCGGTATTCAACGGGATCATCTACCCCCTTTCCAGGGGTGATAATGAGACCGTAAAAAACCAACTGGTCCAGATACAGGAAAAGATGAAAGCCGTCCAGGTCTTTGTTTTTGATTTTGATCAGAAGGTTTCCTTCTCCACCGAGAAAGCCAAGATCGATCAACCGCTGAAAACTTTTATCGCCAATCCCCAGGGACTGGAACTGGTAAAAATGCTATTAAAGGACGGGAAGGTCCGGGACACCGGTTTCGAAGAAAAAGTGGACGGCCAACCGTTTTTTTCGGTGGTCCAGCCGATCCGGAACGAGCCGGGCTGTTATCACTGCCACGGACAGAGTCATGCGGTTCTGGGTGGATTGCTGGTAAGGCAGTCCAGTGAGGAAGTGGTCTCGGCCTTGAACCGGACCCGGTTGTTTGGATTGCTCTTCGGCGGTCTGGGCATCGTCGGCATTGTCGTGCTGGTGTTTTTTCTTCTGAACCGATTTGTCATCCAGCCGATCCGGTTGGTGGCCCAAAGGGCAGAGCAGTTGGCCCAGGGGGATTTATCCGCCGTCGGGCAGGACTTGCGAACATCAGGGGACGAGGTAGGTCAACTGAACCGTTCTTTCACTCAAATGACCGGCCAATTGCGCCGGGTGATACAAAAAGTGATGTACCTCTCCCGCCAGGTGGCGGACGGGTCTTCCAGCCAGGCCAGCGCCTTTGAAGAAACCTCGGCCTCGATCAACGAAATAGTCTCCATGACCAAACAAAATGCGGAAAATGCCCGTTTCGCCGACCGACTGATCAGTGAGAACAGCGGATTGGTGGAAGAGGCCGATCAAAGCATGCAGGATCTGGACCTTTCCATGAAACACATTTCGGAGGCGGGTCTGGAGATCGGGAAGATCATCAAGACGATCGATGAAATTGCCTTTCAAACCAACCTGCTGGCTCTGAATGCCGCTGTCGAGGCCGCACGGGCCGGAGAGGCCGGCGCCGGGTTCGCCGTTGTGGCCAATGAGGTACGGAGCCTGGCCCTGAAATCGACGGAGGCTTCCAAAAATACGGCCGACCTGATAAAGAACACCATCGTCAAGATCGAGCAGGGATCGGGGCTGGTCAAGAAAACCGGTGAAATTTTTGACCGGATTTTAGCCGGGACTCAAAAGGCCAAGAATCTGATTAGTGAGATTTCCGAGGCCAGTCAGGAACAGTCCCAGGGGCTTGATCAAGTCAGCCAGGCCATAGTTCAAATCGAGGGAGTGACCCAGAAAAACGCTGAGGGAGCGGAAGAAATCGCGTCGGACATGGCCTTTTTTCAGTTGGAGCAGGGAAACCGTAAACTATTGCCGCCTCCCCGGGAATAGCCGTTATTGAGCCCCCGCGGGGGCTATAGAAGTATGAAAATAGAAAAAAAGGGAGGCATATTAACGGTTTCATAGTTGAACCGACTATCCCCTGGCCTTCATATCGTCATTCCCGCAGCGATTTTGGGCGGGAATCCAGTCCCTGCTTTGTGCGATGCTGGATCCCCGATTAAAACACTCGGGGATGACAGTCGGTGTATGTACAGACTATTGTGAGACCGTTAACAAGTTTAACTGCTTGACATCAATAAATGCCTTGTGGTGCCGAGTTCTATTTACGCATTAAGGCGCGAGCAGGACCTGATCCTTAAATCGCTCTGCCAGGGCATTTTTTAAGGATTCCACCGCGGCCGAATCGGACAGTTCAACAAACAGCTCCCCTTTTTCCCCAACTACCAGGCGCCCAAAAGGCGCTACCACTTCGGCCACATCGTTGGGTTCCACGGTCCACCAGCCCCGCGTGCGATCCAGCAATTCCCGACCTTTTAATCGCCGGGAGGTGACCAGATCGATGGTCCGAAACCAGGCCTCCCAGCCGATCTGGGCCGGGGCGGCCAAAACCGGGCTGACGGGATCATGATAAATCCGGCAACGCCCGAAGAGTCGCAGATAAATCATCAGGAAACATCCCCCATAAGGTCCCGAATATCGGCTCCCGGCCAATCCTTGGGGATCGGCGGGCCGACACCTTGTTGTCTAAGAGCGAGGAGAAAGGCGAATTCATAAAGATCGACCATTTGGGTTTCCTTCAGTTCGGATTTCAGGTAATCGGCGCGGGCCCAAGCCTTTTCCCAAAGTCGTCGGGCGAGCTCACGGGCCGGGCGAACCCTGGGATCCAGGGAAGGTATGTCCAGCCGGGCCAATACCTCGCCCTGCCGGTCCTCCAGCAGGGCGAAGATTTTTCGTAACCGCCCTACGGCCGGATCCAAACCCCAGTTGTCCCTTGAAGGCATCAATTAAAATTACCTCGCCAAAAGTCTTTCATAGAGTGCTTGTCATTCTGAGTCCCGCGATAGCGCGGGACTAAGAATCTCGTTTTTTCAAAAGGTTTTAAGATCCTTCGCAAAGTTTATCCTGATTCGAGAACCGAGATCCTTCGCGGAGTTTATCCTGAGCCGGAAGACGAGATCCTTCGCGGAGTTCATCCTGAGCCGGAAGAACGAGATCCTTCGCGGAGTTTATCCTGAGCCGGAAGACGAGATCCTTCGCGGAGTTCATCCTGAGCCGGAAGACGAGATCCTTCGCGGAGTTCATCCTGAGCCGGAAGAACGGCTCAGGATGACACCAGGCGAAGGGCTCAGGATGACAGCAGGCGAAGGGCTCAGGATGACAGCAGGCGAAGGGCTCAGGATGATAGGTTGGAACGTTTTTAGAGGTTAACAATTTGAATATCCTTTCACGTCCGCCTCTTACCTCGAGGCACCGCCGGAAACAGATAGTCCGTCCGCACATTACTCAGGGCATTAAAAATATTCCCTTTGATTTTTGGATTGAGGGCATACCCTTCCTCCAGCAGTTTCTTTACCTCCTGGCGGGAAGAACGTCCCGCGCTGGGGCAGGGATTGATAATTTTCGGCCAGGCCCGTCTTTGGACCAACCCTTTGATCTCCTGCTCCCCGAGCAGAGCCAGCGGTCGAATCAGGGTTAAGGCCCCTTTGAACAAGACCTGGCGGGGCACCATGGTGCTGATTTGGCCTCCGAAAAACATATTCAGGAAGAAGGTTTCAAGGATATCGTCCTGGTTATGTCCCAAGGCCAGCTTGGAACAACCCAAGGTGTGCGCCATTTCAAACAAGCGCCGACGACGTAGACGGGCGCAAAGAAAACAAGGGTTCTCCCGGTTTTCAGGACCGTGGGCCTGAATCCCGTAATCGGTCTGTTCAAAATGAAAGGGTATCTCCAGCATTCGGCAGAAGGCTTCAACCGCCCCGGGTCGGGAACCGGCAAAACCCATGTCCAGGTGGACGGCGATCAGCTCATAGGGCTGGGGGACCCAACGGAGGCGTTCCCGCAGCAGCCATAAAAGGGAAAGGCTGTCCTTTCCCCCGGAAACCGCCACGGCGATCCGCTCCCCCCCCTCGATCAGATCATAGTGCCGAATGGCCCGGCCTAACTTTCTAAATATTTTTTTGTCGGCCACCGTCAGTTTCATTAATAGGCGCTTTTTCCTTTTTTCTGAGAAAATATTTCTAAAATTTCAAACATTTTTGGCTAGAGTCTATACCAGAATCGGAGAGGGTTCCAGACTTCTTTTGCGGCGGTAAGTTATTTCTGCGCAGGAGGGACCGTGATAGGTTACAAAAAAATGAACATCGAACATCGAACGTCCAACATCGAATGTTTAATGGGAAAAAATGAAGAAACAGAAAAACGTGTTTCCTGTTCGGCAAGGGAGGTTTGTTTTTCATTCGATGTTGGACGTTCGATGTTCGATGTTGGACGTTCATTTTATCTTGCACCCCCAATCAAGATCCATTAGCATCCAGAGTCAATGCCCATCCCCGAACATCGTTTCTATCTAAAAAGGCTGCTACTCTTCTTAACCCTGATTCTGGGAGGCCGATTGGCAGTAGCCGCCCTTCTGCCCCTAAGCCCCCAGGAGGCCTATTACTGGGTCTTTTCCCTCCACCCGGCTTGGAGCTATTTTGACCACCCGCCCCTGACCGCCTACGTCATCGGATTCTTCACCTATCTCCTGGGTGATCAGGCGTTAGCCATTCGCTTAGGCGCCCTGCTCTTCTCATTTAGCTTTTCCCTGCTGGCCTATGGCCTGGGAAAAGACCTGTTCGGTCCCCGGGTCGGATTCTGGGCCGGCGCGATTTCCACCTTACTGCCCTCTTACGCCATAACCGCCCTGATCATCACTCCGGATAGCCCCCTGGTGTTTTTCTGGACCCTGTCGGCGTACCTGACCCTGCAGGCGATTCAAGACAACCGGTACCGTTTTCACCTCTTGTCGGGTATATCTCTGGGTCTGGCCCTCTTATCAAAATACACGGCCGTCTTATTCCCCGCTTCCCTGCTGCTTTTTTTTCTTTTTAGTCCGGCCCAGCGGCACCATCTGAAACGCTGGGAGCTCTATGGGGGTTGGGTCCTGGCGGCGCTGCTTTTTTCTCCGGTCATCATCTGGAACGCAGACCACGATTGGGCCTCCTTCGCCTTCCAGTCCACCGACCGGGCCCGGGAGCTGGGGAAATTTTCCCCCCGAGAATTGGGCGCCTTTCTGGCCTCCCAGGCGGGCGTCGTCACTCCCCTGGTTTTTGCCGGGATGGCGGTCACCCTGGGACTGGCGGTCAAACGATTTTTCCGGCGGCCAAGCTGGAAGGAAAATTACCTTTTATTCCTGGGACTGCCCATGATCGGTTTGTTCACTCTGGTAGCCACTCGGGAATGGGTCAAGATGAACTGGCTGATACCGGCGTACCTGCCCTTGATACTCCTGATGGTGCGCTACTACCAGGAAAGGACCTTCGCCTGGAAATGGGTCTATCGGGGGACGGCTGCCTGGACCTTGGTGACGGTGGGGTTGTTTTTCATCCTCCTGCATCTCTGGGCCTTTATCCCCCAAATCAAGGTTTCCGGCTCTATGGATACTTTGACCGGATGGCAGGAGTTGGCCGACCATCTGAAGAAAGTCCAAAAGGAAAGGAGTCCGAACCAGTCGCCTTTTATCCTGGCCTGGGGGCATAAAACGGCCTCGGAGTTATGGTTCGAATTAAAGGGGCATCCTCCGGTGTATGCTCAAACGGCACTGGGTAAAAAAGCCCTGGCCTACGATTTCTGGTTTGACCCGGCGCCGCTCAAGGGGCGGGATGCCCTTTTTGTCTGGAGTACCTTTGAAAATTATTCTTATGAAAAATCCGATCTGTTAACCCGTTTTTTTGAAAAAGTGGAACCGCTGGAACCTTTTACCGTCTATCGAGGAAAGCACCCCTTAAGAACGTTTAAAATTGTTCATTGTCAGCGCTACCGGGGTTTCGATTTCAAAAAACCGTAGGGATAAGGTTCCCTGCACATCCGAGGTAAGGCGACGGCGATGGTGGTCACGTCCGGCCCCGGTTTGGGCGGCGGGGTCGCCGCCCCTACGAAAGACCACTGCGTCATTCGATGTTCGGTGTTCGATATTCGTTTTGTTTTTTTATTTAGATTAGAGTTGTTACCCCGCCCCTCCGCTTAACCGTTCCCGAAGGGCGGTATGGCGGGCCTGGGTCTTGTTGTTCTTGATGCCTATGGCCAGGGCCTTTTTGGTGCCGATGAGGACGATCAAGCGTTTGGCCCGGGTAACGGCCGTGTAAATCAGGTTCCGCTGGAGCAGGATATAATGCTGGGTCATGACCGGCAGGACGACGGCCGGGTATTCGCTCCCCTGGGATTTGTGAACGGAGATGGCGTAGGCCAGGGTCAATTCGTCCAGGTCGCTGAAATCATAGGTCACAAACTGGCCTTCAAAATTTACCAGGATTTCCTGCTGCTCCATATCGATCTTGGAGATCCTCCCCAGGTCCCCGTTAAAGACTTCCCGATCATAATTATTGCGCACCTGCATCACCTTGTCGCCCACTTTATAAAAACGAGGCCCCCGTTGAAGTCCGGTCGTTCCGGGATTTAGGCCCTCCTGTAGCAACTGGTTTAAATATTCCGCGCCTACGGCACCCTTGTACATGGGAGTCAGCACCTGAATTTCTCCAAAAGGATCCAGGGCATAACGGTCCGGTATTTTTTTGCCCACCAGTTCCAGTATCCAGCGGGCGGCCTTTTCCGGGTCCTCCTGGTGAATAAAATAGAATTCCTGATCTTTTTCCCGCGTTTCCGGTGGAATCAGCGGCAACTCCCCCAGGTGGATGCGATGGGCATTCGAGACGATCAGGCTGCCCTCGGCCTGCCGGAAAATATGGTCCAGTTCAACCACCGGGATCCGGCGGGACCCGATCAGATCGGCCAGGACCTGACCCGGGCCGACCGAGGGCAACTGGTAAACGTCTCCCACCAGGATCAACACCGCCCGATCCGGAACGGCCTTGAGCAGGTGGTACATGAGGACCGTATCGATCATCGAGGCCTCGTCGACAATGATCAGATCCGCCTCCAGGGGATGGCCGCGGTCTCTGGTAAAGCGCTTTTGGTGAGGGCTGTAGCCCAGGGTGCGGTGGATGGTGGCGGCCGGGTAGCGGGTGACCTCGGAAAGCCTTTTGGCCGCTCGGCCCGTGGGGGCCATCAAAACGCTTTTGAGATCGGACCGCCGGAAGGCCTCCAGGATCGATCGCACCAGGGTGGTTTTTCCGGTTCCCGGTCCTCCGGTGATAATCAGCATTTTTTGAGTCAGCGCCTTTTCAAAGGCCTCCTGCTGCCGGCCGGCCAGTCGGAGGCCGAGCGATTGTTCCACCCCCGCCGCCTGTGGAATCCGACCTTTTGGCAGACGAAGTTTTTGGGAAAGGAATTCGTCGATCCGCTGGGACAGGCCCTCCTCACAGTAACTCAAATAGGATAAAAAGACGAGCGGCGTCCCTTCCGTATCCGGCCTTTCCTTGAGCTGCTGCCGCTCAAGCAGGTCTTTTAGCGCCCGGTCAACCCGATCTTCCTCCGTTTTCAGCAGCTCAGCGGTCTGTCGAACCAGGTCCTCCTTGGGAAAGCCGGTATGGCCTTCTTCCGCCTTCTGCTGTAACAGATAGGTTATTCCGGCTTCCAATCTTTGAGGGGCCTCCCGGTCCATGCCCAGTTTTTCCGCCAATCGGTCGGCGGTAATGAAACCCACCCCGAAGAGGTCGCCGGCCAGATCAAAGGGATTTTCCTGGATCCGGGTGATGGCTTCTCGTCCATAGTGTTTGAATATCTTGGCGGCCAGCCCGGAGGTAATCCCATGACCCTGCAAAAAAATCATGATCTGGCGGACCTCTTTTTGCGCTTCCCAGGACTTTTTAAGCAGGGTGACCCTTTTAGGCCCAATCCCCTCCACCAGGGACAATTGTCCGGGATTTTTATCGAGGACCTCCAGGGTCTTGAGACCAAAGCGACCGACGATCCGTTTCGCCATCTCCGGCCCAATCCCTTTGATCAAACCGGAGCCCAAATATCTTTCAATACCAATCTCCGTGGCCGGAGCCATCGATTCATACCGCTCCACCCGTACCTGGAGGCCGTACTTGGGATGGCGTTCATAAACCCCCTGGATCTTAAGACGTTCCCCCAGGCCGATGGACATCAGATTGCCGACAACGGTGACCAACTCCCGTTGGCCTTTCAGTTTCAGCTTGGCGATGGTGAAGTGGCTCTCCTGGTCGCTGTAGGTGATCCGTTCTACGTGGCCTTCCAGACTGACGCTGTTTCTTTCGGGGGGCAGGGACATAAATTCAACTTTGCCAAAACCAATGAACGTCCAACATTGAACATCGAACGTCCAACATCGAATAAAAGGCAAAAATCCATGACCTATTCCACATTCGCTGTTCGATGTTGGACGTTCGATGTTCGATGTTCATGGGTTTCCGGGTTCCGTCAGGTAGCTCCCGTTGGTCGCAACCTGACCTACCATGTCTTTTATTAGGTCTTGTTTCACTCTACCCAACCCTATTTTTCCAGAACTATGCGGGCGTCCAGGACCTGGGCTCCGCTCCCGGCTTCGTAAACCATGAGGGGATTGATATCAATTTCGGCGATTTGGGGAAAGTCCGTGAGCAGGTCGGAAAGCCGGATCAAGGCATTCGCAATAGCGTCAAGGTCGGAGGCTTTTTGACCCCGCACGCCCTGCAGTAGTTTTACTCCCTTGATCTCCTCGATCATGGATCGCGCCTCGGCGCGATTGATCGGGGCCACCCGCAGCACCACATCGCCGATCACTTCCACATAAAGCCCGCCGATCCCGAAGACGATGACCGGTCCGAAGTTCCCGTCCTGTTTGCCGCCCAGGATAATCTCCCTTCCCCGGGCGGACATTTTTTGGAGAACCACGGTAAAACCCTCATGGACGGACGGCTCTTTCAGGGCCAGGTCTTGAAGTTGATAAAAGGCCTGTTTGAGGTCTTCCGGGCTCTTCAGGTTTAAATGAACCCCGCCCACATCGAACTTATGGGCCACATAGGGGATGGCCAGCTTGAGGGCCAGGGGGTAACCCAGTCGCTCCCCTTGCTCCAAGGCCTGATCCAGCGATCGGGCGCAGGCCTGAGGAATGACCGGAAAGCCGTAGTGTCCCAAAACCTCCAGGCCTTCGTATAGGTATAGGGGCCGCCCGGCCTCCTGGGCCCTTTTCAAAATGGCGGCGGCCGCTTCCCGGTAAACCGTCCGCTCCCCTGGTTCGGCTTCTAATCCCTGCACTTGTTGCCGGGTGAAGCGCAGCGAGAGGTGCAGGGCCTGGGTGGCCTTTTCGGGAGATAGAAAGATCGGCATGGTATAGTGTTTTTTCAGGTAGGAGATTTCCAGGTCTTCAGCAAAGATACAGACCGCCACCGGTTTTTGAAATCGCAGGCTCAATTCCTCCGCCTTTTGAATCATTTTCCGGGAATCTTCTTTTTCCTGTTCGGCCCGATACCCATGGATCAGCAGGGCGCCGTCAATATCCTCCCGCTTCAGGGTTTCCTCCATGATCTGCACGTACACGGGAAGGTCGAAGAGGTCGCCCAGGTCCAGGGGATTGGACAAGGTAATCACGCTGGCCCGAAAATGTTTCTCGAATTCCTCCAGAAAACTCCGCGGGAAGGCCGGCAGGTTGAACCCATATTTGGAACAGGCGTCGGCCGCCACCACGGCGTGGCCTCCGGAGCGGGAAACAACGGCCAGACGATTGCCCCGGAGACGGGGCAAGGTCATAATCTTCAGATAATTGATGACCTCTTCAAAATCCTGCACCCGGATGGCCCCGGCTTGATGGAAGGCGGCATCCACCACTTTATTATCCGACAGCATGGCGGCCGTATGGGAAAAGGCTATCCGGGCGCTGCTGGGCCCGGTATTGGATTTGTGAATGAGCACCGGTTTGGGGGAGGCGCTGATCAATTCCATCAGCCGCCGCCCGTTGCTCAAGCCTTCCAGGTACAGGCAGATCACCTCGGTCCCCGGATCCCCGATCAGGTATTCAAGCAAGTCGTTTTCATCAACGTTGAGCTTGTTGCCCATACTGACGAACTTGTTGACCCCGATATTCTCGCTGGCCAGGAACCCGAGATAACTCAAGCCTACCCCGCCGCTCTGGGCCAGGATGGAAATATGGCCCAGCCGCATTTCCCGGTTTAAATGCATAAAGGGCAGGCAGAGGCCGTTTTCCATGTTGATGTTGCCGATCCCATTAGGACCGATAAATCGGAGTTGATACTTTCGGGCTACTTCCAGGATTTCTCCTTCCAGTCGGGTCCGCTCTTCGGAAAACTCCCGGAACCCCCCGGATTCAATAATTACAAAACGAATGCCCTTCCGCCCGCATTGATCGAGGATGCCCGGAACGGTGGGGGCCGGGGTCAGAATGACGGCCAGGTCGATCTTCCCCGGGATCTGGCTGATCTCGGTATGGATCTTTTGGCCGAAGAGGATCCCACCCTTGGGTCCCACCGAATAGATCTCCCCGGAGAACTGGAATTCCATCAGATTGTTGACGATATTTTTGCCCAGGTTGTCGGGGGTGTTGGAAACCCCGATCACGGCCACGCTTTGGGGGTAGAAAAATGTTTTCACGTTGTTCCTTCTTTGGAATGAATTCGGCCTTTCCGCCTGTCCATTATTTTCTCATTCTGAACGACCAAGTGGTTGTGGTCAATCCATTTCCGTCAAAGCCGTGCTCAAGTAGCGCTCGCCCGTATCCGGAAAAATAACCACGATCAAGCGCCCCTGGTTTTCCGGCCTCCGGGCCACCTCCAGGGCCGCCCAAAGGGCCGCTCCCGATGATATACCGCAGACGATGCCTTCCTCCCGGGCCAGGCGGCGGGTGGTCTCGATGGCCTCTTCGTTGCCGACCGGGATGATTTCATCGATGAGGTCGAGGTTTAAGACCTCCGGAACAAATCCGGCCCCGATACCCTGGATCTTATGGGGGCCGGGTTTCCCCCCGGACAAGACCGGCGAATCCCGGGGTTCCACGGCTATGGCCCGGAAAGAAGGCTTGCGGGCCTTGAGGACTTCCGCCACTCCGGTAATGGTGCCCCCGGTCCCTACACCGGCGACCAGGATGTCCGCCCGTCCTTCCGTGTCGTCCCAGATTTCCCGGGCGGTGGTCAGGCGATGGGCCTCAGGATTATAGGGGTTTTGAAACTGCTGCGGGATAAAGGAATCCGGATATTCCCGGGCCAATTCCTGGGCCCTCTGAATGGCCCCCCGCATCCCCCCGGCCCCCGGGGTTAAGACCATTTCCGCGCCCAGCAGCTTAAACAGCTTGCGCCGCTCGATGCTCATGGTCTCGGGCATGGCCAGAATCAACCGGTATCCTCGGGAGGCGCAGACGCAGGCCAGTCCGATTCCGGTATTGCCGGAAGTGGGTTCGATGATCACCGTTCGGGGACCGATCCGGTTTTCCTTTTCCGCTGCCTCGATCATGGAGAGGGCGATCCGTTCCTTGACGCAGCTCAAGGGGTTGAAAGATTCCAGCTTTCCAACCACCTCGGCCAGGCAGCCCTTGGTTACCCGCCGTAATTTAACCAGAGGAGTGTTTCCGATTGTCCGGGTTATGTCCTCAAAGATCCTCATCCGTCGACTCCTGTTAAAATAACTTAGGGATGATCATTTTCAGGTTAAGAAGGGAGGTGTTTTTTCGATAAATAATACTAATAGAGATTAATCCGGCGGTCAAATGGATATTAGCGGCTTGACAGAAAAAGAAAAGGGTTTTATTAAATTAATTAGAGTCTGAAATCGACTCGACTGAGCTCGGGGCAGGCCGGAACAGGCACGAGGGTCCAAAATCCGAATGATCAAAACAAAAACGTTTCGAACTTCTAACCGAAAAAACCCCTCTATTGGGTTGATTTTTTGCCTTTTCGTTCTTGGCGCCCTGGGCCCGCCTCCCGCCAGTGGAAATACGGCTTTTTCCTGGTCTCAGATTCAAGGCGGGGAGTCGCCCTACCGGACCCGAAACGGGGATTCCCTGTATGCCATCGCCGGTCGGTTAGGGCAGCGCTGGGAATACCTGGCCAGAACCAACGAACTTCAGCCCCCTTTTGCCCTCTCCATAGGCAAGACCCTTCGGGTAAACAACCGCCATATATTCCCCCAGTCCTCCATGAGCGAAGGACTACTGTTGAACCTTCCGGGTCACATGATCTACCTGTTCGCCAATGGAACCCTAATCAAACGGTACCCGGTGGCCATCGGACGCCCGGACTGGCCGACCCCGCAAGGCAACTATGTGGTTTTGGGAAAAACCAAGAACCCCACTTGGACCGTTCCCCAAACCATCCAGGAGGAAATGCAAAAAGAAGGCAAGCTGGTGGTGGAAAAGGTCCCCCCGGGCCGGATAATCCTCTGGGTAAATACTGGCTGCCCCTTTCCGCGACCGGTTACGGGATCCATTCCACCATCTGGCCGGAAAGCATCGGCCACTCCACTTCCCACGGCTGTATCCGGATGCTCCCAGAGGACATTGGAGAGCTGTTCCCCTATATCAAGCCGGGAACCCCCATATCCATTATTTACGAACCGATCAAATTGGCTCAGACCCCTGATAAAAAGATATTTTTAGAGGTCCATCCCAACGTCTACCAGAAGCGAATTTCCTATTTGGACCTGGCTCAGGCCCTGGCCCAAAAACAGGGACTGACCGCTCAGGTGGACTGGGTCAGGGCCGCCAGTGTCCTGGCCGAACAAACCGGGGTTGCGGAAGAGATCACTAAACAAAGTAACCCCTTACCGGGCGAATTCGACGAGAAGAGGGTCAAGAATACTTCCGGGCGTCTATGACCGCGAACGAACCCAAACAAAAAATCAAACCCCACCGGGTGAATATTTATAAATCCTGGTGTAAAAATTGCGGGATTTGCACCGCCTTTTGTCCCAAAGGCGCGCTTCAGCAGGATGCCGAGGGTTTCCCTTACGTGGCCGACCCGGCGCTTTGTATCGGCTGTCGTTTATGCGAGTTGCGCTGCCCCGATTTTGCCATCGAGGTCCAGGATATTGCCGAACCGGACAAAAAAGAAAAAGCCGCCTGAGACCGTATTCTGGCAGGGAAACCAGGCCATGGTGGAGGGCGCTTTGGCCGCCGGCTGCCGTTTCTACGCCGGTTATCCGATCAGCCCGGCCACGGAAATCATGGAACGGATGGCCCAGCGAATGCCGGCCCTGGACGGGGTATTCATCCAGATGGAGGATGAGATTGCCGGGCTGGGGGCGGTTATTGGCGCTTCCCTGGCCGGGGTCAAGGCCATGACGGCCACCAGCGGCCCCGGGTTCTCCCTGATCCAGGAAAACCTGGGCTTCGCCTGCGTGGCTGAAGTGCCCTGCGTGATCATCAATGTCATGCGGGGCGGTCCCAGCACCGGACTCCCCACCAGTCCGGCTCAGGGGGATGTACTCCAGGCCCGCTGGGGGACCCACGGCGATCATCCTATTATTGTCCTCTCGGTCTCCACCCCCCTGGACTGTTACCGGGTCACGGTGCAGGCCTTCAACTTGTCGGAAAAATACCGCACTCCGGTCATCATCCTCTCGGACGAGGTGGTGGCCCATACCCGGGAAACCTTCACTCCGCCCCACCCGGAGGAAATCCCCGTGGCGGAGCGTTTAAAACCCACCGTACCCCCCGAATGGTTTATCCCCTACGAAACCAAGGGCCGACTGGTGCCGGCCATGAGCCCCTTCGGGGACGGTTACCGCTACCACGTGACCGGGCTGATTCATGATGTCCGGGGCTTTCCCACCAACCGGCCCGAGGAGGTGGCGGCCTTTCAAAACCGCCTGCAGCAAAAAATAAGCGAAAATCTTTCGGATATCCAATGGGTGGAGCCCTATCAAGTGGACGATGCCGAGCAGGTGGTTATTGCCTACGGGTCGGTGGCCCGGTCCGCCCTCCATGCCGTTCGCCTGGCCCGGGAAATGGGCCTTAAGGCCGGGCTCCTGAAACTCATTACCCTATTCCCTTTTCCGCGGGCGGCCCTGGAGCGGATAACCGCCACCGCCCGGGTCCTGATTTGTCCGGAAATGAACTGGGGTCAGATTTCCCGGGAAGTGAAACGGGTGAACCGGGGACGGTGCCGGGTCCTGACCTTGAATAAATACGACGGGACCCTGATCACACCCCAGGAAATCCTTAAAAATCTAATCGGCGAATAACCCATGGCGGAAATCACCAAGCTCATTCACCACTATCTGCGTCACGACAAAAAATTCCCGCACCTCTGGTGCCCGGGTTGCGGGAACGGGATCGTCCTGGGGGCGCTGATCCGGGCCATCGACGACCTGAAATACACCAAGGATGAAATCGTCCTGGTCTCCGGGATCGGCTGCTCGGGCCGCATGAGCGTCTACGGGGATTTCAATACCCTGCATACCACCCACGGCCGGGCCTTGACCTTTGCCACCGGAATCAAGTTGGCCAAACCCTCTTTGCAGGTCATCGTCATTATGGGGGACGGGGACGCCCTGGCCATCGGCGGCAATCATTTTATCCACGCCGCCCGCCGCAACATCGATCTGACCGCCCTGATCATCAACAACAGCATTTTCGGCATGACCGGGGGGCAGCATTCCCCGGCCACGCCGGCCGGAATGCGGGCCACCACCACGGCCCTCCATAATATCGAACCGGCTTTCAATATTTCCGAATTGGCGGTGACCGCCGGCGCGTCTTTTGTCGCCCGGGGAACGGTTTACCATGCCCAACTGCTGCATCAACTGCTCGAAAAGGCCCTGCGCAAGAAAGGTTTTTCTCTGGTGGAAATCATTACCCAGTGCCCGACCTACTATGGTCGAAAGAACCGCCTCGGCACGGCGGTGGAGATGATGAAATGGCAGCGGGATCAGGCGGTTTTGGTGGGGAAGGCCCCGGACCCGGATTCGAAATCCTCGGCCGAAAAATTCACTATCGGGGTCCTCGTAGATAAGGAATTACCGAACTTTATGGATGAGTATGACAAGGTGAAGCAGTATGCCAAGACCAAAAATATTTAAAAATCCGAGGCCGGACGGAAAGTCGGAGTGTTGGAGTGACGGAGTACTGGAGTATCGGGTTAATAGAAGGAGTCCTGCTGTTCGAGAGAATAATTGTCAGATTAAACCCCCAGGCCGGGGCGGGCAGCCGCGAAGCATGAAAATAAAGGGGGATACAAAAGCCTAACTGATTGACATTGATAATTAATAATCAATTGTTAATTATTAACTATTAATGAATGCCTTGCGGTGCCGAGTCTATCTACATGCAAAGCGGAGGGGGGGTAGGCCATGTTTTCCCGATACGAGATTCGTTTAAGCGGTACGGGTGGCCAGGGTTTGATCCTGGCCGGGATGATTTTGGCCGAGGCGATCGCTTTCGGCGAAAAAAAACAGGTCGTCCAGTCGCAGAATTACGGTCCGGAGGCCCGGGGAACCAACAGCCGTTCGGACATCATTATCAGCGATCAGGAGATCGATTACCCCAAGGCCCTGCACCTCGATGCCCTGCTGGCCCTGAATCAAGCGGCCCTGGACGAGAACTTCCCGGCCCTCAAGGGAAAAGGGCTCCTCCTCGTCGATTCCGACTTGGTCAAGGAAGTTCCCCCGGTTCCTTATGTGGGCCTCCCCCTGACCCGACTGGCCCAGGAGAGCGCCGGCCACCCCCAATCGGCCAATATGGTGGCTTTAGGCGCCCTGGCCGCCTTAACCGGGCAAGTCTCCCTGCGATCGGTGACGGCGGCTGCGGCCCGCTATTTTACAGGCGAAGGATTGGAAAAGAATATCAAGGCCCTTAAGAGCGGAGCCCGGAACGGGAAGAAACGATTTTCTGAGGAATCTTTGCGGATCGCTGTTTAAAAATCGGTTTTTTGTAAATTTCAGTCAGATTGACGGCTACAGCTTCCAATAACTCACCGGGCACACCCACGAAGATCTCGTTTTTCCCCAACGCCTGAGTAACGCGGTCCCCTACCCCATTCAAAGTGAGGTTGATCTTCTTCTCCAGGTAGGGATAGGCAATAACATCCCCGCAGACCCCCTGGTACCCGCTGCCGATCTTCAGATTATGACGTTCGCCGGTCAGGTATTGGTTGGCCATCAACAACCACTTGGCCTGATCGGAATTGATCCGGAACAGACAGACATCCACGCCCAGCACGGCCTTTTCCAGGGGGCTCAAGACCAGGGCCTGCGTCCGCCCCGGCGGAACCTGGTTTCCTTCGGCAAAATATTTCTTGGCAGCCTCCTGGTTCCCGAAAACGCCCATTTGAACGGTTTGTTTGCGGGTCAATTTTTCCGATTCCTTTTTGAATCCCAGGGCCGTCAGTCCCATGGTGCAGCCGATATCGCCCTTGCCGACCAATAGACCCTTCCCCTTGAAGGCTTCCATAACCGCGAAACAGAGACTGGGCAGCGGTTTCTCCGGCTTCTTAAAGACCACGGGCGTTTCTTCCAACTTGGTAATGATCCGGATAGCCACCGGACCGGATTTAATCCCCAGGGTATGCCGAAAAATTTTGGTCAGTTCGATAAGGTCTTTCATCAGATCATCGCAGGCCCTTCTAAGGTTTCCTTTTCTTACGCAGGGGGATCACTTTTTTCGAACCGGTTATTTCCGGCTCGGGTTCCGGCTCCGGAGGCTCGACCGGGGCCACGACTTTTTCGATTTTCATCTTTCTCCCGCCCATGGAAAATTCATTTCCCTGGACATATTCCGGCCGCAATATCCATTCCCCCAAGGTGGGGGGAACTTGGAGAATTAAGAATTTTAAGCGCACCCATCCCGGTTTGCTATCCGGGAACTCATCTTCGACCCGGGCAAAAAAGGCTGGTCTATCCTCGATATAGACCAGGATGACATCCCCTATATCGGTCATGTCGGTTCTTTTTTTCGTTGTTTTTATTTGTTTCGGGAACCGGTCCCGGGTGGAACTAAGGGGTATTAACGAATCACTTCAGGTGAGTCCCTTTTTAACCAGTCCGTATTTAAAAGTCAACATCTATTATTTTTTATTCAGGCCTTAGTTCAAATTTCTCCTTCGGTCGCTAAAACCGAGGAGGCCCTGTCCCTGCTGGATCAACTCCCTATTGACATTATTTCGATGGATGATCCCCTCGTCCGTGAACCCGCCGAAATCAAGGCTCGGCAACCGGTTGCCTACGCCGACGCCTTCTGCGCGGCGTTGGCCCAACGTCATAAAGGACGGATTCTGACCGGGGACCCAGAGTTTAAAGTGATCGAGAAATTGTTGCGTCCAGTATTTGACGGCCCGAATGCAAGTTTAGGAGCGGGGATAACCCACCAAAAAGAACGAAGCGTCTAAAAGTTATTGAAATGGATTTCGGGCATTTTTTTGAAACGGCTTCCAGCTGGACTCCACCTACTACTGTTCAGACAATAGTTTTCTGAAGTCAAACAATTACTGTTAGAAGTGTACATGGATCGAATAAAACGAGGCATCCTACAAATACCCTCTTTACTTAAGACCCGTCTTTCGCAGAAGTTTGAAATAATATTCTTCAGCTAACGATTGATCCTTGTACGGATTGATCTTTTGGCTATAGTCCAATGAAAACTTTGGATTGATCCGAAGGACTTCTTCGGCTTCGTTACAGGCTTCTTCATTCCGACCAATCAAACTGTAGGTGGCGGCCAGGCCAAGGTGGGCATAAATATCATTTGGGTCTCGCTGAAGCGCTTTCTGGAAGGCCGAAATCGACTCATCAAGCCGTCCTTTAACCCGGAGGGCAGTTCCATAAAACCAAAAGAAATAGGATGGACCGTTCGGGTTTAGCCTGATTGCCCTCTGGAAAATTGGAATGGCTTCGTCCGTCCTGCCTGATATATATAGAACCCAACCATAATTAGAGAGGGTTTCCGCTCCGTTAGGATCGAGGTCCAGCGACCGTTCTCCTTCAGCAAGCCCTTTGTCATACTCCCTATGATAACAATAAAGAATACTCAAAAGGCGGTGGGCATCAGAAAAACTATCATCCTGGGCAACGGCCCTTTGTGCGAGCTCCATCGCTCTGTACAAAGATTCCTGAGGGAATTTCATTGTGCCGAACAAATAATCCTGCCAGTGGCATACAGCCAGGATGAGAAGAGCTCAGGTATGCCCCGGACACATTGCCAGAATCTCCTCTGCTTTCCGCCAAGCCAGTTTGTTGTCCTCCACAGTCCATCGGAGCTGATGGTCAAGCGCTTCCACAGTCTTCAAATAGCATTCGAGATTTTCCGAACAATGCCATTTCTGATTTATATAAGATTTATTATTTGACGTGATCTTCACTTGCAAAGCTTTCAGGATTTTCAACGAGACTTCATCCTGCAAGACAAACAAGTCTTGCAACTTCCGATCGTAACGTTCAACCCAAATGTGATTCCCCGTAAGAGCATCAATCAGTTGGGCAGTGATCCGGAGACGATCCCCAGACTTTTGTATACTTCCTTCCAGGACATAACGAACGCCTAGCTCTTCGCTTACCTGCTTGACCTTCACCGGCTTTCCTTTGTAAGTGAAGGTCGAATTCCGGGCAATGACAAACAACCCTGGTATTTTTGCAAGGACGGCTATAAGTACCTCCGTCAATCCATCGCAGATAAACTCCTGCTTTGGGTCATCACTCATGTTCACAAACGGCAATACGGCAATCGAGGGTTCGTCGGGCAAAGGGAACGCCATCTTTTCCTGGGAGGCTAATTCTGTCTCTATTTGCGCCTTGTAAACCCGAACCGGCTTGACGATGTTTTTCACCTGATGCTCTCCCAGATAATCGTATCGGAGCGGTATCTTGTTCTCGATCTGCTCGTAGGCACTTCCCGAAATACAGATCCCACCCGCCTCCGCCAAGCCTTCCAGACGGGCCGCAATGTTCACCCCATCCCCGTAGATCGAATCGCCTTCCTCGATCACATCACCCAGGTTAATCCCGATCCGAAATTCCATCCGCCGGGTTACAGACAACATGGTGTTCTTGGCTCGCAGCACCTGCTGGATCTCCACGGCGCACTGCACCGCATCCACAACGCTGGCAAAATCAGCGAGGACGTTGTCTCCCGGCGAACCCACCACCCGGCCCCGGTGCTCCCCCACCAGATTCCCAATCAGCCCCTTGTAGGTGTTCAGGGTCCGCAGCGTCCACTCCTCATCCTCGCCCATGAGGCGGCTGTAGCCCTTGACATCGGCGCTCAGTATGGCGGTGAGCTTCCGTTTTATTTTATCCGAGGTCATGGGATTAGCTCCTTAAGAGGAAGGGTGGGACAAGAGAATAGGACCCACCTTTTTTTTGGACTTTCTTCTGGTGGACAACGGAAGTTAAAATAAAAAAACCCCGCCTCTCCTTCGAGAAATTTGGGTTTCCTAAATTCCTCCATTTGCTTCCCTCCCTACGGTCGTGGTGGCGAAACTGGAAGACGGGTTGCTTGGTTATTTTGCCTTAGATTGAACTGAACTATACACCATTTTCGGAATAGTAAATAGGGGGATTTCGGCCATTGGAGTGGCCATTCACCTGAGGGTTCCACCAATGATTAGCGTTCGAACTCTTCCGTTTTATTCGAAATGAAGATTTGCGGATTACAGGAAGCTATGTTTCAGGCAGCCACCCATCTCCTTAAAATAAAACATCATTTCCCCCAATTTACCCCCCTAAAACCGCACATTTCTAATGGTTATCAATGGGCAATCAGGGCTATCCCCGTTGGATGTTATCAATATTGTTCGGTTTTTTAGCCTGGGAAGTTTTTCCTTTAAGAACATTTCAAACGGAAATAGAACGGCTTTATGTCGACAAGGGGTTAATGGATAAATCTACCTTTTCCAAATCAGGTTTTGAAGCATTCCAGATAAATTTGGCTCGAAAGAGGGGCGTCTGAACCGGAGGCGATCCGTCGGACAGCCAGTAATCGGTTTTGAGGGACAATTCGAACCACCAGTTCAAAACCGCCTTGTAACCGAAGAGGTGAACCTTGCCGGCCACCCCGGGATGCTCCGTCATTAGGAGATCGTATAAATCCCACTTTAACCTTTCCCCGGGTGGAATAAAACGGTCGATTAGATTCTTATTCAGGGCCTCGGCTACTTCCTGGGGCATCCCACCTTCCTGAAAAATGCTGGCTTGAGAAATCAGAACCTTCACCGGGTCAGAGCCCACATTTTGAATGACAAGAACCGGCCGGGGGAATTTTATTTCTCCTCTCGGCCCAATTTTCAGTGCCGAGGGGACGGGCTCCAGCCAGATTTTCAAGGGGCTGGCTTCCATTTCTTGCCCGGTACTCATAGAACCCTCCTTTATTAAGTCCCTTATGCTATAGAAACTTTGAAGCGAACTTGTTTTTCATGGGCAGAGTATAAGACAAGGAAAATACAAGATCCAGAAGAAAGATGATACCCGAGGCAAGGGGACAAACGGTGGCTTCTGAAGTAAAAGGGGATTTACAGGGCTGAACTTAACAAAATTGATTGCCATTTGTACTACGCCTATTTTTCAAAAGTCTAAGTTGAACGATTACAGGAAGTACGTACCCGTGGGGGTAAAAAAGGCCATAGCACCGGGTTAAACGTCGCGCAACGGGATGTTATTTCAAAATTTGGGGCAGGTAATAGTTCAGTTTGTCGGATTGTAATAGAATTCCGGAATTTCCCCCGACGATGAAGGTCCCTTTCCCGGCAACTGTTCCGAAGAGGTCGAAAGAAGTCCCGGAATCGTGGGGCGACCAATCAACGCCGTTGTACGAAACCAGGATAACCCCGTCGTCCCCCACCGCCGCGAAAGCCTCGTATCCGTAGGCTACCCGGTGAAGGACGGCCGTCGAACCCGAAGTCCGCGGGATCCAATTCATCCCGTCCGGCGAGGTGAATATCTTTCCCCCATCCCCCACGGCCACAAAAAGTTGCTGACCGAAAGCCACCCCGTTCAAGGATGAAGACATCCCGGCATTGCCCGGGGTCCAGGTAATTCCGTTGGAGGATGTGGCCACTTTTCCCTCGCCTCCCACCGCGACAAATTTTCCGTTCCCATAGGCCACCCCGTTTAAGTATTGTTCAGGTATCCCGGGATAAAGGGGATCCCAGGTGGTCCCATCGGCTGAAACGACGGCCAGCGAAAATTTAAGAATCTGGGAGCCGGTCACAATATTTATACCACCCACCGCCACAAAGGTATCGTTCCCGAAAGTAACATCACGGGGGTAATAATTCAAAACCGGCCCAAGGACCGTGTCCCAGTTCACACCGTTAGCCGAGGTGACGATGGTCAGCCGATCCCCTACCGCCACATACCGACCTTTTCCATAGGTCACGCCCTTCAGATTCGCTGTAGTATTGGACGGCTGGATTTTCCAAAACAAACCATCCGGAGAGGTCAATAAGGTGGCCGTATCCCGGTAACAATGGGCCGGGTACCCGTCCAGATCTCCCACCGCCACGAATTGACCGTCGGCATATACCAGGTCCCGGATAGGCACTGTTACCCCGGAAACCGTTTCCTCCCAATGGATTCCGTCTATGGAAGCATAGATGATGCTGCTGTTGCCGACGACCACGAAACGATTGTTCCCGTAGGCGATGCCTATCGGATACGAGGTGGCACAAAGGGCCTTGGCCCAGGTCTGCCCGTTATTGAGAGAATATTCAAAGGTTCCGGACATGCAATCCCCGGTCAGCGCCACATACACGCCGTTCCCGTAGCCGATGCCGAACTGGTCGACTCCATCCCGGGCGTGCCAGTTCCAGATTTCTCCTTCGGTCGAGACGGATACGCCCAACCCCCCGATGGCCATGAAACGTCCCCCACCGTAGGTCACTCCTCCAAAACCCGTCCCGGCGGAAGTCTTGGGTTCCCAGACAGTGGCCGTGGGGTTGGACCTGAGAATGGTATTGGATATTCCTACGGCGACAAACCGGGAGTTTCCAAAGGCCACCCCCAATAGATGGGCATTCACCCCGGAAGATTGAGGACTCCAGGCGGTTCCGTCAGGGGAGGAAAGGATCAGGCCGCCCATTCCAACCGCCGTAAAGCGGCCATTGCCAAAGGCGACGGCGTTCAACGACTGGGAAATTCCAGAGTTCTGGGAGAGCCAGGTGATTCCGTCGCCGGAGGACAGGATGGTCCCGTTGAATCCCACCGCCAGAAATAATCCGTTCCCGAAGGCTATCCCTTTCAAAGTCTCCGTGGTTCCGGAGGTTTGAATTTTCCAGGACACCCCGTCCGGAGAAGTCTGAATACGGCCTTTGCCGCCCACAGCCACAAAAGTTCCGTTGCCGTAGGCCACTGCCGACAAATCAAAACTGCGTTTGTTCCAGTGGTCGGGAATAGCCCCTGATGATGTTTCCGGCAAGAGGTTCAGAAAAACAAAACAGCAAAGGACGGCCGAAATCAAGCGATACTTCTTCAGCATGGTATCCTCCGGTTCCGGATGGAATCCCTGAATTAGTTTCCACTTCAAGAAGGCAAATTTGACGTGAGGAGGATTCCCTCCTACGGCCTGGCGTTTTATAACAGATCAAGGCAGAAAATGAAACCCGATAAAAGAGGGTCATCTGCGGGACCTGCTCAGTCGGGTGCTGGATGAATGGTCACTCATGATTGCGAGAGGGAGATAGAGAAAATATTCGGATGTATTATAGAACTCAAAGACCTCTTCTTCGTTGGAGGCAGCTTCCAGTATGAATACGAAGGCCCTGTCGCCCACCGGCAAGCCTCCGGCCAGGATCTTCCGGCTTTTCTCAGAGAATATTGGATCCCCGATAAAAGCCTTCGGGGATGACGAGAGATTTCCTGCAATTTAACACTTGATAGTTAATTCCAACTATTATAACATAATCTATAATTCAATCATTAAAGGATGACTATTATGCCATTAGTTCAAATTTCTCCTAAGGGTCATATTTTAATTCCAAAAAAGATCCGGGACAAATATGGTGTGATCCAGGGTGGCAAAGTTCAACTCATAGAGGGTCCTGATGGAATTTTGGTTAAACCGGCGCCCGCAGACCCCATCGAAGCCGCCTGCGGATTTCTGGAAGGGGATTTTTCCCTGACCACCGATCTCCTGGAGGAGCGCCGTAAGGATAAAAAAAATGAATCCCCCGATTATCTTCGATAGTTTCGCCCTGCTGTGCTTCTTCCACAAGGAACCCGGTTGGGAAAAAGTCAAAACCCTATTGAGCGATCTCTCCCGGAAGGGGGAGAAGGCCCTCCTTTCCCGGATCAACTGGGGTGAATTTTACTATATCCTCCAAAGAAGGGTCGGTCGCGATAAAACCGAGGAGGCCCTGTCCCTGCTGGATCAGCTCCCGATTGACATTATTTCGGTGGATGATCCTCTCGTCCGCGAAGCCGCCGAAATCAAGGCCGGGCACCCCATCGCCTACGCCGACGCCTTCTGCGCGGCCCTGGCCCAACGCCATAAGGGGCGGATCCTGACCGGGGACCCGGAGTTTAAAGCGATCGAGAAATTGGTCGACGTCCAGTGGTTGACGGCCCGAAATTAAGATCAAGTAACGGCGGATCCGCTTCGCTTGATCCACCCTACATCATCCCGATGGGTACGTTATTTCTTGTAGACGTTGAGCCCGACGAAAACACCGGGAGCCACGGCCTGGTTGCCTTCGGTGCAGGCGATAGTAGTGGTTTTACCGCTTTTGCTCGGGCCAAAGGTCTTGTGGCCAACCTTAATCGTCATGGTGTTACCCTCGATTTTAATTTCTACGTTTTTCAAGGCTGGGGATGGTTAAAAAATCGGTTGCCTGTCTGCGGGATCACCTTGCGCGAACAAACCCCGTCCTCGAAGGCCGGAAACTGAAGGCCTGGGTTTCCGATTTCCTCAAAGAAGGCAAGTCAGATGATAAAAATCATGATCATCTCCGGGGGGCAAACCGGGGTTGACCGGGCCGCCTTGGACGTGGCCCTTACCCTGGGGCTTCCCTGCGGTGGGTGGAGCCCTAAAGGCCGGCGCGCCGAAAACGGGGCGATTCCGGCGCGGTATCCGCTGCGGGAAATGCCATCCCCGAAGTATCCGCCCATGACGGCCAAGAATGTCCGGGAAGCGGATGGGACTTTAATATTTACAGTGGGTGCCCCTACCGGCGGGACGGCCCTTACCGTAAAGTTATCCAAGAAGCACTGCAAACCATTTTTTGTGGTGGACCTGGCCCGCGGCGGGGATCCGGCGGCCGTCCGGAGGTGGATCAGAGAAAATGAAATTGGAGTTTTGAACGTGGCCGGGCCCCGGGAAGGGAAGGCCCCCGGTATCCACGACCAGACTGTAAGGTTCCTGCACGAAGTTTTAAAGGGCCGTCCTTCAACCCTCAAGGTCAAAGAAAGCCAAATAACCTATGGGGTCCCCGGGCTGTGGCTCATAGGCCGCGACCTTACAGATGGGCCTTGTGATGCCGCTTCTTTCAGATCTTGTCTCAGAGGTAACGCTCGGTCAAGTATCTGATATACTTGCCATGATCCTGCCTGAAAACTGAGGATAGTCTTAGAATCAACTCCTGGTACGATAACGTGTGGAATTTTATCTCATCGGCTCTTGCGATCTTCGAGAAGTACTCGATCTCCTCCCTGTGGATGGCGCCTTCTTTGCCCAAAACGTCATACCAAAGATAAAGAAGCCTGAATCCGGACTTCCCAGTCTTTCTCTTGAGACCAAGGATGTGCTTGATCAATTGGGCGGCATGGAAGTAGATGAATTTGGTATCGTTCGGGCATATTGACTTTGCAAGCTCACGAATTGCCGGAATGTCGTCCCATATCGTTTCCGATCTGAGATACTCCGGTTTTAGACCCCCGTGACGTTGAGATCCAAACGGTTCGGAGAACTTACATTCCACGGCAAATCGCTTGAACTTTGACGAATCCATGTTGTGAAAAGCAACGTCGATGTTAGGAGAAATCCTGAATCTGTCATCCACGGGATACTTGTCTTCAAAAACAATTCTCTGCGACTTGTTGCTGCCGGCTCCGCAAAATCCGCAGGCCGCAGCGATCAAGCCAGTCTGGTTGACTGTCTGCCAATACTGAAAAACGTTGACACTAAGGGCGGACGACGAATGGACCGCCTGCATTTTGGCGGGGTTGTTTGCACTCCCGATGATCTCATTTCCATCGCCTTTTAGAAAGGACTCGCGGACATGTGGAGCGAGGGGCTTAAAAAGGTTTTGGTCAAGACCAGGGGTGTACGCCGGCCGGCCTCTCGATCCCTTGCTTCCGACAAGCGGAATACCACGATTCAAGGCCCACTGACATTGCTTGGAAATGATATATTCGTATGCGGTCATGTTTTAGCGAATTCCCAAAATCCACCCCTCGTTCTGGGCAACCGGGCGCTCGTTTGGTGTCAGGTCGGGTTTGAAGAAATCTGATAGAGTGCCGTCAAGGTCTGCGCGACGCAGCCAGGGCAAACCGGCATGAGTGGATTTGGCAACCGAACCCGGAACATCGAAGTGAAAGACTGACTTGGCTGCGCCGGCCCGGATTTCGGTCAAACGGCGCCAGCGTGAATTTCCGGAACGGGCTTCGGCGTTGCCGCAGGAGCCGTTGCGGACGAAATCGACATAGGTGATGTTTCCATCGGTCGGCCAGTGGCGCTGGAAATCATCGAGGAACTTTGACCAGTCAGGCACCAGGTGATGAAGCTCGAAATAACGCGTAGGAAAAGAAAAGGCGTGGTCTATCCCGGCCAGCGTTGATTGGTCCTCTGCATGTTGCTCCACCAGCCACCCGGCCAAGCCTTGGCGAGTCCAATATTTGCGAGGGCTCGGAGGGGGGTGAACTTCAATGGGCGGAGACGCCCGATCCGCCAGGTAAACCCGAAGTCCTTTCAGACTTGAAGTTATTGTTTCAGCGCCTGAATAGTCGATGCCTATGTAGCGATCGAAGGCCGGCAGCACCCCTTCAAAGCGGTCATTTATCGTTTTAATGATGGTCTTCTCGTCCTAAATTTCAAGCCAGCGGCGTAAGGAACCTTCCAACTGATGTGCATCATCAAGAGATAGCCTTCCCAGACTTTTTAAAATCAAACCACGGTCAATAGTATAAAGGCCTCTTTTAACAGCCGTAGGGACATTCAGGCCAGAATTCCTCCACTCCGATAAAATAAATTCTCCAGATAATAACGACGATAGCTTACTGGTAAGAGGCACTATGAATACATCTTTGGAATCCTCCTGGGTGCCCACGATAACTGCCGGTCTAACTTTTGAATATGATAGATCTGAAAACGGATACTTGACCAGCACAACCTCAGACTTAGAGAAGTTTGGCATAGATCTCGTCCTCAAGATTATTCCATATCTTATCTAAAGAAGGTTGGCTGACGGCCTGCCAGAATTCTGTGGCGGAATCACTCGGCAGGACGGTAACCAAGACCTCTGCCCCTTCCGGGAGGTCTGCCTCTTCCAGAAACACCACCTTCTTTTCACGGACAACGGCTTTGAACGTACTTAACATAAATTTCTCCTTAAATTCTCATCGAGTAGTTTCTCTTGCTAAGGGGTCGACACCCACATAAAGAGATATCTGTCGGACCGCTTTCAATGATTGAAGTCTATTTTAGCTTGTTTTATTTATTTTTGAAAGTCCTCATCGGCGCTGCATTTAGAGACATTTCTGTTCTGGGCCGGCCGACGGCAGAACCGGGATTCCCCGTCTATCTTCGATCCGATTAAGAGATATCCACCTCCCCAATTATGAAAATCATTGGCAAGGACGCACAGGGCGTTCAGAATGGCCCCGGGTCCCAGCCCTTTTTAAACTCCAGCCGCTCCCATTCGACCAGACCGCCTTTGCGGGCGGCCGGGCAGGCCACTATTCCACTTGGGCGGCGCGAACAACCGCCGAGGTGGTCACCCCCAGGAAGCGGGCCACGGCCGCCGCCGGAAACCCCAACTCGTCCACTGAGGCTCGACAAAACCTTCTTCGGGCTTCAGCAACCTTCCGCTTACGACTCCCGGAGCGTAGTTCCGTTTCGGTGATTCCCTGGTCCGCGGCGATTTTTCGGGCCAAGGTTTCTAAATCCAGACCCGGACCTTTTCTTCTCAGGGTTTCCTTTTCCATCTCCGCGGACTCCGACCAGATCTGCTCCACAAAGTCCCCATCGCCCAGGACGCGATCATCGGCGGCCATCCGCAGGCCTTTTCTCCGGAGTGAAAGCACCTGGGACCAGCCCCCCAGACTGCGGATCAATCCGCCGCCCACCAGCTCCGGCCGCCTCCCCCGGCCGACCCCTTCGGCTACAAATGCCTTATACCGCCGTACCGCCTCCCTGCGCTTCCCCGCAAAATAACCTTGGATCGTGTCAATATTCTGCCAATCCCGCTCCACCTGGCCCGTGAGGGCCGAGTGGCCGGCCCAGGGATAACAACCTAAGGCCTCCAGATCCGGGACCAGGCCTGCCCGGAGGGGATTCAAATGGATATAACGGGTCAATTCCAGCAGATAGAGGTCTTCCTGGCAGACGATCGACTTGTAGCGGTTTTGAAAGAGGTGTCCCCGTCTTTTGTGCCGCAGGTTGAAGTTGATCGCGTACCCGGTCATCAGGCGCCGCATGCTGCGGGCCAGGGGTTTTTTTCCGGTTCGAACCAGCAGGTGAAAATGGTTGGGCATCAACGCCCAGGCAAAGACGGCCCAACTGCCGGAACGGCAAAATTCCGCCAACCGGTCAACGAAGTCCTCCCGGTCTTTCCGGGTTCTAAATATCTTGCTGCTCTCGATCCCCCGGCCCATGACGTGATGCAGGGTCCCGGGGGCATCCAGCCGCGGTTGTCTGGGCATGTTCTCCTCAATAGCGCTTTGAACGGCCTCTGTCAAGTTTATTCAGAAACTACGTCCCCTATTACACGGGGGCATCCAGCCGCGGCTGTCTGGGCATATTCCTCTCAATAGCCTTTTAAATGGCCCCTGTCAAGTTTATTCAGAAACTACGTCCCCTATTATTATGGTCTTTTTTGGGCAATGGGGTCCGGCGGGGGGCGTTTCCAAATTGTTTTTTCGCCCAGTAACCCCTCGGCGGCCGGGGGATCTTGTTTCTTTTGCAGATCTTAGCCAAACCAACATCGGATAGCCCATAACGGGGAGCCAGTTTGGACATAGGCTCGGTCCAGACTTTTTCATATAGCTCGGTTCGGCTTAGGGTGAATTTTCTGAGAGTCATGTGCCCTTAGGGATTGGGATGTGGGGGGTGTAGATCTCGAGAAGAAAAATTTCAATCTTCAGTTATTTCAGCCAAGCGCCAGCGGGGATTTCCGGAGCGGAGTTCTCCCCGGCCGCAGTGCCGTTACGAATAAAGTCCACATAGGTGTGCTATTTAATTTTGGCGATCAGTTCTCCCCTTATTAGTTCCAAGGCTTCGATAATGTCATAATCTACCGATGTCGGAAGAAGTGGCGTCAAGTCGCTGGCAAACCCTTGGTGTTTTATTTTCTCCTGGTGGTAATCCGGCATGACCCTTGAAACCAGCGGGATTGGACCTCATAGGGACGGTGCTTGAATCCCATCACCGAAAAATGCTCCCGGGTGTTGATTTCTATCTTGAGGCGCATCGGTACTACCGGCGGCCCCTCCGAGTCCATCCGGTAAGTCAGGGTGACCGTCCCTTCCGCCTGCTTTCTTTTGGGCTCCCCCAGGAATGGATTCAATACCCCCTTCAAGGCGTCCAGGATCGAGCCAATGGGGCCGGGGGTAATCTGGACCAGGTCGATATCCTCGGAATACCTCCTGGCTGGTTGGAAATAAAGCTTATGCAGGGCTGTCCCACCCCGAAAAGCCAGGGCGGTGGCCAATACCGAATTATCAAAGATGGCCACCAAGGTCCGGCTCATGATCAGGTCCTGTTCCACCTGGGCATCGGACACCCAAGGCGCCACCTGCCGCCAGGCCACGATATGGGCTCTCGGGATCACAGGTCACCCTCCACGATCGTATTGACCAGAACACCCCAGCGATCGTCCTTGGAAGCCCCTTTTGCTCCCAGACCGGGATCCAGTTTGACCGGGGTGGGTTGTTTTTTCTCCAGCCAGCCGGCCATCTTCTCGACCGCCTTCTGAAATCCCGCTTTTTCCAGCAACCATCCGGCCCGTCGAGCACAGGTCAGGTTCCCATCGGCCCTGGCTGCCGCCACGAGTCTGGAGGGGTTCACCTTTTCTCCCAACTCCTGAATCACGGTATAGACCCGGTCCAGTCCGCCGATCGACCTGGCGTAGCGAAGCAGGTCAAGAGTTGTGGCCTCGGGAGTCGAAACCGGGATATAGCCAGTCTGGACCTTGACCTGAGTCCGCGGGGTTTTCTCGAACCCGGATTTGACGAAAAATCGGATGGACTGATTTTTAACCCGGATCTCGCGCAATGGTTTGGTGGTCACCACCTGGAACTGTTGTGGCTGCTGGTGGGCCGCACCGTGTAGCACCGCGGCGCTGAGCAGCCCAACATAAAAAGGCTGGCCGATATATTCCATAAGGTCGGCAATGAACCATTCCGGGGGTACCACCCCGGTGGCGGTATACTCCAGGGGAACGATAACGAAGAAACCCCCATGGACCCGGACGATCCTACCTTTCCTGACCAACCGAGCCGCCGCCTGTTTGAAGGCCGCCTCACTGAAAGCTACGGCCTTCAGGGCGTCTTCTCTGGTGAAGAAATAAAGGCCTTGGGCCTGCCGGGCATCCACCCAGCTTGGCAAATCGGCATATTTTGATTTTTCCCTGACCATTGTCCAATACCATACCAAAAATTGTCTTTGCAGATTGGATCACAAAATAATCCTTTTTGCAAACATTATTTGTTCAAATAACAGAGCCGGCGACTCCCCCAAGCTCGGCCTGCCGGCGACATGGGTGTTGTCTTTCGTAGGGGGGGTTAACCCCCGCCCGCCCCGGTCGAGCGCTCTCGGCAGAACTCAGCAGACCGGAAGAATCACCATTTCATCGTATAGATCCTTAAAACTCACTTTCAAAACCAACGTCCCCCACCACCCGCCCACGCTGGAGGTCCCGCAAACCGCCAAAATGCCCGGCCTGGAGTCTGTCTTCGATCGACCCTGTGGAGGGTTTTGACATTGGCTCCAAGACAGCTAATGGACGATAGGTTTTGACGCCTCCGGGATATTCTAATTCCAACATTATAAGGGGGCCGGCTTTGCGGGAGCGGCCAGTGTATTGGCCAGGGTTTCCAGGATTGTTCTTGTCAATTAACCAGTCCCCTGGAGAATATGGAATTTCAATATTATTATTACTGTTCATTTCCATTTTCTATTTTATCCCGAGGATCCAACCTTCGATTTGGGAAATTTTTTGTTCTTTTGGTGTTAGTCCGGGTTTAAAGAATTCTACCAAGGTGCCGTCGAGATCGGCGCGGCGCATCCAGGCGGCGACTGAAAAGGCATCGTGCTGGTCGGCGGTACGGTCTTCGCGGGAGTAACCCCGGCTCCAAAGGACAGGATAGACCTCCGCAACTACGGATCGTCCGGCCGGGATATCCCAGCCATCGAAAGGCCAGAAATGGACTCGATCGCCCACCTCATGTCGAATATATCGTAACCAGGGTAGCCCGGCATGGGTGGACTTGGCCACCGAACCCGGGACATCGAAGTGAAAGACTGACTTGGCTGCTCCGGCCCGTATTTCGGTCATTCGGCGCCAGCGGGAATTTCCAGAACGGGCCTCGGCGTTGCCTCGGGTGCCGTTGCGGACGAAATCGACGGTGATGTTGCCTTCATCGGTCGGCCAGTGGCGCTGAAAGTCATCGAGAAAATCTCCCCAATCATGCTTTAGGTGGTGTTTATCAAAGTATTTCAGCGGGAAAGAAAAGCCGTGGTCAATCCCGACCAGCGTCCGTTGATCTTCGGCGAGTTGCTCTACCAGCCACTCGGCTATACCACGACGTGTCCAATACCAGCGATGACTTGAAGAAGGCGGAACCTCAACTGGGGAAGACGTCTGATCCGCCATGTAAACTCGTAGCCCCTTCAGGCTCGAAGTCGGTGTTTTTGCGCCGGAATAGTCGATGCCGATGTAGCGATCGAATGCCGGCAGCACCCCTTCAAAGCGGTTTTCTATTTCCTCATGTTTCATCAAAATTCCCAGCTTTTATCAGTTGACCTCCCTTATATGTAATCCGGTAACGCTGGAAACGGCTGTTGGGTTTCGGATGGTCAACTCGACAAGGCTTTCAATAAGAAGGGCATGTATCCCCCTTTTTAATGCCCCTGAAATATTTTTGTGTCCTATTTTTGTGGCTAATTCTGATTTGGAAAGGGGGCCATCTGACAATAATCCTAAAATTCGCCCCTCTGTTGACTCGGGCCTCCACTCGGGCCCTGACTCGGGCCTCCACGCAGGCCCGATCTTGGTTTTCTTTGCCATATTCCCCTTTGATCGATTCCTGCACCACGGGTTTCTTGGCAGATGGATGAATGGAAAATCTGGCTATAAAATAAGTACGGTCTTCGTCAGCCTCAAATTGGGGTTTCGGCGAGCCGTTGGCCTTCATTGCCTTGAGGATTTTGGGGATGCCGGTGCCCCGGCCTTCGGTGAGTTTCAATTCTTTCAGAAACTCCCCTATCCTTCGATTCCGATAACGCCGGGCCGCAAAACGGCCGGTCTCCAGGTCCTCCAGTCGAATGGAACGGTCGGGGCCCGGATAGCTGACGACGGTAATGGAATCGGGCAGGACCCGGACCTCGATGGGTTCCCGGATCTCATAACTGCGGTGATAAACGGCGTTGACCACGGCCTCTTCGATGGCGGCAAAGGGATAATTCTGGAAGTGGTCAGCTTCGGCGCGGTCCGGTCTTTTAATCAGGAAAATATTTTTCTCAAGAGAGATTTTATATCAGATATTTCAGCGGATTCCAATTTCCCCAACTTTCGCAATATAAATCGTTTTTCTATGGTTGCTTGTTTGCTCAACCTTATAGTTGAGGCAGCAAGTAATCCACAATTTTCCCAACCAGATATTTTAAGATCGGTTTCTGAGTTATACCCTTGCGTCGTTATCCTGGCGACGAGAACATCCTGATCCCCTGAATCATATAAAACTACTGCCGGTCTTTTGGTTAACCCCACCAAATCCGAATGGGGGAATCCAATAAAAACGATATCTCCAAATTTATAGGTCATCGTAGACGGCGTCCTTTTCCGAATACCCTTTTGAAAACTCGGACATTACAAAACTATTCCAGTCTGCATCTTCATCTCCGATCAAAAGCATAACTTTTACTTTAGTCATTTCCCGTAATTTTTCCTTAAGCTTTTCCGGGACAGAAAGATGTCCATCGGCTAAAATTTCGGCCACATATTCATAAGTTTCCATTTTAACCTCCCTTACCGCCGTAAACCTATCGAGATAACTGATTCATTGGTATATTCTATTCTATTTTATGCCTGCTATCTTCCCCTGTCAACCTATCCTCCCCCCGAGGTACTTTGGCGGACCGGCCGGCGGCAGGTTCGGCCGTACCTGTCTGGCTTCGATCCCGATGCGGCTTATTCCCCGAGGTATCCAAATCATAACAAAAAGCTTACGTTATTTCCGAATAATTCTACCCGGCGGGCAACCGGTCAGGCCATTATTCCGCCCGGGCGGCCCGCACCACCGCCGAGGTGGTCACCCCCAGGAACCGGGCCACGGCCGCTGCCGGAAACCCCAACTCGCCCACTGATGCTCGACAAAACCCTCTTCGGGCTTCAGAGACCTTCCGCTTCCGACTCCCTGAGCGGAGTTCCGTTTCGGTGATCCCCTGGTCCGCGGCGATTTCCCGGGACAGTGACTCCAAATCCATGCCCGGACCCTTTCTTCTCAGGGTTTCTTTTTCCAGCTCCGCGGACTCCGACCAGACCTGCTCCACAAAGTCCCCATCGCCCAGAACGCGATCATCGGCGGCCATCCGGAGGCCTTTCCGCCCCGCAGGTTGAAGTTGATCGCGTAGCCGGTCATCAAGCGCCGCATGCTCCGGGCCAAAGGCTCCTTTCCGGTTCGGACCAGCAGGTGAAAATGGTTGGGCATCAACGCCCAGGCATATACGGCCCAACTGCCGGAACGGCAAAATTCCGCCAATCGGTCAACGAAGTCCTCCCGGTCTTTATTGACCGACTGAAGGAGTCCCTTGGGTAACTTGTTGAGCACGTAAGCGGGGTTATCGGACAGACCGCCGAGGTGGAGCGCAAGAAAGGAAGCTCGGGTGGAGATTTGAAGCAAGCCAAAAGAGAGGCCCACCTTCCATCAATGACACCTATTAAGGAGCAACGTATCATCAGCCCTCTGGGGAAAAGGCTATACAATCTTAAGGAAGCCGACGTCTACTTGGGCCGCAGCGAATGGGGAGTCCGGGAACTTATCTGGGCCCGGAAGCTGCCGGTCGTTGTCCCGGAGGGAACCCGGAAGATTTACATCGACATCTTGGATCTGGACGATTTCATTGCCCGTAACAAGAGCCTATACTCATGAGAGGGGATATTGAAAGGCAACCTTACCAACGTCGGCTCCGGATAATTCGTTGATCCTGGGGCAATCTGGAAAGCCGGGATCGGCTTAGGGGGGATATCCTGCCAACCAACCGAATCTGGAACAAATGTGAAAGGCTGAAAAAAATTGGTCCGCACGGTGAGATCTGGGCAGTACCCTGATGTTTACAACCCCCCTACCCTTCCCTCTTTATCTCGGTCCTGATTTATGGTAGTATCTCTTCCATGAAAAAAATCCAGAAACTGAGATGGGTAGCAATATGGGTAGCAAAAGAATATTGGACTATTTTCATAACAAACATAACTTAATAAAATAACTAATAAAAGCGCCTGTAGCTCAGTTGGATAGAGCAACGGACTTCTAATCCGTAGGTCGCAGGTTCGAATCCTGCCAGGCGCGCCAACCGATTTCGTTTGGCATCCTGAATCGGGTGATATTTTCACTTCCATTTTCCTTTGCCCAAAACGGGGGCAATGATTGAAGGAGGTCATAAATGAGAGTCAAAAATCTGATGGTTCCCCTTTCCGAGTGCCCCCGAGTGGCGGAGGCTCTCAGCCTGGCCGAGGCGGTTTCGGTGCTTGAAGCGTGGAGACAGAAGGTCGATGCCCGGGAGTATCGTCTGAGGGTCCTGCTGGTCCACGACACCAACCAGAAGATCACGGGAACCCTTCGCCATCAGGATATGCTGCGGGTCTTCGCGCCAGGGAAAGAAAATAGTCCATTCTTCCCCATCTCGTCTAAGGGACAGCCCACCTGGAGTGATCTCCTGGCCGCGAGTCTTACTATCGCCCGCCAGGTACGAGTGGGCGACGTTAAACACGTCCCCGGGGAGGCGGAGTTTATCGATGAAAATGCCCCGCTGGAGGAAGGTTTTTATCGCCTCCTGAAGTATCCCTCTCTCCATCTCATGGTTCGGTCGGGGGAGGGGGTCACAGGTATTTTGCGAATGAGCGATATATTCAGTCTCCTTTGTCAGGAAATTCAAAAAGCCAAATCCATGCCCTGAGTCTGAATCCAACCTCAAGAATACATCAAGAGGCTCGTTAGGGCCTAGGTTGAACTGCCCAATGTCGAGTAACTCGAAGAGGTCAAGTCCAAAAATTTCACCCGGCGCGTGGCCCTGGTCACCGCCATCTATGCCCTCCTCTGAGCCATTACTTCCCTTTAGAAACCAGTTGCCTGGTCCAAAACAGGTCTCCGCGCAATCTCCGCCCGAATCTTGAGAATTAAACTTATTCCGCAAAAAGACCGATAAAGGATTGGTAAATCTATTCCCCCGAGGAAAAGCAAATCATGGATCCTTTTCGTTCAGAACACAGGTTCAAAAGCCTGGAGAACCTGCCCACGCTGCCGGGCATTGCCATTAAAATACTGGAAGCGGTGAAAGATGAAAAAAGCAGCCTGAAAAATATCGGAGAGATCCTATCCTATGATCCCCCGCTTTCAGGCAAAATCCTGGGGTTGATCAACTCGTCCTTTTACGGCCTGCCCGAAAAGGTCTCCACAGTCGCTCATGCCGTCAACCTGCTGGGACTGAATACCGTCACCAAAGTAGCCCTCAGTTTTTCCCTGCTCCGACTGGGGAAATCCGCTCCGAAAAGCGATTTCAATTATCCCGAATTCTGGCGCGATTCGCTGGTAGCCGCAGTGGCCGGTCGCCTGATGGCCCGTTGTCTTATTCCGGAACTTTCCGAAGATGCTTTTACCCTCGGCCTGCTTCACGAAATCGGGAGGCTGAGCCTGAACCAGTCCCTCCCCAAACAGTACGGTCTGGTCCTCAAAGAGCGGGAAGAACAATTCGTCGATTATTTTGAGGCGGAAGATAGAATCCTGGGGTTAACCCACATGGAACTGGGGGCCTTTTTGCTAAGGCAATGGGGACTTCCGGAAAGCTTTTGCGCGGCGGTCCAGACCCATCACCTGCCGGCCCTTCTGGAGGAGGGCGAAGGACCAACCCTACTGCTGGGAAGAATTCTTTACCTGGCTGCCCTGGCCGCGGAATATTTCTCGGGCGAAAAGAAAGAAAATACCCTGGCGATCCTGGCCGGCCAGCTCAAGATTTGGAACTATGACCAACAAATAAGGGTAGTCGATCTGCTTCAGGAAACCCAGGCCCAGGCCAGGGAGGTATCCGGGCTTTTTGAAATCTCCGTGGACAGCGAGATGGCCTACCTGGATCTAATTGAACGGGCCCGCACCGAATTGATCCAAGCCTCCGACCGTTTCCTGGACGAACTCCAGGCGCAGCGGAAGCTTATAGAATCGCTGCAAAAAAAGGTAATGCTGGATAGTCAGACCGGCCTAGTCACTCCTGCGACCCTCCTCTATCTGGTCAGCCAGGAACTTCAGCGGGCACGGCGCCTTCGAACCCCCTTAACGCTGGTCCTGGGGGACATCAACCAGTTCAAGAAAATGAACGACACTTATGGACAACCGGCCGGCGACCAGGTACTGCTCGAATTGGCGAAAAAAATAAAAGAATCGTTGCCGGACACGGATATCATCGGCCGTCAGGGAGACGAAGAATTCGGGATCCTTTTGCCGAACACTCAGATCAAAGCCGCCCTGGAGACCACGGAGCGGCTCCGCCGGCTGATCGAAGCCCACCCCTTTTATTACCGGGACCAATCCCTCCGAATCACGATGTGTTTTGGATTGGCTGTTTTCCTCCCGGACTCCGCCCTTTCCCCTGACGACCTTTTCAGGATGGCGGATAAAGCATTACGAGAAGCGAAAAGCCGGGGGGACAATCAAATAGCCTGTTTTCAGGGGTCTTTAACCGGCATCCGGCGCCGTTTGGGGCTCGTCGCCGCCTGATCAGGTTTATAACGGGGGACAATTATTTTTCAGCGTGCAGGGCCACCCGGTTGCCTTCGCTGTCCTGAAAATGGGCGATGAAGCCGTATTCCCCGATGCTCATTTTAGGTAGAAGGACTTTCCCCCCGGCGGCGGACACCCGAACCATGGCGGCCTCCAGGTCCTTCACGGTGAAATAAACCAGAGAACCCGAGGCCGAAGGGCTATACCCCTCGCCTTTCACCAGGGAGCCGGTGGCCCCCGGAATCCCTTCGGTCATGGGAAACCAGGCCATCTGCAACGGTCCCATCTCGTTCAAAGACAGCTCGATGCCCAGCACGGCTTCGTAGAATTTTTTGGCCCGGTCCAGATCATCAACCGGAATTTCAAACCAGTTCACCGGATTTGTCGGTTCCATCATTCTTCCCTCCTTGTTTTCTTATCAAGGTTTGCAATAATGCCGTCTTCCATCTGGCCGGCTCCACTTCGTTTGATTTACCTCACTTCTTCTTCCATCTTCCATCTTCGTCCCCTATCCCACCTTAAACCTCCGCAAACGTAAGGAATTGCTAACCACCGAAACCGAACTGAAGGCCATGGCCGCCGAGGCCAGGATGGGGTTGAGCAGGATCCCCCAGAAGGGGTAGAGGGTGCCGGCGGCAATAGGAATCCCCAGGATATTATAAAAGAAGGCCCAGAAGAGGTTCTGGCGGATGGTCTCGATGGTCCGCCGGGAGAGTTGGATGGCGATAATGATGGCCCGCAGATCGTCGCGGATCAGGGTGATATCCGAGGCCTCAATAGCCACGTCGGTGCCGCTGCCGATGGCAATGCCCACGTCGGCCTGGGCCAGGGCCGGAGCGTCGTTGATTCCGTCTCCGACCATAGCCACTTTCTTCCCCTGGGCCTGGAGGGCCTGAATCTGGCTGGTCTTGTCCTGAGGCAGCACCTCGGGAATCACCCGGTCCAGGTGGAGCAATTGGCCGATAGCCTCGGCCGTCTGCCGATTATCGCCGGTGAGCATGATCACTTCCAGGCCCATTTCCTTCAGGGAAGCCACCGCCTCGATGGCATGCTCCTTCAGGGTATCGGCCAGGGCGAAAACCCCGAGGACACGGCCTTCCCGGGCTAAAAACATAAGGGTCTTGCCCTGCCCGGTCAGACGGGCTTCCACCTCATCGAATTCCTTCAAGGCGACTTCCTCAAACACCATGAGACGCCGGTTGCCCAAGAGCAGCCTTTGTCCCTCTTGGGAAGCCTTAACCCCCAATCCTGCCAGGGCCTCAAAATCCTCAACGGTTTCGAGAGTCAGTCCTTCCTCTTTGGCCTTCCGGATGATGGCCTCCCCCAGGGGATGTTCCGAACCCTGCTCCATGGCGGCCGCCAAGGCCAAGATCTCCTCCGCCTTCTGCCCGGACGCGGGTTCAATGTCGGTAACCGTTAGTTGCCCTTTGGTCAGGGTCCCGGTTTTATCAAAAACGATGGTGGTCAGGGTGTGGATGGACTCCAGGCTTTCCCCCCCTTTGATCAGGATGCCGTTTTCGGCCCCTTTGCCGGTCCCGACCATGATGGCCGTAGGGGTAGCCAGTCCCAGGGCGCAGGGGCAGGCGATGATCATAACGGCTACAAAATTCAATAGGGCGAAGGTGAGCCTGGGCGGCGGACCCCAGAGGTACCAGACCATAAAAGTAAGCAGGGCGATGACCATCACTACCGGCACGAAAACCCCGGCCACTTTATCGGCCAGGCGCTGAATAGGGGCCTTGCTGCCCTGGGCCTGCTCCACCAGGCGGATGATCTGGGCCAGTGCGGTTTCCTCCCCGACCCGGGTAGCCTCGAAGGAGAAACTGCCGCTCTTGTTCAAGGTGGCCCCGATGACCTCGTCCCCGGGTTTTTTGTCCACCGGCAGGCTCTCCCCGGTCAGCATGGATTCATCCACCGCCGACTGGCCTTCCCTTACCCGGCCGTCCACCGGGACCTTCTCCCCCGGGCGCACGCGGAGGAGGTCACCCTTCCTGACCTCTTCGAGAGGAATATCGAACTCCTCTCCGTTGCGGATAACCCGGGCGGTTTTGGGGGCCAGACCCATCAGTTTGCGGATCGCTTCGGAGGTTTGGCCTTTGGCCCGGGCCTCCAGCAGACGCCCCAACAAAATCAGGGCGATAATCATGGCGGCGCTGTCGAAATAAATCTCGGCCTTCAATCCGCTCGCTTGAAAAAGATCAGGGAAAAAAGTGGCCACCGTGGAATAGAGGTAGGCCGACAGGGTACCGACGGCAATGAGGGTATTCATGTCGGCGCTGCCGTGCCTGGCCGCCCCCCAGGCCCCGGTGATGAATTGCTTCCCGGCCCAGAATTGCACCGGGGTGGTCAGGATAAAGACGAGGACAAAAAGGAACTGATGGGGTACGTCCGAAAGGATTGGAAAGAAGTGGGGCATGGAGAGGACCATGATGAAGGTCCCCAGCACCACGCTGAAAATAAATTTTTTCTTGAGGAGCTTTAGTTCCTTTTCCCGTTCTTCCCGTTCTTTGTCCCGGAGTTCGGCCCGGGCCAGACCCCGAAATTGATACCCGGCATCTTCAATGGTCTTTCTGAATACTTCCAGGTTGACTTTTCCGAGGATCGAAGCGGACCTGGGCCTTCTCGGTGGCGAAATTGACCGCGGCCTGATCCACCCCTTCCAGTTCCCCCAAAGCCCGCTCCACTCGGACCACGCAGGCGGCGCAGCTCATGCCGCCCACGGATATAGAGGTCTGCTCCAGCCCTTCCTTTGTTTGTTCGATTTCAGGCACTTGTTCCCCTTTTCCGAGACCTTCCCTCTGCGAACGGTATAGATTCTTACATTCATTGTTCTGAGAATTTGTCTCTAACAATGTTTATAATAATCTATTATTTAATAATTATTGAGGGAAAAGCAAGCTCGGTATTCGGTTTTATTATTGTCATTCGAAGATTAGACTTGATGCGTCGAGAGGGTTAATTATAATCTGAATCCATGACGGGACCGACTTTACAACGGGGAATTATTATTTTCACCCGCTTTCCCCAGCCTGGTTGCACCAAGACCCGACTTATTCCCGTTTTGGGCCCGGAAGGGGCCTGCCGGCTGCACCGCGACTTGACGGAGAAGGTAGTCGCTCAGGTTCTTCGACTGAGAAGAAACTACCCGCTTGCTGCTGGAGATCCATTTTTCCGGCGGCAGCCGGAAGCAAATGGCCGGATGGCTGGGCCGAGATTTCGAATATGTACTTCAGGGTGAAGGCGATATCGGCGTCCGCATGAGGCTGGCTTTTCAGAAAGCCTTCCGGCAGGGATGGAAACAGGTGGTATTGATCGGCTCGGATTTACCGGATTTGACAGCGGCCATCATCCAGGAATCTTTCGAACGGCTTACAAACCATGACCTGGTGCTGGGGCCGGCTCGGGATGGCGGCTACTATTTAATCGGATTGAAGGCCGACCGACCGGAACTTTTTGGTTCCTCTATCATCTGGGGGAGCGAAGGGGTTTTGAAAAATACCCTGATAATGGCGGATCAATTGGGCTTGAATACCACCCTTTTGGAAAGATTAAGGGACGTGGACCGGCCAGAGGACCTTACAAAAAATATCAGATCAAAATTTCAAAGCAACGATTGATGTGTTCACAAAAAGTCCGCACAGAGTGCTTGTCATTCTGAGCGAATGCGAAGAATCTCGTATTTTCAAATGGTTGAAAGATCCTTCGCGGAGTTTATCCTGAGCGAAAACCGAGATCCTTCGCTTCGCTCAGGATGACAGGCGAAGGGCTCAGGATGACAGATTGGGACTTTCGGATTTCGTGCTTCGAATTTCAAGTTTAAAGATCTTTTAGGATGCCTTTCTTGACTCCCGAACAACCTTTCATTTCCATCATCATCCCCACCCTCGATGAAACCGATTTCATCGCCGGCACCCTGGCCTCGATCCCCAAGGAACCCGGGCTGGAGGTAATCGTCGTGGACGGGGGCAGCCGGGATGATACCCCGGTTATCGCCCAATCCCTGGGTGCCCTGGTCCTTCTTTCATCCCCGGGGAGGGCCCGGCAAATGAACCTGGGAGCGGCCGCTTCGAACGGGGATATCCTCCTTTTCCTCCACGCCGATACCCGTTTGCCCGAAGGCTTTCCCGGGCATATACACCAATGTCTTCGAGACCCTCGGGTAGTGGCCGGGGCCTTTCGTCTCAGCCTCGCCCCCCCGATAAAGGGCTCCGCTTTCATTGAAAAGATGGCCAATCTGCGGGCCGAAAAATGGAACCTCCCTTACGGGGACCAGGCTATTTTCGTTTTAGCCAAGAAATTCAAGGAACTGGGCGGCTATAAGGAAATCCCGCTATTAGAGGATGTGGACCTGGTCCGGGGGTTACGAAGGGTCGGCCGTCTGGCAGTGATCCCAGTCCCGGTGGTTACCTCTTCGAGACGCTGGAAAAAGTTGGGGGTCTGGAAGACCACCTGGATCAACCAAATGATCCTGGCCGGATTTCTCTTGGGTATCCCTCCTCGGATTTTAGCCCGCTGGTATTATCGGATCCGCGCTTGACCGGACCCAAGGACAGACCGCTTGGCAATACCCCTGGCCCCCACTTAAAGTTTCTCTTTTCATTGGAAATAAATTATACTGTTTATTTGTATTATTATAAAATTTTTCATCTATGGGTTGAATTACGGGAAAAAGGCTTTAGTATTGGTAGTATATTACTAATAAGAAAGGGAAAAATTTTATGGCCCCTGTTAAAATGTACGCCTTAAGTACCTGCAGTCATTGTAAAAATACAAAGAAATTCCTTCACGATTGCAATGTAGTCTTTGATGCCATCGATGTGGACTTGCTCCAGGGGGAGGAAAGAGCGGCCATAATCGAAGAAGTCAAAAAACTGAATCCCAATTGTTCCTTCCCCACGCATTCAGATCGGGGACCAGGTCATCGTCGGTTTTAAGGAAAACGAAATCAAGGAGGCGCTGGGCATATGACCGAAATTGAAAAACTATACGAACTGTTGAAAAAGGCCCAGGAACCCAAAGGCTATTTATTTTAATAAGGATCGGGAACGGGTAAACGATCTGCTTTCCTCCCTGCTACTGAACAAGGAGCGTTATGGCTATATGGCCTGCCCCTGCCGCCTGGCCTCCGGTGATCGGCAGTTGGACGCCGACATTTTATGCCCCTGTGTTTATCGGGGCCCGGATGTTCAGGAATTCGGGAGCTGTTACTGCAACTTATATGTCACCAGGGATTGGAACGAGGGAAAGATCCCCCAGGCCTACGTCCCGGAGCGAAGACCGGCGGACAAACTGCCCTTTTAACGCCAGGAGGCCCGAAGGTTTAAAAGGAACATTGGATCCCCGATAAAGGCCTTCGGGGATGACGAGAAAATCCCTTAAATATTTATTTCTATTTGGTCTTTACAGCGGCCAGTAGAGTGATTAATTTAAGGCAAACTGCGGTTTCAGGAAGGGCGGCGCTTTTTCAAAGGTTTCAAATAGCTAACTCATTTATAATTGGAGGGTAGGCCATGTATTCGTCAACGGTAATGGATCATTTTAAGAGCCCCCGTAATGTAGGTGAAATCGAAGACGCCAACGGCATCGGTGAGGTGGGCAATCCGCTGTGCGGCGACATGATGACCATTTATTTGAAGATCAAGGAAGATCGGATCGACGACATCAAATTCAAGACCTTCGGCTGCGGGGCGGCCATTGCCGTATCCAGTATGCTGACTGAAATGGCCAAGGGCAAGAGCCTGGAGGATGCCCGGAAAATAACCAATAAAGACGTGGCCGAGGCCCTGGAGGGGCTGCCTAAGAACAAACTCCATTGTTCCAACCTGGGGGCGGACGCCCTTCAAAAAGCGATCAAAAACTACGAAGACCGGAAAGCCGGGAAGGTGGCCCCCGAACCCAAGCGGGTTGAGTTCCCGGTGATTTCCCATGCCCACAGCCATGGCGAAAAATGCTACTGCCCCTACTGCAACGTGGAAGTCGCCCAGGCCGAAGGGGTGTGCAAGAGCTGCGGCCACACCATCCCTCCCGGTCAGCCCGCTTAGGAGGCTTCGCGATGAACCCCATTTACCTGGATTACCTTTCGGCCAACCCCCTCCTCCCGGAAGTACAGGAGGCCATGATCGAGGCGATTCGCAAGAACCTGGGCAACCCCTCCAGCCAGCACCAGTTAGGGGACCAGGCCGCCGAGGCCCTGGAAAAGGCCCGGGGGCAGGTGGCCTGCCTGCTCAACTGCGCCAATCCCAAGGAAATCGTCTTCACTTCCGGGGGCACCGAATCCATCAATCAGGCGATCAAGGGCGTAGCCCTGGCCAACCGGGCAAAAGGGATTCACATCGTCACTTCCAATATCGAGCACAACGCGGTCCTGCGCACCCTCCGCCGGCTGCGGATGCTGGATTTCAAAGTCAGTTCCGTTTCCGTGGATTCCTCCGGTCGGGTGGATCCGGACGAGGTGGCCAAGGCCATCACCCCCCAGACCATCCTGGTCTCCATCATGCACAGCAATAACGAGATCGGGACGCTGGAACCGATCGAAGAAATCGCCCGGATCACCCGCGAGAAAAAGGTTCCCTTCCACACCGACGCGGTCACTTCGGTCGGTGTGGTTCCCGTGGATGTTCAAAAGCTGGACGTGGACCTGCTCAGTTTTTCGGCCAATCAGTTTTACGGCCCGGCCGGTGTGGGGGGCCTCTATGTCAAGCAGGCCACGAATCTCTGGCCGCTCCTGGACGGCGGGGTGCAGGAAAACAACAAGCGGGCCGGCACCGAAAATTTAATCGGAATTATCGGGATGGGGGCGGCGGCCGAACTGGCGGTTCAGCAGATGGAGGCCCGCATGGCCCAGGCCCTGAAATTAAAGGGACGGTTGATCAAAGGGCTACAAGAAAATATCGAAGAAATATTCATCAACGGACATCCCGAACTCTCCCTGCCCAACCTGGTGTCCGTTTCCATCAAATACATCGAAGGCGAAGGCATCGTGCTCATGCTGGACGAAGAAAAGATCTTCGTCTCCACCCGTTCGGCCTGCGCCGCCGGCGCCCTCCAGGCTTCCCATGTCCTTTTGGCCATCGGGCGGGATTTTGCCGACTCCCAGGGGACCCTGGTTCTGACCTTCGGGCAGGAAACCAGCGAGGCGGACATCGACCGCTTTCTGGCGGTCTTGAAAAACGTGGTTCAGGCCCTGCGCGAGATGTCACCGTTGTATAAAAAGAAATAGGAGAAAAATGATGGGTTCTGTAAAAATTAAGGGAATGAGCTGCAACCATTGCGTCATGGCGGCGACCAAGGCCTTGAAAGAAATCGAGGGCCTGGAGGACATCGCCGTCAACCTGGAAAAGGCGGAAGCCACCTTCAACGAAACCAAGCCGGTTGACCCGAACCTGATCAAGGAGAAAATTAAGAAAGCCGGGTACGAAGTCGTACCCTGACCGATTTTCGGCCAAAAACCTAATCTGAACCAAAAAAAGGAGGAAAGACCATGAAAAGATACGTCTGTGGAGTTTGCGGGTATGTGTACGATCCGGCGGCCGGTGACCCGGATAGCGGCATCAAACCGGGGACCAAGTTCGAAGACCTGCCGGACAACTGGGTCTGCCCGGTCTGCGGTGCGGCCAAAGATCAGTTTGAGGCGGAATAACCCCTATTTTAATCCGATCTGCGCCGAATTTCCATGGATGAAAACGATCCTTTCGAGGAGCCCAATCAGGCCCTAACCGTCCTGCAGGGGGCCATCGAAAATACCAACGAAGGTTTCGTCACCATCGATGAAAACCACCGGGTGGTCATTTTTAACCGGGAAGCGGAACGGATCTTCGCGGTAAAGCGGGAAGAGATTCTGGGGAAGGACCTGGGGGTCATTTTGACCCCCCAGTGTTCCCAGGGGCACAAAATAGCGGTGGCCCGTTATCTGGACACCCGCAAGCCCAAGCTCATCGGTCACCAGTCGGAATTCCTGACGGCCCGGAAGAACGGGGAACTCTTTCCCCTTTCTATTTCCTTTTCCGTCTCCCAGATCGGAGAAAAAACCTTTTTTACCGGCATCATCCGGGACCTCACGGAAACCAAGGCCCTCCAGGAACAGGTGCTGAAGTCCGAACGGCTGGCCGCTCTGGGGCAGTTGGTGGCCGAGGTTTCCCATGAGATAAAAAACCCCCTGGTGATGATCGGGGGATATGCGCGCCAGTTGCAGCGTTCCGCCCCGGACCCCAAGGGCCAGGCCAAACTGCAAATCATCGTGGATGAAGTGCGGCGTCTGGAAACCTTGATCGGCGAACTGCGGGACCTTTACCGACCGAAGGCCCTGACCCTGGAAACCATCGATATGGCCATTCTGCTGCGAGAAGTTCGTGACCTGATCCAGGAAGAAGCCCGCGGCAGACAGATTGAACTGGTTTTGGATATCCCCCCCGCTCCGGTAATGGTCGAGGGAGACCGGGATAAATTGAAACAGGTCATCCTGAATTTATCCCGAAACGGCATGGAGGCCATGGACCGGGGGGGGAGATTAACCGTTCGAGCGCAGTGCCTGGAAGACCAGGTGGAGATCACCGTCGCCGACGAGGGGCCCGGCATTCCCGAACCGGAACGGGACAAGATCTTCGTCCCCTTCTATACCACCAAGAAACAAGGGACCGGTCTAGGCTTGTCGGTCTCCAAACGAATCATTGAAGAACACCGGGGTTGCTCCTTCAGCCTGGCCAGCGGCCAAGACAAGGGAGCGGTGGCCAGGATCATCATGCCGATCACGGCCTGCGAATTGCCGCCAGCCGAAACCGAGGCTGTTTCCGATAAAAAAAAGAGAAGGAGAAAGAAATGAAGCCTGTCCAACTTGCCAAGGACATCTACTGGGTCGGGGCCGTCGACTGGAACCTCAGAGACTTTCACGGGTATCTGACCGAAGCCGGGACCACCTACAACGCCTATCTGATCCTGGATGAAAAAGTCACTCTGATCGATACGGTCAAAAAAGAATTCGCCGACCAGCTTTTGACCAACATCGCCGAGATTATCGACCCCAAAAAAGTCGACTACGTAATCAGCAACCACACCGAACCGGACCACTCGGGCGGCCTGCCCCGGATCATGCATAAAATCGGAGAGGACAAACCCCTGTTCTGTTCCAAGGCCGGCCACAAAAACCTGCCCCTCTACTACCGGGAAAAATGGAATTTTAAGCCGGTGGAAAACGGCAGTTCCCTGAACATCGGCCGGCGGAATCTGACCTTCCTGGAAACCCGGATGCTTCATTGGCCGGATAGCATGTTTACCTACAGCCCGGAGGACAAGATCCTTTTCTCCAGCGACGCCTTCGGGCAGCACTACGCCGGTCCGGAGCACTTTGACGACGAGATCGGCGAAGCCATCATGCCCCACGCCCGTAAATATTTTGCCAACATCCTTCTGCTCTACGCCCCGCTGATCCTGCAGTTGGTGGAAAAAGTCACCCAGATGAACCTGGACATCCAGACCATCTGCCCCGACCACGGCATCATCTGGCGCAAGGATCCCGGGAAGATCATCCAGGCCTACGTGGATTGGAGCCGCCAGGAGCCAAAACAGAAGGCCATCGTGGTCTATGATTCCATGTGGCATAGTACCCAGAAGATGGCCGAGACCATCGTCAGCGGGCTGGTCGCGGAGGGAATCGAGGCCCGGCCCATGCACCTCCGGTCATTATCACCGGAGCGACATTGTCACTGAAATACTCGATGCCGGGGCGCTTATCGTCGGTTCCCCGACGCTCAACAACGGCCTCTACCCCACGGTCATCGATTTTCTGACCTACCTCAAGGGCCTGAAACCAAGAAAGAAGCTGGCGGCGGCCTTCGGCTCCTACGGCTGGAGCGGAGAAGCGGTCAAGCTGATCAACCAGGAATTGGAAGCCATGAAAATGGATCTTATAGACGGCGGGCTGAAAATACAGTTTGTCCCTGATGACACAGGGACTGGCCGCGGCCTTTCAGATGGGACAACGGATCGGACAGGCGCTCAAGAAGTAAGGTTTTTTTTGCCGCAGACACACGCGGACAAAGGCCATTTTTTCTTTAGCAGGAGGGCTTGGCGGATGAAGATTCAGATCGTGTTTTATAGCATGTACGGCCATATCTACCGCATGGCCGAGGCCGTGGCTGAAGGGGCCCGGGGCGTGGAAGGCGCCGAAGTCAGCTTGTTCCAGGTGGCGGAGCTCGTCTCTCCGGAGGCCCTGGCCCGGACCGGGGCCGACAAGGCCCGGCAGGCCTTTGCCCATATCCCCTTGGCGGAGGTAGACCGGTTGGCCGAGGCCGGGCCATCATCTTCGGCACCCCCACCCGCTTCGGCAACATGTGCGCCCAGATGCGGAACTTCCTGGATCAGACCGGCGGCCTCTGGGCCAAGGGGGGACTGATCGGCAAGGTGGGCAGCGTCTTCGTCTCTACCGCCACCCAGCACGGGGGCCAGGAAACGACCATCACCAGTTTTCATACCACCCTGCTGCACCACGGAATGATCATCGTGGGCGTGCCCTATTCGGAGCAGGGACTTATGGCCATCAAGGAAGTGTCCGGCGGCTCACCCTACGGCGCCTCGACTATTGCCGGCCCCGACGGCTCCCGGCAGCCCAGTGAAAATGAACTGGCCCTGGCCAAGGCCCAGGGCCAACGGGTGGCGGAGATCACCAGACGATTGTTCCCTTAAGGGATTTCGGGAATGAATTAGGAACCAAGTTATCAAAGTTTATTTTTCATACTGAAAGGAGAATACCATGTCTAAAACGGAAAACAATTTAATGGAGGCCTTTGCCGGGGAATCCCAGGCCAATCGGAAATACCTGGCTTTTGCCAAACAGGCGGATGCGGAAGGCTTATCGCAAATTGCCAAGCTGTTTCGGGCCGCGGCCGAAGCCGAAACCGTACATGCCCATGCCCATCTGCGGGCGGCCGGAAAGATCGGAAAAACGGCGGACCATCTGAAACAGGCCATTGAAGGAGAGACCCACGAGTTCAAAAGCATGTATCCGGCTATGATCGTCGAGGCCGAAGCCGAAGGGCAAAAGGCCGCCTTGCGCAGTTTCGCCTATGCCAACGCGGTGGAGCAGATCCATGCCAAGCTCTACCAGAAGGCCGCGGAAAAAATGGGCGCCCTGGAAGCGGCGGACTACTATGTCTGTTCCGTCTGCGGCAACACCGTGGAAAATGAGCCTCCGGAAACCTGCCCGGTCTGCGGGGCCAAGGCCAAGGCCTTTTTTAAAGTCGAGCTAAAGCCAACGACAATCATAATACTTTTGGTCGATTCCCGCAGCGCTTTCAAGCGAGGGATCCAGTGATTATCTTCAAGATTCGGAACGCTTTTGTTTTGATCCCCGGATTTTAGACTTTGGCCTGTTTCGGTTCGGATTACGAATTTAAATACCTGATTGTCTGCGGGGGGTCATTATGGCTAAGCCTGAAGAGATGTACCAGTGCCAAAGCGTGAATTGTGGGTGTATCTATGACCCGGACCGGGGAGATCGAAAATCCAAAGTCCCCAAAGGAGTCTGTTTTGCCGACCTTCCCGATGAGTGGCGCTGCCCGATCTGCGGGGCCACCAAAAGAAATTTTCGCCCCTTGGGCGGTCCCGGATCCACGTCCGCTGAAGGGTCTTGAAAGGAGTCGTCTAATTGGAAGAACGAACCGGAATCATAACGTTTCAGGGGAATCCCCTGACCCTGCTGGGACGGACCCTCAAGGTGGGTGACCCGGCCCCGGATTTTGAGATATTGGACAACGACCTGCAACCCGTTCGGATTTCCGCCTTTCGGGGGAAAGTGGTGATTATCACCGCCGTCCCCTCCCTGGATACGCCGGTTTGCGACCTGGAAACCCGACGGTTCAACGCCGAGGCGGCCGCCCTGGGACCCGAGGTGCAGATCCTGACTGTCAGCATGGACCTGCCCTTCGCCCAGAAGCGCTGGTGCGGCGCCGCCGGGATCGACAAACTGATCACCCTCTCAGACCACCGGGAGGCGGCCTTTGGGACGGCTTATGGCGCGCTGATCAAGGAATTGCGTCTCCTGGCTCGGACCGTCTACGTAGTGGACCGCCAGGGGATCCTTCGCTACCTCCAGGTGGTCAAGGAACTTACCCAGGAACCCGATTACGGGGAAGTCCTGCAGGCCGTCAAGAAACTGTTATGAAAGGAGACCGTACATGCCCGACGTTTTAATTGCCTACGCCACCCGGAGCGGTGACACCAAAAAAATCGCCGAGACCATCGCCGAGGGAATCCGTATGGAAGGACTGGAGGCTGAGGTGGTCAGTCTCTCGACGATCAAAGATGAAAAGCCTCTGGCCGGATACCGGGCCTATGTGTTCGGCGCCCCCACCTATCACGGGGAAATGATCCTGCCCATGAAGACCTTCCTTTTTCTGGCGGAAAAGGCCGGCCTGGAAGGAAAGGTAGGCGGCTCTTTCGGAGCCTTCGGCTGGAGCGGCGAGGCTCCGGAGCGCATTTATCAGACCATGAAGAATATTTTCAAGATGAACATGGTCAGTGACGCCCTGCGGCTGAAAAACGTCGCCCTGGGCGGCGGCGTCCAGATGGCCCAGGAATACGGGCGTTCCATCGTTCGGAAGCTGAAGGGCGCCTGAGCTGTTTGGCAACCTAAATCCGAATTTGTTAGTATTTCTGTCCCATGACCCTTTCCGCGGTCCAGTACCATCGGGAGACCAGCTACCGGCGCGACCGGATGGGCGGGCATTTTATGGACTGGGCCAACCAGCCCGATGTCTATAAAACCTACCCCGAAATCGAACCGATCCCCTTGCACCGGGAACCCGCGCTGCCCGCGGTCCCCCTTTTTGACCTTTTTGCACAAAACCACGCGGCGGTTCCCCGACCGGAACTCACCGCCGAGGACGTGTCGGCCATTTTACGGCTGACGCACAGTCTGACCGCCAAGGCCCGTCATCCGGGCGGGGATTTTTATTACCGCGCCACGGCCTCTGCCGGGGCCCTCTATCCGACCGAAATCTATATCGCCCTGGCCGGGGTCAAAGGGCTGGAAGACGGGCTGTATCATTTCTCCATTGCCCGGCAGGGGCTATCCCTGCTCCGCTCCGGGAAGGTCCTGGCCGCCTTTCCGGGTAGCCGGCAGGAGCAGACCGCCCAGGAACCGCGCCTGACCTTTTTTCTGACCGCCATTTTTTTCCGCAGCTCCTGGAAATACCGCGACCGGGCCTGGCGCTATCACCTGCTCGATACGGGTCATGTCCTCGAACATTTGGTACTGGCCCTGAAAGCCCTGGCCCTGCCCTATCAACCCCTGGCCGATTTCGAGGACCGGGCCGTCGCTCTGCTGCTGGGGCTGGATGAGAAACTGGAAGTCCCCCTGGCCCTTTGCCGTGTCAATACTGCCGGCGGGCCCCAGGGATTCGCCGCGACTGCATCCCTTCCCGCTCTGCCTTCATCCTTCCAACAGGCCAGTCGGGTAGCGGAACGCGAGGTGGACTACCCCCTTCCGCGGGAAGCCTATCAAGCCGGACGTCTGATCAAAACGACCCCCCCCGCGCCAGGCAATATGGTCCGAATGATCGGACCGGAACCCGAAACCTGGTCTCCCCTTCCCGGTTTCTCCTCCCCGGTCGAAGCCTTGAACCTGGACCAGGCCGTCTTTTCCCGCCGCTCCCGGCGCAATTATGTCACCGCCCCCATGAGCCGGGAAAGCTGGCAGGCCCTCTGGACCTCCCTGGCCCTTTTCGAAGAAAAGGAGCAGGCCGAGGGCTGGAAACCCCATCAAACCCTGGCCGTGGGTTGCCTGGCCGAACGGGTCGAAGGAGTTTCGCCCGGTTTTTACCTTCTGGACTGGATGTCGAAATCTCTGGGCCTGGCTGCCGCCGGGTCCTTCACCCGGGCGATGACCGGCATCTGTCTGGATCAGGCCTGGTTGTCCCAGGCGGCGGTCCATTTTCTATTTCTGGGGAACCTGCGGCACTTGGACGAACAATGGGGACCCCGGGGGTACCGCCACACCCTGTTGATCGCCGGGCGACTGGGAGAACGTCTTTACCTGGCGGCCACCGCTTTAGGACTGGGCTGCTGCGGAATCGGGGCTTTGTATGACCAGGAAGCGGCCGACCTGCTGGGATTGAATCCCGACTCCCGGCTTTTCTATCTGGTGGCGGTCGGCCCGGTGAAGTCGAGGCCTCCCGCTTAGAAATCCGGCTGTTAATCCTCCAGGAAAGATAGGCGGGTACGAGCACGTGTACGATTAGGGCGACGCCCCTCCTGATCCACTATTCTTTGGTCAGGCTTTGCTGCCAGGCCACAGAGATCCGCGCGGGGTTCCGCACTCTTACACGTACTCGTACACGCCTATCTTCCCTGCCCTGACCTGCAGGGCTTAATTATTGGTTAGTCTTTTCCCTTCCCGGAGAAACCAGTGGCCGCTAATACGGCGAAGGTCCCCATCCCTTTGGCAACCAGCCGGCCGCGGTCCTTGACTTCCGCCTCCAGGACGGCGATGGTTTTTCCTTTTTGCAGAACCCGGCTGGTACAGACCAGGCGCTTCCCTCGGGCCGGAACAAAGTAGTTCATTTTTATCTCGATCGTCGAACACTGTTCCCCCTGGCCCAGCAGCGAATACAAGGCCACGCCCATCCCGATATCGGCCAGGGAATAGATCACTCCCCCGTGCACGGAACGGTGCAGGTTTAACATTTCCTCTCTTATTTCCAGGGCGCATTCTCCGGCGCCGTCCCCGAACCCGGTTACCCGAATCCCGAGCATTTCCGCAAAAGGGCTGGTCCCCTGGATGATCTTTTTTAACTCCACAACTCGTACTGACGCCGTCCGAAGGATGAGACGAGGGAAGGCCGCTACCCTATTTTCAAACCGATCACCCCGGCCACGATGAACCCGAAAGACAGCCAGCGCATGGTCCCGAAAGGATCGCCAAAAAAGATGATTCCCAAAAGAAAGGTTCCAGCCGCCCCGATACCCGTCCAGACGGCGTAGGCCGTTCCCATAGGGATTTCTTTTTGCGCCAACCATAAAAACAGGCCGCTGAGCCCCATAGAGAGCGCCGCCAAGACGATGGAGGAGACTTTAAAGCGGGTGGTCTGGGACAGCTTTAAACCCAGAGGCCACCCTATTTCAAAGAGGCCGGCCACGATTAAGAACAACCAGGCAAATCGACTCATAGGTTCTCCATTCCATTTCAAGCCTGCAGCTTTTCTTCCCCTAAGGAAAATCAGGTGAGCAGGGTCCAAAGGGAAATGATCCTGGTGGTCTTCCTTTCTCCCGGTTTTTTCCGGCTCCGGCAGGGGATCCTTTTTCTTGTAATTTTTCTCTGTTTTTTTCGGCAAAAAAGGCTGCCCCTCCTTCCCGGCTTGAGCTCGAAACGAACGCGCGATCAGGCGGCCAGATTTTTCGAATAGAGGGAGTTAAGGCGGAGTTGCTGCTCTTTGGCGCAGCGGGCCAAGGAGGCCAGGTTTTCGTCGGCATAAGGGGTCGTGCCCGCGATCTCCAGACAAAGGGCGATCCCTTGTTCCAGATTTTCTTTGTATTCCCGCAGCCCCTTGGAATCGGCAGAACCGTCGCCGGAGAGGAGTTTTTCAAAATAGTCCACATTCAATACCAGCTCCTGGGCAAACATGTGGGGCCGCTCCTTCGGAACAAGGGATGGGCCGCGACCATAAATATGGTCCACCATTTCTTTGAGGGTGTAGAGTCGATCGAACCAGGCCAGATTAGGGCCCGGGCAAACGGCCGGGGGGGCATCCGTTGGAGATTTCAAGCCTAACTTGATGAGTACCCCGTTCCCCAGGTGGGTACAAATACAGGTTTTTTTCACCACCGCCGCTTTTAATAATTCCTTTTTTCTTGGCGGAATATCCTGCCCGTCAATCTCCGCCAGCTTCAGGCCCTGGTATTGCCGCGAGGCCAGACAGAGGGGGATTTCGGAAAATTCGGTGCTGGTGACGGCAAATCCCTTGCTGCAGGGAGAACCGGGAGTCCCCTTCCGCCCCTGCTCACTGGTCCAGATCTCCGACCCCGTTCCCCACACGGTATTAAAAGGAATGTCCAGGGGCGAGATATCGCTGAGATAGAAATCGTTCCCTTTGGCTTGTCTCAGAAGCTCACGGGTCACATCGTCCACATTGGTTGCTTCGGGCACCAGGAGAAAAGGGCTTCCCCATCCCGTCCGGTCGGCCCCGAATCCTTCCCGTAACCGAAGGGCTTCCCCGTAGGTTCCAATCCCGCCCTGAACGGTCAAAAGAGGCTCCGGCGGAAAAAAGGCCGGATAATTCCACCCCATTTTCGCGTAGTAGTCGCCCACGAGGGAGGCCGCGCTGCTTTTCAATAGCTCCCATTTTTCTCCGAATTCTTTTAATATCCAGGGGAGAAGTTTCCCGCGGGAGGGAAAGGCGTGGCCCCCGCAATTGAGCCCGGATTCTACGCGAAATTCCGTCACTTCCAGGCCCCGTTTGGCCAGCAGTTTGGCCTGGACCTGGGCCGAGCGGAAGTCGCTGACCTTTAAAACGATCTTTTTCTTCAGCTCTCCTTTGGAATCCCGATAGAAATCGCGGAATTGAGCGATGGCGGCAAACAGCCTCTTGCTCATCCCGGCGGACAGGACCAGGCTGGACTCAAGACGGCTCTCGGCAAATCCGCGAAGCGCCGCCTGGGCGTCCGAAAATTCGTCTCCCAAGGGTTTCCCTTGAGGGTCCTGGTTCGCCCGGTCCAGCTTCACCATGATGTTTACGTCGATGGAACCCGGACGCATCCTGGCCGCCAGGTCCCGATCCAGAGACTCTCGCTCCGGCCCCGGAGCAAGGGTCTCGAGGCGGTGATAGTCCGCTTTTAGCGGGCTCTCTTCCGGAAGGAGCTGAAAGTATTTATCCTTTTCATTATTTCCGAAAAAGGGTTCCCGGCGGATGGCCTCCATTTTCTGATTCACCAGGTGAAGGACCAGATCCAGGTAAGCGGTAATTCTCTTGGCCCGGCCGTCCCGCGCCTCTTTCGGAATAGCGATGCAGGGAAGGTTGTTGGCCCGGCAATAATAATGGCGGAGCTGTTCCAGCAGGAAATCATCCACCAGGGAGATCACGGATGAAATACCAAATGGGGCCACGCGAATCGGCGTGTCGATGGAATGGCCGATTCCCATTACCGGAATATGAAACGAATGGAGTTCGTTTAGCATGACGATCTCTTTTTGCGGATGAAATACGGTTTACCCTGGCGGATAGAACAAATTAAACCCTAAAAAGGAGGAGTGCGCACGGTTTCTCGGCCGGGTATTTTATAATCCGAATATTTTTGGAATTGCCAAATTTTGAGATAAAGAACCCACTTTTACACTACGTTTAGTGTACAACCGCTGGATTGGTGCGTCAATGAAATAATTGCCAAAGACGGCAAACCGCTTTCCTTCCGGTGCTTTCATCCGTCTGGCGACCGCCGGAAAACAAAAGCGGGTAAGTTATAAGAACTCACCCGCTTTTCTTAATCTGGTGCCGAAGAGGGGACTCGAACCCCTACAGGCGTACACCTACTAGACCCTGAACCTAGCGCGTCTACCAATTCCGCCACTTCGGCCAAAATATCCTTTTTTTCACTCCAGCCGCAGCCCGACCAGGGAAGCGCGGGTTGCTCTTGGGGGGGGTGGAGGCGGGATATTTTCTATTGCTTTTCCTAATGGTGGGCATTATAAATTGATTCGTCCTTACTGTCAAGTTTTCATTCAAGATCATGCAAATACTCATTACCGATCTAAACCAGATCTTTCAGCCTTTTTCGTCATCGGTTCTGACCATCGGGAATTTTGACGGGATCCATCTGGGCCACCAGGGCCTTTTTCAAAAGGTGCGGGAACGGGCCCTGGCCATCCAGGGCACTTCGGTGGTTATGACTTTCAACCCCCACCCGGCCCAAATACTCCGACCCTCCAAAGCCCCCCGCCAGATTGTGGCCGATGAAAACAAGGCCCGGCTGATTTTTCAACAGGGAATCGAGGTGGTCTTATCCCTGCCTTTTTCCAGGGAATTCGCTCAGGTACCGGCCAAAAACTTTATCCGGGAGATCCTGCTGGATACCATCGGGATGAAGGAAATCGTAATCGGCTATGATTATACCTTCGGCCGCAAGCGGGAAGGCAACATTCATGTATTGAAAGAATTGGGAGACCAGTGGAATTTCAAGGTTCACGTCCATCCGCCGGTCACCATTCGCGGGCAGTTAGTCAGCAGCACCCGGATCCGGGAACTGATCACCTCGGGCGCCATGGAGGAAGCCAAGTCTTTATTAGGACGCCCTTTTTTTCTTTCCGGCCGGGTCATCAGAGGACAGGGCATCGGCCGTTCGGTGGTCGGCTACCCCACGGCCAATCTGGAGACCCGGGAAAGACTCCTGCCCCAGCGAGGAGTTTATATCGTTAAGGCGGAAACGCCCCTCGGCGGGTTTTTTGGAGTAACCAACGTGGGTTTCAACCCCACCTTTGCCGGGAAACATATTTCGGTGGAAACCTATTTATTCGATTTTGACCGCCCCCTCTATGACCAATTCTTAACCGTTCATTTCCTCAAAAGGCTTCGGGGCGAAAAAACTTTTTCCGGTCCCGACGCCCTCCGGGCCCAAATCCACAAGGACGTGGAACTGGCCCGGAACTGGTTGGCTAAATTAAATTGACTTAATTATTTATCAGTGGCCTTTATTTTTTCCTTGACCTGCCCCCCACCAGTGGGTTAGAAAATCAAGCCTGAACGGTAGGGATATTTTTGGGCTGAAAAGGAGGACCGCCCCTTGTTTCCCCAGATGGTACAAGCCGGCCTTAATGAGTTTTTGTTTGTCCTGATATTCTTCCTCGTTGGCCTGCTATTACCCCTCTCCATGGTAATCATCAATTTCGTGCTCGGTCCCCGGATCTTTGGGGAAAAAAGGCTGGTGACCTACGAAAGCGGGATGCCCCCTATCCGTTCGGCCTGGATGCAGTTTGGGGCCTCCTACTATCTTTTTGCCTTGATCTTTCTGGCCTTCGATGTAGATGTGCTCTATCTCTTTCCGGTACTTATGGCCTATCAAAAGGGAACAGGGGCTTTCGAGCTGCTGGAGTTCACTCTCTTTCTTTTCTTAATAGCCTTGGCCATGGTCTACGCCTGGCGCAAAGGAGTCTTTAGATGGAGGTAAAGGGGAAGGAGCCCATTTGCATTCCCTCCAGGGACCTTTCCCCGGAGTTTGTGGAAAAACCGGCGGTGGTGGGTTTTGCTCCCGTGCAGGATCTCCTGAATTTGGCCCGGGTCAGTGCCCTTTGGCCTCTGACTTTCGGGATCGCCTGTTGCGCCATCGAAATGATGGCCGCCGGAGTGGCCCGGTTTGACTGGGACCGTTTCGGGATCATTCCCAGAGGTACTCCTCGGCAATCCGATGTCATGGTCGTGGCCGGAACAATACCCCATAAGCTGGTTTCAACCATCAAGACCCTCTACGATCAGATGCCCGCCCCCCGATATGTTATTGCCATGGGCAATTGCGCCATCTCCGGGGGGCCTTTTTCCTATGACGGGCAGTACGCCATTGTCAACGGAGCGGACAAAATTATTCCAGTGGATGTGTATATCCCCGGGTGTCCCCCTCGTCCGGAGGCCCTGCTCCAGGGATTTATAAAAATACAAACCAAGATTAGCAAGGGAATAATAGATGCCAACCGCAGAGCCGACAAAGCCGCTCGAAAACATAAAAAATAGCCTGCTGCAGGTAATTCCCGAAGCGGAACTGCGTGACCGGGATTACCAGGAATGCGGCTATCACCTGGAAGTGCGGCTGGTCATGCGCGGCATGCGCCGGGTGGCGCGGGAGATGAAAGACAGGCGGTATTTCCTTGAAACCATCACGGCCGTGGATTTTCTGGAATATTTTCACCTGGTCTATTTTTTCTCCACCTACAACGAGGCCTCCTTCCGGGTAATGGCCCGCGTCAAGATTCTCCCGGAGGTCAGGCCCTTCAGCGTCTGGGACATCTATCCCGAGGCCATCTGGCTGGAGCGGGAGGTCTATGACTTTTACGGAATCCGCTTTCAGGTACACCCGAACCTAAAGCGCATCATCAATCCCGATGATGCGGATTATTTCCCGTTGTTAAAGAGTTTCGGCAAGACCAAATTTACCACCGATATAGATGACATCCTATGCTGAACCCTAAAACCATAGACGATACATCTATCGACCAGCGGGTCTATACCCTTAACCTTGGCCCTCAGCACCCCAGCACCCATGGGGTCATGCACCTTTTGGTGACCCTCGACGGGGAAGTGGTGCTCAAGGTAGAACCGGTCATCGGCTACTCCCACCGAGGTCACGAAAAGATGGCCGAAAACCGGACCTATGAACAATTCCTGCCCAATCCGGCCAGGATGGATTATCTTTCCGGCATGATCTTCAACCACGGCTATTGTATGGCCGTAGAAAAGCTTTGCGGCATCGAGGTTCCGAGAAGGGCCGAATATATCCGGGTCATCACCTCGGAATTGAACCGCATTGCCAGCCATTTCATCGGGGCCATGGACTATGCCATGGGACTCGGGGCCATCACCCCTTTTCTTTATGGTTGGGATGATCGGGAACATATCCTGGATCTCTTGGAAGGGATATCCGGTTCTCGCCTGACTTATAGTTACGGTCGCTTTGGAGGGGTTCGCAACGATATTACCAAGGAATTCTATGATGGGACCCGTCGCTTTATCGACCGGTTGCGGGGCCGCTTCTGGGATTACGAAAATCTGATCAATCAAAACATCATCTTTATCAAACGTTCCAAAGAGGTGGGGGTCATCACCAAGGAAGTGGCCTTGGATTACGGGGTTACCGGCCCAACCCTGCGGGGTTCGGGGGTTAATTATGACGTCCGCAAGATGGAACCCTACTCGGCCTATCCGGAGTTTAACTTTGATATTCCGACTCGGGAAGAGGGCGATTGCCTGGCCCGTTATCAGGTCCGGATGGCCGAAATGGAGCAAAGTCTGAACATCATCGAGCAGGCCCTGGACCATTTGCCCCCGGGACCGGTCCGGGCCAAGGTTCCCCGGTTTGTCACCCCGCCTAAAGGCGATTGTTATTGTGCCTTTGAGAGTGCCCGGGGGGCCGTAGGGTTTTACATCGTCAGCGACGGGTCCCGGATCCCCTACCGTATTAAGGTGCGGGCGCCCTCCTTTTCCAATTTGTTTGTCCTGACCGAGATCTGCCCAGGACATTTTCTGGCCGATGTCATTGCCATTTTCGGGAGTATTGATGTGACCGTACCGGAGATTGATCGGTGAATATTACCCAACTTCCCTACATCAAAGATATTTACGGTTTCCTGGGCTCTGACGTCATGTCCGGCATCGTCGGCCTCTTGATCATTGCCGCTATTGTTCCTTTGAACGTCGCTTTCCTGGTCCTGGTAGAACGCAAAGTGGCCGGCCATATCCAGCTCCGGCCCGGACCGATGGAGGTCGGACCGCATGGAATACTCCAGACCCTGATCGACGCCGTGAAACTGCTGGGCAAGGAAATGGTAACCCCGGGATCAACCGACAAACTGATTTTCTTTCTGGCCCCCATCATTGTCGTCGCCCCGTCCTTTGTCGGTTTTGTGCCGATACCCTTCAGCCCGATGATGCAGGTTAAGGATGTGAATGTGGGCATCCTGCTCATCTTTGCCTTTTCCAGTATCTCCGTCATCTCCATCCTGATGGCCGGCTGGTCCTCCAATAATAAATATTCCCTGATCGGAGCCGTCCGATCGGTGGCCCAGAATGTGGCCTATGAGATCCCCCTGCTCTTGGCCACCATGTCGGTCATTATCATGACCAATACCTTTAAAATGGGTGAAATCGTCCAGGCTCAGTCCTCCGTCTGGTTCATCTTCTATCAGCCCATTGCCGCCATTATCTTTTTCATCGCCACCAC
>CAVQSS010000018.1:0-82257 GCA_963716045.1 uncultured delta proteobacterium | reverse complement strand
AAATCCGCCCCTATCCTGGCCCCTTCCAGGAACTCTTGGAACCGTCCACCGGAACTAATATTTTCATAATTCCCTCCTCCCGAACTTCCCCGTTTACGGGGAATGATGGGCTGTTTTATATGGTTGACCCCGACCTGGAACCCTTTTGTTAAACTTCTTTCTTCACTTTGGCCTTTTTCATGGTCAGGCCGAACCCTTCAAAGAGGTAGAAAATTGCGTAGCCCCACCAAAGGGTGTAAAACACATAGAAGACCAACAGAAAAGTCATGATCCCGAACCGGTCGGCGACCTGTTGCGACTCGATCTTGTAGAAATTGTAAGACGGTTCAATCCCTTTTTTGGTGACCTCCGTAACCAGTCTGGCCTCCTCGATCTTCAAGTTCTTTTTGAAATATTTATCCATGCTGCTCAGGGCCGCCCACCAGGTCCTCATCACTTCCTTTTCGGCATTCCGTAGGCCGCCAATTGTTGGCCCTGGTTGTGAAACATGGCGTACGAGTCCCGGAGGATGACCTCCATGGTTTTTCCCAGATCCCCTTCGATTTTCAAGGTCTCCCCTGGGCCTCCACCTTGCCGCCGGCCTGGGTGAAGAATTGTGAACTTTTCCGCCTCTTCCGGATTCGGCAGCTTTATGGTGGCGCTGAAGGCCTGCCCACGAATTTCTGATTGGTCTCCTTCAACTTAGGGATGAAATTAGAAGACCCCTTGGCCAGTTTATTAAAGAGGTCATCCGCCCAATCCAACCCGTTCACTTCTTGCCGGCCGGACCCGGGAAAATTTCGGAAAACATCAAAAATAAAACAACCAACAAACAAGAGGGCCATGACCAAGCCGATCGTAAATGCGCCTTTATTAGATACTGCCATGGGTTAGGCCTCCTTTAACGCTTTAATATTTACAAAAAATTTGCTTATGACCCAGAAGGCGAAACCTCCCACCACGACCCAGAAGACCACGGCCCCCACAAAATCGATGCCGTTTACTACCGGTTTGGAAATATCGATCACTTCCATTTCGGTCAGCTTCTTAGGCAGGGTGGCCGCCCGGTTGATAAATCCGGCCAGGATGGATACGGCGTAAAAACCGCGGATATGGATCCCCTTGACCACCTTGGTGGTCAGGGCCCCACCTGGATCCCGATCAGGGAGCCGATCAGCATGCCCATGGCCAGCGTGTAAAACACATAGCCGTAGATGGCGTACTGGGTCACGGCCGCCAGGCCGGCGGTGAAAATAATCTGCAGGATATCGGTCCCCACGGTGGTCATGGAGGAAACGCCGAAGATATAGACGAACATGGGGAAGGTCACAAACCCGCCGCCGACCCCCATCAGAGCAGCCAGCATACCAACGATTACACCGCCCAGGGCCACGATCACCCCGGAGATCTTCCGCCCGCCCAGGTCTTCGTCAAAAGTGATCATGGGGGGAATGTTTAAATTCTGGAGCTTAATCGCCGTGCCGGTGACCCCGGAAGGCCCTCCGTGGGCATCGTGCCCGCCTCCTCCGGTAGCGGCCGGACCGCGCGACGACTTGATGAAATCCAGCATCGCGTAAGTCCCCAAAAACCCCAGGAGGACGGCATAGATGACGCTGATAAAGGTGTCGCTCAGCAGGGGATCGATGTTGTAGAGGATCCTGTTGATGTATCCGCCGATGAACGTTCCCCCGGCGGACCCGACTAAAAAGGCTACCGCCAGTTTGACCGAGACATTCCCCAGTTTTTTATGGATCACGGTCCCCATGATGGCCTTGGCGAAGATATGAAAGAGGTCGGTCCCCACGGCCAGGATCCCCTTGACCCCGGCCGCCATCAGGGCCGGCGTGATAATGAAGCCGCCCCCGGCGCCGATGCAGCCGGTGATCAGCCCGGCGCATAGACCAATGGCAATGGAGACCAGGAAGATCATGGTGGTGTAATGGGCCGGGGCATAGGCGGTTTTGCCCCCTAAAATGCCGGCCCCTTCACAGATGGCCACCGCAAAAATAGGGAGCAGCATGGAAAGGATGATTAACATCTTTTTCCTGTTTTTCACGATACTCATGGAGACCTCATAATCCCACTTGGCGTGGGCGACGGCTCCCGCCTTTAAAAACTCAAAAACCTGCCTGCCTACGTTCATAATCCTCCTCCTTCATTTATTGGGGAACCCCAAATAATTTTGGGATTTAATTTGTTAATGTAATATTTAGTATCTCTTTGTGAAATTTATTAACTTGGGAGGATAAAAATTTTTACGACTTAAACTGGCTCTTTCATAATGGAGGTTGATGACAATGTCAAGGGATTTTTTTCTTTAGTGAAGGGGAGTTAGGGGCCTTGACCGAATTTGAAGGGAAGAAACTTCGGAACTTTTCAGAAAAACCTTTGTGTCCAAATTGGAAGACCATTCTGAACAGGAATATGGAAAAAATGGCCGCCTCACCGGAAACCTGGCCCGCTCCTTAGGATCGGTTACTCGTCCGACTTCCGATAACTTTTGGCCTTGATGTCGCTCTCCTTCATGAGCCGGTGCAAATAAGGCCGTTTCAAACCGCATTCCTTGGCGGCCACGGAAACGTTGCCTCCATATTTGGCCAAGATCCTGCGGATATATTCGGTATGAAAATTGGCAATCAGGCGCTCCTTGGCCTCTTTGAAAGAGCGCCTGAAAAATGTCTTCCTGGAGGTCAATGATGCAGGTGTTGGGTTGATCAGCCGGAAATAAATCCGTCCCCTGCAGGGTTTCGGTAGAACTGAGAATAACCCCTCTTTCGATCACATTCTCCAGTTCCCGGATATTTCCCGGCCATTCCCGGGAATGAAGGGCTTCCATGGCCTCCGGGGCTATCCCTTTGATTTCTTTCTGGTTTTGTCGGCTGAATTTATCGAGGAAATGCTGGGCCAACAGGGGGATGTCCTCCTTTCGGTCCCGCAGGGGAGGCATGGTGATCTGGATGACATTCAGGCGGTAATATAGGTCTTCCCGGAATTCCTTTTTTCGGACTTTGTCGACCAAATCCTGGTTGGTGGCGGCCAGGAACCGGATGTCGGCGGTAAAGGTCTTAGAGCTCCCTACCGGTTTGTATTCCCCTTCCTGGAGAAGTCGGAGCAGCTTGGTCTGCATGATCAGGTTAAGGTCCCCGATTTCATCCAAAAAAAGAGTCCCCCGATCAGCCTCTTCAACCAAGCCCTTCTTGTCTCGAATGGCCCCGGTAAAGGAACCCTTAAGATGGCCGAACAGTTCGCTTTCAATCAGGGTTTCGGGGATGGCCGAACAGTTGACGGCCACAAAATTCTTGTCTTTTCGCTTGACTGTGATAATGAAGGGTCTTGGCGGCCAATTCCTTCCCGGTCCCCGATTCTCCGGTTATCAAAATCGTGGCCGAAGTCTTGGCCACTTGTATGATCCGGTGATAGACTCTTTCCATCACCGGCGCCTGGCCGATTAGGAAAGGATACCGGACCTGCTCTTCCAGTTCCTGCCGGAGAGACTGGTTTTCGTTTTTCAGCCGTTGGAAGTCCAGGGCCTTTTCTATCCCCAGGAGAATTTCTTCCTTCTTGAAGGGCTTGGTAATATAGCTGAAGGCCCCCTTTTGCATGGCTTCCACGGCCGTTTCGATCGTGCCGTAGGCCGTTATGACTATTACCGGCAAGTGCTCAAACTTATTATGGACATTTTCCAGCAGTTCAATCCCGTTCTGGCCGGGCATCCGGAGATCGGTGATCATCAGATCGAAAGGGGCTTCATCGAGAAGTTGAGGGACCTCCAGGGGATCGGGTGTGGTGAACACCCGATAGTTGGTCTTGTCTTCAATGATCCGCTTGAGTAGTTCCAGCATGTCGACTTCATCGTCGACGATTAGAATTCTCTCGGCCATGGATTAAATGATTAAGGTCAAGGAAATCAAGGAAGTCCCTTCAGCGGACCGGCACGGTAATAATGAAGGTCGTCCCCCTGGATTTTTTTGGTGTGTCTTCGGTTCGCTGTGGCAGGTAATCGTACCGCCTATATTGGTGATTATACCATAGGCAATGGAAAGGCCCAAGCCAATTCCGCGTCCCTCCTTTTTTGTGGTGAAGAAGGGGTCGTAGATCCTTCCCAGGTAATCTTCCGGAATGCCGTTCCCCGTATCCTGAAAACCGATTTCGATCCCTTTGCCCTGGTTTCGGGAAGCTGTCCAAATTTTAAGTTTTCCCCCCGAGGGCATAGCGGTTTTGGCATTATTAATTAAATTAAGGATAATTTGTTGCCATTTCTGCGGATTGCCCGGCCCGGCAGGAAGTTCCTCGGACAACGAACTTTCCCAGGTAATCCCTTGGGCCTTTAACCCCGGCCCGACCACCGTCATCAGTCGTTCGATTACCTGGTTGATGTCCACCCGACCGCGGACATCCTCTTTGATCCGGGAAAAACTGAGTAGATTATCCACGACCTGCTGGCAATTTTGCCCCTGCCGTTCAATCGCCTGCAGGTCTTTATAGGCCTGGCATCCCGGGTCGGCCTTTTCCAAAAGAAGCCCGCTGAAACCCAAAATAATGCTGATCGGATTGTTTAATTCGTGGGCAATCCCGGCGGCCAGGGTTTCCAGGGAGGCCAGTTTTTCCGCCTGCAGATCTTCGGCAATCGAACTGATCTCGGCCATTTTATTGATATTTTCTTTGGAAAAAACCGATTGCAGGTAAAAAAAAAGGAAAAAAATATAAAGGATGTATCCGGCTCCAAACAGAATCAGCCAAAGCGCCCCTTCCCGGGGTGGTTTAAAAAAACCTAAGAAGAAGGCGGCCGGGACCGTGGCCAGAATGATTAAATAGATCCGCCAGAAGAGGTTTTGGAGCGCTTCGACTTTGAAAGTAAACTTCATGGATAATTATTAAATTCAATTTATGTGCCAAAGAGAGTGCTAAGGCCGGTATATTTAATTTACTGTAAATTTAAATGGTTACGATTTTGCAAGGCGGGCTTTAGGGTATTTCGGGAGAGCAACTGACTCTTCCGGGTGACACTGGCGTAATCCAAATGGCTTTAAGAAAATCCTCCCAACCTCCCGAAATTTGTTCGAAACCTAAAAGTGTTACTTTGGGGAGGGGTCAGCTTCCCGCCATGATGGACGGGGAAAGTAATCACAAAAGTGGTCCCCCGACCGTCCGGATCCTCCGCCTCGGTTTTGGACTCTACGGCTAATCGAGCCCCCGTAGCGGGTAATGATTTTTTCGCAGACGCTAAGTCCCAACCCGGTCCCCTCTCCCTCCTTTTTAGTGGTAAAGAAGGGCTCGAAGATAAGTTCCCGATGCTCTTTCTTGATCCCGGAGCCGGTGTCGCCGATCCGGACGGCAACTTTATCTTTGAACACGTCCCAACGGGTTTCCATGGTCAGCCGGCCTCCCTCGGGCATGGCCGAAATGGCATTATTGATCAAGTTCAGGAAAACCTGCTGCAGGGGAATGGGTTCCACCTTCACCGCCGGCAGGTTCGGCTCAAAAATTTTATGGAGGTCGATTTTATTGTGAACCAAGGCCTTGGCCGCCACCACCAGTACATTTTCCAGGTTTTCATTCAGGTCGGTCCCTTCCGGTCGCGGTTCCGAATAGCGGGCCAAGCCCAGAAGGTTGTCAATTATTTTTTTACAGCGCTCCCCCTGCTGCTCAATCTTCCGCAGCATCCGATGGGTCTCCTCCCCGGGGGGGGTTTTTTCCAACAGGTAATCGCAGTACCCCAGGATGATGCCCAGCGGGCTGTTGATCTCGTGGGCAATGCTGGCCGACAGCAGGCCCAGGGAGGCCAATTTTTCCGTTTTCATCATTTGGGCTTCCATTTTCTTCCGAATGGTAATATCGCGGGAAATCCCCAGAACGGCCTGGGTTCGACCCTTTTCGTCTTTGATGGCCAGAAGCTGGGTGCTCAGCCAGCATTCCTGGGACCCGATCTGAACCCGGTGTTCCAGCCCCTTGGGTCTTCCGCTTTCCCAGATCTCCCGGATCAGACCCGGATGGAAAGACTCCTGGGGGGCCAAATATTCAAACAGGGAATGGTCCAGAAAACGATCCCCCGAGGCTTCCCGAAAACCCGGGGATTGGACCTCGGAAAAATCCATGGCCAGCAAACGGCCTTCCAGAAATTCCACCCCGTAGCCGTTCAGGGAAAGGATCCGGCCGTCTTGATCCACCGTAAAGATCAGGTCCTGGGCGCTTTCCACCAGTTTACTGTAGCGTTTTTCCGATTGCAGCCAATCTCTGGTCTTTTCTTCAACTTCCCCTTTCAGTGCCCGGGCCTGCTCCCATTGAAAACTCAAAAGCAAAAAGCCCCCCAAAAGGATGGCCAAAAGGATAAACCCCTCCATTAACAATTGACGGGTATAAACCATTTGGATGGCCTCGTCCACCTCGGCAATCGGGGCCACCACGGCTACCGACCAATTTAAGGCCGCCGGGGAAAGTTCCAACCGGACCGGAGCATAGGCGATCAGCTTTTTGATTTTTCCTTTCAATCCCCGGTGCCAGCCGGAGAAATACCAGGCCGTCCCCTGCTCCCCCCGAAGCATTTTATCCCTTTGAATCGCGTTGATCTGCTCGAATGAAACCGGCGCTCCCTTCTGCTCCCTCACGGTAAAGGCATTCCGGCCGACAAATTCCGGGAGGGGGTGATAGATAAAATTGCCCTGGTCATCGATGGCCCACCCATATCCGCTGGCGCCCGAGCGGATGCCCTTCACCACCTGGGCCACCAATTGCTCCCTGTCCACCAGACCGTAAAGGTAGCCGGCGAAGGTTCGGCCCGAGTGCGGCTTATTGCCCGTATCCAGGTAAACCGGCAGGGCCAGCATCAGCAGGGGTCGTCCCGGTAAAGGCCCATCGGAAAGGAGCTCTTTGATTACCTTGATTTTCCCCTGGTTCTCCGGAAGGCCCGCCCAGGAATGCACTTCCTTCGGGTGCCGTGGACCCCGGGGTGAAATCTGAGCCTGTTCGTTTAAGTCCACGGAATACACCGTGTTTCCGCCGGCGTCCACGCGGCCAATTTCGATCACTCCTAATTTTCGAACCACCGCCTGGGTGATCTTAATTCGATTCGACCACCTTCCTTCCTCGAGGTGCTGAACGGCGGGAGATTGATTAAGGATGCTCAATTCCTGAATGACGATCTTAAGCTGATCCTCAATCTGCCTGGCGGCCTGTTCCGCCAGGACCAGTTGCTGTTTATTAAACTGGTCGCTCACCACCTCCCGCATGGTTTTTAGGGAATAAATCCCCAGCGTAAAGCCGGCCCCCAGTAAAACCAGGATGACCAGCCCGGCTCCCAGGATCATTTTTTTAGAAAAGATGCGCACTACTTTTCGCCTGTCACTGAGAATCCCAGACCCTTGATTTCCTGATTCTAAGGTGATTTTCTCAAGGATTTAATCTCCTCCAAAGAATGCCAAAGATCATTTCCGGGAAGGTAAACCATCTCCCGCATAATATAAAAAGAATATTTGGGATCTTTATAGGTGGTCCCGAAAAACAGGCCGCCGCTGGCCAGATGGTCCTGAGGGCGAAGGTGGAGAGGGCCCCTCAAGGAGTCCCAACTCAGGCCCTCCAGGGCCTCGATCACTTTTTCCGTTTCCAGGCTTTTGGCCTTTCGACCGCCTTTCGCAGGACCATTAACCCATCATAGGCCAGGATGGACCAGGCGGAGGGGTATTCCCCGGTCCGGGTCTTGTACCTTTCAATAAAGGATTTGGCCTGGGGGTTATTCAAGGCGTAAAAGGGTGCCCGGTCAAAACCGTATAATCCCGGGACCATCTCATTGCCTAACCCCTTCAAAAGGTCGTAATCGAACAAACCGGATAAAGGGGACCTTCTGAAAAAACTGATGGGGACCGGCCTGGCGCATGAAACTGGCCAGATCGCCGCCCCAGAGAAAGGAACAGACCATATCCGGTTTGGCCGCCAATATGGTAGCGATGTACGGCGTATAATCCGGTTCTCCAATGCGGGGCCAGAGTTCCTTGATAATGGTGGTTGCCGGATTGATTTCCGTGATCTTCTTTTTAAAGGCCCCGGCCTGGCTGCGTCCGTATTCCAGATCCGGTCCGATAATCAAAATCTTTTTAAATCCCCTCTTCGCAAAAAGGCCGCCAGGGCCTGCCCTTCCATATAGGTATTGGGAATTACCGAAAATACATAGCGGTGGCCCAGTTCATTAATCAGTCGCTCATTATTGGCGCTGTGTAAACAGAGCAGCTTTTTTTGTTCCTTGCAGACATTGGAAACGGCCAGGGCTACCGAAGGACTGGTCGGCCCGATGACAAAATCCACCTTATCCCTGAGTATCAGTTCCTGGGTTTGCCTGGCGCCCAAGTCCGGTTTCATTTGGGAATCGCGGATAATCAGCTCCACCCGGCGTCCCAGCAGTCCCCCGGAGGAATTGATCTCTTCCAGGCCCAGTTCCAGGGCGGTCTTCTGCGACAGGGCAATCAGAAACCCGGGCCCGGTAATATCCGCCACGAAACCGAGCTTGACGGTCTTTTTCTCTCCCCAGGAAGGTCCGGGAAAGAGACAGATAATACAGGAAAAGAGACACATCAGGGCAAATCCCGGAACCTTCTTATGATGACCAGTCATTTAACTTCTCCTTTGGGGCTTGGGGCGTTTGGTAAAAGGAAGACCCCGCCCCGAATATGGCGAAACCCTTTGAAATTAAGATCAAAATTTTTCTTAAAAATTTAGCTTATAAAATAGACCAGAATGGGGTAGAAAGTCAAATGAAGCCCGAAGCCTTATTCTTTATGGCATATTATTTGATGCGTTAATCCCGTAAACCCTTTAAGGAGTTCCTATGCTGGACAGCCTTCTGTGGAGGTTCTCGGTTTCCGGAGTTGAGACCTATCTCTTCCTCCCTCCGCTGGTGGCCCTGGTGGTCTCCTTCTTCACCTCCATGGGTGGGGTTTCCGGGGCCTTTTTGCTTCTGCCTTTTCAAGTGAGCTACCTCCACTACATTACCCCTTCGGTCAGCGGGACCAACTTCGTCTATAACATCGTAGCCATTCCAAGCGGGGTTTACCGGTATCTTAGAGAGGGGCGTATGGCCTGGCCCCTGACCTGGATCGTCATCGCCGGAACACTGCCGGGGGTTTTCTTAGGCTATTATATTCGGGTCCACTACCTTCCGGACCCTCGGGCCTTCAAATTCTTCGTCGGCTGCGTCCTCCTGTACCTGGGCCTTCGTATGCTCTACGAAATGACCCCCCGCTCCCAAAAAGGTAATAAAACCATGAAGGCCCTCGAAGATAAATTCAATCGAAGAGTAACAGAGATGAAGGCCGGCCAAAACGCCCGCCTAAACGCCGGCCTCCCGCCTGAAGCGATTGTCAAAACCGTTCACTTTTCCCTGAGCCGGGTCGAATACGAATTCTGGGGAGAGCGTTTTTCCTTCAGCACTCCGGCCATGTTTCTTTTGGCTTTACACGTGGGGATTATCGGCGGGACCTACGGCATAGGGGGCGGGGCCATCATCGCCCCCTTCTGTGTCGCCGTTTTTCATTTGCCGGTTTACACCGTGGCGGGGGCGGCGCTGCTGGGAACGTTTATTACCTCTATTTTAGGTGTCCTTTTTTACAGCCTCATCCCCAATCCCGTAGGATTGTCCACCGCCCCGGATTGGTTCCTGGGGTTCCTCTTCGGGGCCGGTGGATTTATTGGGATTTATCTGGGCGCGCGAGCGCAAAAATATGTTTCCCAAAAATGGATCAAAGGGATCCTCGGGGTGATTATCACCTACCTGGCCTTACGCTATATCATCCAGTATTTTTGATTTCCCCCGTCTGAAGGGCTTCACATTAAAGTATACCCGGTTTCCAACTTAGGGATCCCGGCAATTTTACAGGTGATGATAGGATCCGGGAATTGCAGGTATTCGCATTTCTGGGGCTGATGGACATTAGTGCAAACAGCCCGGACCACGGGCACGGATTTAAACTTCTTATAATAATCTCGGATGAATTTCAGGATTTCAATTTGCTCCATTTTAAGGGGACATTCATGGCTTACCCCTTCCCTCTCCGCCAGGGCACAGGCCACTTTTTCATTCCAGACATCAAAGTTCAACAAATACCCCTCATCATCCACCTCGATGGTAATTCCTTCATACTCGAATGTCGGCATGGCTCTCCTCCTTTTTAAACTTTTTAATAATTTTGGGTATGAATAGGGAAAAAACAAACAAGGCTACGGAAAAAGCGACCTTTAAGGACAGGAGCTGCGACCAATCACCGGTGGCCCAAACCTCTTTGATGGTTCCCACAAAAAAGGTAATGATGAAGGTCCCGGCAATGATGCCCAGGACCGTGCCCCAGAAGTAGTCCCAGAAACGGACACGGGTCAAGCCCATGCCAAAGTTCATCGGGGTGAAAGGGAAATAGATCAGGCGCAAATACAGCACGGTGGCGAAGCCGTTGCGTTCCACGGCTTCGTCATAACGCTTCAACCGGTCTCCGACAATCGAGGCGGCAAAGTCTCGTCCCAGATACCGGCCGATAAAAAAGGCGGCGGTGGCCCCCAGTACGGCCCCGATCAGGACGTAGAGAAATCCCCAATAGGCCCCGAAGATCGCCGCCCCGAGGGTGGTCAGGAGCGAACCGGGCACAAAAAGGCAGATCCCGGCAGTATAGATCAGAATAAAAATCAACGGCGCCCAAAACCCGGAGGTGTCCAGGAATCGTTTCATCTCCTCCACGGTCAAAAAATCTTTGACCGGGGTAAAACGCACGATATAGACGGCCACGGCAATAAAAACTACCAATATTACCACCTTGAGGATGGCCCCTTTCCCCGAACGTGCTTTTCCTTTCACTTTTTCTTCCTTCATGATTTTCTGGCTTTAACGACCAAAAAGTCTTCCCAGGACCCCCTTCTTTTCCGTCACCACAGGTTCCAGGCCCAGTTTGGCGCGGATGGCATTCTCCAATTTCTCTTCGGAGACATCAGAACCTTCCACCAGGATCTCGTCATCCACCATGATGGCCGGGGCAACCGGTAATTCAAGTTCAAAGTAATCATCCGTATTGTATTCAGCAATGGGTTTGGACAGTATTTCAACTTCAATTTCATACTTTTGGCCCAACCTGGGCATCATTTCTTTAAAATGCTTTCAAGGCTTCCCATTCGGTTCATTGTAAAAACAGCGGACTTTGACCATTGGTTTTCTCCCCTCTTTTTTCTAAAATTTTTGTTCTTTAATTCCGGTATAGACCGCCTTGCAGATCCCGGAGACCCCGCCCTTTATCCCTTCCGGATTCTTGCATCCTTCTGAATTTTGGAGGCTCTCTACATAGGCTTCGGCCGGAGCCAGTTCCTCGAGGGCGGCCTTCGCTTCGGACCCGGTCTTAATTTGAAACAGCCATCCCTCTCCATAGGGATCCTGGGCAATGAGGGCCTTGGTTTTTTTTATCCCGGGATTCAGCCGCAGGACCCCGGCTACGGGGGTGTCGATGTATTTAATTTTTCCGGTGATGGCGATGGCGATGGATTGTCCCTGTTCCACCTCCTCTCCCTCCCAGACCAGCCATTCCAGGTCATTGACACCGCCGGCTAATACCAGCTCCGGCTCGGTTAACCCAAATCGCACCTCCGGCCCTTCGGCCTTGGCCCAGAGTCCTGGTTTGACAATGTAACGCCGATCCTCCGGGACCTCGACCCGTTTTCCCAAAAATTTTTCTATGTAGATCATATATTCTCCATCCTCCTTACTAATTTTGTTTTATTGTCTCCATTTTCTTCAAGAACTGGTCCGGCGGAAGATAATCGACCAATCTGAGGTCCAGGCGCTCCTTCCCGCTCAAGTCCAGAAAAACCACGGTCGGGACCCCTTTAACCCCATATTGACTAAGTAGCCGTTCGTTTAGGGGATTGCCGGCCTGAGTCACGTCCACTTTTACCATAATATAATCCCGGTTTCCCCTTTGGACCACCTCAGGATGGTGAAAGGTAATATCCTCCAGTTCCCGGCAGGGGGTGCACCAGGTGGCATAGAAATCGATGATGACCGGTTTTCGGTTTTGTGCCGCTTCCGCCAGGAGCTTGTCCGAATAGGCATTCCAGGCCATTCCCGGTCCGCGTATCATCCAGGACCCCAGGATAAAGGTGGCTATCACCAGCCCGGCGATCCCGGCCCCAACTTTCATCCAGGCGAAGGCCCGAAAGCCGGCCTGGGACTTATCCACCCAGCCAAGGTGCAATCCGGCGCCCAAGGCTACCAAAACGAAAAGGAATACCGCTACGGTTTCAGATAGGAAGGGCTGGATGAAATAGGCCGCCATACCCACCAGGATCCAACCCATGAGCTTTCGTATCCAGAGCATCCATTCCCCGGATCGGGGCAACTTTTCGATCTTGCCGGAAAACATTGCCAGAAAAAATAAGGGCAGCCCCAGGCCCAGGCTCAAGGTAAAAAAGACAATAAACCCCAGCCAGGGGGACCCCATACTGGCCACCCAGGTTAAGAGGCCGAGAACGAAAGGACCGATGCAGGGTGCGGCCACCACGCCCAGGGTCAAGCCCATAAATAAGGAACCGAAATATCCGGCATACGATTTGGAAGCCATGCTGGTGAGGCCTCCGGGAAGACGCAGTTCCCAAAACCCGAAGAGGCTGGAGGCGAAAAACACCAGAATTCCGGCCACGACCAGCAGGACGATCGGGTTCTGGAGCATGGCCCCCATCAGCCCACCGGTCAAGGCCGCGACAACCCCTAAAATGGAATTGGTGGCCGATAATCCTCCCAGGTATAACAGACCATGAATCAATAGTTTTCCCTGTCCCTGTCCGCTCCGGCCCCCAAAATAGGAGACGGTGATGGGGATCATGGGATAGACGCAGGGAGTCAGGTTCAGGGCGATCCCTCCGGCAAAGATGCCTAGTAAGGTCCAGACCATGGCCCAGCCGTATAAGTGGCCGGGGGTCTGGAGAGGGGCCGCTTCCCGGGACAGGCCGGCCGGGGCGCTGCTGATGGGATGGCCTTTGGCCTGCCATTCCGGAAATCCGTAGGGATCGCGATATACGTTTTTATAGCCAAGGTTGACAGCCACCCGGGCTGCGGAGTCGCTGCGGACTCAGGTCAACCCCGCTCAGTAAAAGACAATGGACCGGTTTTTATCGGATCCTAAAAAGGTCTCCAGCTCTTTTTGTTTCCGCCAGCGAGACCAGGCCGTGGGTTCCATAGAAAAATTAACGGCCCCCTTGAGGTGTCCGGTGCGATATTCCCATTCCTGACGGTTATCCACCAGCAGCAACTCCTGAGGATCTTTTTGAACCCGTTCCCAGATCTCTTCGGTTTTAATGATCCGGTAACCGCCCAGTGTGGCTTCCTGAAGCACATCCTCCCAGGTGGCCTGCTTCGGCGTCACGGCCCGGTTAGTAAACCAGAGGAGTCCGATTACCACGGCTACGGCCAGTGCTGCCAAATAAATACTTTTATTTTTCATTGGTTAGATTCCTTTAAATTCTGTCCTCCCGTTTTAATTTGGTGATCAGGAAATTTACCCCCGCCCGGGACAACCCCAACTCTCGGGCTAATTCCCCCAGGTCATCGGAACCGGTGTTTTGCACCTGATTTATGATTTCCTCTTCCAATTCCTCCAGCCAGTCTTCAAAAAGCGCTAGAATATCCGGTTCGGCCACGGTTCTTAGCTGTTTGGATTGAAAGACCTTATCCACCAAACTCTGGCACATCTTGGTTGGATCGACACCTTCGTCCATGCATTCCGCCAGTCAGAGGTTCACCAGGCTGGCCACCTTGTCCGTGCCGGCATCCCCGATCAGGCTGACCACAAAATCCAGCCGAGACTCCTGATCCAGCAAGGGGAAAAGGGATTTAACCGCCAGGGAAATTTCTTTTAAGGCTTTGGCAGGGTCCAGTTTCTCGATTAATTCCAGTATGGTTTTTCCAGGCATTGGGTGTTCTCCTGACTAAAAAGTTCGACGGTTGGCCAGTAATTCCCCGGCCACGGTCTCCAGATCTTTGATGATTTGGAGGATTCTTTTGTCGGCCAGTTCGTAATAGACAAAAGGCCCATTACGTTCGACCTTGACTAAAAGCGACCTTTTTAACTCCTTTAAATGATGGGAAATCAGCGGCTGGGACAATTGTAAGGCCTCTACCAGACTGGATACCGAAAGCCGGCCCTCGCGCAGACTGAGGAGCACCCGCAAACGGTTTTCATCCGATAGGCTTTTAGCCAAGAAGGCCACCGTGGATAGGGACTGTTCCCGTTCCACCTGGTTTTCCAGCTCCACCGGATTAGCCTCGGGTACTGTCTCTTTCACCATGTTTCTACTCTTATTGGTCATTATGAATTCCTAATCCTTGAAATCAACCATTTAAGGAAACAATATATAAGTAATCATTTATATGTTTATTTCAAGAGAAATCAAGAAAAAAAATAATTCGCCCGACCTCCCTTGCGCCTTTTTGACAAATGTTTTAGCTTACTTAAATAAGTCTAAATTCAACCATTGATCTTTCTTCTTACCCATTGAATTTCGTTTGTTGACTTAAATCAAAGCAATACGGCAGAGGAAGCCTTATCATTAGGCGCAAATGGCGTTGAAACGAACTCTGTTGGTTCCGAATTGACCGAAAATTTTTGACCTAAAGAAAGGAGATCGATCATGTTTTGTTTCCAATGTGAGCAAACGGCAAAAGGGGAAGGCTGCACCAAGCTAGGGGTCTGCGGAAAGCAACCCGAAGTGGCCGCCCTCCAGGATCTGGTGGTGTATACCATGCGGGGGTTGTCCCAGGTGGCCGTGGAAGGCCGAAAAGTTGGCCTCAGTGACTCGGAGGCTAATATTTTTTCCGTAAAGGCCTTGTTTTCGACCCTGACCAATGTTGATTTTGATGCTGACCGTTTCCTGCCCCTTCTGAAGGAAATTGTCGTTTTAAGGGAAAAGCTGAAGGCCAAGGTAAAAGCCGCCGGCGGGAAAGTCGACTTTCCGGATGGGCCGGCGAATTTGGTCCTGGCCGATAACCTGGAGGGGATGATCGCCCAGGGAGAGAAGGTCGGCATTCAATCGGATACGACCACGGATAGAGATATTCATGCCCTGATTTGGACCGTCACTTTCGGAATTAAGGGGGTCGCTGCTTACGCCGACCATGCCCAGATCCTGGGCAAGGAAGACGAGTCTGTTTATGCCTTTATCCATGAGGGATTGGCCGCCGCCCTGAATAAGGATTTGACCCTGAACGACTGGGTCGGCCTGGCCATGAAATGCGGTGAGGCCAATTTAAAGGCCATGGAAATCCTGGATGCCGGCAATACGGAAACCTACGGGCATCCCGTGCCGACCAAGGTCCCGCTGGGGCATAAAAAGGGCAAGGCTATCCTGGTTTCCGGTCATGACCTGAAGGATATGGATCTGATCCTGAAACAGACCGAAGGCAAGGGCATCAACGTATATTCCCACGGGGAGATGCTGCCGTTGCATGCCTATCCCGGACTGAAGAAATATTCTCATTTTTACGGGCATTACGGGACCGCCTGGCAGAACCAGCACAAGGAGTTCGGCGAATTCCCCGGGGCCATCCTGATGACCACCAACTGCATCCAGAAGCCCAAGGAATCCTACCAGGCCAATATTTTTACCACCGGACTGGTGGGCTTCCCGGGGGTCACCCATATCGCTGACAAAAATTTTGCCCCGGTAATCGAGAAGGCCTTGTCCCTGCCGGGCTTCACGGATGACAGCAACGGAAAAACCGTAACCGTGGGGTTCGGGCGAAACACCGTGATGGGCGTGGCCGGGGCGGTCATCGATGCCGTAAAAAACAAGGCCATCCGCCATTTCTTCCTGGTCGCCGGCTGCGACGGGGCCAAACCCGGCCGAAACTATTACACCGAGTTCGTGGAAAAAGCCCCGAAAGACACAGTAGTCCTGACCCTGGCCTGCGGCAAATACCGGTTTTTCGACAAAGAACTGGGCGATATCGGCGGGATCCCGCGGTTGCTGGACATCGGCCAGTGCAATGACGCCTACTCGGCCATCCAGATCGCCGTGGCCCTGGCCGGGGCCTTCAATGTGGGGGTCAACGAACTGCCCCTGTCCATGATCCTTTCCTGGTACGAGCAGAAGGCGGTGGCCATTCTTTTAACCCTCCTTCACCTGGGTATCAAAGATATTCGTCTGGGGCCCTCCCTGCCGGCCTTCATCACCCCGAATGTCCTTGATTTCCTGGTCAAGAACTTCAACATCATGCCCATCTCGACCCCGGATGAGGATCTAAAGGCGATATTGGGGTAAAATACCGCAAGTCGTGAGGCGTAAGGGGTAAAAACCTGACGCCTCACGCCTTACAGGGATCTATCGAAAAGGAATTGGAATATGAAATGCCCTGGACAGGACAGCCGCTATTGGAAACCCGGGTCGATCTTCGAGACCCAGTGCCCCCATTGCGGCGCCGATCTCGAGTTCTTTAAAGACGATACCACCCGCCTCTGCAAGAAATGCGGGAAGCGGATCATCAATCCCCAGATGGATTTCGGCTGCGCCTCCTACTGCCCTCACGCCGAACAGTGCCTGGGCGGGCTGCCCCCGGAATTGATCGCCCAAAAAGAGGACCTTTTGAAGGACCGGGTGGCCATTGAAATGAAACGCTATTTCACCACCGATTTCAAACGGATTGGCCATGCCACCCGGGTGGCCCGCTATGCCGAGGAGCTGGCCAAAAAAGAAAAAGGGAACCCGGCGGTGATCTTGTCGGCGGCCTATCTGCACGACATCGGCATCCATGAGGCCGAACGGAAATACCAGAGCACGGCCGCCCGCTACCAGGAGGAAGAAGGCCCGCCGATTGCCCGGCAGATCCTGATCAAACTGGGGGCCCGGGAAGATCTGATCGAGGAGGTCTGCGATATAGTCGGTCATCACCATCATCCCCGGGAGAAGGAAACCACCAATTTCAAAGCGATCTATGACGCGGACCTGATCGTCAATCTGGAAGAAAATCAGAAAGAAAAGGCTTCATCTCCGGAACGGTTGGCCTCGATCATTGATGGATCTTTTTTGACCGACAGCGGCCGGGAATTGGCCATTTCGGTGTTCTTAAAAAATCCGGCAAGCGCCTGAACCTCTCCCTTCCTCTTCGACGGCCTGCGACCCGTTAAGCCGCAGGGGAAGTAAAACTATTTATTCCAAAGGAAAAGCTGATGATAATTAAACGCAAAATCATTGAAATCGACCCCGAACGTTGCGACGGCTGCGGCCTGTGCGTCCCCTCCTGCGCCGAAGGCGCCATCCAGATCATAGACGGCAAGGCTACCTTGACGGCTGAAAAATATTGCGACGGCCTGGGGGCCTGCCTGGGAGAATGCCCCAACGACGCCTTGCACATTATGGAACGGGAGGCCGAGGACTTCGACGAGCTCGCCGTGGAGGAGCACTTGAAGACCATAAAACCTCCGGTCTCGCTCGAGCCGGAAACCAAGCTTCCCTGCGGCTGCCCCTCCACCACACTTCAAACCTTTGCCCCCATCTCCTCCTGTCAGGAAGCCAACCAGCCGAAGACCCAAACCACTCCGGGTTCGGCCCTCAGCCACTGGCCGGTTCAGATTAAATTGGTACCTCCGACGGCGCCTTTTCTCAAAAATGCCAATCTGTTGGTGGTAGCCGATTGCGCCCCCCTGGCCTATCCCAACTTTCACCAGGAGTTTCTCCAGGGCAAGGTGGTCATGATGGGCTGCCCCAAGTTTGACGATGTTCAGGAATATATTCAGAAGTTTGCGGATATTTTTAATACGGCCCAGATCAACAGCGTGACCACCGTGGTGATGGAAGTCCCCTGCTGCGCCGGCCTGCCCTGGATCGTCAAGCAGGCCATGGAAAAGGCGGGGAAGAATATCCCCATGGCGGAAAGAGTCATCGGCGTTCACGGCCAGATACTAAAATAACCCCAACCGGGAAGGGAATTACCCTCCCGGCCTCCTTCGACAGCAAAGGTTTGGAACAGGATGAAAATATTCATCACCGGCGGGACCGGATTTGTCGGGACATATCTGACCAAAGCGTTGACCACCAAAGGCCATCAGGTCACCCTGTTAACCCGGGCCATTAAGTCCGGGCGCGCCCTGCCCACCGGGGCCTCCTTCCTTGAAGGTAACCCCAAGGAACCGGGTCCCTGGCAGAAGGCGGTCGCCGAGCACCAGGCCTTCATCAACCTGGCTGGAGCCTCAATCTTCAGCCGTTGGACCGAAGCATCCAAAAAGGAGATACGGGACAGCCGTATCCTGACTACCCGCAACCTGGTCTCCGCTTTAGCCGACCGGAAAGGGCTGGAAACCGTCCTGCTCAGCACTTCGGCCGTGGGCTATTACGGCTTTCACGAGGATGAAGGGATAACGGAGGAAACCCCTCCGGGTTCCGATTTCCTGGCATTAATGGCCCGGGACTGGGAGGCTGAAGCCCGGCAGGCGGAGGCCTTCGGGGTGCGGGTGATTCGCGGCCGCTTTGGGATTGTTTTAGGCGAGAGAGGCGGCGCCCTGGATCAGATGCTCCCCATGTTCAGGAAAGGGCTTGGCAGCCCCCTGGGCTCCGGAAAACAGTGGTTTCCCTGGATCCACCAGCAGGATCTGACTCGAATCTTTCTTTTCTTATTAGAACAAAAGGGGGCCGCCGGTCCCATCAACTGCACGGCCCCCAACCCGGTGAGGAATAAAGAAATGACCCGGATATTAGCCGAGGTGCTGGGCAAACCGGCCTTTCTCCCGGCCGTGCCCGGGTTTATGCTTAAAATCATCCTGGGAGAGTTTGGCGACGTCCTGTTGAAGGGCCAGAAGGTATTACCTGAGAAGCTTCTCGGCTTGGGGTTCCACTTCGAATTTCCAAACTTGAAAGAGGCCCTCCAAAATTTGTTTGCTAAGCCCTCTTAACGGGAGCTTAAACTTTCTTCAAACAGGCAAGCATCTAAACGCCTTCCCGGGACTGGGCCTCAAAGACCATTTTTTTTTCATAGGCCTGGCGCATTTTTTCAATCAGCTCCTCCAGGTTGGCCGGTTTCATCACGTAATCGTAGGCCCCCAATTTCATCCCCTCGATTCCCGATTCCATCGAAGCATGCCCGGTAAGTAATATCACCTCGATCAGGGGCTTCTTCTTTTTGATCTCCCGCAGGGTGTCTATCCCGTCCAGACCGGGCATCTTAACGTCCAAAACCACCACATCAAAGGGTTGGACCTCGATAAGTTCCAGCGCTTTTTCCCCGCTTTCCGCTCCCCAGGCCGGCATCTTGCGCTTTTGCAGCCGTTTGACAATCGTCTCCCGAAAATCGTCTTCATCATCCACCACCAGTATCTTAAATTCCTCCATGGGTCTCCTCCCTCTGAACCACGTTACTTGGTCGGAAGATAAATCGTAAAGGTTGTGCCTTTCCCTTCTTCACTGGCGACCATAATTCTTCCCCCCAGCTTTTCCAGTATGGTGAAAACAATGGACAGGCCCAGGCCAGTTCCCTTACCCACTTCCTTGGTCGTAAAAAAAGGATCGAATATTTTATCGATCTTTTCCTTGGGGATTCCCGGCCCGTTATCCCTAATTTCAACGGAAATTTCACTATTTTTAGGAAGGTACTTGGTTTTTATCATTACCTCCCCATTCTTGCCGATGGCATCGATAGCGTTATTCAAGATGTTTAAAAAAACCTGCTGCAACTGGGATGAATCGCTGGTTATTTTCGGCAGGTCCTGGGAGTAGTCGGTTTGAATATCGATATTCCGATACCGGGAGTCGTTCTCCAAAAAGTCGATCGTTTCATCCAGGGTCTTATTCACATCCACCGTTTCATGAATCGGTTCCATCCTTCGGGCAAACCCCAAGAGGCGATGGGTGACTTTCTTGGCCCTTTCCACATGGTATTCGATCTTGCGGATGGAATCTTCAAACTCCTTGAAATTCTCGCTTTGCGCGATATCCTCTTCGGCCAGCAGGTCTTTGATCCAGCCCGCTTTTTCGCCGATGACGGCTAAGGGGTTATTGATCTCGTGGGCGATCCCGGCCGCCATTTTTCCCAAGGCCGCCATTTTGGTGGACTGGATGGCCAAATCCTCACTCACTGCTTTTTCCCGGTCGATTTGAATCAGCCTTTTCATCATCAAGCGGGAAGTAATGACCGTCCCGCCGATAATCAACAAAACACCGGCTAATAAAAGAAAAGCGGCCAGAAAACGGGCCCGCAAAAGCGGGGTAAGCTGTTCCTGAGGATCCTCCTTGATTACCAATACCCACTTGGTATTATTGATCACCGTTACGGCAAAAAGGGCTCTTTCCCCTTCCAGGGACTGTTCCTCCACCTGAGCCTCGTTGATTCGGGAAAAATCCGGGGTTTTGGGGTGGCCGAAAATCTCACCGCTGAACCGGGGGGCTGTCTGCAGGATATTCCGTTTGTTGACAATGAAGGCATCCCCCTTCTTCCCGATCTGGGCGGCCCGGACTACATCGTCGATGATTTCGGAATTTATGGTTGCCCGCAGGATCCAAGTCTTGTTTCCTTCACGGCTCATGACGGCGATAATAAAATGGGGGAATTTTCGAAAACCCAAAAAAACGTCGCTGATGTATATTCCGCCCGACATGACCGATTGAAACCAGTCTTCCTTTTTGTAATTGACCCCCTTGAGTTCAGGATAGGGGCCCACATAGGCCAAATGGTTTCCTTCCTGATCGATGACCCCGATATCGATATAGGATTTGGATCGGGTTTGCATGATATTGAAGACTCTATTAAGATAATTTTCATCGGCCACCTGCTTGAGCGAGTGGGTATGGGCCATAGTGACCAACTGGGAGACCCTTTCGTCAAAAAACAGGTCCATGGCGCTGCGGCGGTTTTCCACCAGGGTTTTTAAATTTTCCATGACCTTGGCGGTGTAGGAGACGCTGAACTGGTAATAGATGGTGAACCCCAGGGCGAACAACGGGATCAGCGAAAACCCCAAAGTGGTAAGTACGATTTTCCACCATAACCGGCGATATTCTTTCTCTTCCATCGGTTTAGTCCCTAGGGTAAGCGTTGTTACGAAACTTTAGCCAGCCAGTAACCCGGTCGCACCGCCTGCTCCTCGGCGGCCATGGCCACCGCGTCCCCGGCGTCAACGGATCGCACCTTTACCGTGCCCAGAGGTTGGCCCTTTTCATCATACAGGTTCAAGAGGGTCCCTTCTTCCAGGCCCTGGTTCCTTCCCAGGCCAAAGAAGATTTCAATCCCCAGGTCCGTTTGGCGGACCCGGTAGATTTCCGCCTTGCCATCCCGTGCCAGGAGGCGATTAATCCCTTGGGACAAAAAAAAGACCAAGCCGAAAAACCCAATGGCCGGGATAAAGAGGAAAACCGCCGCCAGCCCGGACGCTACCCCCGAATATCGCTGGACGAGCGCAGGCAGGTTGCGGCGATAGGTTGCCGGATCCCCGAATACCTGGATCTGAAAGGGAGGGAAGGGAGGAGTAGCGGCCTTTCCGGGCCCAAGGACCTTAAGGGAATAGAGACCGGGACGGGTTTCAGGACCTATGACCAGACGCCCCCGCCAGAGATACCCCCCCATCCAGTATCCTTTCTGAACTCCCTCAAAATCGATCCGAATCTCCCGGGAATCGCATTGGAAGGACAATTTTTGGGGAGTTTCCACCGCCTCCCGCAGAGGCCCCTGGATTTCCAGGCTGGTTCCCGGAAGCACCTGAAACAAGCTGGGCGGCTGTTTAAATCGAGCTACCAGAGCGTCTATGACCGCGAGCAGACTTAAAAGGCAAAAAATCGAGCCGGCTATTCCCGCCCACCGCCTCCACCGTGAAATTTTATCCAGGGTCATAAGCTCGGCGAAGATTCAATGGTCCGGAGCCTTTTGATGACTATCCGGGCCAGGATCAAAGTGGGTATGACCAGGACAAAAAAGGTCTTCATGAAAATCGGGGTGAACAAATCAGGGGTCTGGTTGGCCCGGTAAATACTGATTCCCAGCTCGATCAGAACCAGCACATCCACTACGGCCACACCTATTTTTTGTCGAGTATTCATCGTCAGACCGGTTCGCTACTTTCCAAGGCTATTGGTTTTCCCATTAAATCAATAAACCCCTAAAAAAGCAAGAAGATCGCACGGGGGCCCCGAGGGTCCCCCGGCGATCTTCTGGCGTATCAACGGCAGGGACGGCTATTTCTTGAAAATATCGGTCTTGCTGATATTCATCAACCGTAGGGCCTTCCCGGTCTCCTTAAAGTAGATCCGCACCTCGTCGCCTGCATCCCAGGCGCTGGTCGGAAGGGCGAAATATTCATCCGGGACGCTGAAGGTGGTCAAAAGTTTTTGTCTCTTGGAGTAGAGGGTGATGGCCTTCTTTTCCTTGTCCACCATCGGGAATTTCTTATCCTTCACCAATGCGTCTCCTGAATCCACCCCTTCCTTCTGCTCAATCAGCGTATAATCTATTTTCTTGAAATTCTGGGAGGCCGGATCGAAAATAATGATCTGTTTGGCCTTGGCGTCCAGCTTCATCCGCAGGCCGGCCTTGGGATCCGGTCCCATCTCCTCAAATACTTTAGGTATTTCGTAGACCATGGGCGGCAGATGGCTGTAATCCGGGCTTTTGGGATCGGCTTTCATATCCCGGATCAGGGTGACCAGCCCTTTGTCTTTGTCGAATGCAATGACCCGGCCCTGGTCCACTTTACCCAATTCCCCACAGCCGTAGGCCAGGACCAGAGGCAGAATCACCAGCAGAGTCAAACCGCAATATTTTTTCAGCATAACGCTTTTCTCCTTTTGCTTTGGGATTCTAAATGACCACTATCTTTTTTTGGACGCGATTTCCAGTTTGGCGCCCGCCAACATCTTGAGAAAGATATAGAGCGACATGGCCGCCACCAGCCCCAGGACCAGGACCGTGGCCGCCCCGTCAAAATAGGCGCCCGCAGCCGGCGGAACCGCCTTGGCAACCAGTTTCAGGATGATGGACAGGGCGCAGCCGATCACGGCCAATCCAAAGGCGATGCGGATTCCGTAGCCTTTAATATACTTGGTGGCCACGGTCCCCACCTGGGCCCCGATGGAAGCGCCGACCAGCATGATGATCGCCGCCACCAGTTCCGTCCGCCCCTTATAGGTATAGGTGGCGGCCCCGTAAAGCCCGGAAATCATAACTTCAAAAAGGTCGGTCCCGACCGCCACGTGGGTGGGGCAGCCGACAAAGTAGATCAGGGCCGGCATCCGGATCAACCCCCCGCCGATACCCAAAATCCCGGCCAGCCAACCGGTCAAAAAACTCACCAGAATGGGCAGCCAGGCGGTGCAATAGATCTGGGCCTCTTTGAAATGAACCATGGGAGGGATCTTGAGCTTATGCAGGGTCTTGTGCCACTCGATCCCGGTGGCCAAGGCATCTATCTCTTGGCCCGCCGCTTTGGCCGCCCTTTCTTTCTTCTTTTTCTTGGCCACGTCGGCGAAGACCATCCAGGCGATCAGGGCCAGGAGGATCAGGTACAAGTAACGGACATACACTTCCACCTTGCCTAATCGTTCCAGCCACATGACCATCTGGGCGCCCACTTCGAACCCGACCACCGTGCCCACCAGCATGATCATACCCAATTTATAATCCACATTGCCGAATTTGCCGTGGCGCATGGTGGCGATAAGAGATTTTCCGGCCATGTGGGCGATATCGGTGCCGATGGCAAAGGCCATGGGGAAGCCGAGTATGTTGAGGCCCGGCGTTACCATCCAGGCGCCACCCATTCCAAAGAACCCGCCGATGACACCGACCCCTACGCCGAGGATGATCAGTCCGGGCCAGAAAATCTCGACCCCGGCGATAGGCATGAGAACATATAACCAATCCATAGTGTACCCTCCTAAGAATAAAATGATTAACCTTTTTGATTAAAACGCCTCTCCGATCTTCGCTGAGAGCCGAAGGCCGAAGAGGCCATCTTCTAATGTTCGGCCAATTCCCTGGACTTCAAGTCGATACCGATATGACTCATGATCAGGTCGGCGATAGTTCCAAAAATCACCCCCACTACGGGGATGATGGCCACCGTCAGCAGCGCGAAATATATATGGCTTTCATTATAAAGATTGGTCCACCAGGCCTCCCAGCCGGTAAATTTCCGGGTATCGGCCACGATGACCAGAGGGGCGGCTTTGGGCCCTGCCGCCAGGACTATGGCCGGAAAAAATAAAATCAATCCGGTGATCAAAGTATTGATCTTTCTCCAAATCTTCATTGTTATCCTCCGTTGTCTATTTTTAATTTTCATTAGGAAATCTTTGATCCTTTTTGTTTATTCACTGTCCGTCGATGGTTGAAATCACCTCCCCTGAAAAAAATCAGCGAATGACCATGACGCTGCAGGGGGCCTGGGCCACCACCTTGGCCGCCGTGCTGCCCATGAGCGCCCGTTTGATCCCGGTCAACCCGGCACTGCCGATCAGGAGAAGATCGTAGTTCCCTTCCTGGGCCTGCTGGAGGATGTTATTGGCCGGCACTACCCCGGCTTCAAGTACCGCTTCCACGGGGATCTTTTGCGCCTCAAAAACCGACCTGGCTTTTTTTAGGGCGGCGGCGGCCTGGGCTTCCAGCTTGTCCTGAATGTTGGGGGGCATGTCATCGAAGTCGTCTTTGGAGAAATAGGCCACGGACATGAGGGTGACCTGGGCCCCTTCCTTTTGGGCCAGCTCCAGGGCTTTTTGAACGGCTTTCATCGAATGTTCCGAGCCGTCGGTTGCCACGAGTACTTTCATAAAAAACCTCCTTTTTATAGGATTACATCGTCCGAAGTTTATGAACACCTTACTCAGTGGCAATATCTATGCCATAATCATTTGCCCCCCCTTAGATATAAATTATATGCAATAATAATGAGTTACAAATTTAGCGGGTCGGAATCCTCCTGCCCTTGATCGGGAGTTGAAACCTGAAATGACGGGGGTGTCATCTGATAAAGGACATCCTAAAAAGTAAAATAATCCCTTTCTTGACGCCAAACCTTTTTTAAGTAAATTAAGATTAATTGGCGGATCAGGGAAATTCGCAGATACCTATATAAGGAATACCTGGCCACCAACCGCATGTCGGTAATCGACACGGCGGTCCTGGTCCACCAGGTCCCGGGCGGCATGATCTCCAACCTGGTCAGTCCGTTGATGGTGAAACCCCCACCCCCATTGACCCTGAAGTGCAGAAACTGGTCCTGAAAAACTATAAGCGGATTTATCTCTAACCGACCTTTCCACCTCATCCCATCTTTTTTCTGGATATTATCGCCTTCCCTCCGTAATATTGGAAAAAATTGAATTCCCCTCCGCTTGGAAGGATTTCAGGAGTCAGGTATGCGTGTAGCCATGTACTATAACAACCGGGACATCCGGATTGAAGAGCTGCCCCGCCCGGAAATCGGACCCGACGAGGTCCTGATACGAATTGAAGCCAGCGGCATCTGCGGCAGCGATGTCATGGAGTGGTATCGAATTCACAAGGCCCCCCTGGTCCTGGGGCATGAAATCGCAGGGCAAATTGTAAAAGTGGGGGCTCAGGTCGAAAAATACCACCCCGGGGACCGGGTAGCCGCCTCCCATCATGTGCCGTGCAATACCTGTCATTATTGCCTGAGCGGCCATCCGACCGTGTGCGACACCTTGCGCCGAACCAACTTCTTTCCCGGAGGGTTTGCCGAATTCGTCCGCCTCCCGGCCATCAACGTCGACCGCGGGATCTATCCTCTTCCAGAGGGCATGTCCTATGAAGCCGCTACATTCATAGAGCCCCTGGCCTGCGTGTTAAGGGCCCAGCAGATCGCCCGGATCGGTGCCGGACAGACGGTCTTGGTTCTGGGAAGCGGCCTATCCGGTTTGCTCCATATTCAACTGGCCCGATCGCTGGGAGCCGGCCGGATTGTGGCCACCGATCGCAGTTCCTTCCGTCTGGAGGCGGCCCGACAACTGGGGGCCGACGTTGTTTTCCCTGCTGACCACTATACGCCTCCCCTGCTTCAAGAGGTTAATGGCGGTTTTCTGGCCGACCTGGTTCTGGTCTGCACGGGGGCCCGGCAGGCTCAGCTTCAGGCCTTGGGCTCGGTTGAAAGGGGAGGAACGGTTCTTTTTTTTGCCCCCACCGACCAGGGGGTGACCATCCCTTTGTCCATAAACGACCTTTTTTTCCGAAACGACATCACCCTGACCACCTCCTATGCCGGCAGCCCGGCCGACCACTGGCGGGCCTGCCAACTCATCCAGGCCGGCATCCTGGATCTGGATCGGTTAATCACCCACCGATTCCCCTTAGCCCAGACCCAGGAGGGGTTTCGTTTAGTGGCCGAGGCCGATACCTCCTTAAAAGTCGTCATCGAGCCGCAAAAATGACAAAAATCCCTTGTTTTATAGGGGCGGCGCTGTTAAATTGCAAAGATACAATAGAGAGCATTCCGTCGAAATCCGGGCTGCCCTGGGCATGGGCCTGTTGTTCATTTCATCAAAATATCGGTCTCAGAAGGAGGAAGAACATCGTGGATTGGGGCATGAAAAATCGTCTTTCGCGAATAATTAGACCGGATACAGGCCGGACCGTTATGCTGGCCGTGGATCACGGTTATTTTTTGGGGCCTACCTCAGGCCTGGAAAAGCCCGGTGAAACCATTGTGCCGTTGATTCCCTATGCGGATTGCCTGATGCTCAACCGGGGGATGTTAAGGAGTTCGATCCCTGAGGATGTCCAGGTTCCTATCGTTCTGCGGGTCTCGGGAGGCTCCAGCGTCCTGAAAGAACTGTCCAATGAAGAAATCACCCTGTCTATGGAAGACGCCATACGGCTGAATGCCTCCGGCCTGGCCCTGTCCATTTTTGTCGGGGCGGAATATGAAAAACAGACCTTGGTCTCCCTGTCCAACCTGATCAATGAAGGGGAAAAATACGGGATTCCCATCGTGGCCGTCACGGCCGTCGGCAAGGAAATGGGCAGGGATGTCCGCTACTTAAGCCTGGCTTCGCGAATAGCGGCTGAACTGGGGGCCCATTTGATAAAGACTTATTATTGCGAAGAGTTCGACAAACTGGTCAATAGTTGCCCGGTCCCGGTGGTGATCGCCGGCGGCAAGAAACTGCCTGAACCCGAGGCGCTGGAATTGGCGTATAACGCCGTTCAACGAGGGGCCGTGGGCGTGGACATGGGTCGGAACATCTTTCAATCCGAAAACCCCAAGGCCATGATCCAGGCCGTTCGAGCCGTAATCCACGAAAATGCCACCCCCCGGCAGGCCTTGGAATTGTTTAATACGGTGAAGCATTCGGGTTAATCTCCTTGACTTTACCTGTGTAGATTCTTACAACTAAGACGATCGATTTTGAGACTATGGCGCGTTTGAATAGATGGTCTTTTCGGGTCCTTACCTTTGGGTTGCTCCTGGCCTGGTTAACCGGAGTCGCTCTTGGCTCGGAGACCTCCACGAAAACCTGGACCCTGGATGAGTCTATCACCCGGGCCTTTGAAACCAGCCCGGCCCTGCAGGCTTCCAAAGAAGCCACGGAATCGGCTGCCCTTAAAAAGAAAAGAGCGCAAACCGGTTTTTTTCCTAAGTTAAGTACTCAATATAATTACAATTATATTGATAATCCCCCCAAAGCCAAGGTCCCGGCCCAGGACTTTGGGGTTTTTACCATACCGGGAAGTACCTTTGCCGTCGGCTCCCAGGATAATTATGGTTTCAATATTACTTTAGAGCAGCCGATTTTTACCGGTCTGGCCCTGATCACTAACTATGAACTGGCCCAATTGGGTGTGGATCTCGCTAAAATAAAATATCAGCAAGAGCAACTCCAATTAGCCTTGCGCGTCAAAGAGACTTATTTTATTTTCCTGGGAAACCAGAAGCTCAAACTGGTGGCCGACCAAACGGTCGCTCAAATCACGGATAATGTCAGGATCGCCCGGAATTTTTTTGAGGTCGGCCTGATTCCTTTAAATGACCTGTTGAAATCCGAAGTCGAATTGTCCGAAGCCCGACAAAAACAGATCCGCGCGGAAAATCTGGTTTTAGTAGCCCAGTCCCAGTTAAGCACCCTTTTGCACCTGCCCCTGGAACAAAAAGTATCCGTTCAGGATATCCAACAGTACGAACCCTTTGAAAAGAGGTTGAGCGATTGCAAGCAGGAAGCCCTGCAGAACCGACCGGAAGTTAAAGAGGTGCTTACCCAACTGGAAATAGCCCAAAAAAATATCCAACTGGCCAGGAGTGAATACTACCCTCAGGTCTATTTACAAAGCCGCTACAAGAAAGAGGGCGATACCCCCAACGTCTCAGGCAGCGATTTTACTTATGCCGATAATTTTGAAATCAGTGCCGGGATAAAGTGGAATTTCTGGGAATGGGGGCGGACCCATTATCTGGTTCAGGAAAAAATTGTTGAGCGGAAGCAGGTGAAAGCCGCCTTCACCCAGGTCCAGGACTCCGTTCAATTGGAAGTGCAGGAAGCCTATATTACCCTGAAAGAATCGGAAAAAAATATCGGGGTGGCCCAAAAAGCTATCGAGCAGGCGGAGGAAAATTTTCGAATCAGTGAGGTCCGTTTCCGTGAACAAGTGTCCACTACTTTGGAATTGTTTGACGCCCAGACCCTGTTGAGCCAGGCCAAAGTGAATTATTATCGCGCCCTCTATGGGTTTCAGATTGCCGGGGCCAGGCTCCAAAGGGCCATGGGAAATCTTTAATTTCAACTTAACCTTAATTTATTTCCTGGGGGATTTATGTCTAAAACGGCCAAGATTAAATATGCCGGCCTGATTTTCGTGCTCCTTACTTTCTTCGTCTTGATCGACCAACAGGGAGGTCCGATCATCGCTGCGGATTCGGACAAGACCTTCCAGAAAATCAAAATTTTTGGTGAAGCCCTTTCGGAAATTCAAAAAAAATATGTGGAGGATAAGGACTCCAAGGACCTCATATACGGGGCCATCAAAGGGATGGTCAACACCCTGGACCCGCATTCGGCCTTTTTGACCCCGGAGGAATTTAAAGAACTGGAAATTGAAACCACCGGGATTTTTAGCGGTATCGGAATTGAAATCACTTTGAAAGATGGCATCTTAACCGTGGTTTCGCCCATCGAGGGAACCCCGGCGGATAAGGCCGGGTTGCGGGCCGGCGATAAAATTCTTCAGATCAACGAGAAATCCTCCAAGAATATGAGCCTGACCGAGGCGGTTCGTTTGATCCGGGGGACAAGAGGAACAAAAGTTAATCTGACCATCATGCACGAAGGTGAAAAAGAAACCCAAAAGTATAGTATCACTCGGGAAGTCATCCCCATAAAAAGCGTAAAATCTAAAAGTTTGGAAGAAAATTATGGTTATATCCGGATCAGCACCTTTCAGGATAAAACCACCGAGGATTTCCAGGCGGCCCTGAAAAAGTTGGAAGCCACCAAAGGGGGACTGAAGGGGTTGATTTTGGATTTGCGAAACGATCCGGGCGGCCTATTGAACGAAGCGGTGAAGATTGCCGATGAATTCCTGGAGACCGGATTGATTGTTTATACCCAAGGCCGGATCAAGGATCAAAACCTAAGGTTCAGCGCGCATCCCAATAAGACCCCCAAGAATTACCCGATCGTGGTTTTGGTCAATGAGGGCAGCGCCAGCGCTTCCGAGATTGTAGCCGGGGCCCTTCAAGACCAAAAAAGGGCGATTATATTAGGCACGCCCACGTTTGGCAAGGGTTCGGTTCAGACGATCATTCCCCTGGATGACGGGTCCGGCCTCAAACTGACCACCGCGCGGTACTTCACCCCCAACGGACGATCCATTCAGGCCAAGGGGATCATCCCGGATATCCTGGTGAAAGGGAAGCCCCTGAAAAAGGGAGAACCCACGGAAAAGGAACCACGGATGTTGCGGGAAAAAGACCTGGACCGGCATATGGAAGAAGAAGTGAAGACCAAAGAACCCGCCAACGGCAAAGAGCTTCCGCCGGAAAGTAAAAAGACCCCAGCCGAGGAAGAGGCTGACGATCCTCAATTGGCCAGCGCCTTACACTTATTAAAAAGCTGGGGAGTTTTTTCTCAGGTATTTAAGCCGGCTCCTTAATACTTCCGGTGCCCCCGAGAAACAAGACTTCTCCCGAAAAAAAACGAAGGATTCCCTTGTACCAGGGAATCCTTATCCTTTTTGGGCTTACCCTGGTTTTTTCCGCCATTGGCGGTTATTATCTATGGAAAAACTTCCTAAATCCAAGGCCGGTTCTTGAACTTCCTTACGAAGAATTGGAACCGCAGCCTTCGAAAGAAATTTTTGTCCCTAAACCCCACCCCACAAGGCCGGAAACTTCTTTTAAACCCAGCCGGGAGCTTCCTAAAATAGCTATTGTTATCGACGACTTAGGATATGATCGGCATATCGCCCAGGAATTCATAGACTTTCAAGCCCCTTTAACGCTTTCCTTTTTACCTCAGGCACCTCACGCCAAGGAGATGGCCCTTTTAGCCCGGGAAAAGGGCAAGGAAACCTTATTGCATTTACCGATGGAACCCCTTGACTACCCCAGGACCAATCCGGGTCCCGGGGCGCTGTTGCTCTCTATGAGCGCAAACGAAATCATGCAGATTATAGATAATGATTTCAACCATTTTCCTTTTGTTCCGGGGGCTAACAACCATATGGGCTCCCGCTTTACCGAAAATCGGGAAAAGATGGTGGTGGTTTTGGAATCCCTGAAAAAAAGGGGATTATTTTTCTTGGACAGCCTTACCACTGCCCAATCGGTGGTTCCCGCCCTGGCCGAAGACTTGGGAGTAAAATATATCCAGAGAAATATCTTCCTGGATAACGAGGTAGCCGAAGGTCCTATTCGGCAACAATTGGAAAAACTAATCCAGATGGCCCAGGCCCGAGGTTTTGCGGTGGGCTGTGGCCATCCCTATCCATTGTTGTTACAGGTTATTCGAGACCAGCTCCCTTCTTTAAAAAGCAAAGTGGAAATCGTATCCTTATCAGCGTTAATCAAATAGGGCCTTATGATACTTTACCTCTCACTTTTATTTCTAGTCGCCTATCTGATCGGGGCGATCCCGAGCGGTGTAATTTTATCAAAGCTCTTCGGCCAGGGAGATCTTCAGCGGCAGGGCAGTAAGAATATCGGGGCCACCAACGTCTCCCGGGTGATGGGAAAAAAATGGGGAATTTTGACTCTTCTGGGGGATGTTTTAAAAGGAATGATAGCGGTTTGGATTGGACAATGGGGATTAAGCGGTTTTCCCGGTTCTGTCGGATACCCATTGGCCCTAGTGGCTTTTGGGGCCTTTTTGGGGCATTGTTTTCCGGTTTATCTGGCCTTCAAGGGGGGGAAAGGCGTGGCTACGGCCTTAGGTATCTTCCTTATATTCAGCCCTCTGGTTGTGCTTCTGGCCATTCCGATTTTTATTGTCACTACCTACTTGGGGAAATTCGTCTCCTTGGGTTCGATGGTTTCGGCCGTCTCCTTTCCGATTTTGCTCGGTTGGTTACACTACCCATCCGAAACCGTGGTTCTTTCCCTGTTCATTGCCTTAGGCATCCTCCTGAAACATCACGAGAACATTAAACGGATTATTCGAGGAGAAGAAAAATCCTGGAAAAGCTAAATCTTCTTCCAAAAGCGGGTCTCCCTTTTCTTCCGCTTGGAGATCCGATGGGATACTCCCTTCTTTTTTCTAGGGGTTGGGGTTTCGTCCTCGTCATCTTTAGCCTCAAAATACTCATCCCCCTCCAATTTGGCGTTTACTCGGGACGCGAATTCCAGAGAACCCATGGCCCCGGCCCCCAGAGACCGGCAATAGTTTACTAATTCCAGGTCAGAGGATACCACCAGGGATTGAGCGGGGTTCTTCCTGACCAATCGTTTGATGATATCGTCCGCCGTTTCCCCTAAGGGGGAGTAGGTTATCTTTATTCCCTTATAAAGGTCATGTCCTTCGCTTAATCCACCGCCCTGGCCACCGTCGAAGACCACCGTCATGGAGTGCGGCTGTGTTCGCCGGTACTCTGCTAGCCAGTGAAGCAATTTTTCTCTGCCCTGGGAAAAATCCCGCAGCTCAACTCGGGCTAAGGGCTGGTAAAGCCGGATCAAATTATACCCGTCAATTATTATTTGAACCGCCATAAAGCCCCCAGCCAAAAATATTTGAATTTTATGTTCAAATCCGAAACCCGGATTTCGAAGCAAATCGAAATGGTCAAATCTCAAAGTTAGAAAAGGAACATATTTCAAGACCGGGTATGTAACGAATCTAACGGTGCATCAGTAGGTCGACCACACGAATCAATTCCTCTTCCGAGAGAAAATGGATCTCGATGCGCCCCCCTTTCTTTCCCCTCTTCAGTTGAACTTTTGTTTGGTATTGGCGTATTAGAGGCTTGATCCAATCCTCTTCCCGTTCCCCCTGGGGGGAGGTTTTCCGGACCTCATCGTTCCCCCTCTTTTTGATTCTTTTTTCCAGTTCCCGGACGGAGAGCCGGCGTTTGATAATGAGGTCCGCCAACTCTAACTGCTCTTGAGGAGAATTCAGGCTTAATAGACATTTGGCCTGCCCCAGCGATAGGTGTCCCTCCAGCATTTTTTCCCGAATTTGAAGCGGGAGTTTCAAAATCCTTAACAAATTGGCGATGGTCGAACGATCCTTTCCCACCCTTTGCCCGATTTCCTCCTGAGACAGACCGAACTCTTCCAGTAATTGGTGATAAGCCTCCGCTTCCTCCAGGGGATTCAAATTCTGCCGCTGAATATTTTCAATCAGGGCCAATTCTAATTGTCCGTGACCCCCGGTTTCCTTTATGACCACCGGCACTTCATGAAGGCCCGCTTTTTGAGCGGCCCGCCAACGTCGTTCCCCGGCGATCAATTCATAGCCATTTTCCACTGGCTTAACCAGCAGGGGCTGGATAATACCGTGCTCCCGGATGGATTCGGCCAACTGATCGATCGCCGCGGTTCCCACCTTTTTCCTGGGTTGCCAGGGGTTTGGTCGAATTTCTTCAATCCCTACCAGCAAAAAAGTCCGTTTTCGGACGTCCGGGGCTGGTTGCGCCTGAGGTATTAGCGCCCCCAGTCCCTTCCCCAAGCCTTTTTTTTGATGTTTCGCTTCAACCATCCACCTGCCCCCTTTCTAACAATTCTTTTCCCAAATTCAGGTAGCTTTGAGCCCCCCGCGAAAGAAGATCGTATTGGATAACCGACATTCCATGACTCGGGCTTTCGCTGACCCGCACATTTCTGGGGATAACCGTTTTAAAGACAAGCTCCCCAAAATGGGCCCGGACCTCTTCTTCAACCTGACCGGAAAGGTTGTTTCGGGAATCAAACATTGTTAAAAGGATCCCCTCTATCCTGAGCGAAGGATTGAGCCTTTGCTGCACCAGGGCCACGGTTTTAAGCAGCTTGCTCAACCCTTCCATGGCATAAAATTCACACTGGGTAGGGATAATCAAGCTCTGGGCAGCAGTCATCGCGTTCAAGGTCAGCAACCCCAACGAGGGCGGGGCATCCAGGACGATAAACTCATACCGGTTGACCAGGGGGGAGATCTTTTCCCTAAGCACCCCTTCTCGGTTGGGGAATTGGACCAATTCGATTTCCGCGCCCACCAGATTGATATCGGCCGGAAGTAAATGCAAATAGGGAAGGGCTGTGGAGCGGATCAATTCCTCGACCGGGAGCGGTCCCGTTAATAAATGATATAGGGTCGCCTGCCCCTCCTGTTCCGGTACTCCCAACCCGCTGCTGGCGTTCCCCTGAGGGTCACAATCCACGATCAGGGTCCTTTTCCCATCCATGGCCAGGGCTGCCGCCAAGTTAATTACCGTAGCGGTTTTACCCACCCCCCCTTTTTGATTAGCCACCGCAATGACTTTACCCATAATCACCCCCCTGTTTCTAATCGTTATCATTAGGCCAGATCTATCTATTTTTCAACGATTAAAATGTTCCACGTGGAACAGTCACCCCCTTCTCCAAGCTTATTACCATCTATTAATATACATTATTGTAATTATATTTTTTTATTAAATTACAATTATGTATAATTTATGGCTACAAAAAAATATAACTAATTAATATCATTAGTTTTTTATTCTGGCCCCCCCGGCACCTCTTTTGCAATAAAACCGGCAGAAATCTTTTTAAGGAGATCTTTATGATCAAAAAAAGTTGGCTCTTCCTGTTATCTTGGCCCGTATGGAGTCTCCCGGAGATCGCTTTTTCCGCGGACAAAATACCGATTGACACCGGTTCTACCGCCTGGATGCTGATTTCGACCGGGCTGGTCCTCTTGATGGTTCCCGGGCTGGCCATGTTTTACGGCGGCCTGGTCCGCACCAAAAACGTGCTGGGCACCATGATGCACAGCTTTGTCGCCATGGCGATTATCGGAGTCCTCTGGGCGGTCTGCGGGTATGCTTTGTGCTTCGGGAAAAACATCCTGGGGGGGTGGATCGGCTGGAACTGGGATTACTTCTTTTTTAAGGGAATAGACGACACCATTCATCCGGCCGGGGTCCCGGAATATGTAGTGGCCATGTTTCAGGGGAAATTCGCCATCATTACCCCGGCCTTGATCGCCGGGGCCTTTGCCGAACGGGTCCGCTTCCGCAGCTATTGCGTTTTCATCACCCTCTGGTTTCTATTGGTTTATTGCCCCCTCTGCCACTGGGTTTGGGCAGAGGATGGATTTCTTTATAAACTCGGCGCCCGGGGGGTTATCGACCTGGCCGGGGGCACCGTGATTCACGTTTCCGCCGGTGTGAGCGCCCTGGTGGCCGTGCTGTTTTTGGGTGCCCGAAAGGGATACCCCCGAATCTCCGCCACGCCGAACAACCTGGTCATCACCATGATCGGCGCCGGGCTTCTTTGGGTCGGCTGGTTTGGATTCAATGCCGGAAGCACCGTTTCCAGCGGCCTGGATACGGCCCGGGCCTTAACCATGACCCAGATCTCGGCGGCCTCCGGGGCCTTGACCTGGGTGCTGATCGAGGCCCTGCACCTGCACAAAGCCACTTCCTTAGGATTTGTTACCGGGATCCTGGCCGGCCTGGTGGTGATTACCCCGGCGGCCGGTGTAGTTCTACCCTACGGGGCCATCATTCTCGGGGCGGCTTCCTCCCTCGTCTGTTATGGGGCCATCTTGATGAAATATAAACTTGGCTACGACGACACCCTGGATGTCTTCGGGGTCCACGGGGTGGGCAGCGGCCTGGGGGTTCTGCTACTTTCCTTCTTCATCCGACCCAGTTGGATGGCCGAGGCAGCTCAAAAAGCGGGGGGCGCCTGGACGATTTGGAACCAATTGGGCGTTCAGGCCGCCGGGATCGTAATCACCATCGTCTATGCCGCCCTTTTGACCTGGTTACTGGTTTGGTTGATTAATAAGGTAATGGGGTTCCGGTTGGATGAGCAGGACGAGATGATCGGGATGGATCAAAGCCTCCATGGAGAACAAGGATATGGGCTGTTGGGATAAGAGAGGAATTTGACGCTTCAGTTTGTTGCTCTTGAAAGGGGGGCCAAGACCTCCACTACCAACAAATGGTCTCCATGATAAAGTTCTTAGCACGCGGAAGTCATCTCCCCGCCCGACCATGCCCGGGCTCGGCTCATTTTTTTCTATAGCACAGCCGCCCTCGGCTGTGATTTAATCACTATGGCGCCGGAAGAGTATGAAAACAGAACGTCTCTCGCTGCGGAATATGCGCACAAAGGCGAAATCGTTTATGCCGGTTGAACGGCCGGCAGCAAAAACCATCCTGATATGTTTCCGGAATAAGAGGCCCGGGAGATTAATAGGGCCGCTTAATCTTGCGGCATCGACCAGACTCCTTATTATTCTATTCCTCTCCTCCGATCCCAATCCAAATTCAAACCGGTTTTACCCTAAACGCCTGCCCGCGTTGACGATAAGCACCGTTACCACCGGGAGCACGAGCCCGATCAGCGCCGCCGTAATCATCAGTGGGCCCAGGTCGGCGTATTGGCCGCGCTCGATGATGAAGAGCCGGTTCAGGTAATTGGTCCCCAGGCTTGACGCCGACAAGGCCAGATTGGTGAAAGCGGCCATGACCGCAAAATAGGTGGCCTTCTGGGCCAGCGGCGCCTCCCGGGCGATCCAGGCCAGCATGGGAATCATGGCCACCTGCCCGAGGGGCGAATCGGCCATGGTGTCGACGATGGCGATGGTCCGGGCGCCGAAGCCGAAAGTCGCTTCGGTCCACTCGTGCAATCCATAGAACATGCCGACGAAGGGCAGCATCATTACCGTGCTGTAGACCGAGAGGAATACTACGAGGTAGGGGATGGGCCGGCGGCTCATCCAGCCACGCAGGGCAAACATGCCGACGATGGCCAAGAGGGAGGCGACCTGGCGTAGGGTCCCGAAAAAAGCCTCGTCGAACTTGAGCGCATCGATCTGCCACCAACTGGCCCCGGCCCCGATCGCCGGCATGGCCCTGAACACGAAGACGATGATCGCGATGCCGACGATATCTCGGCGCTTTGATGGCTCCAGATCTTGGAGGAGTTGCCGCATCAGGTAGCCGAGGATGGCGAGAGAGGTCAGGAAGATAATTTCCTTGTTCGCCGCGAACGTGGATAGGCCCAGAAACAGGCTGGCGGCGACGAAGACGGCGCTGCCTCCCAGAATCTGCCAGTTCGGTTGCAGCGTGCACTCCTCCGTGCGCAGGACCTCACAGATTTCTTCCTGGGAGCGGCCCATCCGCTCATAGGTACTGCGCAGCCTCCGGGCGTTCCAAGACCCGATTAGGGCCCCCAGCACAGAGACCGCCGGGATGATCAGGGACAGCCAGTACATGGTGGCATACGACATGATCGTGGCGAGCCAGCCGCCGACCCCGGCGACGAGGGCGCTGCCACCGATAATGGCGATCCGTCCCAGGGTCTGCATGGTGATGTGCCTGCGTTTGAGCTCCGCCTCGGGAAAGGGAGCGCCCTCGCTGTCGTAGGGCTGAACCGCTTCGACCGTCATCGCGTCGGCCACCACATCCTGAAGCACGAACCCGATGGGTGAAATTAGTGATGCGATGACGTACCAGACATCGGCCGGCAGCATGCTCGCCATCAGCTCTTTATAGCCCGTAAGGCCTACCATGATCAACAGGCTGGCGGCCATGAGCATGGCGCCGAAATAGACGAAGAGCGCCTTCCTGGGCCAGAAGAGATCGACGAGGTGACCGAAAGGCATTTTCAGCGCCCAGGGGAGTCCGGCCCAGAACGCCAGACTCGCCAGAAAGGCGGCGGAAAGTCCGAGTTCCTGCTTTATAAAAAAACTCTCGACGATCCCGGTAAACCCGGAAACACCGGCCGCCAGATAGATCATGAGCGGCGGCAGGTAACTCCACCGCATCTCCCGCACGATGCCTAAAAAATCATTTACGAACCATTCCCAGAAGCGGCGGTACTCAAATCGCGGCACGGTCCAGTTTCCTTTCTAACCATATAGGGGCCAACGGTGAGAGGGAGACCTCGAAGAAGGCGAGATCGTTTATGCCGGTTGAATGGCCGGCAGCAAGAACCATCCTGAGGGGTTCTCAAAAGGTCGATTTTGTCATCCTGACCGAAGGGAAGGATCTCGTAACTAATCGAAAGCAATTGATTCTTCGCAATTTTTAACCTGAGCCGAAAACCGAGATCCTTCGCGTTGCTCAGGATGACAGGAGGTGATGATAGAAGCGTTTGGATCGCCTCCGGTTCGGGCATGTAAATTTTCAGAAAGACCCGACCGCTCACCTCATCAGGAAATCTATCTTAGAATTTCAAATGGGTAATAACGATGCCCTATTTTGACCCGGTAGGTCTCAAAATCATCACGATCTATTGTGAATATCCGTCTCGCCCTGAATGCCTCTGCGGCCGCAACTAAAGAGGCATCCGCCAAATCCATGGGATGACCGGCGTATTTCTTCATCAAATCAAAGGCGCGCAAAAGGGCGGCGTTATCCATCGACCAGATAGTCAATCCTTCATCGACGATAAAAGAACGTAAGTTTTCCGCTCCTTGACTTCCGGGATTGAGTAAATGAAAAGCTTCGGTCAAAACCGGTAGGGTGGAAATGAGAGGTTCATGAATTTGTTGTAACAAGGTAACCGATCTTTTATGGAAATGATCCAAAGGGTCAAACAACCCGATCATAGGTCCGGTGTCTATCAGTATCACCGGCCCAGTTTCCTTTGGATGGCCTTTTTAACCGCCTTCTTGGTCTCGGAGGATGGGGTAGTGGCATAGCCCCCAGGGCCGAGGTCCAATTCCTTATAAACAGTATAAGGCGACGCGTTCTTTCTTTTTCCTAGTTCTGCTTGAAGAACCTTTAACCCTTCTTTAAAAGCGGCCGATATGGACATGCCCGTGGCCTTGGTAAGCCGGGAAAGAAGCCGTTCGGCATCATCGTCCATACGAATTGTTCGGATACCCATTTTTCTCCCCCTTGGATTCAAGCCCGGATTTGTATTACAATACATATTACAAGACTGCGCTGCTGTCAAGTAAAAGACGGCGCCTTGTTTATCCTGAGCTGAAAAGCGAGATCCTTCGCTTCTCTCAGGATGACAGGCTGGCGAAGGATCCAGACAACTACTCTATCAGCATTGATGACTTTTTGCGAAACCTTCATCCTGGCCTTTTATTTTTTTTGCCCCCCGGTCAACCCTCCCAGCAGCGCCCCCAGCGAGGAAAGAAGCGTTTGGATCGCCTCCGGTTCGGGCATGGGAATTTTCAGAAAGGCCCGGCCACTCGCTTTATCCCGTTCCAGCAACGGAGACAGGCCCTGGGGGGAGGACGGGGTAGCACTTCCCCGGGTCGGAGCGGTTAGTGTCTGACTTAGGTTCATCAGAAACTCCGCCCCCTGGACCAGGAGGGTGTTCAACCCTTCAAGACCCTTTCCTGATTCCAACGCTGGGATCCCGACGGCTACCCCGGTTCCCGGATCCCGGTCCAGTTGCTCGGCCCGATCCGCCAGGGCCTCGTCTCGCTCGGCTTCTCGTTGGGCTTGCTCTTCCACCAGTGGATCGGATTTTTCGATATTTTCAGTGACCGTTTCCACGGTTTTCAAGAACCGTTTCATCTGGGATTCACCGATCATGACCACATCCTCTCCGTCCTGATCCAATGCCCCGGCAAAGACCGATTTTTTGAATTTGAGCAGTTCCAGGATGCGGGCTTCGATCGATCCGGAGCTGACGAAATTAACCACCCGCACCGTCCGCCGCTGCCCCAGCCGGTGGACCCGGCCGATGCGCTGCTCCAGGACTGCCGGGTTCCAGGGAATATCCATGTTGATCACCAGCGAACCGCTTTGCAGGTTCAAACCCACCCCGCCTGCATCGGTGGACAGAAAGACCCGGATCCGGTCGTCGTCCTTGAAACGGGTCAGCAGGTCCCGGCGCTGCCGGGAGGGCAGGCTGCCGTTCAGATGCACGTAGCCGATGTCGTTGCGTTTCAGGACCGCCTCCACCAGTTCCGTCATTCGCAGCCACTGGCTGAAGATGACCGCCTTCTCCCCCCCTTCCCGAACGTTTTCCTGAAGCAGCTCTTCCAGTTCCTCGATCTTCGGTCCGTGGATGGTCTTCTTGTCCACCAGATAAGTGTTGTCCGCGGCCCGGCGCATCCCCTCCAGAGCGATCATCAGGCGACGCTGGTCGGCCTCGGTCAGAAACTTGTAACGACGCCATTTGCCCACGATCTTGACCACGATTTCATAAAACTCATCGTGCAGGCTCCGCTGCTCCCGTGTCAGGGGGACAAAGATGTTCTGGTCGATCCGGGCCGGGAGTTGGCGCAGCACCTCGTCTTTCCTGCGCCGCAGCAGCACCGGTTTCAACGTTTCCCGAATCTTCTGCAGATGTTGGTAGCCCACGACCTTGCCGTCTTTATCCCGGACCTGATGCTGGTGAACAAAGCGATACAGAGGGCCCAGATGGCGGCGGTCGATGAATTCCATAATGGAATGCAGTTCCTCGATCCGATTTTCGAGCGGGGTCCCGGTCAGCACCAGGGCAAAGGGGGATTCCAACTGTTTGACGCTTTTGGCCGTCCGGGTTTTCCAGTTCTTTATGCGCTGGGCCTCGTCCAAAATGATCAGGTCCGGCCCCCAGCCGGCGATGGGCTCCTGGTCTCGAAAGACCAGTTCATAGTTGATGATTTTGTAAAAAGATTCGCGGCTAAAAAGTTCCCGGCGATGGGTGTTCAACCCTTCGATTACCGCGGCCGTGCGGGAGGTGAATTTTTCAATCTCGGTTTTCCACTGATATTTGAGCGAGGTAGGTGAAACGATCAGGACCTTTTCCAGATGAAAAAATCGGGCCATCAGTTCGGCCGCGGCCAGGGCCTGAATGGTTTTTCCCAGACCCATATCGTCCCCCAGCAGGCTTCGTCCGGCGCTCACCGCAAAAAGGGCCCCCTCCTGCTGGTAGGGATAGAGATTGGTTTTTAGTAAATCTTTAAAAATCGGGCTTCGAGGGCCTTCCCGGAGCTGCGTTTGAAGGATCTTTTCCCGCTCCCGGGCCTCCTGATGCTCGGCTATCCAGGCTAAAACCTCATCATGACAGCGGACCTCGTGGCCGTTGGTGTTGGGACGATTTTGAAGCAGGCGGGGAAAGTCCAGCAGGTATTCGTCCCGGAGAGTCCCTTGACCATCAAATAGTTTATTCGCCCAGGCCTGCACTGGCCGAGGCAGATCCTTTCCCGGGTTGAACCGGATTTCCTGTTTCAGGCCGTGAAGGAGATAGATTTCCGAATAGGGGGGATGATATCCGGCCGCCAGGACCTTTCGGGCCCCCCGTTTTTTTTCCAGACGGGACAAGGCAAATTCAAGATGCTTGCAAGTCCCCAGGTTGTTGACGGCAAAATCCGGACAGGAACAATAATTTCCACCGGGTCGGTTGCCCCGGATAATGAGGTTATAGGTCTTCCCCGAGGCTGGATTGGTCAGCCGAAAATCGGAAAAGATCGGATGGTCCCCCATATTTTTGAGGATAAAGCTCTGCAGGAGGCCATATTCCTTGCGCAGGGTCCGCTGCCACTCTTCCAGCGACAAATCCTCGGGCTTATGGGTCCGGGAAACGGTGAGCTTCAAAGGCTTTTTCTTCTTTTTCGCGGGCTTTGACCCGGCGCCGGATCGCGCAGTCCTATTTTTGTTGGAATTGGCTCCCATGCTGGATTTCCTTCCGTTGGAATTGATTACTGATATACCCCGCTGAGAAACGGATCGGCGAACTGAGCATAAAAAACCGACCAAAGCCGGTCAAGAAGATTGTGGCCTTCCTATCCCTCCGTCTTTAGGTTCTTACATCCATTGTTCTGAGAATTTGTCTCTAAAAACGGATGTAAGAATCTAAATTAAAAGACGTTATTTCTAAATCTGTTAAGAGGTTTTTATTACGGCCAAGAATATTTCAAATATTTTTGGCTAGGGTTACCCGTGCTGAATATTCCCAGAGGGGTGAGATTGTTTGCGCAATCTGAATTAGCGGACGGGTGATTTCGCCTTGCCTAATGTCCCTTCCTTCCCCTATACTATTACCCAATTAAACCGCTGAAAAGGAAACTGACCTTATGGAATTGTTTCGTATTGATCAAGAAAAATGCAGGCGGGACGGGATCTGCGTCGCCTCCTGTCCCCTGCAGATCATCGAGCAGATAGACCCGGAGGCTACCCCCAGCCCAACCCGGGAAGCCGCGGCGCTTTGTATCCGCTGCGGTCATTGTGTGGCCGTCTGTCCCCACGGCGCCCTGGTACACTCAGCCATGGATCCCGCGCAATGCCCGCCGGTCCGAAAAGAATGGTTCCTATCGCCGGAACAGGCCGAACACTTTCTTCGTTACCGGCGGTCCATCCGGGTATACCGGGAAAAACCCGTGGACCGGGAGACCTTGACCCGCCTGATCGATATGGCCCGCTACGCCCCTTCAGGCCATAACCTGCAGCCCGTCCGCTGGCTGGTCATTTACGACCCGGCCGAGGTTAAGCAGATGGCCGGTCTGGTGGCGGACTGGATGCGCTATCTGTGGCAAGAAAAGAATCCGCTGGCCCTCACTTTGCATATGGACCGGATCCTAGCCCATTGGGATAAGGGAGTGGATCTTATCTGCCGGAGCGCGCCGCACCTGATCATCGCTCACGCGCCGAAAGACGAACGATCGGCGCCGGCGGCCTGCACCCTGGCTTTAGGGTATTTGGAATTGGTCGCGACCTCCCTGGGCCTGGGGGCCTGCTGGGCCGGTTTCTTTCAGGCCGCCGCCCAATTCTGGCCGCCGCTTCAGGAGGCCCTTCAGTTGCCCGATGGCCATTCAAGCTTCGGGACCATGATGGTGGGCTATCCGAAGTATCATTATCAGCGCCTGCCCCTCCGGAACCCGGCGGTTATCACCTGGAAAGGATAAGCCATGAGCCCTCCCCCAACCTTCACCGGTTTCCCGCAAAAAGGATTGACCTTTTTTAAGGAGCTGTCCGAAAACAACACCAAGATGTGGTTTGACGAGCATCGGGGCGACTATGAGCACCTCGTTCTTGGTCCGGCCCGGGATTTTATCCTTGCCCTGGGGGATCGGTTAAAGTCCATCGCTCCCGGCATCCAGGCCGATCCCCGGGTGAACAAGACCCTTTTCCGCATCAATCGGGATACCCGCTTCCGCCATGATAAGACTCCCTACAAGACCCATCTGGCCCTCTGGTTCTGGGAAGGAATCCGGCCGCGGATGGAGTGTTCCGGCTTTTACTTCCACCTGGAACCCTCCAAACTGTTGTTGGGAACGGGGCTCTACTGTTTCCCCAAGGATATAGTGGAACCCTATCGGCAATCCGTGGTCCATCCCCGGGAGGGAAAAGCCCTGGCCCAGGCATTATCCAAGGTCAAAGGACCGGGAATATATCAAATAGGCGGGAAGCACTTTAAAAAGATCCCCTCCGGCTATGACTCTAAACATCCACGGGCGGAGTTCCTCCTCTACAACGGCCTCCACGCGGCCGTGGACTTCGGAATTTCCCCTGAGGTTTTTTCCGCCGGCCTGGTGGATTTCTGTTTCGGTCATTTTAAAAATATGCTTCCCCTGCACCGCTGGCTCCTGGCCCTTACCCAGAGGGCTTAAGGCGATATCCAGGTATAATAAATTAAATTATTTTAGAAAACCGATTTTACAAATCCCCCTCCGGAGGGAATCCTTCCATCAGGGGTCCGTCAGGTAGCTCCCGTTGGTCGCAACCTGACCTACCATGTCTACCATGTCTTTCATAACCTCCTGCTATGACGGCCAATAAGATGAAAAAAACCATTTTCCCCTTCGATACTTCCCGGGAATTCTATACCCCTGAAGGCTGTTATATCCTGGAACTGTCCAACTCTGCCGCAGATCCGGCGGCTTCCATCGCCCGGGCCCGGGTCGCCCCGGGTGCGGCCACCCGCTGGCATAGGCTCCGGGAGATCGTCGAGCGCTATATCATCCTGGAAGGAAAAGGGCGAGTGGAGATCGGCAGCCTGCCTCCCCGGGAAGTTAACCCCGGCGATGTGGTGCTCATCCCCCCCGCCTGCCGCCAGCGGATTACCAATATCGATACGCAGGATTTGATCTTCCTCTGCATCTGCACCCCTCGCTTTATTCCCGATGCCTACGAAGACCTGGAAAGCGCCCCACCGGGAAATCGAAACCGCACCTGATATTCATTTCAAGCGGGTAATTTCTCATCATCCCCGAAGGCCTTTAGCGGGGATCCAATGTTCCTCAAGAGAAGCCTGGATTCCCGCTCAGAAACGCTGCGGGAATGACGCTTTAAGTAAGCAATTAAATTACTGCGATATTTTTAAGCGGCCAAAGGAAGGGAGATGGTGATTTTTATCCGCTGGGCATTTTCCTTGGTGACGCTGATCACGCCACCGTGCTGGTGAATGACTACTTTGGCCAGGGAAACGTCCCCCAGTTCGAGTAGCGGAACGTCTTTATCCGGGGGGAAGTCCAGGGCAAAGGGATAGAAAAACTGTTCCAGGTCTTCCTCGGCGAGGTGAGGCACAGGGTAACCCAAAGTTACCGTCGCTTGGGCTCCATTTTTTTTGGTGCTTACCTCCAGGTCTCCATTTTGGCCCATCTGGTGCCAGGCGCGCTCCAACAGGTGGATCAGTGTTTTTTCAAACAGTTCCTGATCCAGCTTTATCGGGCCCAGCCGCTCATCCAGGGTGGTTTTAACGGAAAATCCGTCTTGCGGGATTTTCGTTCGCAGACCGGCAATGGCCCGGGTGACCGCCAGATTCAGGTCGTTGGGCTGCAATCGGATCGATGGCGGTTCAATATAAGCCAGCATCATTTGTAATATCTTTTCGAGCTTTTGAACCTGATCGACAATCAGTCGGCCTTTTTCCGTCCTGGGATCCGAGGGTTCAAACGATTTAACCAGACGCCTGGCCAGTCCCCCAATCGAAGTGAGGGGGTTGCGGACTTCATGGGCCAGTCGAGCCGAAATCTGTCCCAGGGTTTCCAGTTCCTGGGCCTGACGGATCTTCTCCTGCAGCTCTTTGTTCACCGTAACGTCGATTACAATACCGTCCATTCGAATAAAATCCAGTTCTTCATTGTAAACGGGAACCGCGTGTTCAAAAACATGAACCAGTGCCCCTCCCCGGTGGACCATCCGGTATTCCGTGTGCAGCTCTTTTCTCTCCCTCAGGCAGGTTTCCCGAAGGGCAATGACGCGATCGCGGTCTTCCGGATGGATGTAGCCGGCCCATAAATCGTACCGACCATTCACCTGTTGAGGGGTCGCGCCGAGGATCTGTTCTATTGAACGGTTCAAGAAAGCCGCGGTTCCGTCCGGTTGAACCATATAAACGATCAGGGGCACATTTTCCACCAGGGTCCGGTAGGTCTTCTCGGATTCTTTCAGACTCCGTGTCCGCTGTTCGACCATGGATTCCAGGTTTTGGGCGTACTCCTGGAGTCGGGTTTGGGAGGTCTCCAAAGAGGCCAGCATCTGGTTAATGGCCCGGGCCATGATCCCCAGTTCATCCCCGCTCTTTACCGGCAGCCGGGTTTCGCGACGACCGGAGGCGATTTCGTCGGCCCCCTTCACTACCTCCCCGATGCGCCGGGTAAAAACTACGGCGACGAACCAGACAAAAGAGATGGAAGCGGCCAGTCCCAGAAGCCCGAGAACGGCCGCCAGAGCCGCATAGCGTTGGAGCAGGGCTACGGTCGGACTGCGGTCCACGCTTATTTTCACTACCCCGATGGTCTTGGAGGAATAGTCCCGGACCGGCCCGATGACGGAGGCCACCTTCCGGCCTCCCAGGAACTCCGGTTGAAAAACCACTTCACCGGAGGCCAGTAACCGATTGAATAGTTTTGTTGGCAGGAGGGTCTGATCCAGGGTGGAGGCAAAGACTTTGGGTCCATCCTGTTCCGGTTTTTCGCGGATATAGAGAACTACGTCCGAACCATAATGCATCTTGAATTCTTCGAGCAGCGGCTTCTCCAGGGAGAGCCCGAATTCTACCGTCCCGATCTGACGGCCCTGATAAAAAACAGGCGCCACACTGCGAATGCTCAGGCCCAGGACCCCCCGTTCGATCCCGCCCACACCGACTCCGGTCTCTCGGGCCTGGTTGATCGTCGGCCGGAAGGCCTCCATCTTATCCCCGAACTGGCCCAGCGCGTGAAACCGCAAGAATGAAGTGGCCGGGGGAAGGTGAAAGTGAAACTGTCGGACCCCGAAGTCTCTTTCCAGGATCTGGTACGCGGGATACAGCAGGGTGATCAAGCGGTTTCGGTCCCTTCGGGCCAGGGCTTCGGCCACGTCCGGGTTTTTGGCAGCCAGGTAGGCCAGACTCAGGGCGGCGTTTTTCCGTGCTTCAATGTCATTCAAGAAAACCTGATAGAGATTCCTCAGTCGCGTGTCTTCATTGACCTGGATCAGGCTGGCCTGGAACCGATAGGAAACCACAAACAAGGCGGCCGCCCCCATGGCCGCGAGGAAGAGAAAGGGGATGATCAACTTCCATTTAAGACTGATATCTTGAATCCGGCGCCAGTTCAAGTTTCAATACCCGCCGGGAAAGGGAATACTTGCCAATTTAAACAACTCTCCTGTCGAAGTTGCGGGGTTTCATCTCCCTGGCTGCAGCCGACGTAACAGGTAATAGGTGAGCCCACCCACCAGGCCGGCCACGGTGCCGAAAATAAAGGATTCCCTGGGACCAAAGGATACCTTGAGGTCTCCTTCAACCTCACGGGCTATTAAGAAGGTGGCCCCGGAATGATCCGCCTTGACGCTTCTGGAAACCAGAATAACGGCCCCACTCTGGTCCATTTTCACCTCTCCCTTGGCCAAAAGCACCTGGGCCCCGGACTGTTCCATCTCCACGTCGCCCTGCGCAACGAGCACGGTCGCCATGGAGGCGTTCAGTTCGGCCTTTTGGGTCTTAGCCGCGACCAGGCATCCCTGGGTCATTTCCAGCTTCTCGGCCTCGGCTCTGACGGCTCCTCCCTGCTTAATGGTCAGGTGATCGGCGGTTACCGAGCGGGCGCCTGCCTGCCGCAGAGTAACGGTAGCCGCCCGAACATCCCGGACGCCGCTGTGGGTTATATTGACCTGCTGGGCAAGGACCTCCTCCACGATAGTCTCTCCTTTAATTTCCGGCTTCTCGCCCATTTCCGAAATCTTAAAATCTTGATCCATGGTGCCGTCCTCCCTCTGGAAAATGTTCTTCTCCCTTAAGATCCGGACTGATTATAAACGGTTTCTAAAATTTTACCAAGCTCAAAGTCCTCCCATTTTTTCTTACTTGACCCCCGTTCTCACCGTATTCTATACTCCGCAAATCCCAAGGGAAATTCAAGATTCGAAGGAGGTCACGGCAATGGAGCAAGAGGACAAAAAAGGGTTAACCCGCAGAGCGTTCATCAAGGCCGCCGGTATCGGCACGTTGACCGCAAGTGTCGCGCCCGGGCTCATTCTCCCCGGCCGCAGTACGGCCGCCGACAAAGAACTGAAGATCCTCGTCTGGTCGCACTTCGTTCCCCGCTTTGACAAGGAATGGTACGATAATTTTGTCAAAAACTGGGGCAAGGCCAATGGAGTGGCCGTCACCGTGGACCATATCGGATTGGCAGAGATCCCTTCCCGCACCGCCGCCGAGGTTTCGGCGGGACAGGGGCACGACCTGATCGAATGGGTCGCCCCGCCTTCCCAGTTCGAGCCCAGCGTCCACGACCTGACCGATCTGGTCAAAGAGGCCGAGAAGCGCTTCGGTCCTCTGCACCCCCTCTGCAAGAAAAGTTCATTCAACCCGAACACCAAAAAATTCTACAGCTTCTGTCCCGGCTGGACCATCGATCCGGGATGCTACCGGAAAAGCCTGTGGGCCAAGGCGGGCAAGGCCAACGGACCTGAGACCTGGGAAGACCTGATCACCTACGGCGGCAAGATCAAAAAGGAGCAGGGGATCCAGCTCGGCATCGGTCTCTCCCAGGAACTGGACTCCAACATGGCGGCCCGGGCTCTGATCTGGTCCTTCGACAGCAGCGTGCAGGACGCCAAGGAAAACGTGGTCCTCAACAACCCCAAGACCATAGAAGCGGTCGAGTATATGGCCCGGCTGTTCAAAGAGGCCATGGTCCCCGAGGTCTTCGCCTGGACCGCCGTCTCCAACAATCAGGCCCTCATCGCCGGCCGGGCGGCCTACATCCTCAACTCCATTTCCGCCTACCGGTCGGCCCAGAAGGAGGTCCCGGAGATCGCCAAGGATATCTACTTCACGCCGGCCCTGAAGGGACCCCGGGGCACGCGCTGGAGCTGCGAGCACGTGATTTATAATTATATTCTTCCTAAATATTCCAAGAACACCGACACGGCGAAAAAATTCCTCCTGGACCTGGTGCAGAACTATGATCAGGCCATGTATAACAGCGAGCTCTACAATTCCCCGGCCTTTTTTGAGGCCCCCATTCCCTCCGGGGACCGCGGCTACCCGGCGGTGAAGGGCGCCAAGAAGCTCCGGGATCTCCACAATAGCTGGTTCGACGACGACCCCTTCGTTTTGGCGGGGGAAGACAAAGGAAAGTTGGCGGTGCTTAAGGACGCGGAGAAATGGAGCACCAACGTAGGGCACCCGGGGGCGGCGAACCCGGCCACCGGCGAAGTCTTCGCCACCTTCATCCTGCCGAACATGATGGCCAATGCCGCCCGGGGCATGAAGCCCGCCGAGGCAGTGGCCCAGGCTGAACTCCTGGTCAAGGCCATCTACGCCAAGTGGCGCAAGAAGGGGCTGGTGGGCGGAAAAACCTAACCAAAAATATTTGCGAGCTTATCAAAATGGTTAAAGGAGGGATATGGCACGCGTTGAAATCAGGGATATCTCCAAATCTTTTGGAGAGGTCAAGGCGGTGGATCAGGTGAACCTGGAAACCGCCGAGGGGGAGTTCCTGGTCCTCCTGGGGCCCTCCGGCTGCGGGAAGACCACGCTGCTCCGGATGATCGCCGGCATCGAAGAACCGACCTCCGGCGATATCCTCATCGACGGCCAGGTGGTCACCCACCTCCCACCGAGGATGCGGAATATCGCCATGGTCTTCCAGAGCTATGCCCTTTATCCCCACATGTCGGTCTACAAGAACATCGCCTTCCCTTTACGCACCCGGGGGGTGGATAAAGCCACCATCAAGGAGAAAGTCCATTGGGCGGCGGGTATGTTCGGGATCGGGCGGCTGCTGAACCGCAAACCCCGCGAACTCTCCGGCGGCGAGCGGCAGCGGGTCGCCCTGGCCCGGGCCATGGTCCGGGAGCCGAGCGTCTTCCTCCTGGATGAACCTCTCTCCAACCTGGATGCCCTTTTGCGGACTTCGGCCCGGGAGGAACTGCGGCAGTTTCAGAAGCGGGTGGGGGTCTCCACCATCTACGTCACCCACGACCAGATGGAGGCCATGGGCTTGGGGGACCGGATTGTGGTCATGAGCCAGGGGAGGATTCGGCAGGTGGGCACGCCTCGGGAGATCTACCAGTGGCCGGCCGATACCTTCGTGGCCACTTTCGTGGGTTCTCCCCCCATGAATATCATCGGGGAAGAAGAGATCCTGATCGGTTTCCGCCCGGAGACCTTCCTGCCGGCGGATTTCGTTAAAGGAGAGGAAGGGATCAAGACCTACCCCTTTGAAGTGACCTATCTGGAATACCTGGGAGCGGAAAGGCTGGTGTACGGGAATATCGGAGAGAAGTCCCACGCCCGCCACGTCCTGGCCCGACTGCCGGGAAACGTGGCCCTGCCGATCGAAGCGGGTGAGACCTACCCCTTCGCCATACCCTACCCGGATATCCGCTTCTTCGATCGGAAGAGCGGGCTGCGGACGGACCGGAGCTCCTTATGAGGGGGTCGGGAGCAGAGACAGGTCTGGCCTCCCGGGCCGGCATCCGGGACCGGCAAGGGCTGCTGGCCAAGCTGATGATCACCCCGGCCATTCTTTACGTGGTGGTCCTGATCGGGATCCCCTTTATCATGGCCATCTTCTACAGCCTCAGCGACGCCACCACGGGGGACTTGAATTTCCGCTTTGTCGGCCTGCGAAACTTTCAGGCGGCCCTGGCCGACCCCGTCTTTCGGCTCTCCCTGAAGAACACCTTCTTTTTTGCCCTGGTTTCTCAGACCCTGGTCATCCTCCTGTCACGTTTGCTGGCCACGGCCCTGATGAAAGATTTCCACGGCAAATGGCTGGCCCGGTTCCTGATTATGCTCCCCTGGACAGCCCCCATCGCCCTGGGGACGATCGGCTGGCTCTGGATGCTCGATTCGATCTTCAGCCCCATCGACTGGGTCCTTCGCTGGGTGGGACTGCTCGGCTCCCCGGGGGCGTTGCTCGGGCCGATGCAAAACCTCTATTGGCTGGGCCAGCCCGGCCTGGCCATGGCCTCGGTAATTCTGGTCCACGTCTGGCGGCTGCTGCCGCTGGCCACGGTGATCCAACTGGCCGGCCTGAGTTCCATCTCCAAGGACCTGCTGGAGGCGGCCGAAGTGGACGGGGCCCGAGCCTGGCGCAAAACCTGGGAAATCACCATCCCGCTGACCATGCCCATTATCAGCATCGCCTTCCTTTTCGGGCTGGTCTTTACCTTCACCGACGTAACCGTGGTGTATGTGTTGACCCGGGGCGGGCCGGTGCATAGCACCCAGGTGATTTCCACCTGGACCTTTTTTAAAGGAATCGAAGGCGGTGACCTGGCCCAGGGAGCGGCCATCTCGCTCTTTCTCTTTCCCGTCCTCACGGGTCTGGCCGTCTTGATGCTGAAAATGGCCCGAAAAAGGGAGGTCGTTTGATGACCGGAATACGCAAACTTTTAGGCCGTGGCGGTCTATATGGCCTGGTGGGCGGCTTCGCCTTTTTCGGGGCCTTCCCCTTCTACTGGATGCTCATCGCCATGTTCAAAAGGGACCATGACCTGTTCAATCCGACAAACAACCCTTTCCTGTTCAACGAGCCCTTTACCCTGGACCACCTGCGCCTCCTCCTGTTCGAGACCCATTTCCTGCAGTACCTGGCCAATACCTTCTTCGTCGGCCTGGTGGTGGTCCTGATCACCCTGGCGGCTGCCGTCCCGGCGGCCTACAGCCTGGCCCGCTGGGCCAGGGGCTGGGGGGAGCTGCTGGGCATCGGGATCTTTCTCACCTACCTGGTTCCGCCCACCATCCTGTTCATCCCCCTTTCCCGGTTCACCTCGGCCCTGAGCCTTCAGGAGTCGCTCGGGTCGTTGATCCTTATTTATCCGACCTTTACCATCCCCTTCTGCACCTGGCTGTTGATGGGCTTCTTCAAGACCATTCCCCGGGATATCGAGGAGCAGGCCATGATCGACGGGCTGAGTCGGCTGGGGGCCATGATCCGGGTGGTCCTGCCCCTGGGAATCTCGGGCATCCTGACGGTGGTGGTCTTCGCCTTCACCCTCACCATGCACGAGTTCATCTATGCCCTGACCTTCATCTCCGTTTCGGTCAAGAAAACGATCTCTATCGGTGTACCCACGGAACTGGTGCGCGGAGACGTCTTCCAGTGGGGCCCGCTCATGGCCGGGGCCCTTCTGGCCAGCATCCCCGTGGCTGTCATTTACACCTTCTTCCTGGACCGGTTCATCGCCGGGTTCACCATGGGGGCCGTGAAGTAAACCAATATTTCTTCGACCGTTTTTTTGTTGACCGGATACACCCCTCTGCCGTATACTATTGATTGACTTATCAATCAACTTATCGTCCTCTTTGTGAATCCCTTAATTATGGATAGAACGCTCCCGAATCTCGATCTGCTCTTTAATCCGCGGCGGGTGGCCCTAATCGGCGCCTCCGGAACCCCCGGCAAATGGGGCTTCTTTGTTTTCTTAAACATCCTCAAAGGCAATTATCAGGGCACGATTTTCCCGATCAACGCCCGGGCTAAGGAGGTCTTGGGGTTTCCCTGTTTTGCCAAAATTGAGGATATCCCCGGTTCTGTCGACTTGGCCATTATCGCCACCCCTGCTGAGACGGTGTCCGGATTGATTGCGACCTGCGGGGCCAAAGGGATCCCCAACCTGATCGTCATCACCTCGGATTTCAGCGAAACCGGGCCGGAGGGCGCGGAGCTGGAACGACGGGTGGTGGACCAGGCCCGCTATTTCGGAATGCGCCTCGTCGGCCCGAACACCATGGGACTCTTCAGCGCCCAAACCAGCCTTCATGCCCTGATGCCGCCGATCGAGCCGCTCAAAGGCCCGGTGTCCATGTTTTCCCAGAGCGGCAACATCGGCACCCAGATCCTGGCCTGGGGGGTGGAGGCCGGCCTCGGTTTTGAAAAATTCGTCAGCAGCGGCAATGAGGGAGACCTGACCTGTGTCGACTACCTGAAGTACTTCTCCCAGGATGAACCCACTCGGATTATTCTGGCTTACCTGGAAGGAGTCGACCCCGATTCGGACTTCCTGCCCGCTGCCAGGGCGGCTTCCAGAAAAAAACCGGTAGTGGTTTTCAAGGGGGGCCGCACCCAGGCCGGAACCCGGGCCGCCGCCTCCCACAGCGGCGCCCTGGCCGGGTCCTACCGCATCTATCAGGGGGTGTTCCGGCAAGCGGGCCTGATTGAAGCCTCGACCACCCAGGAAATCATGGACTGCACCAAGGCCCTGACCGTCTACCCCATCCCTCGCGGAAACCGGGTGGCAATTTTAACCCGGGGCGGCGGCTGGGGGGTGATCACCACCGATGCCTGCGAGGAAGCCGGATTGCTCGTCCCCCCGCTTCCCGCGGAAATGATCCATAAGCTGGATAAAATTCTCCCCCGCTATTGGAGCCGCAACAACCCGGTGGACATGGCCGCCGTCATCACCGCCGAGCCCTTCATGGAATGTCTGGAGATCCTGGCCCAATGGAAGGGGATCGACGCGGTCATTGCCCTGGGGGGCCGGGCCAGCATACCCGGGCGGGTCTCGGACAAGCCCCGGGTCCATGAACAGTTGAAGGCTCAGGAAAGGCTTTTGAAACAGATCGCTGCCTATTATCAGGAAAGCCACCACAAAGTCATGAACTTTACTGGGTCATTAATAAAGAAAACCGGAAAGCCGATCATCTCGGTCACCATGGGTTCCCAGGATTTCCACAAGGAATCAATGGAGGTCTACGGCCTCGCTTCCTACCCCACTCCCGAAAGGGCGGTGCGGGTCCTGCGGATGATGGTGGATTACGGAAAATTTCTAAATGCCCAGGAGGAGGATTGATCGTGGCGGTCCGGGACGAAGTGTTTCAACCTGCCCGATCGCGCAGTGCCGGCGCCCTGACCGAGTTCGAAGGCAAACGGTTCCTGTCGGGGTACGGGGTTCCGGTAACCCCGGAACGAACGGTGGATTCCCTGGAAGCCGCCCTGGCGGCCGCCGAGGAGATCGGCTATCCGGTGGCCCTGAAAGGCTCCGGGGAGAAACTGCTTCACAAGACGGAATTGGGCCTGGTTAAGCTCGGTCTGAAGAACGATTCGGCCCTCAGGGAAGCCTATGATCAATTGGCCGCCGCCGCCCAAGAGCCGTTAAAGGAAATGCTGGTCCAGCAGATGGTGGCGGGAAACCGGGAACTGGTGGCCGGGCTGGTCCGCGATCGTCAGTTTGGGCCCAGTGTGCTGTTCGGATTAGGGGGTATTTATACGGAGGCCCTGGAAGATGTGGCCTTCCGGGTGGCCCCGCTATCCCGCTGGGACGCCTTTCAAATGATGGATGAGCTGCGCGGTCGAAAGCTTCTGGACGCCTTTCGGGGGATGCCGCCGGTTGACCGGGAGGCCCTGGCCAACATTTTAATCACATTGGGGAAAATAGGTCTGGAAAATCCCGCCCTTCGTGAAATCGACATCAATCCGTTGAAGATTCGACCGGACGGCCAACCCATCGCCGTCGACGCCTTGATCATACTGGGGTGAGTTACTTCCTTTCGGATACGATAATGTAGGTCATATCCGGACCTTCTTCCATAGCGAGTCCCATGTAGGGCCGTTGGATCTTGGCCCAGCGCTTGGAACTCATGAGATCCTTGGCGCCGTCGAAAATAAAAAAAGCGGATTTCAGTTCCTTTCCGGAAGGGAGTTTCGTTTTTGTCCCGAAGTCACCGGGCATCTGGTATTCCTTCCCAGCACCTTTATAGAAACCGTACACCTTCTCGTAAGCGTCCCCGGTCACATAGATAGTGGCTTTGGGAACCGCCCCTTTCGGGCCGGCCTGCCCTTTGGCGGCAACCTCATTGGCTTCCCGGGTCAGCTTGTCGTCGACTTTGGCACCGGTATATACTTTGAAATCCCCGGCAAAGACATAAATTAAACTGACAGCGATCATCAATCCGACCATCAGAAGACTTTTGATCCGTCCCATGGTACCCTCCGATTTTCTATGATTATCCGTCGCTGGTAGATCTCTCGTTGATCATGTCACCGACCTGATCTTAAATCAAATAAATTTTTGAAAATCCCTCGCCCCTGGGAATAATAGGCTGTCCACCAGCAGCTCCTGAAATCGGCTGTTTCCGGCCAATCCCACATACTCCATTTTTCGGGCGATCCGGTCGGCCTCCTTCGCCCGATCCTTATCCAGCAGGGTCAGGCAGGCCCCATATCCGGCCGCGTTGCCCACGCCGCGAACCTTCGTTGTCGGGGAGGCCGGGATAAGCCCCAAGGTCCGGGCATCCTCCGGATCGGCATAATTTCCAAAAGCCCCGGCCAGAAGAATTTCCTCAATCGGTCTATTGCCGAACAATTCATGGAGGTAACCCACTCCGGCCTGGATGGCGGCCTTGGCCATCTGTCCTTCGGCTGCATCCTTTTGAGTAAAGACGATCTCCTGGTCGGTCAGAGACTCCCAGCGCCGGACGAGAACCATCTCCAGACCGTCTCTCCCCGGCCGCAAACGAGGAGAGTTGATCGCCGGGTCAAAATCTCCTTTGGCCAGAAGAATCCCTCTCCGGATCATCTCGGCCACCAAGGAAAGAATACCTGACCCGCAGAGGCCCTGGGGAGGCTGGTCCTCTATCGTCTCCAGGCTGATTTCCAGGCTTTCCGGATCAATCCGGACCCTTTCCACGGCTCCGGGCGATGCCCGCATACCCCAGAGGATATGGCCACCTTCGAAGGCAGGACCAGCGGCTGTGGAACAGCAGAGCATACGATCCCGGTTGCCGAGAACAATTTCACCGTTGGTGCCCAGGTCTATCAGCAGGCGGACCCGGCGGGATTTATGCAGCCCCGTGGCCAGAATTCCGGCGATGATGTCGCTGCCGACAAATCCCGCCTTGAGGGGCAGCAGGTGCACCGTTCCGGAAGGGTTGATGGCCAGGCCCACGTCGCGGGCCTTTACAAACACACTTCCCTGGACAACCGGCGGATAGGGGGCCCGGGCCAGATATTGGGTTTCCAACCCCAGAAAAAAATGGTGCATGGCCGTATTTCCCGCCACGGCCGCTCCCAGGATCAGCTCGGTCCGGGATCCGGCCTTTTCCACCGCCCGTCCGATCAGTTCATTGATCCCTGCCCTGACGGCCTCCCGGAGTTGAACCGATCCATTCGCGTCCTTCTGGCAGAAGGCTATCCGGGTAATGACGTCGTCGCCGAAATGAACCTGCGGATTCAGGGCCGAGGAAACCGCGAGTCGCACCCCGGTCTGGAGATCGAGGAGGTAGACCACCAGCGTGGTCGTCCCGATATCGACAGCCAACCCCAGCACCCGTTCTTCCCGGCCCGGGAATAATCCAACCACTTCCCGGCCGTTACGGACGGCCGCCGTCACCCTGTTTTCCCGAGCGCGAAGGGTCTGCGGGAGGTGCGGCAGAACCAGCGGGTCTATCTCGACTTTTTTCAACCCATAACCGGCTTCCAATGCACTGAGAAGCCTCTCCCGGTCGGCGATCACCTTTTCCAGAACCGGCGGGGACACCTCCAGATAATAAGGTTCCACCGCGGGGTGCAGGCGGACCGGGAGTTCCCCGAACCCGTCGGAGGTCAAAACAACCGGAGGCCGGGTTTGGCTTTCGTCCGGGATGCGAACCCGGGCCTCGCCGGACAAGGTTGTTTCACAGGCCAGCCGATAGCCTTGTTGAAGCAAATCCCCCAAGACTTCTTGTTCCCTTTTCGTGGGCGGCGCCAGAGGCTCCCGGTTTTCTTCTATAATGATTCGGCATTTGCCGCAGAACTTCTTCCCCCCGCAGGAAGCCTGCAGCGGCAGTCCCAGCTCCCGGGCCAGTTCCAGCAGTGTTCGCCGGCCGTCGGGTTCTATAGATTTTTGAAAAGGGAGAAAATGTATGGTGGGCATTGTTTAAAAATATCCCATTTATGTCTGAATTGTCAATCCAACGGGTCTCTCCACCATCCACATATTCTTTTTAATGATTCTCCCTATTAAGGATAGTCGGCATTCGTTTTGCAGAAATGTAGGGGCAGGCCCCCGTGCCTGCCCGGTTTGTGGCAACCAATTGTCGCGCACCCACGGATCGCAGGGCAACCACGGGGGGTTGCCCCTACGGATCGGGATGGGGAACGGGGAAATGGGTTATCGTTGCCGGAGGTGGTCCATCGGTTTAAAACGATGACCACCAAAAATTATGCGGACGGAGTGAAACAATCCGAGTGGCCTTCCTTCTCGGGCAAATTGTGGCAACGAAATTATTACGAGCATATCGTCCGTGATGCAGACGAAATGGTTCGGATACAGCAATATGTCTTAGACAATCCCCAAAAGTGGGAATTTGACCGGGAAAACCCCCAAAACATCCTCACTGAACCCCCACCATCTCCTTGATCTTCCTCAGCCCGTCGGCGGCGTCTTTGGCGTAGGCGTCGGCGCCGCAGGTTTCCAGGACGAATTTCGGGGTCAGGGCCGCGCCGCCGCAGACCACCTTGACCGTTCCGGCGAGGTCGCTGGCCCGGATAGCCTTAACGGTTTGTTCTACGAAAGGGTCCCCTGTGGTCAGCAGCGATGACAGCCCTACCACCCGGGCTTGATGTTTGCGGGCCTCCTCCACGAACCGCTCTGCCGGAACATTCTCCCCTAAGTCGACCACCCGAAAGCCGGCCGATTCCAGCAACAACTTCACCAGGTTCTTCCCGATGTCGTGGAGATCGCCGAACACCGTGCCCAGCAATATGGTTGCCAGCGGGGCTTCCGCGGCGTCCTGCGACAAATGGGGCTTGACCAGGTCCACACAGGCCTGCATGGCCTTGGCCGAAACCATCATCTCCGGGACGAAGATCTCCCGCTTTTCGAACCGTTCCCCCACCACGTTCAAGGCCGGGATCAGCGTGCTGTGAATGATCTCCTGGGGATCGATACCCTGTTCCAGGGTCCTGCGAGTCAACTCTTCGGCCTCCCGTCGCTTCCCCGCAATCACCGCGGATTTAAGCCGCTCCAAGTCCGTAACCGGGACGTCGCCGGACGACGCCTCCATCACAGTCCCGGCCTCCCCGGCGGCCTTCCGGCCCGCCGCGGCAATGTAGCGCAGGCAGTTATCATCCTTACCCATAAGCAGATCCCCCAGCAAAACCGCTCCGTGCAGCTCCCGGACCGTGGGATCCATGATGGCACAGGTGAGCCCGCTCAAAACCGCCATGTTTAAAAAGGCCGCGTTGATGGCCGTGCGGTCCGGCAGCCCGAAGGAAATATTGGAAAGGCCGAGGGTCAGGTTGACGCCCAGTTCTTCCCGGATCATCCGCAAGGCCTTCAGGGTTTCCAGGGCGGTAAGGTGGTCGGCACTCAGGGCCATGGCCAGGGGATCGATGATCACATCTTCCCGGGATATTCCCATTTCTTCAGCACGCTTCACGATGGTTCGGGCGATCTTCAGTCGGTCCTCTGCCTTCTGCGGGATTCCCCGGTCATCCATGGTCAGGCCGATCACCGCCGCCCCGTAGGCCTTGACCAGCGGCAGGATCCGATCCAGTTTTTTCGGTTCCCCGTTCACCGAATTAACCAGGGCCTTTCCCTGGTAGGCCTCCAGACCCGCCTCCAGTGCCCGCGGCAGGGCGGAATCGAGGCACAAGGGCACGTCCGTTACCTCCTGAATGGCCCGGACGGCTTGCTGCAGGACCCGAGGCTCATCAATTCCGGAAACCCCGACATTGACGTCCAGGATGTGCGCCCCGGCCCGAACCTGGGCCAGAGCTTCTTCCTGTACCATCTTCAGATCGCCTGCTTCCAGAGCCCTGGCCAGCTTTTTGCGCCCGGTCGGATTAATCCGTTCGCCGATGGTCACTAGAGGTTGGTGGGCCCCGATCAACACCGTCCGGGTGGGGCTTTGGACTACCGTTTCCACGGACTTCATTTTTTTTGATAAGCCGGAGACTAAGACTTTTTCCTTTTTCGAAGTCTTCTTTCTAATAATTTTTCCATACTCCGCCGCCGTTCGCCTGGCCGCCTTCACGTTTTCATCCGGAGTGCCGTAAGTCAGCCCTATCGTGTCAATGGAAAAATTTTCCAGTGGGTCCCCTTGGGCTATCAGCCGTCGAACCTCTTTGGAAACCTCTTCCGGGGTGCCGTTCTTCATCAATACGGGGTTGATACGGGCATTGACCGCCACCTTGGGACCCAGGACTTCACGTGTCCGGCGGACATCCGAGCCGAAACCGATCTCCAGAAATTTCAGATGGCGGACTTTGGCATACCCTTCCAGTACCTGGTTCACCGATCCGCAGTGGTGGATCCCTAGGGGATGGCAGGCCTTAGCCACCCGATTGTCATAGGGCAGGTTGAATTTTTCGTAGGTGGCCAGAGAAATCTGCTCCACCGTGCAGTTGGGAAGCACATAATAGGTCGGATCGCACATGGGGGTCACGTCCATGGCCCCGGTCCCGGTAAGCTTATAGACGAATTGGAACAATTGGATGATGGCCCGGGTACAGACCGTCAGCAAGTGATGACACAAATCCGGCTTTTCAAAATAGTCAAAATAAAGCTGCTCGCCGCGCAGCTTGAGGGCCAGGTTCTGCACCCCGGTGGTATTGATATCCCCCACAACCCGCCCGAATTTTCCCTGGAGATATTCGATCTGCTTGACCACCTCGGTCAGGGGATAGGTTTTGGTAATGTCCGGGACCTCCAGTTTCATGATCTGTTCATCCGAAAAGTTAAGCGGCAGAGCCCAGGGCAGAGCGTCCTTCTTGAAGACGATCTCGCAGCCGAAAACAGCCGGCAGCATGACCATGCCGAAAGTGATGAAGGGTTTGGGCTTCGGGTCCGGGTCCCCCAGGCCCACATCCCCAAAACGCTCATACAGCCTTTTATCCATTTCCAGACGGGCTGCAATCCGGGTTTCCGGGTCGAAATAATAATCCCGGTCGTAGGAGATACCGTAATGCTTGTTCCACCAGTCCGGGTAAAACCCGACGCCCAAGGGTATGTGTTCCTTCAATCGCTTCCCCTCCTTGTTCCACCGTTTCCAGCCGGGAAAAATGTTGACAACCCTTGACATTAATAATAAGTTTTTTCAAAAGCAAGGAGTTTCGATAGGATATGAACATTTCGCGAATCATCAATCGCCCCCTGAAGGAAACCCCTCAAAAAACCGCTATTATTTTCGAAGACCGGCGCATCTCTTACGCGGAACTTGATTCGCTGATCGATCGGGCCGCCGCCGGTTTTCTGAAACTGGGATTGCAAAAGGGGGGGGTACTCTCCCTTTTTCTCCCCAGTCTTCCGGAGTTGATCATCGGGTATCTGGGCACGGTCCGGGCCGGATTGGTCGTCAATGTAGTCAACGCCATGCTCAAGGAGCAAGAAGTGAGCTACATTCTCAAGGACTGCAACTCCCGGGCAGTCCTGGTGGATGCCGCCAGACTACCGATCATCGAAGCCATCCGGTCTGAGGTAAAATCCCTGGATACCGTGATCCCGATTGAGGATTCACGAAAAAGCGGGGGCCCCTCCTTAATGAACATCCTGAAGGAATCCAGATCCTCCTTTGACGACCCGGGAACCAAAGGCAGCGACACCTGCCACCTCATGTACACCTCCGGGACCACGGGCTGGCCCAAGGGGGTCATGGCCACCCATCTGAACATCTGGCATAACGCCGTCGAATTCGGAAAAGTCCACTTTAGCCCCCTGGACACCATTATGGTGGCCACCCCGATTTTCCATTGCTGGGGGCTGGTTAACGGGACCTTCGGCATGCTTTCCCGGGGCGGTACCGTCATTACCGTGGAGCGCTTTTACCCAGAAAAGACCATCGCGGATATCGAACGCTTGAAACCGACCGTCTTCATCGGTGTTCCACCCATGTATAACCTCATCCTCAAACAGCCTGACCTTGATCAACGGGACCTTTCTTCAATCGGTTTTTGCCTGTCCGCCGCTACCAAGATGCCCGAGAACCTCATTCATCAGATCCAGGAAACCTTAAAATGGCGTTACGCCGAAGCCTGGGGCCTGACCGAGGTTTCCTGCGTAGGCGCAACCTCACCCTACACCGAGACCCGGATCGGCTCCTGCGGTCGAGGGTTGGCCGATGCGCAAATGAAAGTGGTCGATCCCAGCGGCCTGACCCTTCCCCCGGGCGAGCAGGGAGAACTTTGCGTGCGGGGGACCTGTGTCACCCGCGGGTACCTGAACAAACCCGAGGCCACCCAGCAGGTCTTCGATGCCGAAGGCTGGTTCCACTCCGGGGACATTGCTTATATGGATGAAGCGGGTTATGCCTATATCGTGGATCGCCTGAAAGACATGATCAATGTGGGTGGGGAGAAAGTTTTTCCCTCAGAAGTGGAAGATATGATGCTGGCCCACCCCTTGATTAAAGACGTAGTGGTCATCGGCATCCCTGATGACCTCAAAGGAGAGGCGCCCAAGGCCTTTATCCAGATCATAGAAGGTGAGACCGCCAGCGCCGAAGAAATCCGGGCTTTCTGCAAGGCCAAAATGGCTCCCTACAAGGTCCCGGTAGCCGTGGAATTCATCGACGAGATCCCCCGATCAGCGGCCGGCAAGGCTTTGCGGCGGCTGCTCCGAGACAAGGAAAAAGTACAGTAACCCTTTAACCTAGAATCCCTGTCGGGAATAATGGAATGGTGGAATACTGGAATAAGGAGGCCCGCCATGTCTTATCAGCACATCCTTTATGAAGAAAAAGAGCAAATCGGTATTTTGACTTTGAACCGGCCGGAGAAGCGCAATGCCCTGGGTATCCAGGCCGAGCTGGAAATGACTCACTGTTTGAAAGTAGCCGGCCACGAGAAAACCGTCCGGGTGATCATCATCAAGGCCGCCGGAGACCTCTTTTGCTCCGGCCATGACCGGCTGGAGATCCTGAACCAGCCGATCAACGATGTCCGCCGGTTTTTTCAAACCTGCATCGATATGTACGACGCCCTGCGGTCCATCCCCCAGCCGGTTATCGCCCAGGTCCAGGGGATCGCCATGGCCGGGGGCTGCCACCTGGTGGCCGGCTGCGACCTGGCCGTGGCCGCTGAAAAAAAAGCCAAGTTTTCCATGTCGGGAATCAAGATCGGGTACAACTGTTCGACGCCCACGGTGGCCGTCAGCCGGGCCATCGGTTCCAAGCGCTGTCTGGAGATGCTTTTTACCGGGAATTTTATTGGCGCCCAACAGGCCCTGGAATGGGGGCTGATTAACCGAGTGGTCCCTGATGAAAAACTCGAAGAAGAGACCTGGAAGCTGGCCCGGGAAATCGCCCAGTACAGCATCCTGGTCCTGGGAACGGCCAAGCAGCATTTCTACCAGCAGATCGACATGCCCGAACGCCAGGCCTATCATTATGCCAAGGAATTGATGGCCTCCCAGGCCCAGTGGCCCGACGCCATTGAGGGGATGACGGCTTCCATTGAAAAAAGACAGCCGGAGTGGAAGGAAAAATAGCTATTACGAATTGGGAGGGATTTTCAAATGGTGGATAGAGGCCTTCTGAAAGCGGATCTGATAATCCTTATATAATCTTACGGCTTCTTCTTCCTCCAGGTCAACCCAGCGCCGATAGGCCTCGGCCACGGCAAAACCCCAGCCTTCGCGGATATTGGCGCAGTAGAGGGCGTCCACCTCCCGCGCCACCTTGCGCACCCGGTCGGCGCTGCCGGTCGGTACGGCGATGATGATCTCCCTGGACCCCAGGCGGCGAACAGCCTCCACCGCCACCAGCAAGGTAAACCCGGAGGCCAGGCCGTCGTCCACCAGGATGGCTGTTTTCCGGCTGAGATCCGGGAAAGGCCGCTCCCCCAGAAATTGCCTGACCCGCCGTTGCACCTTCTGCCGGGTCTTCTCGACCCCTTCGGCGATCTGTTGTTCGCTCAACCGCAGGTGGGGCAGCAGGTCCTCGTTGATCCGCACCGTGCCGTCAAAGGCCACGGCCCCGTACCCGGCCTCGGTGTTCCAGGGCAGGGTGATCTTGCTGACCACGGCGGCCTCCAGGGGCAGGTTCAATTCTTCGGCCATAGCCACGCCCACCGGGATCCCGCCCGAGGGAATCGCCAGGATCAGGGAATCGGTCCCCTTGAATTTCCCCAGCATCCCGGCCACCACCCGGCCGGCGTGGTCTCGGCTCCGAAAGATACGGACCTGATCTCGTAGTTCGGGCCTCTCAAAGATATTATTCGGGTTATTTGACATTCCGCTCAATCTGATCAAAAATCAGCTATACAGTGCCCGCTCCGCCTCCCCCAACCCGGCCACATAGCTTTCCGCCTCCTCCGGTGAAACCCTTTCCAGCCTTCCGTCCGGGTGCTGAATGACGCAGCCCGAATGGGTCAGCAGCTTAAACAGTTCCTTCCGCTCGGCCGGGTCGGGTCGGCAGAGGAGTTGGCAGTTGCCGCAGGTCAGATACAGTTTGGAGCGCATGAGGATATGCGGGTACCCGCCCTCCATGGGCGGGCGCCGGTTGTAGGCCCGCATCCCTTTGATCATGACTTCCCGGAAGGCCTGGTCGTCCTCGGGGATCAGGAAGCGTCCCGGCGACCAGGTGGACCATTTCCCGGACGGGAGGCAGCCCGGTGGGCCCGCCGCAGACCAGCTCGCAGCGCAGGTAGTTTCTTCGCCTGGCATAGGAAAATTCCATCCCCCCCAGGGTCACCCGAGTCTCTTCCTTCGGATCCATCAGGGCCGAGCAGCAGGCGGCCAGGCAGAGGCCGCAGCGGTCGCAGTAGTTTTCAGCGGGCGGCAGCGGATCGGTCGGCTCCAGTTCGGCCGTGGTGACGCAGGTCGCCAGTATGACCGCCGCCCCGTACTGGGGGGTGATCACATTTCCCGAAAACCCGAACCAGCCCACGCCCGATCGAACGGCCAGGTAGCGGTGGGAAAGGTCCGGCAGCATGCTCTGGCGGCCGCCCGGCACTTCCTCCCGGTAGGCGTCGTTGGAGGTCACCCCTTGGGAAGGATGGCCTTTCTGTTCCAGATAGCGGGCCAGGTAGGCGGCGATGCCGGTGGCCTGCATGTTGACCCGAAAGTTGTCCTGCTCGTGGCTCAGGCGGTCTTCCTTGGCCAAAAAAGCCCGTATATGTTCGCTGTTCAGGGGAACGGCGATCGATACCGCCGACCGGGCGCCGGGCAGGATGTATTCGAGATCCACCGAGGGCGGGCCGCCGGCCAGGGTCTCCCGGGTGGCCACCCCGACGATGGCCGCTCCCCAGGAACGGGCAAATTCCAGAGACTTGTTCGGTTAAATTCATGGTGATCCTTTCTTGATAATTCACAAAAAGTCCCAACCGCCGTCATTGTGAGGAGTGAAGCGACGATGCAATCCCCTGGAATCAGATGGTTGTGCCGGGGGAATGCTCCGCTCGCAATGACTACTTTTGCGAGACCATCAATCTTTTTATAACCTAAAAAAATTGATTGACCAATACCGAAATCGTGCTATAAAAAAAGACATCATATTGATAGCAAAGTATGCTGTCTTTGGGGGGGGCGCCATGAAAGTAATAACCTTGCGGGGGATTGACGACGACCTGAGCCTGGCTCTAAAAAAAGCGGCGAAGCGGGAGGGCATCAGCGTCAACAAAAAAATCCTGATCCTGCTTCAAGAAGCATTAGGGTTTAAGAAAAAAAACCGTCAACTAGTGCACCACGACCTGGACCACCTCGCCGGGACCTGGAGTCCGGAGGATTGCAAAGATTTCAACGAAAATACAAAATCTTTTAATCAGATTGACCCGGATCTCTGGAAATGAAGAAGATTTTATTGGATACCAATATTTACGCCGCATTTAAACAAAACCGGGAAGATGTGGTTGAAATTTTGCAGCTCGTCGATTATATCGGGATCAATAGTATCGTTTTCGGAGAGCTTCTCGCCGGCTTCAAAGGAGGAAACAGCGAAGCCCAAAATCGGAAAGAATTGGATGAATTCTTGAATTCTCCCCGGGTGGACCCAATAGCTATCAACGACGAAACCGCCGAATATTATGCGAAGATCTTCTGCGATCTCAAATCGCGGGGGCTGCCTATACCGACCAATGATCTATGGATTGCATCCTCAGCCATGCAACATGGTCTGGCGCTTTTCACCCTTGACGTCCATTTCCAGAAAATCAACGGCCTGCTGTTAAAATAAAATGAATTTAACCCGGGAACTCTTGAAAAACAAATCCCCCATCGGCCTGAAACCGGCCATTCTCTTCCGGGACCGAATACTGTCTTATCATGATCTGGAACAAAACATAAAACATTCCGCCTCAACCCTGAAAGAACTGGGGATCGCAAAGGGGGATCGGGTTGCCCTCCTCCTGCCCAAGGGACTGGAATTCATCGATTGCACCTGGCGGCCTTAGCCCTCGGGGCCGTGGTCCTGCCCCTCAATCCGGGATACTCTCCGGACGAAGTCGCCTATTTCCTGTTTGACTCCGAGGCCAATCTACTGATCACCTTTCAGGAAAAATACGATGAACTGAAAAAGGCCCTGATAGGATTTCCGGATATCCCGGTGCTTTCGATCGACGGTCGAATGCCCCAACTGCATCTCTTATCCCCGTCTTTTAACCCAGGACCAACGCCGACACGGGATCTTCCTTATCCCACTTCCGAGGAAGACCCGGCGCTCCTCTGCTACACCTCCGGGACCACCGGCCGGTCCAAGGGGGCCATGATTACCCACGGCAACCTGATCCACAATCTGCAGGCGCTCCACCAGGCCTGGCATTGGTCCGAAAGAGACATCTTGCTCCATGCCCTCCCCCTCTTTCACATTCACGGACTGGTGGTGGCCCTCCACGGCTGCCTCCTGGCCGGAGCCACGTTGATCCTGCTCGAACGCTTCGATCCTCGGACGGTCTGGGAAACCCTCGATCAGGAATCCTGCACCATTTTTATGGGGGTTCCCACCATGTACCAGCGATTGAGCCAGGCCTGGGAAGGCTTGCTGGATAAGCCCCAATTAAACACCCTGCGGGTCTTTATCTCCGGATCGGCCCCCTTGTCCGAGACCATTGTTCAACCGCTTCCGGGAGCAGACCGGACACACCATCCTCGAACGCTACGGCATGACCGAGGCCGGGATGATCGCCTCCAATCCCTATGCCCCGGAGGGAAGAAAAGCCAAAAGTGTGGGGTATCCCCTGGCCGGGGTTCAACTGCGCGTGGTGGATTCCAAAGGAGATGACGTCATTCCAGGGGAAGTCGGGGAGGTCTGGATCCGGGGTAATAATATTTTCAAAGGCTACTGGCGGCAGTCCGAAAAGACCGCGGAGGCCTTTCAGGACGGCTGGTTCAAAAGCGGGGATCTGGGCTATCAGGACCCCGGCGACGACAACCGCCTTTATTTAGTGGGCCGGGCCAAGGAATTAATTATCTCGGGAGGATTGAACGTCTACCCCAAGGAAGTGGAAAATATCCTGGAAGCCCATGAAGCCGTCCTGGAAGCCGCCGTGTACGGCCGCCCGGATGAGGATCTGGGGGAGAAGGTCCTGGCCGCTGTGGTTTTGAAGGAGGGCGTCTCTTCTCATCCGAAGAGCTCATCACCCACTGCCGCCAACGCCTGGCCCCTTATAAGTGCCCCAAAGAAATTGCACTGCTCCCGGCCCTTCCCCGCAATGCCCTGGGGAAAATACAAAAACAGGAGATTGCTTCGTCGTTTCTCTCCTCGCAATGACCCCACCCGGATCAAAAAGTTTCCGGGGTTCAAAAATAGGTTGTCTTTCCAAATAAGCAAATAAATGAAATTATGACCCAGTTTTTGATTAATCCGACAGATCGGAAACGTCCTCTTCCCCGCTTTTTTCTAATCCAAAATCCTTCAGCCCCTTTTTCACTTCCACCGGAGGAACGTATTTTTTGACCAACTCCAGCGTATTCCCCACCTGAAGCTGGTCAAACAGGAACCCGAATTTTTCTTCCAGGCCGCTCGCAGCGCGGCCCGAATATCTTCCGGGAGATTCCACAGGTCGGCCTTGAAGGGTCCTAAACCCTTCTTGCGGGTGCTGTAGAGGAATTGTTCTTCCGTTTTTCCGGATTTCCACTCGTTGGCGTGATTGGTCTTGAGATACTCGTACATGCGCTGCCGCAGTTCCGCCGGAAATTTCTCGTGATCGTAGATGATGTTCTGAAACCCGGTGGCCAGGTGCACCTCGATGGCTTCGTGGGTCACGAACTGGTTGAAGGCCTCATCCGGCAGGGTGGAGGCCCCGTGCTGCACCGTGCCGCCCATGCCGTAGCTCCGGCGACTGATTTCGGACAGGGTTTTTAAGACGTTGAAATCGATGGCCACCTGGGCCAGGGTCCCGTCGGGCAGGACCACCCCGCCGTGGCTGGTGCCCGTCTGGATGCTGATCTTGGACAAGCCCGGCAAGCCGGCCGGCAGGGCGCGCCGGTACCCGTCCATAAAGGCCCGCAGCTCGGTCTCGTCGCTGTTCTTCCCGCCCACTTCCCCGATCTCCCCGCCCACGGAGACGGTGATGCCGGCCGGCTGGTGCTTGCGGATAAAGGAGGTGAAATGGGCGCACTGCTCGCAGTTGACCCGCTGCTGGTCCTCGATCGTGGATTGACTCAAATCCACCAGCGTGGAGGTATCGATGTCGATGTTATAGAAACCCGCCTGAATGGCCTCCTGGATGAGCTGTTCAATGGCCTGGACTTCCTCTTCGGGTTGATCCTTGAACTTTTTCCCGCTCACCTGGAAATGGTCTCCCTGCAAGAACAGGGGTCCCTGATACCCTTCCTTGATGGCGGCCGCCATGACGGAAATAAAGTATTCCAGCGGCCGCTGATCGGTGTAGCCGATCTCCGAGCGGGCGATTTCAAAAATCAGGGCCCCGACTTTCCGGGGTATGGCCGCCCGGAAGACCGCCCGGGCGCTGTCATAGGTCATGGCCCGCAGGTTGATGGCCGGTACGGTGAAACGTTCCGCCATGGCCCCCCGGCCTTTCGCCAGGTAAAACGCATGAATGGAGGCCGGATAAAGACCCAGCTTCCAGCCCAGTTCCCAGATCAGCCAGCGGGCCAGGGCCTTCTGGTCCGGATCGGCGAAAACGGCCTGGTTTATAAGTCGATCGATGGTTTCTTCCCGAAGTTTTTGGGGATCCGGGATGCTCACCCGGTTATCGTCGCTCAGGTGAACGGCCCCCTGAATCAAAGGCAAAAGCGCGTCTGTCGGTTTTGGTGACATCTTAACCCTCCTTGGTTTTGAAATAAAAGGTCAAAGGCGGGGCAGGCCATCGCCGGAGGCCTTCTTTGATGGGTAGATTGTAAAATAGTTGACCGGCTTAAAGACAAGCATTAAACCTCTCGGCACTACTTGAGAGTTGACGGCCGTTGGGTTTTAGGGTAGAAATGAATGACAATTCATTTTTCTCAAGGAGGAATTCATCGTGAAAAATCCAAACGATGTCGTTATCGTCGCCGCCGCCCGAACCCCGATCGGCAAATTCGGAGAGGCCTTCCGGACGCTCCGGGCCTATGAACTGGCTGCGCTGGTTATCAACGAGGTGCTCCAGCGATCCAAAATCGACCCGGGTCTTCTGGATGACCTTATTTTAGGGGACTGTGTCCAGTGTCCGGATGAGGCCAATACGGCCCGGACGGCGGCCCTCAAAGCCGGGATCCCGGTCGAAGTTCCGGCCGTCACCATCCAACGGCAGTGTTCCTCGGCCATGGCCGCCCTAGCCTTCGCCACCCAGCAGATCAAGGCCGGGGACTCGCAGATTCGTCCTGGCCGGCGGGGTGGAGTCCATGAGCAGCGCCCCCTACGTGCTGAAAACCGCCCGCTGGGGCCAGCGACTGACCCACGGGGAGATGACCGACGCCATGTGGGAGATGCTGCATTCCGGGAGCAACCTGCTGGAAAAGAAGGGGTATATCATGGGGCAGACCGCGGAAAACCTGGCGGAGAAATACGACATTTCCCGTCAGGACCAGGATATCGTGGCCCTGCGCAGCCACCACAATGCCGAAGCCGCCATCAAAGCCGGAAAATTTAAAGAGGAAATCGTGCCGGTAGCCATCCCCCAGAAAAAGGGGGACCCCAAGGTCGTGGACACCGATGAACATGTCCGTTACGGCTTGACCATGGCCGACCTGGAGCGATTGGCCCCGGCCTTCAAAAAGGAGGGAACGGTCACCGCCGGCAACTCCTCCGGCCTGAACGACGGGGCCGCCGCGGTCCTGGTTACCACCCGGCAGCGGGCCCAGGAATTGGGTCTAACCCCCCTGGCCAAAATCGTGGCCCAGGCGGCCGCCGGCGTGGATCCTAAATTCATGGGGTACGGCCCGGTGCCGGCCACTGAAAAATGTCTAAAAAAGGCCGGCCTGGCCCTCTCGGATATCCAGCTCATTGAAGTAAACGAGGCCTTCGCCTCCCAGTACCTGGCCTGCGAGCGGGGATTGGGGCTGGACCGGGAAATTACCAACGTGAACGGCAGCGGGATCGGTCTGGGTCATCCGGTGGGCGCCACCGGGGTGCGGATTATCATTTCCCTGCTGTACGAAATGAAGCGCCGTAACCTGCCCTGGGTCTAGCCACCCTGTGCGTGGGCGGCGGCATGGGCATGACGACCATTATCGAAAACGAATAATTCTATCTTCCAGCGGACCGCTCTTAAAGATTCCCGGATTCCTCCAACCTTTTCCGAATCCGGGAATCCTTTTTTTAAAGGCTATGCCCTTCAACAACAACGCTTTTCTTAACCCCCGCCATCCCTTCTTTCACTTCTTAGCCGACATTGTTTATCCCCAATTGGGGGCTCATCTAGAGAAACCTCGATTCCGAATAGCCCCGTTGGCCGGATCGCATTGGGTTTTTCTTTTTTCAGAGGGAAGCGTCCGGAAAACGGGTCATTGCCAAATATTGTTTTCTGCCGGAATCCTTGAAAAACCGGAATCTGGCCCTGATCGAGAGGGAATATGACCATATGCTTCTCCTGCGAGGCTTAGGGTTTCAACGGCTTTCCCTGCCGGGTTGCCCGCCCTTTAGGAAACAGAAATCATTTGCCGCTGGGATTGGTCCAGGAATGGGAAGCGGGCAGGAACTTGGACTATTTTTTACAGCAGGCTATTTACCGGAAGATGGGGCTCCCCTGTTTGCCCGGTTGGGACAGTTGGCTTTTTTTTTGGCCGGACTTCATCAGAAAACCCAAAATGGACGTTCGGTGGATTGGCAGCCGGTGCAAACCTATTACCAAAAAGTCCTGACCCAGCTCAGCGAGGAGGGGTTGGTCTCCACTGCAGGGTATAAAAATCTTTTCCTGGTTGATTGACCAATGGCTGAGCCGACTCGCCGGCCGACAAACCCTTCAAGTCCTGGTCCATGGGGACGCCACGCCGACGAATTTTATTTTTCCCTCGGAGCAGGAATTGGTGGCGCTTGATTTAGAGCGGGTGAAATACAGCGATCGGGTTTGGGACCTGGGGATGGTTTGCGGGGAAATCAAACATGCCTTTCTCTGGCGCCGTCGGGATCGGTCGGGGGCCGAGCCGTTCATTCGCCATTTTCTGAAGGGCTACGCTTCCTTTTTTCCTGAACCGGAAAAAATGTTCTGCCGGATTTGCCGGATTATCCCTTTTATCATGGCGGTCACCGAACTGCGGATCGCGCGGAATGCCTACCTGGACCGGCCTTACCGACGTTACTTGATTCGCGAGGCTAAAGAATGTCTGCTGGGAGGATTGCGAAGTATCTTAATGCTCTGAGGAGTAAAAGTCTCCTTTGAAGGCTTTAAATCCATCCACCTGGGGATCATCAAGAATAAAAAGTCGTCGGGCCATAACGAAATTCCGGTTATAGTAATTGGAACTCGTTAGATTCGTAATGATAACCCCCTTTTTGCTCGCGGAATGGATCATCTTCCCTTCCCCGATATACATCCCGGTGTGGCCGATAGGGGCACCACGGTTACGCTTAAAAAAAAGCAAATCCCCTATGCGCAACCGGCTCAAATCCCAATCCGTGGTCACCAGTGCCCCAAACTTGGCCTGCTCCCGGCTGGAATGGGGCAGGGTCAGGGTTACGGATTGATAGATTTTTTTCATGAACCCCGAACAATCAATACCGTCATTTCCTTGACCATTTCCTCCCAGGCGGTAAGCTTTTCCCAACAGTTGTTTGGAAAAATCTACCAAAAGCTGCGGGAAGCCGGCCAATATATCTTGCCCTTCTTTGGGGTCTTCCGCGGCCTTCAGACTCCTCCTCAAAAACCGGTTTTTTAATCAGGCTGAGTTGGTCCGGACCGGTATCCTGGTGAAGAGAAGAATCCGTGGGCTCAATAAGGAATTTCCCATTATCCAAGGGAGTAACCTTGAACATCGGGTTTCCCGGTTTTGGTGTCTGTGGGGTTTCCTGAGCGATTTTGTTATTCTGGTTTTTCCTGGTTTTTAAGGATTTTTTGCCTTTTGGGGCAATTTTTGAAGATTTCTTTTGAGTTTCCTTTTTTGAAGAAACCGTATTTTTTTTCTTGGAGGTGCTTTTCGCGGAAGCGCTAAAACTACTGGCCGGGAATATGACCAAAAGGACTATCGTAATAAAGGCAGCCCATCTTTTTATCATAGCTCTCTCCTCTTTTAAGGATTGGGTTATTCAACGGGCAAGAATTAACTAGCATAGCGAATATAACAAAAAAAACCCCTTTGTCAAATCTTTTCGTTCACCAATTCCGGTGGATAAGTTATGCAAAATCTATTCCGAATTTTGATTAATCGTCCCCGGTCTCGGACTTCAAGTTGCGGTTCATCAAATCCCGCACGGCTCGTCGAGGGACCTGATTTTCGTAAAGAATGCCATAGACCTGGGTGACAATAGGCATTTCCACCTGTTCCCGGAGCGCCAGTTGATAGGCGGCCCGGGAGGTTTTTACTCCTTCCGCCACCATGGTCATGGAAGCTAAGATACTGTTTAATTTCTCGCCCTTTCCCAGACGAAGCCCAACGGTCCGATTCCGGCTTAAATCCCCGGTACAGGTCAACACCAAATCCCCGATGCCGGCCAACCCAAAAAAGGTGGATTGCTGCGCGCCCATCTTGACCCCCAGACGGCTGATTTCCGCTAATCCCCGAGTTATTAATGCCGACCGGGTATTGTGTCCCAACCCTAAACCGTCGGAAATACCGGCTGCCAGGGCAATTACATTTTTCAAGGCCCCGCCTATTTCCAAACCGAGCGTATCCAGGTTGGTATAAACCCGAAAATAGCCGTTGGCGAATAACCGTTGGGCTCGCTCCGCCGCTTCTTTTTGGAATCGCTCCCAGCGAAATGGCCGTAGGCAACTCCCGGGCCACTTCCTGCGCGAAACTGGGTCCGGACAAACAACCGATAAAGGGATGATGGGCGTCTCCCAGGATCTCCTTCATGACCCCGGTCATGGTTAACAGACTTTCATTTTCAATCCCCTTGGCGGCGCTGATCCAGAGACAACCCGGCTTGAGGGCGGAAAGGTCGGGAATCATTCGGTTGAGGACATCTCGAAACACATGAGAAGGGACGACCAAAAGGAGCATTTCCTTTTGCCGGATGGCCTCGAGCCAGGTCGGTGACCGGTTCAATGGATTCCGGCAGATGAAAGCCCGGTAAAAACGTCCGGTTCTCCCGCCTCTCCCTGATTTGCCGGGCCACTTCTTCCTCAAAACACCACAATTGAACCGCATGACCGTTTTCGGCTAATAAACGGGCCAAGACGGTGCCCCAACTCCCGGCCCCGATTACCCCCACGTGCTTTTTCTTTTTTAATCCGGCCACCGTTGATCACCTCGCCAGTTGACGAACTTCTTTCCAGTCCGTCAAGGTTACTCCTCTTCCCGTTTCACCGCCCGGGCGACGCCGACCAATTTTTCCTGTTCATCCAAATTGATTAAGCGCACCCCTTGGGTGTTCCGGCCGATGATGGAGAGGTCTTTTACCCGGAGGCGGATGATTTTTCCGCCGTCGGTGATAATCATCAGGTCGTCTTCATCCGTCACCGGCAGGACCCCGACCACCGCCCCGTTCCTTTCGGTGGTCTTCATAGTAATAATGCCCTTTCCGCCCCGGGCCTGTTTTCGATATTCCTCGGTATGGGTCCTTTTGCCAAAACCATTCTCGGTTACCGTCAGTAAGGTCCCTTCCTGGGCCAGCACGGCGGTCCCCACGACCCAGTCGTCCTCTTTCAGATGGATACCTCGAACCCCTTGGGCCAACCGTCCCATTTCCCGCACTTCCCCTTCATTAAATCGAATGGATAGGCCGCTGCGGGTCCCCAAAAAGATGTCCTGTTTCCCCTTGGTCAGTTCGGCGGCGATCACTTCATCTCCTTCGACGATGGTGGTGGCAATAATGCCTCCGGCCCGGGGCCGGCTGAAGGCCATCAGATCGGTTTTCTTGACCAGTCCTTTTCGGGTGACCATGAAGATGTATTTCCCTTCCTCGAAAGTCCGGACCGGGAGGATGGTGGCCACTTTCTCCTGAGGTTGCAGGTTGAGCAGGTTGACCATGGCCTTGCCCCGGGCCTGGCGGCCGGCCTGGGGGATTTCGTGGACTTTCAGCCAGTACAGCCGGCCCTGATTGGTCAGAAACAGGAAATAATCGTGGGTGGAGGCCACGAAGAGATGTTCGACAAAATCATCTTCCTTGGTCTCCATACCGGTAATCCCTTTTCCCCCCCGGTGTTGGCTGCGGTACAGGCTGACCGGGTTGCGCTTGATATACCCGGTGTGGGAGATGGTGACGGCCATATCCTCTTCCACGATCAGGTCTTCCAGCTTGATTTCCGTGGTGTCTTCGATGATCTCGGTCCGCCGGGGATTGCCAAATTTTTTCTTAAGTTCCGTCAGTTCCTCACGGATGATATTCAGGATCAGGGCCTCGCTGGCTAAGATGCCCTTTAATCGTTCAATGGTTTTCAGGATCTCCCGGTATTCCTGCTGGATCTTTTCCCGTTCCAGGTTGGTCAACCGCTGCAGGCGCATTTCCAGGATGGCCTGGGCCTGGGTTTCGGAAAATTCAAACCGCCCGATCAATTGGATCTTGGCTTCAGCCGGATTTTTGGACTTGCGGATCAGCGCGATCACTTCGTCCAAATGATCGATGGCGATCTTCAGGCCTTCCAAAATATGGGCCTTTTTTTCGGCCTCCCGCAGTTCAAAGGCCGTCCGCTTGCGGATGATCTCCTGCCGAAAATCCAGGAAATGAACCAGAATGGTTTTCAGGCCCATGATCTGGGGTCGATTCTTGACAATGGCCAAAAGAATGATGCCGAAAGTGGTTTCCATGGCCGTAAATTTATAGAGCTGATTTAGTATAACCTCGGCCACTTCATCCCGTTTAAGATCTAAAACGATCCGCATCCCTTCCCGATCCGATTCATCCCGCAGATCCTGGATGTCCTTCGATTTTTTTCTCTTTGACCAGTTCGGCAATCTTCTCGATCAGCCTGGCTTTGTTGACCTGATAGGGAAGTTCGGTGATAACGATGCTTTCCTTGCTCTGGTTCTTTCTCTTTTCGATCATGGCCCGGGCCCGGATCCGGATAATTCCCCGGCCGGTCTCATAGGCCTGCCGGACCCCGGCCGTTCCGTAGATAAACCCGGCGGTGGGAAAATCGGGCCCGGGTATATGGGCCAGCAAATTCGGTACGGAGAGATCGGGATTATCAATCAGCGCCAGCAAACCCTGAACAATCTCCCCCAGGTTATGAGGCGGAATATTGGTGGCCATCCCCACGGCGATACCCGAAGAACCGTTGATCAGCAAGTTGGGAACGCTGGTGGGCAGGACCGTCGGTTCGCTCAGGGATCCGTCGTAATTGGGGATAAAGTCCACGGTCTCCTTATCCAGGTCTTCCATAAATTCGTGCGCCAGACGGGTCAAACGAATTTCAGTATACCGCATGGCGGCCGGCGAATCGCCGTCCACGGAACCAAAATTGCCCTGGCCGTCCACTAAAGGGTAGCGCAGGGAGAAATCCTGGGCCATCCGCACGATGGTGTCGTAGACCGCCGTATCCCCGTGGGGGTGGTATTTACCGATCACATCCCCCACGATGCGGGCCGATTTTTTATAGGCCTTATTGTACTCGTTTCCCAATTCCCGCATGGAGAAAAGGACGCGACGGTGGACCGGTTTTAAGCCATCCCGGATGTCCGGCAAGGCCCGGCCGATGATCACGCTCATGGCATAATCCATATAGGAGCGTCTCATCTCGTCTTCGATATTGGTGGAAACTTCCTGGGCTGTTAATTTCATATGTTTTCCATAAATTTTTTACTAAATATCCAACTCCCGAACCTCCAGGGCGTTTTGATAAATAAAATCCCGTCGGGGTTCCACCTGGTCCCCCATGAGAATGGTGAAAATTTGATCCGCTTCCACCACATCCTCCACCCGAATCTTCAGCAGCGTCCGGTGTTCCGGGTCCATGGTGGTTTCCCACAACTGCTGGGGGTTCATCTCGCCCAACCCTTTGTAGCGTTGAATGGCCAGGCCTTTTTTGCCTTCTTCCATAAAATACTGCAACAGGAACTCCGGGGTCTGGACCTCCTGCGCTTGATGATCGTTAACCACCTTGACCGGAAAATCCCCCAGGCCGGGCAGCTCTTTTCGCAGTCTTCTCAGTTTTTGAAAGTCGGCCGAGGTTTGCAGGTTCCAATCGATCAGGCAGCGCGGTTTGCCGCCCGGTTGATCCAGGATGACCAGCCCGTAGACTTCATGTTCTTCGTCAAACACCAGGTCCCCGGTGTAGATTTCCTGTTGGAGCAATTGGCGGCTCAGGTCCCCCAAGTACGTCCGGTCCTTCAGCCGCTCTTTGGTCAGACCTTCAGGAATATCGATCAACCTCAGGACTTCGGGGGAGTAGCCTTTTAATTCCAACCGCTCCCTGGTCTGGAGGTAACTGTTTAATTTTTCCAAAAATTGGCTCAAGGCCTCCCCATCCAAAGAGGTTTTTGCCTTTTCCCAGATGATTTTTTTCCGGGCGGTCCCCCGGGCATTTAGAAATTTATTAAATTGCTCATCGTTTTTAATATAGGTCTCTTCCTTGCCGGTTACCAAACGGTAGAGCGGCGGCTGAGCAATATACAACAGCCCCTTTTCCACCAGTTGGGGCAGTTGCCGATAGAAAAAAGTCAACAGCAAGGTGCGAATATGCGAGCCGTCCACATCGGCATCGGTCATGATAATAATTTTATGATACCGGAGGTGATCAAAATCAAAATCATTTTCGCCGATCCCGGCCCCCAAAGCGGTAATGATGGTCCGAATTTCATTATTTTCAATGAGTTTGTCGAAACGGGATTTCTCCACGTTCAATATTTTTCCCTTTAAGGGCAGAATGGCTTGAAACTTGCGGTCCCGCCCCTGCTTGGCCGAACCGCCCGCCGAATCCCCTTCGACCAGATACAGTTCACAAAAACGGGGATCTTTCTCCTGGCAATCGGCCAGCTTTCCCGGCAGGGAGGTATCATTGAGTACCCCTTTGCGCCGGACCAGTTCCTTGGCTTTCCGGGCCGCCTCCCGGGCCCGGGCCGTTTCTGAAACTTTCACCAGAATGCTTTTGGCCACCGAGGGATGTTCTTCCAAATAAGCGCTCAAATCCTCATAGACCAGGTTTTCCACCAGGCCTTTGACCTCGCTGTTACCCAGCTTGGTTTTGGTTTGCCCCTCAAACTGCGGTTGGGGTATTTTGACGCTGATAATGGCCGTAATCCCCTCCCGCACGTCATCGCCGGAAAGCTTTTCTTTTAAGGCCTTGGGCACGTTTTCTTTCGTGGCATATTGATTTAAACTGCGGGTCAAGGCGGTCTTAAAACCGCTTAAGTGGGAACCGCCGTCGCGGGTATTGATCGTATTGGCATAAGAGAATATTTTTTCCTGATAGGAATCATTGTACTGGAAGGACACCTCGATACTGATATCCCCCCGCTGCCCGCCAATATAAATGGGCTTAGGATGAATGGTTTCCTTATTCCGATTGAGGTGCTCGACAAAAGAGTTAATTCCTCCCAAGTATTGAAACTCGTTTTTTTTCTGATTTCTTTCATCTTCAATCGTAATTTTTACCCCTTTATTCAAAAAGGATAATTCGCGCAGGCGTTGGGCTAAAAGATCATAACTGAATTCGGTGGATTCAAAGATTGCCCCGTCCGGTTTAAAATGAACCTGGGTCCCGGTTCGCTTGGTGGTCCCGATCACTTCCAGGGGCGTTACGGTATTTCCTTGTTCATACCGTTGGGCATAAACCTGTCCGTTGATCCGAACTTCCACTTCCAAATACTCGGAAAGGGCGTTGACCACCGAAACGCCTACCCCATGGAGTCCGCCGGAAACCTTGTAACTCTGGTTGTCAAATTTACCCCCGGCGTGCAGTATGGTCATAACGACTTCCAGGGCCGGTTTTTTTTCCGTCTTGTGCATGTCCACCGGGATGCCCCGACCGTTGTCTCCCACGGTAACGCTGTCATCCGAATGAATAATCACATCGATCTGATTGCAGAAACCGGCTAAGGCCTCATCAATACTGTTATCCACCACTTCATAAACCAATTGATGCAAACCCTCCACCGAGGTGTTGCCGATATACATGGAGGGGCGCTTGCGAACGGCCTTTAATCCCTCCAAAACTTTAATCTGATCCGCATTATAGGTACTCATGTTTCTAATCCTATGGTTTAAATAAAAGACTCCTCCCCGTGCCTGCCACGCCCAGGCGTGGTTAAAGGGAGGATGGGAGGTATTTATAAAGATTTAAAAAAGGAATTGTCAGGAGCAGTTAATCGGGACTCGCTGGACCGGGCTGACACACTATCGGCGACTCCGTCCTAAATTATTTTTTTATTGTTTTTACTTACAGGCCCGTCTCATCAAAAATTTTCATCGGCATGATCAAGGCTACATATCCCGGATCCTGTTCTCCTTTTAAAATGGCCGGGCTGACCCCGTCATTGAGTTCCATAATCACCTTATCGCTGTTCATTACTTGCAGGGCGTCGATAAAATAGCGGGGATTAAATCCAATATCCATTTTTTCTTCTTGGTATTCCAAGGATAAGCTTTCCTTAGCTTCCCCAATTTCCGGGTTGATGGATTGAATTTCCATTTTTCCTTTGGTTAAAATAATTTTAACGCCCTTATATTTATCCGTCGAAAGAACGGCCATACGGCGCATGGCGTCTAAAAAATCATTTTTAGGAATGGAGATAATTTTATCCTTTTTCTTGGGCAGAACTAAATTGTAATCCGGAAACTTTCGATCCAATAACCGCATAATAAACAACATTTGATCCTTGATGATCAACCCGTTGTTATCTTTAAACCCGAATTGGATGGGTCCCGGTTTATCTAAAATCTTCAGCAGTTCGGAAACCGCCTTTCGAGGTAAAAGAACCCCCTTGGGAAAAACCTCCTCATTGAACTCCCCTATTTCTTTATCCATCAGGGAAAGGCGGTGTCCATCGGTGGCGACCATACGCAGTATTTTATGACCTTCCTGTTCCAGGTGTTCAAAGTAGATCCCCGACAAGTTATAACGGGTATCCTCTATGGAAATAGAGAAAATGGTTTTTTGAATCATTTCTCTGATCAAGGCCCCTTCCAGGGAGATTAACTGATTTTGTTCGGTTTCCGGTAGTGCTGGAAAATCCAATAGGGGCAAACCGACCAACTGGTACTGGATATCCTTACAGGATATAAATAAACGATTATTTTCATTTAAACGTAAATAAATATCACCATCCGGTAATTCCCGGATGATTTCAAAAAATTTACGCGCCAGTACGGTAATTCCTCCGGGCTGTTTTATTCTGGCCGGGCAAGTAAGACGCAAACCTATCTGGAGATCCGTAGCTACGATATGAATTCCTTCTTCGACGGTTTCAAGAAGGACATTGGAAAGAATTGGCATAGAACTCTTCTTTTCCACAATTCCCTGGACCATCTGCAGTCCATCCAACAAAGGTTGTTTTTGGATGGTCAGTTCCATAAAGAGTTCTCCTTAAATAGTAAGTATTAAAAAAAATTAAATTTTTATTATTATTTATTATTACGACTGTAAAACAGGGAAAACTATAATAATTTATTGAAATCATTATAAAAAATATTAATAAGCATTTAACGGCCTATTCTTGAACTATTTAACTATCAACTCTTCCTTAATCCCTTACGGTCAAGGAAAGGGAAATTATTAACAGTTTATCCTCTGGATATGAGGTTGCCCGGCTATCCAAGGCAACCCTCCAGGTCCTAATGACCTTGCCGGACCATACTTCTTTGAAATTATTATAAAATCAAATCGTAGTACTATACTCAACTTATTAAAAAAAATCAACTGCTATTTAAATTACCCCCTTATTTCTTGACAAAGGGGTACAGGTTATTTAGAAAAACTAAATGGAAACAAAAAAAGTTACTTTTTATCCGGATAAAGCCGAAGTCTGGGTATCCTCTGGTGAAAATCTCCTCCGGGCCGCCATGCAGGCCGGTGTTCATATCAATGCCTCCTGTGGAGGAGAAGGGGTATGTGGAAAATGCCGGGTGATTGTCGATCAAGGGGTGGTAGAAAGCGAACAGACCGACAAAATATCCCAGGCGGACTTTGAACTGGGTGTAAGACAAGCCTGTAAAACTATTATTAAAAGTGATTTAGATGTTACCATTCCTCCTGAATCCCAGTTGGATCGCAAGGTCTTGGCTAAAGAAAGACCCCGATCCGGGGCCTGGCAGGTGGTCACTGAAATTAAGATTGAAGATCTGATCGTCGATGGAAAATTTCACCCGCCGGTAGAAAAAAAATATTTGGAAATCACTCCTCCCACCATAGCCGATAATCTTAGCGACCTGACCCGAGTTATCCGCGCCTTAAAGCAAACCCATCAGATCGGGAACATCAACGTCGACTTTTACGCTGTCCGTAAAATGGCGTCCGCCTTACGGGAAAAAGAATGGAAGATTACGGTAACGTTAGCCAACTCCAGAAAAAAGGGCGGTAAAGTCCAACTGATCAATATCGAACCCGGGGACACCACCAGCAGAAATTTTGCCGTGGCCGTAGATATTGGAACCACCACGGTTTGGGGACAATTGTTGAATTTAAATAACGGTGAAATTTTAGCCCAGGCGGTAGAGTATAACGCGCAGATCGCCTATGGGGAAGATGTCATCTCCCGGATCGCTTATACCCAAAAAGACAACGGCCTAAAAAAAATGAAGGACTTGGTGGTTTCCACCATCAATGGAATTATTAAGCAGTTATTAAAACAACATAAAGTCCCGGTGGAAACCATCACCCAGATGACCGTGGCGGGAAATACCACCATGACCCATCTGTTTCTGGAGATTGAACCGCGGTATATCCGGGAGGCCCCCTACACGCCCCCGATGAACTATGTTCCTTTAATCCGGGCCAAGGAACTGGGACTGGATCTGGCGGACCATGTGCAGGTTTATTTATTTCCTTCCATAGCCAGTTATGTGGGAGGGGATGTTATTGCCGGGGTTATGGGTTCCGGTATGTCCCGGCAGGACAAATTGACCCTGTATATTGATTTGGGAACCAATGGAGAGATTGTGGTCGGCAATTCGGAGTGGATGACCTGCGCGGCCTGTTCCGCCGGGCCGGCCTTTGAAGGGGGAGGCATTAAACACGGGATGCGGGCCACCCGGGGGGCGATTGAGGATTTCAGCATAAATCCAACGACTTTTGAACCCATGATCCTGACGGTGGGCATGGTCAAGCCCATGGGCATCTGCGGTTCGGGGCTGATTAATATTGTCGCCGGTTTGCTCGAGGCCTGTGTGCTGGATCAAAATGGAAAATTTAAACCGGGGTTGAAGACGGACCGTATCCGGGAAGGGGAAGACGGGTGGGAATATGTGCTGGCCTGGGCCCCCAATACCCAAATTGAACGGGATATTGTGATCACCGAGGTGGATATTGACAACCTCATCCGGGCCAAAGGGGCCATGTATGCCGGTTATGTAACCCTGCTGGAAGAAGTGGGACTGACCATGGAGGATCTGGAACAGGTGATCATTGCCGGCGGATTTGGAAACTATATGAATATTGAAAAGGCGATTACCATCGGTCTCCTGCCCGACTTCCCGATTCAAAAAGTTAAATTCATCGGCAACGGTTCCCTGCTGGGCGCCCGATTGATCTGCTTTTCCAATGTGCTCCGAACGGAAGTAAAGCGCATTTTTACTAAAATCACCAACATAGAACTGAGCGAAAATATCAATTTTATGAATAATTATATTGCCGCCCTGTTTCTGCCCCATACAGACAATAAGTTGTTTCCCCGGGTCTTTGAACGGATTTCCTGCAGGGAAAAGGGTCTTGATGAAGCCAGGAAGGAGTAAATCATGAGTTTTACCATTGCCTTAGCTGGAAAAGGGGGAACCGGAAAGACCACCATGGCCGGTCTGCTGATCCGCTATATGCTGAAAAACGGTCTGAAACCGGTTTTAGCGGTCGATGCCGACGCCAATGCCAATTTAAACGAGGTTTTGGGCGTCACTTACACCAACACCATAGGCGATGCCCGGGAGGAAATGAAAAAGGGCGGCATCGAAGGGATGACCAAAGACATCTTCATGGATATGCGCATTCAGCAGGCCTTGGTGGAAGCCGAAGGCTTTGATCTGATTGTCATGGGGCGTCCCGAAGGTCAGGGCTGCTACTGTGCGGCCAATAATTTACTCTCGGAAGTGATTGAAAAGTTAACCCATAATTACCGCTACCTGGTGGTGGACAACGAAGCCGGCATGGAGCACGTCAGCCGGTTGACCACCCGCCATATTGACCTGCTCTTGATTGTTTCCGACGGCTCCCGCCGGGGGCTGCAGGCCGCTGTCCGGATCGGGGAATTAACCCGGGAGTTAGGCCTGACCGTCCTTAACAAATACGTCATTATCAACCAGGCGGAACAAAAGGATGACGGCCAATGGCAGGAATGGAAAAACCTCCTGGAAAAAAACGATCTCCGCCTGCTGGGGGTGGTTCCTCAGGACGATCACATCTATCAATTTGACAAGGAGGGAAAGCCGACCTTTACCCTGCCCGACGAGGCGCCGGCCGTAAAAACGGCGTTTACTCTTTTTGAAACCCTCTTTGGACAGGTGCAGTAATATTTTTATCTTAAACGATTAAAATAATACTACCATATACAATATATGGTGGTATCCTGACACATTGCTACTACCCTTTAATTGGATTCTCCGAGGAGGCGCGCATCTTTTTTTAGGGCCTGTCAGGCGCTGAAATGAATCGCCTTAAGACCCTGGAAAAAGATAACCCCCTTAATTTACTTCAGCTTCTTTATAGCTTTATTTCGGTAAAAATTTCCTAAGACTCCCTCGCCTATAATCTGCGATAAACACTAAGATTTTTTCTTGACAAAGCCTATTGTCTCCATTAAGAAGTCCTTATATCGTAGAAAAGGGACCAAAAAAGTCATTTCTTCCCGTTTTTTCCTGCCTTATTGGGTCGTTAGGCGTTAGAAACTGTGGTTAATCAAACAAAGCGGGTTGGCAAAAAGTGGTAAGTAAGGTTTCTGATTGTTCAAAAATTCACGGAATTAACTACATCAATATCAATAATCGTTAAAGGAGGAACAACCGTTGGCCTTTGAAATTCCAAAAGCGACGTATTCGGGCAAGATCAATCCGGTTTCAATCGGCAAAAACAATCCGATAACGTTGGGAGGGGAAGATTCGTATCCTTTTTATTTATTTGAAGGAAAGCTCCCCCATCCTCCCCGGATTGCCATGGAGATCTGGGATATGCGACCCGATGACTGGCCGGATTCGGCCTTAGCGCCCTATCAGGATGTCCTGGATGACCCGGCGGCCTGGGCCTCCAAGTGTGTCAAGGACTTCGGCGCCGAGGCCATTGTCATTCAACTTAAAAGCACCGATCCCAACGGCCTGGATAAAGGCCCGGAAGAGGCTACCCAAACGGTCCAGAAGGTCTTGAAAGCGGTCGATGTCCCCGTGATTATCTGGGGATCGGGGAATGAAAAAAAGGATGCCGAGGTCCTGCGGAAAATCAGCGAGGATTGTCAGGGCGCCAATTTGACCCTGGGACCGGTGGCCGAAGGGAATCATAAACAGATCGGGGCCTCGGCCATGGCCTATAATCACACGGTCATCTCCTCCACCCCCATCGACGTCAACCTGGCCAAGCAGCTCAACATCCTGCTGGAAAACCTGGGCGTGCCCAAGGAACGGATCATTGTCGACCCGACCACCGGCGGTTTGGGGTACGGGCTGGAATATTCCTATTCGGTCATGGAACGGATTCGGATGGCGGCCCTGGCCCAGGAGGACGACAAACTCCAATATGCCCTGATTAATAACGTGGGCAATGAAGTCTGGAAGTCCAAAGAAGCCAAGTTGACCACCGAGGAGGCGC
>CAVQSS010000017.1:0-24295 GCA_963716045.1 uncultured delta proteobacterium | reverse complement strand
ACTTCATCCTCCTATAAGAGCAATGTGCAACCGGAAGCTAACAATGAGAAGGCGGCTCCACGCGAAATCCCGATGTATCCCATCAACGGTGGCCGCGTTAAGACCCAGCCTGCCGGCAAGGGCTTTCAGGTACGTCCGTTCGGCCTCGGTATCCACTTCAATGGCCACTCCCAGCAGCGCCATCCCGGCGCCCCCCGGAATGAGGGTATTAAGGCCTCTTTTGCGCCGGGCGCCGCCCAGGAGCAACCCTCCAAGAAGTTTCTCGGCATTAAACATTCCTGCTCCTCCTGGGTTGATTATCGTGATCGCTATTTCTTTTTCACGCCGGACACGCAGTTCTCGTCCGGCGACGGGAGGCGGGACCTTTGCTTTGAGCCAGCATTTGGCTTTCTCCCCCTGCACCCCCGGTTTCACGTAGGTCCAGGCTTTGCACCTTGCTTCCCTCGCGCAGGCTTCCGCGCAGAACCGAGGCTCCGGTGACGCCAAGTCCAGATCCTTATAGTCCTCACCAAAACGGTTGGTGTCTCTTTCCAGGAGATAGGTCTGAGTCCCGGTGCCGCTGCTGCCGGATGATGTGTCGGCATTCCCACCGACTCCACTGCGTTTCCCTTTCACGCCGGACACGCAGTTCTCGTCGGGCGACGGAGGCGGAATCTTGTCCTTGAGCCAGCATTTTGCCTTCTCCCCCTGCACCCCCGGTTTCACGTAGGTCCAGGCTTTGCACCTTGTTTCCCTCGCGCAGGCTTCCGCGCATAATCGGGGCTCTGGTGATGCCAAGTCCATATCCATATAGTCCTCACCAAAACGGTTGGTGTCTCTTTCCAAGACATAGGTCTGGGTCCCGGTGCACCATCCCTTGGTATCGAGGAATCCATTAATGAAAAAAACCGTCAACACTGCCATGCCGATGATTTGCCAATAACGTTTCATGCGTTTCCTCCTCCATTGATCTGACGGGGTCGGGCCAAATGCCGCTAAAGTGCGCCATTTTGGTCTGATTCAAAAGACTTAGGTCATCCCTGCGGAAGTCCAAATACCGCATTTTGCCCTTTTTGTAAAGCCCAGCTTTGCGCGGCGGGATGATGCCCCGGCCAACGGGATTTCCGTCTAAGGGGAAAAATAAAATGGACGACTCAACAAAAGCCATGTATACTCAATTTACATAAACAGTATACCTCAGGGGAAGAAAGCATATGACCAGGGTAACCGCCAAGTACCAAATCACCATTCCGCCCCAAGTTCGAAAATCCCTGAAGATCATTCCCGGAACCAAGGTCGACCTGGTGCGCCAGGGGGATCAATTTGTTCTGGTAGCCAATCCTTTGGAACGTCTTAGAAAGAAATGGTGCGGAAAATATCGGGGCAAGCAGACGACCGATCAGTATATCGAAGAAATTCGAGGGGCCGTTTGATGCGGGTCTGTGTGGATACTTCGGTTCTGATCGGTGTATTAAAAGACGAATATCGGGAATACCAGGAATTATTTTATGCCGCTCTGTCGTCGGGAGAAGTACTGGTGATTCCTTCCATTGTTTTCGCCGAACTCCTGCCCCAGTTTCTGGGAAACACCCGAGAAGCGTCCCATTTTCTGGAGGATCATTCCATCCGGGTTGAAAGCCTGGATCAGGATGCGGCTTCCGTCGCCGCCCAGCGCTGGATGAAATACCTGAAGAAAAAGGCCAAAATTGTCTGCCCTCATTGCCGGAAACCGTTGCCCCATAAAGGCCATGTACTTTCCGATTTTTATATCGGAGGCTTTGCGCTCAGTCGGTGCGATGCCCTTTTAACCAGGGACCGAGGGATTTATCGAAAATATTTTCAGGATGTAAGAAGTTATAAGCCCGACATCCCCAAATAGGCCTTTCAAAATAATAGCCCATCTCATCCGGATTCGAATCCCAGCCCCCGGAAGGGGTCCAGCCGGGTGCTGGAGACGATCCACTCCCCGTTGGTTTTTCGAAATTCCAGCCTCAAGCGGTACAGGTCCGCATTTTCGCCGGCTTGGGCCAGCCAGGCCTTCGGGTCCGCATAGAGGGCTTCGAGGCCCGGATACGATAGCTCTTTTTTGACGATCATGAAATAACATTATTTCATTCAAAGACGATATCCGTCCGTATTCCGGCGCTTCGGGCGTTCATTGTTCCACCGGCCGCATGGTTTTCAAGGACCGCACCGTAAGCGTTTGGTACATGCGGATTCCCTCCAGTTTTCTGGCGATCTCTGCCTCGGTAAGCACGCGTATGACTTTGGCGGGGGCCCCGGCGGCCAGTCTGTTGGCCGGAATCTCCTTGCCGGCCGGCACCAGGGCCCCGGCGGCGACCAGGGAGTTTTCGCCCACCACGGCCTTGTCCAGCACCACGGCGTTGATCCCCACCATGGCGTTCTTTTTTATGGTGCAGCCGTGAATCACGGCCCCGTGGCCCAGCAGACCGCCGGTTTCGATGATGACCTCCTGGTCGGGGAAGGTATGGATCACGCAGGTATCCTGAACGGTGGCCCCGGCCTCCAGCCGGATGCGCCCGAAGTCCCCCCGCAGGCAGGCGCAGGGGCCGATATAGCAGCCCGGCCCGATGCGGACGTCGCCGATCAGCACCGCGTCCGGGTGGACAAAAGCGGTGGGGTCAACGGCGGGTGCCTTTCCATCAATGGAGTATAGTTTAGCCATAGGCACTAACCCCAAAAACAATGGTTTTCATCCCGGTCTACCAGGAAAAGAAATTCTTCGACGGATCTTAACCTCCGGACAGGGCGGATAGCCATGCCATTTCCCATCGGCCCGATGCCAGAAAACCCGCCAAATCTTCCGGGTTTTGACAAAGGTGGCCTTGGCCACCGGGCTTTCCATGTATTGGCTCGGATCATTCCAGACCGGACGTATCTCAAACAACTCGAGGCTTTGCCCTTCGAAGCGGAAGCCCAGGTCCAGTTGTTTGCGCAGGTCGGGCGGCGGCCTGCGTTTCGCCAGGAAGGTGTCGACTAATTTTTCAATGCGCCGTTGCTCAAATTCACTGAAATCCATCCGTTAAGCCTTTCATCCTCTACTGTATCTATCAGCTAATAGTTGACCCTACCGGACGTTCAACCCCGATCAGGCGGCATTCAAAGGCCGGATTCGTCCTAAGTCTTTCTCGATCGCCTGTGTCGCGTCCCACAGGTCTACCGCACGCTGGGCTTTCAGCCAAAACTCCGGTGAATTGCCGAAACCGAAGATTAACGAGTCCCATGACATTTGTCAAATGACCTTTTTAAAATTGGGGTGGAGTGGGCCGCAGGTGGTTTCTACCAAATGCTATCCGCGGATCGGTTTTTTTGCCCTTTAAAAACATGAGACAAATCTCCTCATATTGACACTAAAGTGTTTTAGTGCTATTATCAATTACCAGGAGGTGAACCATGCGAAAGGAAATTTCCCCGGTACGCTTGAACATCTATCTTCCGGATCAGGTCACCCGCCGGCGGATCAAGTTGATGGCCGCCGAACGGAACCTCACCCTCTCGAAGTTCTGTCTTCAGGCCGTTCAGTCTCAGCTTTCTACGGGGGATAATGCCCCTGACCTGGAGTCCCGATTGAGCCAGGCCGTGGATCAAGCCCGGAACTTCCAGCGGAAGACCTTCGGTGGAAAGGTTTTTCGGGTCAATTCGGCCGATTTGATCCGCCAGGCCCGAAGGTAGGGAAGCTTCATGGATAGGTACGTAGTTATCGATGCCAGCCTGGCCGTCATGTGGGCTGTTCCGGAAAGCCATTCCGAACAGGCCCTCCGCCTGGCTGAACTCTGGGGTAAGGAAGATACCGGTCTGCTGGCCCCCTGCCTGCTGTTAACCGAGGCTACCAACGCCCTGTACAAACGGGTCATTCGTAAGGAAATGGATTTGCCTCAAGCACAGGAAGCCTTGGAAGTGATCATGGCCTTTGGAATTGAAATCCAGGAGGAAGGCGGCCTTCACAGCCGGGCACTGGAACTGTCCCAGCGACTCGGTCAGCCGGCGACCTATGACGCCCACTACCTGGCTTTGGCCCTCTTGCATAATTGTCTTCTCTGGACCGGGGACCGACGCTTCTATAATTCGGCCAGGAAATCATTCCACCAGGTTCATTGGGTAGGGGAGCAGGGATAGACGGATAGAATGCCGGAATTTTCCCTAAAGAGAACAATTATGAATCAACAGCCCCCAAAAGGCCGCCACCAATCTTGAAAAGCCTGGCAGGCATGATTATTTTGAATACAAATAAAAGGAATGCGCGCCATGACAAAAGACATCCATATCTCCCGACGTACCTTCCTGGCGGCAGCAGGCGGAACGGTGGTCAGTATTGGCCTGCCGGGGACTTTTTTGAAACTCCCTCATTTTGAACAGCAGGCCCTGGCGGCCCAAACCAGGCCCGACGGCAGGCCGCGTATACCCCCGGGTCAGGAAGTGATAAAAAAAATCCTGGATATGGGGGGCAGCCCTGGGACTGCCACAGTGGACAACTTTACTCTCCGCATCCAAGGCGAGGTGGAAAAACCGCATGTCCTTTCCTACCAGGAGCTGCTGGCACTCGAGCAGGTTCCATTGACCTGTGATGTGCATTGCGTTACGGGCTGGACGCTATTGGATTCCCGTTGGACCGGGGTCCGCCTGAGCACCCTGATGCGTCTGGCGAAACCGCGCAAAGAGGCCAATTTTGTTATCTTTGAGGCCGCCGCCGGTTATACCGCCAACATCCCCATAACGGAAGCCCGCAAGGAAAATGTTATCCTCGCCCATAGTCTCTTTGGCCAGAAGCTTCCGAAGGAGCACGGCGGCCCCTTGCGGGCCCTTGTCCCCGACCGCTACTTTTACAAGAGCGCCAAATGGGTGGAGGGAATTAAATTTTCAGCGAAAGATGAGCCGGGCTATTGGGAGCGCAATGGTTACAGCAATTCCGCCGACCCCTGGAAGGAAGAGCGCTATAGGTAACGTTGAAGGCTTTGGTGGATATGGTTTGGGGTCGGCCCACGATAAGCGATCAGAGGGAGAGGGGATATGCTAGCGCCGAGGGCGGCTGTGCTACCTAATCTACCGGCTTAGGTTATTCGGTAAGTATACCGGCTATCTCTAAGCGTCATGATCCACCTCCAACCTCTCAATGGCCAGCAACATCTGTTTCACCTGGTAAGCTTTGGCCCGGCCTCCAGGGTCCCGGACTTTCATGGCTCATATATTTTTAGCCCATTCGGTGATGGCTTTCTTTTTCTCCTCCGGGAAATCATTGTGCACTTGATCATACAACCAACGTAAAGACCTGGTTCTTAACCTGTTCCGAAAAAGTTCCTCTGCTTCCTGTATAACCACTTTGATCAGACAAGGGCATGCATCCGTAAAACAGACGGATCATCCACAAAGATATTCTTTTCCCGAATTTCAACACAAAGGCTCCTTATTCCCGCCTGGAAAATGAGAAAAACTGAAAAGAAAACGCTGAAGAACAACAAAGTGTTGCTCACAGTCGGAAGCAAGCAAGTCGCCGGTCTCATAGGCCCAGGGACAGGGTTCTTTCTGGAAGGCACGGCAAGATTCATAAACTCGGGGGATGAATTTGATATGATTAAAAACAAATTTCCATTCCAGACACGAGTACTTGAAGTTACCGTTACTTCGTTAAAACAGACGATATAGAGTGAAGCATTCTTGCCTTGCAAAGAAGTAATTGTTTCATATTGTCCTGAATGGGGGGAGCGAGCCGGCCTACCAGTTTTAAGGTATGGCCCGCCCATCTACATTAAAACGCCTATGGCCATTTCGGATCTTACTCCAAAACAGCCAGGGCCAATTTTTGGTTTAGTAAAAATTAGACGGGCGGTACTGTAGATTTCCCGGTCAGTCGGGGATGGTGCCCAGTCCGGCCTTTTGGGCGGCCTGGGTAAGCCGTTGATCAAAGGTGGCGATGGCCAACCCTTTGCGGAGGGCCAGTTCCAGATAAGCGGCGTCATAGGCGGTCAGTGAATAGGCCAGGGCCAGTTCCTGGAATCGGTTGATTGCTTCGAGATGAAAAGGGGTATCGGTTTGAATGGGGAGGAAGTCGTATAAGGCCACCATCTGAATCCGATCGGCTTCGGTGATCCGGTTCCGTTTTTGGGCCATCAACAAGGCGTTCGAAATTTCGTACCACCAGAGGGCCGGCACCCAAAAAGTATCTTCGGATGACCTTTGCCGGAGAAAAGCATCGGCCCGACCGGAGTACTCTTCCGGGAGGACCAGGGAAAGGGCGAAGGAGGAATCCAATACCCACTCCATTAATAACGTCGCCCTTCTTCAATCAGCTCCCGAATATTGACCGTTCCCACCACCTTTTTACGGATTTTTTGAAATTCTTTAGCAAGGGATTGAAATCCTTTGCCCCCTCCCGATGGCTTTGGAGGGATAAGTCGGGCTACTTCCTTTCCCCGCCGGCAAATAATGAAACTCTTTCCTTTTTCGGTTTCCCGCAACAATCCGGAAAGGTGTGTTTTTGCTTCGAAGGCATTGACTTTTTCCATGAGTTCACTCTTCTCAAAGTTTTTATCTATTAAACCAGTTTACTCAACCAGTTTATTAATTGCAAGAAAAGAATAGGGGCCATTCCTTATAATTGTTGTTTCAAATAATTGCCCGGCTTGCTATAAACATTCTAATTTTAAGCAACAAAGGAGTACCTGATGAAAGACAACGGACGTTTGAAAGACAAGATAGCCATAATCACCGGGGCGGCCAGCGGCATCGGGCGGGCCACGGCCATTATTTTCTCCCGGGAAGGTGCCCGATTGGTCCTGGCCGATGTCCAGGAAAAAGGCCTCCAGGAAACCCTGGCCGCGGTGAAAGAGGCGGGCGGGGAAGCGGTGATCATACAATTGGACGTATCGGTGGAGCAGGAGGTCAAGGGCCTCATTGCCCTGGGTCTAAACACCTACGGTCGGATCGACATTCTGATCAACAACGCCGGCATTACCGGGCAGATGACCGGCCTGGAAGAGCAAGACGGCGGGGACTGGAAAACGGTTCTGGAGGTCAACCTCCTGGGCGCGGTTTATGGGATCAAGCACGTGGCCCGGCACATGCAGGAGCGGGGATCCGGGGCCATCGTCAACACCGCCTCGGTGGCCGGGATCCGCTCCGGGGCCGGCGGGAACGCCTACAGCGCCAGCAAGGCGGCCCTGATCAATTTCACCCAGACGGCGGCCTGCGACCTGGGCGGGTCCAACGTGCGGGTGAACGCCGTCTGCCCCGGGCTGATCGAAACCGGCATGACCAAGCCGGTCTTTGACTACGCCCGCACCGCGGGCAAAGAGGCCAAGCTGGGCAGTCGCTGTGAATTGCGCCGCTACGGACGGCCCGAGGAGATCGCTCAGGCCATCCTGTTCCTGGCAAGCGATGAGGCAAGTTTCGTTACCGGCCAGGCCCTGGCCGTGGACGGGGGGAATACGGCCTCGCTCAACCTGCCGGGGATGAAGTTCTGACCAAAAAGTTTTGAATCCCCGGTTCAAATTAGAAATCCGAAGCACGAAATTTGAAACGAATCCGAATAATCAATAATCAATTGTTAATTGTTAACCGTCTTCCTATCAAGGGAAAGGAGCCGGGCCATGCCCTTTAAACATATACTGCTGGAACAAAAAGAACACATCGCCATCCTGACCATCGATCACCCTCCGGCCAACGCCTGGAACCTGGCCTCCATGGAGGAGTTCAGACAACGCCTCGATCAACTGGAAAACGACCGGCAGACCCGGGTGGTGATCCTGACCGGAGCCGGTGAAAAGATCTTTTCCTCCGGGTTCGACGTATCGGATGCGGCCAACGCCCCGAAGACCAGCCCCCTGGGGCGGGAACTCTTCCGCCGAGTGGACCGTTTTCCCAAGCCGGTCATAGCCGCCCTGAACGGCCACGCCTTCGGCGGCGGGCTGGAGCTGGCCCTGGCCTGCCATTTCCGCATCATGGTGGATGACCCCAAGGCTTCCGTGGGTCTGACCGAGCTCAACCTGGGCATCATCCCCGGCTGGGGCGGGACCCAACGGTTGCCCCGCCAGGTGGGCCGGGCCAAGGCCCTGGAGATGATTCTGTTCAGTGAAAGGATAGGCCCCAGAGAGGCGGTGGAGATCGGGCTGGTCAACCGGCTCTCTTCGCCCGCAAACCTGATGGCGGACGCCCTGGAACTGGCCCAAAAGCTGGCCGAACGCCCGCCCATCGCGGTGAGCTGGGTGCTCAAGGCCCTGGCCGCCGGGACTTATGAGGGGATCGACGCCGGGCTGAAGGCGGAAGCCGACGGATCGGCCGCGGTCCGGGAGACCAAGGACAAAGCCGAAGGATTCAAGGCCTTCCTGGAAAAACGGAAACCGGTTTTCACCGGGGAGTAAACTTAGTTTGAAAATAGCTTTCCCAGCTAATTGGCGCTCAGATTGAGTCGGACACAACCTTCTTTGTCATTCTGAAGGAGCGAAGAGACTGAAGAATCCCCGGGCAGGCCCTGAGCTGCAAGACGAGACTCTTCGTGGAATTTACCCTGAGCCGAAAAACAAGATCCTTCACTTCGTTCAGGATGACAAGCCGGCGAAGGGCTCAGAATGACAACCTGACCAGAGGCTCAAGACGACTGGCACTTGGCCAAGGTCATTTTCTTGCTTCACGGGTGCCCGCCTCGGGCATGGGAGCCTAATAAGGAAAAACCAATGACTATCGATTGGAAAACAGTGTCACGAGAGCCGCAGGAATTTGTCTTCACTTATACCTGGAAGGACGTGGTCCTCTATGCCCTGGGGATCGGGGCCCAGACCGACGAGCTTTCCTTTATCTACGAAGACGCGCCGGGCGGTCTCCAGGTCTTCCCCAGTTTCGCCGCCAAGGCCTCCGGAAAACTCATCATCGACTTTAGCCGGGAGGTGGAGGGCTTCCGGTTTCTGCACGGAGAGCAGGGCATCCGCCTGCATCGGCCGATCCCCCCCGAAGGGAAAATTATGGCCGCCAGTCGGGTGGCCGAGGTCTATGACAAAGGCAAGGCCGCGGTCATCCGTTTTCTGACCGAAGGCCGCACCGAAGACGGGAGAGCCCCTCTTTGACGTGGAGCATATCGCCTTTCATGTGGGGGCCGGGGGCTTCGGCGGCGACCCGGGACCCAAGGCGGTCTCCTTGAACCCTCCCGAGGGAGTCGCGCCCGATTTCCTCGTCTCTTACCCCATCCCCGAAAACCAGGCCGCCCTCTACCGCCTCAGCGGGGACCTGAACCCCCTGCACCTGGACCCGGAGTTCGCCCGGCGCGGCGGCTTCGACCGGCCCATCCTCCACGGCCTCTGCACCTACGGCTACGCCACCCGGGCCATCCTCCACGGCCTCTGCGGCGGAGACGTAACCCGTTTTAAGGAATTCAAGGCCCGCTTCTCCGGCGCGGTCTATCCGGGCGAGACCCTCCTCACCGAGGGCTGGCGGGAATCCGACAGGTCGTTATCTCATCCGGTCCCGCACCGACCGGGCGGTCGTGCTGAGCAATGCCTACGCCGTAGTCAATATCTGAATTTTAATAAATTAAAAAAACGTAAACTGATTTGTGGGAAGTGATCCTATGAAAAAAGCTATCCTGTTCTCTCCTGATCTTTATTTGGTTGTTCCTGCCAACCGGCCTGTTCCCCCTGGCCTTCGCCGACCCAACCATCCAAAATTTAATCGATGCCGCTCCCGAAGGGGGGACGGTCGCCGTTCCTGCCGGTACCTTCAACGAAAACTTAAGTGTGGAAGAATTCGTGATTAAAAGAATTGAGTTCCGTATCAATTCAACATGATCGGCAGATAATTCTTGTAATTTGACTGAGGTTTAACATCAAACGTGGCCGTAAGGGAGATGTCATTGCTCATGGTTATCGTGCATTGAGGCTCCTCGCCGACGCAGGCCCCCGACCACCCGACGAAAATCGATTCCCCATCCGGAGTTGCCGTAATGGTTACTACCGCATTGTCATTAAAGGTAGGCCCTTCGGGGGTGCTTTTTATCATACCTTTTCCGGGCCCCTTTTCAGAAATGTTCAATGAATGCGTGGGTGAATTATTCGATTTATTGGTAAAAGAGGCACTGATCTGATGATCCGCTTTTATATTTTGAAAAGAATAGGAACTGACCGCCCCCACGGCAGCCCCGTCCACCTTAACCCCACTAATCTGGTACCCTGAAGCGGCAGTGATGTTATAAGTCTGGTTTGTGCCGTAGGAGACCGTGGTAACCTTATCAGGTGTAATGAAGCCGTTCGGTCCGGCCAGGGCGGTGATGCTGTACTTTTTCAGGCGGAACGAGGCGGTTACCGATTGATTGGAGTTCATGGTCACGGTGCAGGTGCCGGCCTTACCGCTGCAAGCTCCACCCCACCCGGAAAAGATTGAATTGGAATTGGGGGAAGCGGTCAAAGTTACTTTTGTGCCTTTTTTAAAGGTTTTTCCCGCCGGGTTATTGGATACATTTCCCTGGCCGTCTCCGATATTGGAAATGGAAAGAGAGTAACCATCGGCGGAAGTTTTAGCCGAGAAGGCGGCGGATATGGTGTGGTTGGCGGTCACGGAGGAGAAGGTGTAGGAGGTGACCGCCCCGACCGGGACTCCGTCCACTAATACATTGGCCACATTAAATCCCGTGGCGGGGTTAATGGCATAGGTCTGGCTCCCCCCGTAATTGGCGGTCAAGGACCCGGAGGGACTTATCGTTCCGTTGGTCCCGGCCGAGGCGGTCAGGGTGAACGTTTTCAGGGCAAAAACAGCCGTCACCGATTTGCTGCCGTTTACATTCACCGTGCAGGGGTTGGCGGTCCCGCTGCAGGCCCCCGCCCAGCCGGTAAAAACGGAGTTGGCGGCCGCCGCCGCGGTCAGGCTGACCAGGGTCCCGGCATTAAAGGCGGTCCCGGTGGGTGAGTTGGTCACGGTGCCGCTGCCCGAACCGGTTGTAGAAACCATCAAGGTGAATTGGGAAACCGCCGGAGCGTAGATCACTTCGTTGGAGTAGCCGCTTTCCACACCTGTGCCATTGCGAGCGGTCAGGGCAAAATAATAGGTAAGGCCATCACCTAAATTGGTGACCGTATAGGTTGTCACCTTGCCCAAGCTTATAGAACTCGAGTAGGCTCCGGAAGAGGTCCCATAATAGAGCACATACCCGGCCAGGTCCGGGTCGGTATTTGGATCCCAAGATAGGGAAACTACCGCAGAATAGCCGATAGATGTCAAGATAAGGTTGAATAGGAAGACGGCGAAAAAATGACTTAACTTATTGAATATATGCGGAAAGACCTTATTAAATCTGGAGATTAAAGACAATGTTTCCTCCCGGAATGGTGCGCTTATTTATAATGATAATTGCTATTCCTTGGATTAGGCAAAATATATGCCAACCCCGGCTATCAATAAAATGTGATAAATATTAAATAGTTATGAAGTAGATGCGATTTGGGACTAAAGAAATAGGTGGGCGCCCGCGGCGAGTTATTGTCTTCTGTCGAAGGGAAAGGCCCTCTTCAAGCCTTATGTTTTGTTAACCTACTGGTTTTGAATGGTTTATTCTATTTTGAATACTGAATGTTTTCTCATACAATAGAACCCGATAAAGATTGACAGGATAAACCCGAATTCCTTTAAACGATTGACTTGCCTTGATAATCGGGCCCCGGTTGCAAAGACCGGGCAGATTGTGAAGTATGCGATTCAAGGCGGGGATGACGGCGACCTTAGAAAAGGTATAGCCTGGCCCATCCCTCGGTTTAGTGTTAACAGCGTGAACTCCTCAGCAGCAACGTAATCCCCCGCAATAGGGCGGGATGAACATGATCGCCGGTTTGAGGTGGACAGTAGAATTATTTGATGAAGGGAGGATTTTACATGATCTTCACAAATCCGAAACCGATAAGACGGGGTGCAGTTTTCGCGGCCGCTGTCCTGGCCATGCTGGGCACGTATCAGATAAGTTCAGCCGCCGGCATGGACCCTGCGGCCAAGTGGGCCTGGAGCACGAATGCAGGCTGGATCAATTTCAACCCCTCCGGCGGCGGAGATGTCGCCGTATATGGGGATCACCTTGAAGGCTATATCTGGGCCTAGAATGTCGGCTGGATACGGCTGGGAACTCATACTGGAGGAGGCCCCCATACCTATGGCAACACCGACGACGCCAACTACGGTGTCAACCGCGATCACGATGGCAGATTAACCGGCTATGGCTGGGGCACCAACGTAGGCTGGATCAACTTTGCCCCCATTGGCGGCGGGGTGACTATCGACCCGCAGACCGGGATCTTTGCGGGCTATGCCTGGGGAGAGAACGTGGGCTGGATCAGCCTCAAGGGCGGTAGCGGGGCCACGGCCTACGGGGTGGCCACCGATTTTCGCCATTTTGAAATCTATCTACCTTTGGTCCTGAAGCCATCGTGAAGCCTTAGGCGCGGCAGTCAACACCTAATAGCCCCACACTAGGAAAATCCAAAGGCGCTGCTTCTGAAGAATCCCCTGTTTACCCTGATCGTCCCAGGAACAGTGGGTGTGTATGGGCTTTTTGTGGCCAATATTTATTGACATATAGGCGCGACTTGCCCATACTTTTGGATACAGGAAATAAGTTCACATCACACCGGAGGAGGGACGCATGGATTTCAAAAAAATGGTTGAAAAAGTGAAAGATGCCGCCGAAGACCTGAAGGAAAAAGCCGAGGCCAAGATCAAAGAGACCCGCGACTCCCTGGACAAGAACCACGACAACATTCCCGACGCCTTGGAGGGTTTGACCGAGAAAGCCAAGACTTTGGCCGGGCAGGTGCAGGAAAAGGCCAAGGCGCTGGCGGGACAGGCCGAGGAAAAAGCCAAGGAAGTGGCCGGAATGGCCAAAGAGAAATTCGAGCAGGCGACAGCCAAGGGTACCCCCGGCGAGGACTCCAAGAAAAGTTAGTCTTGCGCCCTTGACGGACTGGCAAAAAGGCCGTTTGAATACACTTAAATGGCGGGGGAGTGCCGCCTTAGACGGGATCCCTCGCCGAATAAATTCTCATTGACATGCTATCCCCCTTCGTTATATTGCCCTGCATAAAAAAACCTCTCTCTCGATAAATCGGTTCATCAGAAGGAGTGGGACTCTCAATTTCAGAAAGGAAATTCCTGTGAAAAAAATCAAACACCTTTGGATTACGGCCGTTGTTCTCCTCATCTCGTCCGGCCTCGCCGGCGCCGCGTCGCCGGACAAAAAGGGCTGCGTCGACCATCCGGTCTTCCCGTCGCGGATGCCGGGATACAGCCTCGCGGATTGCGACACCAAGGACTTTGACGCCTTTAATTTCGAGACCGGAAAAAAAGAGAAGACTCGGGTCGAAGGGCGCCGCACCAAGCTGACCTACCGGGTGGAGGACCGTTCCAAGGAACCCAGCGCCCTCGCCATCGTCCGCAACTACGAGAACGCCATCCAGAGCGTCCAGGGCGCCGTTCTTTATGTGGACACCAACCGGTGGGTAAACGGGAAGATCGCCAAAGACGGCAAAGAGATCTGGGTTCAGGCGGAGAGGGGCAACGGTTTGATCTGGCTCACCCTCGTCGAGAAGGCCGGGATGACCCAGGACATTGTGGCCAATGCGGATGCCTTCGGGAAGGACATCAAATCCACGGGCCACGCCGCCGTCTATGGAATCTATTTTGATACCGGGAAGGCCGAGGTGAAGCCGGAATCGCAGGCTGCCCTGCAGGAGGTGGCAAAATTGTTTTCGAGCGACCCGGGCCTCAAGGCGCTCGTTGTGGGTCACACCGACTCCGTGGGACAACTCGAGGCCAACATGAAGCTCTCGCAGGCCCGGGCCGAAGCGGTGGTCCAGGCACTCACCAGGAGTCACGGCGTCGCCGCGACCCGCCTGAAGGCTCAGGGCGCGGGCCCGATCGCTCCGGTGGCCACGAACCGCACCGAGGAAGGGCGGGCTAAAAACAGGCGTGTCGAATTGGTGGAACAATAATCAATCACCTTAATCGGGTCAAAAAAATAATTTCCTCCGCGGACCAAGATGGTTTAAATCATGAATGAAGCGCATCTTTTGAAAATTGCCCAAGAACTGGGTCTGTCCCCCGGACAGGTACAGGCCACGGCCGAACTCCTCGACGACGGGGCGACGGTTCCTTTTATCTCCCGTTACCGGAAGGAAGCCACCGGATCCCTGGATGAAGTGGCCGTCACCGCGGTCCGGGACCGGATGGGTCAGCTCCTGGAACTGGACCAGCGCCGGGAGTCCATCCTCAAGGCCATGGAGGAACGAGGGCAGCTCACGGAGGCCTTGAAGGAGAAGATCCAGGCCGCCGAGACCCTGGCTGTCCTGGAAGATATTTATCTGCCCTTTCGGCCCAAACGCCGGACCCGGGCCACGATCGCCAGAGAAAAGGGACTGGAGCCGCTGGCCCGAGGCCTTTTTGATCAGGGAGCGATGGACCCCGACTCCGAGGCCTCGGCTTACATCGATCCCGGAAAAGGGGTAAAATCAGCCGAAGAAGCCCTGGCCGGGGCCCGCGACATCATCGCCGAATGGATCAGCGAGGATGAAACCGCCCGCGCCCGGATGCGGGACTATTTTGCCTCGCAAGCGGTTCTCCGATCGAAAGTCATCACGGGCCAGGAAGAGGGAGGGATCAAATACCGGGACTATTTTGACTGGGAAGAACCCGCGACCAGCGCGCCCTCCCACCGGATCCTGGCCCTGCGCCGGGGGGAAAAGGAAGGTTTCCTTGTCCTGCGGGTCATCCCTCCCGAAGAGGGGGCCTTGGAAATACTGGAACGTCTTTTCGTCAAGGGAGAAGGGCCGGCCTCCCGTCAGGTTCAACTGGCCGTGCAGGACGGGTACAAACGGCTCCTTTCTTCCTCCATGGAGACCGAGATCCGCCTGGAGACGAAAAAAAAGGCCGACGAGGAAGCCATCCGGGTCTTTGCCGAAAACCTCCGCCAGCTCCTCCTGGCCCCGCCCCTGGGCGGGAAAAGGATCCTGGCCATCGATCCCGGTTTCCGGACCGGATGCAAGGTGGTCTGCCTCGACCCCCAGGGGAAACTGGTCCATCACGAAACCATTTTTCTGTTGTCCGAGAAAGGCATCATCCAGGCCGGGTCCCGAATTCGGGAGTTGTGCGATCGTTTCACCATTGAAGCCATTGCCATCGGCAACGGTACGGCCGGTCGGGAGACCGAGACGTTCATCCGCGGCCTTGATTTGCCTCGGAACATCGAGGTGATCATGGTCAATGAGAGCGGCGCCTCCATCTATTCGGCCTCCGAGGTGGCCCGGGAGGAATTTCCCGATCAGGATGTGACCGTCCGGGGGAGCGTCTCCATCGGCCGGAGGCTGATGGACCCCCTGGCCGAGCTGGTCAAGATCGATCCCAAATCGATCGGGGTCGGCCAGTACCAGCATGACGTCGATCCCGGCGCCTTGAAACGCAGCCTGGATGACACGGTGGTGAGCTGCGTCAACCGGGTGGGCGTGGAGGTCAACACGGCCAGCAAACAACTGCTGACCTACGTCTCCGGATTAGGACCCCAACTGGCCAAAGGGATCGTGGAATACCGGAACACCAACGGCCCTTTCCGTTCCCGGGAGGCTTTGAAACAGGTGCCCCGCCTGGGCCCCAAGGCCTTTGAACAGGCCGGCGGCTTTCTGCGAATCCGCGACGGAGAGAATCCGCTGGACGGTAGCGCCGTTCATCCGGAGAGCTATCCCCTGGTTGATGCCATGGCCCGGGACCTGGGCTGCACACTGGCCGATCTTCTCCACGACGAACCTCTCCGCGCCCGGATCGACCTGGCCCGCTACGTTTCGGAAAAAGCGGGCCTGCCCACGCTTCAGGATATCCTGACCGAACTCTCCAAGCCCGGTCGCGATCCCCGGGAGCAGTTCGAGGCCTTTCATTTTGCCGAGGGGGTGGAGAAGATCGAGGATGTCCGACCCGGCATGAAGCTTCCCGGCATCGTAACCAATCTTACCGCCTTCGGGGCCTTCGTGGATATCGGCGTCCACCAGGACGGCCTGGTCCACGTAAGTGAACTGGCCGACCGTTTCGTGAAAAATCCGGCAGAGGTGGTCAAGGTGCAACAGCAGGTGATGGTACGGGTGCTGGAGGTGGATCTGGTCCGGAAACGGATTTCCCTTTCACTCAAAAGCGGACCGTCCTCCCCGGCGGGCGGCTCCAAAAGGACGGATAAGAAGAAACAGGAGCGGAGACCGGAAAAGGAAGCCCTACCCCAAAGTAACCTGTTTAACAACCCCTTTGCCGCCGCTTTCGGTAAAAAGCAGCCTTAGTCGAAAGGATGAAGGATGACCACTAAAAACCCGAGCCCCAAAGTATTAGCCGGCCCTCCCCAAGACCCCCTTGCTGAAAACGATTTGGCTTTCCTTCAAATGCGGCGGCGATTCCTGAGGTTTTGGAAGATAGTCGGGGTCTCGACTTTAGTCTTCCTGGCGGCCCTCTTCTCTTGGCTGTATTTCAAAGTACCGAACCTGGTTAACCCTTTTCATGTCCAGCGCCAGATTGAATCCGACACCTTGACGCCATCGGCGCTGAAGGTTATGGCCGCTCTTATGCCCCTGATGATGGTGTTGGCCTTCTTTCTATCTGTGGCGATCATCCTTTTCGGGTTCTCGGCCTATGCCAACGAAAATCGATATCTGAAGATCATCGATTCGCTTTTGGCCGGGAGAAAGACGAAGTGACCGGCCGGGTCCCGATGAAAACTCCACCATCAATCGGGTTTTTTTGTTATAGTATCACCTATGAATTTTCAGCTTACGGATCTGGCCCCTTTCCTCTCCTGGATCCGCCGTTACCGGCGGCCTCACTTCCAGGCGGACCTGTTCGCCGGTCTGACGGTGGCGGTCGTCGCCCTGCCGCAGTCCATGGCCTACGCCTTGATCGCCGGCCTGCCGGTCCAGTACGGCCTGTACGCCTCCATCGTCCCAACCCTGGTCGCCTGCCTCTGGGGTAGTTCGGCCCACCTGATCACCGGCCCGACCACGGCCGTTTCCCTGGTAGTCCTCAGCTCCCTGAAAAACCTGGCCCCGCCGGGAACCCCGGCCTTTATCGAGCTGGCCTTCTGGCTGGCGGGGTTCGTCGGACTTATCCAGATCGTCATGGGGGCGGCCCGGCTGGGCAATTTACTGGATTTCGTCTCCCGGTCCGTCCTGCTCGGCTTTACCGCGGGGGCCGCCGTGCTTATCGCCTTCAAACAACTGCCCGGGCTATTCGGCCTGACCGTCCCCCAGGGCGGGCACTTGGTAACCACCCTCTTTCATCTGCTCGGACACCTGCACCAGTCCCACCTGACCACCCTGGCCCTGGGAGTGACTACCATGGGGGTCATCCTGATTCTGAAAAAAGTTCGGCCCGCCTGGCCCGGGACCCTGATCGCGTTAGTCCTGGTCGGATTTCTGGTTTATCTCTTTCGCCTGGATTCCAAGGGCGTTTCCCTGGTCGGCGCTGTTTCCCGGAACCTGCCTCCCTTTCACCTGCCTTCCTGGGACGCGGTGGATCACCTCGGGCAACTGGCTTCCGGCGCCCTGGCCATCGCCCTGCTCGGGCTGGTGGAGGCCGTCTCCATAGCCAAATCCATCTCCGACCAGACCCGGCAGCGATTGAATATCAACCGGGAATTCATCGGCCAGGGGCTGGGCAATCTCTCGGCGGCTTTCTTTTCCGGATATCCGGTCAGCGGGTCATTCACCCGGTCCGCCGTGAATTTCCGTTCCGGGGCCCGGACCCCGCTCAGCGGCGTCCTCTCCGGACTGGCCGTGGCCGCCACGGTCTTGGCCGCGGCTCCCCTGGCCGGCGTTCTGCCGTTGGCGGGACTGGCCGGCGTCCTGCTCGTAGTGGCCTTCGACATGATCCACTGGGAAGATATCAAGCGGACCATCCGGGCCACCCGGGGCGACGCTGCCGTACTGGTGGTCACCCTTTTATCCACCCTACTGCTGAACATCGAATTCGCGATTTACGTGGGAGTCCTCCTCTCCATCGGATTGCATCTGGCCAAAACCTCCCGCCCGCAGATTTACGAGGAAATACCGGACTTCCCGACCGGGAAGATGAAACCCGCCGCCTTGGGGGACAGTTGCCCGCAGATGGCTATCGTCTATATCGAAGGATCGATCTTTTTCGGCTCCGCGGCCTTCGTCCAGGAAGATCTGTTGCGGCGACTGCGCAATCATCCTCAGACCATCAACCTGCTGATCCGCATGCACCGGGTAAATACGCTGGACGCCAGCGGGGTCCATGTGCTGGAACTCCTGCTGGAAGAGGTCCGCCGCCGGGGAGGCGATCTGTATCTGGCCGGCGTCAATCACCGGGTTTTTGAAGTGTTCCGGGATTCCGGCTTTCTCAAAGAACTCGGGGAAACGCACCTGAGGGATACCACGGGATCCGCCGTCCGGTCGGCCATGCGGGAAACCTTCGGCCCGACGGTCTGCGCCGCCTGCGACCGGATCATTTTTCAAGAATGTCCCGAACTCAAAAAGGGCCATTGGGAAATCCTGGGGAAAGAAGCCCAGGCCGGGACCTGTGCCCTGCCGTTAACCCGTCCCGCCGAAAGCCAAGCGGGGTCTTCTTCCGAGCCAAAGGCGAACGCATCATGAAAATACTGGCCTATCTTGACGACAAATCGGATGCCCAAAAGGTTTTGTCTTTTGCCGCGGCCTTAAAAATCCGGCTGGGGGCCGAACTGGCCGTAATCACCGTTCAATCCGGGACCCAGGCTATTGAGGAATTACCCTCCCCCGGGGTCGCGCTCCCCTTAAAGGAGAGAGACCGGCTGCCGGCGGGGATTCAACCGCTGGTCGCGGCCCTGGAAACGTTGATTGGAAACGGCCTGCTGGTTCCGCAAACTTCTATTACCGTCAAGGACCTCCCCCTGGGCCACCTGTTCACCGGAACGACCCCCACGGGAGAAAGGGTCCCCTTCTACGTATGTTTCGGTCCTCTCGTGGAAACGCTCAACCGGTTCGTAGAGGAACACCGGGTTCACCTATTGATGTTATCGCCGCCCCGCCGCCCCGGCCTTTCCGGGCTGCTGGCCGGCGATGTCAGCCGAAATCTGGTCCTGGATCTGCACATCTCCGTCCTGTTCGTCCGGGGGGGCGGGCCGGACGACCGGTATGTGGTCTGCGCCGACGGCTCTCCTTCCTCCCGCCGGGTGTTCCCTTTTTTAAAGCATCTATTGCCGGCGGTGAAAGACCCCCTGGAAATCCTCTGGGTTAAAAACCCCGAGGCCGTGAATGAGGCCGTTCAGGCGGCCGAAGAATGCCTGGTTCACGCCGACGAATGGCTCAGGAACTGCGGGAAGACTTCGGTCCTTCACCAGCTCCAGGGCACCCACCGGGCCGATTTGATCCTGCGAACCGCCGGCAGCCAGGCCGTTATTGTGATTGGGGCCAGTCTCCGTCATGACCTGATCCGTCGTCTGAAAGGCAGCCTGCCCCTGGAAATCATCGCCAAGACAGAGGCCACCGTGCTCCTGGTCAAGTTGCCCCATGAAGCCGATGTCGAATTTTTCAAGGCGCCCTTTTCCTGCTAAACCCGAAACAAATCGCTTAGGGATGTGGATTCGGGTCCATCATCGATAGCCGTCAGCCTAAAAAGGGAGTAGCAAAAATCCCTGAAATTATGATACAAGTCCGGGTAAATCAATACGGGGGGGTTTTATGATTCGTAAATACTCATTGGTCTTTCTTTGGTCTGCTCTGCTTTTGGATTGAAGGAACCTACCTGGCGACCAAACCAAACTTCAACGCGGGCGAGGTGACCCTCGACGGCAAGAAATCCGGTTTCACTGGATGAAAAACATGGACTGGAAAAACGACCCGGCCTATTACGGTAAAATACTAATCGGATATTACAGTCAGCCGCTCAAAGAGCGGGTGGCCCAATGCATATCCGCTATTCGGGAATTCGAGGCTACCGGAAACCCAGCCATTTGTTATATCGCGGCCTGGCATGAAAAAAATCGCATCATCTGGTATGAATTCGCCGGCAGACGATTAACCGAGATAATGGGTTGTGAAACATCGCAAGCAGCCGAAGTCTTCCGCCAGAGCGTGGTCGAGCGGCGTGTCTACAAATACCAGGCGGAAGATCCGGGAATCAAAAAAGAAATCCTCCATCAGCCGGAGCTGACCAGCTTCCGAAAACAATTACGAGAGGAGGTCAAGAGGACCGGAATTATCGAAGCGGTCTATAAGCTGGCTTTATCCGACGGCCGGACTTTATGGTTGAAGGACCAGGCCGAGATAGAAAGATACCCTGAAGATCAAGCCAGTATCTCCCTGGGCTGCTTGACCGTGGTCTCCAAAGAAATGGAAGCCGCGGAAGAACGGGAGAGGCTGGTAGCAGCGCTTCAGGAGGCTTTATCCAAAGTCAAGCAGCTCAGCGGCTTGCTGCCCATTTGCGCTTCCTGCAAAAAAATACGAGACGACCAAGGCTATTGGAACCAGATCGAGGAATATATTCGGAATCACTCCGAAGCGGATTTCAGCCATGGCCTTTGCCCTCCCTGTATCGAGAAACTCTATCCCGATTATATTGCGGAGAAAAGCAAGAAAGACAGCGGGTCCAAAGAACCGGGCGATAGGAAGGCTATTTTGCCGACCCTCGCTTGAAAAAGCTGCACGGCTGATAAGGACTTCGAGGAATCAATGCCGCCGAGATGATGGATCAAAGAATAGGGGGTTGGAAAATATGGATTATCGTTTTTTTTGCAATTGGAATTTTGTCGAAAGAGATCTCAGCCTATGCCGGTGAGCCGCCGCCGATTTCCCAACCAAAATTTGGAAAGGAAAAGGTTTTCAACTACAGAGCGCCCAAGTTCGGTATTCCAGTCCTCAGAGCGACGATCAAGATTATAGAAGAATGGTCCTCAGAAAAGGGCCGGCCTGTGTTTAAGGTCCAGGCCATCTTCCAGTCGAATCCCTCCCTCGAAGTCCTATTTCGGATGAACAACCGTTTCACCTCAACCCTGGAAGCCGGGACCTACACTCCAGTGACCAGTTTGAAAGAGATTGATCAAGGGGGGGTATTAATCAAAGACAAGAAATACCGCCAGACCCTCACCTTCGATCCCCTGCGTCAAAAGGTGGTAGTGGAAGGCAAAGAGAAAAAAGAGATACCCCTTCCGCCCGGCACCTATGATCCACTGGCCATGTTTACCCGTTTCTATTTATGGGAAGAAAACCCCGATTTTAATCGAAACGGATCTTCCGGTCGGCGTGATCCGATTTGAATTGGAGTCCATCGAGGGGTAATGAACTTGAAGGAAAATCAGGCCATGGTTGACCGGCATTCTCAGGCCCTATTTTGCTTCATAAACCCAAAAAAGGGGATTCGGAGGGGGAGTAATGGAAGATAGGAAGAGAACCTTTGCTGTTTAACTCCCACGAATATCTGTTTCTGTTTCTTCCCGGCGCATTGATCCTCTGGTTTTTGCTCAGGAGATGGGGCTTCCTTTCCGGGTTGGGACTGGTAATCGCCTCCCTCTTTTTTTACGGGTATGGGAAGATTGATCCGGTTCCCCTCCTGATGGGGTCGGTCCTGCTCAACTTTTCGGTGGGCCGCCTACTGAACACGCTTCCTCGTCATCAGGAAAAGAAGAGAAAAGCCCTTCTGGCAGCAGGCATTACGGCCAATCTGGCGCTCCTGGGTTACTTCAAATACTTTAATTTTTTTGTCACCAACCTGAATGTTCTGTTTGATACCGGAATGGAAGTCCGCCAGGGGGCATTGCCGCTGGGGATCAGTTTTTTTTCCTTTACCCAAATCGCCTTTCTCGTAGACAGCTTTCGCCGTTCGGCCCGGGAAGACCATCTCCTTTCCTACGGTCTATGGGCCACTTTTTTTCCTTATCTCTTGTCGGGGCCTATCGTCCGTTACAGTGAGGTGATGCCCCAGTTTAAGGAAAGGGTGAAAGAGTCCTTGAATTATCGCCATCTTTCGGCCGGCCTTTACCTCCTTTCCATCGGACTTTTTAAAAAAGTGGTCATTGCCGGCCGGTTCAGCGAATGGGCCAGTGCCGGTTTTGATGGCCCGGGACCCCTCAATTTTTTTTATGCCTGGGCAACCTCTCTCTCCTATACCTTTCAAATCTACTTTGACTTTTCCGGATATACGGATATGGCCCTGGGCGCTGCCTTGATGTTTAATATTAAACTCCCGATAAACTTTAACAGCCCCTATAAGGCCCTTGATGTACAGGATTTCTGGCGAAGATGGCACATCTCCCTGGGCCGCTTTCTCCGGGATTACGTTTATATCCCCCTGGGGGGAAATCGGGCCGGAGAAGGCCGGGTTTATTTCAACCTGATGGTTGTCTTTCTGGTCTGTGGCCTCTGGCACGGGGCGGGCTGGACCTTCATCTTCTGGGGCTTTTTATACGGGGCCGCCCTGGTTGTCCGGCGTTTCTGGAGGAAGATGAGCGGACCCATGCCTGATTTCCTGGCCTGGTTTTTAACCTTTAATTTTGTGAATGCGGCCTGGGTATTTTTTCGGGCCCGAACTTGGGATGATGCCCTCAAGGTCCTTTCCGGCATGTTCGGCCTGAACGGTCTGGCCTTGCCCGACTCTTGGTCCGGGGCGTTAGGCTTTATCCAGGGGCCTCACATCCAATTCCTTCCCTGGAAAGAGATCATGAGGGGGAGCCGGGATGCCTATGTCTGGATCCCCCTGGCCCTTTTCGTCTGTCTGTATTTCAAAAACTCCAATCAGATGGCCGAAGAATTTAAGGCGGACTGGAAATCGCTTTTCTGGATTGCCGCCGGGGCTTACGCCGCCCTTCATATGTATAAAATGGATGAATTTCTCTACTTTAATTTCTAGAGGCGGGATGGAAGACTACCGAAAATGGCTTTTCTTGGCCCTGGGGATTTTGTTGGGTACCGTAGGCCTGGCAGGGCTTACCAATTATATTGTCGATCCTTATGGGTTGTTAAGGAAAGATTTTACCTATCAATTTATCGAGCCCAATAAAAACTTCATCAAAATTCGCTTTATAACCCAAAACCCCGATCGATACGACTCCTTTGTCTTTGGTTCTTCACGGGTAAACAGCATTAATGTACGGAAGATTCCGGGCTATACGTGTTACAATGTGCATTACAGCGGTGGATTGCCGCGGGATCATCTGGATAACATCCGGTACCTGCTGAAGAAAAAGGTAAAAACCCGGCTTATTTTAATTGGTCTGGATGATTTCTCTTTCCGGGAAGATCCGGATGCCCGTCTGCGCCAACCCTTGCGCTACCCCTATCCCCCTGTCCTGAACCAGCATCCCTTTCCCTATTACCTGCGATACTTCTTTTCCCTTATGGACTGGGAGATCATGAAAGAGCCCTTAAACGGTTACAAGAATAAGCTCTTCAAAAAACCAGGAGACAACCCGGATTTCTATAATATGTTTGATACGGGCCAGATGCTTTTTCATGAGATAGACCGGCAGATCGAAGAAAATCCTGAAAAGCACAGGAATGATCCCAAGTTTTTAAAACACAATATCAATCCCGGGAATCACCTGAATGAGGCGATTAAAGACCTAAGGGAAATAGTTCGTTTGGCCGAGGCCCATCAGGTGCGACTGGTACTCTTCATCAACCCGCTACATAAAAATGTTTTTCTGGACAGCGGGGCAGACTTTGAACGATTCAAGAGGGAATTGAGTCACCTGGCAGGTTTTTATGATTTCAGCGGCCTTAATTCGATAACCACGGATAATTTTAATTATTACGAAACGTCCCATTACCGACCGAATGTGGGTGACCTGATGATTGCCCGGATTTTTAATCAACGGAACATCAAAGTGCCGGAAGATTTCGGGCATTGGGTTACCGCGGAAAATATTGACCTTCACCTGGAGACCCTCCGGCAACAGGTTGTCCGGGAAGCTAAGTCCCTCGATTCATAAATACGATAAGGTATTTATTCACTCGGGACTTAGTGTTGAGTAAGCAATTGCACCGATTGTACCCATGCAAAATACGTTACCCTAATTGCGAACCGAAACACTAAGTCTTAACCTCTCAGGGAAGCCCGTCCCCGGGAACCTCGACTTCCAGGATTTCAATCCGTCCACCGGCCCGTCCCCGACCCCTTCCAGGGACGGCCGATTCCGCCGTGCAGACCAAGAGCGTGCGCCGCTCCGGACCGCCCAGCATGCAGGCGTAGGGTCTGGTCGAGACCTTCACCCGGTGGGTGACCAGGCCCCCCTCCCGGATGCGCCGCACTTCGCCCGGCTCCGGGGCGGCCACCCAGATCGCTCCCTCGGCATCCAGACAGATGCCGTCGGGAAAGGCCC
>CAVQSS010000016.1:0-234339 GCA_963716045.1 uncultured delta proteobacterium | reverse complement strand
CCGCCCTTCGATACACCCATTCCAAGCCGTCACCGGGGAGTCGCACATGATTATCCAGTGTGAACAGTGCCGTACAAAGTTCAAGCTCGACGATTCCAAAGTTGCTGAAAATAGCATCAAGGTCCGCTGCGCCAGGTGCAGGCACGTGTTTTCCGTCGCCGGGGCGCAGGACACAGCAGTGGAATCCGCCTCGTTCGAACAGAATGTGCCGGTGTACCAGATCGAGGAGGAACTTGAGGCTGCTGCTGAGTCTGCTCCTGATACGCCACGGGAGTTCGACGCCGGGGCGCAGGACGAAGAAGTCACCGGCGATGAAACCAGCCTGATGGACTCTTTCTCTTTCGAACAGGAAGACGAACAGACCGTTAGCGAAACGCCCGCCCCTGCCGGCGATGAGTCCGAGTTTTTCTTGCCGGCTGCGGACAACGACGTTGCCAGTGACAAGATAGAGTCGCAGGAAGACCCCGACGATATTGATTTTGGTGCTTTTGATTTTGGCGATGAAGCGGCGATGCCGACGAACCGGACAGTCACAGCCCTGGCCATGGATTTGGAAGACAGTTCAGTGAAACAGGGGCAAGCCGCCACCCGCCGAAAAAGAATTCGGAGGCCTGGATTTCTCCGGAGACGATATGTTCGGCGATGTCGTGTCAGCACCACCCCGGAAGAAGGAACCGGAAGAAGTCACTCTCCTTTGATATGGGGATGGACGATTTTTCCGATTCGATGGGCGTCGAGAAGCGGCAGCAAGAGCGACGTCTGCTTGGCAGCCCAGGAAACGGCAGCCGGAAACCCCTTCAGCCTTGACGAGATCGATTTTGGAGACGACCTGACCTCCGTCGCCGTCCAGCAGGTCAGCACCGAAGAGCTTAAACCGAGCCAGGAACTGCTCTTTGCCCCACTGGCCGCGGCCCGAGACACAGGTCGCGCCAGCCAGGGCGGATGTGGCCCCGGCCGCCTCCAGGAAGAGCCGGCGCCGCTTACGGCGGCAGCACGGCGCAAAGAAAGCCCCCGCATGAGCGGGATGCTCATGCTGCTGGGGCCATGATCGCCGGCCTGGTTGCCTTCTACAGTATCTGGGGCATCAAGACGCTCTCGGAGAACAAGACAGCGGCACCCGTGGAAGCCGGCCGCATCACCCTACGTTCGGTGGAGGCCTCATATGTCAAGAACAAGAAACTCGGGACCCTTCTGGTCATCAGCGGCGAAGCTGTCAATGAATACAACAAGCCCCGCGCCTCCATCCAGGTCAAGGGGATGATATTCGGTGCCGACGGGGAAGAGGTGGCCAGCAAGACCGCCTTCTGCGGCAACCCGCTGACCAAAGAGCAGCTGGCGACCATGTCGATGGACAAGATCGACGCAGCCATGACCAACCAGTTCGGCGATTCGCTTGCCAATATGGAAGTCGCCCCGGGCGATGCCATACCGTTTGTGATCGTGATCGCCAAACCGGAAAAGGGCGCCACCGACTATGGCGTCGAACCGGCCGGTTCGACAGTGGCAGCGGACGAGGAGAAGAAAATAGTCCCTGCCTGACAACCAATGGAAAAGGCCGCTGACAGGAATGTCAGCGGCCTTTTTATGCTGCTGCGGCCGGTTGGCCGCGGTAATTTACACGATCTCCACCAGCCGTATGTCGAAGGTCAGGTCCATACCGGCCAGGGGGTGATTGGCATCCAGCGTTATGGTGGTCTCAGTGACTTCGGTCACCATGACCGGCATCGGAGAACCGTCCTGCAGGACGACCTCCAGGTGGTCACCGACCTGCGGCTTCATCTCCGCCGGGATCTCGCTGCGTTCGATGACCGCCACCATTTCCTCGGCCCGCTGGCCATAGGCTTCGTCGGCCGCGATCGAGACCCTGACGCTCTGTCCCGGCTCAAGGCCGATCACGGCGGCCTCGAATTTGGGGATCAGGTTGCCCTGGCCGATGACGAATTCCATCGGGCCGCCGGCATTCCCGCCGCAACCGCAATCATGGTCTCCGCAGTCGTTGTCGTGGTCACTGCAGTCGTCGCCGCAGTCGTCACCGCATCCGGCCCCGGTTTCTTCCGAGGAATCGAATATGCTTCCGTCTTCCAGCGTGCCGGTATAGTGGACCCGGACTTTATCGCCGTTTTTTGCCTGTGCCATTGATACTTCCTTTCGTGGTGTAGTTCAGCCCGCCGACAGGTGGCCCTGTGGCGAACGGACATAACGTATGATCCGGCATGAACCGGCCTGGGCGGTCATGGGAGTGCCGGATGCACTCCGCTGCCGTCAAGTATCTGCCTCAGCCTGGCGGAATCGCCGCCGGTTATCCTGACCTTTTTGTGGCGGGAGGTCTCACCCGAGACGATCTCCACCGCCGACTTCGGCACGTCAAACAGGCCGGCCAGGAACTCGCGGCACAGCTTGTTGGCGGCTCCATCGACCGGAGGAGCGGTGAGCCGGATCTTGAGGGCATCGCCATGGACGCCGCAGACTTCGTTTTTGGAGGCACGGGGCTGGAGGTGGACGTTGAGGACGATCCCGCTGCCGATGACCGCACAGGGGAGCTGATCAGACAGGCTCATCACCGGAAAGCTGGCGGGCAAAACTGTCCAGCAGGGCCTTCAGGCTCATCTCGAACTGGATCTTCTGGCGGCGGACCTCTTCGATGCGGGCCTTGAGTTCACCCAGCTGCCGTTCGGCATCGGCCACGATCCGCTCGGCCTTGAGTTCGGCCTCCGTCACGATCAGGTCTGATTCCTTGCGGGCATTGGTCTTCAGGTCTTCGGTGATCCGCTGGGCGCCCAGCATGACCTCGCGCAGTTCCTTTTCCTTTTCGGCGATATCGAGCATCTCGCGGCTCTGGCGGGCCTGCTGCTCCTTGAGTTCATTGTTTTCCCTGATCAGGTTTTCCATCTCGGCTGCCACGCTCTGCAGAAAGGAATCCACATCCTCCTGGTCGAGGCCCCCGAACATCTTGCCTTTGAACTGCTGCTGCTGGATATCAATAGGAGTTATCTTCATCGTGTCCCTACCTTCCGTGGTCTGGATAAAACTGTGTGGGAACGCTTACCACAGGGCGTATCTGACAATAGCCGACTGAATCAGGTGGATGGCAAAGAACGCCACCAGGGGCGACAGGTCCACCATCCCGGTCTCGGGCATGAACTGCCGTATCCTGACCAGCACCGGCTCTGTCACGTTGCGGATGAAGCGCACGATCGGGTTGTAGGGGTCGGCGTTCACCCACGAAATGATCACGCTTCCCAGCAGGATGTATTTGTAGAGACTGAGCAGTTCAAGTACGACTTTGGCGGCGATATACACAGGTTCTGCTCCTTTTGCGGTCAGTCAGCTTTGAAATATGCCTTAAAGCGCTCGCAATGTCAAAGCTCAATGACAGGGCTCTTGCCATATCATGCCGGTTCTGGTATGTAGTGACATCGGAAAGGCGGCGCAGTGCCGCCTTGTTTAATTGGAGACGCCCATGTCCAACTGGCAGCAGTTTCTCGACACCGCCGTCGCGGCGGCCCGGATTGCAGGAGGATACCAGCGCTACCGTTTCAGATCGGAACTGGATGTCGCCCTGAAAGGCGACAAGAACCTGGTGACCGAGGTCGATCAGGAGTCGGAGCGCCTGATTGTGGAACACCTCCTCGGCGCATACCCCGGCCACGGCATCATCGCCGAAGAGGGTGAGTATCCGCCCGGGACGTCACCATTCCGCTGGATCATCGACCCCCTGGACGGGACGACCAATTATACCCACGGGTTTCCCTGGTTCTGCGTCTCGATCGGCCTGGAATCGGCCGGGGAACTGGTAGCCGGCGTGATCTACAACCCGATGCACGACGAACTGTTCACTGCCGCCAGCGGTGGCGGGGCCTTCCTCAACGGCAGCCGACTGCATGTCTCCGGTCGCTCACCCCTGAAAAACACCCTGCTGGGCACCGGCTTCCCCTACGACTGCGCCAGCGACCCGGCCAACAACTTCGCCAACTTCATCGCCTTTCAAAAGTCGGCCCGCGGCATCCGCCGTGCCGGTGCAGCGGCCCTCGACCTGGCCTATGTTGCCGCCGGAAGGCTGGACGGATTCTGGGAACTGAAGCTGAAACCGTGGGATGTGGCTGCAGGCGTTCTGCTGGTCCGCGAAGCCGGCGGGAACGTGACGACCTTTGACGGCTCGCCCTACGACATCTTCAACGGTTGCATCGTGGCCAGCAACGGCTGAGGTCCACGACGAAATGACCGCACTGCTGACAACCGTCGGACGGGAGCATAAGCCATGAGCCGCAAAAGTACTGCCCTGCTGCTGACCGCCCTGGTCGTGCCCGGCCTGGGACACCTCTACCTGGGGCGCAAGGCTGCCGGCATCGCCATCATCCTGCTGGTCAACCTGCTCCTCCTGTGCGGCCTTTTCGTTCTGCTGAAGGGGTTGGCGCCCGTCATTGCGGCACAGGCGGTTTCCGGCGCGATCAGCGCCGCAGAGGTACAGGCTGCCCTGGGAGGGGTGACGCGGGTTCGGCAAGGCCCTGCTGGCCGGATTTGCCCTCCTGTGGGTCGCCGCGATCATCGATTCATAAACTCCCGGTTCCGTGAAGACGGGCCACGCCCGCGAAGAACGGGATTGACGCGGCCCCCGTTTGCAGCATTGACAGCGGCTGGATGACGATGTATACACATATTCTCTCAACCCCACCACAGTCAGGAGATAGCGCCATGGTCACCCATATCGTCATGTTCAAACTGACCGACCCCTCGCCGGAAAACCTTGCAACGACCCACGAAAAACTATTGAGCATGCAGGGCAAGATCGCCGAACTGCGCCATCTCGAGGCGGGCGTGGACGTCATCCGCTCCGAACGCTCCTACGATATCGCCCTGGTGACAGCTTCGACTCCCTGGCCGACCTGCAGGCATATCAGGTGCACCCTTACCATGCCGGCGAAGTGGTGCCGCACATGAAATCGGTCTGCTCATCCATCGTTGCCGTGGACTACGAGTGCTGAAAAGAGAAACTGATTCTGCATTACGTTTTAACAGGTACATGTTTTATCTTGACTAAACATGGCCGGATGAGTAAAATCCGGTTCTATTCTTTTTCCATGGCAGAAATATCGATGTAACTAGCTTGAATTAAAGGATTTTTTTGTAAGCTATTTTTCGTAAGCGTCTGGTTTTCCGCGACAGAATGTGGATGTAGACACCACAAACAAACAAGGAGGTAGGAGATGTCAGATTACGGTACCCTGCAAGACCGCGTACGCCACAAGTCACTATTGAGCAAGGTCATGACGGCTGAAGAGACGATTCAGTTCTTCCAGCCGGGCATGAACCTCGGCTGGTCCGGCTTTACCCCGGCCGGTTACCCGAAAGTCGTGCCCATCGCCGTTGCCGAGCACGTCGAGAAGAACAACCTGCAGGGCAAATGGAAGTTCAACCTGTTCATCGGCGCCTCCGTCGGTGCCGAGACCGAAGACCGCTGGGCTGTTAACGACATGATCGACCGCCGCTGGCCCTACCAGACCGGCAAGAACATCGCCGCCGGCATCAACGAAGGCCGCATCCGCATGGGCGACAAGCACCTCTCCCTCTTTGCCCAGGACCTGGGCTACGGCTTCTACACCAAGGACAGCCCGACCGGCAGGCTTGACCTGGCCATTATCGAGTGTTCGGCAATCACCGAGGACGGCGGCCTGGTGCCGACCTCATCCTGCGGCGTAATCCCTGAGATTCTTATGCAGTGCGACAAGATCATTGTCGAGATCAACACCGGCCAGCCCTCTTTCGAAGGGATTCACGACCTTCTTACTCCGCTTACTCCGCCGAATCGCCAGGTGTTCAACATCACCAAGGCCAACTCCCGCATCGGTTCCACCTCGATCCCCTGCGATCCGAAGAAGATCGTGGCCGTGGTCGAGTCCAAACTGCGCGACCAGGGGCGTGCCTTTGCCGAGCAGGACGACACCTCCGAGGCAATTGCCGGCCACGTCATCGACTTCTTCCAGGCATGAAGTCAAGGCCGGCCGTCTGCCGGACAACCTGCTGCCGATCCAGTCCGGCGTCGGTTCCATCGCCAACGCCGTCATCGGCGGCCTGGCCAAGGGACCGTTCTACAACCTGTCGGTCTACACCGAGGTTCTGCAGGACACCATGCTCGACCTGTTCGACTCCGGCAAGCTGGACTGCGCCTCCTCCTGCTCGCTGTCACTGTCTGCCGAGCCGGGCTTCCCGAAATTCTTCGCCAACATGGACAAGTATTTCGACAAGATCACCCTGCGTCCGCTCTCCATCTCCAACGCACCGGAGCCGATCCGTCGCCTGGGATGCATCGCCATGAACACCCCGGTCGAGATCGACATCTATGCCCATGCCAACTCGACCCTGGTCGGCGGTACCCGCATGATCAACGGCCTGGGCGGTTCCGGCGACTTCCTGCGCAACGGCTACCTGAAGATGATGCATACCCCGTCCAGCCGCCCGAGCAAGACCGACCCGACCGGTATCTCCTGCGTGGTGCCGCACTGCTCGCACATCGACCATACCGAGCACGACCTGGACTGCGTCATCACCGAGCAGGGCCTGGCCGACCTTCGCGGTCTTGCTCCGAAGGATCGCGCCCGCCGCATCATCGAGAAGTGTGCCCACCCTGACTACAAGGATCAGCTGACCGAGTATCTCAACATCGCTGAAGCTGACTGCCTCAGGCGCAAGGTCGGTCACGAGCCGCAGCTGTGGGACCGCGCCTTCAAGATGCACCTCAACCTTGAGCGGAACGGCACCATGAAGCTCAAGAACTGGGATGTGAAGGTCGATCTCTGCGAATAGTCCCTTTCATTTTCATGCTGATACTTCCAGCCCTGCCGGGAAACCGGCAGGGCTTTTTTTTACAAGATTATTTCTATTTCATGCTTGAACTTATCGGGCAGTTATGGTTTATATAGTACGCTTTGCTCACCAAAGCCGGTGAGCATACTACGACAACAGGCTGGCAGAGATGGCTGAGAACATAAGCGGCTTCCAGGGTGCAGTAGCTGGTCTTTCCCTTACGGATGTGATCCAGCTCAAGGGTCACAACAAGTACACCGGCTGTATCACGGTCATATACGGCAGCAGCGAAGGTGTCATCTACTTCGCCGACGGCGAGATCATCCACGCCGTTCAGGGCAGCCTCACCGGTGAAGATGCCATCTACCAGATCATCAAGTGGCCGGGGGGCAATTTCAACATCCACCCCGAGATGACCTCCAACGTCTGCACGATCCATTACCGGACAGATTTCCTGCTGATGGAGGCCGTGCGGCGCATGGATGAAGAACGGGCCGGCGTCGGCGGTGAAAACGGCAGCGCCCCCGGACCGTCGGTGACCCCACGCCGGACCATGAGCAAGGTCGCAGCCCGCCTGCAGGACATCAATGGCGTCACCTACGCCGTTCTTCTGGACAAGGAGGGCGCACCGCTGCAGGACTCGAGCATGGAGGCGACCGCCCTCGCCAACAAGGGTATTTTCCTCGCCAAGACCGGAACCCGGCTGGGCGAGTTGACCGGATTGGGCGAGATCAAGGCGGCTGCGGTTCACACCCGCGACTTTCACCTGCTGATGTATGATTCCAAGCAGCACTACCTGAGTATCGCCGTCAAGCCTGAATTCAACCTGGAAACGGTAGAGACCGAGATAAAGACCGCCCTGATGCCCGGCAAATAGGAGGATGGACTAATGCAGGACATCCTGCGCTACATCAACAGTATTGAAGGGGTAATCGGCAGCGCCGTGTTCAGTGAGGAGGGCGTGATTATTGACCATGCCTTTCCGCCCCTTATCGATATCAACGCCATCAAAAGGCCGCCGGGCTGATGCTGGAATGCACCCACGGCCTTCAGATTGACCAGACGCTCGACATCCTTGATCTGCGCTATGCCGAGGGTCGCATCATCGTCAAGGCCTTCCCGGGTGCCCTGCTGTTCCTCCTGTGCGCCAAGAACATCAACCTGCAGGTTCTGACCATCACCCTCAACCTGGCGGTGAAAAAACTCGTGGCCCTGCTTCCGATAGGCGGGCCATTTCACGCGGCGGCCGCAGCTGCACCCGTTCAGCGGAGGAACCGACCGGCGACGGCAGCATCCTCCGGCTGCGCATCAGCCATCTTGCCAACCGGGACGCCAGCAAGAGCTTCGACTCCCTCGGCATGATCGCCATCAGCCAGCCGACCTCTACCTACATCGCGGATTTCTACAAGAACTCCTTCAAAAAACTGACGCTCACCAACACGGCCGCCGGCACGAGCGGAACCTTCCCGGTCATGGTCATGAAGGACATGGATCCTCAGTTTGACGGTACGATCATCGTCGGGCCGGGCATCGAGAAGAAGCTTCAGGTGAGTGAAGGGGACAAGATCGAGATCAAGATCGGATAATCAGGCTGTCATAATGATCAGAGAGGGGGGTGAACTGGTTCACCCCTCAGACCATTGATAAACCCCGTCTTTTTAGGCGGGGTTTTCTTTTATAGCGGTTTATGTCTTTGAAGGTGATTTGCACGATATTTTCCAGTCAATTCCTTGGAAGAAGAGATTTGTAGTTCGTACTGGCGCCCAATAAAGCTCTAAACGCCTCAATAGCCGTAAAATATCCTCCCTGTCGACCACCAGAGCTATCTTCTTCATATTCTGCACTGCTGCACATAACAGGCACTGCTCAAAGACCTTGCCTATTCCTCGCAGACGCGCATAACGATGCCCATGCAATTGCTTGGAGTCGGCAAAGCTGCGCTCTACGGTTTCTTTGCGTCTCTTGTAGATCTTTTTACCCTGCTCCGTGTAACGATGACTGTTGATTGTGTCTTTATGATCCTGCCAGATATGCCTGGTAACTACTTTGGTGAAGTTTGCTGATTTGGTGCACCTGGACTGCAGGGGGCAGTTTCTGCATTGTGCGGGATCTGATGCGTAGTGACGATAACCATGTCGGTCGGTTGTCCGGTAATTCAAGGTGCACCCTTCTGGACAGGTATAGCAGTCTGTTGCATGGTCGTATGTGTAGTCGCTTTTACGCAGGTAGCCTTTGATGTGGTTCGGACGGCGATAGGCTATGGCGCCATAGATGTCCCGCTCTTCAAGCCCTTTGCAGATGCCGGCGGTGAAGTAACCGGCATCAAGACCTACCGCTGCAACGTTGAACCCGAACCGTTCGCTTTGCCGGTCAAGGCGGCTTAAGTACGGGATGCTGTCGTGAACATTGCCGGCGGTGACAAAGGTGTCGGTGATGATGCTGTAGCGGCTGTCAACGGTACGGTGGTCAAGGTAGAAGAACCCTTCCGGTTTCCCTTCACGCACCATGTAGCCGCTGTCTGGATCGGTGGTGCTTACCTTGGTCTCCTTGACTTCAGGAACAGATTTCTTTCTCTTTTAGTGGTTTCTTGCCGTGGGCTTCACGATCTTTGGTGATATCTTCTTCCAGGGTCTCCAGGTAGTCACGGGTCGATTTCTGCACGTCTTTCAGTTCGAACTTATGTCTTGTTGGCGTTTGCCTTGAGGTGGGTTGAATCAGTGTAGAGAGTGGTGCCGTCTACCATCTTGCGGCGCATTGCCTGAAGGACTATTGCATCAAAGATCTCCTGATAGATGGTACTCTCGGAAAACCGTCTGCGCCGGTTCTGGCTGATGGTGGAGGCGTCAGGTACCTTATCTGTCAGGCCGAATCCGAGAAACCAGCGGTAGGCAACATTTTTACACCTGAATATGGCACACGGTTCACATTAAACTCATTCTAGCCGAAACAGATTATTAAATAAAAGCATCTTTTCCAGCGGACCACCAATAAACCCCAAACAAACATTTTTCTCAGCGCCATAAAAAGCTTCTCCAACTTTACCCGGAATAATGCAAAATCTCTGGCCTTGTGAATTTTTCAGGCAAACTTAATTCAAAAAGAGTTAATTTCTCAATCTGGCAAACTACAGTGGAAATTTAACAGTATATTCAAATAAGCGTCGACACGTTCCTAAAAACCACGAAAAAACGGCTTTTGTTCATCGCCACCGGATGTACACGTGCTCCTTTCGTTCGTACGTATTTGCTCAGCACTACCACTCGCAGCCATCTCCATACGGGCGGCCAGGTTAGTTGGTATCGCCCATGGCCGTGTAGTCCATCCACAAATCATCCCCGATGGCCCCCACCACGACGGTCCCGGAGTTGAGCCCGATGCGCATCCTGAAATCAATTCCGTAGCTCTCGCTTTATCTCCTCGCCATAGGGCAGTCGGGCCTGCTGAATGGCCCGAGCCGGATGGCAGCCCCGCTGAGCGTGATCTTCATGGGCAATGGGGGCTCCGAAAAGGGCCATGACCCCGTCGCCCCTAAACTCGCCGATCGTTCCCTCCAAGCGGTGGATTTCATCCACCAGGATCCGGCAGCAGCCGTCCATGATCCGGTGGACGTCCTCCGGGTCCAGCTCCCCAGATATGGCGGTAAAACCGGCTACATCGGCGAACATGACCGTTACCAGCTTGCGTTCGCCTTCGATGGAACTCCTCGAAAAGTCAGTATTTTTTGAGCCAGGTGTTTCGGGGTGTAGGATTGGGGTTGCCGGTAGTCGAAGGCCGGGGCGTTCCTTCGATTTTCTCAGTTCGTGGCCACATTCGAGACAAAACTTGCTGTCAGGAGGTATATTTTTGCCGCACTTACGAGACAAGCCGTTTCGAATCTTCAGGCCGCATTCATTGCAGAACTTGGCTCCCTTCAGGAAGGTCGCTTTGACACTTAGGACAAGCCATCGTAAACCCCCAATAAGAAACCCCATCTGTCACCTCTGAGAAATGGGGTTTCTTTATTTCCTCCATACTCTTGCCTCCCCACGAATATGGTGGCGAAATTGGAAATTGGGTTAGTTGATTAACTATGTTTGGGAATGACCAGAATTCTACATTATTTTTGTTTGCTGTTCGTCCATCTATTCCTTTGAGAACCAGTTTTTCCTTCGTGAAGCTTCACTATGCTTCCCGCGTTATTGCAGATTCTTTGTTCCTTCATACCTTTTAAAGGGGTCGGCGCAGTGACCTCTAATTCTTCTATGTACGGAAACGTGTTGCCTATGATCACAATGCTGCTCCCAGTGAAAGTGTCCAACCGACCCCGGACAGTGACGGGACCAGATAATTCTTGCGTGAATCCCACTACCCAAACTGCCCCGACGTTATCTTGTTGGTGCAGTTGGTGGATGTGATGTCTACAAAAAGTTCATTATCTTTAAGTCTACTTATGTAGGTGCCGTCGCAATCCAGGTCAGCCTGGTTCGCGGGGATATCAGCACCGATTTCCCAGGCTAGTACGAATAATCAGAACCTCCCCCTTTAAGGGTAAAATTCCCATGGCCGTCAAAGTGAGTCACACCCTGGATGTTATAGCTGTACGATTTTTGTTTTCCTGGTTCTCTTAGCGCTAAAGTAACCGGGGTGAACCCCGGAAGAGTATTGCACAGTTGTATTCTGCATGGCATAGTACAACCCGCTGGGTTATCTGGGGACAAACAACAATCATTTTCTACGATTTGGCCGCAGGCAGCGTGTGCGCAAGTTGCGGACACATTATAGGTATAGTCCCCGTTGATCTTCCAGTTAGGTTTCCCGCCCCGGCCGGACCGGCAACGAGCACAGCCAATAGTGCAATAGCGGCGGCGATAAAGCAATATTTTATTCCAATTATTTCTTTCATGGTGTTTCCCCCTTTCTCAGATCCCAAGCTTTAGGTGCAATTAATAATTCCTTGTATTCGGTTTACCATTCGCAAAGCGTTTTTCACCCGTGATCAGTTATTCGCCTTATGACAGAAAAGCCTCCACAAGGGTTTTATCCCCTATGGAGGCTTCATATCGGCCATTTCTGATAATCCCACTTCATTTCCCGCTCCAAGTAGATTGGGGTTAAGTTGGGAAGTTCAATTTATTTAATTTTATTTATGGGAAAAAATAACTTAGGTGTAGGATTATGAAACAATAAATTAGAATTGTCAAGAAAATAATAACCCTTTTTCATGGAGCGTTTGTTGATTTTCGTTTAAAATCTTCCAGAATCGCCAAAGCAACAAAAACAAGATTTCAGGAAGAAGTTCCCGATTTCCCTCGAAAAATGGTCCCCTCTCCGCCGGCGATCTACGTTCACCTACTACTGTTGCGAATTGCTTGACCGAAAAAGTGAGGATTATCGATTAAAACCAGCAAACATAGAGAGGTGCCAAATCAATTGTTCAAGTGAGCGTCCTGCTAATAATTTACTTAATAACAAGAGGAAGAAATAATTTTGCTGAAATTGATATATCATTTGGTTTAATGGTTGAATCTGTAGTGCCGTCCCCATCTTTATCTAATTTGATATCACCAGTTAGATCGATTGCAGATAAATTTATCTTTGCTATAGAACTATTTGTAATCCCGATATTATTATAATAAGCGTGTGAAGTGATCCCATGATTTGTAAAATTAATTATTTCAATATTAATGTTGGAATTCTGTAATCCAAATATTTCAATTTTCCTTCCTGCATCAGAATTTTTCATAATAACCAATTGTGCATCTGGACCAATCTTGTAGACCATTCCCGCCCCATTGATATCAATTTGGCCACTAGAATTATACTCAACATAATCTCCGTTTGATTCACTAATACGAATTCGAGCCGGAGGATTGTAGCTCGGAGCATTTAAAGACTTAGAATTTAGGAGCCTACTTGCATTTGAAGGGTAGGTTACAACCATAGTACTAGTTATTAAATTACCACTTTCACCCATTTTATCAAATATGTTTTTAATCATGCATGAATAACCATTTGGTCCACAATCGACCGTAGCGTAAGAATATGCATAAGCATCAAGGCAATTTACTGCTGCTCCAATAGCACTATGCGCGGCGGATGTCACTTCGCCCACTCCTGTTATTGCGCCGATAGTATCGTGAACAACTTCTGCGGCTTCGTTAATTAATAGAACTCCAGCAACTACCACCCCAACGGGATCCTTATTATTTTTACCTCGTTCTATAAAATTACACCACTGATCCCCTAAACTATTCCAATTTGCCGGGATGCCTGCATAAGGAATTATGCCTGCAACATCTAAAGCACAGGATTGATCAGCACTAAAACATTTTGACTTTGGTGCACTTAATTGAGCGTTGGTTAAATTAGAAACAAAAAATGCATCTTTAAAAAGTGTTGTCGCTGAAGATGTTTTTAATTCAATTGAATATTCAAATATTGTAGCGTTTGGAGGAATTGCCCAATCAAATTGAATTTCAGCACACATAGTGCCAGATAATTGTACATACCTCGTTCCCAAATAAATTTTATTATTTAAAACATCAATCAGTGATGCGGACACTTCATAAGTTCCAGCAATGGCAGAATCTACTTCAGCTTTTATATTTACAATGTCGACGCCACGTTGATAAATATATTTATTATATTCATTATTAAGATGAGTTTTCTCAAGATTCATAGCAGTTATATTTACGTCATTAATTGAATTTCCCCCCTCATGCTCGACAGAAATATCATCCCATTCAGTTATGGCAGTAGCCCCCGTACTCATTCCGGTTCCAATCATCAATGTTGTAAACTTGCCGCTTGAACATAAATCTCGATCAAAGGGGCCATAAGTCGTATAATTTGTTTCTGTACTTTTTTTCGCATGGAGGTATACTTTGCCGTTTGTACCAAGATCGGCAGTAATTTTAAAATCATACCATTGTTCCAATGTAAAGGTGAAATTCGTAATCGTATAAGAAGAACCATTATTACAGCGACTAACACCTTTGCCCCATTTATAGTTTGTATATTGATTGGTCTCAAAGGTTACGAAAGGTCGGTTCCAGGGATCTGAGGCATTTAGGGGATCTGAAATCCATATATGAGGTCCATGTTTATAGGATGACTCGAAACTAATAACTTTAAGTTTAAAACTTATAGTGGCACTAGTTGCATTTGCAGGAAGTGTAATATTTCTTGAAAGCCAAAAGCTGGAACTTGTATTTGAATCATCTACTATACGTAGAACATGGTTACTTCCATACAAAGGGGTGGATACTGTTGCCCCGGGTGAAACGGTCGGCCAGTTATCTTTCCAGGTAGGGCTTTCAAAATTCTCAGTCCAAAGTGTTGCTGCCCCGTAAGATATAATCGGAAAGAACAGGGTCAAAAACAGAGTGAAAAGGATAAAGTGGTTCAACGAGGGCTTTTTCATAAAGAATGTCCTCTTGTAAAGGCAGCGATCCATATCGGCTCAGATTGTTTTTTTAAAAAAATGGGGTCTCGGGATTCAATTTTTCCCCCTAGAAGAGGGGTAGAAGCAATGTTCAGGTTAAATTTCTAAGCATTTCATTAATACCAAGCCATTATTTATCTGTCAAGAAAATTTAAGCAGATTAAACATGGAGAAGCAATCCCCTAAAAGTAGGGTTTTGGGGTTATAAGGGTTTTTTCCGGTCCTTCGGTTTCTTTCCCACATATGTGATGCTGTGGGAAGTGAGTCCCAATCCGAACCTTCTTTATAATCATCCAACTAATTGAAATTAAATTTTAATATCGAGCAGGAGGGATCTATTTATATCTTGTATTTAGACGAGAGCAGTAGGTTTATTATAAGCAAGGCATAGGACTATTTAGTATTTTGTTTAAATCGGTTATTATGAACCATCGGTCAAAATAAATTCCAAGAATTAATACAAGGTTTGTTTTAGGGTCCTCGAAAATCTCCCCTCCAACCCAGCAAATTTGCTGATTTCCATTTGAAATGGGGAAGAATTGATGGCAAGAGAAAAACAAGACTTCAGGAAGAAAGCCTTGATATCCCACAAAAAACTGCCATACTCCCCCAAATATCTCTTCTCCACTTACTAAATATTCGAGCATTCATAAAGAAATGGCCCTTGTTTGAGGTTTAGGATGCTATTTTTGCAAGGTAAATTGGACGTCTAAGAAAAAGGCAGCCGGTGATTTGGATGTGCAGCGATATCTTAGAAGGGTGATTTGGGATATGGAAATGAAGATTTGTGGTTTGAAAACAATGGCTTTTAGGATGATAATCTCTTAATATCAGCAGAATAGCTTGGTTCGCCCCCAGTTACCGAAAGCAAAAGAACAACAGGAAATTCCAATGTTTCATTGGTTTATCGATCGTCGCCGAAAGAAGCTCACCCAGGCTCCTTTCCCTTCCTTATGGGAGGACATAATCCGCCGCAACGTTGCCCACTACTGCATGCTGGAAGATGCCCAGCGTGCTCATCTGCGTGCCTTGATCCAGGTGTTTATCGCCGAAAAAAATTGGGAAGGAGCTGGCGGACTGGAACTTACCGACGAGATTCGCGTCACGATTTCCGCTCAGGCCTGTCTGCTTGTGCTGGGCCTGCCCCACAACTACTACCGTAATGTCGAATCCATCATCGTCTATCCCTCTACTGTTGTTCCGCCTCTAGCGCAAGCCCGGTTTCTTTGAAAATACATTCGCACCAGTGGAGCTTGAGCATCCCATTATCGGGCAGGCGTTCCAGCAGGGGCCGGTAATTATTATCTGGGATGCCGCCCTGCGCGGTGGCCGCCATCCTGAGTCCGGTCACAACGTTATTTACCACGAATTCGCCCATAAGCTAGACATGCTCGACGGCGCGGCCGACGGTACACCTCCACTGCGCGACCGGGATGAATACCGTGACTGGGTCCTGACATGTTCGCGTGAATATCTACGTCTCAAACACGACACCGAAAAGGGCAAGAAATCTTTCCTCAATGCCTACGGTGCAATTAGCGAAGCGGAATTTTTCGCCGTCGCCACAGAGCAATTCTTCGATCAGCCGCGGTTAATGATTAAGCATGCACCGGACCTTTATCGTGTTTTGCAGGGATACTACCGTCAGGATCCTTCCGAACGTGTGTCCCGGAATAACTGCACCGGGGAAAGTTAAAATCAAGACTGACTGCCGAAGCAAGTCTGAGCTTATTTTAAAAAGTCGTATTATCAGAGGCTAAAATCGATATGATCGGGGCTGATTGTCCTTTACCTCACCGGCAACATTACGGGCGTTGCAGCGATTATATTGGGTATTCCGGCGCTGGTGTTTATACTGACGAGCCTGATTGGTTTTTTGTCCGCTATATGTTCCTTTCAAAATTGCGATAAAAAAAACGAAACTGATTACTGGTATAAAAACCGGTTTCATTCCCTATTGGAAAATCATCCGGGATTAAACCGGCGCCCTTTTCTATTTCTTTTTCCTTGCCGCTGGACCCTTGTGTGCCTTTTTAGGGTATGAAGCCCGGTATAAAATCCTTCTCGATCAATCCGGTGACCTCCTGGTTGACCGCTTAGCCGGGATCCTTCAGCCTTTTGCCCTCCTCTGCGCCGAAACCCGGGTTACCGAATGCCACCGCCGACTGATAGCTGAGTATTTCGGTTGAGAAGAAAGGGGCCGAAGTTGAGCATATCGAGTAACGGCCCTTAAATAGTTCAACAGTTCCCGATAACTCTCCGATAAGTTAGGGAAATGACCCTTTTCCCGAAAGAATTCCCCTTCAATGCGTCTCTATAGCCTGATAATTTCCACCATCTTGTTGAGTCTGGTCACCGGGTATCTGGCCGCCCTTATTCCCCAGGTGGCCAAGTCTTTCTGGAAAACCGTTGCAGGTGGTGGGTTGGCTGGTGCCGTTATCGGTCTCGTTCACGGCCTGATATATAACCCTCCTTATCCTGGAATACTATCTGGCACCAGTGACGTGGCCGGGTTGACCTTCGCCTCATGGGTCTTTTTTGGAGTTGTCGGCGGAGTTTTGGGGTCTGTTGGAGCGGTTTTCCATGCAGCCCGGAAATATTCCAGACGGGAGGGAGTTAAGCTATGAAGGGAATGATCAATACCGGGTTTGTCATGTTGGTGGTAGTCGCCGGATGTTGAACTTGGGGGCCTCGTTTTTGGGGTTGTTTATAGGAAAACGGATCAAGTACTAGAATTTGATTTTTGGACCATGTCCAGGTAGTCTCAGACCCATAAGGCAAAAAATCCAATGGACAAACCCAACCAAAAGGCCTCTCTTATCTCAGCAAAAGCCAATTTATCCGGGGCCTTCAGTGCCCGAAATCCCTCTACCTCTATAAAACCCAGCCCGACTTGCGGGATCCAGTTTCCCATGCCCAGGAGGCTGTATTCCAGGCCGGAACTGACGTTGGGATAGTCGCCCAAGGCCTCTTCCCCGGAGGGAAGGTCATCCCCTATGATGGCTTGTCCCTCGACGACCAGAAGAAACTGACTCAAGCCGAGATCGCCGCCGGGACATCAGTCCTCTACGAGCCGGCCTTTCAATTCGACAAAGTTTTTGTCAAGGCGGATATCCTGAGAAAAGTCGGGGACCAATGGGACCTCTATGAAGTCAAAGGGAGCACGGGGATCAAGGAAGTTTACCTCAACGACATTGCCCTCCAGTACTACGTCCTTAAGAACTCGGGCTTGCCGGTCCGGAAGGCCTACCTGGTCTATATCAACAACCAGTATGTCCGAAACGGGGCCTTGGACTTGGACCAGTTGTTTCTATTTGAAGACCTTACCGGGATGGCGACTGAAAAGGAAGGATGGGTCCGGGAGGAAATTGGCAGGCTGAGAGGAATCCTGGACGGTGGGCTTCCCGTTACCGATATCGGGGAACACTGTTCCGACCCTTATCCTTGTGATTTCCAAGGCCACTGCTGGGCCCATATCCCGGAATATTCGGTCTTGGATTTGGTCAAGAGAGGGGTCAAACCCTGGGATCTCTACCGCCAAGGATTCCTCAGGCTTGAGGATATCCCGAAAGACTGCCTTTCTCCGGTTCAATTACTGCAAGTCGAGGCTTACCTTGACCAGAAGGAGTTCGTCAACCCCGAAGGGATAAGGGAATTCCTGAGTAGTCTATGGTACCCCCTCTATTTCTTGGATTTCGAAACCTTCATGACGGCCATCCCGATTTATGACGGGACCAGGCCCTACCAGCAGGTCCCTTACCAGTATTCCCTCCATTACCTTCAAGGGGAGCATTCCGACTTGGGCCATTCCGAGTTTCTGGCGCCGCCGAACATCGATCCAAGACGTCCCCTGGTCGAAAAACTGGTTGGGGACATCCCCGACAATGCCTGCGTCCTGGCCTACAACGCCTCCTTCGAGAAGACTATTCTCAGCCAACTCGCCGATTGGTTCCCTGAACACCGCCAAGCCTTGGAGGGGATAATCGACAACCTTCGGGACTTGGCCGTTCCGTTCCGGAGCAGGGATATTTATCGCTGGGAAATGAAGGGGTCGTATTCCCAGAAGATGGTCCTCCCGGCCTTGATCCCGGGCATGACTTATCAAGGGATGGAAATCAGTGATGGGGGGATGGCGATGGAGGGGTACTTTCGGATGTGTGCAGGCGGGGATCCTGATGAGATGGAAAAGGTCAGGCAGGCGCTGTTGGAATACTGCCGGATGGACACCCTCGGGATGGTCCGGCTGTATGAGAAGCTTAGGGAAATGGCTTAGGTTTTCTGCTACCATTTTGCTACCATAATACCCCAAAACAAGGGAAAACAGGAGAAAAGGCAAATTCATAACTGCCTGATTTTATGCCTTTTGTTGTCCCCTGTTGTCCCCTGTTGTCCCCTGTTTGGGGCTCGGTTCAAACTCACACGGTGGAAGTCGAGAGTTCAAATCTCTCACCGCCCACCAAAAAAATAAAAGGGGCTCTTCTCCTTACTGCGAGAAGAGCCCCTTTTATTTTTTGACATTTGGTGGTTGTGGATCGGAGTGATACCTGGAGCGATCAGGATCAGGCAGACCTAACCGCCTTCTCATTAAGGCACGCTGCGGAACTCTACCCGGAAGAGGAAGATCTTGTTTTATGAAAAAAATGAAGAATGATCCTGAGATGCTCGAAGGATATGACTTCAGAGGGGGAGTCCGCGGTAAGTATGCGAAGTTGTCAATAGCTTATAACTTACTAATGGACCCCTTTCAGGACGGCCCTGGCCAGCCCGCCTACCTCTTTTTTTCGGGACAAAGTCGTTTCCCGAAAAAACCGGGAGGGCTTGCTTGACACCTTGGAAATACGAGTTATTATGTATGGAATATGGCCAAGAAAAACAGCTTAAGGTGGAGTAAAAAAGAGGAGTCACCAATGAAAACCAAAATCTGGATGACCGTGTTAGCGTTGTTCTGTTTAGGGGTTGGGCTGCTAACTGGCGGGTGCGTGTACTACCCATACGACCCATACTATCCATATGCCAGCCAAAGAGATCAACTAAGCCCTGTGGTTGGAGGTAGTGGTGTTCCCTATTATCCGGGGCAAAAATTTAGCCAATGGCCCCATCCTCCGGTGATGCCTTAAAGGGGGAGGGAACCTTCAGGAAGTAATTGTTTCGGCAGGAAAATCGCTCATTCCAGGTATCCCCACCCCAAGTCCAGGGCAATTTTCCTATTATGCTGGGGCACCTCTCCCTCTATTTCAATCACCTATTTCCTCCTGAATTAATTTCCGCCCTTCAATAACCCTCATGGTGGCCCCCCGGATTTCTTCCGGTATGCTTGCCATCATCCGGGTTACTTCAACCCCGATCATAGGGGCACGGCGAAGGATATTCCCTGACTGGCCCATCAGTTCGCCCAACGGTTCGTCATGGATCTTGGTTATCTCCGTTGGCTCCCCGTCCATCAACCGGCCTTTATCAACCGCAATGCCCAGACCCACCATCCTTTGAGACAAGGCGGCGTTGTCTATAACCTCGGGATGGTCAATAACACTGTCGGCCAGCATATCGCCTATCCTCCAGACCTTCCGGGACAGTTCTTTCTTAATTGCTCAACTTCCTTGCCTAATGCATCAAGTGAAGGGGATTCTTCCCGTATCTTCCGGATTGTGTGCTGGATCATATTGTTCCTCCTGGCCACTTCTCTTATACCCAGTCCCCCTTCCACTTGGGCTATCACAGCCAAGTTTCTCGACCTCGCCCAGTCGCTTGCCATGTTTTGCCGTGCTTCGGTATTTGCTCTTTTTCTTGCTGTCCAATGCTGTTTTTCCTCTGTTCAGCATTTTGGACACTCCTCACAGAAGGGGGACAAAGCGACCCCGGGAAAAGGAACCCCGAAAAAGCCTGTAATCCTTTCTCCGCCAGATATCTTTCAGCGATTCCTGGTTGATATTTCCAAAAACCAGACGTTGATAATCATGCTCCCGTCCTTGTCGGAGGTATCGACCGCCGGGGATGAGCAGGTTAGTGAACACGCAGGGGGTAACGGAACCGTCCGCGGCCACACACAGACTCCGCTGAATATTCTCGGTGCAGCCCGATCGTTTTCTCCCGGGAAGGGGAAGATGGTAATGGATCGGCAGGCCTTTTTGCTCGCCGGATCGGACTACCCGTTGGAGGACCATCTCCAGGTCTTCATATTCACCGGTAGTGACCGGCCGGATGGCTTCCGCTTCCAACTCGGAAGCGGCTACGAAATCCAGGGTGCTGATTACCACCTGGCTCAGGCCCAAGCCCTGCAGGAGGAGGGGCAAATGCTCCAAATCTTTTATCCGGGAACGGAGCAGCAGATACGCTACATGGAGGTCCGGCTTCCGGCTGTTAACCCTTCTTTTTTCCCGGTCCAGGGCGCGGATGGTTTCCAGAACCTGTTCCAGTCGGGTTCCCCGGCGAATGGCGTCGTTATGAAAATCCGTCCCGGCCAGAGAGAAGGCCACCACATCCAACCCGGAGGCCACCAGCGAAGCGATCCGATCGGGATTAAGGAGCATCCCATTCGTGGTCGTCCCCACCCGGCATCCGGCATCTTGAGCCAAAGCCGCCATGGTAAAGAAATCCGGGTGCAGGAAAGGTTCGCCCCAACCCTGCAGATGAACCATTCGGGCTCGGGCAAAGGCCGGCTGAAGCCTTCTGAAGGACTCCAAGGGGAGGTATTGGTCTTGCCAGAGGGTCCGATAGGCCGTGCGGGGGCAGTAGCCACAGGCTGCCTGGCAGTCCGAGGTGACCTCAACCTGAATCCAATCAAAACGGGGTCCAAACCAGGGGAAGGTCCCTCCCCCGGGGAAAGCTATTCCTTCATTTTTGGGGTTATTCATTGGGAAACCGGAGATTTGAGGTGGTCAATTCGAGGTATTCGCCCCTCAGGTTAAACTTGACAAAATAGTAGCCATCATTGATAATTTTTTCATTGTAATTCGAGGCGCCTTTCAAAACACCCCGCAGGAAAAGGAATTGGGGAGAAATCTCCGCTAGTTGGTATCCGGCCTGCCTTTACCCGGGGTAAAAAAGAGGTGAGGAGAGGAGTGTTTTGCACCTCTTGCTATTTTAACGCCATCTGATTCTTAAATCAATTCTTAAGGAAGAAAGGGAGGAAGGATAACATGGCAGAACAAGAAAACGCCTGTCCCGTACCCCAACGGGAAGGAATTTCCGCTCTCTGGAAACAAGAGGACTGGATGGCTGTATGGATCGGTTTTTTTATCATTGCCACGGTCCTGTTTCTTTATTTCACCAAAGCCCTCGACCTTTCCAAAATGGCCCCTACCTACAAGTGGGCCACGGAAGGCCAGATCGCTTCACTGGCCCCCCAGTGGAAGGCCTCGATTGACCCCCTGATCCAGAATGCTGAAAAGGCCGGAGAACAAGGGGCGGCCAACAGGCTTAAGACACTCAGTGAAGCCATTGCCAAAGGAGACCGGAAAGAGATTGGGATCGCGGCGGATCGGGTGGATCGCCTCGGCGGAATACCCGGGGCCGTTGGCAAGGAAATCGCCGGGCACGCTAAAGCCCTCCCCGGCAAGGTTTTTACCGCGGAGAACCTCGGGCGAGGGATTAAAATATTTATCCTCTATTTTATCGTGGCCATAATCGGCCTAAAAATCCTCGGCGGGAATATCGGCCGCTTCATCGCCGGGTTCCCCTTGGTCTTTCTGATGGCCTGGCTGGCACGGATCATTGCCGGGAATGCCTTGTCTATTGACTGGGGGATCGAATATGTGATTTTTGCCCTGGTGATCGGCCTTCTCTTCAGCAATTTCCTCAAGCTGCCGGAGTGGCTCATGGAAGCGGTTCGAACGGAGTATTACATAAAATCCGGTCTGGTCGTTCTCGGCGCCGGCCTCCTCTTTTTTGAGATCGTCCAGGCCGGTTTCCTGGGGATCATTCAGGCCCTGGCCGTTATCTTTGTGGTCTGGTATAGCTGTTTCTGGCTTTGCCGAAAGCTCAGAGTCAATGACGATTTTGCCGCCGTGCTTTCGAGCGCCGTTTCCATCTGCGGGGTTTCAGCGGCCATCGCCTCCTGCGGAGCCATCCAGGGAGATAAAAAGCAGCTTTCCTATGTCACTTCCCTGGTATTGATCGTGGCGGTGCCCATGATGGTGCTGATGCCCTGGGCCGCGAAGTATTTCGGTATTCCCGACCTGGTAGCCGGGGCCTGGCTCGGCGGTACCTTGGATACCAGCGGATCGGTCGTCGCCGCCGGCGCGCTGATCAGCGAAGCGGCCATGAAGACCGGGGTCATCGTCAAATTTTCCCAGAACGCCTTAATCGGAGTGGCCGCTTTTGTTCTCGCCATCTGGTGGGCGTTCAAGCGGGGGGCGGAAACGGGTGAAAAACCGAGCGCCATAGTGATCTGGGAGCGGTTTCCCAAGTTTGTCCTCGGTTTCATCGCCGCCTCGGCCGTTTTCTCGTTTATGCTCCATATCGACACCGTCAACGCCACCAAGAGCATCCTGGGGGAACTGCGAACCTGGTGGTTTGCATTGGCCTTTGTCTCGATCGGTTTGGAGACCCGGTTCACGGACATGATTACCATGGAAGGCGGCCGGCCGGCCGTGGCCTTCATCGTGGCCCAGGCCTTCAATGTGGTCTGGACCCTGATTCTGGCCTATTTGTTGTTTGGAGGCATCTTGTTTGCCGTACCCGATATCCGGTAGGCTGATGCTGAATAGACGGTCCCGGTCCGGTGGTCCGGGACCACATTGGCAATTATCTTAAGAGGAAAGGAGGTGACCTATCGTGAAGAAAATTATGATAGCTGCCTTGGTCATGGCTCTGGCCGTCACCGCCGCCCCGATTTGGGCGGCGGATTTTTCAGCCGGCGCCCTGAAGCAGATCGAGGAGCTGAAGATCCTGAGCCGGGACAAGAAGGACATCCCCGAATCGTTTGCCGGGGTCAAAAAGATCACCGGCGACGAAGTCAAGAAGTGGATCGATGCCAAGACGGCCTTTGTGCTCCTCGACAACCGCGTACCCGCGGATTTCGAGAAAGAGCGGATCGCCGGAGCCAAGAGGCTTTCGCCCGACGACCTGATGGAAAAAGGTCTGAAGGCCGCGGAGGCCCTGGGCGTGAAGAAGACCGACAACATCGTTTTTTACTGAAACGGTGTGAAATGCTGGAGGTCTTCCGGCGCGATAGTACTACTCCAGGATGCCGGCTACAAGAACCTGTTCTGGTATCGAGACGGCCTGCCTGACTGGATCAAAAAGGGCTACCCCACCGTCGAGGGGAAATAAATACCGAACCCATTTTTTCCGGCGGGGGCCTCAGGCTCCCGCCTTTTTTTCCTCCGGTCGGCGATGCCGCAAGAAAGGAAGGGGGACCCGCCTCCCCCACCGCCATGATCAGAAAAACTATCCGGGAAGCGATCGGCCTGCTGTTGCTGGCCTTGTTCCTCGCTCTATTATATCACGCGGTCTCTTCTTCGGGACTGAAGCTCTTTAAAAAGAAATCTCCCGTTTCTCCAACTTCTTCGATTTCTCAGGGACTGAGTGGCGCGGAGCATGGTTCCTGAAGAACGCTTTTCGAGGTCCCCGTGGTCCTTCTGGGTGACCGGGGTTTTCCGCCTGGTCCTGGGCGGTATCTTTCTGGTCTCGGGACTGGCCAAGATCGCCGACCCCGTGCGCTTCCTGCTAACCCTTCGGGAATTCCAGGTTCTCCCCGGGGCGATGGAGGTTTTTCTGGCCCTTTATCTTCCCTGGCTGGAATTTGTTTTGGGGCTTGGGACAATCTTAGGAATTCTTCACCGCACGAGCGCCCTCTTGCTCGCCGGATTGAATGGTCTTTTTATCCTGGCCCTGGCCTCGGTGCTGATCCGCGGCATTGAGGTGGACTGCGGCTGTTTCGGCCTGCTGGCCGATGTGCTTCACCTGCCCGATTTGGCCGATTGGAAAGCCGTGGTCAGAAACCTCGTTTTTATGGCCATGGGGCTGGTTATCTTTCGCGCCAAAGCCTCTATTTATTCCCTCGAAAATTATTTTGGACAAAATTCCCGTTTCAGATAAATGGCCCCCTAAATAGGCGAGGCCATTCTACTCGTTGCCCCTGCCCCACCGTAATCCCGGAATCCTATATTCATTGACTAAGTAAACCACCCTCTCCAGTTTTATTTCTCCCCACAACTTCATATCAGGCAACATACACTCTTGAGGCGGCTGCACCGGAACCGCCAACCCCTGCTCGGTGACCATGAACGCCAACACTACGGTGACGGCCAACTTCAGTCTGGAAACCACTAAACCCAGCTCCGCCATAACCAGCCCGACCCCGGGGACCACCTTGCACCAGCTATCCTTCACCATCACCGGGAGTGCTACGGACGGAACCGGGTCCGGGATCCAAAAGGTGGAGGTCTCCATCGACGGAGGAACCACCTGGCAGCCGACAGCGGGAACCAACGCCTGGACGTATACCTGGAATATTCCCGGGAACGGCAGTTTTCAGATCAAGTCCCGGGCCACGGATCAGGCTGGGAACGTGGAGACGCCGACCGCGGGGATTTCGGTTCTGGTCGCGTCCTATCAGCCCACCCCGGTGACCGTCTCCGGCAAACAACTGCTGGTCAACGGGGCTCCTTTTAAGGTCAAAGGGGTGGTCTACTCGCCGGTCCCGATCGGGGAGGACCCGAACCTGGCGCCCTACGGGGATTATTTCACGGCGCCCTACAGCGCTTTGTATGCCAGAGATCTCCCGATGGTGAGGGCTTTGGGGGCCAATACCCTGCGACTCTATCATTGGGGAAAATCGGCCGACCATTATGACTTCCTCGACCGGGCCTTCAACGGCGGCGTGGATCCGATTTACGTCATCGCCGGCTATTGGATCAACGAGGGGCTGAACCTCGATCCAAATTCCCCTACCAATGTCCGGGGACAGCTCAAGGCCGACTTCCGGGAAATGGTGGCCGCCCACAAGACCCATCCGGAGGCAATGAATATGAAAAAATCGGGACGCCGGTTCAGGCGGATTATACCGAAGCCCTCTGGAAGGAAATCGCCGCCAACAACCAAACCTGCGTGGGTGGAACGATCATGTCCTACTCCGATGAATGGTGGAAGGCTCGCTATGCCCATGATCCGGGATGTGTGGAATTAGATCCGGGGATACAGGGGCGCTGCGGTTTCTCGACAGTGTCGCAGCCGGACAGCTATGCCAACGAGGAATGGTGGGGACTGGTTCGGGTCCGCGATAATGGAACGGGACTCGACACGGTGGAGCCCCGAGCGGCCTATTACCGGCTGCAAACCCTCTGGAAGGCTAACTCCCTGGCCGTGGCCTCCCCCAATGGAGGGGAAAGCCTGCGGATCGGCCGATCCCAGACGATTCGTTGGTCTTATGCCGGCCAGCCGGGCAGCACTGTCAAAATCGAACTATTGAAAAACGGATCACTAATCCAGACCATAGCCAATTCGGCTTCCATCGGTGTCACCGGCCAGGGATCTTTTACCTGGAAGCCCTCACGCTGGTTGAACATCGGTTCGGGTTACCAAATCCGGATAACCAGTACCACCAATCCGGCTTATACGGATATAAGCGACGGCGTTTTTTCGCTTAGGTTCTAATTGTAATAGTAGTACTCCTTAATCCCCATTCCCCTCTGACCCTTCCGCAAGACCGGCAGAGGGGAATGGTTTATTATTAAGAGCTCCGCCGAATTTTCAATCCAGCTTACAGCCAAAAGGCCCCTGCTGACAGTCACTATCCGACCGCGGATGAATGGGTTATTTGCGACAACTCAGGATTAACCCCTTTTTGCTTGAAAGGGATCGTCCGGCTAATAATACAGGTTCCAAAGCAGCCAGAAACTCATTCCCAGCGCTGCCCCGGTTTTCACCAACACCATATATACGCGAGCCAGCACCGCCCCCAGGGCGATATGGGCCGCCTGGCGGTCATGGCCAAGACGCTGCCGTTCCACCCAGAAAACCAGCAGGAAACTGAGAAGGAGCATTCCAATAAAATTGCCGATCAGCGGAATCGGGATCGTAAAACCCAGAAAGAACCCCAGCACCCCCCCGATCAGGGCCATCAGGGAACCGAGGCCGGAGCCGCCCCGTTTATAGACACCCCAGGCGCCGGCCACCCATTCCAACGCCTCCATGAATAAGGCCAGCACCAGAAAAGCCAATACGGTCCAAATCCCCGGGGCATTCGCTCCGGGCAGGAAGGAGGCCAGAATGGCGGCCCCGACCACCAGCCAGGTCCCGGAAAGGGAAAACAGGGAAAGGAATATTCCGGTCAAACAGAGAACCCAGATCGCTATGTGTATTAATCCGGTCATAATCAATTTCCGTATGCTTATTTAACCCGATATTATATGATGCAGTCCCAATGCGAATGGGAGTTAGGACTCAATGCCGTTAACTTAACAGAAACAGCCTGTTTTTGCTATCTTTTGGAATGATTTAAGTTAGAGAATGTTTGGAGATTGACACTTTAAATTAAGAAAGGGGCGGGCTATGGAAAAGCAAGAACAGGGAATTTCGAGAAGAAGTTTCGTCAAGGCTTCGGCGGCGGCCGCGGTGGCCGGGTTGATTCCCGGGAATATCCTGGCCCAGGGCCAGGAGGGAGCCGGGTCGGCCATGAAAACCGGGACCCGTTTGATCCTTTTAGGGAATGGCGGGGGCCCGCGACCAAACAAGCTGCGAGCCCAATCCTCCTGGGTGGTACTGGTCAACGATATCCCTTACATAGTGGACTGCGGCAATGGGACCAGCCGCCAGATATCCTTCGCCGATATTCCGCTCAAATCCCTACGCGCCATTTTTATCACCCACCATCATTCGGACCACAACCTGGAATACGGCAGCGTCATGTACAATGCCTGGGCGACCGTATTCAAAGGCCGGATCGACACCTATGGCCCTCCGGGGATGAATAAAATGACCGATCTCTTCCTGGAACTGAACGCCTACGATATCAATATCCGGATCCCCGATGAAGGACGGCCCCCCCTGAAGCCTATGATCTTTCCCCACGAAATAAGCCAGGGCGGGCCGGTGCTGGAAAACGATCAGGTCAAAGTCACCGCTGCCCTGGTCAATCATCCCCCGGTCACCCCCGCCTTTGCCTACCGCTTCGATACCAAAGACCGGTCCATTGTCTTCTCCGGGGACACCACCCCCTGCGACAGCCTGGTCAAACTGGCCCAAGGCGCTGAGGTGCTGGTTCACGAGGTGATCCACAAACCTTCTTTAGCCAAGTTGATGGCCCGCATTCCCAATGCCGACCGCCTGCTGGAACATATCGTCGCTTCACACACCACCCATGAGGACGTGGGGAAGGTGGCTCGGGACGCCGGGGTGAAGACCCTGGTCCTGACCCATTACGTCCCCGTGGACGATCCCACGTTGACGGATGAGATCTGGATCGAAGGGGCGCGGAAGCATTTCAACGGCCGGATCATCGCCGGCCGGGACCTGATGGAGTTATAAATTAAACGAATGGCCTTCGAATCTGGATCTACCGGAACCGCATGAGGCGGAACCGGGGTGACGCCCAGAGTGACCTTTGGGAAATGAATATCACAAATGTTAGGTCTCGAATTTTTGGTGGAGGATGTAAAAAATCGGTCAAGAGATTTTTTGACATTTGGAATGATTTAAGTAGGATATGGCATAATTGAAAAACTCGGACCGGGGTTGACAATATTGCCCGGCCCTATTCCGCAGGCTGAACAAGACATTGGACGAGCACTGGGCCCATCCAACAGAACGAGCCGACGCGCTAAGGCGCGTTATCCATCCTGGGCGTTCGTCATTCAGCGACGTCGATCAGATCGAATTTTTCACCGCGAGGAGAATAAGCAATGCCGGAACCAAAAGAACGAGCTTGTGTCGGCCATCGTCAGAGCCCAGGCGGAGATGGAGAAAGCTCTGTATGAGCTCGAGAAACTGCCGGCGGTCAGTCAAAGTTCCGTCAGTTTTGCGGCACACGCACTCAACAACTTTCTTTCCGTGACAGAGGGAACGGTCGAACTGCTCCTTTTGTCGCTGGCGGATTATCCCGACCCCTTGGTTCACACTTGGCTTGAAGCATTGCAGCAGGCCACCAACCTGATGACGCATACTGTCAGCCAATTGATGAATGCCTCGACTAGCCCGGACGCTAAACTGCGCTTTGAAAAGGTAGAACTACCGGTCATGGCCCGGCGGTTCTGCGACTCTTATCAACGTATTGCGGATCGGAACAAAATTCGTCGTCTCTTGAATCGATGGGAATTCCTTCGGTTTGGCTGATGGGTGGTGACCGCCGCCGTATTAGATAACCTGTTCTCGAACGCGGTGAAATACTCACCATCCGGAAAGCGTATCTGGATCAAAGTATATGCTGAAGGGGATGGGGTTGTCTTTAGTATCCGCGACGAAGGACCAGGCCTTAGCGACAAAGACCAGGCCAAACTGTTCCAGCGGGGGGCGCGACTCACCCCTGAGCCTACGGGTGGTGAATCTTCAACGGGTTATGGTTTGGCGGTGGCTAAGGAGTTTATCGAAAGGCTGGGAGGTACGATTTGGTGTGAAAGCGTTTTGGGAGAGGGGTCAAGTTTTTCATTTCAACTGCCCCGTTACCAAGAACAGGACCATGAACCAGGACAGAATTTACCAGCTCCGCATTAAAAAACGACGAAAGACGGCGGCCTGATCATCGCCTGCCGGGACCTGATGGAGTTATAAATGAATGGCCTTCGATTGATTTTCTTCACCGTACTTCTTATTTTTTCGGTTCCGTGGCCTCTGCCGGCTCAAACATCCCTCGACGCGACGCTTACCCCATTCCTTTCCCGGTACGATTTACCGGCCCTGGCCGCGGCGGTGGTGAAGAGTGGAGAAATCCAGGCCGCCGGGGCGGTCGGGACGCGCCGGGCCGGTACGAATATTCCGGTGACGATCAACGACCGGTTTCATCTGGGTTCGGACACCAAGGCCATGACCGCCCTACTGGCGGCCCGGCTATTAGAAAAGAGAAATTGACTATCCGACCTGGTCCTCTTCCTCGAATTGGACCGAAAAGATGGACCCGGGGTTTAAGCGGGTAACTCTCGAACAGCTTCTTTCCCATACCGGCGGCCTCCCGAGTGACAACGAAACCTTTGAAAATTTGCTAAGAATGATCTCTGAAATGGAAACTAAATGAACTGCGGTATTGGATGCTTGGCCAATGGAGTCGGCTGCCCCTGGATTCCAAACCGGGTACTACCTTTGCCTATTCGAATATGGGTTTCAATGTGGGGGATGATGAACGGTCAGCGGTAAGTATGCGATGAGGGGATTACGCCGAGCAGATCTTCAAGTCGTTGAATTTGAAAACGGCCGGCCTCGGTCCCCAGGCCTCCCTCGGCCGGATAGATGCTCCCCTCGGTCATGCCCTGATCAACGGGAAGGTCAAAGCTTTCCTCGCCGGCCCGAACGGCGACAACCCACCCATCATCGGTCCGGCCGGGATCGCCCATATGTCGATCCTGGACTTCGCCCGCTGGGCCGGCTGGAACGCCGGCGAGGGAAAGCGGGAACCGCAGTTGGTCAGGCCGGAGACCCTGCGAAAACTCCATACCCCGGTCACCTCCACGCCGGAGAAAAAAGAGGCCGCCCCCGGCACGCCCTCTCACGGCCGGTATGCCCTGGGGTGGGGAGAACTCACCGTCCCCTGGGCGCCCGGACCAATGTTGTATTATGCGGCCCGAACGGATGAATCGCCCAATCTGATCTTCCGGAACCACGAATCGGCCAACGTCACCGCCACCAACTTCAGCAGTCTAAAGGCGGATGAAGGGCTCCTGGCCTTAGCCCGAGAACTCTACATCCAATTTACGGTGAAAGAAGAAAAACCAAAATAAAGGCTCTCATCCCTTTGTGAATATGAAGTTTATTCCGCATCGAGGCGGGACCGGGGTGATGACCAGAGAGACTATTGGGAAGTGAATATCTCAAATATTCGGTCCCAACTTTTTTGGGGGGGGATATAACAAATCCGTTAAGAGATTATTTGACATTTAGAATGATTTTAGTAGGATATGATATTATTAAGAATAAATGATTGGATGAGGAAAAAGGATGGAAGAGGCAAAGATCGCCTGGACCGAATATATGATGTACCGTCTCCGTTTGCGCGGTTACGATTTTGCGACAGTCGAGCATATTTTGCGATACTCCTCTGAACAATACATAGACACGGCTACCGGGCGTGAAGTCTCGATTGGCCGACACGAAAATTTCTCGTCATGATCCCGTATGAACCGGATGGCGACAAATGACGCCAGTGACGATTCATGCGACGTGCCGTAGCAAATAACATCTCGGCTAAAATCGGGGAGATTAAAGAATGAGTAAGCCACGTATGACCTACTTCGAAAAAGATGACGTTCTCCATTTGGCCATATCGGACGAGGCGGAGGTGGGGATTGTCGAGGTCACCCCCAATATTACAGCAGAACTTAACGCCGAAGGCGAATTGATCGGTATTGAGATTCTTGGCGCCAGCAACTTCATCCGGGACTCGGTACTCGAATCTGTTCAAGCCCGAGTACTTGATCTCGCGGAAGCCAAATCTGCCTGACAAGACATTCGAGATAGTTGAAAACAAGGGCATCCGAACAAAGCGACGCCACCGCAGCCTCACCAACCAGGCCATTCGTCACCGATGTCACTCGCTTGGATGGGGCCTCAGCCCTGCAAGCTCGCGCCAAGGGTCAACATCGCATCAGACCGGTCATGTCCTGTTGCCCCCACACCTGTCCAGAAGGAGTACTATAGATGGACGAACTCGTAAAAGCGTTTCAGAAGTTCCTCATGCGGGACTTGTCCTTTATCATCGGCGGCGGTGCTGTAATTCTGAGCTCCCTCTATGCCTTTGACCGACTCCCGGGAGAATCCACGTCCACTTTCTGGCATGTCCTTGGCGTTGCTTTTGCGTATATAGTTGGCTACGCGATCCAGGATGCACTTAGCCTTTGCCGAATAATAAGCGATTAAGGCAGGACATGCCCCTAACAAGTTCGCCAGCTGGCCTATATGAGAAACGCTATGATCGCACGTCTCCAAAATCCTTCGATAAAGTCGAGCATGACAAGGGCAAGCATTGGCTCTATACGTCTGCACCCCAGCGGTTCAAAGACGACCATGAAAGGATTGAGGGGCTAAAGCAGGTCGCGTTCACTGTTGGGCCGTGTCTCCTGATCTCCGGGATAATCCTCCTGACACGAGACTGTTCAGCGACCGCCGCCTTTGATCGCGCCGTGTCCTGCACATTGCTGGTTGGGGATTTCTCTTTATTTCGGGTGGTCAAGGTCACGCAGCAAACACAGTGCATGTCCTTCTTCATAGTCGCGAAGCCGAAACTTCCACCGGGGCAGCGACGGGAGAGTGAAGTCCGAAAAATCTGGTGAGAATGACTACCCGGCCTAACGCGTCGGTCCGCCGGATCGCTAAAAAACTGGGTTCTGAGTAACCACTTTGTTCCGCGCAACTGCATCGGGCTGAATCGCGTCGCTTACTTTCTCCCGCACCTTGTCCGGCCGCTCTTGGCGCGCCGGACAAGGCACTGGGCAACGCGATCCCCCCTGTCCCCGGGTATATCTGATTGCCGTGTTTGATCTCCTAAAGTCGACTGGTGGCAGAATGATAATGATTAGTTGACCGCATTCGAACCCGTCGACAATGGAGATCCTTAGCTTCTGATCCTTATTGGCAAACAAGGGAGATTCTGTACGTGGCGCTAAAGTTTATAAAGTCGCTGATATCGTTGGAAACATGATTATCTGGTCGAACCAAAGGAAATTTAAGCCTGGGGATGTCGCCGGGGTCTTGACCAATCTTCAATCCAACAGCAATCCAAATCATAGATTTCAATGGCAAATGGAGTTAGAGATCGGAGTTGGACAATCAAAACGGACCATACACCTCGACCTGCCGGCTCTGATAAATGAGTCCGATTCTCTGGATAGCCCGCTGATCATTGGAGAGGATAAAATTATCTATTTTCGAAATAGGCTGTTCATGCCTGATCGAATACCCAGGACCACGTCGGAAAAGGAGGAAATTATTCTCCGGGTGAAGAAGTCTGCCTATGATGAGGAGGCCGATATTGCCAACCTGCGGGCTACTGTAGCCAATCTTGAAGCGGCGGTCGAATACAAGAAGTCAGGTCCGAGGAGGGATCCTATTCCGGAAGACGTTAAATTAGTTGTCTGGACAAGAGATGGCGGTGCCTGTGTCCGTTGTGGATCAAAGCATAATTTGCACTTCGATCATATCATTCCCCTCGCTAAGGGCGGTGGCAATTCAGAAGCTAATATTCAAATCCTATGCCAAGGTGTACCGAAATTAAAGAAGATATTATTGCCATTCTAGAGGGGGCCAATTATTCTATATAATGGCTACTCCCTATCCCGCTTCAGGAATTTTCTTGAGATGGAGGTGTTAGGGTTTTTGAAAAAATCTTAAGTTCTGGAACGCGGATGCAATGATCGACGGAACAGTAGAAGCAGTCTCGAAAAACTACTTTTACTATAAGAGCCAGAGTCCGGAGCGTGACCGCCATTTCTGGTTGGCCGCTGCCTTTATGAATCGCCCGGGATACCATGTCGGGAAAGACGTCGGTGCGATCATCCCGTTTTACCAGAACCACCCTTTTCTCGATTCTCGAAGATAATCATGCGGCGTTGGCCTTAGCCTACTACTTTTTAACCCAGGAAATGCCACACGTCATTCCGAAGATTGAAAGACGGTGGAAATATATTGTGCAACCCGCAAATGATCTGATTGCCAAGGGAAATTTCCTCCAAAAGTGGGAACAGATCAATCCATGGACAGCCAAGAACATCCAGGGGATGCGGGAAGCGGTGGCTTTCAGCGTCAAGGAGATGAAATCAATTCACTCCTGAGTTTAATGTCAAGAGAGACTTTTAGTAGGGGGGTCGGCCCCAATGCCGTTAACTTAAGGCTTCCATCGCCAACAACACCATCACGCTTATAGCTTGGTTCTTGAAAAGGGCAAAAAAGCTGTGTTTTGCCTTCTACCGAAATAACCTAAATCTATATGAAATTGATCTCGAGAGAGGTGGCTTCGAACAACGTGTCCACCAACGAACCCCTGCTACCGGAGCATGGCGGCTACCGAAAACTCAAGAGTTTTCAAGTAGCCAGGCTGATTTATGATGTAACGGTCCGGTTTTGCGACCGTTACATCGACAAGCGCAGCCGGACCCACGACCAGATGGTGCAGGCGGCGCGGTCGGGTGTGCAGAATATCGCCGAAGGGAGTCAGGCCTCGGGGACCTCGAAAAAGACCGAACTCAAACTCACCAACGTGGCGCGGGGCAGCCTGGAAGAGCTGCGGCTCGACTACGAGGATTTTTTACGCCAGCGCGGCCTGCAGATCTGGGACCGTGACGATCCCCGCCGGCAGGAACTGATTGACCGGAGGTGCATCACAGCCGATGAAGTGGCCGCTTGGGTGAGGGAAGAGCGTGATCGTGGACGGGGTGGACAGAGTGGACCCCGTGGACAAAAACCGTCCACTCCGTCCACTAAGTCCACCTTCCCGGAGCTGGCCGCCAACGCCGCCCTGGTCCTGCTGGCGGTTTCCTGCAGCCTGCTCGACCGCCAACTTGCGGCCCAGGCAAAAACCTTTGAAACCGAGGGCGGCTTCACTGAGCGGCTTTACCGCGTACGTTCCGAAAAACGGTCATCACGTCCCCCGTCCACCCGGTCCACCAAGTCCATCCCGTCCACCGATGATTGAGGAGAACCGTGCTCGACTGCGAAGTTAAAGATTTTCTACCCATAACACGATAAGAAGGCCAGAAAGGCCACGAATGCGCATTGCCACTTTTGGGGACCTCCACCTGGGTCATACTCCGGTTCTGGATAAATTTTTAGGGAAAGAAGACCGGTTACTGCGATTGGACGATCATCTCAACCGGACGCATGATCGGATCATTATGATGGGGGACATCTACCAGACCGACTACGGCAGCTATCCCGGTTCCCGATCGGACGTGTTGGAGGCTATTCAAAAACGCTATTCCCGGATTGTCAGGCGCTGGCAAGGGAACCACTATTATTCCATCTTTGGGAATCACGACCTGATCACTCAAAAATTATTGGGGACCCTTAAGCAGATTCGTTTAAAAAAGGATGATTGGCGTATCTGGTTGACCCATGGGCATCAATTTGACCCGTTCATCGGCGAGGAAGGACGTCTGCCTTTTTTTGTCACCTGGATGATCGGCGGATTGAGGCGTTTGGGATTCACCCGCCTGGCGGATTTTCTGGAGGGTCCCTTTTATGATTGGGGACAGCGGTTTTTCAGGGCACTGGAACTGGCTGCCATCAAGGCCCTCCATCACAGCAAGAACAATGTCATCGTCATGGGGCATTCCCACCAGACGGCCTGTCTACCCATTGGCCGGGGGGTTTACGTGAACTCCGGGGCCTGTGTTCCCGATTCCCTGCGCTATGTTTCCATTGATACGGTCCGGCGGGTGGTGGAAGTGCGGAGCTTTACCCCTCCCAACGGAACCCGACTCTTCCTGCACTGGCAGGAGGGCACCCCCGCCCCGTTTAATAGTTATAGTTAAGGATCGGTCCCCCCGGAGCCGATAGAAAGCCCCTGCCCTTCTTTTTATTCTTTAGGCCGGAGGGCCTTTCGGATCCCCTGGGTGACCTCCTCCATGGCTTTATGCCCTCCCAAACGAAAGGCTGCCTGCTGCAGCCAAGACTTCCCCGACAGGTTCACCGTATACGTGTGAAGGGTGTAGGTTGGATTTCCGGGGTAGGGTTCAAACTGGTGTGAACCCAGGTTGAGGGCCAAATCATTCTCACAAGAGGCTTTCTCTGAACCGCAAACACCGGCTGCCGGCGTCGGGTTATCCACCAAGGTCCAGAAGCTGCGGAATCGACGACTTTGGGGGTCGCTGAGATGGGCGATACGGAGCAGATAACGGGTGTCAAAGCCCAGCACGCTCACCCGGGTCCAAAAATCAACCGCCTCGGCCCCGGCATAATCTCCTTCGAGCGTAAAGGATCGAACCACCCGGTTTTCAACCGTGTGGGGCATGAGCTCCACATACTGATTATACTTGCGGACTATCTTAAAACACTCGGCGGGATCGGCTTTGATGAGACCCACACTTTGAGCCGCCACGGTCCGGGGGTCAATTTTTTTTATTTCGCAAAGGACCTCCCCCCGCTCCAGCCTGGCTTTGTCGAGGTGGGGGATGATTTTTGGGGAGGCTTGATCCCAATAAACGGGCATGGTATTGGTGCGGCCATCGGCTTGGAGGTCCTTCCGGTCCAGAGCCAAAACATTTCCCGACCCAAGCCAACCCAGGGCTACGATCACGGACAAAATTACCAACCGATGAGCCACGCTAAGGCTTTCCTTGAAGGACTTCCAGGGCCTTGGGGATGGTGTCCTTCGGGCTGACCTTGTACCAGACCCCCCGCAGCTTCCCGGCCTCATCGATCAAGAAGGAAGATCGAATGATTCCTTCCGACTTCTTGCCGTAAAGGTTTTTTTCGCCCCAGGCCCCATAGGCCCGGGCCACCTGGTGGTCCCCGTCGGAAAGGAGAGGAAATTCCAGGCGGTACTTCTTGTCAAAGGATTTCAGTTTTTCCGGCGAATCGGGACTAACCCCGACCGCCGCCACCCCCAACCGGTTCAATTCCTCATGAGCATCCCTGATGCCCTCGGCCTGGGTGGTTCACCCCGAGGTGCCCGCCCGGGAATAAAAATAAAGAAGCAGTTTCTGGCCTTTGAAATCGCTGAGTTTCACCCGTTGTCCGTTCTGATCCGGCAAAGAAAAGGCAGGGGCCTGGTCCCCGGGTTTCAATTTGTTCATCCGCCCTCCTGGGATAGAAATATTTATTTATCATAGTACCAAACCTTAAATTAATCAATAGAGCCTTTTCAATTAAGGAGTAATGCGCTTTACTTGACAGGTCCCCGCCCCTATCGGTATAACAGCATCAGGCTACATGACCTTCAGAAGGAATCGGGAGGAACTTGATGTCCGAAAAAACGGAAAAGAACCTGGCCCTGGCTTTGGCCGCTGAATACCAGGCTTCGGCTCGTGATACGGCCTTTGCCCAAAAAGCCGACCACGATGCCAACCCTTTGCTGGCCCGCCTTTTCCGGGCGCTGGCCGAATCCGAGTCCGTTCAGGCCCGCCGGTATCTGCTGCTGCTGCGGGGAAAAATCGGCGGCAACCGGGAAAACCTGGAATCCGCCCTCACCCGTACCCGGCGGGCCTATGACCAGGAATATCCCCCCATGATCCGGGAGGCGGAAGAAGATGGGCTGAAAACCGCCCTGATGGCCTTTTCCCAAAGCCGGGAAGTGGAGCCGCTCCAGGCCGCCCTCCTGGAGAGAGCCCTGGCGGAAAACCTCACCGCCCCTGATGAGGATTACTATGTCTGCCAGGTCTGCGGCTACATCAGTGAAAGTCGGGCCCCTGAAAACTGTCCGGTTTGCGGGGCTATCCCGGGGAAGTTTAAAAGAGTGGTCTGAGTTACCTGACAAACCCCCAGGTCCGCGGATGGACACCCGCGAAGCACGAAAATAAATGATCCGGCAGGATCTTTTGCAGACCCGAGTAAAAACCCACTCCTACGAAAAGGCACAGTATTAACAATCAATAATCAATTGTTAATTATTAATTGTTAACGGGATGCCCTGGGCTCTGCCAAAGCTTTTGAACTTGTAACCTGTAACCAGCAACGATTTTATTTTCGTACTAAATTCTACACCAGGAGATACCCGATGATTGGATCAGGAGAGGCAGGAATAGGATACTGGGGACGGATACTTTGGGTGGATTTATCCGCCGGAAAAACAGCCGTGGAGGAATTGGGTGATGCCCTCTATCAAAAATTCCTCAGCGGGGTCGGGCTGGGGGCTAAGGTCCTCTGGGACCGGATGCCGGCCGGGTCCGATCCGCTGGGGCCCGAGAATATCCTGGGTTTCACCACCGGCCTGTTGACCGACACGGGGAGTCTTTTTACCGGACGGTTCACCGTGGTGGGGAAATCCCCTCTTTCCGGCGGCTGGGGAGATGCCAATTGCGGCGGCTATTTTTCACCCTGGTTGAAACGCTGCGGCCTGGACGCCGTCTTTTTCAGCGGGGCCGGGGACCGGCCCCAGTACCTCTATCTGGATGACCAAACCGCTGAATTGAAAGACGCCTCCGACCTCTGGGGTCTGGACGCCATCGAAACGGAAATCCGGTTGAAGGAGCGGCACGGGATCCGGGTCCAAGTGGCCTGCATCGGACCGGCCGGGGAAAGATTGAGTCTTATTTCCGGAATCGTAACCGATCGGGGAAGAATAGCCGCCCGGAGCGGATTGGGGGCGGTCATGGGCTCCAAAAAGCTGAAGGCTGTGGTCGCCGTCGGGACCCGGCGGGTGGGGGTCTTTGACCGCCCCCGGATCAACCGCCTCAGCCGGGACTTCCAGAAACAGATTTCCGCTAAGAAGGGCCTGGAACGTTTCTTGACCGACGGCCTCCTTGGCATCATAGGAAAGATCACCCGCCGCAGCCGCATCTATCCCCGGCAACCGGCCGACCTCTGGCGCCTTCTGCTGAGCAAATTCGGCACCACGGCCCTCACCGCCATGAGCGCCGAGAGTGGGGACAGCCCGATCAAAAATTGGAGCGGAGTGGGACACCGCGATTTCCCCCTTTCCCGGTCCCAGAAGATCGGGGCAGAGGCCGTGCGCCGGTATGAGACCAAGAAATACGGCTGTTATTCCTGTCCACTCCATTGCGGCGGATTCATGAAAATCGAAGAGGGCCCTTACCCCATCCCGGAAATGCATAAAATTGAATATGAAACACTCTGCGCCTTCGGCAGCCTGCTGCTCAACGATGACCTGTTTGCCATTTTAAAAATTAACGACCTGTTGAACCGGGCCGGGATGGACTCCATCTCCTGCGGCGGGGTAGTGGCTCTGGCCATTGAATGTTTCGAAAACGGGATACTGACCCTGGAGGATACGGAGGGGCTGGAATTGCGCTGGGGCAACGCCCCGGCCATTCTGGCGTTGACCGAAAAAATAATCCGCCGCGAGGGGCTGGGGGATCTTCTGGCCGACGGGGTAAAGAAGGCGGCGGAAAGGCTGGGTCGTGGTTCGGAACAATTTGCCGTCCATTGCGGAGGAGTGGAGCCTCCCATGCATGACCCCAAATTCGATCCCGGGTTCGGAACGGCTTATGTCTGCGAGCCGGCGCCGGGCCGCCACACCGTTTCCTCCTACACCTATCTGGACCTGCAATTTCTGGAGAAAAAATTCCCCCGGGCGAAAAAAGTCCCCTCCCTGACCACCCACAAAGAAAAATACCGAACCGACAACAAAGGGGAGGCCCAGGCCGTGGACAGCTTTTATAAGATGCTGATCGACGGCGCCGGGGCCTGTCTTTTCGGCACCCAGATTGGGGGCAATTTCCCGCTTTGCGAGTGGCTCAACAGGGCCACCGGCTGGGAAAATTCCCCGGAGGAGTATCTGGTCATCGGTGAACGAATCGAACAGCTCCGCCAGGCCTTTAACCTCCGGGAAGGCTTGAATCCCAAAAAAGATTTCCGTCCCCATCCCCGCCTTTTCGGCGACCCGTCCGCTTCCCAAGGATCTGCCAAGGGGGTTAACCTGGAAGTGGAAGCCTTGACCAACGGTTTTTACCAGGCCCTGGGTTGGGATAGGGAAACCGGCAGACCCAAAAAGGATCGTCTGATTCAGTTGGGATTAGAGGAAGTCGTCGACGTTCTCTATAAGCAGGGATAATTCGGAAAGGGCCCCGGACCCAGGTGGGTCCGGGGGAGTAGAGGGGTTTACTGTGGAGGGAGGAAAATCTTTATAGCAACAGATCCGGGATCAGCTTATCCGCCGCCTGCAATTCCTTTTTGAACATATAAGTTGAAAAATCCCCCGTTCCGGTGATCTCCGATCAAGGAATTACCCGATGACCGCGATACCAGCGAAACAAGGTCGTTTCGGACGCTGTCATGGTTGCCGATGATTTCGAGGATGGCCCCTTCCGGGATTTCCTTGAGCCGTTTTTGAAAAAGGACAAATCCTGCGACTAAAAATACAACCTATTGAAAAAACAATGTTATCCGCCTTCGCTGAGAATACCAAGCAATCCCTGACGGAATTTTGGCAAACACCTCCCGAATATCTCACTTCGATTAATCGGATTGGGAAGGTTGCATGGTAACATTAACATGATTAACATTGGCTAACAATGGTTAACTCATCTGATTAACTCAGAGGAAGGCAAAAGGAAGAGAATGGGCGAGACATCCCGTATGAGGCCGGAAGACTGCTCTATGTACTGGGAGTCGGTGGTGGAAACCATGGTGGACGGATTGCTGATCGTCGATACGGAAGGAATAATCGTTTTCATCAATCCGGCGGCTGAAGAAATAACCGGTTACAAAAAAGAGGAAGTGGTGGGCCTGCCCTGCACCGTTTTTGAGGGCGATACCTGTATGCAGCAAACCGCCGGGGGAAAAGTCAAACACTGCAATCTCTTCAAAATGGGAAAGGTCTCCGCCAGACGGTGCATTATTAAACGCAAGGACGGATCTTTCGCCCACCTGCTGAAAAACGCCACGGTCTTAAAGGATTCCCAAGGGGAAGCCATTGGCGGGGTCGAGACCCTGACCGATATCTCCGCGCAATTAAAAAAAGACCAGGAAATCGAATACCTGAAAAAGGAATTGACCCAGGAAAATGGCTTTCACGGGATAATCGGCGCCACGCCGTTAATGCAAGCGGTCTATGACCTGGTTAAGAATGCCGCCGAGTCAGAAGCCCCGGTGGTCATCCAGGGAGAAAGCGGGACGGGCAAGGAATTGGTCGCCTCCGCCATCCACCGCCTTAGTCAGCGGGCTGAAGGCCCGTTTATCAAGGTAAACTGCGCTTCTCTGAATGAATCCTTGCTGGAGAGCGAGCTCTTCGGCCACGTGAAGGGGGCCTTCACCGGGGCCGACCGCCTGCGAGTGGGCCGTTTCGAGGCCGCCAATAAGGGAAGCCTTTTTCTGGATGAAATCGGGGATATCCCTTCCTCGGTCCAGGTAAAACTGCTGCGGGTGGTCCAGGAAAAGGAGATCGAACGAGTGGGCAGCCAGGCCCCCATCGCTACCGACGTTCGGCTTATCTCGGCCACCAACCGGGAGCTGAAAGACCTGGTCGATCAGGGGATCTTCCGGGAGGACCTTTTTTATCGCCTGAACGTCATCCCCATCCTCATCCCGCCCCTTCGGGATCGAAAAGAGGATATCCCTCTGCTGACCGAGTCGGTCATGGCCAAGATCCGCCTTCGGGGCCAGAAAAATATCCAGGGGCTGAGCCCGGATGCCATGGACCAGTTGATAAATTATCACTGGCCGGGGAATGTCCGGGAACTGATCAATGTGCTGGAGTATGCCTTTGTGGTCTGCAAGGAAAAATGGATCCGCCGCGAACACCTGCCCGGGTACCTGATCCATGAACGACCCCGGAAATACCATGGAGAAAAGCCGAAAGCGGAAGGATCCCGGGGCCCGGGAGAGCTGGAAAAAATCCTGCTGGCCCTGGAACAGGCCCAGGGCAAGAAAGCCGAGGCCGCCCGGCGACTGGGCCTGAGCCGGGTCACCCTCTGGAAAAAAATGAAGAAGTATAACCTGGTGGCCTAATAAAGCGTTCGGCGTTCAAGGTTTTTTTTCTGAAGCCTGAGCCCTTAGGGACTTCCTGCAAATCCCGCACTTCGCGGACTCTCATCGATGGTCTCTGATTATTGTACTTACAGGTAATTTCTTGTCATCCCCGAAGGCTTTTATCGGGGATCCAGTATTCCCTGAGAAAAGCCTGGATTCCCGCTTAGAAGCGCTGCGGGAATGACGATCTATGATGTTGATGCTATTTAGGTCCCATAGCCCCGGTGGGGACAGGTTTGATCGTAAAGGTTACGGGGATTGACAAGATAAACGCCGCCTCTGACCCGGCGGGCAGGGTAATATCCGTTTGACCGGTAACCCAGGCCAGAATCCCTCCGGTACCGCCTCCGATCCCCATTCCGATCAGTGCCCCGGCCGTCTGTCCCAGGAGGGAACCCAGACCAACTCCCACAATCCCCCCCCCGGCGAGCAGGCTGAGGTTGCGGAAGGCATTGGATTTCCCGGCCTTGACAAACGGTTCAGTGAAAAAAGAATAGCCCCTTTGATCCGGCAATACCATTCGAGTCAAATGAAGCTCCAATGAACCACCTCCCAAAAATCGGCTGGCCGGGACTACTTTGGAAACAAAACCGTCGAGTAGCGATCCCATGGGCGCGATAACCTGGCCGCTGACCGTCAGGGGTTCTTTAAGGGTGGCGGAAAAAGTGGAACCGGCTCTAAGGCCGGAGGCCCGGAGGATCTGATTAAGCTGGACCCGTATCAGGGTCCCCGCCGGGAGGCTGACTTCGATGGTTTTCGGAACGGAGGGCGCGGGAGCGCTAACCCCCTTTTTCCTGGCGGCCGGGGCCGAAGGGGCCTCGGGTTTGCCGCTCATGGCCCACAGCGGTGACCAACCGCCATCCGGAGACAATAGAAAAAGACCGACCAGCAGGGCGGCCGTTAGGATCGTTTTTATTGATCGACCTCCTATTAGATGCTTACAGCCAAAAATATTTCAAAAATTTCTGGCAAGGGCTATAGCCCCATTTCCTTAGAAATCACCACCTTCATGATATCGGAGGTGCCCCCGCCTACCAGCGGAAAAAATGAGTCCCGCAGAAAACGCTGGGCCGGATATTCCATCATCAACCCATAGCCTCCGAAGACGGAGAGGGCTTGCCGGCAGATATAGTTGGCCGCTTCCGAGGCCACCAGTTTGGCCAGGGCGGCGTCCTGGATAATTTTGTCTCCTCGATCCGCCTTCCAGGCCGCATAATAGGTAATCAATTCGGCCGTCTTTAAGCGGGCCAGCATATCCACCAGGCGAAAGCGTACGGCTTGAAAACTTCCAATGATTTTTCCGAACTGTTCCCGTTCCTGGGCGTATTTGAGCGCCGCCTGGTAGGCGGCCCTGGCCACCCCCAGCGACAGGCCGGCAGTCATGACCCGATCGTCCACCAGGGATTGGTTGAGGTTGAGCAAACCCATATCCGCTTCGCCCAACAGGCACTCCGCCGGGATACGCACGTTATCGAGGACCAGTTCCGCGGTATCGGAGCAATGGATAGTGAATTTTTCCAATCTTCGGCCCACGGAAAACCCCGGGGTGGTAGTATCCAATAAAAAAAGGGAAATCCCCTTGAAGCCTTTTCCCGGAGTGGTCCGGGCCGCAATGGTAATGAAGGAAGCCACCGTCCCATTGGTGGTGAATATCTTGGTCCCATTTAAAACGTAGTGATCGCCGTCGCGTTCGGCTTTGGTCCGGATCGCCGCCGCATCCGAACCGGCGTTGGGTTCGGTCAAACCGAAGGCCGCGATCATTTTCCCCTGCAGGGCGGGGACCAGATATTTTTGTTTCAGCGCTTCGCTCCCCCATTTATTGACCCCGTAGGTGGCGGTGGAGGTCTGCATGGCGATGCCGGCAGCGATGCCCAGTGATCCTCGGGCCAGTTCTTCACAGAATATGGTATGATACACATGGGGGTCCTCCAGACCGGAGCCGCCGTAGGCTTCCGGATATTTGATCCCCAGGTACCCCAATTCCCCTAATTCCAGCATGATCTCCCGGGGAAACTCCCCGGATGCATCAAATTGTTCCGCCACCGGGACGATCCGATCGTCCACATATCGGGCAATCTGTCTGCGAAATTCGTTTTGCTCTTCCGTAAATTCAAAATCCATAACCGAACCCTTTCATTGGTTTAAGCGTTTTTAGTAATATTCTAAAATAGTAAAAACATGGGGGGATTGTCAATCGGATTCCATCTTTGTTCAGCCGCAGACCCACGCAGGCGACTTCCTATTTTGTCCTTGACTCCCCCTTCCTCCCTCTTTTATACTCGTTCCAACTACAAGAAAATTATTAGTGATAATAAGGAGATCGACCTTGGTAAAATCACACCGGAGCGAATTGGAACGACTGGAGCGGCTGCAGGAAAAGGCCCGCCTGGGCGGCGGGGTCAAGGCCATTGAAAAACGTCATGCCCAGGGCAAATTGACGGCCCGGGAACGATTGGGACTCCTGTTCGATCCGGGAAGCTTCGTGGAAATGAACGATCTGGCGGAGACCCAGTCCCGCGATTTCGGCATGCAGGAAAAGAAAGTCCCGGGCGACGGCGTGGTCATCGGCTACGGAAACGTCGACGGACGTCTGACCATGGCCTACGCCCAGGATGCCACGGTCCTGGGCGGGTCGGTGGGCGCCATCCACGGCGAAAAGATCTGCCGCATCATGGAGGAGGCCCTGAAAGTAAAAGCCCCCCTGGTGGGTTTGAACGATTCCGGCGGAGGCCGTTTGAACGAGGGTTTCTTCGCCTCCAAAAGCGTGGCCGGCATGTTTTTCCGCAATACCGCCGCCTCGGGAGTCATTCCCCAGATCTCCGCCATCATGGGGAGCTGCGCCGGGGTAGCCGTCTATTCCCCGGCCATCACCGATTTCATCATCATGGTCGAGAAGACCAGTCACATGATTATCACCGGGCCGGCGGTGATCAAATCCGTGACCGGCGAGGAAGTATCCATGGAGGAATTGGGCGGTTCCAAGGTGCACAGCCAGGTTACCGGCACCGCTCATTTTGTGGCCAAGAACGACGAAGACTGCATTCGGCTGATCAAGAAATTGCTCGGCTACCTGCCGGCCAGCAATGAAGAGGAGCCTCCGGTGGTGCCCGGTACGGACGACCCGGAACGGACGGATGCCTCCCTGGAGGAGATCGTCCCGGCCGATTTTCGCAAGGCCTACGACATGCGCCAGGTCATTGCCCGGGTGATCGACCAGGGGGACTTTTTCGAGATCCTGCCCAAATTCGCCAAAAACATCATTATCGGATTTGGACGCCTGGAGGGCCGGACCGTGGGCCTGGTGGCCAACCAGCCCAAGATCTGGGCCGGAAGCCTGGATTCGGACGCGGCCGACAAGGCGGCCCGGTTCATCCGCTTCTGCGATTCTTTCAATATCCCGCTGATCAATTTTGTGGATGTTCCCGGCTATCTCCCGGGCGTCAAGCAGGAACACGGCGGGATCATCCGCCACGGGGCCAAGATGCTCTATGCCTATGCCGAAGCCACGGTCCCGAAAATCACCCTGGCCCTGCGAAAGGAGTACGGCGGCGCCGTCATGGCCATGTGCTGCGTCGGCATGGGAGTGGATCTGATGCTGGCCTGGCCCATCGCCCAACTGGTAGTGCTCGATACGGCCACGGCGGTGGACCTGATCTTTCGGAAGGAGATCACCGAGGCCGAGGATGCCCAGGTCTACCGACAGGAAAAAATCGATCAATACGATTACAAGTTTTCCAACCCCTTCCATGCGGCTTCCAACATGCTGGTGGACCAGGTGATCAAGCCGAGCGAGACCCGGCCCCAGTTGATCAAGGCCCTGCGGATGCTGCGGAAGAAGAAAAGACCGGCCCCCTTTCGGCGGCATGGGAATATTCCCCTCTAAAAACTTCCCGGCAGCTGATTTTATATTCATTCACCAGACGCTTTTGTCCTTGAGAGACAGTTCAAAAAGGAATTTTCCAAGCAAACATGAAACAAAAAACTGATGACCCCGCTTCCATTAATCCGCCGGAACCCGAGGATATCCGTTCCGGACTGAGCCCGTCTACGATCGCCCAAGCTTTTAGCGACAATCTGGCCTATCTCTGCGCTCGATTTCCTGAGGTTGCCACCCTCAACGACAGATATGTGGCCTTGGCCTACTCAGTCCGCGACCGTCTTCTGCATCGCTGGATCAATACCGCCCGTACTTATTATCAACTGCGCAGCCGATCGGTGTGTTACCTCTCCGCTGAGTTTTTAATGGGGCCGCAACTGGGCAACAACCTGGTGAACTTGGGTATCTATGATCAAGTGCGGGAAGCCATGAAGCAATTGGGTCTGGATTTGGACGAATTGCTGGAACAGGAGGAGGAACCCGGGTTGGGCAACGGCGGTCTCGGACGCCTGGCTGCCTGTTTTTTGGACTCCCTGGCCACCTTGCAGGTCCCGGCCATCGGCTACGGCATCCGCTATGAGTTTGGAATTTTCGACCAGGCTCTCCGAGACGGCTGGCAGGTCGAGTTCACCGATAAATGGCTGCGCCTGGGCAACCCTTGGGAAATCGCCCGGCCGGAAATAATCTTTGACGTCAAACTGGGCGGGCGTACCGAGACCTACAATGAAGGCGGCAGAAACCGGGTTCGCTGGATTCCCGATCGCGTGGTCAAAGGGATGGCCTACGATACGCCGGTCCTCGGCTATGGCGGAAACACCGTGAACTTGCTGCGCTTGTGGAAAGCCGAAGCGGCAGAATCCTTCGATTTCCAGGCCTTCAACACCGGGGATTACTTCAGGGCCGTCATGGAAAAGGTGGTCTCCGAGAACATCACCAAGGTGTTATATCCGAACGACGAATCCGTTCAAGGCAAGGAACTCCGCCTTCAGCAGCAGTACTTTTTTGCTTCCTGCGCCCTGCAGGATATGATCCGTATGTACCTGCAGCGGACCAGTTCCATGGACCAACTGCCCGAGCGGTGGGTCGTGCAACTGAACGACACGCATCCGGCCATCGCCGTGGCTGAACTCATGCGCCTGCTGATCGACGAGCACACCCTGCCCTGGGAACAGGCCTGGCAGATTACGCAGCAAACGATGGGTTACACCAATCACACCTTATTGCCTGAGGCGCTGGAGCGGTGGCCCCTCCCGCTCTTCGGCAGCCTGCTGCCTCGTCACCTTGAGATTATCTATGAAATCAACCAAAGGTTTTTGGACGAGGTCCGGCTCCGCTTTCCCGGAGATGAGGCACGGGTAGCCCGCATGTCGCTGATCGACGAGCAGGGCCCGCGTTTTGTACGTATGGCTAATCTGGCGGTCGTTGGCAGTCATTCCGTCAACGGTGTGGCCAAACTGCATACGGATCTGCTCAAATCCGGTGTCCTGCGCGACTTCGTGGAGTTTTCACCGGAGAAGTTCACCAATGTGACCAACGGTGTCACTCCGCGACGTTTTCTACTGCTCAGCAACCCCGGTCTGGCCAGGCTGATTACCCGCCGAATCGGAAACCAGTGGGTCAAAAATCTTGAGGAACTCCGAAAACTTGAGGAGGCCGCTGAGGATCCTTCCTTCCGTCGGGAATGGAGGGAGATTAAACTCCAAAACAAACAGGGCCTGGCCGCCTTGATACTGCGCCTCACGGGGCTGGTCATCAATCCTGACACCCTCTTCGATATCCAGGCCAAGCGGATCCACGAATACAAGCGGCAACACCTGAACCTCCTGCACATTGTCACCCTCTATAACCGGTTGAGGCAGGCACCGGATATTGACCTGTTGCCGCGTACCTTTATTTTCTGTGGCAAGGCCGCGCCAGGCTACGCCATGGCCAAACTGATGATCAAATTGATCACCTCCGTAGCTGAAACGGTAAATCAAGATCCGCTGATCAAGGATCGACTAAAAGTGATCTTCCTGCCCAACTTCAATGTTAAAAACGCCCAGAAGGTCTATCCGGCGGCCGACCTTTCGGAGCAGATTTCCACCGCAGGGCTGGAGGCCTCCGGTACCGGTAACATGAAATTCGCGATGAATGGGGCCCTGACTATTGGCACCTTGGACGGGGCGAACATCGAAATCCGCAACGAGGTGGGTCATGAAAACTTCTTTCTCTTTGGTTTAACCGCTGCCGAGGTGGACAAGGTGAAATCCCGTGGTTATCGGGCGCGCGACTATTATGAGGCGGATCATCAACTCAAAGAGATCCTTGATCTGATCCACTCCGGTTATTTCTCTCCTCAGAATCCCGGGTTGTTCCGTCCGCTGCTGAACGCGCTCTTGGACCACGACGAATTCATGCTCCTGGCCGATTACCGGTCTTACATCGACTGTCAGGAGAGGGTCAGCCTGGCCTATCAAAACAGGGAGAACTGGACACGCATGTCCATCCTCAATGTCGCTCGTATCGGCTATTTTTCCTCCGACCGATCCATCCGGGAATACTGCGAGCGCATTTGGAAGACTTCACCGGTTTCCACCAAACTCGGTGACTCGAAGGCCGGTTAAAAAATCCACTTGGAGTAAAATAGACGCTAATCTTTGTATTCGTTGTGACAGGATTTTTTCCTGTCTTTCAAGCCCCCGTATTCTTCCAATGCCCCGGCGAGGTCCCCGCCTTTGATTTTCTCCCCCACCCGGGCAACCTGCTTCAGAAAATCATCACCCACTTCCCGGGGTACTTTGCCGGTTTCCCCGAGAAAATCCCGGCTGGCTTTCTCAAAGTCCCGATAGATCGTCTGGGGGTCGCCCTTCCCTTTTTCCAGTGCCGATTTCAAGTCGGAATAATACTGAGACATCCTTTTTTTCGATTCGAGCATGGCCGGTCTCCTTTTCCATTCGATCATTTGAATTCTAAATTCCCAAACTCGGGAGGGGATTAACCCCTCCCCTGCGAAAAAACATTATGTCAGCCAAAAATTTTCAAAATTTTTGGCTAGAGGTACCCCTCTTTCTTATACCATTCGGCGGTCAGCCGCAATCCCTCCTCGATTCCCACCCGGGGTCGATAACCAAGTTCTCGTTTGGCCTTACTAATATCAAAGGCCCGGTTCTGCCGGTACCAGTCCACCCGGCGGGGAAAAATGGGCGGGGTGATATGAAAGGGTTTGCAAGCCTTTTCGAAGATATGCCCGGCGATGATCAGCGGGATGATGGGAAAGTAATTGATCTTCACGTCGATCCCCAGGGACTGCCCCACTTTTTTGACCAGATCCCGAATTTCCAGATATTCCTCATCGGCAATGAGATAGGCCTGCCCGTCCCCTTTTCCTTCCTCCATGGTCAGCATAAAAGCGTCAATCAAATTGTCGATATACAAGGGATGGTAAAAGGTCTTGCCGCTGCCGAACATGGGGAATTTTCCCTTGGCCACCCTTCTGTAGATCATAAAGAACCGCTCCGGGTCCCCGGGGCCGTAGATGGCCGCCGGGCGCAGAATGACGGTCTTCATGCCTTTCCGGAAGTATTCCAGGACGATCGGTTCGGCCTGGTATTTGGTTGACTGGTAATAATCCGCGGGGTGAATGGGGGCCTCCTCTCCGCCGGGGGGATGGTCGATATTTCCGTGAACGCCGCAGGTGCTGCAATAAATGAATCTCTTGACCCCTTGTCGATAAGCGGCCTCCAGGGTATTGACGGTGCCGCCCACATTAACCTCGTCATAGAAGCTGTTGGGGACGTTTAATTCGCGAAACGCCGCCGCCAGATGGTGGACCATTTCCACGCCCTCCATGCTCTTGTCCACTATCGCCTTATCGGTGACGCTGCCGATGACCACTTCGGCCCCCCATCGGCGTAATTCTTCGGTTTTCAACCCCTCCTTATAATCCAGGGCCACCACCTGATGCCCCTCATCCAGAAGCCTTTTAACCAGGGCCTTTCCGGTGAAGCCCGTCCCTCCCGTTACTAAGATACGCATTGATTCCTCCTTCTAATATAAAAACCCGACTGCCGGGCCGGATAGATAATATGTAAGGTAACGAACGGTTAATAATTAACAATTGATTATTGATTATTGGTATTTGTCTTTTTTTAAAAATGGGTCTGAACCCGGGCCTACGAAAAACGACAAACTTAAAATATTTTCATGCTCGCTGGGCCCGTCCACGGAATTTTATTGTCTGTCCGCCGGGTTTTTTTTCACCCGGCCGAAAAGTTTCTCTTCCAAACGATCGTAAAAATGAAGCAATTTTTTTTGATAAGACTCCAGACAGTATTTCTCCTGAACCCTCATCCGGGCGGCCTGTGCCAGCCGATCCCTCAAAGCCCCGTCATCCAGCAGAGTCACCAGACCCTCGCTAATGGCGTCCGGGGTGGGGGCGACCAGAAAAGCGATCCGATCATCCAGTACCTGGGTGTGGGTGGGAAGACGGGTGGCCAGGACCGGTTTCCCGGAATCCAGATAGGAATATATTTTCATCGGGGTATTGTTGCCCTTGATCCGGGGGGAAACCAGGATCGCAGCCTGAGCCAGCCAATAAGGAAGTTCGTCGAGGGGTTTGGGCCCCAGGAAATCGACCTTTTGCTCCAATCCCAGTTCCGCCGACCGTTTCTGAAAAAATTTGATATCCGGCTCAGCGCCGCCGATAATAGCCAGCCGGGCGTAATCGACCTTGGTCAGGACCTTTTGAAAACCCTCCAGCAGCAGATCGATCCCCTGGTATTTTTCCAGGTTGCCCACGTACATGATCACCGGTTCCGCCCAGGTCTTCACGGCGGGCCGGTTCGTTTTCCCGTTTGGGTCGGAAAGCAGGCTGATGTCCTCCAGGCGGCAGACTAATTTATCGGGAGCGCATTGCAGCACTTCCTCCTCCAGCGCCCGGCAGACGGCTATGGCGCCGTCGCTTTCCCGGATCACCTTTTTTTCCAGCCGCTGGAGGATGAAGGTCAAGGGTTTCAAAAATCGGTATTTTTCGCCGATCTGCTGGGAGAGGGAAGAGTCGAGATCATATACAAAGGGAAGCCGAACTATTTTTTTTAGGGCCAGGGCCATGAAGGCCGATTCTTCCACGGCGTGGATGACATCAAAGCGGTTTTTTCTCACCAGCTTGATCAAGGTGAAGCACATGACCAGATCGTAGACCAGCTTCTTCCAGGAGGGGCCGGGCTTGATGTTCTTTATGCCCGGCAGGGCCGGAACTCTGGAAATCGACCCATTGGGAATGGAAACGGTTTCCCCTTCCGGGTAGGTCAGGATGTGGATCCGGTGCCCGGCTTCGCCCAGGACCCGGGCGGCCAGATGGATGGCAATGGGGGTCCCCCGGTTTTGATAGAAAGGACAGGGAGCTAAGAACAGGATCTTCAAGAGGCTAATCCGGGGTCACGCGAAGGATAATCGGCGAACCCAGGAGCCCGGTCAAGCCCAGCCGTTGAACAAACGATTCCAGATTATTGGACGCGGTCCCGCTTTTCAAAGCCCGATGGAGGGCCATGGGCCAAAAAAATTCCGGCCTGAAAACGGGATGCCCAAACCGGTTTTTTAGGAATTCGTTCATGATCTCCCCACGGCTGAAGCAGGCGAAGGGTCGGGTGTTTTTTTCCACGGCCATTTTTAACTGAAACAAGAGCTTGGAAAAGATATTGACGCTGCGCAGGTCGGGATAATCGACGACCACGGCCTGCCCGGCCAGGCGGCAGAGTTCGGTGATTAATTCGGGCCAGGCTTCGAGATGGGGGATCAGACGGAAAGAAAGGACCACATCGAAACTTTTATCCTCAAAAGGCAGGGCCAGCAGGTCCCCCTCCTGGAAGGTGTACGATCCGGCCGGGAGCAGGCGGGTCAGGCGATCCCGGCATTCCGGGCGGCTGCCGGCTACCGTTACCTCATATCCGGCGTTAACCAGAGGCAGGGCAAGCTGGGCGTGCCCTCCGCCCACATCCAGGACCCGGGCCCGGGGCCAGGGTTTCAGCAGCTCCAGGGTAATCTGCGTTTGTACCTCTAAAAAGTATTTCCCCACTTCGCCGGAAAAGCGACGGGCGTAGCCTTCGGATGAGGTTTCCACATCGGCGTATTCCGGCTGACGGTTCCTGGACTCCGGATTCATTGTTTCTCCCTCAGCGGTTGATAGACCCGAACCACCTCTTCGATTTCCCTTTGTTGACGCGCTTCGTCCCACCCCAATTCAAGGGCCATGACCTGGGCCGTTTGCCGCAGGACGTCCAGGGATGGAAGGCCAGCCCGGGCCAGGCTGGTTCGCCGGAAAACGATATCGGAGAGCTTCAGGGCCATTTCTTCCCGGAGGCCATAAAGCACTTCGTCCACCGTACAGAGGGGGTCGGTGGAGATGGAGCGAAAGGTCCCCGGCGCCTGACGGGCGTTTCGGATCACCTCCCCGCTCCGGGGCCCAAAATTTTCCCAAAAATGAGCGGCCAGGGTCGCGGGAAAACCCCCTTGTTCCGGCAAAGTGATCCTTCGCAAATCGTCCTCAACCGATTTCTTATCTCCGGACGAGGGCTCGGAGGGGAAGGTGGACACCCGGACCGGTCCCTGCCCCCTGGCTATTATGAGCTTCAGCACCTTTTCGGCCGACTGGGGAGCGGTGGTGTATTTGGTGCTTTTAACGGAAATCAGGCCCTTCAATCCATCCTGGGATTCGTGATCGTAGATCACCGAGTGCCGGTCCGGATCAGGATGGGGATCGCCCAGGGCTTGTCCTTCGGAAACCGGCAGGAGACCGAAATGATAAAAGGACGCCTCTTTCCTCGTCAATTGCGCCGGAGGATAGATACCGTTGATCTCTTTCAAAAAATCCTCCAGATCGCTTTGTTCCGTCCTGGCCTGAACGGCCGGACCGCTGCACCGGGTATAGGCCGTACCGATCATGGTCTGCTTGTGCCAGGGAACAAAAAAATAATAACGGGACCCCTCCTTCTTCCCGGTTGAAGCGGGCCCTTTGAGCCCGATCCCAAATTCCCCGAAAAGGGGACGGCGAACAATCAGATTGAGACCCTTGACCCAATCGGCGGCGATCCGGGGAGGCCTGGGCAAAGGATCCAATAGGTTGTTTAACCAGGGCCCGGAGGCGTTGATGACCATCCTGGCCCGAATGGGAAATTCCGCCCCGGAAAAAACCTCCTGGGCTTCAACTCCCTGTACCCGGCCGGCTTCTATGATCAGGCCCCGGGCCTGGACGTAATTGACCGCCACCCCTCCCTGATCCCAGCCCGACCTAACAAACTCCAGCGTCAGACGCTCCGTATGTTGAACCAGGCCGTCGTACCAGAGGGCCCCCCCGGTCAGACCTTTTTTATCCAGGTGGGGTATGTGATGCAAACATTCGGCAGAGGTCAAGACCCTTCCCCGGGGGAAAAAATTACTTTCCGGCAAATCCCGGTTGCGATCCCAACCGAAAAGATCGTTCAAAGCAAGGGCCAGGGCCAGGGCCTCTTTTCCCTTGATTCCATGCCCGTAGACCGGGATAAGAAAAGGCTGAGGGGTTATCAGATGGGGGGCAAAGGCCATCAATCTTCTTCGGCTGAGGATGGATTGCCGGACCCGTTTAAGGTCGGCCTGCTGGAGATAACGCAGACCGCCGTGAATAATCTTCAAGCTGTTGGCCGACGTCCCCTGGCCGAAATCCCCTTGCTCAATCAGGGCGGTTCGAAAACCGCCGGCGGCGGCTTCTCGAAAAATGGCGGCGCCGTGGATGCCCCCGCCAATTACCAGGACCTCGAAGGGACTGTCTGCCAGGACTTCCGGTTTTCTTTTCATCAAACTATCGACGTTTCCCGAATTTCAAGCCGATCTGCGTCCCTAAGAAGGCAAAGGGTCCCGCCTGTCTCCCGTAAGGAAGTAGAATTCGGTCGGGATCCAGCAAGATTTCTTGAACACTCCGCCAGGGATAGTCCGGGTCAAAAGGTCCCTCCAGACTGAAGCCGTAACTTCCCGGGAGGGCAAAATGCCCCGTCAGGGGCAAAGGATCGCTGCCGGGCAAGGTCTTGATGCCCCTTCCGGCCGCCTCGGCAAACAACGCCGACCGGGGCCAGAAGACGGGGCGATTCCGGTTATCGCCCAAAAAAAACCGGGGGACCTCCGGATCTTGAAGGAGATTTTTTATCATCAGGCCCCGGGCTCCAAGCCATTTGCCCACTCCCCAAGGTATGACCGCCAGCGCCCCCGTCTTTCCAATGGCCTGAACCAATTCCTTTAAAGGAAGTCCTTCCGGAAAGCGTTTCCGGGTCCCTAAAGACAGCACTTCCAGGTTGGCGATCGCTTTGATTTGTTGTCCGGCAACCAGATAAAGGCCATCCCCTTCCTGGGATTCGCCGCGGAGGGACCACTCTTCCCGGGTTTTTCCAAAAGCCCAGGGTCCGATCCTCTCTGAGGGATTTTGTTCCGGACCGGCGGCCAAGCGGCTGAAGCGAGAAAACCAATCCTCGCCGGCGGCCTCCGCCAGGAATAAAAAAGCCTCCCAGGGTCGGGAGATCCGTTGTTGTTCCGCCGCCTTTCTAAAATTCGTCAGGGCGGCGTTCAACAGTCCGGCCACATCGAAACCTTGATAAATATGGACATGGGCATCGGCGAAAAGGACGACCTCCCGAGGGGACCGATTATCCATTTTGGTTTTCCCCGCCGGCCTCATCCGCCGGGGGCCGTTTTTTTTCACAGATCACGTACCAGCCGCTGGAAAAAATTTTCGGCCCATGGTCCGCCAGCCAGGAGTCCATCCGGGCGGCGAAGTTCGTCCCCGCCTTGGCCTTTCCGAAAAGGCTGAGCAGCCAGAAGGAATTCACCCAGCCCGTAATGTTCAGGCCGCCGGATTCGATCAGGCGCCTCAGTTGCCCCGGGGTAAACTTCTGAATATGATCCTGATCCGGATTAGAGGTATGCATCCGGCATTTCTCATCCGCCGAACTCATCCGCAACAGACGGCGGATTCCGGTTAGAAGGGGCTGGAGGGAGCGATTCCGGTTCAACCCTATTTCGATCCGGCCGAGCACCTCCCGGGGTCCGTACCCGTTGGGCACGGTAATCAAAAGCAGGCCCCCGGGCTCCAAAACCCGAGCCATGGCCAGAAGGAGCGGTTCCGGATTGGTCAGGTGCTCCAGGACTTCGGAACAGAGCACCAGGTCGAAGGATTCGTCCAGAGACTTTTCAACCAGGTTGTGAACCCTGAAGCGGGCGTTGGGAAAGGGATTCTTAAGGGCGGCATGTTGGATCGACTCGGCGGAAATGTCGATTCCTAAGAGATCATGGCCGAGGCTCGCCAGGGGAAAGCTGTTGGAACCGTTTCCGCAGCCCACATCCAGCACCCGGAGTCGTCTCCCGAGTTTCCGGGCCCGCTCCTCACCAAGTTCCACAATAACTCGCAGGCGTTTCCGGCCACCGGAAAACAGATGATAGTTGGTGTGCCGGAGATATTCTTCCTCAAGCTGTTTGATGTTGATTTCTTTGCGCATCTTGATTTGTCCGTCTACCATGACGCCCCGGTTCTGTCAACTCCACAAATAAACCTGCCCGGTTCCATTCTCCCCATGATCTTGAGCCACAGGGAGAAATACTTCCAGAGATTATCCTTGTTTCATTTCCTGGCTGTATGATACTATTTTAAGTTTGGACAAGGTTGTTCGCCCTTTGGGGTGGCCCCCCCCAATACTGGTATGGCCGCCTGGGTCTCTTGGAAAGGGTTTTCCACATTTCTTTTTCGGTTCTAACCCGGCCCCCGTGTCCTCAACTCCCCCCGGAGGCAGGGCCAACTGGGAAGGCGTTAAGGGTCTCCGGTTTTGGGCCTGCTTTTAAATCAAGTTGGGTGCTTAGGCCCGGATTCGGAGTCCGGATGGCCTTTGGAAAACCTTTTCCAAGAGACCCAGGCGGCCACGGAAGCTTGAGTTCGGGGTGATCTAGCCATCCAAAAGGGCAAAGCGTCGATAACAAATCAGGAGTCTGAATGAAAATTTTACTGGTATTGACGGAAATCAACCAACGGTTTGGTTCTCTGGGAGCCGCTCACGGGTTGATGTCCATTTCTGCTTATCTAAAACAGAACGGCTACACCGATATCCATTTTGGGTATTATCCTGATAAAGATTATCTGGAAAAATGGCAGGAAGATCTGCAAGCGATCCGGCCCCAACTGGTGGGGATCTATACTACTGCCCCCCAATTTCAATTCATCCGGAAGATGGTCCAGCAGGTTTCGAATCCGGATGTGTTTGTTATTCTGGGAGGGCCGCATCCCACCATCTTCCCTCAGTGTCTGGAACAGACTTCCCGCTTGAATTCGATCTGCCGCGGGGAGGGAGAGTATCCAATGCTGGACCTGGCCCGGGCACTGGATCAGGGAAGCGATGTGTCCCAGATAAAAAATCTCTGGATCAGAACGAACGGCCGGATCATCCAGAATGAGGCCCGCCCTTTGATCCAGGACCTGGACAGCCTGCCTTTTGTCGATCGGGAATTGAGGGATCATCAGCAGGTCATCGACAATTGGGGGCTTTCGCAGATTCGCATCCTGGCCGGACGGGGGTGCCCTTTCAGTTGCACCTTTTGCTCCAACCACCGCATTCGAAAGGTGCAGGAGGGACGCTACGTCCGCTTTCGGAGCGCCAACCACATTATCGAGGAAATCAAACTGCTGCAGACCAGATACCGCTTCAATGAAATTCTGTTCGATGACGACATCTGCTGGATCGACCGGAAGCTGGTGCATGAATTTGCCGATCGTTATAAGAAGGAAATCGGTCTCCCTTTTATGTTTTCCGGCCGGGTGGAGATCCTGGACCGGGACAAGCTGACCCGGCTCAAGGAGGCCGGGGGCACCCGGGTTGGGTTCGGGGTGGAGCATGGCGATCAGACCTATCGCCAAAACGTCTTAAGACGGAAAATGACCAACAAGCAGATCCTGGAAGTCTCCCAAATAGCCAAAGAGGTTGGGCTCCAGGTCAAAACCCTGAACATGGTCGGGCTCCCGGGCGAGACCCCGGAACTTCACCAGGCCACTGTTCGGCTCAATCAGCAAATTCAGCCCGATGTGGCCGGAATCAGCATCTTTTATCCCCTCCCCGGTACCGACCTCTACGACCTCTGCTTAAAAGAAGGATATCTGAAGGAGGAAAACGCCCTGCTCGGAGACGACGATGTCATCTATAAGAAAAGCGTGCTGGAAATGCCTCAGTTTAAGCAGGCGGAGATTGAAAAATCCATGAAGTGGTTCGCCTTTAAGGTCTTCTGGCCCTATTCCAGGATCAGGGCTGTCGGCTACCGGGTGCTCCTGTCCAATTACGGGGAATGGATGCTGGCGATTTTGGGAAAGCTCCGGCAACCCCTTCGCAAGCTGCTGAAGGGCCTATGAACACCGAAAAAGAAAGACCGGTAGATCAATTTCGAGCCAGAACCATTTTTGACTCTTCCGGCGGACTGGCTTCGAAATACAAGGCCTTCATGGTTGGTGAGGGAAGCTGGTGGTCCCTCATAAAATACGAACTGATCATCACGCTTTTCGGATGGCTTCCCGGGGCCCTCGGCCTGTTCTTACGGTCCATTTTTTATCCCTTCATCTTTAAAAAGGTGGGCAAAAAGGTCATCTTCGGCCGGGATATGTCCATTCGTTCACCCCATAAAATCACCATCGGGGATCGGGTATTTATTGATGACGGCGTTTTGCTGGACGCCAAGGGAATGACCAATCAGGGGATCCGGATCGGCAACGATGTCTATATCGGCCAGGGAACCATACTTCAGGCCAAGAACGGGGATATCGTTCTGGAAGACGAAGCCAATATCGGCTATTATGCCACCCTCAGTTCCACCACCCTGCTGCGAATTGGTTTTCATACCTTTATTGGCCCCTATTGCCTGATCATGAGCGGCGGGGAACACGATTATCTGGCGGAGGATATGGGGGTCGGCAAGACCCTGCCGCTGGAGATAGGCAGCGAATGCTGGATTGCCGCCAAGGTCATTGTTCTCCAGAATTGTCACATCGGAAATCATTCGGTCATTGGGGCCAACAGCCTGGTCAACACCCCCATCCCCCCCGACAGCATCGCCTTGGGAACCCCGGCCCGGGTCATCAAAAAACTCCCTCCTAAGTAAGCAATTCGTATTCAGAGGCTTTCAATGAACTCAAGCCTCCGGGGCCTCCGGGGTCTCTGGGAAAGGGTTTTCCACACTTCTTTTTCGGTTCTAACCCGGCCCCTGTGTCCTCAAATCGTCATGGAGGCAGGGCCGGCGTGGAAGCCCTTAAAGGCCTCCGGGTTTGGGCCTGCTTTTGAGTAAAGTTATTATCTTGAGCCCGGATTCGGAGTCCGGATGGCCTTGGGAAAACCCTTTCCAAGAGACCCCGGAGGCCCTAAAAGCCATTGTGGGGGTAATCACCCCAAAAGGCCAAGTGTCAAAAGAAAGGGAGGAGAAGGAAGAAAGTCCAGCTCACCCAGAGGGAGAGCTGGACTTGGAGCGAAGCCTTTATTTCTGTTTTACGCCGGAGATGGTAAAGCAGGAGAACCGGCTGCCGCCGATCAAAAGCCACCCGAGCTGGCAGAGGCCCCGGGAGATTGGGCCTGGATAAGGAAATTGGGTTTTGTATTCGTTCTGTTTTTCTTTGCGGGAGATTTTAAACAACATATCGCTGACCTTTTGCGCGGCCGGATAACCGGCAAAGGTGCTTCGGAAGTCTTTATATTCGTCTAAGGAGAAGGCGTAAAAGTAGTCCCGGATCCGGAGGGGAGCAAAGGAGCCCTTGTACTTTACGTTGGCCCTCTTTAACCAGCCTAAGACATTGCCGGCGCTGTGGACCTCCTCATAGGGAATACCGTAGGTATCATAAGCCAGTTGTTCGGAATTGATTTCGTAGTACCGTTTGTCCAATTTCTTAAAGGGGCCGGGGAAATACTTCACTCCCAATTGGACCCGCTTATCCGGATCATCGGGGGCCATTCTCTTGATGATTTTCTGCCGAATGGTCACCGGCCAGCGACCGAAGGTGTTATAAACGCTCACGGTGATGGTCCCGCCCGGTTTGGTCACCCGGACCATCTCCCGGTAAGCCCCTTCGCTGTCGCCGGTAATCATGAACACTCCGTAGGAGTAGGAATAGTCAAAGCTGTTATCCGGGAAATCCAACTTGAGGACGTCCATCTTTTTGAAGGTGGCATTTTCGACCTTGCCTTCTTCTTTCAGGCGATTGGCCACAGCCAACGATCCGTCCGAGAGATCCACGCCAACGGCCTCCGAGGCCTGGCCTTCCATGGCATACCAGATGACATAGTTACCGGTTCCGCAGCCGCATTCCAAGGTCCTTTTCCCCTGAAATTCGCTGGGATGAATGCCCAGAACCTTTAAGCGCCAGCCCATTTCTTCGGCCGTGCGGCGGTTCACCGGCCAGGGATGCTTGGAATACATCCCCACATTTTTTTCTTGAATAGCTTTAATCTGTTCTTGGGTAATCGTCTCAGCCATTGATCTCCATCCATATAAAGCGTATTTTAAACCTTATTTTGTAACATAGATAGGGAGCATATTGCAAGAAAGATTATTTCCTTCCCACGAAAAATTTATTCTCTCAAAAATTAAGATTGCGCCCGGGAAGGACGCAAGATCTGCGAAACTATCCGAAAGTCATCCGCTACCTCCTGGGCGATGACGAACTTATTGACTAATAAAGGGATGCCTGCCCAAAAAAACATTTTGGGATGTCGCAGGTTATGGCCTGGGCGGCGACTTGATGGCCTCTGCCGGTCAGGGAGCGGTCTTCCTAATCAACGGAAGCCAAAATCCATGGGCCCGGATCACCTCGGCTGAACGGGTAAAGGGTCCCAGGACGCTTCCGAAAATACGGACGGTGTTGGTCTGAGGGGTCAGCCAGGGGAGGCCAGGGTTAGGGGTGGCGTCATAGGTCACCCGCACTTCCCCCGAGACCGGGATCGTGCCTGACCAGGATATTCCCCCCCCCCCGATAGACCGGCGGCGAGCCCGAAGTCGCGGCCAAGGTCCCCGGGAGAATAGTCAGGCTGGGGGGAGGGGTATCTTCCAGCGAAGCAAAGGCGGTTTGATTTCCGGTGTTATTTAGCCGGATGGTATAGGCCAGGGTTTGATCCGCCTGAAACAGCCTCGGAGAGCTGGTTTTAAATGAGGTCACCAAGACCGGGGCCGGCTTGGTCAGGACGGTGGTAAAAGTCTGCCCCCATTCCTCGAAACGGTAAGGTTCCAGGTTGCCGATCCGGTCCCGGGCCCGTACCCGAAAAAAATAGGTCTGCCCGTGACTACCGGTAAAGGAAGCGGACGTCTCCTTGGTATTCAGTAGAAAATTCATCCAGACCCCTTCATAGCCCTCCCGGACCTGAACATCATAAGAACCAACGCCGCTATCCTCATCCGTCCCGGACCAGGATAGGGGAAAAGGGATACCGGACACCGTGGGGAGAGAGGTCATTTGCGATTGGGGGGCGTTAGGATCAAGCGCCTTGAGAGCCGCGTCCACCTGAATGCGGGGCTTGATCAGGCCGTTTCGGGGATCGGTAACCGGGACGCCGGTGTTTTGCAAGGCGGCCAGGATTTCGTCGACCGTTGCCTCGGAAAGGGCCTGTTTGAGAACCGCCCAGGCCCCGGACACATGGGGGGCGGATAGGGAGGTCCCGGCATATTCGCAGCTCCAGCCCCCCCAGGCCTGGAAGGTAGTTGAACAAATACCGGCCCCGGGGGCCAGGAGGGATAGGTACCTGGCGCTATCGGAAAAACCGGCGATCTTATCCTCCCCGTAGGTTCCTCCCACGCTGACGGCCGAAGAGATGCAGGCCGGATAGGCCAGGGCGGAGGGGTTCCCGTCGTTTCCGGCGGGGACCACCGTGGCGATCCTTGCCGAACGCAGCAGATCAAACATCGCCTTGACCGAGGGGTTGGCCGCGTCGCAGGAGGCCTGATCCGCGTGAAGTTCCCCATGGACACTGATATTTACAGCGGCGATCTGGTAGGCGAACCGCTGGTTATAAACATACTGCAGGGCCAGTAGTTGATCCGATTTCGAGGAGTCGATCGTCCCTCCGCCGGCATCGGAAAAAATCTGGACAGGCATGATATTGGCCCCCTTGGCTACCCCGTTTTGTTTGAGGCCGCCGCTGTTGGCCGCAATAATGCCGGAAATGTAGGTCCCGTGACTACAGAGGCTGCCGAATTTCCCAGGATCGCAATAAACGCCGACAGGGACGCCGCACAGATTGGAGAAACAGGCCTCGCCGACGATCCTTCCCTGGAAAGACGGATGAGTGAGATCCAACCCGGTATCCAGCACGGCTACGGTCCAGCCGGTGCCGGTGAATCCATAGTTCCAGGCCCTGTCGGCCCCCACCTGTTCGACCGTGTCGTTCCAGGCCGGACTGCTCAGGGAATCTTCTTCAATGTCGGCCACCTGGGGATCGCCTTCCAGCAGGGCCAGGGACCCCTCCGGGAGTTCCAGGGCCATAAAGGGGATATGATCGAATTGCTTTACATTTTGGAAGGGGTGGCCTTCCAGTCTTTTCAACGCCCTTTCCTGACCCCGGGCAATTTCTTTTCGTTGATCGTCAATTGCCCCGGCATCTTCTGAGCGGCCTTCCGAAATGAACGGGGTGTTCAGACGGGCAATTATTCGGACCGTCCCCTGTTCCCTGGCCCTTTCCCGGAGTTTCTCGAATCGCCGGGCCCGCGAATCGCTCCCCTCGATCAAGGGCTTTTTGCCCATTAGAGGGGCCGCGGTGCCACCGAAAGCGGCCGCGCCCGGAGATAGAAACAAAAGGGCCATTACCAGTGCGGCCAGGATAGGGATGGCGCGAACGGGGGCTTTTGAACCATTTATGGATAAAGGAACTCGGCGCATGGGTAAAATAGTTTTAAACCTCCAATTTTATCATGGTTATCGGACGATTTGCAATAAAGTTTATTCCCCCCGGGAAGGGTTTGCTTCAGGAACCGGTAAATGGCCTGGGCGGCGATTTGATGGCCTCTGCCGGTCAGGTGGCAATGGTCGTAAAAAAAACCGGTCCTCTTCCTTGATAACTATTGAAAATTGACCACCATATGCTATACATTGAAAAAATCTATAGACCCCCTCTTGGTTCGGTTGGTTCTTCAACCATCCCTAAACCGTTCAACCAGGGGGAGGGTCTTTCTTTTCTTCTAAAGGAATTTTCAATATATGTGCGGAATTTGTGGTTTTACCTGGCCGGATACGGCGATCGCCGAAAAATGCAATCAGGCTATTAAACACCGGGGACCGGATCAAAGCGGAATTTTCGCTGCCGAGGGGATCACTCTGGGGCATCGCCGTCTCTCCATCATCGACCTCTCCGAGCAGGGCCGGCAGCCCATGACCAACGAAGACGGCTCCCTCCAATTGGTTTTTAACGGGGAGATCTATAATTTTCTTGAATTGCGGGAATTCCTGCTGAACAAGGGCCACCGGTTCGCCAGTCAGGCGGATTCCGAGGTCATTCTCCACGCCTACGAGGAATGGGGGGAGGAATGCCTCCAGCGCCTCCGGGGCATGTTTGCCTTTGCCCTCTGGGACCGGCCCCGGCAGCATCTCTTCGTGGCGCGGGACCGGCTGGGGATTAAACCCCTTTATTATTACCACCAGTCGGGCCGTTTTGCCTTTGCCTCGGAAATCAAAGGGCTGCTGGCCATACCGGAAATCCCCCGGCAGGTGAACTTCCCGGCCCTTTACGATTATCTGGGCTTTGAGTTTGTTCCCAGCCCCCGGACCATGTTCGAAGGGATATCCAAACTCCCGCCGGGGTGTTATCTCAAATTCTCCAACAAAGGTTTAGAGATACAATCCTATTGGGACCTCACATTTTCTCAGGAGTGGTCGTCCCCCGAGGAGGCGGTGGAGGAAATGCGGACCCTGTTGCGGGAAACCGTACGTCTGCATTTGATCAGCGATGTACCCCTGGGCGTTTTCCTGTCGGGGGGATTGGACTCCAGCACTTTGGTAGCCCTGATGCGCCAATTGGGTGTCGATCCCCTGCGAACCTTTTCCATCGGCTATCCCGACCCATCCTTCAGCGAACTGCCCTTTGCCCGGATGGTCGCCGAACGTTTTGAAACCGACCACCAAGTGCTGATGATTCCGGAGGTTACCCCCCGGGATTTGGAAGAAGCGGTCTGGCATTTGGATGAGCCCATGACCGATCTTTCCGCGCTCCCCTTATACCTGGTTTGCCGGGAAGCCAAGAAACAGGTGACGGTCTGTCTTTCCGGGGAGGGAGGCGACGAAATCTTTGCCGGCTACGACCGCTTTCGGGCCAGCAAATTCGACCACTATTACCGACGGCTCCCGGAATGGCTGCGGGAGAAATGGATTTATCCGGCGGTGAAACACCTGCCGGATCAACCACAAAAGAAAGGGGCCATCAATATCCTTAAAAGGTTTATTGAGGGATCTCACCAACCGCTGGACGGAGGCCATCTGCGGTGGCAGTATTTTATGTCCCCCGAGTGGGAAACCCAATTGTTCCAAAAGGACTTCAAATCCCGGATCTCGACGGACCCCTTTGAGGCCGTCCGGGGATACCGGGAGCGCTGCCCCTCGAAAGACCGTCTGGATCAGGAAGTGTATATTGATCTGAAATTCGTCATGCCGGACTCGGTACTGATGAAAGTGGATAAAATGAGCATGGCCCATGCCCTGGAAATACGGGTTCCTTTCTTAGATCATCGGGTAGTGGAATTTTCCACCACCCTGCCCAGTTCCTGGAAACTGAAAGGGTTTGAGACCAAGGCCATTTTCCGTCAGGCCTTAAAAGGCTGGTTGCCGGACACTATCGTAAATCGGGGGAAACAGGGCTACAGCCTGCCTATTAAGAACCTGCTCCGGGAAGGGTTGAAAGAGTATATGGTCTCCCTTCTAAATGAATCCCCTATCATTCGTCAGACTATCCGGCTGCCTTTCCTGAATCAAGTCATTCAGGAGCACTTGGACCGGGTTCAGAATCACAACCATCTGCTCTGGGCCCTGATGAATGTGGCCATCTGGCATCGCCATTTTTTCCCCCAGCGGTAAACCCACATTTTACCAAAAACCTGGGGCGTCTGTTGGTTATTGGATTGACCTTTCAGAATTGGAGTTACAAGGACTTTCTCGTCATCCCCGAATGTCTTTATCGGGGATCCAATTTTCCCTAAAGAAAAGCCTGGATTCCCGCTCAGAAGCGCTGCGGGAATGACGATCTATGATGTGGTACCTATTTTGAGACCATCTATTCAGTACCTTTGGGTCAACTGACCAGAGGACCATTCCCGTCCATGGCCATACGGCGGTCATATCAACATTTTTTAGCGCTGTTCCTTTATTCCGGTCTGACCCTGGTCCTGACCTACCCGGCCGTTTTTCGCCTGAAAGTGGCCATCATTGGAGACTTCGTCGATTCTTTTCTGAATACCTGGATTCTCGCCTGGGGGGTCCGGAAAATCACCGGGGGTGAGTGGAGCTCCCTTTTTGATGCCAACATTTTTTTTCCTTATAAAAACACGCTGGCCTATTCGGAACACCTGCTGGGGGTGGCCTTAACCGCGGTCCCTATCCAACTGGGATTTAACGATCCTTTGGTAACGTTCAACGTCTCCGTCCTGATCAGTTTTGTCCTGACCGCCCTGGGAATGTATCTGCTGGTTTGGTATTTAACCCGCAACGGCTATGCCGCGTTTTTTTCAGGCCTCCTGTTTTCCTTTTTTCCCTGGCGCATTGCCCACATTGCCCATCTGCAATTGTTGTCGGCCCAATGGCTGCCCCTGACTTTTCTGTTTCTGCATAAAGCGGTGAAGTCTTTTTCGTATCGAGTTCTTTTTGGGGCGGCCTTTTTTTTTATCCTGCAGTTTTACTCCTGCGGGTATTATGGGTTGTTCCTGACCGTTTTCGTGGTCGTTTTCATGGTCCTGGCCCTTCAGGAAGGAAGAGGACACCGCTACCGGTTAATGACCAACTTTGGCCTGTTTTTCATATTCTCGTTCCTGGTGATCCTCCCGGGCTATCTCCCCTACCTAAAATTAAAAAAGGACTTCGGTGTTATCCGCCCCTTTGGCGAAGTGGTCTTTTTCTCCGCCGATTTCTCTTCCTTTCTATCCATCCCCCTTCAAAACCACCTTTGGGGAAAACTCTTGGAAGGTTTCGTGAAACCGGAAGGCGAGCTCTTCATGGGCCTGATCGCCTTTTTGATGTTATTGACCGGGATCGGGGCCCAGACCCAATGGAAAAAATTTCCGGAGCCCACCCCACCGGCGCCCCTGACTCCCTTCAAGGTAGTTGGCACCCTGGTCCGGCTCCTGCGTTTTACCATCCTTTTCAATGGGGTCTGGATCGTCTATCTCCTGTTAAGGGGAGGTTTTTCCCTATCCCTCGGGGGCCTGAAGATCCATTCCTACGACCTCAAAGCCCCGGTGACGATCCTTTTGCTTCTGCTGACCTTCTTGTTCCTGCTCGACCGGCCCCTTCGGCAAAAGATCCGGTCCCTTCTTCCTCGGTTCAAGTCTTCGGAAACGCGGTTCTATGTTTACCTGCTCGGCCTTTCCTTTCTCCTGACCTTGGGCCCGATAATCCACTTCAACGGGCAGGGAATCGCCTATGGCCCTTATCTGCTATTGTATGAGTGGGTGCCGGGGTTTGAAGGTTTAAGAGTCCCCGCCCGTTTTGTGGTCATGATGCACCTGGCGGTCAGCGTCTTAGCCGGGTTTGGGTTGGCCTGGCTCCTGGGCCGAGTTCAATCCTCCTGGAAACGGCGGTTGATGGGGTCCGGATTCGCCCTCCTGGTGCTGATTGAATATGCCTCCTTCCCCATCTCCATGCCTTCCGTACCGGTGGGGCGGGACTTCCCCCAGGTGTATACCTGGCTGGCTCAGCAGCCGGGTGAATTTGCTATCCTGGAAATACCCCTGCCGACCCGTCGGGAAGAAATATTCCAGGACGCCCCGTACGTCTATTTTTCCACCTACCACTGGAAAAAACTGGTGAATGGGTACAGCGGTTTCATTCCGCCAGGGTATACCCGTCTTTATCAGGAGGAACTAAAAGGATTTCCCTCTGAAGGGACTTTGAGCCGCATCCGACAGCTCGAGGTACGCTATGTTATCATCCACCTCTCTCCTTACCCAAAACCCGAAAGAGAACGAATCATGGCCCTTTTTTCCCTGAACCCGGAATGGTTTGTTCAGGAACAGTTGATCAACAAGGCTTTGGTCTACCGGGTTCTCCGGCCCTGAGATAAGGGGGACGAGATCCTTCCCGGAGTTTACCCTGAGCCGAAAACCGAGATCCTTCGCGGAGTCTACCCCGCCGCCGGCGGGACTCAGGATGACTGCAGGCGAAGGGCACAGGGTGACCAAAAGGGGTTTTCTGCAGTCCCCTTGCCTCTATTCAGTGGTAAAAAGCTCCAATTCGTGAATGGTCCAATGATAGACCGGATCTTGTCCGGTTTGGAGGATCTCGACAAAACGCGCCGGTGTTTCCAGGAAGACCAGGTCCGTCTCTCCGTTTTCTTTGAATAGTTTTTCTCCGGTCCAATAAACCGGGATAGTTAAGGGAACACCCTTTTCCCAGCGGAGGCCGTCCAGGGAAAAACGAATTTCCGCCCTCCGGGGATAATCCCGGTGGGAATCCCCGAGTCTTAATCGGAGGCGGCTGATCTTTTCCGTTCGCCCCAGATCTACCCGAAAAAAAACCCCGGGGATCTGAGACTGGCCGCTGGTCCAACGTGTCTTCATTCTGCCGTCGATGGCCCGAAAGGCCTCGCTCCCATTAAAGTTTGATGAAGTCCGCCACCCCGCGGGAGAGAGTCTCCGGTATCCTTTTCGAGAACCCAGACCGATATAGAGGACGTAGGGGTCCAGCCTTTCTTCCGTATAAACTCCCGGCGCCCATTCGTTCAGTGCCTCCTTCAAAGCGCCGGACTGCTCACGATCGGCTATGATCGCCGGAAACGAATAGGGTGGAAGACGGCCGCCGATAGTTTCCGGCAGCCTGGCCGCAGCCCATTCATCTTTCTCCGGCCCGTCGGGAGCAATCTGGGCCTGAATCCAAGGACCGGCCAAAACCCGCTCAACTTTTAGGGCCCGTAACCGGTCCCTCAACCCGGAAAACGAGGAGCTGCCTGCCTGGTGGTCTTTCAGGACCCGTGGGATCCCACGGTAAACTAAAATTTCTGCAATTTCCCAGTGATTTTTGGAATCGATCCCGGTCTGGGTGATCTTCAGAAAACGCCCCGCTTGCGGAGTGAATACCAGTTCGGTAATCCCCTTTTCCCCCCGGTAGAAAGGACGGGGGCCGGACCAGGAGAGGGAACCCCAATAATGAGGGATATCCGCCAGCGTCTTATAATTTCTGCCGTCCAGGGAGAGCTCCAGCCGCAGGCCACGGGGAATTCCATCGGAGCTTCCGGCAAACAGGACTACTCGGCTCACATCCGGGACTGTTTCCCCTAAATCCAGTTGGAACGCCTCCCCGGGTTTCACAGGGCTGCCCAGCTTCCAGCGGGTCGAAAGGTCCCGGTCAAAGGCCGACGAAGCGACGGCCAGCACACCATTTGGCTGGGCCTGCCAGCCCTTTGTTGAAAGCTCGATAAAATCAAAAGGGGGTGGTTCAAAATCATAGTAGAGCCAATTTCCCGCCTTTTTGTACGATCCGCCGATTGCCTGGACGTTTTTTTCAAAAACGCCCTCATTCCCGGTGTTGAGAAAGGCCGGGCGGAAGGAGCGGTCCACCAGGCGGGTGAAAAATGGATAGCGATCTTGGTAGGGTTGCGCAAAAATGATTTTCTCGGCCGCATCAAAGGTCAGCGGCACGGCCCTCCAGTAATCGGTCACATACACCTCCCGGAGGCCCCGATGATGAAGATAAGCGATCAAGGCCTGATCGCCCCTTATTCTTTGCTGGTATTGATTGGCCTTGACCGGATCAAAAACCAGGCACCATTGGTAAAGGCCATACCCATTGCCCCATAATACGATCAACAGTAAAAACCAGGACAGGGAAGGGATCCTTTTTTTAAAATGGAAAAAGAGCGCCGCCCATAAAATCGGAAGCGCCGGATAAAGGGGGACCAGGTACCTGGTAGTATGGTTGGCGGAAAAACCGCTGAGGGAAAAAATCAAGGGATAGGAGAAAATGAAAATAAAAAGAATATCCAGGTTTTGAACGGATCTCCGGTCCCCGCGGGCACCTTGACCCCCCCCCTGGATCCGGATAGCGATCAAATAAATAAAACTCGCCAATAGGATACCGTAGGCGGCCGAAGAAAAATAAGGAATCAGGAATTGATTCGCATGTCTGCTGCGTAAGCCCAATAGTTCCGGAAGCCAGTAGGAAAAGAAGGCCTTCAAAGACTCCAGGAACGATTCGTCAACCGGATTATGCAAGAGCTGGAGCCAGGTGGCCAGCGGATGGATCACGTTATACACCCAGAGCGGCGCCCCCCCCAGGACCACCCCGGCAGACAGGTACCCCAAAACCCTGGGGTCCCGCCGGAAGGCCCTTTCCTTGAGCAAGAGGAGCAGTCCCACCGGGGTCAGATAAAAAACAAACAAAAAGTGGGTCCAGAGACCCAGTCCGCTGAGCAACCCCAGCCACATATACTGAGCGGGATGCCGGTCCTGGGCGTAGAGGATGCGGCCCGCCGAAATAAAGAGCAGTATCCCCAGGACCGGAGACTCCATATAGGCCGATCGGGCCAGGACCGAATGGAAGACAAAGTAATAGGAAGGGAAGGCAGTCAACAGCGCGGCCACCAGGGCGGTCTTCCGGTCGAGCAGGAGGGCGGCGAGGCGATAGACAAAAAAAATCAGAAAGAGAGAGAGCAGGGCGATGGTCAGGCCCAGGGTAAACCGGGAGGCTCCGAAGAGGAGAAAGACGGTGGAAATCAGAAAGGCCTCGATACTGCCGCAATAGTCCTGGCCGTAGAAAAATATCGGAAATTCTCCCAGCAGGATATGGCGGGCCATCAACCCGTTGATGGCCTGGTCCGCGTCCATAAAGGGGTAAACCAGATAAAGCAGGCGTACCCCGGCCCCCAACAGCAAAAGGAGGCCCAGCCAGAAGAGCCGCCCCCATGGGGATGTTTTTCTCGTCATTCAGCCGCCTGGATGGAGAGGAACGAAGAAAATATTTTTGGCCGAATTCTACTTTGCATCCGGCAGGAGAATTCGTTAGAATAAAACATGGGCCCTATAATCCCATGGATTGGACCAATTTTCAATGGCCAATAATCAATAATCAATTCTTAATTAATAATTGATTATTAATAATTAGGAATACTCCAGGGGAGGACCTTGAAGACCCTCATTTTTTTTGACTACTTTCACCTGCCGCTTTAGCATGGCCTCTCCGGTAGCCCATACCCTGCTGGGATTCGCTCTTTTCAACCTTTGGCCCTTCGGAAGCCGGGATTTTCAAATCCAACCTGGGGTTCTCTATGGCCTGGTGGCCGCCGCTTCCCTGACACCGGACCTGGATTTCATCCCCGGCCTCCTGCTGGGAAATCCCAATCGGTTTCATCAAACCTTTTCGCACAGCCTTTCCATGGCCTTTCTTCTGGCCCTGGGTTTCGGAGCTATCCTACGACTGCGATACCGAGGTTCCTCCTGGTTAAGATGGAGCAGCCTTCTGCTGATCCTCATTGCTTCCCATCTTCTTTTGGACTTCTTTACCGAAGATCAACGCCCCCCTATCGGTTTTCCTCTTTTCTGGCCTTTTTCAGAGGACCCGCAGACCTCCCCTCTTCCCATCTTCCCTGCTTCTGTCCGAGGGTTCAGCCGGCCTGACTTTTGGCCTCAAAATGCCTATGTCCTCCTGGTCGAAAGCTGTGTCCTTCTACCCCTCTGGTATGCCTCCTGGAAATATTGGAACGAGTCATCCGGTAAATAAACCTTGACTTTTTGAGGCCCCGGGCTCAAGATGCATGAATCTTTTAACTATAGGGAATTTCATTCTATTTTATTACAATCGGTTCCCGGGTGGCGCCTGCGCTAATGCCTTGGACTGACCAAACTGTTGCATCCTCAAGAGGACCGTTAGTGGACCTTTCCATCGTAATCCCTTTCTATAACGAACATAAAAACATCCCTTTTCTCCTGGAGGAGATTTACCAGGCCCTTCAGCCGACGAACTGGACCTACGAAGTGGTGGCCATCGATGACGGAAGCCGGGATGGGACCTATGAACTCTTAAAAAAGGAACTGGTTCGATTCACCCATTTTCGATTAATTCGGTTTCGAAAGAACTTCGGACAGACCGCGGCTATGGCCGCCGGATTCGATTCAGCGGAAGGGGAAATCATCGTCACTCTGGATGGCGACCTGCAAAACGATCCGGCCGATATCCCGCGGCTGATGGAGAAAATGAGTGAGGGCTACGATATCGTCAGCGGCTGGCGGGAGAAAAGAAAGGACCCCTTTATTACCAGACGTCTGCCGTCCCATCTGGCCAATAAAATGATCTCCTGGGTAACCGGGGTGAGACTCCACGACTACGGGTGCACCCTGAAGGCCTTTCGACGGGAAGTAGCGAAGAATATCCGCCTCTATGGGGAAATGCACCGGTTCATTCCGGCCATTGCCAGTTGGATGGGCGTCAGTATTGCCGAAATCCCGGTTAACCATCGCCCCCGAAGATTTGGAAGCTCCAAGTACGGCCTATCCCGCACGGTTCGGGTAATCCTGGACCTGATCACCGTAAAATTCTTGCTGACCTATTCTACACGGCCTATCCATGTTTTCGGTCTCTGGGGAATCCTCTCCGGATTTCTCGGATTCATTTTGGCGGGTTATTTATCCATTCAGCGCCTTTTCCTGGGAACGGCCTTGTCCAACCGTCCTATTTTACTTCTGGCCATTTTGTTGATATTTATTGGAATCCAATTCATAAGCATCGGCCTTCTCGGTGAGTTACAGGTCCGCACCTATCATGAATCGCAAAACAAACCCATCTATTTCATCAAAGAAATTGTTCAAAGTCAGGGGCAGTCGGCTTCTCTCCAATAATGGGCGCTGGTGGCTCATTGCGGCACTGCTGATCCTTTTTCTCCCGAACACCCTTCGGGCCGGTCCAAACCCTCCCCTTCAATCCTTGCTGACCAAGGACATTAACAATCTTGCGCCGTCTACCCGCTTTTCCTTAAATGACCGGATTTACCTGGTTACCGTCTGGACCGGCCTCAAAAACGACCATCAGCTCATGGTGCAATGGGTTCGGCCGGATCAAAAGATCCAGGAGACCACCCGGTTTAAATTTACCGTTCCCGAGGGGACCATTAATTACCGGACCTGGGGCTGGCTGTCCTTCAAAAAGAAATTATGGAACCTCTCTTCCTCCGAAGGCAAGTTTATCGGAACCTGGAAAGCCCGTCTCTACCTGGACGACCGATTCATGGCTGAATATCCCTTCGAAGTTTTCTAACCAATCATAAAACGTCATTCCCGCAGCGTTTCTGAGAGGGAATCCAGGCTATTCTTCGAGAAGAAAACGGTAGGTCTTAAGTCTCTTAAGTATTTTTTGCATGCCTTTGATAACGCAAAGGTGCGGTTTGGGTGGTATATGGATGGGCAGATTAAAACGATCCTTTATCCGCTCCGGCCACCCCCGCAGATAAGCCCCCCCTCCCACCAGGGTGATCCCGTTGGTGGAGATGTCCGCCGCCAGTTCGGGGGTCAGGGACTCGAAGGCCGTATTGATCCCCAGGAGTATTTTTTGAACAATGGGCTCCAGGCAATCGCGCACCTCGTCGGTTCCCAAAGAGATCCGTCGAGGAAGATGGTTACGTCGATTGAATCCCTTGATGTCAAAAGAATAGTCTTCGAAGACCGGGGCAACGGACCCATGGTTCATTTTGATAGCCTCGGCGGTAGTCAGACCAACACAAAATTGTTTTTTGAGTTCGATTTCATGCTGGATGGTCTGGTCCATACTATTACCCCCGGTCTTCAGAGAATTGCAGTGGACGATCCCATTAAGCGCCAGGGTGGTGATTTCCGTAGTCCCGCCTCCCAGGTCCATCAGGATATTTCCATCGGGGTTTTCAATGGGGATTTCAGCCCCCAGGGCCGCGGCTAAGGGCTCCCGGACCAGATAAATACGGGAAAAAGGATAGAGCTCCAACTGTTTCCGATAGGCCCGGATCTCCACGTCCGTTGCCCCCCAGGGGAGGCAAAAGAGGACATTCCGAACGATTCCCTTCTGCCTGGATAAAATCTTTTTTATCAAGGTCTGCAAAAAAACACTGCAGACCTCAAAATCCGAGATGACCCCTTCTCTTAAAGGCTGGATGACCTGAATATGGTTCGGGGTCAAGCCAAACATCCGTTTGGCCTCCCCGCCGATGGCCAGGGGCTGACGATCTCTACGCTTAAAGGCCACAAAAGTCGGCTCTTGGACATAGCTATTCGTCGACGGGATCCAGACCACCGAATAGGTGGTGCCCAGGTCAATGGCTAAGTGTTGAAAAATAGGCATAGAGTCTAATGATCGTTACTCGAGAATGGAAGCTGCCGGAGAAGAAGCGGCCCCTGGTTTCAGGATGACCTCAAAAAAACCGTCCCGCCGGGGGGCGGGACGGATGGTCTTTCTCCAGGATGGTCCTTGTCCGTAAACCGGGATCCGGCAGCGATAGTTTAGAGTCCTTCCTTCGCCAGATTATCAACGATTTTTCTCTGAGAATCAGTCAGTTTCTGGGGGACTTCCAGGATGATTTTGACTATCTGGTCCCCCTGGGTTTTATCGCCGAAAGGGGGAAGCCCATATCCCTTAAGTCGCAACTTGGCCTGCGGCTGGGTCCCCGGGGGGATTTTGACTTGCAGCGACTTTCCTTCCAGGGTAGGGACCTCCAATCGGGTCCCCAGGGCCGCCTGACTGAAGGTAATCGTCTTTTCCACGACCAGGTTATGTCCTTCCACTTTAAAAAGAGGGTCCTCTAATACTTTAATCTGGATGTACAGATCTCCGGATGGGCCCTTGAACAGCCCGGGTTCCCCCTTGCCGGGAATCCGCAACTTTTTACCCGTGGTAATCCCCGCGGGGATCTTGATGGAAACCTTTTCCATTTTGTTGCTGGACGGGAAGGTGAGGGTTTTTTCACCCCCTTTGACCGCCTCGTGAAGGGTGATGGCCAGCTCATATAAACGGTCAGCCCCTTGCTGCGGCATTCCGGCCCCTCCGCCATATTGCCCAAAGGGGTCCCCGTACTCATAGGCCCGCTCGCCTCCGGGCTGGGCATAGGTCCGGTACTGACGTCCGCCGCTGCTCCGTCCCCGGCCTGAAAAAATATTTTCAAACCCTCCGCCGCCGCCAAATCCAAATTCCTTGAAAATATTATTAAAATCAAACCCGCGGAAGATGTCTTCCTGGCTGTACCGCTGCTGAAACCCGTCGGCCCCATAGGTATCGTATTGTTTTCTCTTTTCCTTGTCGCTTAGGACCGCATAGGCCTCGCTGATTTCCTTAAATCGCTCCTCCGCTTTCTTATCCCCTTTATTGCGGTCGGGATGATATTTCATGGCCAGCTTGCGATAAACCTTCTTAATCGCCTCCTCGGAGGCCTTTTTTTCCACCCCTAATACTTTGTAATAATCTTTTTCAGGCATAACCTTCCTTCGATCGAGTCAAGGCGCTCAAAGCCTCCCTGGCCTATAAGTGCCGGATCGGAATTAAAAAATTCGTTTCCATTTATTTGCGGATACTATAACCTGATCCCCTGGCCCTGTCAATGAGATTGAAACAAACGGAAAACGGGTTTGGAGTGATGGAGTACTGGACTTTTGTTATGCTGGGTGACAAACCAATAAGGAGGTTTTACCGACTGTGAAAAAATGGAAATGCACGGTTTGCGGTTATCTAGGGGACGGAGACCAGCCCCCTGATCATTGCCCGGTCTGTGGGGCCCACCGGTATCAATTTATACTTTATGGCCCTCTGCCCGAATCCCTGGAAGGCCTGCTGAAAGAGGCCTTCGCCGGGGAATCCAAGGCCCAGGTACGCAACCAGGCCTTTGCCCAAAAAGCCGCCCAGGAAGGCTACCCTCAAATCGCCGCCCTCTTCAAAGCGGTAGCCGAGGCGGAACGAATTCATGCCGTGGAATACTTAAAATATTTAGAAGGGGTTATCGGAGAAACGGCGGATAATTTGAAGACCGCCTTTGAAAATGAGATACGGGCCAAAGGGGAAATCTACCCGCCGCTGATCCGGGAGGCCCTGGCCCAAAAACGGGAAGATGTGGCCTGGAGTTTTATCCGCTCCCGGGATGTGGAAGACCGGCACGCCAGGTTGTACAAGGAGGCACTGAGCGCCATGCTCACCGAGAGGGAGGTCGTTTACCATGTCTGCCAGGTCTGCGGTTATGTCTTCGACGGCGACCTGCCGGACGAATGCCCGGTCTGCCGGAGCAGCCGGGATAAATTCAAGCGGGTGGAGTAAGCACCCATAGCCTGGTTGCCCCGCTTTCAGACTAAACCCCCATGCCCGGGGGCGGGCACCTGCGAAGCATGAAAACAAAAGGGGCGAGATAACAGCTTAACAGCATGATATTAATAGTTAATAATCAATTGTTAATTATTAATTATTAATGAATGCCTAGGTGGGCCGAATTCTACCGCCTCGTTAGGGGATCAACCCGGCCACCACCAGAATGGTTAATTCCTCTTGACCGGTATTGATCAGTTCATGGTATTGGCCGATGGGGATATGGATGGCATCACCGGCCTGGACTTCCTGCCGGTCCTCCTCCACCTGCATCCTTCCCCTGCCGCTTTGAATAATATAGATTTCTTCCATAGGGTCCCGGTGGCCGGACAATTTTTCTCCGGGGGGCACGGCGGCCTGGGCCAAGAACATGAGGGTTTGCAGGTGCCGGGTGTCCAGGACCATGTGGGCTACACCCCCATCGTGGGCCCGGTAGCGGGTGGCCTGGACCTCGGGGTGCGTAAGATTCCTGATAATCATAAAAGATTCACTCCGCTCTAACTGGGTTGTTCACAGACCTGACAGAATTTCTTCACCAAATACGGATCGAACTGTATCCCGGCGTATTTTTGAATCTCTTCCAGCGCCTCACTATGGGACGACCCTTTTCGGTAAGGACGATCGTTGGTAATGACATCGTAGGAGTCCACAATGGCCAGGATACGGCACTCCAGGGGTATTTTTTCCCCTTTGAGTCCGCCGGGGTATCCCTGGCCGTTCCACCACTCGTGATGCTTCAGAATCCAGTCGGCAATGGGCACCAGGTCGGTTGCCGCCAGGGCGATTCGATAACCCACCTCGCAATGCCTTTGCATCTCAATGGCTTCTTCCGGGGACAAAGGACCCGGTTTCATCAAGATCCGGTCGGGGATCCCCACTTTGCCGATATCATGGAATTGGGCCAGGAGCCTCATATCCAGAACGCTTCGCTCCGGCAGCCCTATGGATCGAGCCAGCTTTTCCGCCAATTCCCGGATTCGCTGCGCGTGCCCACCGGTAATAAAATCCCGCATCTCCAGGGCCTTATTCAAGGTCTGCACCACGGAACTATGGATGCTTTGATTACAAAGAAGCTTTTCCCGGAACATGTTGTTGTCGGCCTGGGTGAAAACCTCATGAACCTGAGAAGGCGCCTCATCGTTGAGGGCAAATCCGATGGACAAACTTAACTGTAAGGTCGGGTTTTCTCCGTTATAACGGATCAACAGCCTCACGGATCTTTTTTCTGGCCTCCTCGAAGATAGGACGTTCCGTATTTAGGCCCATAACCGCAAATTCGTCCCCTCCTACCCGGGCCATCAGGAAATCTTCCGAAAAGGCGTTTCGGATCGTTTGGGCGGCGGCCACCAGGAGCCGGTTTCCCGCCTCATGACCCAGGGTATCATTGACAAATTTCAATCCATCCACATCACCGATCATAATCCCCACCGGATCGCTTTGGCCGGTGTCATTCTTTTCCATTTCCTGCTCAAAGGCCTGACGGTTCAATAATCCGGTCAGGGGATCGCGATCTTGTAGATTTTCCCGCTCCTCCTCTATCGAACGGTTTCGGGTGACATCCTGCAAAAATCCCTGGACCTTAACAATTTCCCCTCGATCGTCCGTTATGGCGAGCATTTTTCCGGAGGCGATCAGGGTTTTCTGATCCCGTCTTAACCACGACTGACCTTCGAATTCGAGCTTTTTCTTTTTTCCCAGTTCCTGTCTCCACTGTTCCCAAAGGGTCGCCTCTTTCAGTAGAGAGCTCAGCGTTACGCCGGCCAGCGCATTGACCGAATCAAATCCCAGGAGTTGGGCAAACGCCGGGTTGCAACGCAGGATCTCGCCCTCCGGAGTGGACCAGTAATTTCCGATATACCCCTGGGTAAACAACCGTTGAAAGTCTGCTTCCGCTTCACCCTTTTTTTGTTGTGCCGCTTCCAGGTTTTCCAACAATTGGTTGAAGGATTCGGCCAACTGGGTAATCCGGTCCGCCTTACCAGGAAGGCTGATCCGACGCTTGGCAGGACCCGCCGGGCCGAGCCCTCTGATCTTTTGAATCAGCAGATCCACCCGCTGCCGGGTCTGATCCTTGATCAGCCACCAGACCAGACCACCCAGCATTCCCAAACCAATAATCAAAATAACCCAAAAAGTATTCATCGACAGACCGATCCCGCCCGGCCGCCTTCCTCATTGAGGATGAGCGGCCGGGTTCAGTTTTTTTCCCCAAAAAGGAGGTAATGAGTCCCGAGATTGAAAACGCAACAATGGAGAAAGTGTTTCTCCGACAACCGATCCAGGAAGTCAAGGCTCGATTCCTGATAATTGACCAAACCGTGCGCGGCGCCCCTGAGCGGTGGTTTTAGAGGGATAAACTCCGGGAATCCCAATTGCTCCCCATCCCCGGAAGCCATAAAATCCTTTATATTTTTCCCTAAAGGCTTCTCTTCCAACCCGAATTCACGTAAAAAACCTTTATTACAGTCTAAAATGTTCTTTTCCTGATCCAAGAGCAAGATGACGATTCGACTGACCTGGTCTAAATAATTTTGAAAAATCTCTGGAAATTCGGCGCACAGGCGGTTCGGATTACGATTGAGCATAGCTCCCCCCATGAAAATTTAAATATACCTTTTCAATCGGTTAGTTGGGGGAGAAGCTTTAATCCAATAAAGCGGGTTGACAAATTAATGCGATACGATAAGATTCCCGCTTGCCAGAATTGATGTCCTCGCCAATCGGAATTTCAATTGTTCACGCCTGCCCCGCGGGGCATTGGGGAATTAATACGAAAATAACCGGCAACTGTCATTCTGAAGGAGCGAAGCGACTGAAGAATCCCCTTGGCAAGCTTTGGGCTCGAAAGACGAGATCCTTCGCGGAGTTTACCCTGAGCCGAAAACCGAGATCCTTCGTTTCACTCAGGATGACAAGCTGGGATGTCTAACGGTTAAATTTTCATGCTTCGGGGTGTCCGCCCCAGGTCCTGGGGATTAACACGAAAATTGAAACCTAACAAAGAGGGGAAGAAAATGGATTTGAGCATCTTCGAGACCATGGGGGCGCCGCAATTGCGCAGTTATCTGGAATTTCTGCTTTGGCATTACCGGGTGGTGGATGCCTTCTGGTTCCTCTATGTAGCCGAGGGGTTTGACCAACCCACCGCCGAACATATTAATGAGCGAGTCTGGTCCCGCGTCCCTCCCATGGCGGCGAAGGATTTGATCCGGCGTTTCCGGATAGAAGAAAAAGGATTAAAAGGTTTTGTCCGGGCCCTGCGATTCTTTCCCTGGACCCTCTTGGTAGGCTATCAAATTGAGGAAAAAGAAAACGAGGTTTTCATAACGGTCCCTAACTGCCCTACCCAGGAGGCTCGCTTGCGCCGGGGCCTAAACGAATTCGTCTGTAAATTCATGCACCTGGGAGAATTCAAGAGTTTTGCCGAGGCCGTCGACCCGGCTATCAGGGTGGAATGTCTGTTCGCCCCACCGGATCCCCATCCGGCAGACTGCTACTGCCGGTGGCGGTTTACCTTAGGGTAGGAGGAGGGCGGATGAGGGGGATCGTGAACGACCCCTGTCATCCGCCCCTTGGGGAGGGAGGGAGCGTTATAGAGAATGGTCCATAGGAAGGGGCGTTCTCATCCTTCGCCGGTAAAAGCCCTTATGTTCGGTCTTTTCCATCTTAGCCGGGTCCATTGAATTTCTGTTCTCAGCGGAAGGCCTTTCGGCCTGGATTCCAACGGGCTGCTGCAATCCGAGGGGGCACTGCAACCCTATTTCCTTGATCATATTTAAAATATCCTGGTCCGATTCCAGGCCTGCGTTCACCATTCCCTTCTGGGGGCATTCTCTGCAGGCCTCCAGTTCCAGATAGGTAAGGGCTTTCTTTTGCCTTTTCTGGCAGGCATTAACCGTCATGGTCGCCTGTAGTCTTTTACAAAACATAACTTTTATCCTTCAAAATTCTCTTATCAATTTTGATAAATTTAAAATGTTATTTCCAAAAATAAAATGGGGTGAACGCTGTATTTAATATGCAATTTAACCGTATTTTTCAGGACTAGGCTCTGGTCCCCTCTCCCAACCCCGGCCCCCTCAATTTACTTGATTCCGAAGGCCCGAAATGCTAACCATCATCCCAAGATGAAAACCCGGCCGGAACACCAGCGCTATAAGAATATCTTTTTATTTTGGTTACCCCTGGAAGTAACCTGGTTGATGATGGCCTTTGAAGGGTCCTTCTTAAGCGCCGTCATCGCCCGTTTGGCCGAAGCCAAGTTCAATCTGGCCGCCTTCGGGGTCGCCTTCGCGATTACCCTGTTTATTGAGGCCCCGGTGCTCATGCTGGTCAGCGCCTCCAACTCCCTGGTCCGGGATTGGCAGGCGTACATCAAAATGCGTCACTTTTCACTGGGCCTGATCACCGTGGTGACCGGGGTTATGGGTTTGGGCCTTTGGCCCCCCCTTTTCTATTTCATCACCCGGGACCTTATCGGCCTCCCGGAGCGGGTTGCCCAATTGACCCACCAGGCTTCCCTTATTCTGATCGCCGTCCCCTGGGCCATCGGTTATCGCCGTTTCTATCACGGCATCCTGATTCAGCACGACAGCACCTGGCTGGTAGCCGCCGGGACCGGGATCAGGCTGACCGCCATGACCCTGACCGGGATATTGCTATTCCTTTTCTCCCCCTGGCCGGGCGCCTGCGTGGGCGCCTGGGCCTTGACCACCGGGGTGGTGGTTGAAGCCCTGGCCAGCCGACTTATGGCCGGAAGAATCATCCGGGTGCTGCGTTCAGGGGATGAGACTTCCTTCTCTGCCCCCCGGGCCTTGACCTACCGGGCCATCAGCGCCTTCTATTTCCCCTTGGCCCTGACCTCCATGCTGGCCCTGGGAATTAATCCGGTCATCTCCTATTTCCTGGCGCAGGGACGGATGGCGATCGAATCTTTGGCCGTTTGGCCGGTGCTTCAAGCCCTGCTGCTTATTTTCATGAGCTTCGGTTTATCCTTCCAGGAAGTTACCATCGCCTTACTGGGAGACCACCTGGAGAATTATCAAAAACTGCGTCGGTTCGCCTTGGGACTGCTGTTCCTTACAGTCAGCCTTTTTGCGCTTTTTGGTTTTTCCTCCCTTTCCCTGTTATGGTTTCAAAGGGTATCCGGTTTAACCCCGGAACTGGCGGCCTTTGTTCAAAAACCGCTTCAAATTCTGGCTCCCCTGCCGGCCCTCTGGATGGCGCTGACCTTCCAACGATCGGTGCTGGTCAAGGCCCGCCGCACCGCAATCATTACCTGGGCAACCGGGCTGGACATCCTGCTTATGGTCATCGTCTTGACCCTGGGCATCCATTACTGGACGTTGATCGGGGTAGTGGCCGCCGCTTTAGCCCTGGTCGTGGGGCGATTGGGATCGATCGCTTTTTTAGCGCGCCCTTTTTCCAACACCATCCTTCAGACCCGCCTTCCCCATAAAAGTTAAACCTTTCGCCCAACCCTGAAATTTTCTTGTTGCCCCTCTACTACTTTGTAGTATATACTACAGAGTAGTATGGGTGGCAAGCATTTTTTTAAGCTATTAAAACTTTTTTGTTAAACAATGATGTAGCCGAATTCCGAGATCCTTCGCGGAGTTTACCCTGAGCCGAAAACCGAGATCCTTCGCGGAGTTTACCCTGAGCCGAAAACCGAGATCCTTCGCTTCGCTCAGGATGACAGGTAGGCGAAAAGCTCAGGATGACCAGAGCGGGGCTCAGGATGACAGGTAGGCGAAGGGCTCAGGATGACCAGTCGGCGAAGGGATGACAGTTTGGAATTTTTTGCTGAAGTTATCAATTATGAACCCCAGGGAATTCGCGGTTTTTAGAAAAAAAATTGGGAAGTCGCAGAGGGATATGGCCCGACTGCTCGGCCTGTCCGTCAAAGCCGTGCACAGCTATGAGCAGGGCTGGCGGAAAATCCCGGGCGGGGTCGAACGGCAGGTTTTTTTTCTTTATTCCAGGCATCGGGACACCCATCGCCGGCCCATCGTATGCTGGTCGGCCAAGAATTGTCCTCCGGATCAAAAACTTCACTGCCCCGCCTGGGAGTTTCGGTGCGGGCACCTGTGCTGGTTCATCAGCGGAACCTTCTGCCTGGGAGTAGCTCAAAAAAGCTGGAAGGATAAAATAAAGATCTGCCGGAACTGCGAGGTTTTTCTGGGTTTATTCGAGGAGGCCTTAGAGACGATGGGGGATGACGGCCCCCAAAGACAGTCCGAGTCGGACGAAAACCGCCAACCCGGTGAGGAATAGCCCTCCAGCCAACACCCCGTAATCTTTAGGCCCCAGTTTCAATTCCCGATACCAGGTCCGCGGGGAACCGGGATTGAAACCCCGGCACTCCAGGGCCATGGCCAGAAAATTGGTGTAACGTAGGGCGTAAATCAGGAGCGGAACGGCCTGGGGGATAAACTGCCCGACTCGCCGGAAGATATTCCCCTGATCCAGATCCAACCCCCGGGAGCGCTGCGCCTGGATGATAGTGACCCCGGCCCCGACAAAGGTGGGCACTAAACGCAGGGCGGTGGAAAGGGCAAAAGCCATCGGGTAGGGCACTTTTATTCGGATCAGCCCCTGGGTGATTTCTTCGTTTCGAGTGACGGAGAGAAACAGAATACCGGTACTAACGAAAGTGACCAGGCGAATTCCCATGGCCAGGCCATACCCCAAGGCCTCCCTGCTGATCTGAAACGGCCCTGCCGACCACCAGACCGGGAACCCCTTCAAGGTTAGCGGCCAAATGACGGAACTAAAAAGAAACAAAAGCCCCAGAAGCCACCGGAACCGCCACAGACTCGGCCAAGCCTTCGCCACGGTATAACCCAGGCCCACCCACAGGGCAACCCCAAAAGAATAGAGGGGGTGATTGAATAGCAGGGCCAGGGCAAAAAGGAACAGGAGAGCGGCCAATTTGGTCCGGGGATCCAGGCGATGGATCAGGGTCTCTCCATCTGAATAAAGAAAGATATTCAAGGCCTTATTTCCCGGGCCAGGGCAGTTGCGGTCAGCCCCTGGAAGTGCAACCGGTTGGAAAGCCGCACGATCGGCGGAAGAACCAGGGAGGCTTCCTTAAGGAGCGGTTCCTGCTGGAAAACAGATCGCGTGGGTCCTTCCAGCCATACCCTCCCTTCCTTCAGGACCACGCAACGCCGGCAATATTCGGAGGCCACCCAGAGGTGGTGGGTAACAATGAGGATGGTGTGGCCCCGTTGGTTTAGACGATTCAACATCTCCAGCAGCCCCCGCTGATGCCCGTAGTCCAGGCCGGTGGTGGGTTCGTCCAGGATCAACATCCAGGGGCGGGCGGCGAGCATGGAGGCCACGGCCAGGCGCTGTCGTTCTCCTTTGGTCAGGGCAAAAGGCTCCCTTTGATCATATCCTTCCAAATCCACGGCTTCCAGGGCTTCCTTGACCCGCTGCCGAATCGTCTTGGCCTCCAGGCCCAGGACCCGGGGGCCAAAGCCCACCTCTTCCTCAACGGTCCGGGCAAAAAGCTGGTGATCGGGATTTTGAAACACATAGCCCACCTCTTTGGCCATTTGCGGCGGACTGAAGGCCGTGGTCGGCCGGCCTTTCACCAGGACCCGGCCGGAAGTAGGCTTCAGCAGACCGTTGATCAGCCTGGCCAGGGTGGACTTCCCTGAGCCGTTAGGCCCCAGGAGAGCGATGAATTCCCCTTCCCGGATCTCCAGCGTGACTTGATTGAGGGCCTGGGTTTTTCCCTGGGGGTAACGGTATTCGACCCGGTCAGCCAGTACCAGGGCCTTACCTGTTTCAATTGGTCCTTCCAGGGTCTGATTTTTTTTCTCAGCCCCTAAGGTGCTTTCCCCCCTGATCAGGACCTCGGCCTCATCGACGTTCAGGGGTCTTTCCGGCCGGCCCAACAAACGAAACAATTCCATCAGGGCCGGGCGTTGGAGCCCCGGCTCGGGAAAGGGGCCTTCCCTAAAGAGGGTCTCGGGAATGCCGCCGGCCTTCAATTCCCCTTCGTGGAGGATCCAGAGCCGATCGGCCTCCAAAACTACATCCGGGTCCTGCTCCACAAGGATCAGGGTCTTGCCTAAATTTCGCCAATGATTGATAATTTCATAAACGGCCTGCCGACCGGCGGGGTCCAGATCGGTGGTCGGTTCATCCATTACCAGAAAATCAGGCTCCATGGCCAGGACCGCGCCGATGGCCAGCCTTTGTTTTTCACCGCCGGAAAGGCTGGCCGGCTCCCGCTGCCGCATCTTTTCCAGACCAACCCATTTCAAATAATTCCGGATCCGGGCTTCCATCTCTACTCGAGGAAGTCCTATGTTTTCCAGCCCGAAAACCATTTCCAATTCCACGGAGGTCGAGAAGAGCTGGGCTTCAAAGTCCTGGAGAACCAAACCGACCTGGCGGGCCATTTCGGAAACTTTGGTCCGGGCCGGATCCCGGCCTCCGACCCTAACCCGACCTTGATACCTTCCCCGAAAAAAATTAGGGATTAAACCGTTCAAGGCAAAACAGAGGGTTGATTTACCGGCCCCTTCCCTTCCCATCAGGACGGTCCATTGCCCCGGATCAAAGGAACCGCTCAGGTTTCGCAGGGCCGGATGGTTCTGTTTGGGATAGGTGAAGGATAGGGCTTCAATGGTAATGGCCGGGGGCATAAGGGTTCTCCGGCTTAGAGGATCAGGCACCCAAGGATAATAGCCAGTGACGACAGCCCGCCGATGGCGCCCGAACCGAAGGTGGTGAAATATCCCCCGAAAAGCCCAAACAGCGTGGCTGAACAAACCACCCAGGACCCCAAGGGGCCGGCGATCGGGCGGCCCATATCCTCTTCATCCAACACGTCGGGCCAAAAAAGATGAAGCCCATCCTTGATGAAACCGAAAACCGTGGTCAGAAGAATAACCCCGATCCAGCCGGCCACGGTGTTATTGATGGTGATAATCTTGGTCAGTACCGCATAAGGAACGATCCCCAGGGCGTCCACCACGGTCCCGATGACTACCGCGCAGGCCCCCGCGGAGATAAAGGTCACCAGAAAATAGGTTACCCAGGGTCTCATTCCACCGGGTTTCCATTCCCGGGTTTGCTGGTGGAAAGGGACCCATTGGGTCCAAAGGGTATAGGGGAGAAAGGCCAGGAGAAAGTTGCCTGCGAAGCCTCCGGCCGAGCCCGGACCCAGGGTCCCTCCCAGCAAATCTCCGATCAGATTCCCGAAGGCCGCCCCCCAGGCCCCGGCCGGTCCGAAAAGCAGGCCGAAAGGCACGGGAAGAATGTTACCCACCCGGACCTCGGTGATTCCCGGGACCAACGGGATGGCCGTCTTAAAGGCGATCAGGGCCGCGCCGTATATGGCGGCGCAGACCGCCGTCAGGATGATCATGCGGGTATTTTTCCACATGGAAAAAACGGCCTTCAACCCACCTATCTCCCACTTTCCAGCTTGAAATCCTCATCCCGATAAACCCCGATTCCCCCTTCGTAGATGAAGGCCCGTGTCCTTTGGGCGATGATTTCGGGATCTACCTCTATTCGGGCCACTTTGGTTTCCAGTGCGCTTCGGGCCACGGCGGCCGCCACGGCCGGCGGGACCCGAAAGTCCATTCCGTGGGGGACCACGTAATCCAGCCTTAATTCTTTTTCCGAAATCATTTCGGCAATGGCCCGGGCGGCGGCCACCTTCATGGGTTCGTTGATGGCCTTGGCCCGGACGTCCAAAGCTCCCCGAAATACACCCGGAAAGACCAGGGAATTATTCACCTGGTTGGGGAAATCCGATCGGCCGGTGGCCACGATCAAGGCCCCCGCCTCTTTGGCTTGATCCGGATGGATCTCCGGGGTGGGGTTGGCCAGGGCAAAGATAATCGGCTCCTTGGCCAGGGAGCGAACCATCTCCTGGGTTAAGGCCCCGGCAATGGAGAGACCGATGAACACATCGGCCCCTCGAATAACCTGGGCCAGGTCTCCCTTTTTCTTTTCCCGGTTGGTAATTTCGGCCATTTCCTTCTTGATCCAGTTCATCCCCTCCGGCCGCTCCTGATAAATGGCCCCCCGGGTGTCGCAAAGGAGTATTTGCCGGACCCCCATTTCTATCAGCAGTTTACTAACGGCAATAGCCGCCGCTCCGGCCCCATTGACTACCACCTGGATGTCTTCCAGGCGGCGGTTGGAGATTTTGAGGGCATTGAGCAGGGCGGCGGCCACCACGATGGCCGTCCCATGCTGGTCATCGTGAAAAACAGGGATATTCATCTCTTCCTTCAGCCGCTTCTCGATATAGAAACAGCGCGGCGCGGAGATGTCTTCCAGGTTGATCCCCCCGAAGGTCGGCTCCATCCGTTTAACCATTTCCACGATCGCATCGGGCTCCTGGGTAGCCAGGCAAACGGGAAAGGCCTCCACCCCGGCAAAGGATTGAAAGAGGATGGCCTTGCCCTCCATGACCGGCATGGCCGCCTGGGCCCCTATATTTCCCAGGCCCAGGACCGCGCTGCCGTCGGTAACGATGGCCACCAGGTTCCCCTTGCAGGTGAGATCATAAATGAGCTCAGGGTTTTCCCGGATCAAGCGGGCCGGTTTTTCCGCCAGGGGCGCCAGGTAGAACTGAGCTAAGATATAATTGTCTCGAATGGCGATTTTATTCTTGATCTGCAGGACCCCCCGGTAGCGCCGATGCAATTCCAGCGATTCCTCTTTGAGGGTTTGAACCCGACCCGACGGGACCGGTACGGGCCAACTTCCTTCGTAGACGTAGCGGCGGGTATTTTCGGCAATCTGAGCGGGATAAATATCGCCTTTGGCCTCGCCGGTCTCGATGGCCGCCTGGGCCACCGCCTGGGCGATGCGCGGGGCCGTTCTAAAATCGAATATCTTGGGCATAACGTAATCCGGAGACAGTTCTTCGGGGCTGACACAGTCCGCCAAGGCCTGGGCGGCCGCCATGGCCATGGGGTGGTTGATATTGCTGGCCCGGCTGTCAAGGACCCCGCGAAAAAAGCCGGGGAAGATCATGGCCACGTCGGACTGATTGGGAAAATCGGCCCGGTTAAAGACCATGACCCGGGCCCCACCCTGGCGGGCCTCTTCCGGCATGATTTCCGGAACGGGCGTGGCCAGGGCGAAAATCACCGGGTCCTTGGCCATGGACCGAACCATGTCCGCGTTCAAAATTTTGCCCGAAGAAAGGCCGATAAAGACATCGGCCCCTTTTAAGGCCTTTTCCAACGTTCCTTTAAAGTTGTCCGGGTTGGTCTCCTTGACCACCTCCCATTTCGACCAGTTCATTCCCCGGGGACGATATTTGTAGAGCGCCCCGTCACGGTCGCAGACGATGACCTGCCGGATGCCGGCTTTAACCAAAAAGTCGGCGCTGGCCAGCCCGGCCATCCCGGCCCCGTTGATTACTACTCGGGCCTCCAGCAGGTCCTTCCCGACAACCTTCATGGAATTGATCAAAGCGGAAAGGACCGGTATGGCCACCCCCAAGCCGTGGTTATTGAAAACCGGGATGTCCGCCCCCCTTTCCAGATGATCGGCTATGGTGAAAATCTGAGGGCTGGAGATATCTTCCAGGCAAAAGGCCCCAAACGAAGGGGTCAGATTCAAAGCCGTTTCGATGAACTCGTAGGGGTTTTCGGTTCGAAAACAAATAGGAATGGCATCCACCCCGGCAAAGGTCTTCAGGATGACGGCCTTCCCCTCCATGACCGGCAGGGCCGCCTCCGGCCCGGCATGTCCCAGGCGGAAGAGCCCGGAACCGTCGGTCAGAATGCCGACCGTATTCCCGCGGCAGGATAGGGAATAGGATTGAACCGGGTCCCGGGCGATCTCCAGGCAGGGCTCGGCCACCCCCGGGGTATAAACCAGGCTCAAGATACTGGCATCCTTAATGGGTATCTTGGAAGTGATCCCAATGACACCCCGGTATTTCTTGCGGTAGGCTAAGGCCTCTTCACCCGCTCCGTTGTCAAACATCATGGCCTTCCTCCGTTTTCTCCTAACTGAAATATCCTAAAACAAATTATATTACCCTAAAGCATGAAAATATTCCAAGTTTTCGTTTTTCGGGCCGGCGACCCGAAAAACCACTTCGTCATTCGTCATTCGAGATTCGAAGTTCGATATTCGTTTCTATTTTCGTATTAAACCGTTGCCCTTTGCGGTATAATCAGTCGAGCTTGATTTTGAGAGGATTTTATCCCCCTAAAAAAGCCAACCAAAAATATTTGTTTTGATCATTTGAATTTTGGACCTTCGTGCTTGTTTCGAATTTCGTGCTTCGGATTTCGAATTTACAAGCTCTCTTGTTCAAATGATCATGAATATCGGAAACGAATCGAATGAGAGGGGTGTTTCCATGGCCGGACCTTTACAGGGCATAAAAATACTGGATTTCACCACCTTGCTGCCGGGCCCTTATGCCACCATGATGCTAGCCGATATGGGGGCCGAGGTGCTGCGGGTGGTTTCGGGCACGCGGCTGGATCTGACCACTCTGCTGCCTCCTTTTATCGGGAAGGAGAACCTCTCCGCCATCCTGGCCTACCTGGGCCGGGGGAAAAAATCCCTGACCTTGAACCTCAAGGATCCCCGGGCCGTTACGATCGTTCACCAACTTCTGGATGTATATGATGTGCTGATCGAACAATTCCGCCCCGGAGTGATGGCCAAGTTCGGCCTGGATTACCCGGCCTTAAAGGAGCCTCACCCCGGCCTCATTTACTGCTCCCTGACCGGCTACGGGCAGAACGGGCCCATGGCCGACCGCGCCGGCCATGACATCAACTACCTGGCCCGATCCGGGCTGATGGCCTATTCCGGCAGGAAGGAAACCGGTCCGGTGCTGACGGGCATGCAGATCGCCGACATCGCCGCCGGATCCAATAATTCCGTTATCGGCATCCTGGCCGCGCTGATTCACCGGCAGCAAACCGGCCAGGGCCAGTACATCGATGTAGCCATGACCGACGGGGTGATGGCTTTCAACGCCATGGTGGGAGCGGCCTTTTTGGCCGAAGGGCAAGAGCTTGACCGGGAGGGGCACTTATTGAACGGGGGATCGCTTTATGATTTCTACCAAACGAAGGACGATCGATATATCAGTTTCGGCGGACTGGAGCCCCAATTTTTTGCCGCCTTCTGCCGGGCCATCAACCGTCCGGACCTGGTCCCCGGACAGGTGATTACCACCGATCTGCCGAAAATAAAACAGGAAGTCCGGGAGATGATTCGGTCCAAGACCCGGGATCAATGGCTGGAGATTTTTAAAGGATTCGATGCCTGTTTGGAACCGGTGCTGTCTCTGGGTGAAGCCTTCTCCGATCCCCAGGCCCGGGAAAGGGAAATGGTGGTCGAGCTTCCGCTGCCTGGAGGCGGCTCGGTCAAACAGTTGGCCCACCCGATCAAATATTCGGAAACCCCTCCCGAATATCGCCACATCGGAGTTTTGGCCGGGGCCCATACGGTTTCGGTCTTGAAAGAATTGGGATATACGGAAGAGGATATCAGGCAATTCGAAAAAACGGGGCTCTTTCAATAGGCCGGTTTCCCGGCCGGCCGTCGAGTGAGGTTGGGCATGAGGTCGAACCCTTTGAATCGGTCCATCAGACTTCGGCTGCTTCTTTCCTCCCTTCTTGTTTTTTCCCTGTCCATCAGCCAAACAATTCAAGCCCAGGAGGACAGGCGGGAATTCCTCCCCCGGGTCCAATTGGGGAAAGCCTCCTTTTACTGCCCCTCCTTTCACGGAAACCGCACGGCTTGGGGAAATTATTATGATGAAAAGGAACTGGTGGCCGCCCACCCCTATTACCCCTTCGGAACCCTGCTTCGAGTCACGAACCTGGCCAATAACCGCCGGGTAGAGGTGGTCGTTTTTGATCGGGGCCCCTCTCGAAAGCATCAGCAGAGGGGAGGGATCATCGACGTGTCCCGGGGCGCGGCTCGAGAACTGGGAATGCTCCGCCAAGGAAGGGCCCGGGTCCGTGTGGAAGTCCTGGAATGGGGCCCCCACAAAGCCAGATTTGACAACTATTAGGGTGGATAAATTTACGTCTTGACCCCTGCCCCCTCTTTAATTATGATATTTCCACATACAAACAAGGCCTTATAACGGAGAATCAATTATAATGTCAATTAGATTAGAGGCTAATTTTAGAAATGCTATTCAACAGATTTTGATTATTCTGGCAATCGGTTTCACCGGATTTATGCTTTTAGATTTGGTTTATTATCATTTTGATGGTGGATGGAAATTATACTTCATCCCCATGATATGCGGTTTTTGCTATCTGTTAATTGATAGAAGGTCGGATAAAGATGTTTATGGCGAATGTCCAAACTGCGAACAAAGGATAAATATGTCAGTAAAATGGTTATGTCCAAGATGCGGTAATACCCATAAAGAAAAAACACTCATCACTTTGCCTTGTTGTTTTTGTGGCGAAGTGAATAATGAGATTTATTGCGGGTGGTGTAAAAAAGAGATTAGATTTTAGTCTACGCTTACCATTATGACTTCTAATTGACCAAGTCACCGTTCTTGGTTAGGCCTATTTGCTCTGTTCCGTCTGGCCAGTAAGTGCGGAGGCTACTCCGTCCACCAAGGTCATCTCAATATCCTCGGGCATTTCCAACAGTTTAACCTTCCCGTCAATGTGAATTTGCCCAAGGCCTGCCAGCATTGCCCGCGCAAAGGCATTACCTTTGTCATAACGTGTCAACAATAACTCTACTTCAGGTCCAACTTCGATTCTCACCTTAGCATCATCTTTAGAGGCGATCCGAGCCTCTGGCACAATCTCATTATTTATTTCCGTTCCACTAAACCGATGCTTTTCTGGTGTGTGAACCTATTGCCTCGACGATCCGTGGCCAGGCACCGCCATGAGGGAGGTCGTGGCCCATCCCCTCGATCAAGATGAGTTTAGCGCCCGGGATTGCCTCGGCAGTATCCTTACCCCCTTCCACCGGGACAAGAGGATCGTTGGTGCCATGGATCACCAGTGTCGGTGTCACAACCTTAGCCAGAGCGGGCACTCTGTTCTCCTGCGTTAAGATGGCAACGAGTTGGCGGGCCATGCCTTGGGGGTAAAAACAACGGTCATAACTCTCGGCCATGATCCTGCGGGTCCATTGTTCATCCATCGGAAAACCAGGACCGGTAAGGGTTTTGAATAACCGGAGGAGATGCTCAATGCACGCCTCCCGCTCAACAGGCGGCGGGGTGATAAGCAGCCCGAACACCTCCTGTGTAGGCCGGGGAATTTTTGGATTGCCGGTGGTCGAGTAAATCGAAGTCAGGCTTGAGATGCGGGCGGGATGTCGAATGGCGATCGTCTGAGCGATCATTCCCCCCATGGACATACCGCAAACATGAGCTTTCTTGATTCCGAGAGCGTCCAGGAGGCCTACCGCATCGTCAGCCATATCATTAAAGCTGTAGGGTGGCCCAATTTTCTCCCGCCGCATAAGTTTTCCTAGTATTTCCGTCAAGTCGGGTACCCCAGCCTCATCGAATTTGGTCGAAAGGCCGACATCTCGGTTATCAAATCGGATGACATAGTGACCTTCTTTTGCCAGGTCTTGGCAATGATCATTATCCCAATGGATCATCTGTGCTCCAAGGCCTATAATTAAGAGCAGTGGTCGGCCGGATGGGCTTCCGAACGTTTCATACTCAATTGAAATCCCGTTAGCCGTTACGCTGGACATCTTGACATCTCCTTCCTGGTAGCCCCTGAATAATAACTTGTTTGCCCCCGGTAAGTATCCTCCGGCAAAGCCGGGGGCTTTACGATTGCTGGCCCCTCAAAGGGGCCTGATCGCAATCGGCCGAAAAATCAAATTCGAGAACCATTCATGGCTCAGTTTTTCTCTCCGTATGCTGTCATTCCTGCGAAACCAGGAATGCAGAATTCTCGGTGTAAACTGCAAGCGTGCCTCTACTTCTTCCGCTCTACCACCCACTCGCAATGCGAATCGCCACGGACCATATTCTTGGTAAGTCTGAGTGTATCAACAAGTTCCTTTGCTCCCTTTCCTGCTTCGTACCAGAGCGCCCCATTGAACTCCTCAAATTTCTTCTGTCCCAGAGCCTGCTTCAAGGCATTAGACATTGCAATGAATGCGCCGGTCAATCCTTTCGTCGCAATTTCCCATCTCGTTTTCTCAGGAATCAATTCTATTGTGTTAGCCATCGAGACAACCTCCTTTTTGAGAAGAAGAATAGAAAAGCCCCCAAGAAAGGTGATAACCCTTCTGGGGGCTATGGATTGAATATTTCCGAATCTCCCACTCCATTTCCCGCTCCAAAAAGGTGGGGGTTAAGTTGGGATGTCTATTCTCTAATTATTTGTAGGAATAGATCTATAACATTATTGAGGGTAAATGTCAATAGAAGAAACGGGAAATGCCTATGGGCTCGTGTCCGGAAAGTAAAGAATCAGAAGGCCTCTTCCCGCATATCCAGGGCCGAGGTATCCTCCTGCTGGAAGGAAATATGCCGGGAAAAAACATTGGTTAAAATATTGCGGCAGAAGAAACGCACCGTCTCGATCTTGCCCTGATAAAAGATCCCGCCGGAGGACGAGGGATCAACGGTTTTCAGTTTATCCCGGGCCAGCAGGCCCTGTTCGAGCATCAATTGGCCCAGGACCGCTTCGGACATGCATTCCAGGAAGCGGGTGGCCGATAGAGGAATCAGGTTCAGCCGCCCCTCCTGGAAGTATTGGATGAAGCGCTGCGCATAATCGCTCAGGACCTCACCGGCCTTATGCAAGCAGGGTGAAGTCCGGGGCGAAGTCGGGATCGTTTTGATGGTCCTGGGCGAAGGCCAGGAGTTTGCCCAGCCATCCCTGAAAAACGGCCCCGCCGGACATCATCAGCTTGCGGCCGATCAAATCCAGGGATTGGATATAGGTGGTGCCTTCATAGATGGAGGCGCTTTTCACATCCCGGGCGTACTGTTCCACCGGAAATTCGCGGCAGTAGCCGACGCCGCCCAGAACTTGAATGGCTTCCCGGCAAAGCAGGTAGGCGAAGTCGGAGCAGTAGGCCTTGGCCAAAGGCGTCAGGAGATCTACCCATTGACCGGCTTCCCGGCGGACCGCCTCGTCGGGGTCGTGGCGGGAAACATCGGTGTGGTAATAGAGCTTCATGGTAAAGGCCCGCATGGCCTCGGTGCCGGCCTTGAGGGTCATGAGCATACGGCGGATATCCTCGTGTTCGACGATCCTGACCCGGGTGGCCGACTCGATTGGTGAAGGGCGGTCCCTGCACCCGCTCTTGGGCATAGAGGCGGGCGGCGTCGTAAGCTGCCGCGGCCACCCCCTGGGCCAGAAGACCGGTGCCGATCCGGGCATCGTTCATCATTTGAAACATCTTGGCCATACCGGTCTGCGGTTCGCCCAGAAGGATGCCCCGGCAGCGGCCGTTTTCTCCGAAGCTCAACCCGCAGGTGGCGGAGCCGTGCAGGCCCATCTTGTGTTCGATGTTGGTGCAGAAGACATCGTTGGGTTCCCCCAAAGAGCCATCCGCCTTGACCCGGATCTTGGGAACGATAAAGAGGCTGATGCCTTTGCTCCCCTGGGGAGCGCCCTCGATCCGGGCCAGGACCAGGTGGATAATGTTTTCGGTCAGGTCATGTTCCCCGCTGCTGATAAAACGCTTGGTTCCCTCGATACTATATACCCGGGCATCTCCGGAAGAAGGGGCGGGTGTGGCCTTGGTTTTGATGTGTCCCACATCGCTGCCGGCATCCGGCTCGGTCAGACACATGGTCCCGCCCCAGATGCCGTTATACATCTTCTCACAGAAAAGGGCCTTTTCCTCCTCCGTTCCAAAACTCTCGATCAGATGGCTGGCCCCAATCGCCAGTCCGGAATAGATTTTCATGGCCGAGTTGGCGCTGATAAAATATTCGGCCACCTGGCCGTAGAGGGTGAGAGGTAACCCCTGGCCGCCGTACTCCGGTGAAACGGCCAGACTGAACCAGCCGTTTTCCGACAGGATCTTCCAGCAGTCGTGAAAGGAAGCCGGGACCTTTACTTTTCCGTTCTCATATATCAGGCCCTGCTGATCACCGTCCTGGAGGGTTGGGCTCACGGCTTCTTTGGCCACCTTGTAGCCTTCCTCGAGGATCATTTTGAAATCTTCCAGGGTGAAATCCTTAAAAGCCTCGTAGGTCAGGAGTTTTTCCAAGTCCAGATATTCAAAAAGCACAAATTTAGGATCACGGTCATCGCGCCTGAAAAAATTCAATCCCATAGTCGTTTTCCTTCCCAGTGAAATTATTTCTTGGGCATCTTTGAATCCGGTATGTTGCGCGAGCGGCTCATAGGCCCCCGGTCAATACCCGCCAGTTCGTTGGCCTGGTCACCTGGGTCAGGGAAAGTGCCTCCTGACCCACATTTTGACCCCAGTTGTCTGCCCAGACCACTCTGGAGCCGTCACGGGTGATGGAGGCGCGCGTCTCTTCCCAATAGGCCCGCGGCTCTTCCTGGGTGCAGCCATACCGCCGTATAGGGAAGACAGCGCTGCCCACAATGCGACTGCGACGGAAACAAGAAGCACTGATAATTATCTTCAAGGGCCTTGACCAGATTCCTGTTTTTCATTTCTCTGCCACCTCCAGGAGTCATGGCTGATTTCTCTATCATGTTTAGCGTTAGACGGGCGAATCTCAAGGTCGCCTGAGAGCGCCCCGTTAGTTGTGGCGCATTAATAACCGGGCTGTTCTGATGATAGGAAGAGCAAAAAAAACCTCCCGAAAGGTTTGATCCCCTTTTAAAGCTTTCTTTTGGACCCTGTTGAAACTCCCAATTCATTCCTGCTTTTTAACCCACGACCGGTGCCTTCCTCGATCCACTCCTACCTGGTAATGACCGGCAAATAGACGTTATCGGGGAAGCCGAACTCAATCTGCGCCCCGCATCCCCACACGTTGATGCCTGGTATTGTACCTTTGGAAACCGGGAGTTGGAAGAGCACCCAGTAGGCATAGCGCGAGTTATCCACGACAGCCTGGGTACCGGTGCCTATAGTGGTGGTGAAGGTGGGGCCGTAGCCGGAAACCCCGGTACTATCAATCGCGACCAGGTCCACAAAAGTATCCTTGCCGAATTCGGATCGGCCCAGGTTAAAATGGCCATGGTCAACAGGGGTCTCCTGGTACCAGTGAGCGATTACCTTGCTGACCATCGCCCCGTCCGGCAGGGATATGGGAGCGATATACCAGTAGCCATCGAGTTTGCCGACGGCAGCCGGTATCCCTGGCCCCGAACCCAGGTGTTTAAGAAACCGACCGTGGTTCTCGTAGATGGCGTAGTTGTCCCCGCTCTTCCAGGGCTGGAAGGCGGCTGCCGGAATGCTGAGGCGATAGGCATAGGCGTCACCGGAGCCAAAAAGCCCTGAAACACCCACCACCCCCACCAGAACCAGCACCAACACTAAGGAACTCGGTACGACCCAGAACTTGCGTTTCATCTTGACTCTCCTTATCCTCATTATCTATTTAATTACAAGCGGCAAAAATATAGCAGGATTATTCACCGTCAGCGAGTAAGCGAATTGGGTGGTGAATTGGTTGCTGTCGGTCGCCGCAACCGTAAACCCGTACGTGCCGATGCCCGTCGGTGTGCCGCTCAAGGATCCGCCTGTTGAATCCCCGGGACGTTCCATCCCCAGCACCACACCGAACCATCACTGCGCATGGCGCAGGAGGTAAATTCGCCCCCGGTTACCTGCGTGAAGGCCAAAAATGACAAGGGAGGTTTCGACTGATTCTGTAAATCGTTCCCCCAGCAGGACAGGGTGCCACCGGTCCGAATACCACAGGTATTCCATTCGCCAGCGCCCAACTGCGTGAATGTACCGCCCGGCGGCGTCGCCTGTCCATCCTGGTTGTACCCCCAACAGGCCACGGTGCCGTCGTTTCTTAAAGCGCAGGTGTGCCACCCACCGGCGCTGACAGCTTGCCTGGCCTCGGCATGGGGCAAAATCAGGCCAAGCGAAATCAAAACCAAAATGCTTATCAAAAAAAATGGGATCAACTTTCTGGCATTCATTCTGATTTCCCTCCGCGGTTATCTAACTTAAGAGCATGGAAACCATAGGATTTTTTTTGAATTATGTAAAAATCTCCTTTTTTAAATTTTATAATAAAAAAAAATGGTTATCAATACAAAAATAGGGCATAGAAGGGATGAAGTTGAAAAATCACCCGTACTGTGAGATATTGACCGTACTTTGAATAAGTCCGAATTGTGAGGAGTTATGAAAATTAATTTAAATCTTTATGCCTCCCTGTCCGAATACCTGCCTGATAGGTCCCTGGGGAATCCCAACAGCCTCGACCTCCCCGAGGGAACAACCATAAAGCAAGTGATCGAACAACTCCGCATCCCGCTCGACACTCCCCGGATCATCTTTCTAAACGGCACGCACGCCCCCCTGGAGGCCTTGCTGAATGATGGAGACCGACTGGGGATGTTCCCCCCTTTAGCCGGGGGGTAGGCATTATGTCAAAAATGACATAACTAATTAATTTTACAGAATTTTTCTTGACTTTCCCGCCCAATAGTCGAAAATAATCCGCAAGTACTAATCTCGATCCTGATTTTTTTCTAAAGAACTGTACGCATAAAGAAAGGGGGATCCGATGGATAAAATTTTGCGGGTGAATATGGGGGCCGAGGGCGGCCCAACTTTTCAGGAAGCCCCGGTGGGAGAATATGCCGGACTGGGTGGCCGGGCGTTCACTTCAGCCGTGGTCGCCAAGGAGGTGCCGCCCCTCTGTCACCCCCTGAGCGAGGACAACAAACTGGTGATCGCGCCGGGTCTATTGAGCGGGACCACCGCGGCCATGTCCGGCCGGATCTCGGTGGGCTGCAAGAGTCCCTTGACCGGCGGTATCAAAGAGGCCAATTCCGGGGGACAGGCTTCCCAGGTTCTGGCGCGCTTAGGGTACGCGGCCATCGTCCTGGAGGGGAAACCGAAGGACGACACCCTTTACCGGATTCTCATCAACAAGGACGGGGTGAAGATTTGGGCCGATAACAGCCTGAAGCTCCTGCCCAATTACGATCTGATCGACAAAATGAAACAGGAATACGGTGAAAAGGCCACCTTCATCTCCATCGGCCCGGCCGGGGAGATGAAGCTCTCGGCCGCCACCATTGCCTTCACCGACATGGAGCAGCGCCCCACCCGGCACGCCGGCCGGGGCGGTGTGGGCGCCGTCATGGGCTCCAAGGGAGTCAAGGTAATCATTCTGGATGACACGGGCATGAAAATGCGGCCGCCCAAGGACCCGGAAAAGTTCAAGGAAGCCACCCGGATCTGGGTCGATGGCCTGAAGAAACACCCGGTTACCGGCCAGGGGCTCCCGGCCTACGGAACCAATGTCCTGACCAACGTCCTCAACGAGGCCGGCGGTTACCCCACCTATAATTTCAAGCAGGGCCGATTCGACGGAGCGGCCAAAATCAGCGGTGAGGCCCTGGCCGAACTGGAGACCAGCCGGGGCGGCTTAGCCACCCACGGCTGCCACCGGGGCTGCATCATCCGCTGTTCGGGCACCTTCAACGACAAGGACGGACATTTTCTGACCAAGCAACCCGAATACGAGACGGTCTGGGCCCACGGCGGGAACTGCGGCATCGACGACCTGGACACCATCGCCATGCTGGATTTCCTTGATGACAATTACGGCATAGATACTATCGAGATGGGCGCCACAGTAGGGGTGGCCATGGAAGCCGGCCTGATTAAATTCGGAGACGGGCAGGGGGCCATCAACTTAGTCAAAGAGGTGGGTAAGGGCTCACACCTGGGCCGGATCCTGGGCAACGGCGCCGCGGTAACCGGCAAGGTCTTCGGCATCGAACGGGTCCCGGTAGTCAAGGGCCAGGCCATGCCGGCCTATGATCCCCGGGCCGTGCAGGGCATCGGGGTGACCTACGCCACCACCCCCATGGGCGCGGACCACACCGCCGGCTACGCGGTGACGGCCAACGTCCTGAATGTGGGCGGCAACGTGGATCCCCTTAAGCCCGAAGGGCAGATCGAACTTTCCCGAAACCTGCAGATCGCCACGGCGGCCGTGGATTCCACCGGCATGTGCCTCTTCGTGGCCTTCGCCGTGCTGGACCAGCCGGAAACCTTTCAGGCCCTGATCGATTCTCTTAACGCCTTCTATGGTTTAAACCTGACGGGGGACGATGTGGTCGCACTCGGCAAATCCGTTTTGACCAATGAACGGGACTTCAATGCCCGAGCCGGATTCACTGCCAAGCAGGACCGTCTCCCCGAATATTTCAAGAAAGAAGTCTTCCCGCCCCATAACGTTACCTTCCAGGTTAAAGACGAAGATTTGGACAAAGTCTTCAACTGGTAACCTGTCCACTTTTCTGACAACCTTTTCTCGGGGGGGCATTAAGCCCCCCCCTTTTCATTCGAAGCAGGAAATCGAATCAATGCCCACGAAACCCGATTTTGTTTTTAAGGTTGCCCCCTCGAAGCTAAGGACCTTCCATTTCCTTCTTCAGCAGGGCCTAAGAATTGAAACGCTGGTGGGAGGCAGCGTCCAGGATTTTCTGGTCAGGCAGTTGGGATTGAATCCGAAGGTTATCGACGAAAAGATCCAGACCATTTTTTTTAACGGAAAGGCGGTCGATGACCCGGGCCGGGCCTTTTTGACGGATGGGGCCTCCCTGGCCCTTTCCGGGGCCTTGCCGGGATTGGTGGGCGCCACCATGCGGCGGGGTGGTTTTTATGCTTCTCTCCGCAACCCGATCACCTTCCAAGGTGGTCCGGGGTTTCAAGGACCTCAAAAAGGTAAAATCGTCCTCAAACTATTTAATATCCTGCTCCAGGACCTCGGGCCCCGAATCCTGGAGAATGGGTTTATGATCGAGGAATCGAAACTGCTGGACTTTTTGAGGAGGAACGAATCGGATTTGGCGGATGAATGCCAAATCCGGGATGGAAACGGAATCGAAATACCCTACCGATATCTACTGACCGTTCTTTCAGAGAAGCCCGGAAAAGATCTTTTTGTTAAGGTAGGGGCCGCCCCACAGGCCGCCAAGGTAGAAGAATGAGATTGTACCTCGTCAGGCACGGTGAAGCCAAAGCGGAAAAGGAAGATCCCGATCGGTCCCTGACCGACCGGGGCACGAATGAAATCCGAGCCGTGGCCGAAGCCGCCAAGCGGGCCGGATTAAAACCGGCTCAGATATTCCACAGCGGGAAGCGCCGGGCGCAGCAGACAGCCGATATTCTTGCGGATGCCTTGCGTTGCCCGTTGGAAGCGGCGGTCGGCCTTAAACCCAACGATGACGTCCAACCCTGGATCGATCGAATCGCGAAGGATAATAAGGAGTTGATGCTCGTCGGCCATTTGCCCTTCTTGCAGAAAGTAACCATGCGATTGGTCTCGGGAGCTGAAGAGACCCCACTGGTGGCCTTTCGCTACGGGGCCATCATCTGTTTGGGGCCTACGTCGGGAAGGCTTTGGGTAATCCACTGGATTCTGCACCCGGATTTGATTCCAGGATTGGTTTCTTAATAACAAATTAATTTAAGACCGGGCTCGAGTGTAGGGGAGGGGTTAATCCCCTCCCGCAACCAACCGGACATAATTCACGCTTATGGAAAAAATCTGAATCCTCGGTTCCCAAGGTCGGGAGGGGATTAACCCCTCCCCTGGTTTATTGTTGTCAAGAGTTTTTCATAGTTTTTCTTTTGTAATTCAACCTGGCGTCCCACACCATGCCCAACCCTGGTAATTAGAGGGTCTCCACAGAGCCCTAACCTTGCTTAATCGGGGCTATGGTGTGTAAGTGGGGGGCTATGACGCTACAAACGAAGGTCGACAAGTCGCCTTAAAGGGGAGGGTGATAGTCCCCCCCACCTACACGCCCAGGTTTCAAGCGGCTAAAGGTAAAGCCACCGGGTTTCCATAATTAACGTGATAAGTACTATGATTACGCACCAAAGCAAACACCAAGCCCAAAACCTTTCGTGCGATAGCGATCAGCGCTTTCGGCTTAGCCATGCCTTTTTCCAGATGCCGCTGATAGGTATCGTGCATGAGGCCTTTTTTCCGCACCATACCCAAGGCGGCAAAATACAACAGCTTGCGGAGAAAAGCCCGTCCTCTTTTGGATATATGCCTTTTCCCTTGATGCTGCCCCGAACTGACCTCAAACAGATCCAACCCCGCCAGCTTCAACACCTCGGCGATGGTCCGGAATTTTCTGAAATCACCCACTTCGCCAATCAAACCGGCAGCGGTCACCTTCCCGATCCCCTTGATCGACAAAATCGAACCACTATACGGAATTTGATCCAGGGGCTGGTTCATTTTCCCTTCCACCTGCTGGATAAAAGTCTGGGTAGTTTCCAAACCCCTCAACAGTCCCCGTACTTCCAAAAGCATACTCTCTTGCCCCTCCTGAAGCCCCACCGACTGCCGGGCCGCTTCCAGCAAGTCTCCGGCCCGTTCCCGCGGCAATCGCCCGTTGCTGGCCTTTTTCAACTCGGCCGTCAGGGCCGGCAAACCCCGTTTAACCAGATGCTGAGGAAGCGGATACCGGTCCAACAGATAGCGAGCGCTTTTCGTCTTCAGTCCCTTCATGACCTGCAAAAACTCCGGAAAAAGGAGAAACACCAGGCCATGCAGTTGGTTCAGCAACACCCCTTGCCGCTCCACCGCCCGTTCCCGGGCCTGGCTCAAACGCCGCAGCTCCGCCGCCGGCCCTTCCGGCACCACTACCGTCAGAAAATGGCCCAGCTCGATAATATCGGCAATCACTTTCGGGTCTTTCTTGTCCGTCTTGTTGGGCGAGTTCCCCTGGAGTTCTTTCATCTTCTTCGTATGCATCGGATTCACTTGCACCAACTCTACCGGACGATCCTTCAGATAATGAACCAACGGTTCACCATACGCGGCGGTCGATTCAAAACCCAAAACTACTCTTTCCAGCTTATGTTTGGCCTGGGTTTCTTGAATCCGGTTCCACAATTTTTCAAACCCCGGTCGATCATTGGAAAACTCAAAGGGCTTTATCTCCGCCCGATTCGGACATCGGCCATATCCCACATTGACCCTTTTCCCGATGTCCACCGTGATCAGCAATGTTTTTTCGTTGATCCGTTTCTCGCTTTTTGGTTTAATGAGTTCCATGGCTATGCTCCTTTCGGGGATTCGGAGTTAACCAACTTGCCCGTCGGAACTCCAATCTTAAAAGAGTATAGCCTTTTTTTTCGGCCTCAACTACTCTTTGCTGGAATATAGCAAGCTACGAAAAAAACAAAATGACTAGTGAAACTCAAAAGAAGGAGAAACTTATGAGCGAAAAACTGATGGAATACTTCAACAAGCAGCCCCGTCTGGGCACTCTGAGCACAGCCGGCAAAGACGGCCGGGTCAACGTGGCCTATTTCGGCTCCCCCCGGATGACCGACCCCAAGACCGTATTTATGGGTTTGGGGAACAACCGGACGTTAGCCAACCTGAAGGAAAACCCCTGGGCCGCCTATATGATCATGGAACCGGGGAATACCCTGCCGGAATGGAAGGGCGTTCGTCTCTATCTTAAAGCCACCGAGATCGACACGGAGGGCAACAAGCTGGAACAGATCCGGGCGATTATTGCCGAAAAAGCCGGCCCCAATGCCGCTAAAATGATCCAGGCCGCCGTGACCTTCGAGGTGCTGGAGATCAGGCCCCTGGCCGATTTCGGGCAGGGCTGGGAGAAGTCCATTTAGATGGGGGTTTAATACGAAAACAGAAAAATCCTCTGACTGTCCATCACTATCCGAATCACGCCCCCTTGAAATTCCCTTTTCTTTTTTCCATGTAGGCGGCGATGGCCTCATAAAGGTCTTCCGAGGGCAGGATCATGGAAGAGCGAGAAGCATTGAATTCCAGGGACTGCTCCAGGGTGGCCTCTTCATTGAAAAGCAAAACTTCTTTCGCCCCCTGAACCGCCAGGGGAGGATTGGCCGCGATTTCCTCGGCGATCGCTTTGACCCCGGATTCAAGGCTTTCAGGGGTCGGGTAGACCTCATTGACCAAATTGATGGATCGGGCGCGCTCGGCATCGAAACGGTGTCCGCGAAAGGCGATCTCCCGGGCGTGGCCCCGGCCCACCACCCGGGGCAGGCGCTGCAGACCGCCGGCATCGGTGATGATGGCCAGGGTCGGCTCCGGAAGACCGAATAAGGTCTCGGCCGAGCAGAACCGCAGATCGCAGCAGAGGACCATTTCCAACCCTGCTCCCAAACAGTGCCCCTGTATCACGGCGATGGTCGGCTGAGGCAGACGCTCCAGTCGAGTGAAGATATCCTGTCCCCTTCTAACCAACCGGTAAAATTCCATCTTCTGGGAGGCGCTGGGTGCTGCCCCGATGGCTTGGAGGAGTTCATTTTCCGGTCCGAGGTCCAAGCCCGCGCAAAAGGTCTGGCCCTGCCCTTTAAGGAGGACCACCCGCGCCTCTTTATCCGCTTCGGCCGCCTCGATCGCCTTCTCCAGGGACAGCCAAAGCGCCCAATTCAAGGCGTTTCGCTTCTCGGGCCGGTTCAGGGTAATGAAACCGACAAGACCTTCCCGGGTGATATTTAACGAGGTCCTTATTAATCACTTCGTCCATGTGGATACCTCCTCCAATATTCTCCCCCTCCCCTGGCGGGAGGGGGTCGGGGGGTGGGGGCCCTTCTTGTCCACCCTATCTATTTCGACGATTTCACCGGCCCCGCAGCCCGAGGATTTCCCTGGCTTCGGCCGGACCGGCGATCTCCCTCCCCGTCTCCCGGACCACCTTGGCCAGGGCTTCGATCAACGCCCCGTTGTCAGGGGCCTTGTCCCCGTTGGGCAGATAAAAGGTGTCCTCCAGGCCGGTCCGGACGTTCCCGCCCAGTTCCGCACACCGGCGGTGAAGCGGCCAGACCTCCTGGCGGCCAATGGCAATCACCTGCCAGTGGGAGCCCGAGGGCAGCTCCTCGATCAGTAAGGGGAGCCATTCCGGCTTGGCCGGCATCCCGCTGGCCACCCCCATGACCAGGGAGACATGGGCGGGACCAGCGAACATTCTGTTTCTCTGGTAGAGGCCCACGCTCCGCACGATCCCGCTGTCAAAACATTCAAATTCCGGGACCACGGCGTTGGCCCGCATCACCGTCAGAAACCGTTCCACCTTGTCCACCGGATTGTCAAAAAGGGTCGGCGGCCAGGCCCAATTCCCATCGCTCTTCTGCTTCAAATAATTAAGCGATCCGGCGTTGCAGGCCGCCATCTCCGGCTTGAATTTTTCCAGGCAGGCGGCCGGGGCGGAGATATCCGGCCCCACCACCCCGGTGCTCAGGCAGAGGATGATGTCTGGCACCCGGGCCTTGATGGCAGCCAGAATCCTCCCGACCGTTTCCAGATCCCAGGTAGGCAGGTGCCCCAATCCCGGACCCTGATTCCGAAAATGAACGTGCACGGTCGACGCCCCGGCATCATAGGCTTGCTGCGTCTGTTCAGCCATCTCCTCCGGGGTCACCGGGACATGGTGTACGGCCGGGTTGGTCAAAACGCCGGTCAAGGCGCAGGTGATGACGGTCTTTATCCCCATTTATCTCTCCTTCATTCTTCCTGCATTTCGAATTTCGGATTTCGGATTTCGTGCTTCGAATTTGTTTTACCCATAATGCTTCTCCGCCTCGTCCGGGGTCAGTGCATCCCCTTCGACATCCCGGGCCAGCCCTTCCCGATTCATTAATTCCTTATAGTATTCATGCTGGACCAGCATGTTCATTACCTGGTTGGTCCCGGTCCAAATCATGGCCAGACGGCAGTCGCGCAGCAGCCGCTCGATGGGATAGACCGTGGTATAGCCGATCCCGCCCATGATCTGCATGGCGTTGTTGATCACCTGCCAGGCCGTTTCGGTGCCCACCTTCTTGGCCTCGGAAACCAGACGTCGGCCGTCCGCCCCGGAATCGACCCGCTTGGCCGCCGTATACACCAGGGAGCAGGCGGCGTCCAGAGCGGCTACGGAATCGGCCAGCATAAAATTGACGGCCTGGAATTTATCGATGGTCTGGCCGAAGGCCTTGCGCCGCGTTGAATAGCGGGCCGCCACCTCCAGGGCCGCCCGGCCGGCCCCGATGCAACCGGCCCCGCTGAGCAACCGTTCGGGGATCATCATGCGATTGAAAATGGCATAGGCATTATGCAATTCGCCTACCACATTTTCCCGAGGGACCCGCACATTTTTGAAAACCAGACGGCCGGTTCCGCCGCCTCGGGTCCCCAGCAATTGATAGATATTCTGGACTTCCACTCCGAAGGACCGCTCCACGATAAAGCAACTAATCGATTGATGGGGCGGGGCCTGGGGGTCTGACTTGGCATATACCAGGAACCAATCCGAATCCTGGGCGCCCACCACAAATCTCTTTTCCCCATTCAGTATGAACGAACCCCCGTCCTCGACCGCTGTAGTGGTGGCCCCGAAGAAATCGGAGCCTCCCCGGGGCTCGGTCAAAGCCTCCGCGCTGTACAATTTCCCGGACAGGGTGGGAGCCAAATAATTTCGCTTCTGTTCCTCCGTCCCAAACAGGTTGATCGCCTCTCCAACGATGCTCGGCATGACGTATGCGCAGGAAACGGAATTCCCTAAAACGCCCACTTCTTCCACAGCCGCCACTTCGGCCGTCCAGTTGAGCCCCCGACCGCCGTATTCCTTGGGGAAACGGGCACCCAGGAGATTCCGGGCCGCCGCCATTTCGATGAAAGGCCTCCCGGTCTCGATCTTCCCGGCATCCATATCCCGCAGGAGCTGGCTGGGAACGGTCTTGACAAAATCACGGACCTCATCGCGAAAAGCTCTTTCTTCCCCGTTCAATAAAAAATCAAACATAGTTGGCTCCTTTGATTAATACGAAAATAAAGCTTACTCCGTTATGTAGGCCTTTGTCTTGGTCTGTCATACCGGGCTTGATCCGGTATCCAGGGCCTTTAAAGCTTAGCCGGGGCCTGGATTCCGGATCGCGCTTCGCTTGTCCGGAATGACTACCTCGGGTCTCATTGCTTGGAGGATATCGGTCCGGGCGGGACCGGACGGATTGAAATTGGTTTTGGAAGATGGAATGGACGGCATCAGTTCTCACAACTTCCTCCGGCCTGGGTTGAATGTTTAGAGTGGGGGCTTGGGTTGGAACGGCTTCCCCCTCACCCGTTTTTATAACCTCCGGTGAGGGGGAAACCTTAAATCGCACGGTCTAATCTCAGGATGTCAAAAAAATGGACCATCCCAATATGGGTAGGGGCGACTTCAGTCGCCCTGAGGAGGCTAAAGCCTCCCCTACCCCTGTCAATCAATCTTGATTACTTATGACGCCCTACTTTGCCGGATCAGGTTAAATTTTCAAAAATCCCGGCCGCGCCCATACCGCCGCCGATGCACATGGAGACCACGCCGTACCGGGAGCCGCGCCTTTTCATTTCGTGAATAAGCTGAACGGTCAACTTGGCCCCGGTGCAGCCCAGGGGGTGGCCCAGGGCGATAGCCCCGCCGTTCACGTTGACCTTCTCCGGGTCGATGCCCAGTTCCCGGACGGAAGCCAAAGCCTGAGAAGCGAACGCCTCGTTGATCTCAAAGAGGTCAACTTCTTTGAGTTTCCTCCCGGTCACTTTCATAAGCTGCGGAATGGCATACATGGGACCGACCCCCATTATTTCCGAGGGCACGCCGGCTACGGCAAAGCCCACATAACGGGCCAGAGGGTTAAGCCTCAATTCCGCCGCTTTCTCCGCGGTCATCATCAGTACCGCCGCGGCCCCGTCACTCATCTGGGAGGAGTTACCGGCCGTGACCGATCCGCCTTTTTTGAAGGGCGGCTTCAGGGAAGCCATCTGCTCCATGGTGGTCTTCCGCGGGCCTTCATCCACCTCGAATTTTTTGACTTTTTCCGCGCGCTTCCCGGCTTCATCCACCGCCACGGTCTTGACCTCTACCGGAACGATTTCTTCCCGGAACTTTCCGTCTTTAATGGCCGCGAGGGCTTTTTCGTTGCTCTGCAGACCAAAACGGTCCTGGTCCTCCCGGCTGACGTGGTATCGATCGGCCACGTTCTCCGCCGTAAGACCCATGCCCATGTAGGCTTCCGGGTATTCCTCCACCAGATCCGGATTGGGAGAGAAATAGAAGCCGGTCATGGGGACTTGGCTCATCGATTCCGCTCCGCCGGCCGCTACGATTTCGCACATGCCGGCCATGATCTGCTGGGCCCCGATGGCGATGGCCTGGAGCCCGGAAGAACAAAAGCGGTTGACGGTCTGGCCTGAGGTAGTGTAGGGAAACCCGGCTCTCATCACTGCCAGGCGGCCCATATTCAACCCCTGGGTATTCTCCGGGAAGGCGCAGCCGATGACCACGTCTTCCACATCCTCTTTTTTTACCCCGGGGGCCCGCTGGATCACTTCATTCAATACGATCGCTGCCAGATCGTCGGGCCGGACGTTGACCAACATGCCTCGCTTGGCCCGTCCGACAGCCGTCCGGGCTGCCGCTACAATCACTATATCTTTCATGGTTAATCCTCCTGATTAATTCCGTAAGGGTTTGCCGGTCATCAGCAGATGTTTGATCCGCTCGATGGTTTTTTCCTGTCCCAGCAGGGAAAGAAACGCCTCCCGCTCCAGGTCCAGGATGTATTGTTCGTCCACCCACTGGGGAGCGCTCAAATCGCCTCCGGAAAGCACATAGGCGATCTTCTTGGCGATAAACATATCGTACTCGGAAATAAAATCCCCCCAGCGCAGGGACTGGACCATGATGGACAAGGCGGCGATACCCCTCTGCCCCAGGGCATAAATGGACTTGGTCCGCGGCATGGGTGCATAACCGGCAGCGGCCAGGGCCAGGACTTCCCGTTTGGCCTCGGCCAAACCATGCTCGCCTTTCATGATAATCCGGTCGGACTCGGTCAGGAAGCCCATTTCCTGGGCCTGCAGGGCGCTGGCACTGACCTTGGCCATGGCGATGTTTTCAAACACCTTGCCCAGGAACGGCAGGGGATCGGAGTCGGCCCGTTTCATGGCCGGCGTGACCACCCGTCGGAGCAATTCCCGGCAGCCGCCCCCGGCCGGAAGCAGACCTACGCCCACTTCCACCAGCCCCATATACGACTCGCCGGCCGCACAGATCCGATCGGCGGCCATGGCCACTTCGGCCCCGCCCCCCAAAGCCATGCCGAAGGGCGCCGCCACCACCGGCTTGTTGCAGTAGCGGAAGGCCAACAAAAGGTCCTGCATGGACTTAACGCCCTGCTCGATTTCACCCCACATCTTGTTTTCGGCGGCCATGACCACATTGAACACATTGGCCCCCACGGAAAAATTCTCTCCCTGGTTGCCGATGACCAGACCGGCATATCCCTTTTCCAGCTCCTCCAGGGCGGTAGCCCCCATGGCAAAGATATCCGGATCCAGGGCATTCATCTTGGAGTGGAACTCCAGGCAGAGGACATCGTCCCCCAGATCGATCAGGGAAGCGCTGAAGTTCTTCTTCAGGACTCCCCGGGTTTCCTTCAGGTCTTTGAGGACAATCAAGTTCGGGTCCACCGGAATGGGCTGATAGGAGCGGCTCGGCAGGTCCCAAAACAGCTTCCGAACCCCATCCTTTTTATAGAAAGTCTCGCCTCCGGCGGCGATCATGTCTTTGACCCAGGCGGCGACCTTAAAGCCCTCGGCTTCCATCTTGACCGCGGTTTCTTTGACTCCCAGGATATCCCAGATCTCAAAGGGCCCCAGTTCATGAAAGAACCCGGCCCGAACGGCGTTATCCACCGCGTAGAGGACATCCGAGATTTCCGGTATCAGCCAGGCGCAATAGGACAAGGCCTGGGCGGTGTTGAAGGCGATCATCTTGGCCGCTCGGTCATCCTGCTGGCTGATGAACTTAATCCGTTCCGGCAGGGATTCAATGCCTTTGGCCTGTTTCACCCAGGGGATATTCGGTTTCTGCTGGGGCCGGTATTCCAGGGTCTTCAAGTCCAGGATCAGGTAGTCCTTTTTCCCATCCGGGCTTTTGATCTTTTTGTAAAACCCTTGTTTGGCCTTGTTGCCCAGCCAGCCTTTCTCCACCATTTTACCGGTCAGTTCCTTGACCGGCCCCTGGATGGCTTCCCGAAAAGGATCGTCCGGGATGGCAGGATACAGGTTGCCGGCCACGTGGCTGGCGATGTCCAGCCCGACCAGATCCTGGAGCCGGAAGGTGGCGGTCTTGGGGTGACCGATCAGCGGACCGGTGACGGCGTCCACCTCTTCCACGGTCAGTTCGTTTTGCAGCACGTAATTGATGGCCGAGGTCCCGGTAATGGAGGCCACCCGGTTGGCAATAAAATTAGGCGTGTCCTTGCACAGGACCATGGTCTTTCCCAGGCGGCGTTCCCCGAACTTCATCATGAAGGCCGTCAGATCAGGGTCGGTTCCCGGCGTAGGGATGATCTCCAGCAACTTTAGATAGCGGGCCGGGTTGAAGAAGTGGGTCCCCAGAAAATGGGCCTTGAACTCGTCCGAACGGCCCTCGGAGATCTGAGAGATAGGAAGACCAGAGGTATTGGTGGAAACGATGCTGCCCGGTTTGCGGGCCGCCTCGATTTTGGCCATAACCTCGTGCTTGATCTTGAGGTTTTCCACCACCACTTCAATGATCCAGTCCGCCTCTTTGATCCAGTCAAAATTATCTTCCATATTGCCGACGGTGATCAGCTCCATCCGGGTGGGGCTGAACAACCCCGGGGGTTTGGATTTTTTCAGAAAATCCACTCCCTGGTTGACGATCCGGTTGCGAACGACCGGGCTCTTCAGGGTCAATCCCTTGGCCTCCTCCGCGGGAGTCAGCTTAAAGGGGACGATATCCACCAGGCACACGGGGATCCCCGCATTGGCCAGGTGGCCGGCGATTCCCCCGCCCATGACCCCTGAACCGATGACCATGGCTTTTTTTATTTGAAAACCCATTTATTCCTCCTTGCTTTTTGTTTCGGATTTCGTGTTTCGAATTTCGAGTTTGTGGTTCTAGAACCCTTCCTCCGGGATATCCACCGCCGAAGTGTCTTCCTGCTGAAAACTCGTATAGCGGGAGAAGACGTTGGTCAGGATATTCCGGCAGAAATACTTAACGGTCTCGATTTTGCCTCGATAGAAGTAGCCGTCGGCCAAAGTCGCTTCCACGCCCTTCAGCTTCTCCCGAGCGATCAGGCCCTGCTCCAACAGCAGATGCCCCATGAGCACCTCGGAAAAGCATTCCAGAAAGCGAGTGGCCGCCAGGGGGATGAGCTTCGGCTTTCCCCCCTGGAAATACTGCATGAATCGCATGGTGTAGTCCCCGGTGGCCTGGGCCGCCTTGAAGAGCAGCTTTAGGTCCGCCGCGAAATCGGGATCATCCTTGTGTTCTTTGGTAAAGTCGAAGATATTCTGGATCCAGGACTGGAACACCGCTCCGCCCTCCATGGGGAGTTTGCGGCCGATCAGGTCCAGGGACTGGATATAATTGGTCCCCTCCCAGATGGAGACGATCTTGATGTCCCGGGCGTACTGCTCCACCGGGAACTCGGCGCAGTAACCGACCCCGCCCAGGACCTGCATGGCATCGCGGGTCAGGGCATAGCCGAAATCGGAACAGTAGGCCTTGACCAGGGGGGTCAGCAGCTCGACCTGGTTGCCGGCCTGTTTCCGTTTATCCGGGTCGGGGTCGCCGAGGGCCACGTCGATAAAGAAGAAAAGTTTCCCGATCATGGCCCGCATGCCTTCGGTCCCGGCCTTGAGGTTCATCAGCATGCGGCGCACGTCTTCATGCTCGATGATTCGGACCCGCTCGGCTCTCCGGTTGGTAAAAGGAGGACCCTGGACCCTTTCTTTGGCATACTGCAAGGCCGAGTCATAGGCGGCAGCGGCCAGACCCAGGGACTGGACCCCACAGGCCATGCGGGCCTCGTTCATCATCTGGAACATATTGGCCATACCGCTGTGCGGTTCGCCCAGAAGAATGCCGCGGCACTTTCCGCTTTCGCCGAAACTCAGTGAGGCGGTGGTGGAACCGTGGATCCCCATCTTGTGTTCGATGCCGGTGCAAAAGACATCGTTGGGTTCTCCCAGGGTCCCGTCCGGATTTACCCAGACTTTTGGGACGATGAACAGGCTGATGCCCTTGGTCCCCGCAGGGCCGCCCTCGATCCGGGCCAGAACCAGGTGGATGATGTTCTCGGTCAGGTTGTGGTCCCCGCAGGTGATGAAACGTTTGCTCCCCTCTATCTTGTAGATCCGCGGGTCCACGGCCTCGGGATCAGACACGGCCTTGGTCCGCAGGTAGCCCACATCCGATCCGGCGTCCGGTTCGGTAAGGCACATGGTCCCGGCAAACACCCCGGTGTTGAGCTTCTCCACGAACATCTCCCGATCCAGGTCGGTCCCGAAATGTTCGATCACGTCGGCATTGGACGTGGTCAGTCCGGGGTAGGTCATGAAGGCCGTGTTGGCCGCGACAAAAAACTCACCGACCAGGCCGCTCAAGGAAGCCGGGAGCCCCTGTCCCCCCCGTTCCGGGTTGCCGGACATGGAAATCCAGCCGTTTTCGGCCATGACTTTCCAGCACGGGTGAAAGGATTCCGGGACCGTCACCTTTCCCTCGTCATATCGGCAGCCCTCACGGTCGCCGTCCTGCATGGTCGGGCCCAACACCTCCTTGGCCACCTTGAGTCCTTCCTGGATAATCATCTCGAAATCGTCCTGGCTGAAATCCTTGTAGCGGTCGTATTGCAGCAGTTGCGCTATATTGAGGTACTCAAACAATACGAACTTGGTGTCTCTTTCATTCCGGTTGAAATAATTTACTCCCATTTTGCTTCTCCTTACTTTCTTCTTTGATGACTTGGATTGATTCGTTGATTAACTGAACTTTCGAAAATTTGGAAGCTCCAAATTCGAAATTCGAAGCACGAAATCCGAAACAAGCACGAATGTCCAAAATTTGAATGACCAAAACAAACCCTGTTTGGAATTTTGAAATTTGACCATTTGAATTTGTTTCGTGCTTCGAATTTCGGGTTTCGGATTTATTTAAAACATCAGCTTGCCGATAATCTCCTTCATGATCTCCTGAGTCCCGCCCCCGATGGACAGGATCCGGTTGTCCCGGTACAATCGCTCCACCAGATATTCCCGCATGTAGCCATAGCCCCCGTGGATCTGAACCGCGTCATAGGTCACCCGGTCGCTGACCTGACAGGAAAAATTTTTGGCCATGGATATTTCCTTGACCGGGTTCAAACCGGCCTCGATTTTAGCCGCCACGCGGTAGGTGAATTCACGGCTGGCCTCGATCAAGGTGGCCATATCCACCAGCTTGTGGCGGGTCACCTGAAACCCTTCCAGGGGTCGGCCGAAGGCCTCCCGCTGTCTCACATATTTTAACGATTCCTCCAGGGCCAGTTGGGCGGTCATGTTGGCCAGTAGGGCCAACTGCAGGCGTTCCATCTGAAAGTTGGCCATGATCCCGTAAAAGCCCTGGCCTTCCTCCCCCAGCAAGTTTTCTACCGGCACCCGGCAGTCCTCAAAAACCAGCTCGGCCGTATCCGAGGCCCACCAGCCCATCTTTTTTAAGACCCGGGTAACCTCGAACCCCGGGGTATCGGTTTCGATCACCAGGAGGCTGACCCCATGGGGGCCGGGTCCGCCGGTCCGGACCGCGCAGGTCAAGACATCGGCCCGGGCACCACTGGTGATAAAAGTCTTCCGGCCGTTCACCCGGTACAACTTCCCCTCCCGAACAGCCCGGGTCCGAATGGCCCCCACGTCCGATCCGGCGTTCGGTTCAGTGATGGCCAGGGCGCATATTTTCTCCCCGGCCAGGATCGGTGGAATCAAACGCTTTTTCAGGTTTTCCCGGCCCAAGCGGAGTATCGGCGGAAGTCCGATATCCAATGAACCCAGGCCGGCCGCTACCCCCCCGGACCCGCAGCGGGCGATTTCCTCCATGGCGGCCACCTTTAAAAACAAATCGCCTTCGGTCCCGCCGAACGCTTCCGGATAGCCAATGCCCAGGATACCGGCCTCTCCGGCCCGGCCATACAACTCCCGGGGGAATTCCCCTTGTTCCTCCCATTCGTTGACGTAAGGGTTGATCTCCCTTTCAACGAACTTTCGGACCGTTTGCCGGACCAAGTGGTGGGTTTCCCCGAAATATTCCTGAAAAGACATGGAAAAAAGGTGGCCCCATTATGAAATTAGAATGCTTCGTGGGCGGCCTGTAGGGGCAGGGTCCCATCCCTGCCCGCCCCGGGGTACGGCAGGCACAGGGGCGGGCAGGCACAGGGGCCTGCCCCTACGTTTTGTTGGTCACCTAAACCGGGAAAATAGTGGCAAACCGCTGGGCCAGCATGATGTCTCCCGTGGCCTTCAGCTTGCCGCTCATAAAGGCCTGCATACCGTTCAGCTCCTTGTTGACCATCGCCAGCCAGGTATCCGCGGCCATGGTCAGGGTGACGGTGGGCGCATCGCTGACCCCTTCACTAACCGCGCAGGCCCCGTCCTTGACCGCCACGTTCCATTTTCCACCGTCATCGCCGGTGATATCGAACTGGAAAACCGCATTCAGCCCCTGGGCGGCGTTGGCGCTAAAGGCCTCCGGCATCTTGGCAAACACTTCTTTCACGTTGGTAAAGCCCATTTTTGTTTCCTCCTTTTTTTTTGGTTTTTGTATTTGACTCCCTTGGTTTCTAAATTAAATCTTCCATCCGCTGTGATGGTTTTGGGGGACGAGGCCTTCTCCCCGATCCGGAGCGTATCATAACTCTTGCCCGATTCAAATTCCATTCAGCGCCCCCTAAAATTCGGTGCCCGTTTTTCCATGAAAGCCCTCATGCCTTCCATGGCGTCCTCGGTGGAAACAGCCCGTCCCAGGGCCTCGCAAAGGAAATCCAGCGCCTCATCCAGGGCCAGATCGCTCATGGTCCGAAAGGCATCTTTCCCGATCCGCAGGCCGATGGGGCTTTTGGCGGCCAGAGTTTTCAGGACCTCCTGCACCTCGTCGTCCAGCCGTTCCGGCTCCACGGCCCGGGTGATCAAGCCGATTCGCTCCGCTTCCGGGGCCGAGACCTTGCACCCGGTCAGGACGAATTCCATCATCTTTTTCGGCCCCAGATGGCGTATCAACAGGGCCCCCACCATCATGGGAAAAATGCCCACGTTGACTTCCGGGGCCCAAAAAGCCGCATCCCGGCGGGCGATTACAATGTCACCCGAAAGCATCAGGCCCAATCCGCCCGCCAGGCAAGCCCCATTGACCCGAACCACCAGGGGTTTCCCGAATCGGGACAATTTCTTGAGCAGGGCGGCATAGTTTCTGGCACCGGCCAGGCGGTCTTCCCCCTCCCGGGCCAGAGTGAGGCCCAGGTCGGCGCCGGAGCAGAAGGCCCGGTCACCCTTTCCGGTCAGGCAGACCACCCGGACCGTCTCATCCTGATCCGCCCGATCCAGACCGGCGTGAAAGGCAGAGATCATCTCCTGACTGATGGCGTTGCGACGGTCTTCCCGGTTGATGGTCAGATAGGCCACGGATTCCCGGACTTCGACCAGTAGGTCTCCGCTCATGAGGTCTTCCTTTCCTCGATTTCGACTAATATGTCCCCCGGCATGACCTTGGCCTGCAAGGCGATATTGATCTTTTTCACCAGGCCGTCAACCGGGGCCTTCAGGGTCGTTTCCATCTTCATGGCCGAGACCACCACCAGACCCTGTCCCTTAAATACCGATTCTCCCTCTTCAACCAAAATGCGGACCACCACGGCGGGCATGGGGGGGGTCACTTCCCCCGGGGTTTCATCCAGCCCCCCCCGGCTCTTTCGTTTCCGGGTCTGCCCCAACTCTTCAACCCGGTAGACGCCGCCCTCAATAAACACGAATTTCCGGTTCGCTTCCCCGGCAGCGAAGGCCCGGACCTTCCGCCCGCCGACCTGCAAAAGAACCTGGTGGTCATCGACGGCCTGAAAGCAGACGGCATATTCCACTTCGCCGATACGAACCCGGGCCTGTTCCGGAGCTTCTCCCGGCTGCCACTCCAGTGTTTTGACCTCTTCTCCGATTCTTAATTCGCGGCACCCGGCCATCCTATAATCTCCATTCCCCCAGGGTTTGCCAAGGGCTCAGCGGGTTCGGAGCCGAGGCCTTCGCTGCGGTCGGGGTTCTCACCCGGTTCTGGTCATGGGCCGCAAAGGCTATCCGGGCCAGGTCGGCTTTTCCCCGGTCCGGCTTCCAGCCTTCAAAATAGCGATCAATGAAATCGGTCCGGGTCAGCCCCTCCCTGAATTCCGCGGTCTTAAATACCTCCAGGAGAAAAGGAATCGTGGTGTTGATCCCCAGGATGACATAGTTTTCCAGTGCCCGAATCATACGCTGCCGGGCCGATTCCCGGGTTTCGGCATAAACAATCAGCTTGCTTAGAATAGGGTCGTATTCCATCGGCACTTCGAATCCGGCCCGGATGCCGCTGTCTATTCGGATCCCGGGTCCGGAGGGCTCCTTGAGGTAGAGAATCTTTCCGGGAGAAGGGAAAAATTGGGCCTCAGGATCTTCCGCATAGATCCGGCATTCAAAAGCATGGCCCTGGGGCTGGATCTCTTCCTGACTAAGAGGCAGGGCCTGCCCGGCGGCGATTTCCAGTTGGCGGCGTACCAGATCGAGGCCGGTTGTGACCTCGGTGATCGGGTGCTCCACCTGCAGCCGGGTGTTCACTTCCAGAAAGTAGAATTTCCCTTCCCGGTCCAGTAAAAATTCCACGGTCCCGGCATTGACATACCCCGCGGCCCGGGCGGCGGCCACGGCCGCCTGACCCATCTGCCGCCGGAGGTCCGGCGTCAAAATCGGGGAAGGCGTTTCTTCGATGATCTTCTGGTGACGCCGCTGGATGGAGCATTCCCGTTCAAAAAGGTGGACTACGTTCCCGAAGGAATCGGCCAGGATCTGAAACTCCACGTGTCGGGGGCCTTCCAGATGTTTCTCCAGATAAAGGGACCCGTCTCCGAAGGCCTTTTCCGCTTCGCTCTGGCAGGAACGACAGGCCTCACCCAATTCCGTCTCTTCCCTGACAACCCGCATCCCCTTCCCCCCGCCTCCGGCCGACGCCTTGATAATAACCGGATAGCCGATCGCCTCGGCCTCCCGGGCCAGGACTTCGGGCTCCCGGGCGGTGGTCAGCATCCCGGGGATCACCGGCACACCGGCCTGGAGCATAATATTTCGAGCCTTCGTTTTGCTGCCCAGGTCCCGAATAGCCTGGGCCGGAGGTCCGATGAAATCCACCCCCTCCTCACGGCAGCGTTCGGCAAAAACCGGATTTTCGGCTAAAAATCCGTAGCCGGGATGGATGGCCTCGGCCCCGGTTTCCCGAGCGGCGGCCAGCAGGCAATCGATGTTTAGGTAGCTCTGAATCGGTTCCGCCGAACCCAGGTTGACGGCCTCATCTGCTTCCAGGACGTGAAGGGCCGTTTTATCCGCCTCGGAATAAACCGCTACGGTCTTGATCTCCATCTCCCGGCAGGTGCGGATGATTCGGACGGCGATTTCACCCCGATTGGCGATTAGAACTTTCTTAAACATAGTTAGCCCAGGGAGGGCGACTAAAGTCGCCCCTACCTTGTTGATTGAGAAAAAAAACTATTCCCGGGTAGGGGAGGCTTCAGCCTCCCCGGTTTTACATCCGGAAGGTTCCGTATCCATATACATCGTTCCGAATCGGCGCATTCAAAGCCGCCGAAATGGCCAGCCCCAGTACGTCCCGGGTCCTGGCCGGATCCAGGATCCCGTCGTCCCAGAGGTTGGCCGTGGAGTAGTAGGCGTTACCTTCCCGAAAGGCCGAGGCGATAATCGGCCCGCGGATCTGCTCCACCATTTCCGCCGGCAGGGGCGGCTGCCCTTCCCGGGCCAACTGATCGTTCTTGACGGTGATCAGCACATCGGCCGCCTGTTCCCCCCCCATGACCCCGATCTGGGCGTTCGGCCACATCCATAAAAAACGGGGTCCATAGGCCCGGCCGCACATGCCATAGTTGCCGGCCCCGAAGGAGGCCCCCAGAATTACGGTGAACTTAGGCACTGTGGCGGTGGCCACGGCATTGACCATCTTGTGGCCGTCTTTGGTAATCCCGATGCGTTCGTATTCCCGGCCGACAATATACCCGGCGATATTCTGAAGAAATAAAAGGGGGATGCCCCGCTTGTCGCAAAGTTGAATGAACTGGGTGGCCTTCAGGGCGCTGTCGGAAAAAAGGATGCCGTTGTTGCCCAGGATGCCCACCGGGAAACCATGGATATAGGCCCAGCCGCAGACCAGGGTCGGTCCGTACAAGGCCTTGAATTCCAGAAATTCGCTGCCGTCCACCATCCGGGCGATGACCTCCCGCACGTCATAGGGAGTGCTGATCCGTTGGGGAATAATCCCGTACAGTTCTTCCGGCTCATAGCGCGGGGGCCGAGGCACTCTTTGCCCGACCTCCGCTTTTTGGGCGGGAGGCAGGTTCTTGACGATCTGTCGAATCAAATCGAGGCAATGGGCATCATCCTCGGCCAGATAATCGGACACCCCGGATTGGCGGCAATGGACCTGGGCCCCTCCCAACTCGTCGGCGCTGACCTCCTCTCCGGTGGCAGCCTTGACCAGCGGCGGCCCGCCCAGAAAGATGGCTCCGGTCCCCTGGACATGAACCACTTCGTCGCTCATGGCCGGGATGTAGGCCGCCCCGGCCGTGCAGAGCCCCATGACCCCGCAGATCTGGGGTATCCCCATTTTGGAGATGATCGCCTGGTTGTAGAAGATCCGGCCTCCGTCGTCGGCATCGGGAAAGATCTCCGACTGCAGAGGCAGGTAGGCCCCCCCGGAGTCCACCAGGTTGATCACCGGCAGGCGGTTTTCCATACAGATGGTCTGGATCCGCAGGCCCTTCTTGACCCCCAGGGGATAAATGGTCCCGCCTTTGATCAGGGAATCATTGGCGTGGACCAGCACTTCCCTTCCTTCCACCACCCCGATCCCGGCGATGATCCCGGCCGCGTGCACTTTCTTATCGTACATATCAAAGGCGGCCAGGGGGGCAATCTCTAGAAAAGGGGTGTTTTTGTCCAACAGCAGGTCCAGCCGCTCTCGTACCGAAAGCTTTCCCTGCTCGCGCATCCGGGCCAGGGCCTTCTCCGACCGTTCTTCCCTGGCCTGATGCAGGGCTTCTTGGAGCCTGGCCACCAGGGTCCGGTGGTGATCGTAGTTTTCTTTATACTCGGAAGCGTTTTTATCTATTCTGGTTTCGATGACTTCCATCGTTCCCCTTCCCTCTCCCTCTATCACCCCATAAGGTCTCTATTGTATTTTCAGGCAATTGCTCCTCATCCCCGAATGTCTTTATCGGGTATCCAATGTTCATTAAGAAAAGTCTGGATTCCCGCTCAGAATCGCTGCGGGAATGACCCATTAATGATGCTGTTTCTATTTATAGGTACTTTCGCAAGCAATCGTCAGCGATCCGCATCCGCAGCACTTCCGAGGATTCCCCGGCCACCGGGCCGAAGCGGGCGTCCCGATAACCCGTTTCCAGAAGAACATTGTTCCCCAGATAACCGTCCAGGGCGGCGATCTGCATGGACCCGCGGGCCACCTCCTCGGCCGCTTCGGTGATAAATACCTTGGCGGAATCCACTACCGTATTCGCCTCGTCTATCCCCTGCTCCAGCATCCAGGCCGCGCGATAGACCAGGAGCTGCGAGGTCTGATAAAGGGCAAACATCTCCGCCAGCCGGTAGCGGATTTCCTGATACGCCAGAGGCGGCTTCTCCCCTTCCTTGGCGGCCGTACCGTACTCCTTGGCCTGAAACAAAGCCCGCTGCATGACCCCCAGAGAAGAAACGGCAACGGCCAGATTGAATTTCACTTGAAGTTCAGAGAGGATGGCCTGGCTCTCAAACAACCGGATACATTCTTCCTTGGCCACCCTGCAATTTCTGAACGCCAGGTCGGTAAAGCCGATGCGCTTGTATCCCAGGGTCGAGCAGGGTTCGGCGGCGACCAGACCCTCTTGCGCCGACGGGACAAGAAACAGGGCGGTCCGCTCACCGAGCAGGGCCGGCACAACGATGATGTCGGCCAGAGACCCGTTGATGACCCCCTTCTTGGTCCCGTTCAGCAGGTAGTCCTCCCCTTGCGCCACCGCCTGAGTGGTTATTGTTGCCGCTGGGAAATTGCTCAACGATTCGCTTAAGGCCAGGGTCCCCAGGGACTCCCCTTTCAGCAGCGGGACCAGATAGCGGCCTTTGAGATCTTCCCTGCCGTACCGGGCCATTAATCCGCCTACGACTCGGCTGCTGATCTCGATACCCAGGTAGATATCGGGGAAAAATTCGGCTACGATTTCACCGGCCAAAACCGCCGTTCCCAGGTCGGCATAAGGCGATTGTCCGGTCTGTTCAGGGTTCATTCCGATGTCCAGATAGCCGATGCCGGCCAGCATTTTTAGGAGAATCCGATAGGCCAGGGAAACGTCCTTCAGGTCTTGACTGTCAAACCCCCTGGTCCCTTCAGTTTCCTCGGCCAGGAGACTTCTCAAGGCCTTCCGGATTTGATTCTGACGTACATCCAAATCAAAATTCATCGGTCTTCCCTTGCTTACATCAAACGGGAGATAATCATCTTCTGGACCTCGGAGGTCCCGCCGCCGATCGGCGCCAGGCGGCTGTCCCGGAAGGTCCGTTCCACGTCATATTCGTGGCAGTAGCCGTAGCCGCCATGAATAATGACGGCGTTATTGGTCGGCCCCAGGCTCCAGTCACCCACGAAGAGCTTGGCCACCGCTGCCTCCAAGTGATTCAGGGGACGGCCCTGGTCCTTGCACCAGGCAATACGGTACACCAGGGCCCGGGAAGCTTCCAGAAAAATCCGGATATCGGCGATCTTGTGTTTGACCGCCTGAAATTCGGCGATGGGCCGCCCAAACTGGACCCGTTCCCGGCTGTAACGGCAGGACCTTTCCAGGATGTAAGACATGCCGCCCAAGAAAGGGGCCATTAATGTGCTTCGGTCCCATTCCACGGTCTGCATGGCCATCAGGAATCCCATTCCCTCAAGGCCCAACAGATTTTCCGCCGGGACGGAGCAGTCTTCAAAATGCAACGCCGAGGTATAGGAACTTCGGACCCCCATTTTGTTCAGTTTCTTCCCGGCGGAGAAGCCGGGAGTTCCCTTTTCAACGATGAAGGCCGAAATCCCCTCGTGCCGTTCCCCCGCGGAGGAAGTCCGGGCATAGACCACGGCCACGTCGGCGATAGGTCCGTTGGTAATAAACATCTTCGAACCGTTCAAGATATACCGGTCCCCATCCCGCAACGCCTTGGTGGATAGGGCCGTTACATCCGATCCGGCCCCCGGTTCGGTCAGGCCCATACAACCGATCCATTCACCGCCGGCCAGTCTGGGGACATATTTCCGGCGTTGTTCCTCCGTGCCGTGGGTAAAGATGGTGTCGGCGCACAAATAGGTATGCGCGCCGTAAGAGAGGGTGAGCCCTCCATCCACCCCGGCCTCGCCCAGGGCCTCGGCGGCCAAGACCGAGGTGACCACATCGGCGCCGCTGCCGCCCAACTCCTCCGGGAAGTGCAGTCCCAGGATTCCAAACTCGCCTAACTTGCGAAAAGACTGGTAATCGAATTCCCCTTTTAAGTCATGTTCCTGACAGCGGGGAACAATCTCTTTTCGGGCGAATTTCAGCACCTGTTCCTTGAAAAGAAGCTGCTCTTCCGTGAAAGAAAAATCCATTGAATTTGTTTCTTGCTTCGAATTTTGGATTTCGAATTTCTAACCAAAAATATTTTAATTTTTGGTTAGCGCCTGGCCCCGTTTAAAAACACTTCCATCAGGCTATGGGTGATCCGCTCTTTTTGCTGGTCGTTTTTAATTTTCTGTTCGCCGTAAACCATCACGGAGATGAAGGTCTCCATGGCCCCCAGGAAAATGTAGGTCAGGTAATGGGCTTCAATATCCTGCCGGAGACTCCCGGCCTTTTGGCCCTCGGCCATGATCCCTTCGGTGATGGCCATAAACTTCTTGAAGTATTCCAGACGGGTTTTAAGGTTGCTGGAGGAGCGGGAGATCTCATTGATGAAAATGTGAATCAAGTCCGGCTTATCTTGATACGTATCCAAGAAATAGAGGATGATTTTTCGAAGCTGGAGGTGGAGGTCTTCCCCGCCTTTTTGGGTCTCTATCAACAACTGATAAAGGTCTTCCCACCACTGGTTGAGGATGGTGTTAAACAGACCTTCCTTGTTATGATAGTAATGATAAACCAACCCGTAGGAGATCCCGGCTTCCGTAGCGATATCTGCAATCCGCGCCTTATGGAACCCCTTCAGCCGAAATACCTTCAAGGCCGCGTCAAAGATAACTGCTTGTTTTTCCGTACGAAGCTGACCGTTATCCTTTTTCATGATTCAGACCCTACCTATTTTTGATTGACTTGTCAATCAATTTTTTACTTTTCAGCCTCCTGCAATATTCCCTGCTCGTCATTCCGCCGAACAGGGGTTTTAAGGCTACTTGATTTTCTTCGGGTTAAGCCTTAATTTTAACTAATTTAGAATAGAGGGCCAATCCTTCATAGGCCTTAAGGGGAAGGAAATGAAAAACTGGATCATTATCGGGGCGATTAGCCTGATGATTTTTGCGGGGGGTTGTGCGACCACTGTACGGGTTCCGGTGGAGCCTAACATTGGGAAAATGAGCTTTGCCAAGCCCTTTCCGTTGAAGGGGGACCTGTATATTCCCGCGGATACCAGAAATTATCGATATATAAGCCCTGACTATATTCCTTCCAGGCCTGTGGCCAATTCAGAATCAATCCGTCCCTTTGAACTGCCCGTCGGGGAAGCCTTTGCCCAGGCAGCCAACCAGACTTTTTCACAGCTTTTTCAAGAGATTCAGGTGATACCCCATTATTCCGGGGAGGGTATATCCCCATTGGTTATTGAGGTAAGGATTGAAGAATTCCGGCTTGCCTTGGAGTACAAGACTTTTGGTTATCGCCCGCGGGGGGTCGAACTCCTGGATGTCCAAGGGATAATAAAGGCCCGCCTCCGCCTGATTCGACCGGGAAAAAGCCCCTGGGAAAAGGTCTATGAAGTTCCTATTCCTTCTGACCGCATAATCGTTAATCCCTGGACTCAGGAGGAGGTGGGGAAGCGGGTGGGCGAAGCCCTCAATTCCTTGTTCGCAAAAATTGTCTGGGAAATAGTGGAGGAGTCGAACCTGCCCCGGGAACCCCTTAATCAATTGCTGACCCGATGATAAGGGCGTCACAGCCTTCGGCGACAGGGTTATCTTTATCTAACAAGACCGAAATCTAATTGAGAGGAGAAAGAAATGGCGGCTAGCAAAGGTGAAGAATTAGCGGGGTTGGTTCGACAAAAAATGGAAGATTTTATTAATCTGTCCAAAGGATTGAATGAGGAGACCGCCTCCCGGGCCCCGGAGGGACGCTGGTCCCCCAAACAAATCGTCTCCCATATCAGCGGCCCCGATGGGATCGGTTATCTTCCCATGCTGCAGGGCTTCCTGGATCAGGACAACCCCCGGTTTGACATCGAGGCGGAGAATCCATATTTCACCGACAGGCGAGCCCAAATGACCTTTGCCGCCCTCCTGGCGGAATTTGAAAGGGAATATAGCCGAATCGCGGATTTCGCCGCCGGATTATCAGCGGATCAGCTCAAGCGGAAGGCCCACGTTCCTCTATTGAAAGAAACGCCTCTGGGCGAATACCCCACCCTGGCTGAATGGATCGCTGCCCTGGTGGATTATCACGTAGGGTTTCATCTTGACCATCTGAGAGAAGTCCAGGGGGCGTTGGGGGTGTAATTTAACACTAGAAATTAATGCTTAGATCGTGAACGACTTTCCGGACCTGTCATGCGTTAAACTGAGGTCTTGAAAAGCCATTCCTCCCTAACCTCCGTTGCGACGGAAAGAGATTGAAAGGAGCATCCGAAATGGGCATTAAAAAATATCGACGATTTAAATATATACTACCGGTCTTATGCTTATTCTTGGCCGGCCTCTGGCTGCAGCTCGAACCCCTGGGACTGACTACCGCCCAGGCCCAACCCCCATCGGGGTTATCGAAAACCTATTTTCCTCTAATATTCAGGTCAGGGCCCCCCTCCTGGCCGACCATTTCTCTAAACCAGGTTGTCGGTGGCCTGGTTCAGCCAACTTCCATCACCCATGCCGGCGACAACAGCACTCGGATCTTTGTAACCGAAAAACCCGGCCGAATCCGAATTATAAGAAACAACGCCCTGCAGACGAGTCCCTTCCTGGATATAACCTTTCGTATCGGAAGCTCTCCCGGGGGAGAACAGGGTTTGTTGAGCGCGGCCTTTCCCCCGAACTATGGACCCACCCAGAACCATTTTTATGTTTATTATACCAACCCTGTGGGTACGCTGGTCATCGCCCGCTACCGGCCGACGGCCAACCCGGATATAGCCGATCCGAACAGTGAGGAGATCATCCTGACCATCGAGCACCCCACCTTTTCCAACCACAATGGGGGGCAACTGCAGTTCGGGCCGGACGGCTGCCTGTACATTGGCACCGGTGACGGCGGCAGCGGGGGCGATCCCTTTAAGAATGCCCAGAATCCCGCCGCCCTACTGGGAAAACTGCTTCGGATCGATGTGGAAGCGGCCATCACTCCCTCTAATTACAGCATCCCGACCACCAATCCCTATGTGGGAACACCCGGATATCGCGGGGAGATCTGGGCACTGGGGCTTCGGAATCCCTGGCGTTTTTCCTTCGACCGGCAGACGGGCGACCTCTATATCGGCGACGTGGGTCAGAACCTCTGGGAAGAAGTTGACTTTCAACCGGCAAACAGCGTTGGAGGCGAAAATTACGGCTGGAACATCCTGGAAGGCTTGCACTGCTTTGACCCGGCCGTCGGTTGTGTCATGCCGCTTCGATACTCCCCGCCGGTAGCCGAGTACCCCCACGCCCCGGATTGTTCCATCACCGGCGGTTATGTTTATCGCGGTCCGGGAAATGCCGCCATGCAGGGTATCTATTTTTACGGGGATATTTGTTCCGGGAATATCCGCGGACTACAGCGTTTGAACGGTACCTGGTTCAGCAATCTGCTTAAAACCGCCCCCTTCGGCATCTCCACCTTTGGCGAGGATCAGGCCGGCAGTCTGTATGCAGCCGATTACGCCGGAGGCAGTATTCATCAAATCACCAGTCCCTGAAGGGAAACCCGAACGGATCGAGGTGACCAGGAATAACCCCCCCGGTTTTTTCTATTTAAATTTGTCCAGGTATTTCCCCGGCAGCCATTTGAGGAGGACCGTTTCCAGGGTCCCGTCCCCCCGCCATTTTTTGAGGGCGCTGTTCACCTGGGTAAAGAGGGCCTCATCATCTTTCCGGATCCCCCAGGCCAGGGCCTCCTGATTGAATGGTTCCCAGAGGGCGGTAAGCTCGGCTTCGTTTTCCGAGACCATCCAGAGGATATAAGGGGCGTCATGGATAAAAACGTCAATGGATCTCCTTTTAAGCTCATAGACGGCATCCCCGGCCTTGGGCAGTACGACTTTCCGCGTGGCCCGTGGAAATTCCCTTTGCAAGAAAATATCCCCGGTGGTATCTCGGGCGGCCGCAACCACCGGGAAGGCATTCAGGATAATCTCCTTGCTTCCATATTTTTTGGAATCCTCGGCCCGGAAAGCCGCTACCAGGCCGCTTTTCAGGTAAGGGTCGGCAAACCGGATCCGAACTTCCCGGGTGGGCGTGATGCTCATCCCGGACATGATCAGATCGATTTTTTTCGCCAGGAGCGCGTCGATCTGCTCCTCCCATTTCAGGGTAACCAGGCGCACCGGCCTATTGAGCTCCTGTCCGAGCTTCCGGGCCAGGTCCACCTCTATGCCCGTGATCGCCTCCCCCTGGCGAAAGACAAGCGGCGGGTAGTCTGGAGTGACCCCAACCAGCAAGGAAACATCCTGGGCCGATACGGAAATAGCCGTCAGGCCGATTCCTAAACAGCCGACTCCCAAGGCCAGCACAAGTTGCTTGATCCATTTTTTCACGGGATAAACCTCCTTAGGTTTTCTTCTGACACTCTATTATTATAACTAAACTAAATAAATGTCTGCAAAAAAAAGTCCAGCGGCAATAGTCGGAAAACGAACATCGGAAAGGGGGGTTGACTTTTCTTCAGTCTTCCATCAAGCTGATCCAGAAATTTGCGGAAACCGGAGTACTGGAGTAGTGGAGTGATGGCCTTTTTAACCCAATACTCCAGTCCTCCATAACGTCATCGCTCCAGGTTCAATTGTTCCGGCAGAGCCCGCTGCCTCTGACCTTGCCCACGGGACAAGGTTTTCTGCGTCAAACTAATCGGGAAGGAAGGTATCATGTCCGGTCTGGTGAAATTTCTCATTCGGGCGGTGGTTGGGGCCGGCCTGGCCGTTCTGATGAGCCGTTTCTTTTTTCATCGTCTTTCTCTATTCACGGTCCTGATAGCGATCTTTTTAGTCGGCATGGCCTACGTATCGGAATCGGTGCGCAAGAGGGACCAATAAAGACGCGGAGCGCGGAGCGCAGAGCGCAGGGCGCCAAGCGTCGGGTGCAGGGTATGTGGGGGGGCAGGGCCTGGGATGTAGGAGAATGGAGGTAAGGCCTTAGATTCTCAAAAACGCTCGTCTTTTACGCTCTGCGCTTAGCGCTTAGCGCTCGGCGTCTTTTATTCGTACCGCAGGGCATCAATCGGGTTCAGCCGTGAAGCCTTGCGGGCCGGATAAAATCCGAAAAATATGCCTACGGCCGCCGCGAAAGAAAAAGATAGCAATAAAGCCCAATAGGAAATGAGGACATTCCATCCGGTGAAGGAAGCCATCACCTTGGCTCCGACAACCCCGATAATAATTCCGATCACTCCCCCCACCATGCTCAGGACGATCGATTCGGTCAGGAACTGAAAAAGGATATCCCTTCCCCGCGCCCCTACCGCCATCCGAATCCCGATTTCCCGGGTCCGTTCCGTTACCGAGACCAGCATGATATTCATAATCCCGATGCCGCCCACGAGCAGGGAAACGAGGGCGATAGAGCCCAGGAGCAGGGACATGACCTTGGCCGACTGTTCGGCCGTGGCCATGATTTCGGTTAAATTTCGGACCGTAAAATCCTGCAGTTGGCCGGGTTGGGTCCGGTGCCGTTGGTTTAATAATTCATTGACCTGTTTTTCCGCCTCGGCCATCTGGCTCAGGTCCAGGGCCTGGACCAGGATGATCCGAACGGTCTTGGGGAGACTGCTGCCAAAGACCTTTTTTTGCGAGGTGGTCAAGGGTATAAAGACGGCATCGTCCTGATCTTGCCCCTGGGGGGATTGTCCTTTCCTGGACAGGACCCCGATGATCGTAAACGGTACTTTCTTGATGCGGATGATCTGACCTAATGGGCTCTCGGCGCCAAAAAGATTTTCCACAATGGACTGACCGACTACGGCTACTTTGACCGCTCCGCTGACCTCCGGTTCGTTAAAAACGCGGCCGGTGGCCACCGGCCACTCCCGAATATCGAAGAAGGAGGGGGTGGTGCCGGTGACACTGGTATTCCAGTTCTGATTTCCGTAGACCACCTGGGTAACCCCGCCCCAGGTGGGGGCCACGTCTTTGATGGCCGAGCATTCATCCTTAATGGCCTTGGCATCGTCGGAGGTCAAGGTGGAGACCGTCCCCAGCCCCATCCGGGCACCGCCGGCCGTGGTGGCTCCGGGAAGGACCATGATCAGATTGGATCCCATACTGGCAATCTGCTGGGCGATCATTTCACTGGCCCCGGAGCCGATGGCCACCATGATGATCACCGCCCCTACCCCGATAATGATCCCGAGCATGGTCAGGAAAGACCGCATCTTATTAATGCGTAAGGCCCTCAGGGCCACCTTCAAGCTGGAAACAGGTTTCATCATGGGTTTGGGTGCCTGAGTTGGGGCAGGGATTCGGCCCGGTCCCCGGGAAGCGGTTGAAAAGGGCGATCGCTGAGCACGATCCCGTCCTTGAATTGGATGATCCTCCGGGTAAAGCTGGAAATATCCGGTTCGTGGGTAACCAGAATGATCGTCATGTTCTGTTCACCATTCAACTGAGTCAGGAGCTGCATAATTTCCTGACTGGTTTTGGTGTCCAGGTTTCCGGTGGGTTCATCGGCCAGGATAATGGCAGGCTTATTGACCAGGGCCCGGGCAATGGCCACGCGCTGCTGCTGGCCTCCGGAGAGCTGGTTGGAATGGTGGTCCTCGCGACCGGACAAACCCACGGCCGCCAGGGCCTCCTGGGCCCTCTGGCGGCGTTCCCGAGCGGGAATCAGTGCTGTAGATTAAAGGCAGTTCCACGTTTTCAATGGCGGAGGTCCGAGAGAGGAGATTGAATCCCTGGAAGACGAACCCGATCTTCTGATTCCGCAGACTGGGCCAGTTCGTCCCTTTTAAGAGAACCGACTTCAATACCATCCAAAAAATAGGATCCCCTGGTCGGCACATCCAGGCAGCCCAGGACATTCATAAACGTGGATTTCCCCGAGCCGGAGGAGCCCATAATGGAGACAAACTCCCCGGTGGCGATAGAAAGGGAGACCCCGTTCAACGCCGGGATTTCCATATCCCCCAGCTTGTAAATCTTGACCAGGTCTTTGACTTCGATCAGAGGCCCTTGGACTTCGGTCTTTCCCGACAGGCATGGTTAGAAACGCATTCCTCTCATGGGGCCCGCGGGCTGCCCTTGAGATCCTTTGGCCTCCGCTTTTTTATTGTTTTGAAGGAGTTCGGTGATGACCGCATCCCCCTCTTTCAACTTACCGCCGACAATTTCGGTAAACTGCCCATCCGTGATGCCCGACTTTATCGGAACGGGGGCCGGTTTGTTCTCCGGACCCAAGACCCAGATCACGGATCCCTTCTTCTGTTTTTTGACGTCGGGCGGGGCGCTCCCCTCTTTACGGGGAGGTTTGAAGCGCAGGGCGGCATTGGGAATTTTCAGGACGTCTTCCTTCTCTTCGATGATCAGGGAGACATTGGCCGTCATCCCGGGCTTCAGCTTTAATTCCGAATTCTTTACCCGGAGGACCACATCATAGGTGACCACATTCTGAACCGTGGTCGGGGCGTTTCGAACCTGGGAGACTTGGGCGCCAAAAGGTTCCCCGGGGTAAGAATCGACTGTAAATGAGGCGGTTTGGCCTAATTTCACCCGGCCGATATCCGCTTCGTCCACGTTGGTATCGACCTGCATCTCCTTTAAGTCCTGCGCGATAGTGAAGAGCGTGGGGGCCTGAAGGCTGGCGGCCACGGTTTGTCCCACATCGACATTTCGGGCCACCACCGTCCCGTTAACCGGGGATCGGATGGTGGTGTAATTCAAGTTGGTTCGGGCGGAGGATAGGTTGGCCTGGGCCGTTTCGATTTGAGCCTGGGCCGTCTTTTGGGTGGCGATCGACAGGTCGTACTTAGTCTGGGCCTGATCCAGATCCGTTTGGGCCACCAGGTCGGCCTGGAAAAGGGTTTTGTAGCGTTGGAGGGTCCGGAGATTATCCGCCAGTAAGGTCTTTTCCTTTTCCAATAACGCCCGGGCGTTCTTAAGATCGGCCTCCCCCTGATCCACCTTGGCCTGAAAAAGCGCGGGGTCGATCTGGGCAATCACCTGGCCTTGCCGAACGACGGAGTTGAAGTCGGCATAGAGTTTGATGATGGCCCCCGAGACCTGGCTTCCCACCTGAACCAACGTGACCGGATTGACGGTTCCCGTGGCAATGACTTGAGCGGAAAGAGAGCCTTTCTGCACCTTTTCGGTTTTGAATTGAAGATTTTGGTCCTGGTTTTTATAATAACGATAGCCCGCAAATGACACCCCACCCAATACTATAGCCAAGCCTATGATCAGAGCAATCCGTTTCATCTTTGTTCCTTTTCAGAAGTCATTCCGGGCCATCATGCACCTATAGACCGACCGGGTCCACAAAGGTTAAGTGGGCCGGCCAATCAGTTCTTTTTGATCGGCAGGAAAACGGTAAAAATAGTCCCCTGGGACGGGTGGGATTGGCAAAACAGCTTCCCCTGGTGCAACTCCACGATCCTCCTGGAAATAGCCAGGCCCATGCCCGACCCGTCCTTCTTCGTTGAAAAAAAGGGATCAAAAATTTTTGGCTGCAAATCCGGGGGGATCCCACAACCGGTGTCTGCGAATTCGACACTGAGCTGGCTTTTTTTCTTTCCCGTACGGATCAGAATGCGTTGCTCCGGCCTGGAGGCCTGGACGGCATTCATGATCAAATTATAAAAAACCTGGGTCATCCGGGTCTGATCGGTCATAACCACCGGCAAGTTCCCATCCAGGTTGGCGCTGAGTTCAACCTGGTTTTTTTCGGCCTGGGGGATCACCATTTCTATTACCTTCCGGACCAGGACATTCACATCCGTGGGCTCAAAATTTCAAATCGATGGGCCGGGCAAAATTGACCATGTCCTTGAGCAGCAGTTCAACACGTTGACACTCCTGATATATCAGTCCGAGCCGGGCGTGGATCGGGTCACCGGGTTCGGCCTTTTTCTGCATCCGCAGGATATTGGCACCGATAGTGATGACCGGATTCTTTAATTCATGGGCTACGGTGGCGGCGGCTTCCCCCAGGACGGCTAAATGTTCCTGATCCTGACGGCGCTGGCTCTCGATCCGCTCCCGGTCCACCAGCAACCCGATGAGCAGGCCAAAGGCATAAAACAGGACGATCTCCTCCCAGGAACCGGCGTGATTTATCGCCCATCCAATGGGGGATAAATAAAAGGGTGACTATAGAGGCTGAGAAAAATCCTCCCCATATTCCAAATAGCAGGCCGCTGAGGACGATCGGCAAATAGTAAAGCCGGTGTAATACCTCTATGGGTATGGAAACCGGATGTAATCCAGTGACGATCCAGAGAGAAAATCGCCGCCATGAATAGCACAATCGGCAGGACCTTCCAAGGGAGAGGCACATATTTATACCGGGTCCATAAGGAATAAAGGCGATTTTCCTGGCTAAAAATCATCCAGCCGTCCCTTATTTCACTCCAGGGTTATTCCCAAGCCGGCCTTCCGGGGTCGCGAGTTTAGCCGTCGCCCTTAAGGATTTCACGAAGTTCCTCGCCTTCCACCACTTCCTTTTCCAATAAACGTTGGGCCAGGATCCGCAATTGGGGCTGATGTTCTTCGAGGATCTTCCGAGCCTGGATTCTGGAAAGCTCGATGATCTTTTTTACCTCCCCGTCGATACCCCGGGCGGTTTCCTCGCTCACCTGCCGGCCGGTATCATATCCCATCCCGGTTTCCAGGAAGAGGGGGCGCCGTTCTTTTTCGAAGGTCACCAGCCCGAGATCGCTCATCCCGAACTCCCGGACCATGCGTTCAGCAATGTCGGTGGCCCGCAGCAGGTCATTCTGAGCCCCGGTGGAGACCTCCTGGAAGATGATTTCTTCGGCGATACGACCTCCGAACAAAACGCTGATCTTGTCCAATAATTCATTTTTGGTCATGAGGTAACGATCTTCGGTCGGCAGTTGCTGGGTATAGCCCAGGGCGGCTATCCCTCGGGGGATGATTGAGACCTTATGGACCGGATCGGCGTTGGGCAACACTTCGGCCACAATGGCATGGCCGGATTCATGATAGGCCACGATCTCTTTTTCCTTTTCGTTCATCCGGCGGTTCTTCTTTTCCAGGCCGGCCACTACCCGGTCAATGGCCTCGTCGAGGTCGCTCATCTCCACCTGGGTCTTATCCTTGCGGGCGGCCAGCAGGGCGGCCTCGTTGACGATATTGGCCAGATCGGCTCCCACAAAACCCGGGGTCCGGGCGGCAATCTTTTTCAGATCCACGTCCGGCCCCAGGGTTACCCCTTTAATGTGCACCTTGAGGATGGCCTCCCGGCCGCTGACATCCGGCTTGTCGATCATCACATGACGGTCGAAACGTCCGGGCCGCAACAGGGCGGGATCGAGGATTTCCGGCCGGTTGGTAGCCGCCATGATGATGACGCCTTTATCGGTCGTGAAGCCGTCCATTTCCACCAACAATTGATTCAGGGTCTGTTCCCGTTCATCATGACCGCCCATAGGGTTGATCCCCCGGGCCTTGCCCAGCGCATCCAGTTCATCGATAAAAATGATGCAGGGGGCCTTGCTCTGGGCCTGGGTGAAGAGGTCCCGGACCCGGGCCGCCCCTACCCCCACAAACATCTCGACAAAATCCGAACCGCTCAGACTGAAAAAAGGGACATTGGCCTCTCCGGCCACGGCCTTGGCCAACAGGGTCTTGCCGGTTCCCGGCGCCCCCACCAGGAGAACCCCCTTGGGGATTTTGCCGCCCAGTCGCTGAAATTTTTGGGGTGTTTTCAAAAATTCGATGACTTCCTGCAACTCTTCTTTGGCCTCATCGATCCCGGCCACGTCTTCAAAGCGGATGTTGATATCTTTTTCCATATAGATCTTGGCTTTGCTCTTGCCGATAGACATTAAGCCGCCACTGGCGCCCCCCATCCTTTTCATGAGGAAACCCCAGACCAGGATAAAAAAGAGCATGGGCAGAATCCAGTTGGTAAAAAATTTGACGATTTTGTTTTCAATCCTCCCGGTGAATTTCACCCCCCCCTGTTCCAACTCCTTTACCAGATCGGGATCCTGCACCCTGGCGGTAATGAAGGGCCGCTCGCCTTTTTCCTTCCCCAACAGCTTAGCGGTCTCGGGTGAAACGATCCCTTCCAGCCCTCCGGTCTTCACCTTTCCGGAAACGATCTCGTCATAAATAACGATATCATTCAACTGGTTCGCTTTGAGCAGCTTCTTGAACTCATTGTAGGGCAACTGGCCCACCTGGTCGCTCAGAAAATAAGACTGGAAAGCCATCAGGATGAGCATAGCCCCTACGAAATACCAGATGGAAAAATGGGTCTTTTTTTCTATCGCCATAACCGCTACCCTTTCTAATTGGAAATGATCACCTCAGAATTAACTTTTAATTATACCATACTCTAATGGCCGCGACGAAACCAATAATCGAAAAACTTGCGGCCGGCAAAGGCGAAAGCGATTCCCAGGAAGAGGATCAACAGGAGCGCCCTCTCAATATTTTTTATCAGGCTATCCAAAGAAGAGCCCACCCAATACCCCAAGGCGGCGAAGAGTATGGCCCAGAGCAGGCAACTAAGTAACTGAAGGAAGAGGAATTTGGAGATCTTCATATCCAGAATGCCAAAACTGAGAGCGCTGGCCAGGCGGATACCGAACACATACTGGGTGATAAACAGGCTCAGGGTTTCGTAGCGCCGGATGATGTACTCGGCCTGTTCAATCTTGATTCTTAAGGAGGGGAACTTCTCCAGGATCCAGACGGAAGAGGTCTTGCCGAGGAAATAAAATACCACATGTCCGATATAGGAAGCCGAAACGGCCGTCCCAACCACCAGCCAGAAATTTAAATGATGCTGGTTGGCCAGCAACCCTCCCAAAACCAGGGTGGTCTCTCCCTCAAAAAAGGTCCCGACAAAAATAATCAGGTAACCGTATTGCTGAAACAGGTAAAGCAACTGCAAGAATTTCATTTCCACAATTCCACCTTAATGTAAAAAATCTCAAAACAGTAACCACATCATCAATCGTCATTCCCGCAGCGTTTCTGAGCGGGAATCCAGGCTTTCTCAAGGAACATTGGATCCCCGATAAAGGACTTCGGGAGGGAACTTTCCCGCCCCTTTTCCAAAGATCAGGGCCGTCCAATTGCGGGGATTTCTTTATCCGTAAGATTAGCAAGAAATTCAAGAGGATGTCAATGAAAGAGATGACTTCCTTTCCCTTGACAACCTTGGGTATCATTGTTATAAAGTAATTTAAAGGTTTTTCGCCGTTTTATGAGGGGGATACTCGGGAAAAAAGGCGAAACAACTAGAATTTATGAAGAGGTTATCAAAACATGAAAACCTTTAAAAATATTCTGTTCCCCATAGATTTCTCCGAATCCTCCAAGAAAATTATCCCCTATGTGGTCACCATGGCCCAGGCTTTTCAGGGCCGGGTGCATCTCCTTTATGTCGTTCGGGATTTTACCTACTTGACCAGTTTTCATGTGCCCCATCCCTCCCTCGACCGATTGGAAAACGAAGTCCTCGAAAATGCACAAAAGATGATATCCCGGGTCGGTGAAGAAAATTTTGACGTCTGCACCACCAGCGTGCTCACCGGGGATGCTGCTACGGTGATCATCCACTATGCCCAAACCGAAAAAATTGACCTGATTATTATGGGGACCCACGGCCGGAAAGGCCTGGACCGGACTTTCTTCGGAAGCGTGGCCGAAAATGTGGTAAAAAATGCCCCGGTGCCGGTCATGGTGATTAACCCCTATAGGGTTTAAAATTCGAAACTCGAAATCCGAAACAAACTCAAATGATCAAATCTCAAAATTCGGCCCGTTTTTGTTTTGGTCATTTGGATTTTGGACCTTCTTGCTTGTTTCGAGTTTCGTGCTTCGAATTTCGAATTTTAAGGAGGGAGGTCTGATGGCGGTATCAACGCGTATTCAAACCCAGGAGAATTTCCGGACAGCCGCTTATCTGGATTTCATCCAGATGATCACCGGAGTGGGTTTGATTTTCTTTATGTGGTCCCACATGATCCTGGTGGCCAGTATCAACCTGGGGCCCGGGGTGATGAATACCATTGCCGGTTTTTTGGAGGACACCTACCTGGCCCAGACCGGTGGTCCCTTGATCGGATTGGTTTTCTTGGGCCACTTTGTTCTGGCGGCCCGCAAGGTCCCCTTTCGCAGCCAGGAACAACGGGCGATCTGGGCCCACAGTAAACGGCTACACCACCTGGATACCTGGTTGTGGGTGGTTCAGGCGGTGACCGCCATGATTATTCTGATCATGGGCGGCATCCACATGTGGACCGTATTGACCAACCTGCCGATCACAGCGGCCAAGAGCGCAGCCCGGATTCAAGGCGGATACTGGCTGGTCTTTTACATGGTCCTGCTGCCGCTGGTCGAACTCCACGTGGGCGTCGGTTTCTACCGGATCGGCGTCAAGTGGGGCCTGATTACCCGGGCCCGGCGCCACTTCTTTAAACGCTTTGAGAATCTGCTGACCCTGATCTTCATCCTGATCGGGGCGATCACCCTTTATACCTTTTATGTCATACAATTATAGTTGCTTACATATTTGGTTCTGAGAATTTATTTCTAACAATTAAACCAGAAACTTTACATTCGAAATCCGAAACAAGCACGAAGGTCCAAAATCCATAGGTTAGATTTTAATTAGGGAGTACCCTTTGGAAACCTTTTATACCGATCTGCTGTCCATAGGAGCCGGCCTGGCCGGCGAACGAGTGGCCGTGGAGGCCGCCTCCCGCGGTTTTAAAACCGTTTGCCTTAGCGTGGTTCCGCCCCGGCGTTCCCATTCCGCCGCGGCCCAGGGCGGAATGCAGGCCTCTCTGGGCAACTGCTGCATGGGAGACGGGGACTGCCCGGATGTCCACTTTTCCGATACGGTCAAAGGCTCGGACTGGGGTTGCGATCAGGAAGTGGCCCGCCTGTTTGCCGAAACCGCTCCTCTCGCCGTCCGGGAGATGGCCCATTGGGGCATCCCCTGGAACCGGGTGGTTCCGGGGAAGAGCACCTATTACAAGGCCGGCAAGCAATACGATAAAATCGAGCCTCAGGAGAGAGAAGGCCTGATCACGGCCCGAGATTTCGGGGGCACCGCCAAGTGGCGGACCTGCTACACCTCCGACGGCACCGGGCATACCCTGCTTTTTACCATGGATAATGTGGTCGTCCAGTTGGGCGTGACCGTCCACGACCGGGTAGAGGCCATCTCTTTGATCCACGACGGGGTCACCTGCCAGGGGGCTGTGGCCCGCTGTCTGAAGACCGGCCAACTGCGGGCCTATCTGGCCAAAGCCACGCTGATCGCTACCGGGGGTTACGGTCGGCTTTACCGGGAAACGACCAATGCCGTGATCAACGACGGCAGCGGGGCCATTATCGCCCTGGATACGGGGATCGTCCCTCTGGGAAACATGGAAGCCGTACAGTTCCATCCCACCGGGATCGTGCCCACCAATATCCTGGTAACCGAAGGCTGCCGGGGAGACGGCGGAACCTTGAAGGATGTGAACGAAGAGCGGTTCATGCACGTTTACGAGCCGGGCAAGCAGGAGTTGGCTTCGCGGGACGTGGTTTCCCGCTGGATGACCCACCATATTCGCGAAGGCAAGGGCGTCAAGGGCCCTTACGGCGACCACCTCTGGCTGGATATCCGCCACCTGGGGACCCAGCATATCAAGACCAAGCTCCGGGAAGTCGAGGAGATCTGCAACAAATTTTTGGGAATCGATCCCATCACCCAGATGATACCCGTCCGGCCGGCCCAGCATTACAGCATGGGCGGTGTGCGGACCAATAAGGACGGGGCGGCTTATGGCTTGAAAGGCCTCTTCGCCGCCGGGGAAGCCGCCTGCTGGGATATGCACGGCTTTAATCGACTGGGAGGAAATTCATTGGCTGAAACGATCGTGGCCGGACGTATCATCGGTCAAAAAGTAGCCGATTTTCTAGAAGGCTATCAGGTGGAATTCAAGACCGCCGCGCTTCAGGCGGCCGTGCAAAAAGATGAAGAGCGGATTCAGCGGCTTATCCGCAGAAGCGACGGCCGGGAAAACGTGTACGCCTTGCGCAATGAAATGCAGGACATCCTGATGGACCGGGTGGCCATCTTCCGTAATGAAGGCGACCTCCGCCAGGCGGTGGACCGGCTGCAGTCGATTTACGATCGGGCTCAAAAAGTCGGGCTAAAATCCAACGGCCTCGGGGCCAATCCCGAACTGGCCCTGGCTATCCGCTTCCCGGGAATGGTCCGTCTGGCTTTATGCGTAGCTTACGGGGCCCTGGTGCGCACGGAGAGCCGGGGGTGTCACGCCCGGGAGGATTATCCGGAACGCAACGATAAAGATTGGCTCAAACGTACTCTGGCTACCTGGAAACAAGGCGCCCCCCTGCCCACCCTGGATTACGAGGCGAACTCCAAGGTCTGGGAAATCCCCCCGGGAGAGCGGGGGTATGGGGTCTGCAAGATTATCTGTTCGGAGGACCCCACGGTTTGCGGTCTGGTTCAAGCGGAAGAGGAACCGCCGGTGATGAATGAATAACCAACCAAAAATATTTAAATTTTTAGTTGGAAACTCGAAATCCGAAATTCGAAACACGAAACAAATCTAAATGATCAAATTTCAAAATTCAAAACGTTCCTGTTTTGATCATTTTAATTTTGGATTTAGGTCATTGTTTCGAATTTCGTGCTTCGAATTTCGGATTTAGGAATCACATTGGCTAAATTGGATTTGGATAAGGAGCTCTAAAACCATGTCCCGCACCCTGACCTTTCATATCTTTCGCTACAATCCCCAGGACCCCGATTCCCAACCCCGGATGGAAGATTTCCGGGTGGAGGAAACGGACAGCCTGACCCTGTACCTGGCCCTGAACCGCATCCGGGAGGAACAGGATTCCAGCCTGCAGTTTGATTTCTGCTGCCGGGCCGGGATTTGCGGCTCCTGCGCCATGATGATCAACGGCCGTCCCGACCTGGCCTGCCACACCAAGACCAAGGACCTGCCCGCTGAGATCACCCTGCTCCCCTTGCCGGTTTTCAAACTGGTGGGGGATTTATCCGTTGATACGGGCACCTGGTTCCGGGGGATGAACGAACAGGTCCAATCCTGGATTCATACCGATAGGGTCCTGGACGCCACGGCGCCGGAAGAGCGGATGGATAACCGTCTGGCCGAGGAAATCTACGAATTGGAGCGCTGTGTGGAATGCGGTTGTTGTGTGGCCGCCTGCGGCACGGCCAATATGCGCCCCGATTTTATCGGGGCCGTGGCCCTGAACCGTATCGCCCGGTTTATGCTGGATCCCCGGGACCAGCGTCAGGAGCGGGAGTACTTTGAGGTGGTCGGGACCGATGAAGGGATTTTCGGATGTATGGGTTTACTGGGTTGTGAGGATGTCTGCCCGAAACAACTTCCCCTGCAGGATCAACTAGGACTCCTCCGCCGCAAGATGGGTTGGAGCGCCATCAAACACTTGTTTAAAAGATAGGATCAAGGACATACGAAATAACCTCTCTTGGTTAGAATTTATCAAGGTGGGTAAACTCGCTGATTTCTCTTCGTTTGGGGGCCGCCGGTTGCTTGGCCGGATAGCCTAAGGGCAGCATGGCTACGAGTTCATAGCCTTCGGGTACACTTAATACAGCGGCCGCTCGATTGTGGTCAAAGAGACCAACCACCACCGTACCTAAACCCAAATTCCAGGCGGCCAGACAGAGGCTCTGGGTGGCCAGCCCCAGGTCAAACATAAACCAGTCCCCGAACTTGGTGGTCACCTGGCCCTTATAGAACCCGGAAATGCCCTGTTTCCCGCAAAGGACCAGGACCACCGGCGCCTCCACCATGGCCCGGGTGGCCGGGTTGCCCTGGGACAAGGTCTCCTGGAGCCGGTTCTTGGTTTCCGGGTCTTTGACCGCCACCACCTCCCAACACTGGGTATTGGCCCAGGAAGGAGACCATTGCACGGCTTCCAAAATTAGATTCAAGACCTCTTCCGGGACCGCCTGGTTCTGGTAATTTCGAATGGATCTACGGCCTTTCAGGATTTGCATCAATTCCGCCATGGGGTCGTTACCTCCTAAATTAGAATAGTAGAACTATATTGAATTCCCTTAAGGGAGTCAATTGCTAATAGGGATTGGAAAATGGAAAAAAAGTTGAGATACCCGGGTATTATTTTTGACCTCGACGGGACCCTGTTGGATACCATTGAAGATCTGGCGGATTCCATGAATCAGGTCCTCACGGACCTTGGTTTTCCCACCCATACCCTCGGCGCCTATAAATACTTCGTCGGCGAGGGTGTGGAAGCCCTGATCCGGCGGGCCTTACCCGGAAATCAACTCCATGAGGAATTACTGGATCAATGCCTGGGGGCGTTGCGGGAGGAATACAGCCGCCGCTGGAAAAACAAGACCCGGCCTTACGACGGTATCCCGGAACTATTGGATCAACTGAGCGGAATGGGCTTCAGGATGGCCATCCTCTCCAACAAACAGGACTATTTCACCCGGATCATGGTGGCCAGCCTTTTGCCCCGCTGGAGATTCGATCCGGTTTTCGGAGCCCGTCCCTCGGTTCCCAAGAAACCCGATCCCGCCGGGGCGCTCGAGATCGCCGAAGCCTTACAGATTGCTCCGGATTGTTTTATCTATTTGGGGGATACCGGGATTGACATGAAAACGGCCTGCGCTGCCGGAATGGTCCCGGTGGGAGTCCTCTGGGGATTCCGGCCGGCCGATGAGCTCAGGGCTCAAGGAGCGCGGTGGCTTATAGAAAAACCCGGGGACCTGGTTTCCTTACTTTCCTGAGGGCTGGTTTAAAGCTATCTGCTGGTGACCAGATTTTTATCGACCATAATCGGGGCCTCCCGAAGGACTTCACAGGCCGATTCGTCTGTTTCTTTGGATTTCATGAGCAGGGCCGCAAAAACGATACCTAACGAACATCCTAAAATAGCGCCCAAAAAGAATAAGTACATTCCCCATCCTCCTTGATAAGGTTATTTTATTAATTATTTATGCAAATTTTGTGCAATCCAAACCATTTATTTATATCATACTGATATAGTTTATATTTTTAAGATAAGGCTCTTCAATTTATTTTGCCGACCCTTAATATTGTATTAATTATCCTACAGGGCCTGTCATGGGTTTGACACAATTTCAATTTTTAAATTCAATAAGTTAACTAAAAAATCCCCCTCAGGGGAAATTTTTTCCCTAAGCATTGACAATGTGGGTTATCTTAGTAATACCATTTATCCAGGACGACCAATTCCTATGCCCGGGAAGAAAAAAGTATTGAATATCGAAGGGCCTCCAGAGACCTCGGATGCCTTGAGCGAAACCCGTCGATCTCAGATTATTCAAGGACTGTCCATCGCCGCCTTCGTGATTGACGATCTGCATTGTATTACCCATTGCAACAAGGCCTTTGAAAAACTGACCGGGCTTTCGGCGGAAGCCCTTATCGGGACTCAGAACCAGTGGCAGGCATTCTATCCGACCCAGAGGTTTACTCTGGCCGACTATATTGTCCAGGAGGCGACTGAAGAACAAATTGCCCGCCATTACGGCGGCAAATACCAAAAATCGACCTTGATCGAAGGCGCCTATGAGGTGGAAGATTTTTTTCCCAATCTGTCCCCAGGCGGCAAGTGGTTGTTTTTTACCGCTGCCCCGTTACATGACGCCCAAGGTCGGGTCAACGGGGCCATCGAGACCCTTCAGGATATCACCGATAGAAAAAAGTCCGAGAGAGCCCTGCAAAAATCCGAAAGACGGCTACGGGCCCTCCTGGACTTTGAACCCTACCCGGTGGTTGTTTTTACTTTGGATGGCTTGGTTTCCTATCTCAATCCGGCCTTTACTGAGATTTTCGGCTGGACCATTGAAGAATTGGATGGGAAAAAGATTCCCTATGTGCCGGCCGGGCTAAAAAAAGAAACCGACGAAAACATCAAGCGGCTTTTGTACGATCGGGTGATTATGCGTTACGAGGCCCAACGGTTGACCAAGGACGGCCGCCTTGTGGACGTGGTGATCCGGGCGGCAGTTTTTTCGATTTCCCCGGACGAACCGGCCGGCCAGATCGTCACCCTCCGGGATGTCACCCGGGAAAAACGGATGGCCCGAACCAATGAAGCTTTGCTGCGGATCAGCCTGGCCCTGCCCCTTTATCCGGACCTGGAAGACCTCCTGGATTACGTCAACGAGGAGGTAAAGACACTTCTTTATACCGAGGGGGCGGTCACTATCCTGTTGGACGAAGAAAGACAGGAATTATATTTCCCCGGGGCAGCGTTTGATGAAGTCCTGAGGGATAAAAAGATTAAAGAGATTCGATTCCCCTTAGACGAGTTGATGGCCGGGAAGGTCATCCGGACTGGGGAGCCTCTGATCGTGCCGGACACCTCCGAGGACCATAATCTCCATGAGGAACGAGATAAAAAGCTGGGCTATCAGACCAGAAGCCTGGCCCTGGTTCCCCTGAAATCCGTGGATCGGATCATCGGGGCCCTTTGCGCCATCAACAAGAAGGAGGGGTCCTTCATTCAGGACGACCTGGAACTCTTAAGCATGATCGCCGGGACCGTAGCCCTCTCCATCGAGAATGCCCGGGTGTCCCGGGAACTCCAAAAGGCCTATAAGGAAGTCACCCGCCTCAACCGGGCTAAGGACAAGGCCATCAACCACTTATCCCATGAACTGATCACTCCGGTGGCCATCCTCTCCAGTTCCCTTCGTTTCCTTTCTCAAAAAAATACCACCCTGGGGGAGGAGGCCTGGAGGCCGGCAGTGGCGCGCATTAAACGAAATCTGGACCGTATCCTGGAGATCCAATACCAGTTGGAAGACATCATGAGCGAACGCCCCTTGAAGACGGCTGCCCTGCTCTCCCTCCTGCTGGATCAATGCGCCGAAGAACTGGCGGCGGTGGCCGTGGAATATACCGGGGAGGAGCGGCTATACGACCGAATCAAAAAACATATTGACCGCCTCTACGGCCCCCGGGAGGCCGTCGCCGAGGAAATCGTTCTCGATCGCTGGGTTTTGGAACGGCTCCGGCAATTGGAGCCGGAGTTCCCCCATCGTCAGGTCAAAATCAACAACCGACTCGATCCCGATACCCCCATCCTGTTTCCGGCGGAGATATTGCGGAAAGTTTTTGACGGCCTGCTCCGTAATGCCATCGAGAATACACCCGATGAGGGAACGATTGAAATTTCCGTCCGGCGCCAGGGAGACGGGGCCCTCCTCCGGATTCACGATTACGGACAAGGGATTACCGAAGAGAACCAGAAGCGGCTTTTTGAGGGATTTTTTCCCACCCAAGAAGTGATGGACTATTCCTCCAAACGCCCCTATGCCTTTAATGCCGGAGGAAAAGGGGCGGACCTGCTCCGGATCAAGATCCTCTCGGAAAGATACGGGTTTGAAATCACCGAGGCTTCACAGCGCTGCCGCTTCATACCCAAAGACGGCGATCTGTGCCCCGGCCGGATCAGCCGCTGCCCCTTCTGCCAAAACGCCGAAGACTGCCTCCATTCCGGAGAAACGGAATTCTCCGTCTATTTCCCGAAAAAACCCGCGGAATCTTTAAACCGACCGGCAGCTCTAAACGAATAAGGCCTCGGAATAAGAAAAGGGATTAGATTTTCGTCTAATCCCTTTTGATTCTCTTTGGTAGCGGGGGCAGGATTTGAACCTGCGACCTTCGGGTTATGAGTCCTATTTTGACGTAGTATTTTATCTCATATCTTTTGCTATTAATTAACATTTATTCATATAATTTAATGGGTTCCAAAAGATGGGCCATTCTTCCAAGTGATACCGCTTGCTATTAAATAATAGGGAAAAATAGGGCTAATAGACACCTATATGGACACCTAAAAAATCGCCTTTTTGCCGCCTTCTCCCCCTCTCCCCTTCCCACCATATGGCCCTTTATTCTTACTCGCGACCTTGACCCCTTTCCGTTCGTTTTTGGCGGGGTTATTTGGGCCATTGGAGGCCATTTTTGCCTTGACCCTTGACCCGACCCCCAAAAAAAGGCCTCCGGAATTTTAGATCCAACTTCCCCGGACTCCGGCAGAAGAAAAGGCCGGAAGGTTCCCCCTCCGGCCCCAATAGCAATCGAGATAATTTATTGAACGGAATTTTTATTTATTAGACCAACCCTTCGCATTCATACAGGCTTTATATAGCCCATAATCCGTTTCCATATCGTTCGTATATTGCTTCTTCCCAGAAAGGTCTGTATAAGTTTTAGAAACTCGTTTTTGAGATTGCTGCATGCATTGATAGTTGTCAGTATTAAAATCTGATTCATAGGCACCTGGCTTTTTCCAGGAGCTATATTCATATGCACATGATAACAAAAATAAAGAAATGATCAACGTTAAAGTGCAATAGAATACAGTTTTCATTCCCCCCCCCTCGTTTTTATTTTTTCAATCCAGCTACTTTATTCTTTGCATCTTTTTGCAACTCATGGATAATTGGCAACTCGTCTCTACCTTCTTTCGACATTCTGGCTTTCCCAATTAAACTTTGAAATTCATCTAAAATTTTACTTGCTGCTTCATATCCCGGGGCATAATCAATCTTTTTAACTAATTCTTTTGCTTTAGTAGTGTATTTTCCCATTATTAGCTCCAAAAGTAATTTTTGGGAATATATCACTTGACCTTGAAAAGATAAACAATCTTTTGATTGGCCTCCCAGGATGCCATACAACCAACGATTTCCCGGCCCTTGTCATACCATTACCCCCGCAACCTCCGCCGGACCTCCCGCCTAAACAGCCACCATCGAATTTTTTGAATTAACCGCCTCATTTAAAACGCCAGGATGGACGACCGCCCCGGACCCCTCAAACTCACCCTTACCGAAAATCAAAGGGAATCGGCTGGCCTAAAACGTGGGTTTGGATAAGCCCTTCATCCTCCATTAATTCCAGGCACGGCCCGCAGAAAAAACGATTCCAGGTCTTTTGGTGGCATCGCCTACAAAGGTTCGGCCCCGAGGGAATTTCCCGCTTAGGGTTTGGGTCCAGGTCAATTCTTGGTTTGGTTTTTTTGGCTCGGATCATTCCGTCCGCCTGAGGGGGCGCCCCTCCGAGCGCCGAGGCTGTAGCGCGCTCGGAGGGGCTTTTGAAAGGAGATTCCAACACGGGATCACGCTGAGGGCGCTCCCGCTGGTGGGGTTGTTCTGAAGCGTGGACACTCCCACCTTGTCCACGACGGCGCCTCCGTTGAAACGGCCCCCGCCGCAGGGGTCACAGTACCGAGGGGGGGATTTCCCCCCTCGACACTAACTTTGCACCCGACCCGTGCATTGAAATGAAACTACGTCAAACAGGTCACACCCGCCGCACTCGGGTAACGTGGGACCAGATGGGCCATGATGGTCATTTCACCCGCGTCCGCCTCCGCCCCTATTTCCATGGTCAGCCAGGAATGATCCAACGTCATTTGGGAGGCGTCCACCTCGATGACCAATAGCCTGTTTACCATTGTCGCCGTAGCGATTTGTAGGGCCGCACTCGTAGCCTCGGTGGTTAAGATGTCAGCACTTGCCGCCTTGATTGCCCCCCCGGTGTACCTGTAGGCGAAGGTCATGGCCGTGGTCTTGGCCCCAACCGACACCCCGGAAAACAACTTGATGATCGCCCCGGCTCCCGCGTAAGAGGGGCCGAAGATAATATCAAAACTGGCGGCGTGGAAGTCCTTCATATTTATTGAATCACTATCCACCCCTGCGTTGATATTGGCCGAAGCCAGGAGAGGGACTTTTTTATAGGTCTCGGATAATCGCATAATTAATTCTCCTTATATGGAGGCCGGGAAGGTGATCCCCGGCCAGTGAAAGGTTACGCTCGTTCTGCGATTTTCACCAACCAGCCAGCGGTCGGCCCATTCTTAGGCGTCAAAACATCATTGTAGATCGGTTGCGCATCCAGACGGGCACTCGCTCGGAATACCGTCTGGTCGCTTTCAAACCTTACGTGCGGGCTGGCATCCAGAACGACCTGCTGCCTATCGCCCAGCAGGTAGAGCAGCGGGTCGAGGAGCACGAGGTCACCGGAGTCTCCGAGTACCGGAAGGTGTTCGGTCATATGCAGAGGCCGGCCCAGAATCGAGGTTGGTGGGCCGCCCGCGATACCGGATGGCTGAATGAGTCCCACGGAATTTCCGCCGACCCCAACGCTTAGCGATAAAGTCGCGAGTTGCGAAAAACAGCTTGGATTACAAGCCCAGATAGCTCTATTATGACTCCCTGGGCGAAGCCTGGACCACATTTTCACTACATTTTCTGTGCAAATCGTGTCACTTTTTTGCCCGCTCTCGATTGGGATGGAAAGCGCCCCCCCGCCGACGAGCGCCCCGAGCGGTTGGCCTGCACCTGTTCCTGCCCAGAGCAAGTTTTCAACATACCAGCGCAGGGAGGCCCTCCAAATGTTTTCCAGTCGGGTTTTGATGCCGGTGGACGAGTCGGCCAGCCATTCGTTTGACACGAGAAACAGCGCGCCACTCTTATGAGCGGTCAATTGCATTGAGCGGAAGGGTGTTCCTTGAAGAGTCCCCCAAGACCCGTTTTCGGCAATCTGCCCCCACGTTATTCCAAAGGGTGCCGTGGCGGAGTGGTTGTTATCCACAAAGGCCGGAAGGTTCATTGCGTTCGTGGTCATGGGTTGCCGATCGCAGAGCAAGAGTAACACCGTATCAAGCAAATCTTCATTGAGCGCCCGATCAACGAATTGCGGGGGTGTGGCGAATCCTCCCTCAGAGGGTACAGATTCACCAATCGACCGGACCTGGAGGGGTTCAAGTCGTGGATCAAATCCCTCGCCCCTGGATTTCCGATATAGGGCACTCGATAAAGTCGCCCATATCGGTGAAGCCTCCGGTGCTGGCGCTCTCCCGGCTACCGCCGACCTGCCCCAGGTGGGCACCTGGCATCGACAAGGGTTCGTTGGCCGGTAGCTGCATCTTTAAATCTTCAATGCTTTTTAGAAGCTCCATCCGCCTTAACTGTTCGCTCGCAGTAAACGCACGCCCAGCCGCCGCATGGCCGATTCGGGTGAATTCGGCGTCGGCGTTTTGAATTTTTTCTTTTATGTGGTTATACATAATTTTCTCCTTAAAATTTTACGGTGAAAGGGTTCAATGCAATATCGGGCCAGGAATTATTCCCCCGTGTTTTGCAGACGGCGAGGGAGTTTCCGGGTTGAACGACCGCCCAACCTTTCTCGTGCTGTGCAGGCGGCGAGAAAGTCCGGGTGGTCGTGGAAAATTCAAATTGTCAATTTTTCGTCGCCGAAAGGAATGCTCTCATAATATTTCCTGACCGGAGCGGGTAACGATGAGAGAAAAATTTTGTATTGCCTTTTGGCGAAGTCTTTCTTTCTCGATAGGCGAAGCCATGTCTCCGCTCGGCGGCGACAAACCACCCCGCAATAAACCTTGAGCACGTGGCCCCGGAAGGCCACGCCACATATAGGGCAGACCTTTTTAACCGTCATTGGCTTCTATTCCTAATCCCCCGGCCATAAAAACCCGCTCGCGTGAGCTTGGGTGATCGGTCGGTTTTCTCGAAAAATCTCCCAAAGGCTATCCATGCCACGGTATCCCTTTAATTTTATTAAACATTTAGAACATCCTGAGTTGCCCGCGTTCTCTTGCCTTCGCCTTCACCCGGAGCGCCGCCGGGGTGCCGCGCTTCAAGTGCAAGGCGCAATAGATTTGCCCTTCCAAGCGCTGGCTGTGGCATTTGGGGTGGCAACAAAAAAGTTTTTTAAACGGATGTTTCATTTTTAATTTCTTCTCGCGTTCGCTCGCTCGCCTTCGCCCCGGCGGTGATCCGCTTCATTCGGCCCATCGTGGCGCCCATTCCTTTTCCTCTCGCGCCGCCTTGGCCTTCTCCGCTTGCTCGATCAAGTAAAGACCCGCGTTCGCTATTCGCTCCATTAAGCGCATCATTTGCACAATGTCTGCACGGTTCCCCTTGCTCGCCATTTCCCCGACCGCTTCAACGATTCCGTGACATTGCTTTCCATACGCGCGGATGAATTCGGCGGGGAGGTCAAACCCATAATCATTTTCTTCAACGTTGTTTTCTTTTGGCGTCATAGTTTTTTCCTATTTGAATGATAGCATTTTCAGATAGAATGCAACAACTTTTAATTCAACCTGAATCTCGTGTCACGTTCGGTGGGGTTCCCTTGAGACTCCAGCCGACCATTCAAGGTAATGCGCGTTTATCTTTAGTGACAAGTCTTTGACAAGTATTTAATTGTGTTCGTTTTCAAAACCTCATTTTTTCCGATCTTCTCAAAATGGGTCACGGCCATTGTGAAGAATCCCCATTTAAACGAACGCGTTTGCCCCTAAATCGCGCCCAAGGTTCAAAGGTGGGCAATATCCCCCCAAATTGATTATGGCCCCTTTCCGGCGCTCTAAATGGCATTCTCGCCCTTGATCTTCAACGTGGGTTCGGTGATCCCCGACGCGCCCCTTAACATCATGCTTTGGATAATAGATCCGCGCCACTTCGATGCCGAGGTCTCGGTGTTCTTTAAAGACCTGACTATCAAGGGCGCTCCGTAAACGATCAAGGGAAGCAAGCGCCTTCTCGGCATGGCCTATCAGTCCGGTTTTGTTGGGATAGGCATTGCCGATCTTGACCATGAGTCGCACGGTGTATTCCCTGATCCCGTAAAGATCCATGCCGACTTGTTTGTGTTCCTCGATACCGAAGCCGCGTTTACGCATCCTGTCACCTCCGATCTTCCTTCAAGCATTAACGGTTATTAGAAAAATGATTCCTTTTTTGTTTGATGGATTTGCGGCCCGCGCATATCTCGTTCGCATTCGGATGCAATCCACACCCCAAGAAAATGTGAATAGTTTCCATACACCACTTTCAGGTGCGGCCATGTGCGCCATAGTTTCTCGGCCTGATCCCGGACCGCTTGTGCCTCCGCCGAAAGGCGGGGCAAGGGTGGCGTTGCTTTGTGGCTCATCAGAAGGGAATGGCTTTGGCCGTGTCAAGTTTCAATCCCAAAACCTTTCCGACAAGCGCCTTGTTGACCGGCCCGTGGTAATCGTGGGGCCAGTCCAGTTCAAAGCCCTTCTCGGCCAAGGAATAACGGGTGGCAACCGGATAGTCCGCCTCGCTGATATTGCAATGCCCACACCGAAAGGCGAAAACATTCCCGCGCTTCTCTCTGGCGTGAATCAGTCCATCAAGGCAGTAAGCGCACCCCTTTTGATCGTGCGCCTTGGGCTGATTTCTCAACCATGAGGAATAGGCAAACTTGACCGCCGCCGGGAAATTTGAGGGGAACTTTTCACCATTGGAAATAATTTTTACCACCCAGCCACGGGAGGCCCGGAGGTTTAACCCTTGCAGTTTTTCGGCCCATTGCTCCATGGTCTGTTCGGTTGGAATTTTGTGAACGAAATAAGAACACACGTCGGCCACTATGTCTGCCAGGTCTTTAATCATCTTACGCCTCCTTGTATCGCTCCCGAAAGGCGGTGTATTCATCCTTGCCCTTAGCCTTCTGTTCATCCATCCTTGCCCAATTTGTAATGACGTAGAAATGACTTTTATATTTTTTCTTAGTGGCGGATTCCCCTATTTGCCCGATATAGGAGTTTAATCGCTCGACATAATCCCTGGTTTCCTGCTCGCCGAAAAGGTCGATCAATTTCCGGTGTTCCCCTTCGGTTAAAAAAACGAAATCCAAAAAAAGAGTTTTTGGGATTGCGTCTCTTTCTTTACTTTCTTTGTTAAAAGAAAGTTCTTTACTTCTTGTTTGTGTTCGTTTGTTGTTCACTTGTTGTTCGATTTGCTGTTCATCTTCCAAATTTGTTCCCTGGTAAATCACCCAATTTATTATAGTAATTACCGTAAATTTGTTGTTCGTTTTGATGTTCAGATTTCCGGCCTTTTTCAAAATCAAAGTAAAACGGTATATTTTAGAGGGATTCATCCTCAATTCTTTGCCCGCTTGCTTCCTGCCAAAGACAAATTGCCCCGGTTCCAGGGTGACTTGTTGGAGTCCGACCCGGATGGTCATTTTCTTATGGCTTGCTTTTAATAGGCACCACGTCCAGAAAGTCCAAAGTTCAGGATTGCGAAGCCAGCCGTTCTCCAATACCTTCCGATGCAATTTTATCCACCCGGCGTCACTCATATTTGCCTCGCATATGGATCTTCAAAACGTGCCTGAAGAAGATCGCTAAGCTCTTGGCTCATTTCCCGGGGACCGCCCGGAAAGGTGACGGTTCCATCCGGTCCAGCCAGTTCCGCCAATAAGAGAAAAAGGTTTGCGGCCACGGGGTCTTTTTCAAAGATGCGGTTGTATTCCCGCCTGAACTTACGGTTTAATTTTGTGGGTTGTGGACTCGCCATCTCTAATACTCCTGAGAGATCAACTGGTTTACTCCATCAAAACTTTCAGCCGATTGAATAGGATTTTGACTTTCGCCCTTACTTCCACAAAGGCGTCGTTATGCCAATCCCCAGGCGGCTTTTGTGGCAACGCATGGATGCACTCGTCCAGGGCGCTGATATAGAGCAGTTCTTCCGGGTAGTATGCGTTCCGCATGGCCTCCTTTACCGGAACCGCCGCTTCTTTGCGGGCCTTTTCTTTTTCGTAATTTATGGCATTGATCGCCGCCGTTCTGGAAGGGAGGTCTTCGTTCTCCCGTGCCTGGGCCTTGATCTTGGCGACCACTTCGGGATGCTTGGCCAGGGTTTGGTATTGTTTCATCCGTTTTTCGGGAACGCCAAGGCGCTCGTGCTTGGGCGGGGTTCCCGATGGTACGGCTCCCAAGAAAGGCGATTTACCTTTTTCCTTAATCGGAATCCCCTTTGCATGTGGTTCCTTCAACGCCGCTTCCCCGAATTTCACTTCCAGGTCAAGCAACATCTCCCCGGCATCCTGGCCGTCTTTCAGGGTGGCTTGATGTTGCGCCTCGAATTCGGGAAGTCCCTTGATGCTCTTGATTACCGATCCGTAAAACTGCATGGCGGCTTGACCGATAAAAATTAACGGCTTCAATTCCTCCGGTTTGGTCGGCAACAAATTATTTGCCTTAATCAGTTTAAACATTTCGACGGCTTGCTCGCCTTGATACTGTTCCATATCGCCTCCGCCCCATTCTCTTAAAACTTTAAAGTGATACAATCGTTCAGCCAGCGCATATTTTTCTTAAGCTCACCTTTCAAATGGTCCGAAATGATGATGGGAAAAAGTTTCCTCCCCCTCATCAGATTGACTATACCCGCTAATTTTTGGTTGATCTCGGCCCAACCGGCCTCTCTTTCTGCTTGCCCTTCGGGGCCAAGTTCATCCTTGGCTTTGGCTAATGCCTGGGCCTTTTGTTCCTGGGCCAGTAATTGTTTTCTGCAAACGTGACACAGTCCGTTTTCTTTAGGGCGTTTTGTGCGGTTATCAAGTTCGATCAATCGATAATCGCAAATCCTGCATTTTGGCCGTTTCAGGGCCGGATTGTTGGTTTTCCCGACAAATGTCGGTAACTCCTTAAATCGCTCCGCTCTTTTCTCAAGGGTTGCTGGCTTTATTTTGGTTTCAAACACCCTTTCCACCATTGCAGATAGTTCCTTGCCAATGGAATATGGGGTTTTGCCTTCTTCAAGGCCCGATTCTATTTCCTGCTCAATCCACAATTCACAGGCTTCACGGTTTGCCATGGTTGCCTCCATTTTATTTTTCAACCGCCGGGTGATATCCCTTCTCCAAAAATCTGAGCAAATCCGACTCCCGAAAGAGAACCCGCGCCCCGCTTTTGATATAGGGCAGTTGCCTTGAGTAAACTTTGGCCCGAATCGTGTACTTGGACAGTCTCAAAAATTGCCCCGCTTCCGGGACGTTGTAAAGCTTTTCTATTTCCATGATTTTTCCTCCTTTAAATTGATGGTCTCAGGATATCCCGTTTAATTAGCCCAAGTCAATTAATAACAAGCCATATCTAAAAATAAGTCTTAGACTAATTAAAAATGCTTTACAAGCAATTTGCCTTATGCTAATATTAACCCATCTTTTAGCGTTTAAAATCTTAAATTTTAATTATTATTAATGGGTTGAATCATTTAGAAGGCGGGAGGTCAAAATGGGAGCGGTCGAAAAAATCCAATTTTTTGTTAATTTTGCTCAAATGGATTTGGAGAAGCTCGCGGCGGGTGATCGGGCGAAACTGCTGGTCGAAGCGGGGGAAATGCTCTTTCCCCGACGGTGAGGATTTGGCGCTTTTTGAGAAGGGCGAGTTTCCCAACATGAACCGGGACTGGCTCCGGACTCTTCCCAAAAAAGGGACTCGCGCCTTTTGGGACTTGATCGTTCAGCTACAAAAAACCGTTTTTGACTCCCTTTCAATCGTTCTGGCCGTGACCCATAAAACAACCGAAAACCTGATCCTTCCCCACGGGTGGCATTTTTTCCACGTGGCGGGGGATTCCATCCGGTTTGACTTCATTCCCATTGCCGGGGACATTCACGAATGGAATCAGCTTAGAATTTTCGCCCTTTTCCATGGGTTCCCCAAAAAATCTCTGGCCTATTGTCCAATGTGCAAAAGGATTTTTTTCAACCCGACCCACAAAAACCAGAACCTATTGCTCCCAAAAATGCGTGGCCCGCTTCCATACCAAAAAACGGCGGGAAGCGGACCCGGAAAAATACCGTGATTACCAGAGGGAATTAATGCGAAAAAAATATGAGAAGTCCCGGCAGGAACAACTGGGGCCAAAAATTAAAGTCAACCACCATCAGGTCAAAAAGGGGGATAAATAAAATGGGACTCTTGGTAGAATGTCCGAAGTGCAAAAATAGGATGGGGATCAAAAAGGCAGTCTGCCCTTGTGGTTTCAAACTGGCAAAGTTTTCGGGGAAAAATTACTGGGTCGAATTTTACGGGGCCAATGGTCGAAGGGCCAGGGAACGGATCGGCCCGAATAAGGGCGCAGCCGAACAGCGTTTGCGGGATCTCCTGAAGGCGCGGGCGGAGGAGCGGTTCATCCATAAAGACCCGGCCGGTAAAATCAGTCTCGGGGAAATCGGGCGCTGGTACCTGGACTTACCGAAAGTTAAGAAGAAGGCATCCTACGGGCGGGACAAGGATTTAATCAAAAATGTCCTGGATCGGATCGGGGAGGGAACCAAGATCCGGGAGTTGACCGTTGGCCGAATGGAGGCATACCAGCAAGACCGCTCAGCGGAACCCTCCCCCCGGCACCCTGGAAAGACCATCCGCCCATCGACCGTCAATAAGGAAATAATTTGTCTTAAGACAGCTCTCAATAAGGCGGTCCGGGATGGAAAACTGGAATTTAATCCGATTGCAAAGGTCGGGCGCCTCCCGGAGAACAACGTCCGGGAAAAGGTCTTAAGCCAGGAAGAATTTGAAACCCTTCTGGCCGCCTGTCCGGGCCACCTCAAGGGGCCTGTGCTGTTGGCCTATTATAGCGGAATGCGCCGGAGCGAAATTACCCTTCTGACTTGGCCTGAGGTCGATCTCAAAAACGGGTTTATCCGCCTTTCCGCCGATCGGACGAAAACCAAAACGGCGCGGGTGATCCCCATGCATCCTCGGGTCAAGGAAATGCTGGAAGCCCTGCCCAGGGCCATCCATACCGACCGGGTTTTTCTCCGGGAGGGGAAACCGTTTAAGGAATTCAAAAAATCTTATGACTCGGCCTGTAAACTGGCCGGTCTGAATAACTGGACCTTTCATGACCTGAGACATTGCGCGATTAATAACCTTCGATTGGCGGGGAATGACTATTTCAAGATTATGGCGGTGTCCGGCCATAAAACGATGTCGGTCTTTAAGCGGTATAACCTCGTAACCGAAGAGGAATTAGGGACCGTCCAATGGCCCGATGAATCAAGCGGGTCCGGGCCAATAGACACCTATATGGACACCACGCAAAAAAGGGGTTAACCAAAAATCGGCTAACCCCTTGTTTTTACTTGGTAGCGGGGGCAGGATTTGAACCTGCGACCTTCGGGTTATGAGCCCGACGAGCTACCGGACTGCTCCACCCCGCGATAAAAATAATATTATACGTCAATATTTTTTTTTGTCAAGTCCCTTCTGCGATCGCAATCAAATTTCCTAAAATAATCAACTATCTGATAATAAAAGATTTTACCTTGACGAACATAAATTTTTTAACTAAAGTTAAAAATTTTAAGGACATCCGGTATTAATAACCCCTCGGATCTATTCGTAGGGAGGATTGATCGGGAGGGGATTAACCCCTCCCCTACGACCATTGAAGCAAGGGAAAGGATAGGGTATGGAAAAAAACTTGGAAAAGATTCGGAACATTGGGTTGGTCGCTCACAGCGGCGCCGGAAAGACCTCCCTGGGTGAAGCCCTCTTATTCACCACCAAGGCCACCGACCGCCTGGGGCGGGTGGACGACGGCACCTCGGTCCTGGATTTCGAGGCCGAGGAAGTCAAACGGAACCTGACCATCAGTACGGCCTTTCACCATTATGACTGGAAAAAGCACCGGGTCTTTTTTGCCGACACACCGGGGGACGACAATTTTATTTCCGACACCTTCTCCTGCCTCCAGGTCCTGGACGGTATTATTTTAGTAGTCGATGCGGTGGACGGGGTCAAAGTACAAACCGAACGGGTTTGGCAACTGGCCAACCGCTACGAAATTCCCTGCCTGATTTTCATCAACAAACTGGACCGGGAGCGGTCCGATTTCGCCAAGACTTTGGATTCCATCCGGAAACTGTTAAAGGCCAAGGCTCTTCCTTTAACCTTACCCATCGGGGGCGGTGAAACGCTGAGCGGGGTCGTCTCCGTTCTGGATCAAAAAGCCTTTGCCTATGGGGAGGGCAATAATGGCCTGGGAAAAGAAACGACCCTCCCCAAAGAGCTGGAAGAAGAGCTCAAGGCCTATCGGGACAGCCTGATTGAAAGCATTGCCGAGACCGAAGACTCCCTGGTCGAAAAATACCTGGATGGCCAGGAACTAACCTCCGAGGAATTGGTTCACGGTTTACGGAAGGCCGTTTTAGGGCGGAATTTTGTCCCGGTTTTCTGCGGTTCGGCCTTAAAAAACCTGGGAGTGGACCTCCTGCTGGAGGCCATCAATGCCAACCTTCCCTCTCCCCTGGACCGGGGCGCCCATAAAGGCCTGGCCCCCAAGACCAAGGAAGAAAAACTGCGGGAACCCTCCGCGGAGGCCCCCTTCTCGGCTTTGGCTTTTAAAACCATGGCCGATCCCTATGCCGGCCGGCTGACTATCTTCCGCATCTTTTCCGGGACATTGACGGCTGATTCCGGATTTTACAATGTCACCCGCGGAGTCAAAGAACGGTTCGGCCAGCTCTTCATGCTGGAGGGCAAAACTCAAAAACCAATTCCCGTCGGCCATCCCGGAGAAATTTTGGCGGTGTCCAAACTGAAGGAAACCGTTACCGGAGACAGTCTGGCGGATGAAAAAGATCCGCTCCTTTTCCCCTTCCAACCGCCGGCCAGCGCGGTCATTTCCTATGCCATTGAGGCCAAGAACAAAGGGGATGAAGATAAGGTCTTCTCTTCCTTAAACCGCCTCATGGAGGAAGATCCCACGCTGCGCCTGGACCGGGATTCCCAGACCAAAGAAATCATCCTCTCCGGGATGGGGCAGGTCCATCTGGAAACCACGGTAGAAAAATTAAAAAGAAAATTCGGGCTGGAGGTAATCCTTAAGGCCCCTAAAATCCCTTATCTGGAAACCATCCGCCAGGCGGCCAAGGGCATCATTTACCGGCACAAAAAGCAGACCGGCGGCCGGGGACAATTCGCCGAAGTCCATCTGGACATTTTACCACTCGAACGGGGCAAGGGTTTTGAGTTCCAGGACGCCCTGGTAGGGATGAATGTGCCCAGAAACTTTGTCCCGGCCGTGGAAAAGGGAATTTCCGAAGCCATGGTGCGGGGAGTGCTGGCCGGCTACCCGGTGGTGGATTTCAAGATCCGGTTTTACGACGGGAAATCCCACGAGGTGGACTCCTCGGAAATGGCCTTTAAGATTGCCGCCTCCATGGCCTTTAAAAAGGCGGTCCAGCAGGCCCAGCCGACCATGCTGGAACCGATGGTTAAAATGTTGATCACCGTGCCGGATGACAATGTGGGGGATGTGATCGGCGACTTAAACAGCCGTCGGGGCAAGGTGATGGGCGTGGAAGCCAAGGAAAATGTTCAGGTGGTAACAGCCCAGGCCCCCATGGCGGAAGTGGCCAAATATGCCCCGGACCTGACCGCCCTGACCGGAGGACGGGGCTATTTTCAGATGGAATTCACCCACTATGAAGAGATCCCGGCCTATATGAGTGAAAAGATTATTCAGGAGGCCAAGGGGGCGCAGGAAGAAGAGTAAAAGGAGAGTTTCGAATTTCGGATTTCGAGTTTAACTCCAGAGATGCTTCTTTTTGAGATTATGTATAAGGTTGGTATTCTGACCATCAGCGACAAGGCCTCCCAGGGACTGCGTGAAGACCTGGGAGGTCCGGGTCTCCAAAAGCTGCTTGATCGGCAGCATTACCTGGTAGCCGCCACCGCCATCGTTCCGGATGATGTTCCGGCCATAGTGGAGGTCCTGGTCGATTGGGCCGACCGGGAAAAACTGGACCTGATCCTGACCACCGGCGGGACCGGGGTCAGCCCCCGGGACATCACCCCGGAGGCGACGGCTCAGGTCCTCCACAAGGAAATCCCCGGTATGGCCGAGGCCATGCGGGCCGAAGGCCTGAGGCATACCCCCCTGGCTCAAATCTCCCGGGCGAAGGCCGGCTTCCGCGGAGAAACCCTGATAGTCAACCTGCCTGGAAGTTTAAAAGCGATGGAAGAAATGTTTCCGGTGATTTTACCCGCCCTGCCCCATGCCCTGGAAAAGATCAAGGGGCATCCGGGAGATTGCGGCCGATAATCCCCCACTCCGCCATTCGGCGCATCATATTACGGGCATGGGTTCCCTGCCAATAGATCCGCCCACACTGTTCACAGCGGCTGAAGGTTCGTTGGGTTTGCAGGACATAGAACGGAATGCGGGATTGAAACCGGGCCACTTCCTCGGAATTCAACCGTTTTAATGGATAGTTGCAACGGAGACAGCGGCCCAGGAGATCCGTCCGCTCCGGCTTGAATCCCAGGGCCTTAAACACCTCCCGAAGTTGTTCCCCCCTCTCCACCGAGACCAGGGAAACCACGGTCACCCCTTTGATCGGCAGGGGATAACGAATCGACTGGACCACCCGGTCCTCCGGCTCAATCCCCCCGAACCCTTTCTTCCAGATCCGGGTATCCAGACCCGCCATTCGTAGAATATTTTTAAGATGGGCCAGATGGGGTGCTAACCAGAGACGCATGTTTGGGGAAACCGAACCAACGAGTTGGAGTATTGGAGTACTGGAGAACTGGTTTTATTGGACCATCACTCCAACACTCCAGAACTCCATCACTCCATTAAATTTGTTTCCGATTTCGGATTTTCTACGGTTCGCCGATCAGAAAGGCCTCCTCGGGAATATCGGACCGGGGAATTATTTGTTCGTATTGAATGGTCAATTTCTTTTCGCTGTCCAACCCGCGAGCCTCTATCTTTTTCGGCCAATAAGATCCGGACAGTTCGATAAAATTAGAAAATAGAATCTGGATTGCTTCCGCGGGACCACGGCCGGGAACCTCCGTTCCCACCACCCGGAAAGGCTCCTTTTCCACCCGAATGATTTGTGGAGGATCCCCGCTGACCAGGAACTGCATTCGCTTGGGATCCCGGTCGGCCTGGATTCGGATCGAGCCGGTTTCACCCCCAAAGAGGGGCACCCGTCCCCAGAAGAGTTGAAAAATATCCTCCCACCGAGTTTCGGAGGGAAGAGGAAAGGCTTTCAGGAGCGCGGGCAGGTTGAGGGGAACGACTTTTTGATCCGTTAAAGACAAGGCCTTACTCCGGCCCTGATAAAAAACCAGATAGTAAACCGGGCGTCCAAAGGGATCGGACAACTCCAGTCGCAACGACCGGTGATCCCGGGCTAATAAGCGGAACCCCAGCCGATAACGCTCTCCCGGCGCTTCGAATAACAAGCTGCCGGAGGCTTCCCAGGAGATGGAAGAGGGAAGGTTTTTGAGACGCCCCCATTGCTCTTCCAGGGAGAGGCCGGGAGCGGTTATAGCCGGAGGACTGGAAGACTGAGCCCCGACCGTGGGGGGATAAAAAGAGAGGACCAGGAAAAGAAAAACGGCCGCCGATTCTTTTAATGCCCCGAACCTAATAATACGACCCCCGTTCGGAAGTTTTTCTTTCTTCTTCCAATTTATCCAGGACCTCCTTAATTTTTCTTTGGAGCCCTTCTTTCTCCTTGACCCCCGGGTTTAAGTCCACTGCCTTCCGATAGGTCCGCAGGGCCTTGTCCAAATAATTTTTCCTAACGTAGGCGTCCCCCAGATGCTCGCCGATGGTCGGGTCGCCGGGAACCAGTTTCCAAGCCTTTTCCAGCTCGATTATGGCCTCGTCCCATTTTTTCTTTTTGTAGTACACCCACCCCAGACTGTCGATTATAAAGCCGTCGTTGGGTTTGAATTTCAAGGCCCTTTTAATCAACTCCTCGGCCTCATCCAGTTGGACCCCCTTCTCGGCGTAGGTATACCCCAAATAATTCAACGCCGAAACGTGGAAGGGATCTTTGCCGATAGCCGTTTTAAGTTGTTGAAGACTTTCCTTTTTTTTGCCCATTTTGTCCAACAGGGCACCCAACCGGAAATAGAGTTCGGCGTTTTCCGGGTCAACCTCCAAACCTTCATTCAGGATTTTGTAACTTTTAGGAAAATCGTTACTTTGTTCATGGAGAGAGGCCAGCGAAAGGTAAAGATCAATTCGTTTGGGGGCGGCGATCAGGGCCTCCTGCAACAACTGAATGGCCTCGCCAATCTTCTTATCTTTCTCCAGAATATGTGCCCGCAGAATCAAAGAAGGGGTATGGTACTCCGATTCGGGGCCAACCAAAATCAATACCTCTTCGGCCTGCCGGTACTCCTTTTTTTCTACCAAGGTATTCGCCAGGGCATAGCGGGCCTTGTCCGAATCCGGCTTTTCCCCGATCAGGCTCTTAAACTCCTCCTGGGCCTCTTCCAGGCGCTTGTTTTCCAAATAAATAATCCCGATATGAAATCGGATTTCAAAGTCATTTTGCGTTTGTTGTTTCAAACGAATAAATACCTGCTGGGCCTGCTCGAACTTCTCCAGACGCAGATATTGATCCCCGGCCCGTTCCTGGGCCTCAACGCTCTCCGGGTTCAACTGCAACACCTTTTGGTACATGGCTAAGGCCTGCTGGGGCTGGTCCGTCAATTCATAGAGATAGCCCATGCCCAGGATGGCGCCTTCATGGAGCGGATTCAGTTTAAGGGTTTCCTGAAAGGCTTTTTCGGCCCGATCGTATTGTTTTAGGGAAAGATAGACTTTCCCCAGAAAAAAATGGGCTCGATCCGATTTCGGATGACTCTGGGCGGTCTTCTTAAAGACCTCCACCGCCTGGGGATATTTTTTGAGCTGCAGGTAGGCCAGGCCCAGGAAAAATTGAGCCTCCTCATTCCCGGGGGTCAACTGCTCCAAGGACTGATAGGTTTTCAAGGCCCCTTCCCATTTCCCCTGGGCGATCTGAATCTCCCCTAAAAGCAGATAACCCTCTCTAAACTTGGGATCCAGACTGATGGCTTTCTGGATGAGAGCCAGGGCCTTCTCTAATTCCATGGTTCTGTAATACTGTTGGGCCAATCCCAACATCAGGGACGGGTCGTGGGGTTGGACCGCCAGGGCTTTTTCAAACTCGGAGGCGGCCAATAGATGCTGGTTTCCCTGGCTGTACATCTCGCCCAGAATAAGATGATAGTAGACCTCGCTCTCTTGGCTGGGGGGCTTCTTCTCCAGGATTATCCGGTCGAGAGAGGTCGCCTTCTGCTCCCGCGTCTGGGAGGGGAGAAGAGCGCACCCGGTCCAGTTTTGCAGGCCCCCGCCCAGAAGAAGAAGTATCAGAATCCTTAGAAGTGAAGGGTGTTTCCGGGGGAAGTACTTCCGGCTGAGGGAAATAAGCGGTTTAGAAGGCCACATGCAAAAAATCCGGCTTCAAGTCCGGCAATTCCTTTTCAAGAAATACCTTCAATCTTTTCAATAATTTATCTTCTAACTGGCGGACCCTTTCCCGCGAAATCCGGAAATGATCTCCCAGTTCCTGAAGGGTCAACGGTTCCTCGGTAAGGATCCGCTTTTCAAAGATTTCTTTTTCACGAGAGGTAAGTCCCTTTTGAAATTCGTCCAGTTTCGACCTCAGGATCGTTTTCAACTCCAATTTGGAGAGGGCCGCTTCCGGGGAAGCGGACTTGTCCGGAAGAAAGGACTTGTGGTCCTCCGGGGAGCTTTCACTCACCGGGGCATCCAGAGACAATTCCCATTCTCCCAGCCTTTGATCCATCTCGATAATATCCTGTTCCGAAACCTGAAATTTTTCCGAAAGCAGTTTGGGGGCCGGCTCGATCCCCATGGCCAACAACTTGCCTTTTTCTTTTTTTAAATTGTAGAAGAGTTTTCGCTGGGCCTGGGTAGTCCCGATCTTGACCAACTTCCAGTTATCCATGATGAATTTAAGGATATAGGCCTTGATCCAGAAAGAGGAGTAATAAGAAAGTTTGATTCCCCGAAAGGGATCAAACTTTTTAATGGCTTGCATCAGACCGATGTTCCCCTCCTGGATCAGATCCAGCAGGTTCTGCATCCAATAACGCTGGAATTCCATGGCGATCTTGACCACCAGACGGAGATTGGAGGTGATTAACCGGTAAGCCACCTCGGAATCCTGATTTTTATGATAACGGAGCAGGAGTTCCTTTTCTTCATCCGGGGTTAATAGCGGATAGCGATTGATCTCTCGCAGATATCGCTGGAGGGGGTCATAGGGAACAACCGGCCCCGCCTTGGCTTCATCGTCGGGGGGCTGTTCCCGGTCGTCCTCCGGGTGGAGCCAGGATTCTTCGTTTGGTAAGGGAATAGGCTCCATCCTAATCTAAAATTTCTTGGTCATAGATGGATTCCAAACGGTATTTATGTTTGGCCTCCTCTTCGGCCAGATGGGCAAACAATTTCTTGTGGTCCGCCTGGGAGACCTTTTCCGACCAGGCGCTGTAAAATTTCATCGATTTCTCTTCATTTTTCATAGCCAGGATCATGACTTCCTGATACTTTATATTGGGGTAGAAAGTAAGATCCAGCAGATAATCGCTGATTTTCAGGTCCGGCACCTTCCCCGTGGCTTCCGGGAGGCTGGCCGCCCGCCCGATATCTTCCAACATTTTTTCATGCTTTTGTTCCTCATCGGCCAGCTCCGAAAAAAAGGGGCTGGATTCCGGGATATTGCGACAGACCGGCAGCTGAACGGTAAAAGGCCTGGGCGTTTTTTTCCTTATCAATGGCGAATTGAATGATTTCCGGTAACGTATTTAACGACATTGGAACCTCCTTCATTTTTTTTTATCTAAACCTGATAATTTACTGGTCCACCGGTGGGTTGTCAAGGGAATAAAAAAAGGCCCTCTCCTGACCGGGAAGGGCCGTTCGGATAAGTATGAAAAAAGAAATGAAACGTTAATAAATAACAATTAATTTTTGATTAGTAACAATTCGTCTCAGGCCTATTCCCAGACCCTTTTATCTTCAATCTTTTTGGCCCCCTTGGGAAGGGAACCCTTGTTCAGGAGCTGGACCTCTCCCCGCAGTCGAAGGATGTCCTGGATGGCCTTCTTCAAGTCCTCGGTCAGCCTCTTGGGGTCCCGACAGGGACCGGCCAGTTCCGCCCGGAAGACCATCTGGTCCTGATGCTTTTCGCGGGTGACCACTACCTGGCAGCCGCAAAGTTCCGAAAACTTGGCGGCGACGGCATCCACCTGGCCGGGATGGATGAACATGCCTTTCACTTTCGTGACCTGGTCCACCCGGCCCACAATCCGGATCAGCCTAGGAGACGTGCGCCCGCAGGGGCAGGGTTCGTCGCTGAAATAGGAAAGGTCCCCGCTACCGAAACGGATCAGCGGGTACACCTTATTGAAACAGGTCCCGACGACCTCCCCCACCTCGCCGGGCCCCAGTTGTTTGCCGGTCTGGGGGTCAACGATCTCCACGATGCAATCATCGGGGAAATGCATGCCGTTTTTCTCCACACATTCAAAGCCCAGACAACCGATATCGGCCGTCCCATAGCTCTGTCGGATAATAATCCCCAGTTCGGACTCGATGCTGTCCCGAAGCGATTCGGGGAGCATTTCAGCGGCCACAAAGGCGGTCTTTAAGGAAAGATCCTTCTTCGGATTGAGACCCATTTCTTTGGCACGTTGCAGGATGGCATGGAGAAAACTGGGGGTGCCCAAAAACCCTGTGACCTTGAGGTCCTTCAGGGTCTGGATCTGCAGTTCGGTGTTGCCCACGCCGGCCGGTATCGTCCGGCAGCCCAATAGGCGCAACGATTCATCCAGCATAAAAGCAAAGGGGACCAAATGGTAGCTGAAAGTAACCTGGCAGATATCCCCGGGGCGAAATCCCCCGGCGAACAACCCTTGAGCCCAGCGGGTATCCTCGTAATGCATCTCTCCCGGTTCATAGATCGGCCCCGGGGAGACAAATATCCGGGCCAGGGATTCCGGCGGCACCCCGTTGAACCCGCCAAAGGGCGGGTTCTTCTTCTGCATGCCGATCAGGTCGGTCTTTTCGGTAATGCCCAGCCGTTCCAGATCTTTTACGGCCTGGACATCGGGGGGTTTCATTTTGGCCCGGTCCATCTTCTTCTTAAAAGCCGGGGCCTTTTCATAGGCGTAGGCCACGATCTGTTTCAACTTTTTATCTAAAAACCGGCGGCGTTCCGCCCCGGTCATGGTTTCCAGCTTGGAAAAATAGCCGGTGTAACGGTCTTTTTTGGTTGTCATACGGCCTCCCTTGGATTTAATACGAAAAAACAAAAAGTTGAAATATCTTTAGGCTTTGGGGTACCAGCCCCGGGCATAGGGGTTTGGTATGTAAATAGCTTTCAACTCCCATCAAGCCCCCCTCACCCCATCCCTCTTCCCCGTGGGGGCGAGGGAGCACAAAGGAAGGGCCCGAGCCCCCTTTAACTTCCCCTCCCCAGGCGACTGGCGACGCGCTCAAGCGTCGGAGGGGTCGGACCGTTTCATATATCCATCCTTCGCGGGCGCCCGCTCTAAACCACTTTATCGTAAAAAAAAGGGGCCGGCGCTAATAACCAGCCCGGCCCCGTGAATCAGAGATCCTCGCCCGCAGGCAATTAAGGCTTGGGCGGAAAGGTGCTTTCGAAAGGAACGACCATGGATTTCCCATCGGGTCCCACAAAGGTGGCTGTGCCGTTCACGGTAATAGGGAATTTGAAGTCCGAAATCTCCTCCCACCATTTCTTTAAGAGTTGATCCGGTTTGAGATCTAATTCAACCAAACGGTGGCCTTTTGTCACGGCTAAAGTTAAAAAAGCCGCCATGCTGTCAAAAAAAGCATTTACCCTAAAATGATCGGTCGTTTTGGCTGGAACAAAGTTGTCCTCATATACAATAACGGTGTTTAATTCAAATTCTTCAAAAGCCACTGTAAATTTCAAATCATCCAACATGACCCGGAAATTGTTGGGGTTCTCCAGAGCAAAAATAAAGGCCAAGTTCATCACCGCGCCTTTTCTCTCTTTGGGGTCCAAATAAAAGGCTTGGATGTTGGCGATATCTACCCGCTCCAGTTTCACCACCGGGGCCTTACCGGCCGCCATTTTCGCGGCCATCCCTTTGCCGGCCATCGGGGCCGCTTTGGCCGGAGCAGCCTTTTCTTCAGCGGCCAGGCAGGGAAAGGCCACCAGTCCAATTACACCCAACATCAGTAAAGCTTTAGCGATTTTTCTCATTCGGTTCCTCCCTTAGGTCAGCCAACGTTTGCGGCGTTTATAGTGTTTGAGGTCTCGAAAGCTCTTTCGGGTTCCTAAATCGGTCAGGCCGAGGTAGAAGTCCTTAATATCCGGGTTCTCGGACAACTTTTCGGCGGTATCGTCCATGACGATCCGGCCGTTTTCCATCACATAGGCATAAGGGGCCACGCTCAAAGCCAGCTTGGCGTTCTGCTCCACCAGCAGGATGGCGATCTTGGACTCCTTATGCAGTCGGGTGATGATATTAAAAATCTCCTTGATCAGCATGGGAGCCAAACCCATGGAGGGTTCATCCAGCAGCATCAACTTGGGGTTGGCCATCAGGGCCCGGCCGACCACGCACATCTGCTGCTCCCCCCCGCTGATGAACCCCGCGGTTTCAGCGCGTTTCTCTTTCAGCCGGGGGAAATAATGATACACCATCTCCAATCCCTCCCTGACGGAACTGCGGTCCCGCCGCAGGTGGGCGCCTACTTTCAGGTTCTGTTCCACCGTCAAGTGTTCAAAAACCCGACGGCCCTCGATGACCTGAATGATCCCGGATTTGGCGATATCTTCGGCGTTTTTCCTGTCGATCCGCTCTCCCATGAAGCTGATGTTGCCGTCGGTCACTTTACCGTCTTCATGCTTGAGCAGGCCGGAAATAGCCTTGAGCGTGGTGCTCTTACCGGCCCCGTTGGCTCCCAGGAGGGCCACAATCCCCTCTTTCGGGACCTCGATCGACACGCCTTTCAAGACCAGGATCACCTCGTGATATTTGACTTCAATGCTGTTGATTTTTAGGATCGGTTCTTCTGCCAACGGCCTTACCTCCATATTAATGAGCTGTCCGCTTTCAGCAATCAGCCCTCAGCGGTCAGCGTAGGACTGTAAAGGCTGAGCGCTGAAAACTGGAAGCTGTCTGCTGTTTTACCAGCCTAACCACTCCTTTTCCCATTTTTCCGGCCAGCGCTTCTTCAGGTCCGGCATGTCGACCAGGACGAACTTGCCTTTTTCGATCTTGTAGATGGGAGCGCCGCTGGCCGGCCGATGGTCGGTGGGGGTAAAAGAGGCGGGCAGGGATCCAACCCCTAACTCTTTGTTTTTAAATGTTTCCATGGCCTTCATGATCGATTCGCCGGTCATCTTACCCTGTTTGTCGGCAACCTTCATGGCGTCCGATAATAACAGCACGGCGCCCCAGGCCTGAACGGTCCGGATCAGCCGCTTGTTTTCCGGCACCCCGGGATTAAGTTTCTTGGCGTAAGCCTTGATCTTGTCCATCATGGGGGCCTTGCCGCCGAAGAAGGCGCAAACTGCCGCGCCCATCACGTTCTCGGAAGCGGGACCGCCCAACCTCGGCAGGTTCTCATCAAACCCCCAGTTATTGACGATATGATCGGCGCCCAACCCCAGGGCATAGGCGTCCCGCAGGGCCGTGGCCACGGACATGGTGGTGTTTCCGTGCCACACCAAATCGGGTTTGAATTGCTTGGCCCCCAGGACCTGGCTCTTGGCATCCAGGGCGGTTAAAGCCACGTCCTGGTCGGGTCCCACTTCAAACCCCAACAGGACGGCCTGGTCTTTGATGGCCTTGATCGGGGCGCTGGCGTAAGGGGTCGGGAAGGCGTAAAAACAGACAAAGCGGGGTTTTTCCCCCTTGGCCGCCCGGTCCTTGAAACGGGCATCTTTCTTCCAGACGTTGTCATACCAGACGGTGATGGCGGCCCGGGCATTGGTGGAATAATCGGAGGTGAAGAAAAGATTGTAAGGCGTCTTTTTCGGATCGGTCAAGTGGGCGGAATAGGACGCGGAGACGTAGGGCATCTTGTCCTTGGTCACGGTCGGTGAGAGGGCTTCCGTATCCCCGGTTCCCCAACCCAGGACGGCCACGACCTTGTCGAAATCCCGAAACCGTTTGTAGGTGGTGATAGCCTCCGGGATCCGATAGCCGTAGTCGTATTGAAACAGCTTGATTTTCTTGCCGTTGATGCCGCCGGTATCGTTGACATAGGCTACGGCCTCGGCGATGCCCAGGGCGTAATCCTTACCCACGTCGGCCGTGCCGCCGGTCATATCGTTAATCGCGCCGACCCGCAGTTCGTTTTGGGCGTAGACCATCCCCGTCGCCATCAGTAAGGTGACCAAAAAGACCGCTACCCACGAAACGTATTTCTTTTTCATCATGCCTACCTCCTCTTGGGTTTTCTGAATAACATCAATAATATAAATACAAAAACCGCGTTTTCTTGCGCCCCTGCCTCTTTCCGGACCATCACCTCCTTAATATGAAAACGGCCAAAGATTAAAATAATTCTTAACCTGCCACCAGCGGTAGGCCAACCCGTTGGGCTCATAAATTAAAAAAACAACGATGGCCAGACCGAAGACGGCGTCTTTCAAGGACATCATTTTCATTCCGATGGCCGGATAGAGGGGGGCCAGGGGAATAACGATGAATTTTAAGGCCTCCAGGATGAGCACCATGAACAGGGACCCGAAGATGGTCCCGTAGATACTGCCCACGCCTCCGATCAGGATCACCCCCACCAGCCAGAGGGACCAGAACCACTGGAAATGTTCGGGACTCAGGGCGGCCAGGTTGCTCACCCAGAAAGCCCCGGCAATGCCGCCGATGAAGCCGGCCACAAAATAGGCCATCAGCTTGTAGGTGATGATATTGATGCCCATGGCCTCGGCGGCGATGTCGTTGTCCCGGATGGCGACCCAGGCCCGGCCCACCTTGGAGCGCAGCAGATTGGCCAGCCCCATGGTCAAAACGATGGTCAGGATCGCCCCCAGATAATAGACTCTCGTGTCGGTATCGATAACGATGGGGCCGATGGTGATGGTGCCCGGGGGCAGGGAAAAGGCCTGGCCCCGGCCGCCGATCTGGCTGACGTACTGGGTCAGGATAAACTCCACGGTCACGAATTGAGCGGCCAGGGAGGTCATGATCAGGTAAAACCCCTTCACCTTGGCTGAAGGCAGACCGAAAAGGATGCCCCAGACTCCCGCCACCAGGCCCGCGATGAGCATGCTCAGCAGGTAGGGCACATTCAACTGCAACATGAGCAGGGTGCTGGTGTAGGCCCCCACGGCGAGAAAGGCCGCGTGCCCCAGGGTCACCTGGCCGCAGTAGCCGATCAAGAGCTGGACCCCCAGGGCCCCCATGATCGTATAGAAGATCAGGTTGGTCACGCTGATGGCATAGAGTCCCCCAAAATAAGGGATAACGAAGAAGATGAACACCCCCAGGAGAATCATTTTCCAGACCACGAATTTGGTCTGCCAAAAGGCATGATCCTGACGATAGACTTCGTGGTAAACGCCGCAAGGTAAATAGGACATGGTTACACCCTCTCAATCCGTTCCCAACCCCAGAGGCCGAAGGGTTTATAAAATAAGATAATGACCATAAAGATGAAGGGGGCGATTTCCTTGACCCCCCCGGGGAAAAACCGGTCCAGGTAGGTGCCGCTTAAGTTCTGCAGCACGCCGATGATGATCCCGCCCACGATGGCCCCCGGGACGGAATTCAACCCGCCCAGGACCACGGCCGGCAGGACCAGCAGGCCCAGGTAGCCCACCGAAATATTCAGGCCGTTGATATTGCTCAACAGGGTCCCGCCCACCCCGGCGGCGACGAAGGCGATCCCCCAGGCGATGGCGTACACAAAGCGGGCGCTGACCCCCAGGGAGAGGGCGGCCATTTCGTCGTCGGCCGTGGCCTGCATGGAGAGCCCCCAGCGGGTATACTGAAAGAAGGCCACGAAGACCAGCAGCAGCACAATGGCGGCGATGAAGCTCCAGAGATAGACCTGCCCGACAATGATTCCGCCGATCTCGATGGGTTTCATCGGAAAAACGGGGGGGTCAAAAATCACCGTATCGGTCCCAAAGATAAAGCTGATGATGCCCCGGAAAAAAAAGGACAGGCCCACGGTGACCATGATGACCGTCAGCACCGGTTCCCCGATCAGTTTGTCCAGGAAGAGCCGTTCGGTGATCAGACCCAGGATAAAACCGATAATGATCGTCAAAAGCAAGGCCAGCAGAAAAGGGACCCCCCAGAGGTATAACGTCAGGGAGACATACGCCCCGATCAGGGTCAATTCTCCCATGGCCAGGTTGAGCACGCCGGAGCATTTATAAATCAGGGTCCAGCCCAGGGCCACCAGGGCGTAAATCCCGCCCATCATAATTCCGGTAATCAGGGCCTGCAAGAATAGCTGCATTACTTCCCCTCCTCGATGGGTATTTTACGGATGTGCAGATCGGTCTTGATCTTCGACACCCGCCCGTCTTCATAGGTGATGGTGGTATCCATGTGGACGCTGTCGGTGTCCTGGTAGAGGGCGTCCACCAGCACCGCATAGCGTTTCTCCACAAAGGCCCGGCGCAGCTTTCGGGTCCGGGTCAATTCCTCGTCGTCGGCATCGAATTCCTTGTAGAGGTTCAAAAACTTATGGACCTTGGCCGGTTTCTTCAGACTGCGGTTGGCCTCACGGATCTGCTTTTCCACCAGATCATACACCTCCGGTTTTTGGGAGAGCTCGTGATAGCTGGTGTAATTGAGCTTCTTATCGTCGGCCCACTTGCCTACCACGGCGTAATCGATGCAGATCACGGCGGTAATATAGGCCCGTTCGTGGCCGATGACCCAGGCGTCTTTGATAAAGGGGGCGAATTTGAGGCGGGTTTCCAGATACTGCGGGGCGAAAATGGACTTGTCGTGGAGGATCATCACGTCCTTGGAGCGGTCAAAAACCACCAGGTGGCCGTCCTCATCGATAAAGCCTTTGTCCCCGGAGTACAGCCAGCCGTCCTTCAGGGTTTTTTCGGTGGCCTCCGGGTTTTTGTAGTAGCCCAGAAAGACCGAGGGGCTTTTGGAGATGATCTCTCCCTCTTCGGTGATCTTCACCTCGGTCCCCGGTATGGGGGTGCCCACCGTGTCGAACTTGATGTCCCCCTTGCGATGGAGCACGGAAATCCCGGCGATTTCCGTCTGGCCGTAGATCTGTTTCAGGTTGACCCCCAGGGAATGAAAAAACCGGAAGTGATCGGGTCCCATGGCGGCGCCTCCAGTATAGGCGTTGCGCACCCGGGTCAGGCCCAGGTGGTCCCGCAGTTTTTTAAAAACGAGGATATAGGCCAGCCAGCGTAAAAACTGAGTGCCCGCCGGCACCGGCTTTTTATCAAATTTCAAGTCGGCCGCCCGATACCCGACCTTCATGGCCCAGTTAAAAATATGCCGCTTGATCCAGGAAGAATCCAGGTTTTTGACCTGCACGGTCCGGGTCATCTGCTCGTACATCCGCGGCGGGGCGAACATGACGTGGGGGCCGATCTCCCGGATGTTTTCCTGGGCGGTTTCCGGCTCCTCGGGGAAATTGATGGTAAAACCCACCTGCAACCCGCTGGAGATGGACATCATCTGTTCCCCGATCCAGGCAAAAGGGAGAAAGGAAACGAAATCGTCCTCGGGGTGCAAGGGTCCACGCCCATCATGGCCTGGCCCATGGTCAGCAGGTTGTAGTGGGAGAGGAGCGCCCCTTTAGGCAGGGCCGTGGTCCCGGAGGTGTAGAAAAGCAGGGCCACGTCTTTGGTCATCCCCTGGTCCACCGTACGTTCAAACACCCCCGGATCTTTTTGTTCCAGTTCCCGGCCCAGGCGCATGACCTCCTTCAGGCTGATCAGCATGGGGTCGTCGTACCCGCGCATCCCCTTGGGATCGTCCCAGATGATCTTCTTCAGGTAGGGGCAGCGGTCCTTGATCGACAGGGCCTTGTCCACCTCTTCCTGCCCTTCGCCGACCAGGAAGACCGCGTCGGAATGGTTGATGATATAGGCCACTTCGTCCAGGAGGGAATCCTGAAAAAGCCAGACGGCAATGCCCCCCGCGGAAAGGGTGCCCATCTCCGCCCAGAGTCCCTCCGGCCGGTTGTCTCCGATCATGGCCACCTTGTCTTCCCGCTGAAGACCCAGGCTGATCAGGCCCAGGGCGATATACTTCACTCTATCCAGGTAATCCTGCCAGGTGATCGGCTTCCAGAGCCCGAACTCCTTCTCCCGCATGGCGGCTTTGTTGTGGCCGTATTTTTTGGCGGTCTCTATGAGCACCTTGGGCAAGGTCAATTCATCGGTGATCTTAAAGGGGATGGTAAACGTCTTATCTCCGTGTGGCATACAGATCCTCCTCACCCAAATACGCTTGCACCACCTGGGGGTTGGCTTGCACTTCCTGGGGGGTACCGGTGATAATCTTGTTTCCGAAGTTGAGCACCGAAACCTGATCGGAAATATCCATCACCACCCCCATGTCGTGCTCCACCAGAATACAGGTGACTTTCCACTTTTCGTCTTCGCTGATATCGATGATGAAACGGGCCATGTCCTCCACTTCTTCCAGGTTTAAACCGGCCAGGGGTTCATCCAAGAGGAGCAGCTTGGGATTCAGGGCCAGGGCCCGTCCCAATTCCACCCGCTTTTGCAGGCCATAGGGCAGCATGGCTACCGTTTTATTCCGGATGGCTTCGATTTCCAGCAGGTCGATGATTTCCTCTTCCAGATACTGCCGGGTCTCAATCTCTTCCTTGGCCGTCTTGCCGAAATAAACGGCTCCGCTCAAGATCCCCGATTTCAAATGAATATGACGGCCGAGACGGATATTATCCAAAACAGTCATCCCTTTGAACAATTCGATCTTCTGGAAGGTTCGGGAAAGCCCCAACTTGGCCCGGTTATGGGGCCGCATTTTGGAGATCTCTTGCCCTTCAAAAGTAATGGAACCTCTCTGGGGGTGGTACAATCCGTTAATGCAGTTGAGAAGGACGGTCTTACCCGCGCCGTTGGGGCCGATGATGGAGTGGATCTCCCCCTTACGGACGTCAAAAGAAACACCGGAAAGGGCGGCCACTTTTCCGAAATACATGTGGATTTCGTCAACCTTCAGCATAACCGGCCCAAGTTGATCCGCTTCCATAGGACCATTCTCCTTCCTAGTCGGGGAAGTATGATTTCGGCTCTTTCCTTAGATCAGGAAGAACCGATGGAACGAGTTGTTCGAATTTGGTGTGTCGAGAGGTAATAAAAGACAATAGTTTTTATTACAGATCATTGTTTCCTAATTAAATTAAAACTTAATAAATTAGTATAGTTATAACAATAGAAGCCTGTCAAGGAAAAAAAAACCATTCGTTGCTTCGGATTACCGCTGAAGCTTTTATATGATAAGGATTATGGGTAGCTAACTTTCGCCGGGATGTCAAGTTTATAAAATAGTGGCAAAATAGTAGGTAAAAACTACTATTCTTGGGAATAAGATAAAAGATGGGATCGTAAATTGATTTTCTTATGTTTCAAATTGAGCTTGCTGCGGATGTTGTGACGGTGGAATAAAACTGTATTTTTGGAAAGATAGAGAAGCTCGGCTATCTCCTTGTTGGTCTTGCCTTCCTTGACCAAATTGGCTATTTTGATTTCAGTGGAGGTCAGGTTGAAGTATTTAGATGACAACCGGCTGATAAAGGGGGAGGTAATATTGTCCAAATTGGATTCCATGATGTCTACCAGGGTCTGCTGGGTCGTGTTCAATCGGCCCCTTTTCAGTCTTTCCACATAAGGGGAAATCAATTCCTTGACATTGGATAAGACCACTTCCCCTAATTCCTTCTTGTCCTCTTCCCGTTGTTTCAATAGTACTTTCAGGGCCGTATTGACTTCTTCCAGGTGGTGGGACTGGGCTTTTAGCTCGACTTCTCTTTTTCTCAAAGCCCTTTCGGCCCGTTTTCGCTCTTCCACTTCCTGCTGGAGCTGCGCATTGATTTTAGCCAGTTCGGCCGTTCGCTCCTTGACCCGGTCTTCCAAATGATCATGGTATTTTTTCAGTTCCTGTTCGGCCTGTTTTTGAGCGCTGATATCCCGGAGGATAACGATATTCCCCGTTGGCTGACCATCCCGATTTCTATAAATGGTCGAGCTGATTTGTACATCCAGCACCCGACCGCCCCTGGTCAGGCGTTTGGTTTCAAAGAGCTGTATCTTTTCCCCGCGCAGCATGCAGGCAATGGCCATTTGCGTTTCAGGCCAATTCTCCTTGGGCACAAAATCAATTTGTTTGCCCGAGACTTCCTCGCTGGAAAAACCGAAGGTCTGCTCAAAAGCGGGGTTGACATAAGTGGCCGTACCGGTCATGGTGTAGACCACGATGGGATCCGGAGAGGAGGTCAATAACAAGCGATACCTTTCTTCACTTTCGCGCAGGGTCGCTTCGGTTTGTTTCCGTTCGCCCAACTCCCGGCGGACCGCGGCATACAATCTGGCTTTGTCGATGGCCACCAGTGCCAGTTCGGCAAACCGGGCCAAAAAGTCGATGTCTTCCTCCCGAAACTTTTTTTCGGGATCGACGCTGGCCAGACCGATGACCCCGTGAAAACGCTTTTCGTCCCGCAAAGGGATTCCCACCACCGAACGGAGGGCGTCCAGGGACCGGTCACTGATCCGGTCTTTCCACAGGCGGTAATCATCCACCAGTACGGACTGCCCGGTTTCCCAGACCTTCCCCCCTACCCCTTCCCCCTTTTTCACCCGCCGGCCCAACTGGTTTTCAAAAAAACCCATCCCCACCCGCATTCGCATCTCCGTCTCACCGGGCTCCAGAAGATAGATGTATCCGCTGGCCGTATCGCTCAGCCGGGCGGCCCGAAACAGGATGACCTCCAACAATTCTTCCTGGTCCAGGCGGTCAATCAGACCCAGTGAAGTCTCGTGCAGCGCCGTCAGGTGATGGTTTTTTCGACGGAGCAAACACTCCGCGTTCCTGAGCCGGTGGATTTCCTCTTCCAGGTCTTCAACCCGGAGCGGTCGATCGCCTGATTGGCCTTGCCCGGCCCCGCCCTTTATCGCGTGCGGATTCCTTCGCTTCATAAAATGGGTGCGTTATCTGCAGGGTGAATCATAAGGGTATTTTCTATTACCAGGATATCGTTGTCAAAAAAAATATCGGGAAAGGGCCGCCCTCCCCACCACCAGTTCTTCCGACTTGACAGGAATTCAAAACTTCATCATAATACGAAACTAATTCATAAATTGCCAATCACCGAAGAATAAAACTAGACCAAGAAAGGAGGTGTGGTTTTGGCCAAACATAAAAAGATTGAACGGGTCCGGGAAATTGAACGACGTCGTCATCGGCGTTTAAAACGAAAAAAATTGGCGGCGAGATCAACCGCCCCGGCAGCCTCGGAAACCGCTTCCCCAACTGCCCCTTAGTCATTTGATGTGTCCGAAATAAGTCCCTTGTTGTCATCCTGACCTAAGGGAAGAATCTCCTATCCGCTTGAATCTAAGAGATTCTTCACGGAGTTTACCCTGAGCCGAAGACCGAGATCCTTCGCGGAGTTTACCCTGAGCCGAAGACCGAGATCCTTCGCGGAGTTTACCCTGAGCCGAAGACCGAGATCCTTCGCTTTGCTCAGGATGACGGCAGGCGAAGGGCTCAGGATGACGGCAGGCGAAGGGCTCAGGATGACAAGAGCGGGGCTCAGGATGACAAGAGCGGGGCTCAGGATGACAATGTTTAGCTAATAGACTTTTTGCAATTCCATTATTTTTGAAATGGAAAAAGGCTAAAACGACTTTACCCGCAAAGGGTACGACTGTTCCAGGGCCTGAACCAATCGGGTCATCAGGGTGTTGACCGGAACCGCTATCCGAAGTTTTTCCGCCTCCCGCATGATCGTTCCGTTTATGAAATCGATCTCCGTTCTCTTTCCCTTCAGCACATCCTGCAACATGGAAGAGAGGTTGGGGGCTGTGGCGCGGCACACTTGTTTGACCTGACCCAGGGGATCGTCGTAAACCAGTTCGATCCCTTTAGCCCGGGCCACCCGGATGGCTTCGGTCACGGCCTCCTCCAGGATCTGCTCCGTTACCGAGAGACTGAGCAGGTCGCCGTTTCGCAGTCGGGTCAGGGCGGTCAGGGCATTGATCCCCACATTGACCAAAAGCTTGCTCCAGATGAGCGGGTTAATCCGGGGAACGGTCCGGGTCTCAAAGCCGGCCGCGGATAAGCATTCTTGGGCCATTCGAACCCCGGGGTTCCGATTTTCAAATTCTTCCGCAAATCCAGGGCCGACAAAAGTGTCCCCGCTTCCCGCGTGGCGGGCCCAGCCGGGCCCCAGCGCGGTGGCCCCGTGGGAGGTGATGCCGGCCAGTACCTTTTCCCGGGGCAGGCAGGTCCCCAGGAGCTCCACATTACCGACCCCGTTTTGCAGGGTTAGGAAATAGGGGGGCGGATCAAGCGTTCGCAGCCTCCGGGCCACCACCTCCGTATCATAGGCCTTGACGCAAATCAGGACCAGGTCCACGCCGGACAAATCCTCCGGTTCCAGGGTTACGGACACCGGCACCTGAATTTCGCCCGCTCCGGTTTCCAGGCGCAACCCCTGGCGGCGGATATGTTCGGCCCGGTCCGGCCGGTGATCCAGAAGCAGTACTTTCAGGCCCGCATGAGCCATCATCCCGGCCAGGAGACAGCCCATGGCCCCTGGCCCGACTATCCCGATCTTCATTTCTTTTTCCTTGGTTGCGGTCCCGGAAGCGGTTTCAGGTCCTGGGGATCCATGGAAAAACTATGTTCCGGGCCGGGGAAGCCCCCCGCTTTGACCTCCCGGACATAATCCTCCAAGGCCTCTCGAATCCGAGGGTAGAGTTGGACGTATTGTTTGACAAATTTAGGCAGAAATTTTTCGTAGAGGCCCAGCAAGTCGTTGGTCACCAATACCTGGCCGTCGCATTCCGGACCGGCCCCGATCCCGATGGTGGGCATACCAACGGACCGGGTGATCAACCCGGCCAGCTTATCGGGGATACATTCCATTACCACCGCGAAGGCCCCGGCCGATTCCAGTGCCCGGGCCGAATCCAATAACCGCCGGGCGGCCGCCCGGTCTTTGCCCTGGACCCGGAACCCCCCCAGTTTGGAAACGGTCTGCGGGGTAAGCCCGATGTGGGCCATAACCGGGATGCCGGCCTCCACAATCGCCCGGACCGTATCGGCCACTTCCAGACCGCCCTCCAGCTTGACGGCATCGCAGCCGGTCTCCTTCAAAAACCGCCCGGCGTTTCGAATGGCTTCTTCCCGGCTGATGTTATAGGACATAAAGGGCATATCTCCCACCAAAAAAGCATAGCGGACCCCCCGCCTCACGGCCCGGCAGTGATGAAGCATCTCCTCCATCGTCACCGGGACCGTAGATTCGTAGCCCAAGACCACCATGCCCAGGGAATCGCCGACCAGGATCATGTCCATCCCGGCCTGATCGATGAAAGAGGCCATGGAAAAATCGTAAGCCGTCAGCATGGTGATTTTCTCTCCGGCCTTTTTCTTGGCCATTAAATCCGGGATGGCGACTTTTTTTCGTTCCATGGGACCTCCTTTGTATTATTAGATGCTTACACATTTAAATCTAAGACTTAATCCCCAACATTTGATGAACAAGTGAGGATTCCTAAATCCGAAATTCGAAGCACGAAATTCGAAACAAGCACGAAGGTCCAAAATCCAAATGATCCAAACAAAAACGTTTTGAATTTTGAGATTTGGTCATTTGAATTTGTTTCGAGTTTCGAAATTCGGATTTCGAGTTTTATCCAAAAATTCAAATAGTTTTGGTTAGGTATTAAGATTTCAGGGGGTCATAAATAAAAGAACCCCTGAACGGCGTTCAGGGGTTCGAAAAATCCGGCATCCCCGTCCCGGTCCAGAGACTGGATCCAAGCGGTACAGCCTTAACTTTACTCGATTAGAATAATAAATGAAATAAAAAAGTAAGCGCCGGTTCCGCTTTACTTCATCCCCGCGGCGACCTTGGCGGCCTTGACCGTGTTTTTCATCAACATGGTAATCGTCATGGGCCCCACACCGCCGGGTACGGGCGTGATCAACCCGGCAATTTCTTTCACGCTTTCGAAATCCACATCCCCGGCTAAAATGGCCTTGCCGGATTCGCTCTTGCCGATCCGGTTGACCCCCACGTCGATCACTGCCGCGCCCGTCTTGACCCAGTCGGCTTTCACATACTTGGCCACACCGGCGGCAACGATCAATATATCGGCCCGGCGGCAATGGTCGATGATTTTGTCTCGCGGGGTCCCGGTATGAACGATCGTCACCGTGGAGTTGGCCCCCTTCTGCTTCTGAAGCATGATGTTGGCAATGGGTTTCCCGACGATATTGGAACGACCTACCACCACCACCTCGGCTCCTTTGCTTTCCACCCCGGAGCGAACCAGGAGTTCTTGAATTCCAGCCGGGGTGCAGGGCAGATAATCGGCTTCGCCGATCATCAGTTTCCCCACGTTCACCGGGTGAAAGCCGTCCACGTCCTTTTTCGGGTCGATGGCGTATAACACCTTGGTTTCATTGACGTGCTTGGGCAAGGGCAATTGCACCAAAATCCCATGAATCTTGGGGTCCTTATTGTACTTGTCGATCAAAGCCAGTAAGGCCTCTTCGCTAATGTCCGCCGGTTGGCTGTCCTGGATGGAATAAAAGCCCAGTTCCTTGGAGGTCTTCTGCTTGGCGGTAACATAGCTGACTGAAGCCGGGTTCTCACCGACCAGAATCGTCACCAGTCCGGGGGCCGTTTGGTACTGGGCCTGCAGAACCTCCACTTCTTTTTTCAATTCTTCCCGGATCTGTTTGGCTACCTCGGCGCCGCTGATAATTTTTGCCGACATACTCATTTCTCCTTTCGCTTAGAATGCACTTAAATTATTTTTGAACGGGTTTGGGACACTGGTTTGGGCCGTCTTCCCGGACTCGATCCGGGATCCAGTCTTCGGCAGGAGCTTAATCGTAGTCCCCGGCCTGCTTCTTATTTAGCAAATGCCTTTCCGGCGAGTCAATATAAATCTGAAAGAATTAAGGTTTCGGCAATAACTCCGATAAGTATTCAGGTATCAGTCGCCGATACGCAGGGGGCCGAATGGTGGTCACTCGTGCAGTATAGGTGTTTTCACCCCCCGGGACTTATGGTATAGATTAAATAGCCAAGGAAAGGGAACCTCTCTATGGCCCAAATAGACGCCTTTTTAAAACTCATGAATGAACAGGGGGCCTCCGACCTGCACCTTTCTGCCGGTACCCAGCCCTTGTTACGGATCCGGGGTGAACTGGAACGGGTCAAGTTTAAAACCCTGGAAAATGATGAACTCCGGGCCCTGTTGTTTGAAATCACTCCGGAGGAAAAAATAAAGGAATTCGAAGAGTCCGGGGATATCGATTTCGCTCACGAGATCCCTGAACTGGCCCGTTACCGGGTGAACTTTTTTCGTCAGCTCCACGGTATCGGGGCCGTTTTCCGGGAGATCCCCAATAAAATCATGACGCTGGATGAACTGGGGATGCCCATGGTCATGAAGCGATTGGCCCTGCTGCCCAAAGGGCTGGTCCTGGTAACCGGTCCTACCGGGAGCGGCAAATCGACGACCCTGGCCGCCATTATCGATCACGCCAACCGTTCGCGGAAAGACCACATCCTGACCGTGGAAGACCCGATCGAATTCGTCCACCAGCATATCAACTGTACCGTCAACCACCGTGAAGTGGGCCGCCATACCCGGTCTTTCGGGGCCGCCCTGCGGGGCGCCCTGCGGGAAGACCCGGACATCATCATGGTGGGAGAAATGCGCGATCTGGAAACCATCTCCCTGGCCATAGAAGCCGCCGAGACCGGGCACCTGGTTTTCGCCACCCTCCATACCATCAGCGCCTCGAAGACCGTGGACCGGATCATCGAGGTCTTTCCGGCCCACCAACAGGGCCAGATTCGAGCTACTTTGGCTGATGCCTTGCGGGCCGTGGTGGCCCAGACCCTCTTTAAGCGCATTGACCGCAAAGGCCGGGTGGCCGCCCTGGAAATTCTGATTGCCACCCATGCGGTCCGAAATCTGATTCGGGAAGGGAAGACCTTCCAAATCCCTTCGGTCATTCAAACCGGAAAAAAATTCGGCATGACCTCCTTGGATGATGCGATCATGGAATTCTTGAAGAAAGGCTGGATCTCCGGAGATGACGCCTATATGAAGTGCGTGGACAAGGAAAAATTCAAATCCTCGGTCTCCGAACTGGTCACCGATTTCACCGAAGTTTGAAAAGGAAAACCCTATGCGCCGGACGGAATTAGATTTAATCTTATCCAAAATCGTCAGGGGTCACCCGCAGATCTCCGATATTCTCTTTACCGTGGGACGGCCGATTCAAGTAGAATCCTTCGGAGAATTGGTTTCCATCAATTTAACCCCCCCGCTGCCCTCCTTGACACCCTTTCAAACGGAAGTGGTGGCCTTGAATCTCCTCCGTTCGGACCGCCGGCTGATTCAGGACCTCCTGCGCCTGGGGGCTTGTGATTTTTCCTACGAGGTCGATGAAAAGACCCGCTTCCGGGTAAACGTCTTTTCCCAAAGGAATTCCCTGGGCGCGGTAATGCGCAAACTACCGGTGGAAGTCCCTTCCATCGAGACTTTGGCCTTACCTCCCGTCTTTAAAAAGTTGACTGAAGAAAAAAACGGAATCATTCTCTTTACCGGGGCCACCGGCACCGGAAAAACGACCTCCCTGGCGGCCATTCTCAACGAGATTAATCTTCACCTCCCGGTCCATGTGATTACCCTCGAGGACCCCATCGAATACGTCCACCTTCATGACCGGGCCACTTTTAACCAGCGGGAGTTGGGGACGGACTTTGACACCTACGCCCACGGCCTGCGGGCCGCCTTGCGCCAGGCACCCAAAGTCATTCTGGTCGGAGAGATTCGGGACCGCGAAACCCTGGAAATCGCCCTGACCGCCGCGGAAACCGGGCACCTGGTCTTCAGTACCCTGCATACAGTAGATGCCTCCCATACCCTGAACCGGATCATGGGCCTGTTCCCTTTGGATGAAGAGCGGCAGGTTCGCACTCGCCTGGCCGGGGCGTTGCGCTGGGTGGTCTGCCAGCGTCTGCTCCCCAAAGTGGACGGGGGGCGTTTCGCCGTCTTCGAGATCATGGGCACCTCCCTCCGGATCCAAGAATTGATTTTAACCGGAGAATCCGAAGGAAAGACTTTTTATGAGATCATCGAGACCAGCAAACCATTCGGCAGCCAGACCTTTGACCAGGATATCCTGACCGCCTATGAACTGGGGGTCATTACCGGTGAAACCGCCCGGCTTTATGCCTCGAAACGCTCGGTGGTTCATCTGGGAATCGATCAGATCAAAAGCCGGCGGGGAGAAAAGACGACCAATATCGCCGGCCTTAAACTGGACCTGGAATACGAGAAAAAAAAGGTCCGCCGGTAAGGAGGGAAAACTTTAGATGAACCAGTCCGCCGAAGCAACCGACCCCAAGATTCTGGAAGGAAAAGCCATCCTGCTGGCCCTGGAGCCCAGTTCTCTAAATGAATTGGTGATCCCGCCGTTGATCGAGGCCGGAATGGAGATCAAGATTGCCGCTTCCCTGGATGATGCCATCCAGAGGCTGACCGCTTCAGAGCCCGAGTTTTTACTGCTGTCCGAGGGGTTTGGCACGCATCAACCCCACCTGAATCCGATGCTGAACTACATCGCCAAACTTCCGGCCTCTTCCCGGCGGACCCTCTTTGTGGCCTGGGTCGGCTCCTCGGTCAAAACCCGGGACTACCTGACCGCCTTTGCCCTCAGCGTCAACCTGGTCATCCATCCCGATTACCTGATGGATACCACCCGGTTGTTAGCCGAATCTAGGCAGGAATACCTGGATTTGTTCGGGGTCTATCTACAACTCCGGCGCCAACCCTTGACTTAAAAGCTTTTTGTAGTTATCTATCCACTATGGACGATTCCATCCCCCGGCTTCAATGGCGTATGCAGCATTGCCTCCACACGATTCTGGAGGTCCATGAATACATGGGCGGCAAGACCATCAGTCCGGAAATAGTCCAACAATTGGAGACCCTTAAAGAATTAATCCATCAGTTTCTGCCCTCCGCTTTGACCGAGCAGGACCTCGAAAAAATAGAGGCCTCCACCAACCTGCTGCTCCAGGAACTAAGAAAGATATTCAAACTGAAGGGCCTGGGAAAGATTTGTTCCGGGTATATCCAGTAAAACCCCTGGGGATTGCTTCGCTTCGCTCGCAATGACAGAAGGGCGCGGCTTTATCGCTGGAGTATAGAAATACTTCTTGGGGTTTTCGACCTCTAACCGGGAGGCCAAGGAACCGGAGGCGTTGGATGACATTTCTGATTTTTACTTCTGGATCTGCTCGGAGACCCTCCAATCCTGAACGTGGCGCTGGACTTCCCGGACCAGGGTATCGCTGGGGTCATTTCGCGTTCGGATGAAAAGCTGGTAATATTTATACGCTTCGGGAAAATTTCCGGCCTCCTCCTCCAGGCGGGCCAGGTTATAGCTGGCCTCCGGGAGTCGATTATTCAGCGTCCAGGCCTTTCGCAAAGACTGACGGGCCATCTCCCGATTGCCCCGCCTTTTATAGAGTATGCCCAGATTGACCAGGGCATTGGCATTGTCGGGTTGGAGGTCCAGGGTCTTTTCCAGCCAGCGGGCTGCTTCCTCGCTGTTGCCGGCCTTTAACCAGGCCACTCCCAGGTTTTGGGCGGCCGGTACAAACTTCGGGTCCGACTCCATGGCTTTTTCATACAACGATATGGCTTCCTTCCAATTTCCTGTTTGTTGATAAATAAGCCCCAGGTTGGTCAAGATATAGGGATTATAGGGATCTTGGCTCAATATTTCGCGGTAGCGGGCCAAGGCCTGCTCCGTCTTCCCTTCCTGCTGCCAGGAATAAGCCTGCTGGTAGGCCAGTTTTAGGGCCTCTTGAGCTCCCCTATCCTGGGGTTCACCGGCCCCCATCCAAGCCGCGGCCGGGACCTCCCGGGTTGATCCTTTCGGTCTCAGCCCCGGTCCGGTTTTTTCCTTGACCTGGGCCGTCACTGCCGCCAGGTCCACTTTCCTCTGGGACGCTTTTTCCACCGGGGTCGGTCCCGGGCCTAAGACCGAGGCCTCCACCAGTCTTTCTTTGGCCGAACCGGTCAAGGGTCCGGTGATCGGCGCCGGACCTTTCAGGGCGGGCTTGGATTCGGTTTTTACAGTCGGCTCCGGAGAAGCCACGGAAGGGACGGGCCCCGGCCTGGCCGGGGCGGCCGGAGAAGAGGCCTGGGCCACAACCGCGGGTTTGGGCGCCGACGCACCCCCGGGGACAGCCGACTTGGGCGGTCCGGATTGGTAGAGCAACAAATAGGCTCCGGCAATCAACACCACTCCGATACCAATCACAATAAAAGTGCTGGTGGGCATCTTTTTACCGCCATTGGTCTTAGGACTCGATATCAGCGTGGCGGTCGTCTTGTCGTTCTGATTGTCTTCCTGAACTTTTTTCAGGGATTCTCTAATCAGGCTCATGCATACTCCCGTATAAACCCGGCCGGAATGGTTAGAATGAATTGATTCGGGGCCTCCCACCATTCCCAATAGTGGCTTACGGCCCAGAGCAGAAAAAATCCCCCCAGGATGATAAATGCCAAAATCAAAAGGGACGCCGGGGTCAACGCTTCCTGGGGCAAACGTCTTTCTTGGGAATCCGGCCGGATGGCTAAGCTGCGGATACCTCTCCCGGCCATTTCCCGGGTAAGGGTCTTGGTCCCCTTCACATAACCGGCCAACAGGGTCCGATCGGCGGCCAGGTTGATCAGGCGGGGGATGCCCTTGGAAAAGAAAAAGATCTCCCGGACGGCGCCTTTCACGAACTGAATCGTTCCCTGATCGCCGGCCACCTGCAGTCGATGGGCGATATAGCGGGCCGTTTCTTCACGGTTCAGCGGGTTCAAATAATAACGGACGCCGATACGCTGATTCAGTTGCCTCAATTCCCTGCGGGCTAATTTGGTTTCCAGTTCCTTCTGGCCGATCAGGATGATCTGCAGCAGCTTTTCCTTGTCGGTCTCCAGGTTCGATAAAATCCGGATCTCTTCCAGGGCCTTGGGGCTGAGGTTCTGGGACTCGTCAAAAATCAGCGCTACGGTTTTCCCCTCCACTTTTCGAGCCAGGATAAAGGCGTTCAACTGGTCCAGCAATTCCCTTTTGGATTTCCCCCGAGGAACCACACCCAGGTCCCGGATAATGGTCGCCAGCAAGTTTTCTTCGGCCAGGAAAGGGTGGAGGATTAACGCGACCACATAGTCCTGATCCAGCCTCTCCAGCAAAGCCCGGCAGACGGTGGTCTTTCCGGCCCCCACCTCCCCCAGGAAGAGAATAAACCCGGTTTTCTGTTCCAGTCCGTAGAGTAGATGGTCCAGGGCCTCCTGGTGTTTCTCCGTCAGACACAGAAACTTGGGGTCCGGGGTGAGATTGAAAGGCTTTTCCCGAAGACCATAAAATTCCTGGTAAATCTTGGAGGCGATCATAGATTAGGTTCTTACATATAACAATCAACTACTTGGGACAGGTGGGACAAAATACCCTTTCATCCAAACTTTTCATTTTCTGTAAATCCCGGGCACGGTCCAGATCCTGGCGGGTGAAGTCCAGAATCTGCGGGTCCCCTTGAATCCTGGGAGTGATCAGGATCACCAGTTCGCTCTTTTCTTTTATCTCCGCGGTATTGCGGAACAGATACCCCAGGAGCGGAATCTCCATCAGCCCCGGGATCCCGGTATCCTGGTTTCGTTTCCGCTCCCGGATCAGGCCGGCAATCACGATCGTCTGCCCGTCTCTGACCCGGGCCACGGTCTGAGTCTGCCTGACCGAAACCACCGGGGCCTCGGTCGAGATCGGGGTGGTCCCGGAGAACCCCACCGCCTGGGTCCGGCGGGTTAGTTCTTCGGTCACGCTGGGTTGAATATCCAAAAGAATATTGCCGTCGGCATCGATTTGAGGAGTCACATTCAGGATCACGCCGATAGTCACATTCCGGGGAGTGGCCGTGATAATCGGAGGGCCGCCGGTACTGGTGGATATGCTCACTTCAAAGTAGACATCTTCGATCGCCGCCTTGATAATCGACTTTTGATTATTTAAGGTGTTTACTCGTGGAGAAGAAATGAGATTCACATGGCCTTGCTGGGAGAGGGCATCGAGCATACTGGTAAAATTGAGGGTGGCGATTCCCGCCGTAAACCCGGTGGCGGCGGCGGGGACCGTCCAACCGGAAGGAATGGTGCTGCTGGCCCCGGATAAATTCTGGTTGCCGCCCCAGGCGATTCCGGCGCTGGTCATCTGCGGCAGAAGGCGCCAATCGATGCCCAACTGGAAGCGGTCGTTCAAGGTGACCTCCAGGATTTGGGCTTCAATGATCACCTGGCGACTGGCCGCCCGTTCCACCTGCTGCAAAAATTTTTCGACCATTTCCAGGTTTTGAGAAAAATCGGTCACCATCAAAACCGAGGCCAATTTATTGACCGCCACCGACCCTTTCTCGGAAAGCAACGCCCGTATCCCGGTCTTGACCTTATCGTCCAGTTTCCCGTCCTTATCCCGGCCTTCTATCTCGCTCCAGAGATTGGACACCTCTTCACTTTTCACCTGGCTGACGACTTGCGACCCGGAGGAAGAAGTGGACGTCCCGCCGCTGGTGGTGGTCGTGGATGGCCCGGAGCCGCCGGTCCCGGAGACTATTGAAGAACCGGATCGAACCACGGTCAGATAATTCAGATGAAACATCCGGGTCTCCATTTTGGGTTTAACGATGTAAATAAAACGCCCTTCCTGCTTGAAATCCAGACCTAATGGTCGGATTAGGGAGTCAAGCGCCTTGGCCAAAGTGACCTTTTTTAAATCCACCGTGACCTTTCCGGAAACCTCCGGCCCCACAATAATGTTATAGCTGCTTTCCCGGGAGAAGGCCATGAGCACATCCCGGATTTCGGCCTCCCGGTAGGAAAGGGAATAGAGCCTTTCCTTGAATATCCCCTCCTCCACCTCATTGGGTTTGGGCAGGGCCTGGACCGCCGGCAGCTCGGAGGGCAACTCCGGAGCCTTGACTTGAATCGGAGGAGGCTTAACGGCCGGTGGGGGGTCCGGGACGCGGGCCACCTTGGAATCGGTCGCGCAGCCGGAAAGGATCAGCACGCCCGGCCATAAGAAAGCAAGGAAAACGAAAATAAAAAATCGGCGCATAAGGCACCCCTCCCTTTAATACGAGAATACAGACCAAACGGTTAATAATTAACAATGAATTATTGATTATTAATTATGTCAAGCGGTTAGGCTTATGTCTGCCCCTTTGTTTTCATGCCTCGGGATGCCATCCCCGGGCCATAGGATTTAATATCTATCTCTTTCTTTTAGATTGGAATTGATCTTCATGCCGGGTTATGGCCACCGGGCTCTGGAACAGGTTGAGGATCAGCTCTTCGTCACTCTTCTTTAAAACCACCTTCCCGGTTTCAATTCGGGTCACCCTATATTCGTCCAAGGTCTCTCCCTCCCGCAGGATACGCTGGTTGATGGAGGCCACCCCGCCCCTTTCGGTCCAGAGGATGCCGGTTAAGGTGTACGTCTTGGCGGTTGCGGGGGCCTCGGCCCCTGGTTTTCCCTCCGGTTTTTTGGCCAGGGCCATCTCTTTGAGAATTTTAGCCGGATAGGCAAAAGGGTTCCGGCCCCCCGAAGAAGGTGATTTATCGACCGTCTCCTCAGAGGCGGCCCAAGGTTTTCCCAACCCTGGGAAAAATAAACAGGCCGCTATGATGAGTAAATTAAGGGTTATTCCACTTTTCTTTCTCACTAATTCCCCATGTCCCCGGGGCACCCCGAAGGCTTCGAAATCCCCCCCCCCGCCCCCCTTTTCCTAAGGGGGGGAGTTAAATGCCTTTTTCCGCAAGACCCCTCCCTTTATTAAAGGGAGGTTGGGAGGGATTTTTAATAGAATTCGAATTTTATTGTTTTTTATCCAACTATCCAGTATCCAGCATCGTTCTTCATCTCTATCCAGTTACAGCTTTTCTTCCGCCTTCATCAAGAAACCCGGTCGGATCGACAATTGCACTTTAGGCAGCCCTTCTTTATTTCCCTGGATCTGCACCTGATCCATTTCCATAAACAGGGGCAGTTTCTCGACTTCCGCCAGGTAAATCATAACCCCTTCATAGGGACCGGACAAATTCAGATCGGTCACAACTTTTTTGAACTTCGATCCTTCCGGGCCAGGCCCTTTACTCCCCGCTGCCTGCGGGGCCGATGACTTCTCCGATTTCGCCACTTCCCCTTCCCGGCCGATGGTCAGGGAATTGATTTCCAATTTAAGGCGAGCGCTCTCCGCGGCCAACTGATCCAGGAATACGCGAAGTTGCTCTTTGCCCACTACTTTTTCTTTAGCCGAATCCAAAAACCGTTTTTTTTCCTCCAGCCGGGTCCTCACCACATTCAACTCCGGCAGCGTATTGGTGGCGGCCGTCATTTTTTCCTGCAGCTCTTTCAATTGGGTTTGTTTGGCCTTTATTCCTTTTTGCTGGGGCACCAGGAACAAAAAGTCCACGGCAAAATAAAGGACGACAGCCGCGGCCAGAGCCACCATAATCTTTTCGCGGGTCTTTAAAACCATTGTATGAAAATCCTCTAAAAATTCATTCGGACCGACAGGGAAAAATCCGCTGCCGGAGTTTTAAAGGTATCGTTCCGCTTTACGTCCTCCAGCCTAACCCCGCTGAAGTAATTCACCGTTTCCAGTCCCCGACTAAAGGCAGCCAACGACCGCAGTACCTCGTCCCCAGCTCCGTAGGCCACCCCTTTCAATTGGATGTTCCCCTCGCCTTTCGACCGGAGACCTTCTTGGGGAACGGTTTCCGCTTTTTTTCCTTTATCTTTTTCGTCGGCCTTGTTTTCGGGCGGCTTAACCTCTTTTACCGGGTCCATGATCAACGAAAAGCTGGTCAGGGTAATATTGGGAGGAACTTTTTGACTGATCCGGCTGAGGATCTCCTGGACCGGGGTCTTTTCCACCATTTTGGGAGGATAAACACTCAGCTTTTGATCCAGTTCATTTTCCTGTTGTCTGAGCTTATCCAATTCCTTTTGGGGTTGCTCTAAACGGGCCAGTTCTCCCTTGCGGGTGGAAATCTTTTTATCGAGTTGGGATAATTCCGATCGCACGCTCAAGACCTGGTAGGCCAAAAAACCGGCAAAAACAACAGGCAGAAACCCAAAGGCCAGGGATTTCTTCCCGATATCCCAATAGGCTTGCCGGGAAGATTGGAGGGCATAGGGAAGGAGATTGATAGCCGGTCGGTCATCGGTGGCCAAACCAATGGCAATAATAAAGAGCGGATACTCCCGGCCCAGCGCCTCGCTGTTGATCCCCGGGTCGATTTCCAGATTTTCCCAGAGATTATATTCGGCTAAGGGTATATTGAAACTGCGCTCCAGGGCCTTAGGTAATCCTTTGAGCAATGCCCCCCCGCCGGACAGCAGGATGCGGTCTATGGTCTGGTTTTCCGCCTGGGTCTTGTAATAGCCGAAAGACCGGTCGATCTCCATGATTAACCGGTCAACCACCGGCATCAAACCATCCCGAATTCCTTCCAGCGGGATCCCTTCTTCCGTCTGTTCCTGCTCCAGGCCCGGGTCGGGGATACCGTAAATTATTTTAGTCCGCTCCGCCGCTTCATAGGTTAAGGGCTTACCCGATGGAAAGGATCGGGAAAGGTCCATCAACGTTTCGGTAAAATGCCCTCCGCCCAGGCCGATCTCCCGGGAAAAAACCACCTCCCCGTTCTGAATCATGGCAATGGTGCTGGCATGGGCCCCGATATCAATCAAGGCTACGGATTCATTCGCCGGGCGCCCGGCGTTGAGTAGATAGGTTTTTTTCAGGGCTAAGGGGGCCAGGCTGAGGCATAAGGGACGAAGATTCAAACTGTTTAACAAGTTCAACCGTTGATTGGCCAGTTCCCGGATGGCGGCGGCGGCCAGCACTTCCTGTTGGGGCTCCTTCTCTTTCTGAGACTTGCCCACCAGGGCGACGTCCACGACCGCGTTGTCCAGAGGAAAAGGAAAGGCCGCCTTCCCCTGGAAACGAACGGCTTCCTTGACCTCCTCCAGGGGCATGTTCGGAAAACTCATCTTCCGCAGGGCTACCTGGGTCCCGGAGAGCGGGCTGCTCACCCAGGCCCCTGCCAAGCCCATTTGATTGACGGATTTTTTTAAGGTCTCCTGGACCCACTTCTCATAGCCTACGGGGTCCTCTTCCCAATTGCCGGTTGTCTGGTGGTATTGATAATTCTTTAAGACCCAACGATTTCTCTTCTTTTCGAAGACAATGATTTTGATGGACTGGGTGCCGATATCCAAACCAACCCACTGATTTTTTCCAGACGGCATAAGTCCGATTTTCCTTTACAGGAGGTCGCTTCTCACGGGAACGCGTATCAAAACTATTGATGGTTTAGTAAAAAGTTCATTTATATCTTCCCAAGCCCTTCGCTGGTCATTCTGAGTGAAACGAAGAATCTCGTCTTTGGTTCAGGGTAAGATCTGGGAAGGATCTCGCAACTTATTGAAGAAACGAGATTCTTCGCTTACGCTCTGAATGACAAAACCAAAATCATGGTTCACTTTGCGAAGTTTTCGATCTCTTGGGAATGAAGCCTGAAACCGGAAAGACTTTTGAGATTCTATTAATATCAAAAAGATCCGGCATTGCAAGAAAAAAATAGGTTTACCAAAGGCCGCCTTATTATAATTAAAATAAACATTTTCAATGGGTTATACCAATTAAAGCATATTATCAAGGAAAAGCAAATGGTTGGCCCAAGAGGGCCTCGAAATAGCATTTTTAGGGGACAACAATAAAAAATATTAAACTTTTCCCGAAATCTTACGATTAATAATTAAGAATAATAGCTTTGGCGGGCCACTATGTCCTTAAGAAATAATTCGGGTTTCACCATAATTGAATTGTGCACGGTTGTTGCCCTGGTGGGTATTTTGGCCGGGATTGCCATCGTTTCCATGGGAAACCCCCGGGGGTTTCAGGCCATGGCCGAAGCGGAGGCTCTGAAGGCCAACCTGAGGTTCACTCAATCCAAGGCCATGAGCGATCTTCCGGGAAATGTGTGGAGTTTAAATATTACCGCCGCCAACTATACGATTCAGCGAAATGGAGGGGTGCCCAATCCACCGGTTAATCTTCCCGGCTCTGATTCGGGAACCTATGCCCTGCCCAATGGCCATACGATCACCGGGGGAACCGGGCTGGTCCGGTTTAATTATCGGGGACAACCGATCGATGGCATTGGCAACCTCGCGGTCCCTCTAACCATTACGTTCTATGGAGCGCCCCAGATTACCGTCACCCAGGAAACAGGATTCATTCCATGAAAAACCGGACAAGAATAAGAAATGGGGGCGGGTTCACCCTCATCGAGCTGATCGCAACCATCGCCATTGCCGGAATTATCATGATCATGATCCTGCCCTACTTTCAATCCGGCATCACCGAAAGCCACCGTCCGGCCCAGTGGCTTCAGGACGCGGTAACCCTGCAACGGGCCATGGAAAGTATCAACGGGGCTTACCGGGCTCTTATCCTGGATAAGAAAAAATCGGACCTGGATACCCTATCCGCCAATATTGGCCCGGCCGGGTCTTCGTTCAACAACACCTTCGGCGTTTATGCTGTGGTGGAAAATACCTTTGTTTCTTTTAACGGCGCGGGAAACGAACAGGGCGGAGGCCAGCGGATTTTAAAAGTAACCATTGAGTGCCCGGCGAACCCGGGGCGGCCCCGGTACCAGTTAACGCGACTTTTCCCCGTTATCGAGGAAGTTCTATGAGCCTAATTCAGTCCCAACGCGGATTTACCTTGATCGAAATCGTGGTGGTGATAGTCGTTCTGGGCATCATGGCCCTCATGGGGTCCTTTGGGCTGGAGCGGGCCATGGACGGCTATAATCAGTCCCTTGAAAATAGCCAAATATCGCAAAAAGCCCAAATCGCTCTGGACCGCCTGGCCATCGAATTGTCTCACATCCCCTTCAATGGCCTATTGGCACGCTATTCTATTTCGGCCGGCAACGCCGGCAGCCTTACTTATACCTCCAATTTCGATGGGGTCAATGGTCTCCACACCGTCAACCAGGTTAATGACCAGGTACGATTGGACAACCTGCCCTTAACCGATCTGGCGGTAACCGGCAACGGCCTCCAGTTTACCTATCTCAATGCCGCTGGAACCGATCTGGGAGCAGGAGGCGCCACCGACGCGGCCTTGCGGATTATTCAAATTTCCCTCAGCCTGAGAGGCCCGAATGTGAATGTTACCCGCACATTTAATGCCCGCGTAGCCTTGCAGAATTAACCCGCGATTCTCCGGGCTAAAAGGACCGGCAGGGAATGGCCGGCCAAATAATAGGGGAGCAGGATAATGAAAAAAAACAACCCAAAAGGATTTGCTTTCATCTATTTGATCTTTATCATGATGGCCCTGGGCGGTATGGGGGCCGCCATTTATTCCTTTACCGCCAGTTCACGCAACACCGAATTGACGGAAAACAGCCGTAACCGGGCCTATCAACTGGCCCAGACGGGAATGAGCTACGCGGCCAATTGCTATACAGGGAATGATCCGAATTGCTCGCCCGTCCTTACCAATCTCCATAATCGGACCTTTACCCTGAATAACAACCGCGGCCAATTCAGCTTTACCGCCACCAAAGTCACCCCGGCTACCGGCACGGCCTATTATGACGTCACCTCTTTCGGCACCGTGAACGGAAACGACGGGTTGTTATTGGCCCGGGCGCAGGTGCGGTCAAGTTCCGATCTCAACACTTCCGATCCCAATAACCCGAATTTTTTCCCGGCCGAACCCCCGATCAACTCGCCGGTGGCCAATACCACCTTTCAAAATCTGGATGCCTTTAAACCCGCAAGCCTTAAAGACGCCGCCAATCACACCAAGATCGCCATCCAGCAGTATGTGGCTACCGGAGGATTCCATCTCTACTGGGCCGCCTTCAGCGATCTGGGGATCTATCCCGTCCCCGACGCAGACAACCCGGGATGCAACATCGGCTTTCATGTGGGCGAAATGGCCACTAATTTGGTCCAACCTCTTCGTCAGTCCTGGACGGATTACAACCACGTCAATTATGATGTCCAGGTCAAAGTGGGCTGGTATGTGGGGCTGCAGGCGGCGGTTTCCGGACTGAATTTTCGCTGGCATGAAGTGGCTCCCGGTAAATTTGAGGGCTACGGGTTATCCTTCATGCGGTATACCTATTCCGCCGCCGGTTGCGGGGGCGGGTATGATTTAATTCCCAACAGCATCAAGCCCGCGGGGCTAGCCAATCACCTGCTGCTGATCCTCTGGGAACAGCGGGTTGAAGGAGGGGTGGAACGCCGGAGATGGCTGGGTTACGCGGACATGGGGATTCCGAATACCAATCCCGCCCTCCGGGCCGGCAACGACTTGAAGGTAATCGGTGCCCAGATTGCCGCGGTGGACGGCTTGGTAAGTGACAACACCTCCATCCTGGTCCGGGTAAAGGATAAATTCGTCGGAGGAGAAAGAGTGAATGAAATCAATATCTTTTACGGGGATGCCTCGCCCGATAACAGCCAAACGGCACCTAATTCGGCCTGCACGGACTTAGCCAGGAAAAAGATGCCCCCCCAGTGGGTGAATGCCCTTCTTTTTCCCTCCTGGCCCTCTAATAAGCTAGGTTATTTCAGTTTCACCGATACAATAAACCCGGTGCACTACTACCACAGTATTCTGAATTATTGGGTGCCCGATATTTTTAACCCCGATAATCCCACTCATGATCCTAATTATTATGATTTTTTTACCCTGACCAGTCGTTCGACCCAGATCGGTTCCGGAGCCCTCGGCAACACCCTGAGCTTGAACCCGGTACGGTTGATTCTCAACCCAGCTTACGCTGACGGTTGTTCCGATTCCACCGTCAATCCAACCGACCCCAACGATTGCAATCCCAACGTTGTCCCGGCGAATAAAAACCTGGTCAAATTACTGCGGTATCCTTTAGGGGGGAAATGGTATGATGAAGGCACCCTGCGGACATACAAATTCGTGCTCGATAATTTTTCCGCCCAAGGGCCGGAATTGGGCCTCCATGGGATGGGCAACCTGAATCACTCCGATCGGGTGGTAGCTTTCGATGACTGGGCACTTCAAATCTTAGGCCACAAAGAAAAATAAGTTTTGAAATCTTGATGAATAGGCAAAAAGTAACAGGGAGGTCATTGCGAGGAGGGAAACGACTAAGCAATCCCCAATAAGCAGCCACTTGCCAGGGGAGAGATGGCCTCGCTCGCAAGGCCGGGTTTTCCGACTTTTTAAAAAACCATAAAATTCAATTATACTTAAAAGAGGTAAACGATGTTTTTCTTGAATAAAAAGTCCGTTGGGTTATTGTTGGGCGGGATCTTGTTCTTATCGGCGGGCAGCGGGCAGGCCCTTATTTCCCCCGAACACTACGAGAAACTGAAAAAGGAAGCCCAGGGAAAAACCAAGGAAGCCGAAAAACCCCAACCCCCGGCGCCGGGCAAATTTCAGGTCCATCAGCCAGGCGAGGGCCAGGCCCCCCTAGGCAATCCTAATCCGAAATAGCGAACGGCCCCCATCAGATCCGTCGACCGCCCTTCGCTTTCAGCGTTAGTGCTTGAACACAAAAGTGAAGCGGAGCAAGTCCCTTTTCCTCTTGACAAGGCTGTAATTCCTTTCCTATAATTAGTTCCAACCCTTACGAGAAAAAATCTATCTTCAGGATCCCCTTCAAGCGCCCCCGGGTGAAACGGCGCGCTGTGTTGCTGGATCACCCTATAGGCAATCTGAGACGCTGCCAGTCTTGCGGCAGTGATTGTTGTCGTTCATTTCCCACCGTGAACATCACCTGGAACGAGTACACCCAACTGCGGGCACTGGGCGCCAACCGCCTCCACCTCTCCCTGTCCGGACATAGTAAGCTGATTATTGAAAACGGCTGCGAATTCCTATTCAATGGAAGATGTTCCATCTATGACCAACGGCCAGATATTTGCAAACGCTTTATCTGCCTGGATTATTGACCCGGCAAGACCAACTATTGTCTTTGCGGGTGATCTCCCGTCATCCCCGAAGGCCCTTATCGGGGATCCAGTGTTCCTTAAGAAAAAACTGGATTCCCGCCCAGAAACGCTGCGGGAATGACGATTTATGAGATTGTTACTAATTTGAGAGTTGGTCCTTTAGATTTTGTTTCGCTTTGTAGTTAATTTTTTCTTCGAATATTCCGATAGGAGTTATGGATACGTCTTATCCATTTCACTGCCTTCCTTTCAGACAATAAAAAGTGAAGAAAAATTATCCTTCCCCCTGGACCTTCCTAGTTTAAAAGGGGAAACTCATAGATTAGGACTTTTATGACCGATAACACGGAAACCATCAGGGATAACACTCCCTCCCGGCAATTGGGCGTCGATCCGCTCCTCTGGCAGGCAATTATTGAATGGTCCCGGCCTCTTTCCTATTCGCAATATGAGGTGATCATGGCCGAAGGGGCCCAGGCCTTTAACCTCTATTATGTCGAATCCGGCACTGTGGAAGTGACCTACGGCGCCAGGGAAAAGGCCATCATCGTGGCCTTTATCAAGACCGGTGAGCTTTTCGGGGAAATCGGTTTCTTCGATCATCATTCCCGGGTCCGCACCTTGAGGGCCACGGAAGACTCGGTCATCCGAACCTGGGATCAGGGGTCCATGGAAACGATGAAAAACAGGGAGCCGGTCCTCTACGGCGCCTTTGTCACCCTGCTGGCCCGGTCCATTTGCACGAAATTCCGACGGGTCCTCGAAGAGCGGGAACCCCTGGTGGCCTACTCGGCGGCCCTTTCCACCGGTCGTCGGTCTTTTCAGGAATCCGAGGCTTTAACGGCCAGATCCTTTCAAAGCCCCTTCTGGCCGAAGGTCAACCAATTGGTGGAAACCTTTAAAGCCGATTTTTTTGACCTGTCCATTCGGCTGCAGCAGGTCCCCGAGGGATCACCCCCGGAGCCTTTCCAGGAGCGCTGTCAAGTCATCCTGGATCACTTCAATACGGAACTCGAGGACCTTCGCCGTTCGATCGAGGGCCACAACCTGGAAGGACCTTTTTGGGGCTATGTCTTTAAGGAGATCTTTCCCTACTTCATGCGCAGCCGTTTCGCGGAGCGGGCCTATTATAAGCCGAAGGGCTATGCCGGCGACTTTCAGATGATGGAGATGATTTACGCCAACCGGCCCCAGGGAGACGGGCGACTGGGAGGATTGGTGGACCAGTGGTGTCTGAACACCTCGGCCGCCCGGGCGGTGCGCGGCCGGCGGAGCCTGCTCAAGAAACTTTTGGAACAGGAGGCCGGCCTCCGGACCGCCCGTCAAGAGACCTTGCGCATCCTCAATCTGGCCTGCGGGTCCTGCCGTGAACTTTTTGACTTTCTGAGTGAAAAAACGGATCCGGGACCCGTCGAGGCCATCTGTCTGGATGCCGACCCTGAAGCCCTGGAATTCACCCATCAAAAGGTCAATGTGTTTTCACACCGGGCCGTCATCCGCTTTATGCAGACCGATGTGCTCCGCTGGGTCATCGGCCGGGACAAGCATCCCTTTGGCCCCCTGGACTTTATCTACTCCGCCGGTCTGACCGATTATCTGGAGGATCCCCTTTTCCAGGCCCTGGCCCGCCGGGCCTATGAATACCTCAAGCCGGGGGGTGTTTTTGTAGCCGGAAATTTCGGACCCGGAAACCCCAATCGGGCCTTCATGGATCACCTGCTTCAGTGGAAGCTGATTCACCGCGACCCGGAAAAACTCCGCCTCCTTCTGGCCGACACTCCTTTCGGCGCCGAAGTGGAAGTGTACTCCGAACCGGAAGGGGTCAATCTCTTCCTGATCGCCCGTAAAGCGGCCGTTATCCCATAGCCTGAGGAGGAACCCATCGTACTCACGAAATCCCTTTTCGGAAATTGGAAGACCGCCGAAACGAATCCGGACCAGGTTTCGCGTTTTTATGAAGACCTGACTCCCCTCCTTCGCCATCGGGTGGAGGTCATCCTGCTGCTGGGGGTCTTTCTGGTGCCTCTTTTCGCTCTCCTGGATTATCTTCTCTACCCGGCCCTTTGGAGGACGTTCCTGGTCTACCGGATGATTGCCTCCGGCGGCTGTTTGATCCTGTGGGCCGTCAACCGCTACCGGGAATTGGGGAACCAAAGTTTTTACCTGGGCCTGACGGCCTTCTACCTGGTGGGAGGGATCATTATCAAGATGATCCTGGAACTGGACAGCTTATCCACCCCCTACTATGCCGGGTTGAATCTGGTCTTCATCGGTTTTTGCATCCTCCTCCCGGTCCGGACCCGCCGCACCTTCCTGCACACCCTGGTGCTCTACACGATGTATCTGATCCTGACGCTGACTATGAACTGGCCCCGGTATGACTTCGTTTTCCTGGCCAATAACCTCTTCGTCGTTGCCACCCTGGTCATCGCTTACGTGGGCGCTCAGACCAATATGCGCCTGCGCTGGAAAGAGTATCTGCTGCGGGCGGACCTGGAACGGGTGCAGGAACTGTTGCGGGAGCATTCCAATTCCCTGGAAGTGCTGGTGGATAAGAAACAGCAGGCCCTGGTCCGAAAGGTCAAACAGTTGGAGGAACAACAGGAGGTTCAGTTAAAGACCCAGCAGGCGACGATTTTCGGACTGGCCAAGCTGGCCGACTCCAGGGACAAATACACCGGCGAACACCTGGACCGGATCCGCACCCTCTGCCGGGAAATCGCCCTGGAGCTGGGCCGGGACCACAAATATCAGGGCCGGATTGACGCCGGTTTCGTGGACAACCTGACCGACTCCTGCAGCCTGCACGACCTGGGTAAGGTGGCCATTCCGGACGCCATCCTCCTCAAACCCGGCCCGCTCACCGCCGAGGAATACGAGGCCATCAAACGACACACCTCCATTGGAGGGGAAGCCCTGCGGGATATGGATGAAAAGCTGGGTCAGGCCAGCTTCATCGCCATGGGCCGGGAAATCGCCCTCTTCCATCATGAACGCTACGACGGCGGCGGCTATCCCCATGGATTACAGGGAGAAGAAATCCCCTTATCGGCCCTCATCGTGGCGGTAGCCGACACTTACGACGCCCTGACCTCGGACCGCTGCTACCAGCCCGAACGCCCCCATGCCGAAGCGGTGGAGGTCATCACCCGGGAACGAGGCGCCCAGTTCCACCCGGATGTAGTGGACGCCTTCCTCCGCATCCACACCCGCCTGCCCACGCTGATGAAATAAGGGGGGGGTCTCTCGCCCGCATAGCTCGAGATCTCAGAGATCACAGAGATCATTTTCCAATGCGCGCGCTGCGAGAGATTGTCTTTATCTGTTTTCCCGATTTCGGATTTCGAATAAGGTAACGCTATGCTTCGTTATCGGTTTCAGTTTGATATTCCCTAATCCGGTTTTTTTGAACAATCCAGAGCTTCCCCTGGATATCTTTTTCCCCCAGGGCGACCAATAGGGTCCGGCAAAGAATAAGTAAATCGCCATAGCTTGATCGGGAAGGAAGCCGAAAAACTGCAATCCCATAATATTCATCCGGGGGAAAAATCAAAGGGTTGGCAAAATCCAGGTCCAAAGTAACCAGACACCGCTTTTCGGTTTGACAGACAGAAATGACTTTTTTATCAGGAGACCCGGCCATCCGCTGGCTGATCACCGATTCGGTGTTGTGTCCGGCTTGTCGAAATATTTCCGCAGCCGCCTTGCTGAGGTTTTCATCCAGCTTTAACTTCATTGCCGAACCTCTATAGGGTACTCAAAGTACCGTTCGCGTGCCATCTCCGCCCCGTAGGCGATGCAGGCCAGGATATCCTCTTCTTCCAAGTCATATTCCTTCATAATTTCTTCTATTTTCATTCCGCCGGCCAGGAAGTCAAGGATCAGGGATACCCAAATTCTCCGGCCACGAATACAAGGTTTTCCAAAGCAAATCTCTGAATTTATGGCTATTCTTGAAAGCAGTTCTTCCTTGGTCATGATTCTACCTCCCCTTCCCCAATTCTCTTTCTTCAGAAAAAACGATCTCAACTATATCAGAAAGCTGGGTTTATTTCCGGTTAATTCTAACTGGTGGGCAGCCATTCAGAAAATTCTTCTGCAACCCGGTCATCAGGCGCCGCATGCTCCGGGCCAGGGGCTTTTTTCCGGTTCGGACCAGCATGAGCGAAAATAATTGGACCTCAACGCCCAGGCATATAAGTCCCAACTGCCGGACCGGCACAATTCCGCCGACATCCCCTGTTTTTACTGATAAGTCAGGAAGAGATGAAAGGTATTCTCTGCGTCCTCTGCGCGCTCTGCGAGAGATTGTCTTTAGCCGCCCTCCTCAACTCCGGGGCCTGGCAAACAGGCCCGTCCAGTAGCTTCGGCATTTCCCTCCCCGGACCAGGCCGATGCCGACCTCCGTATAGACCGGATCGAGTAGGGTTTCCCGGTGACTGGCACTGTTCATCCAGGTTTGCAGGATTTTTTCCGGGGAGTCCGGGCCGCACCCTATATTTTCCCCATAAGCCTTCCAGGCAAATCCCGCCCTTTCCAGTCGCTCCTTCGGACCCCATCCATAGGGGTTGGTGTGGGAGAAAAATTTTTCGTCGCGCATCTCCCGGCTATGGGCTCGGGCCACTTCACCCAGAAGTCGGGAAGGCTTCAAGGGCCTCAAGCCCGCTTTTGTTCTGGTTTGATTCACCAACAAAATAAGCCGGACTTCCGGGTCAGAAAGCTCCGCGAGTTTCTCGGACGACCCTTTCGCCGCCAGAAGATCGAGTGGTCCGCCTTCGGCGATAGAGGGAGGGGCGAAAATCAGAAGGAAAAAGAGAAGGAAAAAGAAAGAAATGGCATATTGGTAGAATTGCATGGAAATCGAACCTACCTGCCGCTCTCTCAGATGGCACAACGGATTTAGAGTCTTATCCCAGGGGGTTCCCAATTCATCAAAACACAAGACTTTAAGCACTTCTTGATATTCCTTAAAAATCGCTCTCCAAGGCCAGATTTTCTCTTCCAAGTCATTTAGAGACGATACGAACTCCTGCTGAGAATACTTCTTATTTATCGGCTTTTTGATTATTACGGTTCACCCATCAATATGGATGTTCTGAAATTTACTAAAACGTTTTTCCAATTCACATCGCAAATATATCGACTTTTCAAACAAATAAACTCGTTTCGCCCTATCTTTAACCAATAAAAGAGATGTCCCCCAGACCTGCCCCAAAATCCAACACCACGTCATTTTTAGAAAAATCCGTTCCGCTGGAAAATCATAAAACGTTAACAGGACTTCCCGGTCCTTTTCCAGGCAGGCCACGGCTTGGGGGTATTTGGCTTCATAGGTCTGGATAAAGGAATCAAAGTTTTTAACGCTTCGGCCTTGTTTGAGGCCATCCAGATCTGCTGCAATTTGGCCTTAGCCTTCGCCTGCAGGCCCTTGGGCAGCTTGCTTCTGATTTTGTTCCATCATATCATTTTGTAGAAAACAAAAATACATACTTTTACCCATTGCAAGGCCTATTTCATATATATTAAAATTGGAATAATATTTAAACTAAAATAGTCTGGGGGAGTTATGGAGAGACGGCAATTTATCAAATACGGCCTGACCGGTTTGGCCGCCATCCTCGTCAATGCACCCGCCGGGATACCCAAGATCTTCCGGGAGTCGGAGGCCCTGGCTGCCGCCCAGACCCTTGAACTGACCTTCAGCGAGGCCATCATCGAGATGGCTGATTTTACGCCGGTTTACTTCTGGGCCTTTCAGACGCCAACCTTAGGACCTCGGGTTCCCGGTCCCGTCATCCTGGCCAACGAGGGCGACCCGATTACCCTTAAGCTGACCAACGCCCTGGACGAACCCCATGCCTTTTCCATCCCCGGGGTGGTGGACAGCGGTCCAATCCTCCCCGGAGAAAGTAAGGTCATCACCTTTACCGCGCCTAAGGCCGGCACCTATCTTTATCTCGATCCCTTGAACGCACCGGTCAATCGGGTTCTGGGCTTGCAGGGGGCCATGATCGTCAGTCCGATCTCAGGGAACACGCCGTACAGTGCTCCCACGCCCAATGCCCAGGCCCTGTTCAATGACCTGGGGAATTCACCTCCGTTTCCCGGAAACCCCTGGGATCCTGCCCGTTATTGGATTTGGCTGTTAAACAGTATTGATCCCAGCTTCAATTCCCTGGCCCTGAATAACCAGTTTATCTCTCCGGCCGACCTTAAACAAAATTTCCTGCCTCGTTATTTTACGATCAACGGCCGATCCGGATATTTTGCCGCCCATAATCATGATACCGCTCCCGAGGGCCGTATCGGGGAACCGGCTTTGATTCGGATCCTCAATGCCGGCATGGCGATCCATTCGCTGCATATCCATGGTAACCATATCTATGTGCTGGCCCTGAACGGTGTAGTGCAAAAAAATCTCCTTTTGGTCGATACCTTCCCCCTGAGGCCACTGGAGCGCATGGACTGGCTGCTTCCTTTTGTTAAACCTGTGGATATTCCTCCGAGTGCCAATTGGCCTCCGACCCAGGAATTGAGTTTAACTCTGGGAGGAATGCGCCAGTCCCCCTTGGGTTTTCCCATGCACGATCACACGGAGATGTCCCAGACTGCCGCCGGCGGCAACTATCCGATGGGAATGCTGACGGACTGGGAGATCACCGGGGACCTCACCCTCCCGGGCGGACCGGTTGATTTCCCTCGATAATCATGAAAGTGGGGGCCCTTCCACCCTGGAGTCGGCCTGAGAGGAGCGATGATGGCAATCCCTATAATCCCTCGTGATCCTGTTCCCCCGGACAAGGAAGAGGAATTCATAAAATTCCTTTGCCCGCCTACTTTCAACGGGCCGACACCGGACGCCGTGGTTCCCGATATCACCTTCACGCGGCGCTTACAGGATAACCTCGATCTGACCATGTGGGATGGAAGAAAGGTGCGCATGTGGGTTATCTCCGATCCCGGTTTACCCGCCACCTTTCCGTCTCCCATGATGCGGGTTAGAGAGGGGCAAGTGGTCCATACCATTGCCAACGTCGCAGGCAATACCCATACGATCCATCACCACGGTATCGAACCGACCCCCATGAATGACGGGGTAGGAAAGATGTCTTTTGAATTAACCAGCTCCTATAGGTATCAATGGTATGCCAGTCATGCCGGTAGCTATACTTACCATTGCCATAAAAACACCGTCCTCCATTTTGAAATGGGCATGTACGGTTTGTTGATTATCGATCCTCCCACCGGACCGGGAACGGCCTTCACCGGAGGACCCGCATATGACGTCGAGGCCTTTTGGGTTCCCGATGAGATTGACAGCCGCTGGCATGACTTCACGCATAATGCCTTTATGGCAGGCTGCAACGTTAACGGTCCTTTTACCAACGACGGTATTTTGCACGATTTTCAACCGGATTATTTCTTAATGAACGGCCTTTCGATCGCCCCGAACGCGCCCGTCAACGATCCCCGGGTGGCCATTACTATCAAGGCCGGACAGACCATACTCCTGCGCCTGACCAATGCCGGGTATACGCTGAACCGGTGGACCATCGGACTGCCGGTAACGGTCGTCGCCACGGATGGCCGGCCTTTGGGCGGGACTCCCGAGACCAAATACTCCAGCCCCTTTAAGCTCCGAGCCAACTACCCTTTTGTATTGTCCACGGCTCAACGTTATGACCTGATCATCAAGCCGCCGCCATTTCCGAAGAGTTATCTGGCAACCCTCCAGTACCGTCACTGGATCACCGGTAAGGTCCTGGGAACCGTGCAGACTTTTATCAATGTCACTTAGAACCCTTAAAACGGGTTGACAAGATCCTTCTCCAAGGGAGAGCGCCATGATCAAGCAGGACATCGGAAATATGGGTTTGAAGAACTTTAGCGGTCTGGCTCGGGATTATGCTGTCGATCTCCCTTGTCCTGGGAGGTCCTGTTCAGGCAGCCTTTTTGGTAGCGATCGAAGATGACGCGACGGCAGACCCGGCGAAGATTATCACCTCCGACACGGGAGACGCCTGGACCAGCAGGACCTCCAATGCCGCTCAAAAATTGTGGCGGTTAACCCGAGGAGAAGGAAAATACGTGGCCGTTGGGGACCTGGGGATCATAGTGACTTCCGCGGATGGGATCACCTGGACCCCCCAGAACTCCGGCGCTCCCGACAGTACCTTATTTGGGATAGCCTATGGAAATGGAATTTTTGTGGTAGTGGGCTTTGATTATGTCCTGGGGACTGGAACCGTCTTAACCTCCCCGGATGGGGTGACCTGGAATTCGCAGATCTCGGGGACCACTGCGTCTCTTTTTGGGGTCGGATTTACCAATGACCTTTTTGTGGCCGTGGGAAACAACGGAACTATTCTAACCTCCCTCGATGGGGTGACCTGGACTTCCCAAACCTCGAATACCATGGAGTTCTTGTCCGCGGTCACTTTTGATAATGGAAACCATGTCGTTGTGGGGGACCAGGGGACCATCTTGACCTCGCCCGATGGTCTGACTTGGACTCCCCAGACATCGGGGACCAATAGCTTTTTATGGGGAATAACTTCCCAGATGGGGCAAATGGTGGCTGTAGGAGCCAACGGAACCATCCTGACGTCTTCCGATGGCACCAACTGGGCCGGGCAAAACTCCGGGACATTGAATGACTTGTTTGGGGTAACCTTTCAAAAAAATAGTTTCGTTGCCGTAGGGGATCTGGGTATCATCAAGACTTCCCCCACCGGGACAACCTGGACGACTCAACTTTCGGGAACGACGGATGCGCTGGATGGGATAGCTTCAGGCGGGTTCAGGATATATTTCCCCGTGATCGCGGACTAACCTCATTTTTTCAAGGCTCGGCCGGGCCGCTTCTTCAAAGCTTCAGTAAAAAAATCCGGATGGGTTTTCTTTAGCTGCACCTGGAAAATCCGCAGGAATGGCAGTTGAGGCAGCCGTTTTCGTGGACCACCTGGCCGCCGCAATCCGGGCAGGAACCCATGAGCGATCCGCTTTCGGAGGTCTCGATCTGGGTGTAGCTGCCGATCACCCGGCTGATGGCATCCGGGCAGGAGAGGACCTGGTGGCCGTTGACCCAGGCCGGGGAGGGGCAGCGGATCCCGGAAAGCTGCCGGATGACGGAACCCATGGAGATGCCGGAGCGCAGGGCCAGGGAGATCAAGCGGCCGGTGGCCTCGATCTGGGACGAGGCGCAGCCTCCGGTCTTGCCCATCTGAGCGAAGACCTCGCAATACCCTTTTTCATCCTCGTTGATGGTTACATACAGCTTCCCGCAGCCGGTGTTGATCCGTTCCGTGACCCCGTTGGTCCGGGAAGGCCGGGGGCGGGGATTGATTTTCGGCCCTTCCGCCGGCTTGCTCAGATTCAGCACCTGGGTCTCGCGGCTCCCGTAGCGGTAGATGGTGACCCCTTTACACCCCTCCCGGTAGGCCAGCAAGTAGGCGGCCTTGACTTCATCCGGGGTGGCTTCCTCGGGGAAATTGATGGTCTTGGAGACGGCGTTGTCCGTGTGCCGCTGAAAGGCCGCCTGGATGCGGATATGCCATTCCGGGTCGATATCGTGGGAGGTGACAAACAGGGTTTTCAGCTCCTCCGGGATCCCTTCCAGGTTCTTTATGGAGCCTTCTTTGGCGATCTCCTCCATCAGTTCAGGCCGGTAAAAACCTTTCTCCTTGGCCACTTTTTTGAAATAGGGATTGACCTCCACCATCCGGGTGCCGTCCAGCACGGTCCGATAGTAGGAGACGGCAAACAGGGGTTCGATGCCGCTGGAGGCCCCGGCAATGATGCTGATGGTCCCGGTGGGGGCCAGGGTGGTGGTGGTGGCGTTGCGCATGAAGGCCTTGGCCTTCCTCCCCGGGTCATAAATGCTCCCCTTGAAATTGGGGAAATTCCCCCGTTCGCGGGCCAATTGGGTCGAGGATTTTCGGGCCTCGCTCTGAATGAACTCCATGATCTGCTCGGCCAGTTCCACGGCCCGCTCCGAGTTGTAAGGGACGCCCACCTGAATCAGCAGATCGGCAAAGCCCATCAAACCCAACCCGATTTTACGATTGCCCCGGGTCATTTTTTCGATCTCCGCCAGAGGGTATTTATTCACATCGATGACGTTATCCAGAAAATGGACCCCCTCCTGAATGGTGCCGCGCAGTTTCTCGAAATCCACCTTGCCCTTCTTCACCATCCGGGCCAGGTTGATGGATCCCAGATTGCAGGACTCGTAGGGCAGCAGAGGCTGTTCCCCGCAAGGGTTAGTGGCCTCGATGGGTCCCAGATGCGGCGTCGGGTTATCCCGGTTGATCCGGTCGATAAACACCACTCCCGGTTCCCCGCTGCGCCAGGCGGAATTTACGATCTTATTAAAAATGGACAGGGCGGAGACGGACCGGACGGCTTTGCCGGTATGGGGATTGACCAGTTCATAGTTCCGGTCCTTTTCCAGGGCCTCCATGAAGACATCGGGGATGAGGACCGAGATATTGAAATTATTCAGTCGGTCGGTCTGCAGCTTGGCTTCGATAAATTTTTCAATATCCGGGTGGTCCACCCGCAGCAACCCCATATTGGCCCCCCGCCTGGTCCCGCCCTGCTTGATGGTTTCGGTGGCCACGTCAAAAACGGTCATGAAGGAGATCGGTCCGCTGGAAATGCCGTGAGTGGATTTGACCGTATCCTTCTCCGGACGGATCTTGGAAAACGAAAAACCGGTCCCCCCGCCGCTCTTGTGAATGATGGCCGTTTGTTTGATGGCCTCAAAGATGCTGTCGATGGAATCTTCCACCGGGAGGACAAAGCAGGCGGAGAGTTGTCCCAGAGAACGGCCGGCATTCATCAGGGTCGGGGAATTCGGCATGAACTCCAACTGAGTCATCATCCGGTAAAATGTTTCCTCGCTCTTTTTCGTCTGGCCCTTTTTCCCGTAACGGCTGTCGGCCGAGGCTACCACCCGGGCTACCCGTCGAAACATGTCTTCCGGTTTCTCGATCACCTGTCCTTTGTCGTTTTTCCGCAGGTAACGTTTGTTCAAGACGATTTGGGCATTGGCTGACAGGACGACTTTGGGAACAGGGGTAGCCATAAAATACTCCTCATTTTAATTTGAATGCGATTACTACGAATGTCTTCCCCGGTCCGGTTGGCTGGGAAGGCGAGTGTTCAGCCTGCGCTATATACTAAGTAGTTATACTATATATAGACCCTGCTGCAATCATCTATACAATAGGTAGTATTATAACGGGGTCGCCAGGAAGTTGCAACGAAATTTTTTCTCTAAGTCCAGAAAGTGTTTTTTCATCGGGATACCTCCGCCATACCCGACCAGCTCCCCCTGAGCACCGATGACCCGATGGCAGGGGATAAGGATGGGTACCGGGTTGACATGATTGGCCTGGCCTATGGCCCGGACCGCTTTAGGACGCCCGATCTGTCTGGCAATCTCCCCGTAACTGCGGGTCTCCCCATAGGGGATCCGGCTCAGGGCTACCCAGACCTCTGACTGGAAAGGCGTCCCTCGGAGGTCCAAGGGGATGGAAAATACATCCCGCGCGCCGGCTAAATATTCTTCAAGCTGGATATAGAGAATTTCAAACAACTTACTGTTTTGTATAAAAATACGTGGATCATGCTTTTCAATAACGGCCTTAAAAAAATGCTCCACCGGGTGGGCCGGCAAGGAAATCCGGCATATTCCCCGAGGGGTGGCCGCCACGTAAATCCGGCCGATCGAAGGAAACATCCGGGAGTCATAGGATACGGTTTCGGCTTCTTTCCCTGACCTTCCGGTCCCTGATAATTTCATAAAATACCCCTAATATTTTTGATAACCTCGCAAAAAGTCCTCCAATCTGTCATTGCGAGGAGCGAAGCGACAAAGCAATCCCCAGGAATCAGCTAGTTTCCTGTTAGGGGACTGCTTCGCTTCGCTCGCAATGACGAATTTTTGCGAGTCCGTCGTTTCATCGTTTTTTGTATTTAATTCCCTGATATGATTCTGTTTTCTCTAAACAGGTCCGGATCAGTTCCATAGTTTTCCTCTTTTCCAGCGCCCAAGTAGGGGCCACCAGTTCTCCTTGATTCGGGTCCCCGGTCAGTCGCTGAATGATCCAGTCAGGGGGGAGGTGCTCCAAAAATCGGCAGGCCCAGTCCGCATATTGGACCTGGCTCAGCGGCTGATAACGGCCTTCCCGGTACCAGACCTCAAGCCCCGTACCGCGGTTGATGTAGAGCGAATGGATCTTAATACCTTGAATATCCAGCCCGGATAAGCGGCTGGCCGTTTCCAGTACCTCCGGAAGCCCTTCTCCGGGCAGTCCCAGAATCACATGGACGCAGATATTCAGGCCCCTTTTCCGGGTTTCCAAAACGGCCTGTTCAAATTCCTCCCCCGTATGGCCCCGGTTGATCAGACGCAGAGTCTCCGAATGAAAGGATTGAAGCCCGTATTCCATCCAGACCAGATGGGTCTTTTGATAAGAGGCCAGAAGATCCAGGATTTCCGGGTTAACACAGTCAGGCCGGGTCCCCACGGCCAAACCCACCACTCCTTCCTGGTCCAAGGCCTCCCGATACAATTTTTCGAGGAGGTCCAGCGGAGCGTAGGTATTGGAAAAAGATTGAAAATAAGCGATGAACTTCTTGGCCCCGTAGCGTTTCCCAAAGAAATCCTTTCCCCGGCGGAGCTGGTCGGTTATGGACGGCAGGCGGGTATGGGCCCCGGTCCCCGAGCCGCGGGCATCACAGTACAGGCATCCCCCGATTCCCTTATTCCCGTCCCGGTTCGGACAGGTAAGCCCGGCATCCAGGGGGATCTTCTGCACCCGGCAGCCGAACATTTTTTTCAGGTAAGCGGAATACTCGTTATAAAGCGCCGGAGCCAAAGGCCTCCCTCAATGTCTTTTCAAGTATTTCTTCTTTAGACCCCTTTGTCCTTTACCCTTTTACCTTTAACCTTTATCCTCCCCCCAGACCTTGCGACTGCGGGCGATTTTTTTCTTTACATCGGCATAAAACATCCCCAACGGTTCCTCATCCAGGCCCGCGGCTTCTAAAAATCCTTTTATTTTCCCTTGGTCCATGGCCTTCATTTCCCCATCCCTCCAATCAAGTCATCTGCCTCCGGATTTATTGACTCCCGCGATTGACTCTGCTAAATTTGATCATCTAATTTTAATTTTCTGGCGATTCTTTTCAATAAGAAATATGGAGGGCGCCTATGAATGAGCAAGAGCTGTCCCGTTTGCGGAACCAGCTTTTGATCAAACGCAAAGAAACCTTCGATCGGGTGCGCGGCTTGGAGTCCGGACTCCAGGACTTGCAGGAACCTCAAATTGAACTGGAAGAGCTGGCGCATAAGGCCGAACGAGCCGATCTATTTAATAAACTGGGTTCCCGGGAGCGGGGAGAAATCGAAGCCATTGAGTTGGCCCTTAGAAAAATTGATGGCGGCAAATACGGCTTTTGCGAGGAATGCGGCCAATCCATCCTGCTGAAGCGTCTGCAGGCCATACCCTGGGCCCGACTTTGCCGGCAAGACGCCGAGGAATATGAAAAAACCGGACAGGTTTTAACGGATGCCCGGGATGTGGATCTCTCTGAATTGCCCGGCAAAAAAACCGGTTAATCCGCATGCCGCCCTCCTTACAAAAAATACTCAAGGAAATTTTTGGAAAAACCGGTCAAACCGTAACCCGGGTGGGTCTGGGCGGCGAGGGGGTCCTGCGGACCCACGGCCAAATCGCGGAGGCCCAGGCCGTTATTCAGGAGGCCCTGAGCCAGGGAATTACCTATTTTGACTCGGCCCGGGCTTATGCCGGGAGCGAAAAATATTATGGGGCCGTCTGGCCGGCCATCCCCGAGGTCCGGGCAGGTATCTTTCAAACCAGCAAATCCGCCGGCCGGAATAAGCAGGCGGCCTGGCAGGACCTGCGGCAAACCCTGTCCAATCTGGGGACGCCCTCTCTGGATCTCTGGCAGATCCACGATGTCCGCACCGAAGAAGATCTGGCCGCCATCGAAGAACCCGGCGGGGCGCTGGAAGCCTTTCTGGAGGCCAAGGCCCAGGGACTGACCCGTTTCATCGGGGTCACCGGTCATCATGATCCCCGAATTCTGACCAAGGCCGTTGAAAATTGGCCGGTCGACGCGGTCCTTTTGCCGGTGAATCCGGTGGAAAAGATCCTGGGCGGGTTTTTGGATTTGACCTTGGCGGCCGCCAGACGTAAAGGGATCGCGGTCATCGGCATGAAAGTCCTGGGCGCCGGGCATTATCTCCAACCGGGGCTGCAGGTCGGCGCCGATATATTGATTCGGTACGCCCTGGCGCAGGATATTACCCTGGCTATCGTCGGCTGCGCCACCCCGGCCGAAGTGCGGACCCTGGCCGCCGCAGGCCGAAACCCTGAACCGCTGCCATTTTCTGAACAGGAAAAGCTGCTGGAGCGTTTCCGCCCCTATGCCCGCAGACTGGCGTATTACCGCGGTGTTATTTAATACGAAAAAGAGGACTTCAAGGCTTCATGATCGGCCAACCCGTTGGACCCATTCAATTCATCCCCGGTGAAAACCGGGGCCGTTATCCCTATTGCAACTCCATCTATATTGAAGAAGCCGGGATCCTGATCGATCCCGCTTCGGATCGAAAAACCTTGATCGAATTGCGGGATAGGCGGGGCGTTCGTCAGGTCTGGCTGAGCCATTGGCATGAAGACCATTTCATGCATTTGGATCTTTTTGAAAACATCCCTTTCTGGATCTCCGACCGCGATTCCCCGCCCTTGACAGGCATCGAAACCCTCCTGGACTGGTACACCATGGAAAACCCGGAGTACCGCGCTTTCTGGAAGGCTATGCTGGAAGACCAGTTTCATTACCAGCCCCGACAGCCGGCCCGTTTTTTTCAGGACCGGGAAATCATTGATCTGGGGCCGTTGACCGTCGAAGTCATCCCCACCCCGGGCCACACTCCCGGTCACCTGGCCTTTTATTTCCGGGAACCGAGAATCCTGTTCATGGGCGATTACGACCTCACGGCTTTCGGTCCCTGGTATGGAGATTTATATTCCGACATCGATCAGACCATCGAATCCATCCACCGACTGAAGACCATTCCGGCCGATACCTGGCTGACCGGTCATGAAACCGGAGTGTTCACCCTGGCGCCGGGAACACTTTGGGACCGCTACGAAGAAATTATCTACGAGCGGGAGAACAAACTTCTTAACCTCTTGGCCTCCCCAAAAACGATGGATGAAATTGTGGAAGCCTGGATTGTCTACGGGCGACCGCGAGATCCGAAAGAATTTTTCGAATTCGGCGAGCGGGCGATCATGAAAAAACATCTCCAGCGGTTGATTAAAATGGGGGCCGTCCATACGGTTAAGGAAGGTTTTTCGAAAGCCTAACTTTTAGCACTCGGCCTTGACTCTTAAAAAACGTTTGGCCATAATAAGCTTAAGCCATACTATGGGTTAATTGGAAAACGATCGCGAGGTGGAGGCCCATGCCCAATATAACGCTTAAAATAAGTGATTTTGATTGATCCCAAATCAGAGGAGGAAAAAATGGAGAAAAAAATGTCGAATGTCGCCCGATTGGTGCCCTGCCCGGTGGTGCTTTTAAGCGTAGCCGGCAAAAAGAAAAAGGACGCCATGACCGCCACCTGCATGTTCGTGTCAGAGAACCCGGCTTATTTCGTGGTCAGCGTGGCCAAATCGTCTTTCACGTATCAATTGATCGAAGAGTCGGCCGAGTTTGTCCTGAACATCGCCTCTGCGGCGCAGGCGAAGCTGGCCAAGGCCCTGGGCGCGACCCACGGCGCCAAGGTCGACAAATTCGCCAAGTTCAAAATCGTAACCGAGAAATCCCGGGCAATCGCCTCGCCCGGGATCAAGGGTTCCTACGCTTTTCTCGAATGCCGGGTGATCACCTCCTACCCGGTCGGCAAATATGTCATGTACCTGGCCGAGGCGGTCGATTACCGGGTGGATGAAAAGGCGGTCCCTCTGGCCTGGTTGTCCAACCGCTATTTCGCCCTCAAAGACCCGGTGGGGTAAAGCAGAGCGCGGAGCGTTGGGCGCAGAGCGCAATCAAAGCACATCTTGGCGGGTTTGTTGTTCATTGGAACCTGGGCTTCGATGTTCAATGTTCGACGTTCGTTGATGGACTTCTAATCCGAATCGCCCAAACATGATCTCTTGTTGAGAAAGGCATCTATCTGATTTTCGATACAACCGGAGAGGTAGTCCCGGGATTCTACGTCATCGGGGCCGGCGAGGTCCCTTCCTATCTCCTGGACGGCGACCGGCCGGTTCTGTTCGATGCCGGCTTCAGCGTCTTTGGCCCCCTCTATGAACGGGACATCAAAGAAATACTGAAGACCGGAGTTCCGGAAATCCTTTTCCTGACCCATGTCCATTTCGATCACTGCGGGGCTGCGGCCTATTTAAAAAAAGCCTTCCCCGGTTTGGTCATTGCCGCTTCCCAACGGGCCGCTGAGATTGTCCGGCGCCCCAACGCCCGGAAGCTGATGGCCGAATTAAATGACTCCGCGGCCGATACAGTCAGAAAATGGAAACCGGAACTGCATTTGAGCGAACCTTTCCAGCCCTTCGAGGTGGATCGGGTCCTTGAGGATGGGGATTGTCTCCACCTGGGTCCGGGACTCTCGCTCCAGGTGATCGCCACCCCAGGGCATACCTGGGATTTTCTGAGCTACTACATCCCGGAACGGAAGATCCTGGTTGCTTCCGAAGCGGTGGGCTGCGCCGATACCACGGGCTATGTGGTCACCGAGTTTTTGGTGGATTTCGAAGTCTATCTGAAATCCCTGACCCGTCTGGCGGCCCTGGACGTGGATATCCTTTGCCAGGGTCACCGCCTGGTGTATACCGGGTCGGATGTGTCGGATTTTTTTAATCGGTCGCTCCTGACGGCTTCCGAATTCAAAAATCAGGTAGTGGATCTGCTGACCCGGGAAGGCGGGGATATCCGGCGGGTGGTCGAACGGATCAAGGCCGATGAATATGATTCCCGGCCTGAACCCAAACAGCCGGAACCGGCCTACCGGATCAACCTGGAAGCCCGGGTGCGCCACCTGGCCCAGAAATTGAAGGATTAACGATATCCGGGTCGGTTTTCGCCTTCGAATTCACCCCCTACCACAACCGGATCACTTTCCGCCCCTCGCGCAATTCTCCCCGGATCTTCTCCATGTGCCGCAGGGCGGCGATTTCACGTTCCAGGTCCGCCGGTTTGATTTGAAACCGTTCCGAAATCTGCCGCGGTTCAACCCCGCCGGTTTCCTGCAGGTATTCAAGAATTTGTGTTTGCAGGGGGCTGAGCGCCGGTGCGGCCCCGCCGGCCTGGGCAAAGGACTTGGCGCTGTGCACCGCCCAGGGATCGCAGGTCTTGGCCGGCGACAGGGCATCCATGTAGCAATCTTCGCAGAGAACCCGGCCGGCGTATTCCCTCTCCTCCCCGGGTTCGACGGCATCTTTACAACGTTCACATTCCATAGCAACCTCTTCGGTCTTTTTTGTTCCTATTATATCACGAAGGAATCGCGTTCACTGGACAAATTCGAAGATGAACAATATAATGGCAAAATAAGCGCCTTTTTGAAAAATTGGGCGGATACTTCAACACCCGTTTCGGGGCCGGCTGGCAGAAAGCGGATGACTCTTTTTGGGAGGAGTTTCAGCAAAGGCTGGAATCCCAACAGGGGGTCATCATCCCTAAATCCTGATCCGAAAGGGTCCGAAAGGACAAATTATGGAATATCGTCTCGAAGCGGGCCTGGCCTTCAACGCCGGCACCTGGCCGTTGGATCCCCGGAAATCAACGCTGGTTTTTATTCATGGTTCCGGGGGTTCAAACGTCCTTTGGGACAATCAAATGAAGGCATTGACGGAACGGGCCAATCTCTTGGCCCTTGATCTGCCGGGGCATGGACGAAGTCCGGGCAGAGGCTCCACTACCGTAACCGATTATACCTGGGCAGTCATGGACTTTTTGATTCAATTAAAAGTTCCCGGACCGATCCCATCCGGATTGAGTCTGGGCGGCGCCATCACGCTGCAGCTTCTTTTGGATTATCCGGAAACCTTTTCGGCCGGGGTGCTTATCTGCACCGGCTCCAGGCTGAAGGTTATGCCGCTGATCTTTGAGTCCATTGAAAATGATTTTCCGTCTTTCGTCGCCTCGAGCAAACAGTTTGCCGTTTCCCCTAAAACCGATCCGGCGCTTATTCAACCGATTCTGGAGGACAACCTCAAATGTCCCCCGGCGGTGGCTTTCGGAGATTTTCAGGCCTGCGACCGGTTTGATGTTCGGGAGCGTCTTCTTGAAATCAAGGCCAAGGTCTTAGTAGTCACGGGTGAGGATGATCTGCTTACCCCGCCGAAATACGGGAAGTATTTAGCGGAACATATCCCCGGGGCCCACTGGGTTACTATTCCGGATGCCGGTCACCTCGCGCCGATTGAAAAACCCGAAGAAGTCAACCGGGCCATTACCGAATTCCTGGATCGAATGGAAAAGAAATAATGGAAGAGCTTTCACGCCGCCGTTTCCTGTCCTCCGCCGCCACGGCCCTGGCCCTGAGTTCCCCTTTAATCCCGGCCGGTCAAGGGCAAGCCTCGACCTTTGAACCCCTACCCCCGGCCGCTCTCCTTTTTTCAAAAGAGCGGGAGGGGATCAATGAGATTATTCAGACGGCCCCCAAACCGCGAATAATCAAGGCCCGGGATCAGGTCTATTACGCCGTGGACTTCGCCCTGGCCAACATGGTCATGATCGAAACCCGTGAAGGCCTGGTCATCATCGATACCACCGAGAGCCTGACCGCCGCCCGGACCATCATGGCCGAATTCAGAAAGATCAGCGACCAACCGGTCAAGGTGGTGCTCTACACCCACAACCACGTCGATCACTTTCGGGGAACCAGGGCCTGCTTTGAGGAGGGTGTTAAGGTTATCGCCCACAACGATTTCATGAAAGAAGTTAAACTTCAGGACTCCCGCGGTTTAAGCGGCCGCTTGAGGGCGGGGGCCATGTTCGGGGTCCTGATGCCGCCTTCCGAGCGATTCCCCTGGGTGGGGACTTTTCCCCAGGTAACCACCGGACGACTCATGTGGGAGGAGATCAGCCCGGACGATCTCATCTGGCCCAACCACTCTTTCAACGATAGATACGCTTTCCGATTGGGCGGCCTGACTTTTAACCTTATCCACGCCCCGGGCGAGACACCGGATCAATATATTATCCAAATCCCCGAACTCCAGTTCGTTTGCTGTGCCGACAACTATTATCCGTCTTTTCCCAATCTCTACACCATCCGCGGCACGTCCGCCCGGCCGGTCCTGGACTGGGCCGACTGCCAGGACAAAATCATGGGACTGAAACCGGAGGTCCTCGTGCCCTGTCACGGCAGCCACCTGGAAGGAAAGGACAAAATCCGGGAGGTCCTGACCAATTACCGGGACGCCATCAAGCATGTCTATCACTATACCCTGGAAGCAGTGGCGAAATTCAAACCCATCCAGGAAGCCGCCGCCGAAGTCGCCTTGCCGGCCCATTTGGCCCAATTACCTTACCTGAGACCGTACTACGGATACCCGCCGTATTGTGTCCGAAGTATTTATGAAAATCTGGTGGGTTGGTTCGACGGCGACCCGGTCAATCTCAACCCCCTGCATCGCCGGGACTTGGGCCGCGAGATCCTTGCCATAGCCGGTTCAGCCGACAAGATCCTGACCCAGGCCGATAAGGCCCTGAAAGCCGGGCGCCACCAGGCGGTTCTGGAGCTATGCGAACTCGTCCTGGCCAACGAACCGGCCAACCGGGACGCCAGAATGATGAAAATCACTTCGCTAACCGCCCTGAGCCGGGGTTCCATTAACAAACCCACGATCAATTACTATAAGACTTTCGCCCTGATTGAGAAAAACAAACTCGAAAAAACTTGACTTCTATATTCATTTTTAGCTATCCTAACAGGGAATTGTTGTATCCTTTACTGTCATCTCTTTCAAAAGTTAACCGTAGGAATGTTTTAATAAACCCGCGTTTCCCCTTGAAATCGGGGAAAACGCACTTCCGGATCAGCCTGGGAGGTTCAAGATGGGTTTCATTAATGTTTTCTATGGAAAAATCGGCCCTCTTCGTCTTTGTTCCTATTTAATCTTCTTTCTACTCCTCACTCTTTTTACCCCCCCCGAAACAATCGCCGACGAGACCTGCAATTCCTGCGCAGATTGCTCGTCTAAACTTTCCACCCCGGGAGCTAAGGTTTTCCTGACCCAGAATATCTCCGCCACCGGCAATTGTGTCGTAATTGGCGCCGCCGATGTGTCCTTTGACTGCTCGAGTTATACGCTTTCCGGGAATGACACCGGGGCCGGGATTATTAATAACGGCTACAATAACGCCACTATCCTTAATTGCAAAATAACCCAATTTGATGCGGGGATCGATTTACAAAACTTATCTGAGAACACCCTGTTAAACAATGAAATCACCTACCTTGACTTTTATGGCATATATTTAAACAATGCGAATGATAACCTTCTGGAAAGGAACACGGTACGCTACAGCAGCCGGGAAGGAATCAGTATGTACGCTTCCACCGGCAACCGATTGAATTTTAATGAAGCCTGCAACAGCAATGAAGTGGATATCCGGAATGATAACGGCAGCCTGACCAATACCGGCGCCAGAAATATGTGTGCCGACGCCAGAACAGTAAACTGGAATGATGAAGGCGCCAGCGGTTGCCGCTTTGATTGTACCACCTGCGGCGATTACGATCAGGATGGAATCTGTGATGCCCAGGACAATTGCATTTATGTGGCCAACCCCAGTCAAACCGATACCGACAAAGACGGGATCGGGGATGCCTGCGACAACTGCCCGACTGCGTATAACCCGAATCAGGAAAATTCCGACCTGGATAATTTCGGGGATGCCTGCGACAACTGCCGACTGGTCAGCAACAACGCCCAGACCGATTCGGATAACGATTGCACCCTGTTAAAATTGAACCTCGCCTTCTGGGATGGGGCGAAATGGCTTAAAGATCCGCACTGCGGGGATTATTGTGACAACTGTCCACAAAAATCAAACCCCGATCAGCAGGATACGGACCAGGATGGAAGAGGAGATGCTTGTGATAACTGCAAATATGTGAACAACCCGGGCCAGGAGGATTTCGATAAAGACGGGATCGGGGATCTTTGCGACAACTGCTGGATGGTCTCCAACCCGGACCAGAAGAACACCGACGGCGACAATTACGGAGATGCCTGCGATAAGTGCCCCAATCTGGCCTGGGCGTCGAATACCGACACCGACGGGGATGGAGTGGGGGATGCCTGCGACAATTGCCCGGATCATATCAATCCGAACCAGGCGGACATTAACAGCAACAGCGTGGGTGATGCCTGCGACTGCTTCGACGTGCTGCAGGGGGCCAATGAAACCGGGGTGGATTGCGGCGGGGTCTGCGGTCCCTGCGTTTCCTGCACCTGGTGCGGGAATTCAGTCGTCCCGATCCGCCTGGCCGGCAACTACAAATCCAAAATCGATATCGTTTTTGTCCCCGAACAGGATTATCAAGGCCATATGAACCAGTTTATCAATGATGCCCAAACCCATATTCGAAACGGCTATTTCCGGCTGGATCGAGGTCACCATGACCCCCTGCCTTCCTTTCATGACCGGTTTAATTTCTATTATTACAATAATGGTTTCGGGACCTGGACCAGTGACGGACCCTGCGCGGGTGAACTTCCCGGTGAGGCGGACTATGATAAATGGGCCTCCTGGTGTATTCCACTTTGTGCCGCCCTGGGCCTCTGGGATGTATCTGCATGGCCGCGAAACCCGACCATTTCTGGGGCATCGCCCCCTTCACCGATGTGGCCGGCATAGTCGTCAGGACTAAAACCGAACCCGGTTGCGCGAAGAGTTTGGGCACACCGACTCATTTTGTGGCCGATAATTTTACCGGCACGGTCATCCATGAATCCGGGCACGCCCTTTTCGGCCTGGTGGATCAATATTGCGGCAAAACCCATTACGAGCAGCCCGGTTATCTTCCCAATGTCTGGAGTTCCCTGGCCAATTGTCAATCGGACGCCGCCAGATGAAGGCTGGACTATAGGCAATTGCCGACGCATCGAATGGGATTCCGATCCCGCCAAACCCGGCCTGGAATGCCAAAAAGACTTCTGGCGTTATGATCCGGATACCCCCAACGCGGATTACATGAACGATCACGTCAACAACCCCCGGTTTCATGAAGCCGACGCCCGGCGGATGGTCTATGTGCTGAACCAATACTCCCTCACCACCTCTCTCATGGATGTCATCGGCGCCGGCACGGAAAAAGGTATCCTGATGCGGTTGAATATCAATCAGGGGAAAATCACCGAGCTCTATACCAAGGCCGTCAACGGCTTTCCCAAGCTGGGCATTGCAGGATGGTCCTTTTCGAGTAGAAGTCTATTCCAAATCCGGGGCCCAGTTATACTCATTCAATATTTGGGATCCACGACTCCAGGTCGGAGCGCCGGGAAAAGAAACCGGCGAACTGTTCACCGACAATGTCAACTTTTCGATCATTTTTCCCTACCCGGACGAGGTGCAGACGCTTCGAGGTCAAAGATCAGGCCACCAACGATAAACTAATGGCCATCGATATCCCGGAGTCGTTGAAGGCAATCAAGGAAATCCTTTTTCTGCCGCTCCTTTTTCGTAATTAATCCGGGTTTGCTCCGCTCTTTTTCACCCCTTTGAACTCTTGCCGGCATAGGGAATCCCTCTCCTGCAAACGGCGGCGGTTGATCTCGCCCACCCGTTGGCTGTCTTCCGGATGAACCATTCTGAACCCAAAATGTTGACCTTGAATAAGTAATCAAGTAGGGTTAAAAAAATGGATGGACCGACACAAAGGAACGGGTTCGACGAATCCCAAAGAAATTCGAACTCCAAAAGGATTCGCCCGAGCGGGGGCTATCGCCAATTGCGTTCGTTCCAGGCCGCAACGGTGATTTACGACGCCACGGTGTCGTTTTGCGCCCGTTTCCTGGACCAGCGCTCGCGCACGGTGGACCAGATGGTGCAGGCGGCGCGCAGCGGCAGGCAGAATATCGCTGAAGGCAGCCGCGCTTCGGCGACCTCGACCCAGACCGAATTGCGGCTGGTCAATGTGGCCCGGGCCAGCCTGGATGAGCTCTTGCTCGACTATGAGGATTTCCTGCGCCAGCGCAGCCTGAGGCAATGGGAGAAAGACGACCCGCAAGCGCGGGCGGTTCGAGAAGTGGGGAAACTTCATCAGACGGATCGGTCGGATCCGACCGATCCGTCTGATGACACCCCCTACTCCCCCTGGCTCAAGCACAGTGACCCGGGGGTGGTCGCCAACGCTGTCATCTGCCTGATCCACCAGACCAACTACCTGCTGGACCGGCAGATCGCCGGTCTGGAGCGCGAATTCATCCAGGAGGGCGGTTACAGCGAACGCCTGGCGGCGGCGCGGATCGAGGAACGAAAACGACAGGATCGTACTGATCGGTCCGATCCGACCGATCGGTCGAAGAAAAAGCTTCCCCCCTGCCCGCTTTGCGGCAAGCCCCTGGTGGTGCGTACCGCCCGCCAGGGTAAGCGCGCCGGCTCGCAATTTCTCGGCTGTTCGGGTTACCCCCAGTGCCGGGGGAGCCTTCCACTGGACGGATCCGTCCGATCCGACTGATCCGTCTGATGCCCCCCGCCCCCCCTCAGCCGGCCCAATTTATCGACCGCCCCAACCGTTTTCTGATCCGCTGCCGCCTTGGGGAAAGCATCATCCAGGCCTTTCTGCCCAACCCCGGACGGCTCTGGGAGCTCCTGCTGCCGGGGGTTACCGTGTATATTGCCGAAGAACCGCCCTCCCCCACCCGAAAAAACGCCTTTACCGCGGTGGCGGTGGAACGGGAGGGGGTTCCAATCTTCCTCCATACCCATCGGACCAACGAGGTGGCCGGTCGGTTGATCGACCAGGGAAAGGTCCCCGGCTGGAAAGGGGCCCGGGTGATCGGCCGGGAGATCCGCGTCGATCATTCCCGTTTTGATCTGCTGGTAGAACACCGGAAAAAAGAATGGCTGATCGAGGTCAAATCCTGCACCCTCTTCGGGGAGCGGACGGCCATGTTCCCGGATGCGGTCACAGAGCGCGGCGCCCGACACTTGCGGGAACTGGCCGAATTGAGCGACCGCGGACGGCGGACCGCCGTGCTGTTCATCGTCCACTGGCTGAAGGCGGAATTCTTCCTCCCCGATTATCATACAGATTTAGTCTTCGCCCAAACCTTTCTGGCCTCCCGGAACCGGGTGGAAATCATCCCGCTGGCGGTGGAGTGGAAACCGGATTTATCGCTCGGCGATCGGGTAAAGCGGCTGGAAATCCCCTGGGAGCTGATTCAAAGGGAGGCCCGGGATCGGGGAAGCTACCTGCTGATTCTAAAGCTCAACCGATCCAGGAATCTGGAATTCGGCCGGAAAGAAAAAAGGCAGGCCTTCCCGGCCGGATATTATATCTACGTAGGATCGGCCTTGAAAAACCTGACCCAACGGCTGGAACGGCATCGCCGTTTGCGTAAAAATAAATTCTGGCACATCGATTACCTGCGGGAGGTTGCGGAATTCATTGCTGCTCTGCCGATCCGTTCCTCGGAGGATCTGGAATGTCAACTGGCCGCAAGGATGCGGGCCATCGCCGACTGGGACATCCCCGGCTTCGGTGCTTCGGACTGCGACTGCCCGGGACACCTTTTCGGGATGAAGCATGATCCGTTGAGTTCCCCGGCCTTTATAGGCTTGCTCCAATATTTCCGGATGGATCGACTTTTTTTAGCCATTCATCCGGGGAATAATAATCGCACCTTTTGATCGAATACTCATTGCCCATCAAATATTTTTGGTTAGTTCTTCAATAAAATGGGCAAAAAAAGGTAACCCGGTTTCCCGAAATTCCCGGCGGCCAGGAAGGATCCGAATCCATCTCCGCTGGCGGCGGTGCCCCCTTGCACCGAAGGGCTGTTCGGAGTCCAGTATTGATTGCCCGCGGAAACCAGCCCTGCCTCGTTGCCCAGGATGATATGGACGGCGCCGGCCTTCGCCACCGTCCCCTCCTCTTCGTCGGGCACCCCTACTGCCAGGTCGGCATAACCGTCGCCATTAAAATTTCCGCTGGCCAGGGCGGCCCCGAAACGGTCCCCCGCCGTGGCCGTAGACCCGTCCAAGCGATTTTGATGCCATACTTGTCTTAAGTTCGCCAACCCGGCGGCGGAACCCAAGATGATGTAGACCGATCCGGAATTGGCCACCCCGCTGGCCTCATCGTAAGGCGCCCCAATTGCCAAATCAGTGAAGCCGTCTTTGTTAAAATCGCCGGCGGCCAGGGCCGCGCCAAATAAGTTTTGTTCCGCCGCATTGCCCAAACCGGGCAGCCCCTGATGCCAATAATCCCGATGGACCGCCGAAAGCCCATCGGCGGTGCCATAGAGGACACTGACCGCCCCCACAGCGATCCCACCGATACTTTTCCCCGGGGCGCCGATGGCCAAATCCATTTTCCCGTCACTGTTGAAATCCCCGGCGGTCAGGGCCGAGCCGAACCAATCTTTGTCTCCGCCGGCCAAGGCTAAATTGGCTTGTGTCCAGACTTGGGCACCCACGATCCCCAAACCCGCTGCCGAACCATAGAGGATATTTACCGCTCCGTCGCCATCGGCCGAGAAATCCTCCGCCGGCACCCCGATGGCCAGGTCCGAAAAACCGTCCCCGTTGAAATCTCCGGCGGCCAGGAAGGAACCGAAGTGATCTCTGGCCTCGGCCGTCCCGGGGACCCCAGCGACATCCTGATGCCAAAGGTAATTTCTATTCGCCGTCAACCCGGCGGCCGAGCCATAGATCACCAGGACCGCACCGGCCTCCACCATCCCCCCGACTTTCTTCCCCGGCAGACCGACGGCCAGGTCATCGAAACCATCTTTATCGAAATCCCCCACGACCAGGGCGCTGCCCAATAAGTCATGATCCTGAGACCCGCCGATGATCCCCGGGCTGTTCTGGTTCCACCGCTGGCCGCCGCCATGTAAACCCTGCAGGGAGCCAGATAGCACATAGACGCTTCCGGCCATAAAAATGCCGTCCACCGATTCCCCGGGAGCTCCCACGGCCAAGTCCAAAAAGCAGTCTCCATTGAAATCACCGACGGCCATGGTCCTACCGAACCAATCCCCCGGAGCGGTGGCCCCCGGCAGGCCGAGATCGCCCTTTATCCAGAACTGGTCATCGAATTGCCCGGAAGCGGCCAGCCCGGTTTTGGCCCCGTATAATACGTTGACTCCCCCGGCCTCGTTCAGGTTGCCGATCTTTTTATAGGGGCTCCCGATGGCCAGGTCATCCCGCGGGTTCACGTTTGGACAACTCGGATTCGGATCACCGGCGAAGGCGCAGGGGAAATGGCTGAAAAGGGAAACGAAACCAAGAAACAGGAGAGAAAATGTAAGAAAACCCCTGGGTGGGGAAAGGGGCCGCGGGTTCTTCCTGTCGTCTGGGGATTCAGAGAACGGAATATGAAAAAACAAATGGTTTTTCATCGGGCACCCCCTTTGGTGGGAAGATTAGGTGGATGACGGGTTAGACGGGGTCCCTCCGGGTTTCGGAAGTCACAAATAGGTTTATTGGGATCGAACCGGCGGAGGATATCCGGGATCCTCCGCACGGTTCACTTTGTTGTTTTTTTTTATACCTCTTTGAAAATACCCACTAATGATCTCTCAGGATTAAAGGCATGAATATCAACCCTTCTGGTTTTCCGAATTTGCCGGCGGCCAGGGCGGAACCGAAGCGATCACCGGACTCGGCTGCTCCTCTGACACCGAAAGAAGACTGAGTAAAATACTGATGGCCATTGGAGGTCAACTTCCCCGCTGAACCATAGACCACATAGATGGCCCCGGCTTCCGCAGCGCCTCCAACCTTTTCCAGGATAACACCGATAGCCAGATCGGCAAAACCGTCCCCGTTGAAATCACCGGTGGCCAACACCCGACCGAAATGGTCGCCGGCCGCGGCCGTGGTACCATTGGTTAGATTCCCCTTGTGCCACAGTTGATCACCGAGCGCTGATACCCCGGCGGCCGTACCATAAAGCACATTGACGGCACCGGAATTTACCCCACTCGCCCGATCAAGGGGCGCTCCGATAGCTAGATCGTAAAAACCGTCTCCATTGAAATCCCCGGCGGTCAACGCCTGACCGAAAAAGTCGCCGTCCTCAGCAATTCCCAGTATGCCGGCGATTCCCTGGTTTATGAAATCACTGTCCGCATCAGTCAATCCGGTAGCAGTCCCATACAGTATCGCTACCGCCCCTCTGTCGGACCCTCCCAAGTCCTTTCCATGTATGCTTATAGCTAAATCGCTCTTGCCGTCACCATTAAAATCGCCGGCCGTGAGGGCCCAGCCGAAGAAAGCGCTGTTTTCGGAGGCCAAAGGCGGTATCAGGCTCTCATGCCAGATCTGATTGCCGGTGGAGGTCAATCCGCTAGCCGAACCGAAAATAATATTCATAGCACCCGCACTGGCCACTCCCCCGACATCTTCAAAGGGAACGCCTATGGCCAAGTCCACAAAACCGTCCCCGTTAAAATCCCCAGCGGCCAACGCGTATCCAAAACGGTCGTCTATTTCGGCGACGCCTTCTATGCCTGGGCTATTCTGATTCCAGATTTGTGAGCCATTAGCCGCAAGACCCGCGCTCGAACCATACAAGATTTGAACCATTCCGGCCGAAGTTGCCGCGCCTACGTCCTTTCCATTGATCCCGATCGCTAAGTCGACAAACCCGTCATGATTGAAATCGCCGGCGGCCAGGGCGAATCCAAATACATCCCCCACTTGGGCGCTGTTTCCCAGTCCGGGGCTGTTTCCGCTCCACACCTGACTCCCTAAGGTGGTCAGGCCGACGGGTCCCCCGTAAAGAATATAAACGGTCCCGGCATTGGCTGCTCCGCCGACTGTCTCATAGGGGACTCCGATGGCCAGATCCAGGTGGCCATCGCCGTTGAAATCACCCGCGGCCAAGGATGTCCCAAAGCGTTCGCCGGCCGTTGCCGTCCCATCGACTCCCGGTTCATTCTTGCTCCAGATTTGATCGTCAAATTTTCCGACGACCGACAATCCGGAAGCGTTGCCATAAAAAACGGCCACTCCCCCGGCATTGATTACATCCCCTATGGCCTCAAAAGGGATACCAATGGCCAGGTCATCATAGGTATCAATGGCGGCGTTGGCCCGGGGGGGAGTGAGCGGAGAGAGTCCGAAGAATACTAATACGATGAGGGAAATAAATTTGAAATGCCTTAAGTCTCTTCCCAATTCTAGACCGATTTGCCGTCTTGCAGGAAGCTGTCGTACGTTTCTATTGAAAATCATAGTAAACCTCCTTTTCGGTTATTGGTTTGGATATTAAAGGGCCTACCTCCCGATGATTAAAACTTCTTTTGAAAACGGTCAGATTATATTATGAAAAAGAAAGGGGAAACAAGTAAAAAAGAGGTAGGAAGAGATCAGGCCTTCTGCCCCAGGAACGATTCCTTGATCTTCGGGTTTTCCAGCAACTCGGCGGAAGTTCCGCTCAGGACGATTTTTCCGGTTTCCAGGACGTAGGCATACTGGGAGACCTTCATGGCCTGCTTGACGTTCTGCTCCACCAGGAGGACCGTGGTCCCCTCTTGATTGATGCGGCGGATAATGCGGAATATTTCGCTCACCACCAGGGGGGCCAGGCCCAGGGAGGGTTCATCCAACAGAAGCAGTTTGGGGCGGGAGAGGAGGGCCCGGGAGATGGCCAGCATCTGCTGTTCCCCGCCGGAGAGGGAGCCGCCGGGCTGTCCCTGCCGCTCTTTCAGCCAGGGGAAGCGCAGGGTCTCCTTTTCAATATCGGCCTTGACCTGGCTGTCGGTCCGCTGAAAGGCCCCCATTTCCAGGTTTTCCAGCACCGTCATCTTGGAGAGAATAGCCCGACCCTCCGGAACCAGGGCGATGCCCCGCTGCACCACTTTGTACGGAGGGAGCCTGGCAATATCCTCGTCCAGAAAGAATATCTTCCCGGCCTTGGGTTTGAGCAGGCCGGCGATGGTCTTGAGCAGGGTCGTTTTGCCGGCCCCGTTGACGCCCAGGATGGTGACAATGGAACCGGAGGGCACCTCCAGGTCCACCCCCTTCAAGGCCCGGATGTTTCCGTAATTGGTCTTCAGCCCTTCGACCCGCAGCACGCTCTCATCCTTTCATCACCTCGCGACCGGTAATATTTCGTCATCCCCGAAGGCCTTCATCGGGGATCCCATGTTCCCTGAAAAAAGCCTGGATTCCCGCTCAGAAACGCTGCGGGAATGACGATCTAACCTAACTACCAAAAATATTCTAATTTTTGGTTTTGATCATTTGGATTTTGGACCTTCGTGCTTGTTTCGGCCTGCGACGAGCTCAGCCGAGTCGATTTCGTGCTTCGGATTTCGGATTTAGGGATCCTTTTAATGGATCCTCTACTCCTCCTCCCGGCCCAGGTAGGCTTCGATGACCTGGGGGTTGTTCTGGATCTCCAGGGGGGGGCCCTCGGCGATCTTCTCCCCGAAATTAAGCACCACCAGGCGGTCGCAAACCTTCATGACCATGGACATGTCGTGTTCGATCAGCAGGATGGTGATGCCGAAACCCAGGATCTTTTTTATCAACCGGGCCACCTCATCGGTCTCGCTGTCGTTCATCCCGGCCACGGGTTCATCCAGGAGGATCAGCCGTGGATCCCCGGCCAGGGCCCGGGCGATCTCCACGCGCCGCTGAAAACCGTAAGGCAGGCTGGAAGCCGGGGACTGGTTGTACCCCTGCAGGCCCACCAGGTCGAGGAGTTCGTCGGTCTTTTCCCTGATCCGCGCCTCTTCTTTTTTTTGAAAATCGGTCCGCAGAACGCTGTTCCAGACCCCGGCCCGGCTGCGGGTGTGCCGGCCCACCATGACGTTCTCTTCCACGGTCATCTGATCGAAGAGGCGGATATTCTGAAAGGTGCGGCTGATCCCGCGATTGGTGATCTCATGGGTGTGGAGGCCGCTGATCTTTTCACCGTTAAAAAAGATCTCTCCGTCCGTGGGCTTCAGAAAGGAAGTTACTACATTGAACAGGGTGGTCTTGCCCGCACCGTTGGGCCCGATCAGACCCAGGATTTCACCCTCCTCCAGCCGGAAGTCCACATCCTTCAAAGCGGCCAGACCGCCGAAAACCATGCTGACCTTCCGGACCTCAAGCAGCATCTTTCCCCTCGTTCCGGCGGCCCCTCAGCCGATCGAGCAATGGCCGGTCGATCACGCCCTGGGGGCGAAAAATCATCATGACCACCAGAATGGTCCCGTAAATAAAATATCGATATTCGCTTAAACCCCGGAGCAGTTCCGGCATGATCGTCAGAAACCCGGCCCCAAAGACCGGACCCCATAGCACTTCGCTGCCCCCAAAAACCGCAAAGACCAGTATTTCCACGGCCCGGTGATAGGTGAAGTCCGCCGGACTGATGTAGCCGGTCACATGGGCAACAAGGCCCCGGCAAATCCGGCCAGTGCCGCCCCCTGAACAAAGGTTAAAATTTTGTAGTAGGTAGTATGGATGCCCATGGCCTCGGCAGCTTTTTGTCCATCCGGATGGCCTGAAAGGCCCGACCCACCCGGGATTTCAGAAGGCGGCTGAAAAAAAGAAGGGTCAACAAGGTAAGGAAAAGGAGAATCAGGAAAACGGCCAGGCTGATAAATTCGTTGTTCTTCAGCCCCCAGCTCCCCGGGGAAAACCCGGCCGCCTGTAGACGCGCCAGGATGGTGCGGCCCAGGTGGGGAATGCCGGCGATACCCACCGCCCCGCTGGTCAGGGATTCCCAATTGATAAAAACGACGCGGACTACTTCTCCGAAACCCAGGGTGGCGATAGCCAGATAAACCCCGGTGAGGCGCAGGGTGGGCAGGCCGATGAGCAAGCCCATGACCGCGGCCAGCAAACCACCGGCCAGGAGGCCCAGTGGGATCGGCAGCCCCAGTTTGACGGTCAGCAGGGCGCTGGTATAGGCGCCGATGCTCATGAACCCGGCACTGCCCAGCGACAACTGCCCGGTGCAGAGGGTGATGTAGATGCTCAACCCCAGCAGGATGTTGATCAGGATGAAAGAGGCGATTTGGAGGTAATAGGGATTGATCACGTTATTCAATCTTCCAATTCGGTGACGAGAAACAATTAATGAGTTCGCAATAAGTTCGCGAGAGGGAGCTTGTCATTCTGAGCGAAGCGAAGAATCTCTTTTTTTCATCTGTTTGCAAGCCCCTTAGCGGAGTTTACCCCGCACAAAAGACTGAGATCCTTCGCGGAGTTTACCCTGAGCCGAAAACCGAGATCCTTCGCTTTGCTCAGGATGACAAGCGAAGGGCCAGGGTGACAGACGAAGGACTCAGGGCTAAGACAGTTCAGGACTTTAGGCGAAATTATTACTCCTAACTTCTTTCTCCTTACGCTCCGCGCCTCACGCCCTGCGCTCCGCGCTTAAGGCCTGGCCGAACAGGCCCTGGGGACGGATCAGCAAAATCACGATGATGGCGATGAAGGCGATGGCGTCCCGGTAGCCGGAGTGGCCGTAGGCCACCATGAAGGTCTCGGACAGGCCGAGGATCAACCCGCCGGCCATGGCCCCGTTCACGCTGCCCATGCCGCCCATGATGATGATGGCCAGCCCTTTGAGTCCCATGGGCAGGCCCATCTGATTGTTGACGTAATTAAAGGCCATGCCCACCAGCACCCCGGCAATCCCGCCCATGGAAGAGGCCACCACCACGGTGGAGGTAATGATCCGGCCGGTGTTGATGCCGAGCAGGCTGGCCGTCTCCAGGTTTTCGGCCGTGGCCCGCAGGGCTTTGCCGCTCTTGGTCTTGGAAAGCCAGGCGGAGAGGCCGACCATCAGAAAAATGGAGATGGCCAGGATGATGACCTGCACCAGGTAGATGGGTACCGGCCCGACGGAAAATTGGATATCTCCAAAAGAAGTCGGAAACGGTTTATTGCCGGCGCCGAAAAGATGATGGGCCAGGTTTTCCAGAAAAATGGACACCCCGATGGTGCTGATCAGAGAAGCCAGATGAGAGACCCCTCTTCGGCCCCGCAATGGACGTAAAGCCAGCCGTTCCAGCAGGAAACCCATGGCGGCGGTCACCAGGATGGCCCCGCCCAGGGCCACTAAAACCGGGGCCTCGAAACGGGAGATGAGCAGCATGCCGATGAAGGCCCCGAACATGAAGATCTCCCCGTGGGCCATGTTGATGATGTCGAGCACGCCAAAGACCAAGGTGTAGCCCAGGGCCACGATAGCGTAGATGCTGCCGAGGGTGATGCCGTTGATGAGTTGTTCGAAGAACAAGGATAATTCCTAATTGATTAGGTAAAAAGTGTTTTTCGTAGGGGCGGGTTTTATACCCGCCCGCCTGAACCGAGGCAGGAAGCAGGATAGTGGCGGGAGGGGATGAACCCCTCCCCTACAAAAGACGGTTAATCATTGATAAAACATCCGCCGCTAATTGAATATCTGAAACTTCCCGTCCTTGATGATCAATACCACAGGGTCCATGACCACATCCCGCTCGGCATCGAAGGAGAACTTACCCAACACGCCGTTGTAGTTGCGGATGGCGGCCAGGGAGTCCCGCAGCTTGTCGCGATCGGCCTTGCCGGCCTTTTTCAAGGCCTCGCCCATGATGCCCAGGGCGTCATAGGCCTGGGCGGCGAACTGATCCGGCTTCTTCCCGTAGGCCTTTTCATATTTCTGGACGAAGGCCTTCACCTTAGGGTCGTCCTTGTCGCCGAACCAGGGGGTGGCCACAATCAACCCATCGGCCGCCTCTTTGGCGATCTCGATCACCTTGGGGGAATTGAAGCCGTTTCCGCCCACAAAGGGCACGGTAATCCCCATCTTCCGCGCCTGGGACAGGATCACCCCTCCCTCCTCGTACAAGGCCGAGCAAAAGATGGCGTCGGGCTTGGTGGCCTTGATCTTGGTCAACTGGGCCTTGTAGTCCGCCTGGCCTTTCTGGAATTCTTCGATGGTGGTGATTTTCAGGCCCAGGTCGGTGGCCACCTTTTTCATGGTGTCGAAACCCGATTTGGTAAATACATCGTCGTTCCCATAAAGCATGGCCACAGTTTTTATATTGTACTTAGCCACGGCCTTTTTAACCGAGGCCGGGATGGCCAGGGCCTCCGGCAGGGAATTGCGGAAAACGTATTTTCCGATCTGAGTGATCCCCACCGCCGTGGTGGAGGTGCCCATGATCGGAACCCCGCTGGCATTGGCCTCCGGGCCGACCACCTTCATTTCCGTGCTTAGGGTGGGGCCGAGAATGGCCACCACCTGCTGGGAATTGATCAGTTTCTGGGCCGCCGCCAGGGCCTGTTCCTGTTTGCCCGAGGAATCCTCCATAATCAAGTCGATCTTTACTTCCCCCTTGGCGTTCAGTTCGTCCCGGGCCAGTTTAAACCCGTTGGTTATGGCCTCTCCGTATCCGGCCCCCGGGCCGGTGATAATGGAAATGACCCCGATCTTGGCCGCCACCGGCGCGGCCTGGGTGACCCCCACCGCCACAAACAGGGCGCTCGCCACGAGAACTAATGAAAAAAACCATTGACTCCGTCTTTGCATAACCCCCTCCTTTTGATATTTTATTAATTAAGTTGCAAGAGGTCCATCAGAGCGTACTTGTCATTCTGAGCCCCGCTTGTCATCCTGAGCTCGTCCCACCGAGCGAAAGATCTCGGTTTTCGGCCCAGGAAAAATCCGCGAGGATCTCGGACTTCCCAGCGGGGTGATTTCCGCGAAGAATCCCGTTTTTCAATGGGTCAGAGAGCGAGCCTTGTTTCCGAAGGTGTAGGACCAGGATGACATTTAGACTTTGGCGAGATCATCCATGAAGGCCTCTGTAAAAACTATAAGTTGAGAATATTACTTGATGCCCCATTTCTGTCAAGGATTTTTCGTTTCCCATTCCACCGAAATTTCCATTTCCGTACCGTTCCGCATAATCCCGAATTGTTTGGTGGGGGTCTGACCGGACAGGGATCGATGCAGGTCTTCCAGGGTCCGAACCGGGGCGCCATTCACGTTCTTGATCACGTCCCCTTTTTGAAAACCGGTCTTTTCCGCCTTTCCTCCAACGGCCACTTCGCTTATGGCTATTCCCCCTCCGTCGGGCAGAGCGTGGATCGTAATCCCCAGGCGGGGTCGATGGGCCTCCGGGGAAACCGGCGTAACCCAGACGTAATCCGCCGGCCCGGATTCCAGGCGGCGTAAGGAATAATCCGCCGGGAGGGGGATGACGGTCCGGAACTGGTGATCCAGGCGCCGGCGGGCATTATGGGGAACCCCTCTCCCCTCCCAGATATGGCCGTTACCGATCAGGACCACCACCCGGGTAGTTTCCGAACCGGCCTTCAAGGTTTGAACCAGCGTTTCGGCCATAGTCTCTTCCCAGGCCAACTGGGCCTCGTAAAATGCCTCGAAATCCCTGATGCTTCCCTTTACATGCCGCTCATACTCCTCGAGCACATACTTCCGGTGTCTCTGATTGGTAAGATCAAAATTCTCGGCCACCTGGCTCCGCTCTTCCGGAGTAAGACCGGCCAGACCCTGGCGGGCAATTTTATTGACCACCTCCCGGGGGGCGTTCAAGCCGATCAGGGGAAGCCTTTTTTCACGGGCGAACAGGACCATTGGACGGTAGAGCCGGAAGGGATAGCCCCAGATTTCTTCCCAGTTCACTTGCCGGAGGAATTCTTCCTCTGTTAGTTCTCCTTTGGAAAACCGGTCCAGGAGGGGCTGGACTTCCCGGGGGAACATCTCCAGGGCCACGATCAAAGAAGGATGACGATCATAGAGTCCTTTTAAAATCCGTTCCTGGATTTGATGATCCTCCAGACGGGTGTGTGTTTCGCCGAGATAGACAACCCGGGCATCTGCCAAACGCTCCAGAAAATCTTCCGATGAAATGACCTGTCCGGTCCGGGTTTCCAGGATATCTCCCGGCTTCAGTCCCGAGAGATATACAGGCGCGGGGATAGGTGGAAGAGAAGGCCGCAGACAGCAACCTGCCGGAAATAGAATGAAAATGACGGCCAAAAATTTTAAGAAGGAATAGACGGGTGGGTTCATTTTAGTTGAAGAAACGAGATTCTTCGCCTGCCCTTAGTATGAAAATGGTTAGAAACAGGGTCCAAGGAGTCAAGGGTTCGAGTGTAGGGGAGGGGTTAATCCCCTCCCGCACCCAGCCGGGCCGACAACATAAAATCTGAATCCTTGATTCCCAAGCTCGGGAGGGGATTAACCCCATCCCAAGCTACGAAACAACGAATAGATACAATAATTTCACAACCACAGGAGTTTCAAGAACATCAAGGCAACGGCGGCAAAGGCGATATAAGCGAATCCCACCCGGATCCTGATCTGGGGAAACCTGCGGGCCAGGCCGATACCAATTTGACTCCCCAGCACCACGGTGACCAGGAGGACCAGCACCAGGAGGAGGTCCACATTGCCCTTCAGCGAGTGGGTGAAGGTGCCGTAACCCATGGAGAACAGGTTTTCGAAAAAATCGGTGCCGATGGCCACTACCATCGGACAGCCGATGAGGTAGATGAAGGCGGGCAGACGGATAAAGGCCCCCCCCACACCCAGCAGGCCCACCAGCAGGCCGGTAATCAGGCCCACCAGAATAATTATCCATAAGGAGATCGATTCGATCCCCGAGACCGGCAGAGAAATCATGGGCGGAAGGCGCAGGTGCTGCAGTTTGGCCGTCAGTGCCGTGGGTTCGGCGGGAAAAAACCCGGCCCCTTCTTCGCTGCCGGAGGCTCCCCGGGCTTCCCGGTAAACGACGATCCCGATCCAGAGCAGCAAGGCCCCATAAAAAATGCTCAGCACCAGATCCAGATATTGGATAGGCCGGCTAAAGACTAAGAAATGGCCGGAGTGTTTCAACCACTCCATTACCTGGGCGCCGGCCTCCACTCCGGCCACGGTGCCGATCAGCATGAACCCGCCCAATTTATAGTCCACGTTGTGGAGCCCCTTGAACTTCATCAGATTCAAAGTGGACGTGCCGAGCATCTGCCCCAGGTCGCTGCCGACCGCTACATTGAAGGGGAAACTGAAGAAGCTGTTCAAAAAGGGAGGCAACAAAAATCGCCCGGCAATCCCGAAGAACCCCACGAGAATTCCCACGATAAAACCGACCAGAATCACTCCGATGAGAAAATCATGAAAATTCAAGTTCTGCGCCTGCGCCCAATAGGCGGCTATGGGGAAATAAGGGGTGGAGGATTTCATGGAAACCTGATTATTCCGTTATCGATCCCGGGCCTCCCCGGTGATTTTTTGGTGAAATCCGGTCATTGAGGAAACAGGAGGGATGCTTGTAGTGTTCCCGGTGGTAATACTGCCAAAGCCGTCGAATGAGCCGCCGGGGATTGTGGTCATAAAGCATCTTGGCCCCCGTATCCTTGCGGATGACTCGTACCAGGTGTTTGATTTCCGTGGTGATGCCCCCGGTGCCCATCAGGACCCCGATCAGCTTCCCCTCGTCATAAGCAATGGCAAATTCCCCCAGGGTCCCGGATTTCCCGCCGATAATGACCACCATATCCGAACTGCGGATGTTAACCACCTCCCGCCCCATGAGCCCGCTGCCGGTGAAGATCAACACGTCATGATGCTCGGTAGGGGAATGGTATTTGTTCACGTGCTCCCAGAGGCTGAGGCCCGGGGAGATCCCGATCACCAGCCCGCCCTGGCTGGACGCCCCTTTGGCCGCCTCAAAGGGATACCCGGGACAGCCCCCGGTAATGGTAATCCCATCCTGTTCGGCAATGGCCTTTCCCAGCTCAAAGGCCAGTTTTTTCCCTTTTTCCGGCAAATCCGAACCGGCATGCCCCATGACGCCGATTTTCAGTTTCATCAGAACTCCAGTGGATCTTCTTGACTTCGCATTAGGGAGCCTATACTACCCCTTTGTGGGAATGATTTCAAGGTTAGGGTTTTCTTTTTATCGTGAATCGCCTCTGCTTGACACTCAACCAGACTACATACACGATCATGAAGACCGTGGAAACAGTAGCCGGCAGGGCCGTCCGCTCGCCGAGCAAAGATAGGGCCAGTCCGGCGGCCAGTCCGGTATTTTTATGGGTTCCCAACAATACCAAGCTTAACCGTCTTCGGGAATCGACCCCGAGAAGGCGCCCAATTCTATCGATAACGAAACCCAGCACGAAGATAGCGGCCAGGGCCACCAGAAAAACGGGCAGGATACTCAAGGGTTGGGTCAAAAAGACGGAACGGTTCAGACCGACAATCGTATACGTAACCAGGAAGAAACCCCAGTTGGTGACCGCCCCTTTATAAGATTCCAGCCTTTCCGCAAGGCCGGTCCAGCGCAATGCCCGCGAAATCACCAAAGGGGCCAGGATCAGCTCGATCATGACCCAGACCAGCTTTCCGTGATCCGCGTACCCGGATCCCAGCAACCCGAAGGTGATCAGGGGCATCAGAAGCAGGGCCCCCAGATAGCCTCCGACGGTGGCCACCAGGGAAAAAGGGGCATCCCCTTTCAGGATCACGGTGAAGGGAATCACCGCCACGGCCGGCGGCGCGGCCGCCACCATGACAAAACCGGCCCGCAGGGCCTCCTCCTGGATCAGCAGGGCGCTGAGTCCCAGGATGACCCCTCCGTGCACCCCGTAATTCAAGGCCAGGCCGGCCAGGGTGGGGATAACCAGGGAACCGGGCGAACGGAAGACGCTTCCCGGGATGCCCATGACGGCCAGGGTCATGATGACCGCCAGGCCGGGGATCACCAGATTTCGGGTCCATTGAGCCCCGTCGCCCAGGAACAGCCCGAGGACGATGGACAGGATCAGGAGGAAATCGCGGTTTTTTAGGAGATTATACACTATTTGATTTCAATTTCTCCGGTTCAGATTTTTTTTCATGCCGGAAACTCGTAATATTGGTATTCACTTATGAGATCTACTTTTTCGTCCCTTCCGGGCCCGGAACGCCGAATCATCGCCCAGATGGATGTAGGTCCGGCCGCGCAGTTCTCCGTTTTCAATCACGGCCCAACCCCGGCCACTGGCGGGATCCATTTCGTCCTGTCCCTCCCAGGAAAATTCGATCCGCGAACCTCGGTCAGCATTTTTCACCCGGCAATCCATCTCTCCCTGGACCAGCCCAAATTGAAAAAGTCCCGTGCCATTTTTTTTGAAAGTGAAATGTCCGGGGACTTCCATGTTGACGTATTCCTGGTCCCAGGCCTCCATCTCAATAATGGACCAGGTGCCGACAAAGGGATTGATCTCTGTCTTCATTGATTCAACCTTTCATAGCCTATCTTTGGTCGAGTGGGGGCGTCTTTTTCGATCCTCCAACAAGGCCCGTGTCCGTTCGATCTCGGCAGCCAGTTCTTTTTCATCGGGCAGGGCCATCTGGCACCCTAAGGGTACAAATTCCGCAGACGACGTCTGCAGTTTTTTCAGATAACGTCTGAAAAATAGCCCTGGTTTTTCTAGTTGGTTGGCAGAGTATATAAAATGCCAGACGCCGTCAGGCATTTTGTTTGGTTTGTTTTACCGCTCCGTTTTTTGGCCTGAGTCAAACGGCTATGCTCGCTGGCGACACCATTCACTTTATCCTCGCCGGCCTTTTCCATTTCTATATCCGCACAAGTCGAACTATTCGGAATTTCCGAATAGTTATGAACTGCCAAGTTTTCCTTGACTGTTCCTTTAACGACCTGAAAGTCATGATATTTGCGGCTTCGGGAGATCCATCCTGCACCTCCCGGTTGAACTTGTAAATATTCCTCACAAGTTGCCGATTCGTCCAGTTCGCCATCTTTGTAAATGGCCCGGAGATTGGTGGTGATGTTTTGCGGGGTGGTTTGATACAACTCGGCCACGGCGGCCTGCGTCATCCAGACAGTTTCAACCTGGTGGCGAACTTCTATCCCAGTCTGCCCATCCTCGTTCTGGTAGAGCAGAAAACGGCCTTGAACAAGCAAGGTTTGATCTCCCCTGCCTGACTTTCTTCCGCTCATCGACGCACAGCCCCCCCTATAAACTGTTCCTCTCCATTTTTGGCTTGTTGAAGCAGATCTATTACCCAATGCTCCCTTACAACAGCTTCATTCATTAAAATATCGCCATGACGGACCTGTAATTCACTAACAGGGTTGATCTCCTTCAGAATTCGGCGACGCAGTAGCCAAGAATCTTGAAATCTCTTCGTTCGTCATACCTTTTCAGCCCAATCTCGACAAAGGACTTCTGCTTGTTCCAGAACAAGTTCTGTCGCGCGCGCCTGCTTATCCGGCGGATAACCATACCTTCGAAGAATTCGTTTGATCATGACTCGCATTTGTGCCCGGACATTCTCTCGCACAGTCCAATCGATGGTTACGTTGTTACGAACTGCACGAAGAAGCTCTTGAGCGATGATTCGAAGCGTTTCGTCCCCGAGAACTTTCACGGCACTGTCGTTGACCTCCAGTGCGTCATAGAAGGCAATCTCATCCTCTGTGAGGCCGAGATCCTCGCCGCGGCGATCCGCCTCCCGTAAGTTCTTGGCCAGAGCGATCAGTTCTTCTATAACCTGGGCGGTTTCGATGGCCCGATTCTGATATCGCCGAATCGAATTTTCCAGCATCTCGGCGAAAGACCGCGCCTGGACAAGGTTCTTTCTCCCTCGGTTCTTGATTTCCCCTTCCAGTAATTTGCGAAGCATCTCAACGGCCAGATTTTTCTGCGGCATCCCACGGATTTCGGCAAGGAACTCGTCTGAGAGGATCGAGATGTCAGGTTTGTTGAGTCCGGCGGCAGCAAAGATGTCGACTACTTCCTCGGAGGAGAACGCCCTTGAGATAATTTGGCGGATGGCATGTTCCATTTCTTCCGGGCTTTTTCGGTCAACCCCGATGCCCTTGGTCAATACCGATTTTACGGCCTGGAAAAAGGCCACATCATCACGAATCGCCCGGGCCTTTTCATGGGGCACGGCCAGGGCAAAGGCCTTGGACAGATCCGTCACGGCATTAGCCAGCCGATTCTTTCCATCCTTCTGTTTGAGCACGTGCTCCTGGGCCGCAGGTAGAATCGCTAATCGTTTTTTGGGGTCTTTAGCCGTCCAGGTAGTCCAAACAAAACCGTGGAAAATTCCGGAGCAGACTTCATATTTCTCCACCATAGCCATAACCGCGTCTCCTTGGTCAACAGCCGTCCTACCCTTACCTCCACTTTCGGTATAATCAGCCAGGGCTGACCTTAATTCGTGGGCTAGCCCCAGGTAATCAACAACCAAGCCACCCGGTTTATCCTTGAACACGCGATTTACTCGGGCGATGGCCTGCATCAGCCCATGACCTCGCATGGGCTTGTCCACATACATGGTATGCAGGCAGGGGACATCAAAGCCTGTGAGCCACATATCTCTGACGATCACCACCTTAAATGGATCATTTGGTTCCTTGAAACGCTTCGCCAGTTCCTCTCGTCGGGGCTTGTTGCGGATATGGGACTGCCATTCCAGCGGATCTGAGGCCGATCCTGTCATGACCACCTTCAGGATTCCCTGGTCATCGGCGCCATGGTGCCAGTCCGGCCGGATAGCTACAATAGCCTTATAATGCTCTACACAAATTCGTCGGCTCATACAGACGATCATAGCCTTTCCGTCCATGGCTTCAAGGCGGCGCTCAAAGTGATCAACCAGGTCCTGGGCAATCAGCCGGACCCGTGCTTCCGCACCGACCAGGGCCTCAAGCTGGGCCCATTTGGTTTTAAGCCGCTCTTTGTGCTCCACCTCTTCGCCTTCAGTGGCTTCTTCGAATTCCTCGTCCAACTTAGGACGCTCTGTTTCATTGAGTTCTAATTTGGCCAGGCGACTCTCGTAGTAGATCGGGACCGTGGCACCATCTTTCACGGCCCGTTCGATGTCGTAAACACTGATATAATCGCCAAATACAGCGCGGGTCACCCGCCATAGCCGATTTCCTCCTTCATCTTCTCTTCCAGGAATCTCTGGATATCTTCCTTCTTGGGAAGTTCGAGTTGGTACTTGGACACGAACAGTTTGTTGTCAATGCCGGCCAGGGCGTATTCGACCAAGGCGTGGTCTTTTTGCGTACACAGCAGGATGCCGACCGGCGGGTTATCGCCTTCGGTCATCATATTCTTCTGATACCAGCTTATATAGGTGTTGAGCTGCCCGAGATGCTCGTGCTTGAACTCATCCACCTTTAGCTCGACCAGAACATGGCATTTGAGGATGCGGTGATAGAAAACCAAGTCCACAAACCCGTGCGTCTTCCCGATCAGGATCCGTTTCTGCCGCGCTTCGAAACAGAATCCATGGCCGAGTTCGAGTAGGAAGTCCTGGAGTTTGTTCAACAGAGAATCCTCTAAATCGGATTCGCTCATTACCTCCTTTGACTTGATTCCGAGGAACTCGAAGATATAGGGATCGCGAACGGTAAGTCTCTGCTCCACTTGTTCCACGCCCGCCTTGACCAACTCGGCTAGCTTTTTTTTATTCAGAGATAGACCCGAGCGCTCGAAATAGAGGCTGCCGATCTGCCGTTTGAGTCCGCGGACCGACCAAGTACCACGCATAGTCTCAATTTCGTAGAAGGCACGCTTAAGATCGTCATCGAGGTCGACAATGAGTTCCAAGTGGCTGTATGACAGCCGATGAATGAGTTGATCCGGAGGGATGTGCAATTGTGGGGACGCTGTCCCCACTTTCACAACCGCATGACTGGCTGTCTTTCTGGCCGACAGGCCGGCAGGTAATAGCTCTTTCAATTGTGCGGACAGTGTCCCCACAATTTCGGGGTACAGGCGATAGAAACGGAGATAGCGGTAAAGCTGGCGGCGGTTGCAGTTGCTGACTTTGTGATCCGTCAAGTGCTTGGCAAGTTCGGTAAGAAGGCTTTCCCCATAGGTTGCGCGATCGGCCCCGCGCAGTTCGTATTCGGAAATATAGGCACCTATCAGCCAGTTGCGCAGCGTCAGGGTGATGTTAACTGCCTGCCCGGCTTGAGCTGCCAGGTTCCCGTCCACCTGCCGGATGGCAGCGACCAGGGCGGTAAAATCGAAGCGCGAGGGCTTATCCGCCATAGCCGATGTCCTTAAGATTAGCCCAGATGATCCGGTCGAGCTTGGCGGACTTCGTCATCTGTTCATGAAGCGCAGTGGTCAGTCTGGCCATTTTCTCTACGAATGGTTCGCCGTCGTCCTCGATCTCTGCCGCGCCGACATAACGGCCGGGGGTTAGCATGTGCCCGTGATGACGGATATCCTCGAGGGTGGCGTCTTTGCAGAAGCCGGGTAGATCTTCATAGTCCCCGGCGGATTTGTCTCCGCGCCAGGCGTGGTAAGTGTCGGCGATCTTACGGACGTCATCGTCGGTCAGATCACGGTGGACCCGGTCGATCATGGTACCCAGCTTGCGGGCATCAATAAAGAGGGTTTGACCACGCCGGTTGCGAAATCGTCCGTTCTTCTTTTCGCGGGCGATGAACCAGAGGCAGACGGGAATCTGGGTTGAATAGAAAAGCTGCCCGGGTAAGGCGACCATGCAATCGACCAGGTCAGGCTCGATGATGTTCTTGCGGATTTCCCCCTCACCGGATTGATTCGAGGACATCGACCCATTGGCCAGGACGTAATCCGCCTTGAGGTCGGGGTGCAGATCGCGGTGAAAGCTGTCTGCATGTTCCTTACCCAGGTTGTTCTCGATCTGACGGATGGCCAGGTTCATCTTGGCCAGCCGCCAAGTGGTATGATGGTTGGACTCCTGCCCAAAGACGCTGACATCAGCCTTTGCCTTACCGCCATTGCCGTTACCTGTTGCATGGGCTTTGACGAACTCAACCGACTGGACGAACATGCCGCCTGAACCGCAACAGGGGTCATAGACCCGGCCCTTGTAGGGGGCGAGCATTTCGACCAGTAAGCGGACTACGCATCGGGGCGTATAAAACTGCCCGCCCTTCTTACCTTCTGCACTGGCAAACTGGGACAGGAAGTACTCGTATACTCGACCGAGGACGTCCTTGTAGCGGTTTTCCTTGTCGCCCAGTCCGATGTTACCGACGAGATCGATGAGTTGGCCGAGACGCTGTTTATCGAGTCGAGGATGGGCGTATTCTTTAGGCAACACCCCTTTAAGCGAGGCGTTGTCCCGTTCAATGGCCAGCAAGGCCTCGTCGATTAATTTGCCGATATCCGGCTGTTTGGCTTTAGCCTTGAGACCGGTCCAGCGGGCCTCTTTGGGGACCCAAAAGACGTTGACGGCCCTATACTCATCAGGGTCTTCCGGGTCGGCGCCCTGAGCGCGTTCCTTTTCGAGTATGGCGTGCTGCTCTTCAAAGGCATCGGAGATGTACTTGAGAAAAATCAGACCGAGCACGACATGCTTATACTCGGCGGCATCCATGTTGGAGCGTAGTGCGTCGGCGGCCTGCCACAATTCCCGTTCGAAACCGAGGTTGGCCCCGTTATTGTCCTTGGCCATGTCAGTTCTCCTCCTCAAAAATTTCCCCCAAAAGGTCCATGCCTCGTTCACCCATATCCCGGAGCAGATCCTCGATCTTCTTCATCCCCAACGGCGACGGCTTGGCGCGCCCGTTTTCCCAGCGGTTGATGGTCGGGAAGGTCACGCCGAGCTTGGCGGCGAATTTCTCCTGGGTGAGCCCCGTTCGTCTTCGGAGCTCACGGACTAATCGGGGTATATCAGCCTGGGCATTCAAAGCCGCCCTCCTTTCAGATCCGACAGGGACCTGATCAAACAATATTCATATCGCTCTACATCAGATGATATATCATATGATAAGAAAAAGAGATGTCAAGACGATTTTCTTTCAAGCCGGGAAAGAACTGACAGGTTATTTGCTGGGTTTTAGAATTGTGGATAGCAAGATGGGCACTGGCCTAAAGGAGGTATCTCCGGATGCATACGTCATAACGAAAAAAAGGCCCGAATTTGTCGGGCCATTCCTAAAATTATGGCCTTTCGACTCGTCCCTCGATGTTACTCGGGATCTTGAGGTTCTCGAAAGACATCTTTCTGAAAGAAAAGGGGCCCTTATCTTAATAAAGGGACCCTTTTCGCGTCGAATGGCTCCCCGGGACGGATTCAAATCCCCTGGTTAAAACTCTCTTCTCTTATGCCCTCTCTTTCCCGACTTTGGTTTGGATAAATTGTTTAACTTATTAAAGTCACTTGCTATTAGTGCTTCTTTTTTTGCCCTGGACCAACGTTTTATCTGTGCCTCCCGTAACTGGGCAATCTTTAGATTTTCAAATTCTTCCGAATAAACAAGATGAATGGCGGGATCATATTTTGTAGTTCGGCAAGCCCGGCCATTTAAATTTATCATGGTATCGTTGATTAATATTCGAGGTAAATCCAATGTATAACTTGCCTGATTTTAAAAGAAGGATATAACACCAAGCAGGCATGGTCTTATACCTATTCTTACCCTTGTGGAGACTTGGCCTTTCGACTCGCCCTCATTCCCATTCGGGGCGGCTCAAGGCTCATTCGACGCTATTTTATTAAACGTCCTTATAACTGGCGCTAGCCATGAGCAAGAAAAGGGTCCCTTGTTTCATAAAGGGACCCTTTTCGCGTCGAATGGCTCCCCGGGACGGATTCGAACCGCCGACCAAGTGGTTAACAGCCACCCGCTCTACCGGCTGAGCTACCGGGGATATCATCAAAAAATCTTAATTAGCCGCCTCTTCCTTCGGTTCTTCCTTCTTAACCGCACCCGGGTTGGTTAAAGCTTCCATCTGCAACAGCCGCTGGTAATCGCGGTCCACCCGGTCCTGGATAAACTTCAACATGTCCGGCGTAAAATGGGAAAATCGCCGCTGTTGTTTAAAATATTCCTCCACCGGTTTGGGATTGTTATTCTTGCGGACCGTGTATCTCCCTTCTTCGATTTCATAAAGGGGAAATATATTCGTCTCCACCACCTTGCGGCTCACTTCGATGGCCAAGTCCGATCCATGGCGCCAGCCCGTGGGGCAGGAGGCATAGACATGGAGATAGGCCGGGCCTTTGATCATCGAGGCTTTTTTGGCCTTGTTCATCAAGTCCAGGTAATAGGCCGGCGAGGCCGTGGCCACGTAAGGGATGTTATGCGCCGCCATGATGGCCGGCATATTCTTTTTCCAGGTGGTCTGCCCGGGGATCACCTTGCCGGCCGGCGACGTGGTGGTCATGGCCCCGAAGGGGGTGGAACTGGAACGCTGGATACCGGTGTTCATATAGGCCTCGTTATCCAGGCAGACATACACAAAATTATGCCCTCGTTCCATGGCCCCGGAAAGGGCCTGGAGGCCGATATCGGCGGTACCCCCGTCCCCGGCAAAGGCCACGACGTTGATCGACTTTTCCGGGATCCTTTTCTTCTCCATCAGGATTTTCAACCCGGCCTCGACCCCGGAGGCCACGGCGGCGGAGTTTTCAAAGGCCACGTGGATCCAGGGCACGTCCCAGGCGGTCTGGGGGAAGGGAGAGGAAATGATCTCCATGCAGCCCGTGGCGCTGACGGCAATCATGGGCGTGCCGATGGCCTTGGCCACCAGGCGTAACGCCAGCACTTCCCCGCAGCCCTGGCAGGCCCGGTGGCCGGAGACCAGCGGTTCTTCCCGGGGCAGGGTCTTGGGCGTAAATTTCTTGAACTCTTTCAAATCCTGGGCAATCATTTTTCGCGCACCCCGATCAATTCGTATTGAAAGTCTTTTTGTTTTTGGGCATAGCGTCCGGCTTTGTCCATGACCTCGATAAAGGTATCCACCGTCAAATCCCGGCCGCCCAGCCCGGCCACAAATTCAGCCACGTAGGGACGGTCGTCCTTCCCGTAAAGGGCGGATTTTACTTCCAGGCCCACCGGCCCACCGACCCCTCCGGGCACCAGGGCCCGATCCAGGACCGCCAGCACTTTGGCCCCCTTGATCGCCTGGAGAAATTCCTTGAAAGGAAAAGGCCGCCAGAGCCGGATATGGATCAGGCCCACCTTTTGCCCTTTCTCCCGCAGGGCATCCACGGCCATCATGGCGGTTTCGCTGATGCTGCCCATGGTAATCAGCAGCGTTTCGGCGTCCTTGGTCTTGTAGGATTCCACGGGTTTGTAGTTCCGCCCGAAGAGCCGGTTGAAATCCTTCCAGACCTCGGTCACCACCTTCTGAGAGCCGATCAGGGCCTCTTCGATCTGTTTTTTGACCTCGATATAGACGTCCGGACTGCCAAAGGCGCCCAGAGAAACCGGTTTATCGGGGTCGAGGCGCAATACCGGTTTAAAAGGGGTCAGAAACTGATCCACTTCCTGCTGTTCCAAGAGTTCGATGGGCTCAATCACGTGGCTGAGGATGAACCCGTCCAGGTTGACGGCCACCGGCAGCAGGACCCTCGGGTCCTCGGCAATTTTAAAGGCCTGCAGGGTCAGGTCGAAGGCCTCCTGGCCGTTGATGGCAAAAAGCTGAACCCAGCCGCATGTCCCGCTCGGCCATGATATCGCTCAGATCGTTCCAGATATTGATCGGCCCCGACAAGGCCCGGTTGACCACGGACATGACGATGGGCAGGCGCAGGCTGGAAGCCACGAACATGATCTCGTGCATCAGGGCCAGCCCCTGGGAACTGGTGGCGGTAAAGGTCCGGGCCCCCACGGCCGAGGACCCTACGGCGGCGCTCAGGGCCGAATGCTCCGACTCCACCGGGATGAAGGCGCTCTGCAGTTCCCCGTCGTTCACAAACTCGGAAAGGTGCTCCACAATATGGGTCTGGGGCGTGATCGGATAGGCTGAAATCACATCCACGTTGGCCAGCTTTACCGCTTCGCTGATGGCGATGGAGACTTCCATGCCGACTCGTTTGGCCATAGCTATTCTTCCTCCGCAATCATCTGAATGGCCTCTTTGGGACATTCCCGGGCGCAAATACCGCAACCCTTGCAGTAATTGCTGTTCCAGTCGAAATAGCCGTCCTCCCGGTGGGCATAGGCCATATCCGGACAAAACACCCAGCACATTCCACATTTAATGCATTTTTCCAGATCGGTAACCGGGCGGATGTTGGACCGCCAGTCCCCGGTCTTAAACTTCCTGGCATTGCCCGGTTCCAGGATGGCGCCTCCCAAAGGCACCTCCTTCCAGGGCATCAAGGCATCAATTTTCGCCACCGGCTTACTCCCTTATCGCGGTTTCTTCATAAGCCCGCTGCATGGATTTTTGGTTGCGCTCCGCTATCTTGCCGAAGCGGGCCTTCAGCGGTTTTTCCATGGAGGGCAACCGGGTCATGCCAGTGGCCTTGATCAAGGCCCCCAGCATGGTCGTATTGGTAATCGGGTACTCGCATTTCCTCCATCGCAATTTTCGTGGCATCCACCGTCGCCAACCGGCCTTTAAAGCCGTATTGCTTCTGGAGCTGTTCGGCGCTTTTGGCGGAATTAATGATCACGGTTCCTTTGGGTTTCAGCCCGGCGGAAACGTCCACAATATCCAGCAAGGTGGGATCCAGGACCACCACCACGTCGGGTTGATAGACCTTGGACCGGACCCGGATCTGATCATCGCTGACTCTCAAAAAAGCCACCACCGGCGCGCCTCGGCGTTCCGGGCCGAAACTGGGAAAGGCCTGGGCGTACTTCCCTTCGTCGATAGCCGCCAGGGCCATCAGCTCCGCCGAAGTCACCGCCCCCTGCCCTCCCCGGCCATGAATGCGCACTTCAATCATTGGATTTTTCACGGTTTCACTCGCACCTTCCAGATTTTAATCCACAAAGCGATACTATTTATCATACCCTTTAATTTTTTGTCAAGGGGTAATCGAGACGGACTCGCAAGAAGTCCGTCTCAACAGACCGAGCGCGAATAAGCGCCGGGCTGGGGTGGGGGTGGAACCATTGGAATTCACTTCCAATGGCGGGGGAGGGGAAGCCCTCCCCCGCCGAGCAGAAAGTCGTTTTTTGACTTTTTGCGAGGTTATCAAA
>CAVQSS010000015.1:0-105077 GCA_963716045.1 uncultured delta proteobacterium | reverse complement strand
TCCCCCAGACTCTCGATCGGCAGGGCGATCAGACCGGTGCGGGCCATTTCCTTGGCCTGGAAAGGGGCCAGGGCCATGAGCACGGAGTGGATCTGCCGTTCGTTCCCTGAAAATTCAATGGTGGCCGTCTGATCGGAAATATCCACGATCACCGCCCCGAAGGAATTGGCGATCTGAATAAACTCCACCCTTTTATCCGCCGGGAGAAAGACGGTCATCAGGATCAATTCCCGGGTGACCGCCTGGGAGTATTTGAGGTCGATGACCCGGATGACGTCGATCAGTTTCCGAAGCTGCTTGATGACCTGCTCCAGCACCGTTTCATCCCCGGAGACGACCAGAGTGATGCGGGTCACGTCCGGCCGTTCGGTTATGCCGGCGGCGATGCTTTCAATATTATAGGCCCGCCGGGTGAAGAGGCCGGCCACATGGGAGAGGACCCCGGGATGATTTCGAACCAGGACCGATATAACCTGACGCATAACCTAACACTCCTCCATAATTTCACAAATCCCTTTGCCGGCCGGGACCATGGGAAAGACGTTTTCCTCCGGGGCCACGCGAAAATCAATCAGAAAGGGCCCGGGGTCCGACAGGGCCTTATCGATGGCCGGCCTTACCTCTTCGTTCGTCCGGACGATCAGTCCCGGGATACTGTACCCCTCCGCCACCTTGGTGAACTCGGGGTTGAATTCAAAGCGGGTCTGGGAGTAGCGCTTGTTGCAGAACATTTCCTGCCATTGACGAACCATCCCCAGGACGCCGTTATTGAAAATAAAAATCTTGACCGGGATATTGTAGGCCCTGATGGTGGCCAATTCCTGGATGCACATCTGGAAGCTGCCGTCCCCGGAGACCACGATGACCGTGTCCCCCGGACAGCCCACCTGAGCGCCGATGGCCGCCGGAAAGCCGAAACCCATGGTCCCCAGACCGCCGGAGGTGATGAAGCCCCTCGGCTTCCGGGTCTTGATATACTGGGCGGCCCACATCTGATGCTGCCCCACATCGGTGGCCACGATCAGCTCCCGGCCCGGGATCTCGTTGATGCACTCCAGGATATATTGGGGTTTCAGCCCCCCCTCCAGGGAATATTTCAAGGGGTGCTGCCGCTTCCAGTCGCTGACCTGTTCCAGCCACTTTTTCCGTTCCCCGGCCTTGATCCGGGCCAAGGCCTGGGTCAGCACCGTTTTCAGGTCGCCCACAATGGGGATGTCCACGTTCACCCGCTTGCCGATTTCGGCCGGATCGATATCGACGTGGACGATCTTGGCCTGGGGGGCGAATTTCTTCACGTCGCCGGCCACCCGGTCGTCAAACCGGACCCCCAGGGCCAGGATGAGGTCGGAGTGGTAGATGGAGTTATTGGCATACCAGGTGCCGTGCATGCCGAGCATGCCCAGCGCCAGGGGATCGTCCTCGGGGAAACTCCCCTTACCCAGCAGGGTGGTGGTAATGGGAATCTGTAGGGTGCGAATAAACTGGCCCAGTTCTTCGGTGGCCCCGGCGGAGATGACCCCGCCCCCCACATAAGCCACCGGCCGCTGGGCTTCCCGGATGGCCCGGACCATGGTCTCGATCTGCTTGGGATGCCCTTTAAAGGTGGGATGGTAGCTGGGAATTTGGACCTCGCCGGCGGGTTTATACCGGATTTTGTTTCTCCTGGATGTCCTTGGGCAGGTCCACCAGGACCGGCCCCGGCCGCCCGGTGCGGGCAATATAAAAGGCCTCTTTCAGGGTCCGGGCCAGATCCTTCAGGTCCTTGACCAGGAAATTATACTTGGTGATGGGAATGCTGATCCCGTAAATATCGGCTTCCTGAAAGCTGTCGTTGCCGATCATGTGGGTGGGCACCTGGCCGGTCAGGGCCACCAGGGGCACGGAATCCATATTGGCGTTGGCCAGCCCGGTCACCAGATTCGTGGCCCCGGGCCCGGAGGTGGCGATGCAGACCCCCACCTTGCCGGTGGCCCGGGCATATCCGTCGGCCGCGTGGGCCGCCCCCTGCTCGTGGCGAGTCAGGATATGACGGATGGAACAGTCGTACAGGGCGTCGTAGAGAGGGATCACCGATCCGCCGGGAAAACCGAACAGCACGTCCACCCCCTCTTCCCGCAGGACCTCGACGATAATTTCAGAGCCCTTCATTAATCCGCTACTGGTCATAGTTTTCTCACCTTATTAGATTTCATTTGAATTTATTTGCCAAATCATCATAGCTTGTTTCCGAAATTCGAAATTCGAAGCACGAAATCCGATCATTTGGATTTTGGACCTTCGTGCTTGTTTCGAATTTCGTGCTTCGAATTTCGAATTTAACCTATTAAACTCAGGTTTCTCTCCGGCTTTCCAGGGACATCTTGATGGTGTAGTTGTCCATGTATTTCAAGTCCCCGCCCATGGGGATACCGTAGGCGATCCGGGTCAGGCGCGCCTGGGGCCTCCGGGCTTTGATCTGCTCGCTCAGATAGGAGATGGTCGCCTCCCCTTCCGTGGTCGGATTGAGGGCCAGGACCACTTCGCTGATGGACTCCTTCTCCAGACGATCCAGAAGTTCCCGGATCCGCAATTCCCGGGGGCCGATCCCGTCGATCGGCGACAGGGTCCCCTGAAGGACATGGTATTTTCCCTTGAATCCCCCGCTCTTTTCCAGGGCCAATAAGTCACCCGGACCTTCCACCACGCACAGCAGATCGGCCTTTCTTCCCGGGTGCAGGCACAAGGGACAGGGGTCGGAGTCCGTCCAGTTAAAACAGATGGAGCAGGTCCGGATCTTTTCTTTCACCTGGACCAGGTTCCGGGCCAATTCCTGGATTTCCTCTTCCGAACTGCGCAGGAAGTGCAGGGCCAGGCGGGTGGCGCTCTTCTCCCCCAACCCCGGCAGGCGGGTCAGAGAGGCGATCAACCGGGCCAGGGGGGGCGGATATAAAGCCATGGCTAAAACAAGCCGGGAATCTTCAGGCCCCCGGTGATCTTGGACATTTCCTGCTGGACCATCTCCTGGGACTTGCGCAAGGCATCGTTTACCGCGGCCTGGACCAGGTCCTGGAGCATCTCGATGTCCTCCGGATTGACTACCTCCGGTTCGATTTTCAAGGAAACGATCTCCTGGCGGCCGTTGGCGGTAACGGTCACCATCCCGCCCCCGGCCGAACCATCGATCGTTTTAAGGGCCATCTCTTCCTGGACCGAGGCCAACCGATCCTGAATTTTTTTGGCCTGGTTCATGATATTGCCCATATTGCCAAATTTTTCATAATTTTTTCCCTTACCTGCTGCAAAATGGTTTGATATTTTGAGGAATTTTACCCTGTTATTCTAATGTTGTAAAGTGCTCTTTTGAATTGCCCTCAAAAAACCATCAGCTCCACGGCCTTCTTCAAATAATTCCTGAATTCTTAAGACACTCACCCTTGACAAATTGTAACAGTTGATACATTATATTAGTAACAATTGTTTTCTGGAGCCCTCAATGACCCCTAATGATTCGAAAAAGTGGCTGCTTTTAATACATCAACTTCCCCCTAAACCCAATGCGCTGCGAGTGAAAATCTGGCGACGGTTGCAGCAGGTGGGCGCCGTGGCCATAAAGCAATCGGTCTATGCCTTACCCCTTTCCGAACACTCCCGGGAGGATTTGAGCTGGATACTCAAGGAGATCGTCGAGGGCGGCGGGGATGGGTCTATTTCGGAGGCGCGGTTTCTGGAAGGTCTGACTGACGAACAGGTCATTGCCCTTTTTCAAGGCGCCCGCCAGTCGGATTATGAAAAGATCATCCAGGAGGCCCGGCAGTTGCTCACGGCCTGGGCTTCCGGGCAGGACGACCCGCAGGACCCGGCGCTGAAGGGACCGGCCCAGGTCTCCCGGCTGCGGCGCCGATTGGACGAGGTCATTGCCATCGACTTCTTTCAAACGCCCGAACGGGGAACCGCGGAAACCCTGCTCCAGGAGCTGGCGGCCCAAGGTTCCGGTGAACCCTCGACGGCGCCTGTCGGCCTGGAGGAGGTCGGCAGTCTGCAAGGAAAAACCTGGGTGACCCGGAGAAACCTCTTTGTGGATCGTCTGGCCTGCGGCTGGTTGATCCGGCGCTTTATCGACCACGAAGCGGTCTTCAAGTTCGTCCGCGGCCCCCAGTATGCCCCCCAATCAGGGGAACTTCGTTTCGATATGTTCGACGGAGAATTCACCCACGAGGGGGACCGGTGTACTTTCGAGGTAATGATCCAGCGCTTGCAGCTCCAGGACCGGGCACTGGTACCCCTGGCCGAGATCGTCCACGACATCGATCTGAAAGACAAAAAATACGGCCGCAGCGAAACGAGCGGTTTCAACGCCCTCCTGACCGGCCTGGTCGCTTCGCATCCGGACGATGAACAGCGCCTGGAGGAAGGAATTCGGTTGTTTGAAAATTTGTATGCTTACTTCCAGAGACGCCAAGGGAAGTCTACCCCTTGAAAACCCCGCAATTAAAGGACCAAAACTAAATAAGAAGGAGAAATGGTATGCCGCCCATCGAAAAACATGTTGAGATCAGTATTCAACGGACTGGAAAGCCCTATCGGGAGGTCCATGAATGGATTGACGACCCCCAACATAAAAATGAGCGCCACGACATCACCCGCGTGTTCGAATTCAGCCGGAAGTTTACGGACCAATATGGAGAGGAGGCAGCCAAAGAATATGTTCAGCATCTGGCTGACGATTTAAACGGCAAGTTCAACCACCTGGTGGAGGATGTTCAAGCCTTGGTGAATCAGACTCTGACCTATTTCGGCGCGAAAAAGCTTTAAGTTGGCTATTAGCGGTAGCTTCCCAGAAGCTGAATTTGTCATCCTGACCGAAGGGAAGGATCTCGTAACTTTTTGAAAATCAGAGATCCTTCGCGGAGTTTACCCCGTTGAAGACGGATCCTTCGCTTGCTCAGGATGACAGAAGGCGAAGGGCTCAAAATGACAATAAACGATTCCGGTGACTTTTTGCGAGTCATCAATAATAGTAAATAGTGGAAGGAGATAATAATGAAATGGATAACCCGTTCCCATGTGCACGTCGACCGGGTGGCCTGTCCCTGGCTGATCACCCGGTTCATCGACTCGGATGCCGAATTTCTCTTTGTCCCCAAAAGCAAAGTCATGGAAATGGCCGAAAAGGAAGGCGCCATTCCCTTCGATACGCCCGGGGCGGAACTGCATCACCGGGAAGATCTATGCACCTTCGATGTGATCATCAAGGAGTATGGGTTGACCGACAAGGCCCTGCTGCGGATGGCCCAGGTCATCAATGCCGCCGACACCGACCGGCTGGACGCCGATCCCCTGGCGGCCGGTTTCGAGGCCATCGCCGTGGGTTACGGCCTGCGCTTTCCGGATGATCGGGAAAACATCGAGCGCCAGTTCGAGGTCTACGACGCCCTGTATGCCTGGTGCCGTCTGGACGTGGCCGGGAGCAAATCGAAAGGATAATCCATGGCGCCCCCGGACACCGCAACCACCCGCACCGCCCGGATCACCGGCTTCCTCGCCCTGCAGCGCAGCACCGTCGGCCTGCTGGCCATGGTGGTGCTGGTGGGCATGGGCGAGCGGATGGCCGAACGCTTTCTGCCCATCTACCTGATGGCCCTGGGGGGCGGCGCCCTGGCCATCGGCCTGCTTCAGGCCATGGACAACCTGCTTTCGGCCCTCTACAGTTTTCCCGGAGGCTATCTCGCCGACCGGATCGGCACCAAACGGTCCCTGCTGTTCTTCAACCTGGTGGCCATGGCCGGCTTCGCCCTGGTGATCGTGATCCCCTCCTGGCAGGCGGTACTGGCCGGAGCGGTGCTCTTTATCTCCTGGTCGGCCATCTCGCTGCCGGCCACCATGAGCCTCATGTACCGGGTGCTGCCCCAAAACAAGCGCACCATGGGAGTGACCATGCATTCGCTGGTGCGCCGCGTCCCCATGGCGCTGGGGCCGTTGGTCGGCGGGGTCTTTATCGGCGTCTGGGGCGAGCGGGACGGGGTTCGCCTCGCTTTTAGAGCGTCCCTGGCCCTGGCCGCAGTCGCCCTGGTGCTTCAACAGCGCCTGATCGCCGACGACGGTCCGCCACAAAATCCTCGGCGGACGCCTGCGAGCTTTCGCCCGAAAAAAACCCGCTGAAACTGCTGCGGCTGATGAACCCGGCCATGAAGGGGCTCCTGGTAACCGACATCCTGATCCGCTTCTGCGAGCAGATCCCCTACGCCTTTGTGGTGGTCTGGTGCCTGAAGACCATCGCCGATCCGGTGTCGGCCTTTCAGTTCGGCCTCCTCACGACGATCGAGATGGCCACGGCGGTACTGGTCTATATCCCGGTGGCCTACCTGGCGGACCGGAGCCACAAAAAACCTTTTGTCCTCATCACCTTTATCTTCTTCACCTTTTTCCCCCTGGTGCTGCTGTACAGCCGCACCTTCGAATGGCTGGTCCTGGCCTTTATCCTCCGGGGCCTCAAGGAGTTCGGCGAGCCCACCCGCAAGTCCCTGATCATGGATCTTTCCCCGGAGAGCTGCCAGGCGGGCATGTTCGGGCTCTACTACCTGATCCGGGACGTCTTTGTATCCCTGGCCGCCCTGGGGGGCGCGTTTTTGTGGCAAATCAGCCCGGAGACGAACTTCATCACGGCCTTCGTCTTCGGGATCATCGGCACCGTTGGTTTCGCGGTTTGGGGGCGGGATATCCCGGTTCCTGAAACTTCAAAAAAATAGGAGACTGTAATGGCCAATTCCATTGACACTAAAGAATTGATTGAACGGCTCACCATCGGCAATCCCCCGACCTTATCGACGTTCGCCGCAAAACAGACTACGAGGCGACTCCAGATAAGATCGCCGAGCGCAATATGGCAGGACCCCGAGCAAATTGCCGACCTGGGTCAAGGACCTTCCCTCCGGCCGGCCCGCCGTGGTCTATTGCGTCAAGGCGGATCAGTCAGCCAATCCGTGGCGGATCGATTGGCCCAGGAAGGCCTTCAGGCGGTATTCCTGGAAGGAGGGCTCCAGGCCTGGACCGAAAGCGGGCAGGCCATCGAGGCCGTTCCTCCCCCCTTTCCTCCGACATCGACCTCCTGCGCCGCGCCGGCGTTGCCGAGGACGATATCGCCCACAGCATCAAGGTAGCGGAAAAGGCTTTGGAAATAGCCCACCGGACCGGCGCAGCCTTGGACCTGGAACTGGTCGGACGCGGCGCATTGTTTCACGATCTGGGCAAGGCCAAAACCCACGCCCTGGAGCACGGCAAGATCGGCGCCGAGATCGGCCGCGAGTTGGGCTCCCCGAGGCCATCACGGCGATCATGGAAAAACATATCCGGGGCGGGCTTACCCGCCTGAAGCCCTAGAACTGGGGCTGCCGGTCAAAAATTATATCTTGATACCCTGGAAGAACGCATCATCATCTATGCAGACCGGCTGGTGGATATCATCATGGACGGGATTGTTTCGATAAGCTCGGAACAGGAAGCGGAAGATCGGTTTAATGAAATCCTGCGCACCTATCCGAAGTATGGGAAAAATGAAATCACCTTGAACCGTTATCTGGGATATCATCGGGAGATCCAGGGACTGATCAAAGGCCATCGACCAAACAACTTTTTTTAAAAGATTCAGATGGATACAAAAAAAGGGGGGAAACCCATGAAAAATATTTTTAAATTTTTTTCCAAACCGGATGTCTGCACCCTGCTGGTCAATCAGGACGGCCGCCATGTGGATCGCTACAGCCGGTTCAAGGATTTCCTGGACTTCAATCAGACCTCCCTCGGCCTGCTGGCCGAGTTGGAACAGATGCACTTCAACGGCCGCCCCTTTACCTCGGACAAAGTCCGGGAAAAGGCCCGGGCCCTGCTGATTGCGGTGGAGGGCTTGCTGCAGACCTTCCGGGACCTGGTCGGGGATAAATTCACCGACCTGGAAGCGGTTTTCAACCGGATCAGGGAAGAAGTCGAAAAACCGCTGGCCCTTCCCCGGTTTCCTTCGGCCGACGTTTTCATCCTCTCCCTGGAGGAGATTGACCCCGACAAAATCAGGCTGGTCGGAGCGAAAGCCGGCAACCTGGGTTTGATAAAAAAAGAGCTGGGCCTGCCGGTTCCACACGGTTTCGCCGTAACGGCCGATGGGGCCCGTTATTTTATATCGGAAAACGGCCTGGAAGACACGGTAACGGAACTGCTTTCCAGCCTGGACCCGGAAGATGCCGATGCCCTGGACGCCGTCAGCCGGGCCTTGCAGGACAAGATCCGGGACAGCCCGGTGCCGGACGCCCTCGCCTCGGCGATCCTCCAGGCCTATAGGTCCCTGGAAGACCGGACCGAGCCGAATGTTTTAATATCCATGCGGAGCAGCGCTATCGGAGAGGACACCGAGGCCAGCTTTGCCGGTCAGTTTTCCACGGTCTTGAATGTCCGCCGGGACAACCTCCTGGAGGCCTATAAAACCGTTCTGTCCAGCAAATATTCTCCCCGGGCCATCTGGTACCGCTGGCAGCGCGGTCTGGAAGACGCGGATATGCCCATGGCGGTGGCCGGACTGGCTATGATTCGGCCGAAATCCAGCGGGGTGATGTACACCAGAGACCTTTCCGATCCGGAGACCGACCGGCTGGAGGTGTCCGCGGTCTGGGGCCTGGGGGAGGAACTGGTCAGCGGGCAGACGGTGCCGGATTCCTTCGGAGTGGACCGCCAAAATCGGACTATAGTCTCCCGGACCATTTCCCGGAAAGAGCGGCGTCTGGTGGGCCTGCCGGATGGCGGCACCCGGATCGAGGATGTCCCTGAAGCCGAAAAGGAACAGCCGGCCCTGACGGATGAAGCCGTGTTGCGCCTGGCGGACTGCGGGTTGCGGCTGGAATCCTTATTCGGGCGCCCCCAGGATGTGGAGTGGGCCCAGGATCTCGAGGGAAAACTTTTCATACTTCAGTCCCGGCCGCTTCATTTCCAGGAACCCGGCGGGAAACCTCTTCTCTCTGAGGCGGCTCCTGATCTGCCGGTTATTTTTTCCGGCGGTCAGACCGCCTCTCCCGGAAGGGCGGCCGGCTCGGCCTGGGTCCTTAAAGGGGAAGAAGCCTTGGCCTCGATTCCCGAAGGGGCTATCCTCGTAGCCCCGACCGCTTCCCCGAAATATGCCCGCCTGGCCGGGCGGGTCAGCGGCCTGGTCACGGAAATGGGAAGTGTTACCAGCCATCTGGCCTCGGTAGCCCGGGAATTTCGATCCCCTTTATCGTGGGAGCCCGCGGGGCTTCCGAAACCATCCCCCACGGTGCCCTGGTTACCTTGGATGCCGACTCGGGACCGTCTATGAGGGGTTGGATGAGACCCGGCCGTCTCTCCGGGCTTTGGGCGGCCGGCCCTTTTTGGACAGCCCGGTCAGCCGAAGGCTGCGGGACCTCCTGGATACCATCTCACCCCTCTCACTGACCGATCCCCAGTCCCCGTCCTTTTCCCCGCAGGGTTGCCGGACCATCCATGACCTGATCCGCTTCACCCACGAACTGGCCATGAAAGAAATGTTCGGGCTGGGAGACTCCCTCGACCGTCAAACCATCTCCGTAAGGTTGAAAGCCGGGATCCCCCTGATCCTCAACCTGATTGACCTGGGCGGCGGGTTAAAATACGGATTGACCGACTGCGATGCGATTGTCCCCGACCACATCGAGTCCGCCCCGATGAAGGCCCTCTGGAAGGGCTTCACCCATCCCGGCATCACCTGGAAGGGAACCATTCAGTTCGACCCCAAAGCCTTTTTGAGCCTCATGGCCTCCAGCGCCACCTCCGAATTCGGGGAAGTCCCCGGCGGGGAAAGTTACGCCTTTTTATCCAAGGATTACCTGAACCTCAGCGCCCGCTTCGGGTATCATTTTGCCAACCTGGACACCCTGTGCGGGGACCAGGGCAGCCAGAATTATATCTCCCTGCAATTTTCCGGGGGGGCCGGTAATTTTCTCGGCCGATCGCTTCGGGTCCTTTTCCTCGAGCTGGTCCTGAAGCGTCTGGGTTTTGAGGTTTCGGCCCAGGGAGACCTCCTGGAGGCCTCCCTGACCGGTTTTGACCGGGCACCCCTTGAAGATAAACTGGACCAACTGGGCCGACTGCTGGCCTCCACCCGCCTTCTGGATATGGCCCTGACCCGGCCGGAAGACGTGGAACGCCTGGCCAACCTCTTTTTCGAGGGGAACTACGATTTTCTCTCCCATGACCGGGGCGAGAAACTGCCCGGTTTTTATATTCAAGAGGGTGATTGGGAGATTAAAGAAATAGAAGGAAACCCGGCCTATCTACAGGACGGCAGCCGGGCCGGATTCCGGGTTTCGACCGGGATGGCCAAATTAGTGGGAAAAGTCGCCGGCCCCGGCCTCCAGGAATTTTTGGACCGGATGGAGGCTTACTATTATTTCCCTTTGATCATCGCCAAGGACAGTGAAATGGCGGAAGGCACGGTCCGGGCGGAAGTCAAAACCGTCGGCGGCCATATCGACCGGGCCGGAGGAATTGTTTTCGGGCTGCGGAGCCTCGGCAACTATTTTGTCTGGCGTCTCAATGCCCTGGAAGACAATATCGTCCTCTTCGAATACCTCAACCACAAAAGGTTCCAGCGGTTTTCGGTGAAGCAAAAGATTGAATCCGACCGCTGGTACGGGCTCAAAGTGGAGGTGGAAGGCCGGATGATTCGGGGCTATCTGGACGAAATGCCGGTTCTAACCTACGAAACCTCAAGCTTGCTGAAAGGCCATGCCGGCCTCTGGACCAAGGCGGATTCGGTGACCTGGTTTAGAAATTTTACGGCGCACCGGAGAGGGGGGGGAAATATCTCCCCCTCCGATTAATCCTGGCCTAAACTCAGCTACTTTTTGGGAGGGGCCGTCGACAGACCGGCGGCCTTGACCGGGTTCTTGAACTGTGATACCGGGGTCGTTACCGGATCGACCGGGGGAGGAACCACCGGAGTCAGACTGGTCAGGGTGATATCGAAGCGGGTATAGGGGCCGCCGTCATCATGGGTTTCATGGACATCCAGCAACCCGGCAATGGTCCTTTTATCCGAACCCTTAAAGTTCATGGCATATTTCATGAGCATGATTGAGTCAGTACACCAGGCGTGATTATACGCCTTGACAAAACCGTAGTCCCAAAACCATAATTCCGATCGATTGAGCTGCCCCCCAGGGCAACAACTGTTGCTGATTCCGGTCAGATGGAGATTTCGGTCAAAGGTCATCGTTCCGCTGCAACTTTTCGGACTTCCCTGTTGTCTCGCCGAGTAGCTCCAGCTCCCCGCCAGATCCTCTTTTTTATAGGTTGTGCTGCTGTTTATAATATTACCCCCGCTCCCGCTGCTGCTCCCGCCGCTGCTGCAGGAAAGGGTGAAGCAAGTCAAAACTCCCACCAGACACCATAACTTCTTCATGTCTTTTGATCTCCCAGAAAAATTTATCGGTAATTTTAAAGGTTTCTTTAAAGCCAATCAATACAATTCTTTAAACTTGATTTAACGTATTGGGATCGCTATAGTTTGGATTCTTACCTCCTTTGTTCTGAGAATTCGTCACTAACAATGGAGGTAAGAATCCAAATAAAAAAAGGCTATTATTAAAATCAGTTGTAGTGGTCTTTATTACAGCCAAAAATATTTCAAATAGGGGGGAATGGCTGCTGATCGCCTGCTTTTATCTGCTGGTCGGCTTGTACGCCACTTATCCCTTGATCAACCATTTTACCCAGGCTATTCCCTACGTCTTTCTGCCGGAGGGCCAGGCCGAACTATTGCCCCTGGTCTCCGGCGACCACCTCCAGACCTATTACTGGTTCTGGCTGTTCAAAGACAACGTCCTGGGCGCTTCCCCCTTATTCTCCAATCCCTATGAATTCAATATCGGCGGGACTCATATTCAGCATGGCTACGCCCAGTTCCCGGTCTCCATCCTGTTTCTGATCTTGTCCGTTTTCGGGAATGTCCCGGCCCATAACCTGCTGATCCTCTTGACCTATGGTTTTTCCGGAATGGCCTTATATACCCTCCTGCGCCTTTGGGGGATCTCCCGATTCCCGGCCCTGGCGGGCGGGCTCATTTTCTGCCTGGCCCCCAGCCGCCAGACCCAGCTCCTTTCCGGTCATATCAACGGCTACGTCTGGTTTCTTATCCCTTTAACCCTATACTGGTTTGAAAAAGGCTTTCAAGCCAAACGCTATGGTTATATCGTCCTCTCTGGTCTCTGTATTCTGGTCCTGGGACTGGCGGAAACGCACCTTCTTTATTTCTTCCTCCTTTTCCTTGTCCTTTACCTGCCGGCCCGGATCCTGGGCCCTTGGCTGGTTGATCAGGAAACAGAACACCCGGCCGAAGACTCTTCCGGCCCGCTCTGGCCCCTGTTGCTGGTCCTGGCCTTGGGGATCCTGGCTGGTTTCGCCGTCTATCAGACCCGAGGGGCCTTTCATCAGGAAAAAGCCTTCGGGCTGATCGGCGCTTTCACGCTTGGATTTTACGCCCTCCTTTTCTATATCACCTGGATGATCGGCAGCCGGATCATTTTTATCCTGACCGGCCGTCCCCTGCCTGAAATTCGCCAAAAAGAGGCCTTGAGCTATTTGCCCTTCCTCCTGCTTCTTCTGATCCCTTATCCTTTTTTGTTTCCTCTTCCCCACCTGCGAAAAGCCCTGCTGGTCTTGATCTTAATGGTGTTTTTCTTGTTGAAGTTCCGGTTTTACCGGGGAGGTCCCTGGTCGTTCCGGCCGGGCACCGTCGCCCAGCTCCCCTGGGGGTCCACGGTCCGGATGATTATGGTTTTTATCCTGTTCATCGCCCTGGCCGGGGGATATTCGGTAATCAACAAGAAAAACCTGGTTGGGGAATCCATCGTGGGGCAGGGCCGTACTTGGCAGGAGGTGATCCTCTACTCCCCGGAGCTACATCAAATCTTTAATCGCGCCAACACCGCCGCGGAATCGTTCATCTATCCCGGCCTGGTTTCGGCGGCCCTCTGGCTTTTTCTTTTAGGGACCTTTTTTTTCCGCCCCTTTTCCTGGGACCGGCGAAACCAGTTCCGCTTCTGGTTTTTTACCTTTGTCCTGGTGACCAGCTACGCCATTGCCTTCGGTCCTTATTTTGACCCGATCCTGCCCGTATACCGCCTGTTATATAATTACGTTCCTTTTTTCAAGTATCCGCGGGACCCGGCCCGAATTATTTTCCTGTCTTTCCTTTGTTGGGGGATCATCGCCGCCTTCGCCCTGGAGAGGCTCGGTCAGGCCCGTCCGGGCCGACCCCCGAAAAAATGGATCCGCCCGGCGGCGGCCCTGGGGCTGAGCGCCTTCGTCATTTTTTGGGATTACCGCCCCCATCCCCGGATCGGCCTCTCCCTGCTGGACGAAAAAAACCCTATCTACCGGACCATAGGTGGAATGCCTAAAAACAAGGCCTTGTTACTGGGCCTGCCCCTTTTCCCGGGTGACTCCCATCAGTCCTCCCTTTATGAATATTATATCACCCTGTCCAAGGCCGGGATGGTCAACGGGTACAGCCCGGTGGTGGCCCGGCGTTACGTGGAAAAGGTCTTCTGGCCGCTTCTGGATTTGAACGTGGGGGAAATCACCCCCCAGCAGTATGAGCTGCTGCGAGAATTGAGGGTAACTCATCTGGTTCATCACCAGGAACTCTATTTTTACAAGGTCAGTCCTTTTTCGGGATACCTGGCCTTCAAGAACCTGAAGTCCTCCCCCTACTTGAAACTGGCAATGACTCACGGGGGGCAGTCCCTTTTCGAGGTCCTTCCTCCGGAACAGATAGCCGACCGGCTCCCGGTCCATTATCGCGAACCGACCGGAATCGTGTTGGAAATTGAGGAGATGCGCCGCCAGGGGGGCCGGGTGGTGGAAGATCCGGAGGCCTCTCTGAAAAAGGCGGTCGAGACCATCCAGAATGTAGACCAACCGGGGAAAATAGCCTTTAACGCTTTTCGATTTTTCCCCAGCGGAAAATATCAGGTGGCCCTGCGGGCGAAAGCCTTCCCCAACAATTCCCCGGCCGCCGTGCTGCTCTTAGACGTCGTTACTTACCGCGACAAAAAGGCCGTGGCGCAGATGGAAATCCGGGGCTCGGACTTTTCCCAGTCCGGAGGCTACCAGCGCTTCCATCTGCCTTTTGAAATCACCCGCCCCGAAATCCTGGAGTTTCGCCTGCTTTCCTTTGGCCGGGGAACCATCCGGGCGGACAAAATGGTTATTTCCTTTGCCGATACCCGGCAAAACCCCATGATCTATGACCCTCTGGGTCTTTCCCGTTACCTGATTAAGCCGGTGCAGGACCCGCAGGCCGTTCAGGGTTGGGCGCTGTTGACCGATCCCCAGATAGAACACCCGGGCTATGGCGTTTTTGGTCCCTATCAAACCTTCCCGGCGGGAGCCTACCTGGTCCATTTTCGTTTGAAAGTACCGGATCGGACCCCGGGGCCCGTTGTTCGCCTGGACGTCTCGGCCCAGCGCGGGCAGATTGTCTTTAATCAAAAAGAAATTTCCGGCGGCGATTTCAGGGCGGTGGGCCAATACCAGGAATTCAGTTTGCCGTTTACCTTAAAGGAAGAAGAGGAGTTGGAGTTTCGTCTCTACACCCATAACCGCCTCCCTTTCTATATCGACCGGATCGTAGTGGAAAGGACCCCTTAATTGGGTGGGTGGCCAAAATATTTAGCAGCGCAGTCTGAAATCGGGCCTTCGTGGCCGCGGGGTCTCGGCGAAAGGGTTTTCCAAAGGTACTCCGGACTTCGATACCGGGCCAAAATTACTAACTTTATTCAAAGCAGGCCCATACTACGAGTCTTTTTATGTCTCCCCGGCCGGCCCTGCCTCCGGGAAGATTTGAAAACACGGGGGCCGGGTTAGAACCAATAAAGCTATCTGGAAAACCCTTTCGCCGAGACCCCGCGGCCATACCAGATAGGCGGGGATACCGACCCAAAAGGGCAAAGGGTCAATCCTGCTCCATAGCCTGAGCGGTTATTCCAGGTAAATATCTGGGAAACGGTCGTTGGCCGGGTTGAAGGTCAGTCGAATGGCTCTATCCCAGGAGGCGCCCACCTTCCAGAGGAAAATCTCATAATCGGCGATATCGTGTTCGTGATCTCCCTCGGAGGCGCCCCAGACAAACCATTTGCCGTCGGATGAAAAACGGGGGAAGTATTCGTGACTGAAAGCCTGAGGCAGATCCATAAAAACCGACGACCGAATCCGGTCGACCGGTGAAGCCATAATCCGGGTCCCCCCCGTCCCCCGTTTTCCACCCAAATGATCTCCCGCCGGTCCGGCCGCCAGGTGGCCTCGCAACCCGAAGGACTCACCAGGGTCGGGCGTCCGGTTTTAAGGTCCAGGATAAAAACTCCTTCCGTTTTACCCCGCAGGGTAAAGGAAAGAAGCCCGGGATCCCAGGGGCAGATTTCCGGATTGGAAGGTTCCCCATCAAAGGGCGGTTTTCGGCCGTCAAAGATCACCTTTTCTTTTTCGGTGTGAAGGTCCTTGACTACCACCTCATCCTTCCGGAGAAAAAGAATCCGTTCTCCATCGGGAAGCCAGAGGGGGAAGTTGCCGTTTTTGGCCACCAGCCTTTCCTTGCCCCCCGCCAAATGCAGGATATACACATCCCAGGGGATCTGGTCCCTCTCGGAAACCCAGGGGCGCTGGGAACGGGCAAAAACGATCCGTTCGCCCTCCGGGCTGAAACGGGGATGAAAGCTGACATGGGGATGATCGGTCAGTTGGTAGATCATTAGATCCGGAACGGTCATGAGGAAAAGCTGATGGGTCCGGGTGCGGCTTGACCCCCAGACCACCTTGCCCTTCCGATCCCCCAAGAGATCCTTTATCTTTTCCCGGGACCCGGCAGGCCATTGGGTTTCGGCGGTTTTGAGAAAGAAGTATCCCCAATGCCGGTAGACCGCCCGCAGACCTAAGCTGTAAAGCCATACCCCGGCAAACGTCAGGAGCAGGACCGTTACGATCCATCCTAAACCTTTCTTTTTCATTTGGAAAACCCTTTCGCCGAGACCCCGCGGCCACGAAGGCCGATTTCAGGCTGAGATCCTATTTATTGTGGCCACCCACCCAAAAGGGCGAACAATTATATATTTTAGCCGCTATTAACCGAGCATGGCTATAAAAAAACAAATTCCCCCTGCCTTGTTATTTCCATTCGGCTATGCTACCTTAACCTGGATGATGGGTAAGAAGACGCTATTCCTGGCCCTGTCCTTTGGCCTCACGGGCCTCCTCCTTTACCTGATCTTTTCTCAGACCACTTCAGACCAATGGCTCGGTCTCCTGAGTCGAATCAAGATTGAATTCCTGCTAATATATGTCGGCCTCTATGGACTGGGCCTGTCCCTCAGGACCTGGCGCTATCATCTGCTCATCAAAGGGGCCGGACCGGCTTTAGTACCCACCTTCGGCCGTCTGGCCCTGGTTACGGCCGTACGCAATATGCTGGTGGATTTTCTTCCGGCCCGAACCGGATCCCTGTCTTACCTGGTGATCCTGAACCGCGTCTTTGCCGTGGATTTCTCCGCCTGCCTTACTTCCTTTACCTATGCCGCCCTTTTCGATCTGCTGAGCCTGGGACCGATACTGGCCGCAGTGCTGGCCATCGACCATTTCAGGGGTTCGGTGGTCCACCCCCTTTTGTGGGGTCTGGGGATGGTCATCACCTTGGGGGGAATAACCGTGATTGTATTCCTGGAACCCCTATTCCAAAAGCTTTCCGGATGGATCGAACGCAGGACCTTTCCTTATCAGGAAAGATATCCCTGGCTGAAAGGGGTCGCTCGGGAACTGACAGCGGTCAGTCGTTCCTTTCTGGCTCTGCGCCGGGCCCGTCTCTTCTGGCCCCTTTTGGGCCTTTCCCTTATGCTTCGGGCCATCAAATATACCCTGATTTATCTGCTTTTATTTGCCGTCATGGCGGCCATATTGGAAGCCGGCCCGGCCCTTCCTTTTCTAAAAATAGTGTTCGGGATCATGGGTTCCGAAGTGGCCGCCAGCCTGCCGGTCAGCGGGATTGCCGGATTTGGGCTGTATGAGGGAATCTTGGGAATGGCGCTGACCAGTCAGGGAATTCAGGCCTCCCAGGGGATATTTATTTCCTTTGCCATGCACCTGTTGTCCCAAATTCTTGAATACAGCCTGGGGGGCGCGGCCCTGATACTGATAGGGATAAGCTGGTGGCGGTCAAGGGACCGTCTTCATAATCAATCGCCGACCGTTCGAATCGATGGCCGGGACCTGGAACCTGAAAGCGGTCGAACCAGCGATTCCATCGGTCGGATTCATAAAACCGGCGACGACGAATCGGAGGCGCAACTCCTGAAATTCAGAAACGCCCAGGCCGCCGGACTAAAAACGGTCCTTTTCATTTGCACCGGCAATGCGGTCCGTTCCCAGATGGCCGAGGCCTTGGTCAATCATTTTCTCAAGGGCCGTTGGGCCGCCTTTTCCGCCGGTTTTTTGCCGGCCGGAATCAGCCCCCCGGTCGTCAAGGCCCTGAGGGAAATCGGGATCGATGCCTCCCGGCAACCCACCAAGCATCTGGATCTCTTCAATGGCTTGACCTTTGATCGGGTCATCACCCTTTGCTCCGATGCCGACCGAATGTGTACCTTTTATCCGGCTTACGGCAACCGGGTCCATCTGCCCTACACCGATCCTCTGACCCAGTCCACCTTCGGCTTCGGTTGGAAAGGTCTTTTTCGGAAACTTCGAGACGATATGAGGAACCAGTTGATCCCCTACCTTGAGTTGGATCAAATTTGAAATTCAAATGACCAAATTTCAAAATCGAAAAGGTTTTTATTGATCATTTGGATTTTGGACCTTCGTGCTTGTTTCGGCCTGCGACGAGCTCAGTCGAGTCGATTTCGTGCTTCGAATTTCGGATTTATTTGTGAGCAGCTATTCGGGGATTTTGACGTCGATTACTTCGGCCTGAAATATATCCAGGATATCCCGGATCGGGGGTTGTTCCAGGGTTTCTTTGATCACCTTCCGTTTTTTTTGGGACTGCTGGACGGGGGTCGATTTCTTACCGTTTGCGCCGTTCTTGGCCTGCCCCAACAGGCGAACCTTAACCTTTTTGCCGAAAAAGGCCTGACAAATTTGTTCCAGCCGCTTTTTGTTTCCATTCCCTTCCATTAGTTCCAAATGAAAGGCATTTTCCTGAAAGTCCCACTCCAGGGTCTGGTCGTCGAGGATCCGAAGGTTCCCGTGGGCTAAATAAGTCGACAAAGGGAGATTCTCCTTGCGGATATGCTCCAGTAAACGTTCCGGGTTTATCCCTCCGGGCCGGGGATCCGGACTCAGATCAGGCTCGGGAGGGGGGATAACCTGGGACTCTGAAAAGGCGGCCCCTCCACCGTCCCCATTATTTGGGGATGGCGGTATTCCTGTCGTTCCTCCTTGAGTGAAGGATCGGCGCCCGGTCTTCCGGGGGTATTGAAGATCGGCGTTTCCCCGCCTCGGGTTCCCTGTTCCAGTTGCTCGAGTTTTTGGAGCAGCGAATCAATGGGAATTACTTCTTGGAGCCTGGCCAGGCGCAATAAAATCATCTCCAAGGCCAAACGGGGCTGCCCGGTTTTCCGCAATTCGCCCTCCGACTGAACTAAAAAATGCAGCCCGTCTTGAAGGTAGTCCAGGGAAACCGGGGCGCTCATCCCCTTAAATTCGTTGATTTCCTCGGTGGAAAGATCCAAGAGAGGCCCCTGGTCCTGACCCATTTTAACCAGAAGCAGGCTGCGAAAAACTTCCACCAGGTCCTTAAAAAAAACCTTCAGGTCATAGCCGTATTCATAGACTTCACTCACCAACCCCATGATCTTCTTCAGGTCCCCGCCGAGAACGGCCCTCCCCAGGTCCAGGAGGAGACGCCGATCCACCAGGCCCAAAATCTCCTGGATGATCGACTCGGTGATCTCCTCCGGAGAAAAAGAAAGAATTTGCTCCAGCAGGCTCAAGGAATCCCGGATGCTGCCCTCAGCCTGGCGGGCAATCAGACGCAGGGCCTCCTCCCGATAGGGAATCTGCTCTTGCTCCACCAGCCGGCCTAAATGAGTTACCATGGCTTCCGGGGAAATACGGCGGAAATGAAAAGACTGACAGCGGGAATAAATCGTCAGCGGGACATTGTTGAGTTCCGTGGTGGCGAAAATAAATATTGCCTGATCGGGGGGTTCTTCCAGTGTTTTGAGCAGGGCGTTGAAGGCCTCCTTGGTCAGCATGTGGACTTCATCGACGATATAGATTTTGTAGCGCCCCCGGGCCGGCAGATAGCGGATATTTTCCCGCAATTCCCGTATATCGTCGATCCCCCGGTTGGAGGCCCCGTCGATTTCAAAAACATCCAGGTTTCCTCCCTGGGTGATTTCCTTGCAGGAGGGGCAGCGGTTGCAGGGGTTGGGGCCCGGGCCTTCCTGGCAGTTCAAAGCCTTGGCCAAAATACGGGCCACCGAGGTCTTGCCCACCCCCCGAGGTCCGCTGAACAGGTAGGCATGGGCCACCCGGTCGGTTTTGAGGGCATTCTGCAGCGTCCGGATTACATGGGGTTGCCCGATGACCTCTTCAAAAACCTGGGGGCGGGATTTCCGAGCTAAGACCAAATAAGACATAACCAATCCGTGGGGCGTAAGGGGTGAGGGGTGAGGCGTAAGGTACTGTTAGTACGAAAATGGCGGAGAGAGAGGGATTCGAACCCTCGGTACACCTTTTGGGCGTACACACGATTTCCAGTCGTGCCCCTTCAGCCAGCTCGGGCATCTCTCCGTTTTAAAAGTTGTTCAAAAAAATGGAATCGAACTCATTGGCAGTCAGTTCTATGGCGATCGCACCAGGCTATTTTGGCGGAGAGGGTGGGATTCGAACCCACGGTACACCTTTTGGGCGTACAGCCGATTTCGAGTCGGCCCCGTTACAGCCGCTTCGGTACCTCTCCGGTGTTTACCTTCGCGCCTTGAAAAAACCCTGGATCAGTTCGCGGCACTCGGCTTCACGGATTCCCGGGATCACCTCCAGACGATGATTTAACCGCTGATCCCGGGACAGATCATACAAAGAACCCAAGGCCCCGGCTTTGGGATCAAAGGCCCCAAAAACGACCCGGGCCACCCGGGCCTGAATCATTGCCCCGGCGCACATCAGGCAGGGCTCGACGGTAACAACTAAGGTGGCCCCGGGGAGCCGGTAATTATTGCGTTCCCGGGCCGCCTGCCGCAAAACGATTATTTCCGCATGGGCCGTGGGGTCCGACAGGCCCCGAGGTCGATTATAAGCGGCGGCCAGCCGTTCACCGCCGTTGCCCACCAGGATGGCGCCTATGGGGACCTCTTCCTGCCGGGCCCCCTCCCGGGCCAGCTCCAGGGCTTCGTCCATCAGATGTTCCCAGAAGGCCCGGCCGTGAGGTCCTATCTCATCTGCCACTTCCACCGGCGGCATCATTTTTAAATTTTTTATATTAATGAACCCCCCTTCGACTGTCAAGCCAATTAAAGGAACCATTTTTAGAACCACTTCCTTCTTGGGCGTTTAATAGGAAGATAGAATCGAAAATCGCTTTTTTAGTCCTACCGGACTTGATCCGATATCCAGGACCTCCAGAGCTTATTCGAGGCTGGATTCCGGATCGCGTCACGCCTAAGGCGTGACTTGTCCGGAATGACGAATCCTGGTCTATCCTTATTTTCATGTTATGGACAATTGATTATTGACTATTAATCTCAAGCCAGCCAGACCTGTTCCAGGTAGGGCTGCAGGCGGTCATCGATCGCTACCAACGGGCGATTACTCTGCAAATCCCAAGGGACAAAAAGGGCCATATCGGCAGGAGTCAAAGGGGGCGGAAACCGGAGGTGGGACTTTAAAAAGCTCTGGACCGCGCCGATGGTCCGCTCAATGGCTTTATCCACCCGCAATTGCCGGTTCAGGTCTTTCAGGGCTTCCTGACTGCGGAGTTGCGACAGGGCCTCCTCGCCGTGGATACCCTGGATCTTCTTTCGAAGGATATAGCCGTTGCCCCGTTCCTGGATCCAGAGCAGGGGGGGATTGACCAGCAGCCGCGAGCCATTGATCCGAAGGTTCAAGGCCTTCTGCCCCGCCTTTCTCAAGGCGGCCTCCCGGGCCTCGGTTTCAGCCGACAACAGCGGCGTGACCCTCTCCAACATGAAAACTTCTTCCTGGAGGGAGATTTCCCGCAGCCGGGTGGGATCGAAACCCAGGTCCAGTAAATCGCCGATCGTCAGGGTCAGGGGTTCCTTTCGCCCGGTTTTTCTCAGCCATTCCCGCAAGTACGGCCGACGGTACAAGGGAAGCTCTTCAATGGCCTGGGTTGGGTTCTTCCGAATTTCCTCCGGGAGCCGGTCCCAGAGAGAGTCCTCGGTAAAAGACTTCACCTTAAGGCCCGTTTCCCAGTTGAAACTGTACGCCTGGATCGTCAACCCTTTGACCGGATCGGAAAAGGCGATTTGCTCCAGAGATTCGCCCCCCGTATAGCCCAGCAGGTCCTGAATCCTTCGCCGAAAATGCAGAAACCGGGTGGTGAATTTGGTAAACATAAAGCGCATTAACGGTGTGCTCTGTTCATGCCCAAGTTCCTCCTGAAACAGTTTCTCCAGGGCCAGGTAAATCTGGTTGAATTCCCGAATGGTCCTTTTGACCATCTCCTCGTTATCCCGCATTTCAATGACCGGCCGCTTCTTCTGGAGATTAAAGAGCAGTTTGGGCAGCTTTTCGGTCAGATTGTTGACCTTCATCGAAGCGGGACGATAGAACAGATAGTGTCCCGAGGGGTGACCGACCATCGACCCCGTAAAGGCCTCCACGGGTTTCCAGCCCAGTTTGGTATAGAGATCAAAGGTAGGGTCATCGGGAGGGATTATGTTGTCGAGTAGTCCCAGAGCGCCCTTGCGCTCCACCAGTTCCTTAAAGGCTTCAATGATCCGACCGCCCAGGCCCTGACCCCGGAAGGGGTGATCGATTTCCACGTAAACCAGGTAATAACAGGGGACCGGCTTCCGGAAGTAGAGCATATTCAGATAGCCCAAAATCTCCCCTTCCCGGGTATAGACCTCAAAGGTCTGGAAAGGGTGTCTCTGGTCAACCGAACGAAAACGTTTGATCCGACTCCCTTGAACGGTGTGTCGGATCAAACGATCCAAATCCGCGAATACCTGGCTGGAGGGGACCAACGGTGATTCCTGGGGGTTATCCTCCCAGGTCATTTCGATCAAGGTCAGCATCTCTTTCAGCCCCAGACCGGCCTGTTGAAACTTTTTGGCGATTTGACCGGTTTGGGTATAGGGAGTATTCACAAGCATATCCTATTCACCTCAAGTTATGTCATCCTGCCCTTCGGTCAGGATGACAAGAAAGAAAAACCACCCTGTCTTTTCCCACTAAACATTCGATGTTGGAAGTTCGATGTTCGACGTTCATCTTTTCCGGGGCTACCCAAAAGGGTGAAGCGTCAATAAAAAAAGCCCTGGGAGGGCCCAGGGCTTTTCCCCGGGGCAGCCGCTTTCGGCGTCTGTCCCGGTTAAGTTTTACTGGAGAAAGGCTCCAGTCTCCCTTAATCCGGGCAGACGCCGGAATAAAAGTAAAAATAAAAACGAGAAAAAAAGGTCTGCATCATTACAGTCTCCAATTTAGAATTTGGTGGCGGTGCAGGGATTTGAACCCCGGACACTGCGGATATGAGCCGCATGCTCTGACCACCTGAGCTACACCGCCGTTATCTTTAAATCTGTTAAGTGGTTTTTATTACAGCCAAAAATATTTCAAATATTTTTGGCTATTTTTTATCGGGCTTGAACAACCCTAAATCATAGCAATACAACAGGCTGCGCCCGTTGGACAAGAAAAGAAATCCCTGGGATTGCACGACCCCCACGACCAACTGTTTTTGTCGATTGTTCTTGAAGTCTTCCACCCCGTAATTGGCCACGTAGTCATTGATGGTCATGGTCCGCCACCCCTCTTTGACATCCGTCCCGTCCCAAGAGAGTGAATAAATCATCCCGCTGGAAAAAGACTCAAAGCGGTCGATAATATTCCAAAGGGAATCTTTATTTTTATTGACGATAATCTCCATTTTACCCGGAGTCAAGCCCGGGACCACTACCAATCGAGCCGGCAAATAGGTCCGTCCGACCCGATCACTCATGATGGTCCCACTGACGGCATCGACGGTGGTCCATTGCTTGGCATTGATCATATTCACGGTGCCCCCGTAATGGGCGGCGCTGGTGTAGACCATTTTCCCGGCCTCGGACAGTATGACCAAGTTATTCTTATCATTCAAATAAATGGTTTCAGGAGAACCATCCCCGTTCAAATCCGCCACGGTGAAATTGTAAATGTTTATTCCCTCGGGAAGTTTCAAGGTTTCCGTGGGGGTATAGCGGTTATCCTTCCAGGAAAGGACCTTGATGGGTCCGCCCAAGGCCCAATCCCCCCACCGCTGCTGCCCCAACAAAACCTGGCCCCGTCCCGGCAGACGATGAACCCGGACAAGGTAGGGTATTTTTTCGGCGATGACCGAATAATTGCCCTGGTCCCAGGAGACCGCCAGTGACCGATCACCGTCGTCGCGGAAGTTGCTGACGAAAATCTGGGGCCTTCCGGCACCATTGATATCCGCCACATCCACGCCGACATAGTTATCATACCGCCCCCCCTTGATTTCCTTGAGGAGCTCAAACTTTTCATCCTTGAAGCGGTAGATATAAACGGCTTTCTGGCTGATGACCACCGTTTCCAGATTGCCGTCCCCGTCGAGATCGCCAAAAGCCATGTCCCGCATGGCGTATGGCAGTATGGTGCTCCGCCAGATACCGGCCAGATCAAAACCGCTGGCGTTCATGATAATCTGAGGGGATAAGGGTTTCAGGGTGAAATCCTTCAAGGCAATGGGCGCTTTTCCCCCGGGCCTCCCCCGGCGGAGTCCCCTTTAATTTCAACCGGACCTTTGACGGCCGCCGGTTGCGACCGGGGCCGCTCAAAGACCTTTTCATTGAGGTCTTCGATCAAGCCGTTCATCCGGGGGATGACTTCGTCCATTCCCTTGGTTTGGGTAAAGAATATCTCCGCCGCCTGCTTTTTCCCCAGGTCGGCCACCCGCAGATCGATGCTGGCGCCGGCGCCGGCCACGGTCAGGCTGCCGAAAATCACATAATCCGCCCCCAGGTTTTTGCCGATCTCCAGGGCCCGGATTTCATCGATCGGCCCCGAAACCTTGGGCAAGGATTTTTGGACCTGCGCCTTATCCAGCACCAGAACCTTCCCCTCCCAGGATATCCGGGAGGCCAGGATATCCTCAAGACCATTGCGCAGGTAGTCCAGGCGGTCAGGGGCGTTGATGGTCAAAGGCAGAAGAGCCACTTTGGCAACTTCGGCCGCCCAGACAACGGTTAGGGAACAAAAAAAACAAAGCCCCAGAAGCAAAATCGAACCGATTTTTAAAAATATTGTATTCATAATTAACTTTTGACCTTAACCTTTCTTATTTCCTCTGTCAACCCCTTAAGTTAGAACCCTTTCCCCGGGAGAGGTTAAATGGTGCGGGATGGGCTGTGGAAGGTGCACTGAAATAAATGAACTCGAACATCGAACATCGAACGTCCAACTTCGAATGAAAAACAAACCTCTATTGCCGAACAGGGGATACCTATTTCTGCTTTTTCATTAAACATTCGATGTTGGACGTTCGATGTTCGATGTTCATTAGGCATGACTCCTCGCATAACCATTAAGCCGTTATTTTCATGCTTCGCAGGCCCCCGCCTCGAGGGTTTTAATACCCACCTTGACAGGAAAGCTCTTTGTAGTTATCATATATTTTATCGAAGGGCGTTTGAAATCCATTTACCGAAAGGGGCACTATGCCGTTAGACGTAGCGTTGATCCGCCAGATGAATCAGCGGGTCCAGGAGGAATTGGTCAAGAAAGAAATGGAAGTCGTTCAATACTGGCTGGGAGAAATCCAGCGGGTGGCGGATAAACGCTATCAGGATTTGTCCGGTATGCAACTCGACCTTAAAGCCCTGGTGCAGAAAATTCAGAATCGTCTTAAAACCCTCAAAAGTGAGCGGTCGAGTTAATCCATGTACGAGCTGAAGATTATCAGTCAATTCGCGGCAGCCCACCAGTTACGAAATTTCAGGCATAAATGTGAACAACTTCATGGCCATAACTGGAAGGTGGAGGTCTTCCTCCTGTCGGATCAATTGGATTCCGTCGGCCTGGTCAGGGATTTTGGGGAAATCAAGACCGCCACCCACCAGGTCCTTTCCGAGTTTGATCACCGTTTTTTAAATGAGCTGGACCCTTTTCGCGAACAGAACCCGTCCTCGGAGTTGATTGCCCGGTATCTTTATCAGCGTCTCGGCGGGCTGCTCAATGTCGGGGCGACCCGGGTGAGTAAGGTGTCCGTCTGGGAATCGGACACTTCCTGCGCCTCCTACTGGGAGAACGATTGAGTTTTGCATCAAACGGTTAATATGCCGGGGTCAGGCGGTCCAGGCCATGCAGGTAAGGCCGTAAGGCCTCGGGAATGACCACGCTGCCATCGGCCTGCTGGTAATTCTCCAGTACGGCCACCAGCGTCCTTCCCACCGCCAGGCCCGATCCATTCAAGGTGTGGACCAGTTCCGTCTTCGACTGGCCCGGGCGCTTCAAGCGAATATTCGCCCTCCGGGCCTGAAAGTCCTCGAAATTACTGCAGGAAGAAATTTCCCGGTAGAGCCCCTGCCCGGGAAGCCAGACCTCAAGATCATACGTCTTGGACGACGAAAAACCCATATCTCCGGTACACAGGGTCACCACCCGATAGTGCAGTCCTAGCCTTTTCAGGACCTCCTCGGCATTGGCCAACAGGGCCTCTAATTCCGGATAAGAGTTCTCGGGCAAAGAAAACTTGACCAACTCCACCTTGTTGAACTGGTGCTGGCGGATCAGGCCCCGGGTATCCTTCCCGTGGGAACCGGCCTCGGATCGGAAGCAGGGTGTATAGGCCACAAACTTGATGGGAAGTTCGACGGCCGACAGGGTCTCCTGCTGATAATAGTTGGTCACCGGGACCTCGGCCGTAGGGATCAAATAATAATCCCAGCCTTCCAGCTTGAAAAGGTCCTCCTTAAACTTGGGCAATTGACCGGTACCCAGCATGCTCTGGCTGTTGACCATAAAAGGCGGCAGGATTTCCGTGTACCCGTGTTCCCGGGTGTGCAGATCCAGCATAAAATTGATCAGGGCCCGCTCCAGTCGGGCGCCCAGGCCCTTGTAGACCACAAACCGCGCCCCGGTGATTTTCGTGGCCCGTTCAAAATCGAGGATCTCCAGGGATTCCCCGATATCCCAATGGGCCAGGGGATCGAAAGAGAAAACGGGCTTTTCCCCCCAGGTACGGACCACCGGGTTGTCTTCACTGCTGTAACCCACCGGGACCGACCCATGGGGAATATTGGGAAGGTTCAGCAAAAAATCCTGAAATTTTCCTTCGATCCCGGTCAAGGCCTCATCCAGTTCCTTGATCCGCTTGGAAACCTCCCGCATCTCCACGATAGTCTCAGGGGCTTCCTTATTTTCCTTTTTCAGGCGGCCGATCAGTTCGGAAACCACGTTGCGCCGGTGTTTTAATTCCTCCACCTCCTGCAGAATGGTCCGCCGCTCCCGGTCCAAGGTCTCAAAGGTTTCCCAGGGCAGCGCCTGCCCCCGCAAGGTCAGGCGATCCTGAACCCAGGACAGCCGCTCCCGAAGAATTTTTAGATCCAGCATGGTTTTCTCCCTTTTTGTAATTATTAACACCGGTTGGCTGTCGAGTCAAATGAATAAATGAGGTTGTCTCGGATTAGAAACTATGGTAAAGGGTTGTTTTTTTTGATCGATGCATTAATCTATGTCAACGACCATTCATGGTTCGGGCGTCAAATAACCGAATCGACGAGTATCCTAATTCCATCATGACCAATACCCCGGCTTCCAAAGGAATTTTTTCTCAAGTCATTGATTTTTTTGCCTCGGTCAAACTGGCCATCGTCATTCTGATCGCCCTGGCCGCCACCTCCGTCATCGGGACCGTTCTGCCCCAGGGCGAACCTCTGGAAATGGTTGTCCGCCGCTATGGACCGACAACCGCCAAGCTGATCGGATTATTCCAGCTCCAGGACATGTATCATTCCTGGTGGTTTCAATGGCTCTTGCTGCTTTTATCGGCCAACCTGATCGTCTGCTCCCTCAAGCGCTTCTCCAGTACCTGGAAGGTCATCCAAGCGCCGCCCCGCTCCCTTAGTGACGGCCTTTTTGAAACACTGCCCTTTCGGAAAAAAATGCGCCTGTCCACTAGCCTGGAGGGTTCCCGGGAGCGGGTGCAAGCCCTGGTAGGGAAAAAATTCAAGTCCGTAAAAACCCTGGAGGTCCCTTCCGGCCTGGCCTTCTACGCCGAGAAGGGGCGGTACTCCCGTTTGGGCGTCTATTTGATCCATTTCAGTATCCTGGTGATCTTCGCCGGGGCCATCGCCGGATCTCTCTGGGGATTTAAAGGATTTATGGATTTAAAAGAAGGGGAGACGAAAGACAGAATTACGATTACCAACTCCGGCGAACTTAGGCCGCTGGGTTTTTCCGTTCGCTGCGACCGCTTTCAGGTCTCTTTCTATGAAAACGGGATGCCCAAAGAATACCGCTCGGACCTTTCCATCCTCGGAGGGGGCCGAGAGATCCAAAAAGCCTCCATCCGAGTCAATGATCCCTTCACCTATCAGGGAATTACCTTTTACCAGTCCACCTGGGATCGGGTGCCTTCAGCCATAAACCTCTCGTTGACCCAAGGGGAACAGGTCCGGAAAGTCACCGTGGCCCAGGGGCAGATCACGGAGATCTCCGGCACCCCGTACAGTCTTTCCCTGGAGCGGTTTGTCAACAACCTTTCGAACTTTGGCCCGGCCTTGGGCCTGGTCCTTTTGAAAGACCGCCGGGAAGTGGATCATAGCTGGATCCTGGTCGACCACCCCGGGTTTCACGGCAATCAACTGGCCGATTTCCGGATCAAAGTGGAAGAAATGAAAACCCGCTACGTCACTGGGATGCAGGTCAACCAGGATCCCGGCATCTGGTTTGTCTGGGTGGGGTCCATCCTGATGCTGCTGGGCTTCATCGTGGCCTTTTATTTTTCCCATCAGCAGGTCTGGGTCTGGCTCCGGGAAAAGACAGACCCTAAAGGGAAAACCTGGGTGGAGCTGGATTTCGGAGGAACGGCCCATAAAAATCGGACCGGATTTATCGCCAGCATGGAGCGCCTGGTTAACCGCTGGGAGGGTAATTGAGGGCTTATCGTTGCTGGTTACAGGTTGCTGGTTGCAGGGTTAGAAGCCTCGGTAGAGCCTGTGGCATTCCGTTAACAATTAATAATTAGCAATTGATTATTGATTATTAATGAAGTGTCTTTTTCGAAAGAGTAGGTTTTAACTCGGACCTAGGAAAGTCCCTGCCGGGTCAATTTTTTTCATGCTTCGGAATGCCCGCTCTGGGCATGAGGGTTTAATATGAACAGCTCTTTTATCCTGAGTATCGTCACCTTCGGCTATTTATTCGCCGCCTTGGCCTATTTGCTTTTACTGGTTTTTCGGAAAGAGGCTTTCGGCCGTCTGGCCACCTGGAGCACCCTGATTGTTCTCGGTCTTCAGACCTGGGGTATTATCTGGCGCTGGATTGAATCCTATCAACTGGGGATCGGCCACGCCCCTTTTTCAAATCTCTACGAATCCCTCATTTTCTTTGCCTGGACCATCGCTTTCATTTACTTGTGGATCGAGTTCAAAACCGGACTGAAGGCCATCGGGGCCTTCACCCTGCCCTTTGCCTTTCTGTCCATGGCCTACGCCTCCTTTTCACCGGATATGAACACCCGGATCCAGCCCCTGCTGCCCGCCCTGAAGAGCAACTGGCTGATCGCCCATGTGATCACCTGTTTTTTGGGGTACGCGGCCTTTGCCGTATCCTGCGGATTGGCTTTCATGTACCTTCTCAGGAGTAAAAAACCCGAAAAAGCAAAGTCCGTTGCCGAATCGGCCGGCTTCCTGCCGGAGCAGTCGGCTATCGATGATTTGATTTATCAAACGGTACTCGTAGGGTTTTTGTTGCTCACCGTCGGGATCGCCACCGGGTCCATCTGGGCCCATTCGGCCTGGGGGACTTACTGGAGCTGGGACCCGAAGGAAACCTGGTCGCTCATCACCTGGCTGGTGTATGCCACTTTATTGCATGCCCGGATGATGAAAGGCTGGCACGGAAAACGGATCGCCTGGTTTTCCATTATCGGCTTTGCCTGTGTGCTCTTCACTTATTTCGGGGTCAATTTTATTTTATCCGGCCTGCACAGTTACGGTTCCGCGTAGCGTAGTATAATATTTCATCCTGAACCCTTGCGCCGGTCATCCGCCAGAAAGTGCTTCTCATTCTGAGTCCCGCGATAGCGCGGGACGAAGAATCTCGTTTGTTCAACGGGTTGTAAGATCCTTCGCGGAGTCTACCCTGAGCCGAAAAGCGAGATCCTTCGCGGAGTTTACCCTGAGCCGAAAGACGAGATCCTTCGCGGAGTTTACCCTGAGCCGAAAGACGAGATCCTTCGCGGAGTTTACCCTGAGCCGAAAGACGAGATCCTTCGCTTCGCTCAGGATGACAAGCGAAGGGCTCAGGATGACAAGCGAAGGGCTCAGGATGACAGGAGGCGAAGGACGACAGTTTAGGACTTTTTACAAAGCTATAACCTTAAACCCCCAACTTCTTTTCCAGCAGGGATAAATTTTCTCGATCCCCCAGGACAACCAGGGTATCATTCAGATGGATCTTGGTCTGGGAATAGGGGTTAAAGATCATCTCTCCGGACATCTTCTTGATGGCCACCACGATCAGGTTATAATCCTGGCGGATGGAGGCCTCCTGCAGGGAGACGTCATGGAGCTGGGAACCTTCCTGAACGGTAATCTCCTCCATGGCCAGGTCCAGGTTTTTGGTGTGCATGGCCAGGTCAATGAAATCGATAACCGTCGGCCGGAGGATGGTATTGGCCATGCGTCGCGCCCCGATCTCATAGGGCGAAACCACCTTATCGGCCCCGGCCCGGATCATCTTCCGGCCGGAGGCCTCCTCAGCGGCCCGGCCCAGGATAAACAGGTTGGCATTCAATCCTCGGGCCGTCAGGGTAATGTAGACATTATCGGCATCGGAGGAAACGGCCGCCACCAGGCCCTTGGCCCTCTCGATCCCGGCCTTCAACAGGATTTCTTCCTCGGTGGCCTCCCCCATGAGATACAAAATCCCTTTTTCCTGAAACAGGGGGATGTATTCCGGGTTTTTTTCAATGACCAGCACCTCCATGGGTTTATCTTTTAGAAGCTGGGTGACCGTTCGACCGATTCGGCCGTAACCGCAAATGATGTAATGCCCTTCAAGACGGGTTATTTTTTTATCCAATTTCCGCCTCCCATAGATATCCTTAATCGTCCCTTCGACCACGATCTCGGTCATCCGGGCCAGGAAATAAAAAATAAAACCGACCCCGGCCAGGATTAGAAAGATGGTGAAGATCCGCCCGGCTGAACTCAAGGGATGGACTTCCATAAAGCCCACGGTGGCCAGCGTGATCATGGTCTGATACACCGCGTCCAGCAGGCTCCAATGAGGCCCTTCGATGAGGAGAAACCCCACACTTCCCCCCAGGAGGATGATGAAGAATATCAGGCAATTTATCAGAATCCGGCGGGCAAAGGGCATGACCTTTTATTTAGCAAGTCCGGCCGCCGCCGAACTCTTTTTCGAACCGACGACCTCCACGGAAAATTCGGATAAGGGCTGGGACGAAAGGGGAAAGATCATCATGAAAGGGGCCGCGCCCGTTGGAGCCAGGCGAATCTTGGAAAAACGTTGCGGCTGACCGGCGGCCAGGGTATTGATTTCAGGAAAGGACAGCGTTTCCAGTTCCTCCGGATTCAAAGTCCAGCCGGCCTCCACTTCCCGGGTCGCCACCACCTGCTGAGCGGCATTTTTCAGATTCCCGCGCAAGCGGATAGAATCCCGGGGGTCGCTGTAACCGTTCACCACCTTGCCTTCCACCACAAAAAAACGGCCCTCCGGGGAATGGTTCTTGAAATACCCCTTGACCTCCTGCAATCGGATTTTTTTAGCGCCCCGCGGGTCGGAGTCCAGGAAAAAAACCTTTTTGACGATTTCGCCGAATTCCTGTTCAGGCTGGAGGAGTTGCAGGTAGGAATAACGGACGGTAACGACCAGCAACAGCAACAGAAAAAAGAACCCGATCATTCCTCCGATCCGGCGCCGGCGAGGTTCCTGGAAGGCGGTCATGAGCTCTTCTTCCGGGGGGATGTGGGCCTCTTCCAGGGGGGCCTCTTCCGGAGGCGGCGCTTCCCTCAAAGCCGGGGCCTCGGCCCAAAAAACCCGGCCGCACCGACTGCATCGCACCTTGGAACCGTTCTCCCCTAACTGTTCTTCATCCAATTGGAAGGTTGTTTCACATTGGGGACATTGGATCTGCATGGCGCTCTCCTGGGTTTAAATTCGAAATCCGAAACAAAGCGTCATTCTCGCAGCGCTTCTGAGCGGGAATCCAGAATTTTCTCAAAAAACACTGGATCCCCGATAAAGACATTCGGGGATGACGAGAAATTACCTGTAAATAGAATAAATAATCTAACCAAGAGCTATTAATCGATAAATTGCCGGAAGCTGCCGAAACTGTTCGTTGAAATCCAGGCCATACCCGACAATGAACCCCGAAGGAACAACAAACCCCGTGTAATCGATGGCCACGGGCAATTTCCTCCGCTCGCCCTTATCCACCAAAGCGCAGATGCGGATAGACTCCGGATTCTGCTCCTTTAAGGACCGGCACAAAAAATCCAGCGTCAAGCCGGTGTCGATAATGTCTTCCACGATCAGCACCGACTTCCCGGCCAGGTGAAATTCCGTCGGCTTGATGACTTTTATCCGGCCCTGGCTCTCGCTGCCGCTGCCGTAACTGGACAAACGGACAAAATCGATTTGGACCGGGATGGTCATTCGTTTCACCAGATCGGCCAGGAAAATGAAGGCCCCGTTCAATACCCCGATCAGGACCAGTTCCCGGCCCCGATAATCCAGGGAAAGGGTCCGGGCCAGTTCCCCTACCCTTTTTTGAATCTCCCGGCTGGAAAAAAGGCGTTCTTTTTTGGGGGTTCGGGACATGGATGACTCCTTATTGGGGAACGAGGATAGTCGAAACAAGGGCAAAAGTCAAATAAGATAGATAGTTAAATCGAGGCCTGATCCGACAAGTGCCCAAGGTGTACTCAGGCAGGAAGTCCTGGAGGCAATTTTAAAAGGAGGAGCGGGATGACCCCAAAATTTACTGTCCTGGCTTCGTTAAAAATTAAATTTAGGTCCTTATTGACATCACCAATTCCTTACGATATATTTATTATGTAAGGAATATTTTTCGAAAAGGAGATCCGCCATGCAATCAACCATCACCTCCAAATTTCAAACGACCATTCCCAAAGCCATCCGGGAAAATCTGGCCCTGGCCGTGAAAGACACCCTGGAATGGAAGGTCGACCACGGAAAAATCATTGTTTCCCCAAAACAAAAAAATTTCCTAAAATATCAGAACACGGTAAAGGTCGGAAAAGGGGACATCGAGGCGGACATTTCCTTAGCCAGGGACTTACGCCTGGAGGAATACCGGTGAAAAAATATGTGATCGAAACCAACGCCCTGATTTCCTTTGTAACCGATAGGAACCTGAAACAGCAGCAGATCATGAAGGCCGTCTTTGAAACCGCCTCGTTGCTGAAAGGGATCATTCTCTGCCACTCCCATGTCCTGACCGAATTTTTCTATGTCATGGAAAAAATCTATCAGGTCCCCCCGTTGGAGATTAAGGAAATGGTAATGGATTTTATGATCCTGCCGGGAGTGAGGGTCGTCCAGGAGATCAACTTTAAGGCCCTCTTCGACTATTGGCCGCAAATTATTGCCGATTTTAGCGACGCCCTGGTCGCGGCCCTCTGCAAGACGCAGAAAGGTTCCGTCCTTTTGTCCTTTGATCAGAAATTGATTCGGCAGATTAAGACCGCGGGGTTAACCGCTTATTCAAGTGAATAAGAGTTGACGGACTCGCAAGAAGTCTGTCAACAGCCCGAGCGCAATTAAGCACCGGGCTGGGGTGGTTGTGTAACCATTTGAATTCAATTCAAATGGCTGGGGAAAGGAAGCTCCCTCCCGCCGAACAGAAAGTCGTTTTTTGACTTTTTGTGAGGTCATCTGAGTTGATGGTTTTGCAGTAAGTCCCCAGGGCTGTCATTTCGAGGAGTGACGAGACGAAGCAATCGCCCGTTTTTTTCTTGAATTATAACCCGCTTGCCTTTATAAATATCGATTCTACCGAAGGAGGTGGAGCATGAGCGGTACGGCTTTTTTATTTCCAGGGCAGGGTTCCCAGTATGTAGGCATGGGCCGGGAAATTCACGATCAATACCCCGCGGCCCGCGAGGTGTTTGAGCGGGCCGAAACGCTGCTCGACCTGCCCCTTCGGAAGTTGTGCTTCGAGGGGCCGCTGGAGGAACTGACCCTGACCCGAAATTTGCAGCCGGCGGTGACCGCGGTCGACCTGGCCGCGCTGGCCGTGCTGAATGACTTGGGATTTCGGCCGGCCGCCGTGGCCGGCCACAGTCTGGGTGAATATTCCGCCCTGTACGCGGCCCGGGTCATTTCCCTCGAAGATACCTTGAAGCTGGTCAAGGTCCGGGGAGCACTCATGGATCAGGCGGCTCAAAAATATCCGGGCGCCATGGCGGCCGTTATGGGGTTGTCTTCGAAACAATTGGACTCCATCCTGGCCGGACTGCAGCCCCAGGGGGCCATCGGGGCCGCCAATTTTAACACCCCGGAACAGACGGTCATTTCCGGCTCAAAACCCCTGGTGGAAGAAGCCTGCCGCCTTGCGGCGGAACAGGGAGGGAAGGCTATTCCGCTGGCTGTCAGCGGGGCCTGGCACAGCCCGCTCATGCAGGAGGCCCTGGAGTCTTTTCAGGAGGAGCTGGCCGCCGTGACCTTTCAGCCGCCTCAATGCCCCATCTACTTAAATGTGACGGGAAATACGGTTCAGGATCCGGGGCTGATTAAAGAAATCATGGGTCGGCAGATGGGAAGTTCCGTCCGCTGGGTGAATATGGTCCAACAGATGCGGGAGGACGGCCTCACCCGATTTCTGGAGGTGGGTCCCAAGAAAGTTCTCCTGGGATTAGTGAAAAAGTGTCTCCCCAAGGAGTTTGACTATACCGCCTCCAACGTAGAAGACCTGAAGAGTCTGCAGGCTTTCACCGCGGCGAATACATAGCAAAACATAAGGGTCTTGGAGTAGTGGAGTGGTGGAGTATTGGAGTATTGTTTTAAGACCATTCTTTCATCCCTCCATTACTCCATTACTCTAATACTCCAGTACTCCAGTTTAAATAGTTAGAGGATTCGTTTTATGGCTAAAGTCCAATTTCAAGAAGAACGCTGTAAAGGCTGCCGGCTCTGCATACTAGCCTGCCCGAAAAAAATCATTGAATTGAGTGACCGGATCAATAACCAGGGGTATACCGTGGCCTGTCTGAAAGAGGAAAAGCCCTGCACCGGCTGCGCCCTCTGCGCCGAGATGTGCCCAGACGTCGTAATAGAAGTTTGGAAGTAATGAGATAATTTTGGATTTCGAGTTTAATCAAGTCCAGGTTCAAAACCAAGGTGTTTAAGAAGAGGTTCAAATGACCGACCCAATAACTGATTTGATAAAGGGGAATGAGGCCATTGCCATGGGGGCTATTGCCGCCGGATGCCGCTTTTACTTCGGCTATCCTATTACTCCCCAGAACGACATTCCGGAATATATGTCCCGGCACCTGCCTTTGGCCGGAGGGACCTTTATCCAGGCGGAGAGCGAGATTGCCTCTATCAATATGTTACTCGGCGCCGGGGCCACCGGCGCTCGGGCCATGACCTCCTCCTCCAGTCCGGGCATTTCCCTGAAACAGGAAGGCATCTCCTATATGGCCGGTTCCGAGATCCCGGGGGTCATCGTCAATATGAGCCGCAGCGGCCCGGGCCTGGGAGGCATTTCCCCTTCCCAGGGCGATTATTTCCAGGCCACCCGGGGCGGCGGCCACGGCGACTACCGAACACTGGTCCTGGCCCCTTTTTCCGCCCAGGAGAATTACGACCTGACCATGAAGGCCTTTGATCTGGCCGACAAGTACCGGAACCCGGTGCTGGTCCTGGGCGATGCCCTGCTGGGGCAGATCAAGGAACCGGTCACCCTGCACCCTTACCAACCGAAAGAATTTTCCAAGCCCTGGGCCCTGACCGGAGCCGCGGGCCGCAAAGCCCAGAAACTCAAAAGCCTTTATCTGACCGAAGGGGAGTTGACCGTACACAATTGGAACCTGTTCCAAAAATACCAAAGCATGAAGGCGGAGATCGATTATCAGACTTACCTGATCGAAGACGCGGACCTGGTGGTGGTCTCCTTCGGGTCCGTGGCCCGGATCATCAAGTCCTCCATCGACATGGCCCGGGAGCAAGGGATGAAGGTCGGTCTTTTCCGGCCCATCACCCTTTACCCCTATCCGGAAGAACCGCTCCGGAAACTGTCCCTCCGCATCCGCCGTTTTTTTGTGGTGGAACTGAACACCGGCCAGATGGTGGAAGACGTCAAACTTTCGGTGGACAAAGGGGCGGAAGTGGATTTTTACGGCCGCCCGCCCGGTTCGATCCCCACGCCGAATGAGTTGTTCGATGAGATTAAAAAAGTTTACCATTGACATATCTGATATTCACCACAGTGCCGAAGGCAGAAAAGTTTTCAGAAATCGGTATCTCCCGATTTCTGAAAAAATATTTATCTCTGTGCCCTCTGTGCCTCTGTGGTGAAAATGTTTTATAAGAGGTATTACCCATGAAACAAGTATTCAAACGCCCCGAGAGCTTAATCGACGTCCCAACCCATTTCTGCCCCGGCTGTCATCACGGGGTCATTCACCGCCTGGTGGCGGAATGTATCGATGCCTACCACCTCCGGGAAAAGACCATCTGCGCCGCCTCGGTGGGCTGCTCGGTCTTCATGTATGATTATTTTGACATAGATGTCTGCGAGTCCCCCCACGGCCGGGCCGCGGCGGTGGCCACCGGCATCAAACGGGCCCGCCCGGATAATTTCGTCTTTACCTATCAGGGTGACGGAGACCTGGCCTCCATCGGCATTGCCGAAAGCCTGCACTGCGCCAATCGCGGAGAGGAGGTCACCATCATCTTCGTCAACAACACCGTTTACGGTATGACCGGAGGCCAGATGGCCCCCACCACCTTGCTGGGGCAATCCACCACCACCAGCCCCTACGGCCGGGATTTCCACAAAGAAGGCTACCCGATCCGGATGGCGGAAATCATGGCCGTGCTGGAGGGGACGGCTTTCTCCGCCCGGGTGGCGGTCCATACCCCCAAGCATTTGATGACGGCCAAGAAAATGCTGAAAAAGGCCTTTGAAGTCCAAATCAACAAGCTCGGTTTTGCCTTTATTGAATTTCTGTCGAGCTGCCCCACCAACTGGAAGATGAGCCCGGAAAAGGCCAACCAGCGGATCCAAAACGAAATGATCCCCTATTTCCCGTTGGGCGTTTTCAAAGAGAAGACCACAGCCGAACCCTTGTAAAGGAGATTTAGATGTATTTCGATATCATTATCGCCGGTTTTGGAGGACAGGGGGTCATGTTTATCGGCAACCTCCTGGCCTATGCCGCCATGGAAGAGGGCCGGCAGGTTACCTATATGCCGGTGTACGGCGTGGAAATGCGGGGCGGCACGGCCAACTGCACGGTGGTGGTCTCGGACCGGGATATCGGCTCCCCGATTATCCATCACCCGGTCGCGGCGGCCGTGATGAATAAACCTTCCCTGGTCCGGTTCGGACCCATGGTCCAGCCGGGAGGAACGGTGTTTGTCAATTCATCCCTGATCGATCCCCGGGAGGCCTCCTTCGAAGGCCCGAAGATCGTCCCGGTCCCGACCATGGAACTGGCCGCCAAGGCCGGCGACAGCCGCATGGCCAACATGACCATGCTGGGCGCCATTGTGGAGGAAAGCCGGGTGGTCTCCTTAGACGCCCTGATCCATTCTCTGGACAAGGCCCTGGACAAGCGCTATCATAAGATGATCCCCATCAACTCCGCCTCCCTGCAGGAGGGAGCTCGATATATCCGGGAGGGGCTGGGGGTTCAATAATTAATAATTGATTATTAATATAAACAAGTTAGGCTTATGGTGGCTCGGGTAGGGGCGACTTTAGTCGCCCTCCGCTTCACCCCATAAGCGCTAAGTTGTTTTAAAAAATGAACGTCCAACATCGAACATCGAACGTCCAGCATCGAATTAAAGGCAAAAAACTAAAACCGAACATTCAGTCCCGCCTCCGCGGGATTTCTTTTCCTGTTCCCCATTCGATGTTCGATGTTGGACGTTTGATGTTCGATGTTCATCTTTTTCAGCGCCAGACGCTCAGCGCTTCGCGCCTTCACAGCGCCCGCATCCACTCCGGCCGCAGTCCCACCTCCCCTTTAATGGCCCTGGCAATCAACCCTAAGGCCGGTTCTTTCCCTTCAGGGAAACGGACCTTAATAGGCAGGTAGTTGGAGGCGTGGTTGGAATAAAACAGCCCCCGGGAAAGCTGGGTGGCTGAAACCATCTCTCCCAGCTCCAACAGGAATTCCTGCACCTCCAAAGGCTGAAACCCGCCTTCCGCGTATTCCCGACCCAGTTCGGTATTCGGTAAAACCATGACCGTCAGGGCGCCCACGAAGTCGGGGTCCATTTCGGTCAGCAGCCGGCCCGTTTCCCGGGCATGTTCCCGGGACAGGGCCTTTCCGCCGATACCCAGCAGCACCGTGACCGAGAGCCGGATCCCTGCCGCCTTGATCCTTTTCCCCTGCCGGATCAGGTTTTCAGCCGAAGTCCCCTTGCAGATCTTTTTCAGCAGTTCCGGGTGTCCGGTCTCAACCCCCAGATAAACAATCCCCAGCCCCAGTTCCTTCAATCGCTGCAACTCCTCGTCGGTCTTCATCTTGATGCTCTTGGCATTGGCATAAAGGCCTATCCGCCGAACCCAGGGGAGGTGTTCCCGGATCTGTTCCAGGATCCAAACCAGGCGCTTTTGGGGGATGATCAGGGCGTCCCCGTCCATCAGAAAAACCCGGTCCTGCCTCCGGCAATACCGGGAGGCGAAGAGGATATCTTTAAGTATCCTTTCATCTTTCTTAATCCGGAACCGCTTTTCCTTGTAGGTCCCGCAAAAGGAACATTTGTTATGCGAACAGCCGACCGTCACCTGCAATAGGATGCTGTCGGCTTCGCTGGGGGGACGAATCACCATCCCCTCGTATTCCATCTCGTCTTCCTCGATCGAATTGTTCATGTGGATACTCCTAATCCTGAAAAATACCGAAAAGATTTTTGCCACAGACAAAGGCAGGACAGGGTGGCGGCGACCTGCCGCCACCCTAAGCGTCAGGCCCTTCGGACACAAAAAACTGGCGCCAACGAGCGCTATAAACCTGACGAGCATTTCTGCTCGCGCTAGGATGTAGGGCGGATCAAGCGAAGCGGATCCACCCTACATTTACTCTGCCCAAACCTACCCGATCAGTACTTCGCTGGACATCCTGAGCCCCTCGCCTATTTTCATCCTGAGCCCTTCGCCTCCTGTCATCCTGAGCCCTTCGCCTCCTGTCATCCTGAGCAAAGCGAAGGATCTCGTCTTTCGGCTCAGGGTAAACTCCGCGAAGGATCTCGTCTTTCGGCTCAGGGTAAACTCCGCGAAGGATCTCGTCTTTCGGCTCAGGGTAAACTCCGCGAAGGATCAGCTAAGCCGGCTTGGGGGATTCTTCAGTCGCTTCGCTCCTTCAGACAAGCTCTCTCTGACGGACTTTTTACGAAACCATCAAATATAATCTACAATGATTTCCTGGAAAGGTAAACCAATAACAATTTTTGTCAAAACATGACAATTTGTTGGTAGAAATTTTTTGACAGCAGCCCTCACGATCTCCTCTGCCTCTTTAATATATTGATTTAACTATATATATATTATTTATTTGCTTTGGCCTTCTTTTTGCTCCTCATTCAGTCGACCACTACTATCAGATATTATCAGAATCGGAAAAATGACGAAAATACCAGAAATGAGAACACCTCCCTTCATGTTGCCCGCAGCCCGAACCCTTCGAAGAAAGTCGGGGTTTACCTTGGTCGAATCGGTAGTAGCGGTCGCTATCATCGGAATAGTAAGCGCGATCGCCGTCCCGCAAATGAGGACCCTCATGGACAGGTATCGTTTGGATGGGGCTGTCCGATTGATCTGGGCTGACTTGCAAAACGCCCGAATGACGGCCATTAAAGAAAACAGATCCATACGAGCGGAATTTGATTTCCTGGCCCACACCTACAGTATTTTCCGGGTGGATACGGGGGAAAATATCCTGATCAGAAATCTAAACAGGGAGTACCCTACCGTTTCAGCCTATAAAACCAGCGGGGGCAGCATTACCTTTACCTCAACCGGGGTGACCTTGAATAATCTCAATTACTCGGTAATCACCGTGGGTCCATCGGCGTCCAAGACTATTGAAATAAAAGAGACGGGAAGGATTACCATCATTTAATTATGAATCAATTAAAAAATGCCAAGGGATTTACACTGTTGGAGTTCATGGTCTCCCTGCTCATCCTGGTAATCGGGATACTAAGTCTGGGAAGCCTCCAGGTTACGGCCATACAAGGAAACCGGGGTTCAAAAAACCTAAGCACGGCGAATGTCCTGGCCGAGAGAAAGATGGAGGAGTTTAAGAATACCCCTTTTGCCAACCTGGTTATAACGAGCAATCATGCGGATCCCAATAATCCCTTAAACTCAGACGGATTGGGGGGAAATGGAAATAGCGGGAGGATGTTCAACCGCGCCTGGACCATCCAAACCTATTCCGGTTCCGCGAATATGAAACGGATAGCTGTTACCGTTACCTGGCCGGAGGGAGGAAGAACACGTTCCACCTCTCTGGACACGGTAATTGCCAATTAGGAACTGACCATGAGAACACCCAAGGGATTCACGGTAACCGAACTGCTGGTCACTTTAGCCCTTTCCGCACTTTTCCTGACCACGGTTACCGGCGTCTTCATCAACTCCAATAAGAGCCGAGCCTCCCAGAACTTATCCCTTGATATGCAGCAAAATGCCCGATCCGTGGTTGAACTGGCCTTGCGGGAGATTAGAGGCCTGAAAACCATCACCTGCATGGAGAATACCACCACCACCTGCTCCGGAAGCGATAAAATTTCTTTTTCCTCGGTCATGGACACGGACACGCGAATCTTCTCCTGGACTTCAGATCCCAATAGTCCTAAATTTTTTGTCTTGGAATTCAGCAAGGCCCCGGCGGGAGCGCCTAACAAACAGGACTTGGCGAAAGACACTTCCCTTTTTTCACTCACTCCTTACGACCTCAATAACAACCCCACCACCAATCTCTCCCAGGTAAGAAGGATAGATGTGAAGATCACGGCCCGGTCCACCACCGTGGATCCCCTGAATCAGGGGTATAAGTATTATCCCCTCACTGAAACGGTAACGATAAGAAATTAAAGGAGGTTTCAGATGAAAACGATCATAGAGAACCAAAATGGATTAGCCCTCATCTCCGCGCTCCTGATACTATTATCTCTTACCGTTATCGGGGTGGTGGCGGTAAATTCTTCTAATATTGAAACGCTGATCACCAGCAATACCAAGGTTTCGAAGCAGGCTTTTTTTCTGGCTGAAGCAGGGGGCCAGGAGGCCAAAGAACTCTTGAGACAACGAGTTATCGATTTGGGCAGTACCTTGGACGATCAAATCAACCTGGTTAAGGGTGCGGACGGCATTCTGGAAACGGCCGATGATCTCCCTTTTGTCACTAAGACTCTCGGCGCCGGGAGTTATAGTGTTAAGTTGACCGAACGCAGCGGACCCAATGTGACCCTCACTTCCACGGGCACCGGGCCCCTGAATTCCCGGTCCATTGTCAAACTGATGGTTAAAGTAGACACCACCCCCGGCCAGGCTCCCCAAACCACCACCACCACCGTACTCAATCCCGCTTTTGGAATGGGTATCCTTACTAACGGGGACTTGAGGATCAATGGGTCTTCCAATATCAACGGGGGCACCCATACCAACGGCGATACCCGGTTTAACGGCAGCGGCACGGTTACCGGCACCGTCAGCTCCCATGGCTCGATCACCACCAACGGCACCTGGAATACCGGAAACAAGACCCCTAATGTCGCTACGGTCACTGTTCCCTCGGTCACCGATCCCTGGTTGGCCCAATTAAAGACTGCCGCTCAGGCCGCGGGTACTTACCACAGCGGCAATTACAACTTCAACGGCTCCGGCGATCTGGGAAATCAGATCATTTTCGCGGAGGGGAATTTGACCCTCAACGGTTCCATTATCAACGGCACCATCGTGGCCACGGGGAACGTGACCATCAACGGCTCTTCCCAGATAAACCCCAACGGGGCCATCGGCACGGCCATTGTGGCCAAGGGAAACATCACCATGAATGGCTCCAGCGACAGCCATGGGGCCTTCTGGAGCAACGGCAGCTTTGTTCAAAATGGTTCCAGCCGAGTCATCGGCACCATTGTCAGCGTGGGGGATATTACCCGAAACGGCAGTTTCAATTTTACCGCCAACGGCAACATTCAAAACAATAACCTGCCGACGGTCACCACCACGACCACGATCCCCGGCACCCCCGGCACCAACACGTTTGCAGTCCTGGGCTGGAGGCAAGGATAGATTCAACCGGGGTCCCCTTCGGCCTGACCGGGGGGGACTCCCGGATTTTCTGTGTTCCGGAAAAAAGAAAACCTCGCCAACTAATTTCATATTTAATTCCCCGGATTGTTTTGCCGATAACTGAACTAATACCCCATGCCCGCGGCGGGCACCCCGAAGCATGGAAATAAAGGGGAGAGATATAAGGCTTTGTTTTTCGTCATCCCCGAATGTTTTTGTCGGGGATCCAATATCCCTTGAGAAAAACCTGGATTCCCGCCCAGAAGCGCTGCGGGAATGACGGTCTATGATGTTGTCACTATTTTGAGACCATTTATAACTGTCCTTAGAGGGAACCCAATGAAACCAGCGACAAGAATAATTTTACTGGCCCTCCTGATTCTTATTGGCGCCTATCCCCTGGGGGCCCGCAGTTCCTGGGCCTTCAATTTTACCGTAAACAGCTTTGACGACGCGGTGGATGCCAATCCCGGCGATACCTTCTGCAAAACACAGAACGACGTTTGCACTTTGAGGGCTGCCATCCAGGAAGCCAATTCCTTCCCCATTCAACACAATATCGCCCTGCCTGCCGGAAACTACATCCTGTCTTTAGGAGAACTCGCCATTAAAGAGAATATTACGATAAACGGTGCGATAAACGAAGCAGGACAGGTAGTGACCATTATTGACGGAAGTAATGCCTCCCGGCTCTTCAAGGTCTCCGATGGCGTGCCTTTGACCCTCAACAGCCTGTGGCTGCGACAGGGCGCCCATACCGCCGATGGGCCAAAATCCGGAGGCGGAGGGATCTTTAACGAGGGCACGGTGGCGGCACATAATGTTACCTTTATAGATAATAAGGGAATTGACGCCTCCGGCAATGTAACTTATGGCGGCGGAATTTTTAATAATGGGTTCTTGACCTTAACTTATTGCACGCTAAGCAATAACTCGGCCGGTAATGGAGGAGGCCTTTTTAATAACGGCACGGCGGTAATAAAAAACGTAACCTTTGATAATAGTATCGCCGGTTCCGGACTTGGAGTTGGAGGCGGCATCTATAATAGCGGCACCTTGACCCTCGAAAAAAGCACCATACGCGGCCGAACTGACAATGGGTCCGTAGCCGGCACCGGGGGGGGACTCTTTAACGACGGAATCATGGACCTAGTCAATGTCACCATCAGCGGAAACAGTGCAACCAGTTTCGGAGGCGGGATCTATAACGGATCGATATCCACAGCCGGCGTCGTAGCCCAAGCCGCTTTGACCAATGTGACCATAAGTAATAATACGGCCGCTAATGGGGGCGGGGGCAGCATTTTTAATAAGGCCGGAAATACCACTGAATTAAACAACATCATTCAGGTTAAGAACACAATCATTGCTAATAGCACCGGAGGAAATTGTGCCGGTATTGCTTTAAACTCCAATGGTCACAATCTCGATGACGAACCTTTTAGCGCCTGTGGGATACCAGGATCGGGTGATCTATTCCCTCAAAACCCGAACCTTGGGCCATTACAGGACAACGGCGGACCAACCTTCACTCAGGCACTGGGCAACAATAACGCGAAGAGTTTCGGGGCCGGCTGTCCGGCCACAGACCAGCGGGGTTACCCTCGCCTTCCGGCCGCCTGCGACATCGGCGCCTATGAGGATACCACCGACAACCCCGTTCCGGCCATTACTACTCTGTTCCCCAATTCGAAACCGGCGGGTGATCCGGGCTTCACCCTGATCGTGAACGGCTATACTTATACTCCTTTTTTGAAAGGATTATCAACGGTCCTTTGGAATGGGCACACCAAAACAACAGCCTTTGTGAGCGCCTCCCAGCTTACAGCCGAAATAACCGCGGACGACCTGCTTGTGGCCGGACCAATCAAGGTCACGGTTGTAAATCCGGGACAGGGAGGAGGTCAGTCGAACGAGGTGATCTTTACCGTTACCCGCGCCAATCCCTTCCCGACGATTACCAGTCTCAGCCCCGATACGCGCCCGGCCGGCGGGCCGGCCTTCACCCTGACCGTAAACGGCACTAATTATGTGGATCAGTCTTCGGTGGTCCGCTGGAATGGGATCGCCCGGCCGACGACCTTTGTGGACAGCTCCCAGCTTACGGCCGACATAACCAGTGACGACCTGGCCGTCATGGGTACGGCCTCGATCACGGTCTCCAATTCGCCTCCGGGCGGGGGGATCTCGGATCCGCCGGCCATCTTTACCATTGGCCCTCCCATTCTTTACCTGCCCTTGATAATAAGAAATTAGGACTTGCGTGGAGCGGAAGTGGCGACGCCCTACTCGTACACTTACTCGTACAAGCCTATCACTCCTGGGGATTTGGCAACGGTATCTGACATGCAGCGATTCAGCATCCACAAATTCCGCTGCCTCTAATCCCCCAAGGCAACCCTTTCCATTGACCCCTCCCCTTGATTCCACTATAATTCCCAAATTGGAGTGCGCTCCGGCCAAAGCCGGGTCGGCAGGGTCGCCAACCCTACGAAAAACCTCAGGCCCGGGGCGGACGCTCCGAGCGATGAAAATCCCCCTCAGCCCCCCTTTTCTAAGGGGGGAGACAAAGACCTTTTTCCGCAAGACCCCTCCCTTTATAAAAGGGAGGTTGGGAGGGATTTTTAAAAAGGGGAAGTTTAAGATTGTTTTTTCATTCGATGTTGGACGTTCGATGTTCAATGTTCGATGTTCATTTTAGTATCAAATTAACGATATATTGATTTAGGAAACCCCCCTTATGACCACCCAGCGCCAATCCAGCCCGCCCCCTTCCAACCCCGAGCCGGGCCCCAGCCCAACCGCTCTGATCCAGGCTCTTCAGGAAGGCTCCCGGCAGATTTTGGCCGGCGGCGATTTTAAGGAGACGGCCCAGGCCATCTATACCATTTTGAAAAAATATTTGGGGTCCGCGGCGGGGTATGTGGCCCTGCTGTCCAAGGACGAAAAAGACAACGAACTGCTTTTTCTGGATGCGGGAGGGTTATCCTGCCGGGTGGACCCGAGCTTGCCCATGCCGGTTCGGGGAATGCGTGCCGAGGCCTACCGGACTGGAAAGGTCATTTACGACAATAATTTCCCCGAAAGCCCCTGGGCCGACTTCCTGCCGAAGGATCACGCCCGGCTGGACAATGTCCTTTTCTCCCCCCTTATAATTCAGGAGAAGGTAGTGGGGGTGATCGGTCTGGCTAATAAATCCGGCGGGTTCACCGATCAGGACGCCCAGGCGGCCGGAATTTTTGGAGAGCTGGCGGCTATCGCCTTCGATAAGCTGCGCGCCGCCGAGCGCCTCAAACTCGTGGAGATCGAGCGCCGGCGGATCGAGGAAACTCAATTGTTCCTGCTGCAATGCGGGTATCTATATCCGGATGAGAATTTTTTCGAATCCTTGGCCCGCTATCTTGCCCAGAGCCTGGAAATGGATTATGTCTGCATCGATCGACTGGTGGGTGACGGGCTGACCGCCCGGACGGTAGCCATCTATTTTGATGGAAAGTTCGAGGATAACGTTGAATATGCGCTTCAAGATACCCCCTGCGGCGATGTGGTGGGTAAGACGATCTGTTGTTTTCCCAAGGAGGTCCGCCAGTTGTTTCCCCGGGATGCGGTGCTCCAGGAGATGCTGGCCGAGAGTTATCTGGGAACCACCTTGTGGAGTTTCGAGGGGAAACCGATCGGTCTGATCGCGATGATCGGGCGAAAGCCCCTGGTGAACCCTCATCTGGCGGAATCCCTGCTGAAACTGGTGGCCGTGCGGGCTGCCGGCGAAATGGGACGCAAACTGGCGGAAGAAGCCTTGGGTCAGGCCCAAATCCGTCTGGAGGACAAAGTCCTGGAGCGCACCGCCGAATTGACCCGGGCCAACGAACAGCTTAAAAATGAAATCAAGACCCGCGCTCACCTGCAAAACGCCTTAGTGGAAAGTGAACTGAAATTCAGGGCCATTTTCAACCAGACCTTCCAGGTCATCGGCCTGATCGAGCCGGATGGGACGGTCCTGGAGATCAACCAGACGGCCCTGGACTACTTCCAATTCAATTACCAGGACTCCCTGGGCAAACCCTTATGGGATCTCCAGCGGGACAATGCCACGGCAGACAACCGGAAAGCATTGAAAGAAGCCGTCACTCAAGCGGCCAAAGGGCAACTGGTGCGGTTCGAGCTCCAGATCGGTTTTAGCCGGGGAAATACCAGAACAATGGATTTTTCGATCAAACCGGTTTTCGACCCGGGGCACCTGGTCCCCCTTTTGATCATCGAGGGCCGGGATATCACCGAACGAAAACAGAGCGAAATGGGACTGAAAGAATCGGAGAATCGTTTGCGGCTCATTTCCTCCCAGGTCTTGCTGGCCCAGGAAAAAGAGCGGAAAAGGATTTCCCAGGAACTGCACGATGGAATCGGTCAATACTTGAGCGCCATTAAGTACCGGGTCGAGCACCTGATCCTGACCCAATCAGAAGGAAAAGGGACTTCCGACAAAAAACCCGCCTTGGACAAGGTTATCCCGGTCATTCAAGGGGCCATCGAAGAAATCCGCCGGATCTGTATGGACCTGCGGCCCAGCACGCTGGACGACCTGGGGGTTCTGGCCACCATTTCCTGGTTCTGCCGTGAATTCCAAACCACCTATTCCGGCATCCGGATCAAACAAAAAATTCAGGTGGAAGAAGAGCAAATCCCCGACCTGCTGAAAACCGTAATCTTCCGCATCATCCAGGAGGCCCTGAACAACATCGGCAAGCACAGTCAAGCCGGGCAAATCAGGCTGAGCTTAGTCCAAAAAGACCATCACCTCCATTTGGATATACGAGATAACGGCGTGGGATTTGATCATAAGAAGGATTTCCCTTTGGATGGTTTCACTCGGGGCATGGGTCTGGCCGGCATGAAAGAGCGGGCTAAACTTTCCGGGGGGACATTGACGATCCACTCCCAACCGGAGAAAGGCACCCGGATTCAGGCCGCCTGGCTGTTGGGGGAGTGAAGGGAAAATGTTCGGCGTTTAACGTTCGGCGTTCGGCGTGAAATACGAACACCGGCAACCAGCCCTACTTCACCACCAACCCCTTTTCTATGGCGTAGGCGGTGATTTCCGAGACATTGTGGAAATTCAATTTTATCATCAGGTTGGCCCGGTGCTTCTCAACGGTTTTGGGACTGATCACCAGCAGGTTGGCGATTTCCTTATTTCGGTGGCCCTCGGCAATGAGCTTCAATACTTCCCGTTCCCTGGTGGTCAGGTTATCCCAGGCGCCCTCGATCTTAATCGTCTGTTTCCCCTCCAGATACCCCTGAATGACCCCTTCCGATATGCCCGGGCTCAAATACCGTTTCCCGCTCAGGACGCTTCTCACCGCGGTCATCATCTCCTGGTAGGTGGAATCCTTTAACAGATATCCGTCCGCTCCGGCCTTGAGGGTGGTAAGCACATATTCCTCGGTCCTGTGCGCGGTTAAAGCCAAAATCTTCTTTTCAGGCCAGCGCCTCTTAATCTCCCGGATAGCCTGCATCCCGTCCATGCGGGGCATGGACAGATCCATCAAAACCATGTCCGGGGCCAGTTTTTCCACCAGCCAAATGGCTTCCAAGCCGTCTCCCGCCTCCCCCGCAATTTCAAGATCCGGGTTGGAGGTCAGAAGAGACCTTCAACCCTTCCCGGAGAATGGTGTGGTCCTCGACGATGAGTATTTTCTTCTTTTCCATGAAAAATACACCCTTCACCCAAGAGAATATACCAGATTTACCCTATTTATCATATCCCCCGCACCCTGTAAAGTAGACATAATTATAGAATCAAACGGGGCAAGAACCCATCGTAGGGGCGGCCCCCCGTGGCCGCCCTAAGCCCCCAGGCCCCGGGCGGGCACCCGAGAAGGAAAAAAATTGCCCCAACCCTCCTTTGTCAAAGGGGAATTTAGTTGGATTTTGAAGGTTTTTTTGATACTAAAATGAACGTTCAACATCGAACATCGAACGTCCAACATTGAATAAAGGAAAAATCTAAGACCGCATTCGATGGTCATCTTTTTCACTGACTCTTCCACTTTTCATAGAGGTTAATGTATGGTCACCGCTCTGCTGGTTGAAGATAACGAATTTTTTCGTAAATCCTTCAAAAAAATACTGAACGACCGCTTTCCCCTCTTAGTGGTTATCGAGGCCGGCACCTGCCGGGAGGCGCTGCAAATGTGCCTGGACTGCTTCCCGGACCTGGTCTTCGCCGATATCAATCTTCCGGACGGCAACGGTTTGGAATTATCCCGAAACTTGCGGGTACGATACCCCAAAACCATTATTTTAATTTTGACCAACTACGACCTGCCGGAATACCGTCAAGCCGCCTCGGCCTGCGGGGTCAATTATTTTTTCCCTAAGGATTCCAATCACGAAGTGATCCTTTCCATGGTGGAATCCGAATTGGGCCATGACCCCACCGGATCAAAACCCCTTATGATATCCGGTATCCCCTGAAACCTATTGCTCGGCCCCCAAATCCCATAAGCGTGAACGTCGAACATCGAACGTCCAACATTGAATAAAAGGCAAAAACCTAATACCCAACATTTAGTCCTGCCTCGGCTGGATTTCTCTATCATTCATTTTCTCTTCCGGATTCGATGTTCGATGTAGGACGTTCGATGTTCGATGTTCATCTTTTTCAGTTCCCCTTCCAAGTCCATCCAGCGCAAAAACAACTTAGCGCGTCTGCCCCCAAATCCCCGATTGAGGAAAAGGGAGCTTTGGCCCCCCGTCCCAAAACCAGTAAAATACCACCTCCCCCCCTTCAAAATACCATCTTCTCCCCATTCCCATTGGGGACTAAATATCATTAATGTAGTTAATAATATCCAATTTACGGTAAAATAAGTGAAGGGTTACTGATACGATTAAAGGCAACGATAAAGGGCTGCGATAAAAGCCTACGGTCAAAGGCGGCACGGAGGAAGAAATGGAGAGAAGGGATTTTATCAAACTCGGATTATCGGCCATCACCGCGGGCTGCGTTAGCGGCCTTCCACCCATATTTAAGGTGACCGAGGCCCTGGCCGCCAGGCAAACCCTGACTCTCAATATTACCGAGGTCTTCCACGAAATGGTGGATTTGACTCAGGTTTATTCCTGGGCTTATGCCAGCCCCGCGACCGGCCCTAATATCCCCGGCCCGGTCATTTTTGCCACCGATGGAGAATTGATCCGGATCAGGATCAATAACACCCTGGATGAGCCCCACGGCTTTGCCATTGGCGGACTGTTTGAATTCACTTCTTTAGTAGACAGCGGGCCGATCCCTCCCGGGCAAAGTCGCACTGTCGCATTTCCGGCGCCTCCCCCCGGCACCTATCTCTATGAAGACCCGGTGAACTTTCCCGTCAACCGGGTCCTGGGGCTCCACGGCATGCTGATCGTCCTGCCCCGGGCTACGGTAGCCGGAAACGCCCTGACTCCCTACCGCGTTCCCACTCCGGCCGTTCAACAGTTATTCAATGACCTGGGCAATTCGGCCCACTTCCCGGCCCCGGGCGAGCCCTGGAAACCGGAACGGACGACTCTATGGGTCTTCAGCGATATCGATCCGATCTACAACGAGATGGCTTCATTGAACCAGGTTATCGACCCCGGTGATTTCGTCTCGAATTTTTTGCCCCGCTATTTCACCATTAACGGCAAAAGCGGTTACTTCGGAGCGAATGACCCGGATACGTCCCTCATGGGAAAGGCCGGCGAACCCCGGTTGATCCGGAACATCCACGCGGGCCTGGACATCCATTCCCCTCACACCCACGCCAATCACAGTTACCAGTTGGCGATCAACGGCACGGTCGAATCGAACGTCTTCTGGTTGGACACCTGGGCCATGGTACCGCGGGATCGAAAGGATATGCTTTACCCGATGATGCCGCCTCCGGACATCCCGGCGGATACCTGGGCCAGACTGAAAAACGGGCCTTCCTCCGAAGGCACAGGCTACACCAACCCCCAGCATCCCGGTCCCCGCACGACGGGTTTTCCTCTGGCCTACCCCATGCACAGTCATTTGGAATTATCCCAGACCGCGGCCGGGGGAAATTACCCCCAGGGGCTGATGGCCCATATTGAATTTGAAGGAACGCTGGTTTAATTTATTGGTTACGTATGCAAAAAGTCCGAAGTGGATTTTTTATCCTGAGCCGAAAAGATGAGATCCTTCGCGGAGTTTATCCTGAGCCGAAAAGATGAGATCCTTCGCGTTGCTCAGGATGACAGCAGGCGAAGGACTCAGGATAATAGGGGGGAAAAGGCTCAGGGTGGCTTTAGCACGTTTATCGTCCTGAGCGGGTATTCTTGGCTTATCGTCCTGAGCGACCAAAGGGAGCGAAGGATCTCGCCCTTAGGTGGGGTTGGCCTGAGCCGGAAGCCGAGATCCTTCGCGGAGTTTACCCTGAGCCGAAAGACGAGATCCTTCGCAGAGTTTACCCTGAGCCGAAAGACGAGATCCTTCGCTTTGCTCAGGATGACAGGTAGGCGAAGGGCTCAGGATGACAGGTAGGCGAAGGGCTCGGGATGACAGGTAGGCGAAGGGCTCAGGATGACAATAGGCGAAGGGCTCAGACAGTGTGGGACTTTTAGCGGGGTTATCATCGGTGAACCCAAAATGTAACACTGCTCATGCAGCCCAGCCGCCCCCGGCTGTGAGGCTGTTGCGTAATATAGGAGAGACAGCGTTATGGTTACCTTGAGAAGGAAAGGCCGAAAATCGGCGGAACCTCTGGCTCTATCCCGGAGGTCCGTGCGGGCCAAGTTTCAAGGAGGGTCTGGGATTGCCCCCACGGCGCCATCCCCTCAGGCGACTCCGGTGGCCAGCGGCCCATCGCCGGCCACCTTGGCCAAAAGAACCGCTTCCGGGTCAACCGCCAATACCCCCTTGGTAAGGGGCCCTTTGAGGGCCCCGACCTTCGTCTTGTCCCGGGACCCCAAAAATGTCTATAATCCGACTTTTTTCTCGGCCTTTGCCAATGATGTCCCCTTCGCCTCCCCGGTTACCCCCGATGTCCTGTCCCCCGCCCGAGCGTTCGTCCGCAATGTTTTCACCGGTCTCCTTGTACCTATGCCGAACGGGACCGGAAACCCAATCCCCGTGGAGTTTTGGGGTTTTAAAGACCCCCTGCATCCGGCGACCTTCCCCTCCGAGACCATCCGGGTGGTGGAAGGCGAGATCTTCCACTGCACCCTGAACTCCAGCGGGAATACTCATACCATCCACTGGTACGGAATGGAGCCCACCCCCATGAACGACGGGGTAGGCAACCTGACTTTCGAGGTTGACGCCTCGTATACTTACCAGCTGCAGGCCAACTCCGCCGGGACCTATTTCTACCACTGCCATAAGAACACGGTCCTGCACTTTGAAATGGGTATGTACGGCCTGCTCCTGGTCGACCCGCCTAACCCGAACGGTACAGGAGTGCCCCTTCAGCCGCCTTATCCCAACGGCGGGCCGGGCTTTGTCCGCCGGGGAAACGAGGTCGTCCCCTATGACGTGGAGGCCATCTGGGTCACCGACGACGTGGACCCCCGCTGGCACCGTCTGGGCCACGACGCCGGTTTCGGCAGCGGTACGACGCTGGATCCTTTTCCCAGCGCCGGGCTGAATGTCTTCAACCCGCAATATTTCCTGATCTCCGGGGTGCCCCAACCCTGGTGCGGCAATCTGCCTGCCGACCCCCTGCACCCGGGGGTGGCGGCCACCGTCCGCGTGGGAGAGACCCTGCTGGTCCGCCTGATCTCCGCCGCCTATTCGTTGAATATATTCCAAATCCTCGGCCTGGATGCGGAAATAATTGCCATGGACGGCCGGGCACTGGGGCAGACGCCTTACACCCAATACAGCCAGCCCCTTACTATTTCCGCCGGGACGGTCTTTGAGCTGACCGCCGCCCAGCGCTTTGACCTGCTAATCAAACCTACGGCCGATGACATCGGGATCCATAAGTTCGTAGTCGAATTTCGGCACCATATCAACCTGGAAGTCATGGGGATTGCTGAAACCTTTATCCATGTTATTCCTTAAGGATTAATAAAATGAAACGACAAAAGCCAAAAAAAATATTAGCCCTGCCCAACCGCTGGAGGGTCCGAATAGCCTTTTTTTTGGTCCTGACCCTGCTCTCCCCGGTCGGGGTGCTTACTCCGAGATCGGCCTCGGTTTGGGCCCAAAATCCCCTGGCCCCGCCTTCTCTTAAGACCGCCGTCGTCCCGGAACCGCCGGATCTGGTTAATTATGTTCGCAATAAACCCGCCGCCATCCGGTTGGGCAAGGCCCTTTTCTGGGACATGCAGTTGGGCAGCGACGGGGTACAGGCCTGCGCCTCCTGCCACTTCCACGCCGGGGCCGATAACCGAAAGAAAAATCAACTGAGTCCCGGACTGCTGGCCGGGGATCAAACCTTTGATAAGGGCGGCCCCAATTACACGTTGAAGGCCCAGGATTTCCCTTTTCACCAGCGCCTGGCGCCCGTGGATCGGCAAAGCTCCCCGGTTATAGCCAATACCAATGATGTGGTCTCCTCCCAGGGAGTTCACCTGACCCAGTTCGACGGCGTCAATTCCGGAAGCCGTGTAGACCAGGGGACTTTACTCCAGGACCCGGTCTTCCAGGTGGGCGGGACCACGATCCGGCGGGTTGAACCGCGCAACACCCCCACCGCCATCAATGCCGTCTTTTTTCTCCACAACTTCTGGGACGGGCGGGCCCACCGGATCTTCAACGGCCAGAACCCCTTTGGGCCGGCCGACGACCAGGCCAGGATCTTGGTCAACAACAATGGGTCACTGCAACCGGTTCCCCTGCGGCTGGATTTTTCCAGTCTGGCTTCCCAGGCCGTAGGGCCTCCCTTGAGCGGATTTGAGATGTCCTCTCAGGGGCGGAGCTGGCCGGAACTAGGACGAAAGATGCTGAAACTCCAGCCCCTGGGACGGCAGGTGGTTCACCCCCAGGACAGCGTTCTCGGGCCCCTGACCCGCCGGACTCAGGTCTCAGGCAGCCGGGTATCGGGTCTGCCCGGATTGAATACCACCTACGCTCAACTGATTCAGGAGGCCTTTCAGCCCCAGTACTGGGACTCTCCCCAGGTTGTTACCCTGGGCGCCATCCAAACCCTGGGACCCACCCCCGATAATCCCCGAAGCCTTGCCCAGCACCGGGGTCCGGCCAGGGTCTCCGATCCGAAGCGGGGGCCCCTGGGCGCGGGGCAATACACCCAGATGGAGGCCAACTTCGCTTTCTTCTTCGGCCTGGCCGTTCAGCTTTACGAGGCCACGCTGGTGTCCGACGATTCCCGTTTTGACCGGTTCCAGGAAGGACGAATCGAGCTGACCGCCCGGGAGAACAGGGGACTGAATATATTTTTAAACCAGGGGCGCTGCATCCTCTGCCACGCCGGCCCGGCTTTGTCCAATGCCACGGTCAACCTGCTGCTCGTGGAAGGGATTATCGAACGGATGGCCATGGTCGTGGGCGAGGCCTTTTATGACGTGGGTTTTTACAACGTGGCCGACACCCTGACCAGCGACGATATCGGCCGGGGCGGAACCGACCCTTTTGGCCGGCCTCTTTCATACTCCCGGCGGGGTTTGGAAAAAAACCAAACCGGCACCGTGGTCCCGGTTGACCTGCTGCCGTATATCCCGGACCTGCCCGGCTGCCAGCCCTACCCCGTCCCCTGCAACCTGAACCGGGTGGCGGTCGACGGGGCCTTCAAAACCCCGAGTCTCCGGAACGTGGAACTGACCGGGCCTTATTTCCATAACGGCGGGGCGTCCACCCTGATGCAGACGGTGGAATTTTACGCCCGGGGCGGGAACTTTCCCCGGGAAAATGTCGACAACCTCAATCCCTTTATTGCCGAGATCCCCTTCCTGCGAGGAAATCTCAGCGCCAAAGAGGATTTGGTGGCTTTCTTATTGACCCTGACCGACGAGCGGGTTAGGCAGGAAATAGCGCCCTTCGATCATCCGCAGTTGTTTATCCCCAACGGGCATGACGCCGGGCAGCCGGGAATGCCGGACCAGATGATCGAACTTCCGGCCGTGGGCGCCGGCGGGCGCCCGGCCGCGGGTCTGCCGCCGCTTCAGACCTTTTTGGGGCTGGATCCGTTTCAACCGTGATTGGGTAGGGATGACTTTGTACTAATAAAAAATGAACATCGAACATCGAACGTCCAACATCGAATGTTTAATGGAAAATGGAGAGATGACCGCAACCGTTGTTGGGTTTCGTTTCACTCTACCCGACCTGCAATCTTTGTCTTCTGTCATTCGATGATGCAACGTCGATGTTCTCGTCTTTCGGCCCCGGGTAAACTCTGCGAAGGATCTCATAACGCGGTTGGGGGGCGGGATCTTCGCTTCAGTCAGGATGACAGGATATTTTGAAACAATATAACCTCAGGAGAAGGAGAATCAAAATGAAAAAGAACAAAAATTGGTTGTTTTTTATACTGGGTCTGGTATTGCTGCTCGGCCTCGGGCAGGCAGCCCAGGCGATCCTGCCCCCTCCCCCTACAAACCCTGGTCCACCGAATCCCAACACCACCCTTACCACTTTTGGGTATCCGCTCTGGTATCAGGACAGCAACGACCTGCGCCTGGAACTTTGTCTCCCCAACGCCGCCGAGATAGCGGCCGGGGCCTGTCTGGCCGTCCCTCCTGACCCGGGCGCGCCGATCGTCTTCCCCACCAACTTTCCGGATGAATCCTTTTGGTTTGATGCTGGGGCCTTCCTGCCTGCTCCCGCTGTTGGCTCTTTGGTCCTGGCCGTAGAAGCGGCCTTTACCGCCGCCACCGCTCCGGTGTTTGACGGAGAACAAATTGCTTTTGGCCGGTTGCGTTATCGGATTAACGTACCGGGGCCCGGAACCTACACCGTTACCACTCCATACGGCATTTTTACTGAAGTTGTGGACCCGGGCGTGGGCCAACTTACCATCAATGTCAGCCGTGACATCGGCGTGAACCCCGGTGTTTATACTGGCCTCCTGCTTAGCGATATCGGGCCATTCCTGCGGGCCTCGGCCACCCCCGGCGGCGCACCGCTTCCCTTTTTCGACGGCTCAGCGCTCCGCCCCGGCGCACTCTATCTGCTTAATCCGGCTATCGCCACTACCGCGGTCACCGGGGGCACCACCGGCAACATCTTCAGCGTGGTTGGGCCGGGGCTCAATGCTCAAACCGACCAATTCTCGCTCCAAGGCCGAGTTTTCAACGGCCGCGTACCCACTTCTTTGAGCGGCATCCGCGCTACCTACAGCCGACCGGTCGTCGGGACCGGTTTCGTGGAGGTTTTAGCCAATTCTGCGGCCACAGCCACCTTGAACATCGCTGCCGCGGGGGATATCCCCGCCACAACCATGCTCACGGATCCCGGCACCGGGAGGTTCTCAGCCCGCATCCCCATAACCGCGTTGACGGATCTTCCGGCCTCTCTGGCCGTCACTGCCAGTAATCCCACCAACCCGCTCAACGATCCGACCTCCCTCGGCGGCATTCTGACGGACCTGGTAATCGTCACCTCAGCCGAACATAACCCGTTCACTCGAACCCTCACTATCCAGGCCGCTTCCAGCGACGAGGCATCCCCTCCCGCCTTAACGGCCCTCGGGTTCGGCAATTTAGTCTCCGGGAAATTAACCGTCAATAACATCATCTCTCATCCCGGGACAGTCACGGTCACCTCATCCAAGGGGGGATCAGGCACCGGGACGATAATCTCGGTTGACCCCATTTCCGGCACCCGGGCCACCTATTGCCGACCGGCCGTCGGGAACGGGCTCGTTACTGTTTTTGCCACCTCGTCGCCCACAGCCACCCTGACCATCAATGATCCCACGGGGAGAATTCCCCCCACGAACATGGACAAAGATCCCAACTCTGGGGCGTTTTTTGCCGATATCCCCTTAATCCCCACCGGTTCGACGACCCTTCCGGCCGGTCTGATCATCACCGCCACCAGCCCCACTCCGGGTATCGCTCCGGTCAGTATCGGCGTCGACCTGGTGGATATTGTCACCATAACCTTAGGCGAATATGTCCCGCTCAATAAAACCTTAACCATCCAGGCCACTTCCTGTGACGCCCTGGCGCCCCCCGTTCTAACGGCAGTTGGATTCGGTAATTTACCTTCGGGGTATTTAATCATCAATAATGTCAACGCCCCTCCATCGGTCATCACGGTCAACTCGTCCGCAGGCGGATCGGATAACAAGGAAGTAACCAGTGGCAACTTAAAAAGGTACTTACCGACAATTACTAAACCGTAAATCGTCGCCCACGGGTAGGGGCGACTTTAGTCGCCCTGGGGAGGCTAAAGCCTCCCCTACCCGGTATTAATTAAGAATTAAGAGTTAACAGTTAACAGTTGATTATTGGCCAAAAAGAGTTTTTCGTAGCCGGCGACCCCGCCGGCCGACTGGGTGAGGGATAAGGACCCCTTGAGATCCAAGGTAAGGCTACGGCGACGGTAACCAAATCCGGCCCTGGTTTGGGCTAACCCCTCATGCCCCGCGGGGCACCCCGAAGCATGAAAATCAAGGGGGGAGATATAGGTTTAACTACTCGACATTAATAATTAATCATTAATGATTTACATAACCAACGCATAGAAACCCAAGCGAGAGGAGTAAAAAAATGAAACAATGGGGAAAATACCTCAAAATGTCAAGATTATCGATGGTAATCTTGACCCTCCTGGCGCTCCCCCTGGGAGGTCCGGCCCTGGCCCAGGACGCGATCTTTGTGGCCGTGGGGGATGAGTCGCTTGCTCCCGGGGGGAAAATCCTGACTTCGACCGACGGGGCCGCCTGGGTCTCCCGGACTTCCCCGGCCACTCAAATCATTACCCTGTGGGGGGCAACCCGGGGCGGCGGTCTGATCGTAGCCGTGGGGGACCTGGGGACCATCTTGACCTCCACGGACGGGATCACCTGGAATGAACGAACTTCGAACGCGCCCAACAGCACCCTTTTCGCCGTTGCGTATAGGGACGGTCTTTTTGCGGCCGTAGGGTTCAACAATCTGGGCGGCACCGGAACGATCGTGACCTCTCCGGACGGGATCACCTGGACCAGCCAGACCTCCGGGACCTTGAATCCCCTATTCGGCGTCAAGGGGGGGAAAGGTCTATTGGTGGCCGTCGGGCAATTGGGAACCATCCTGACCTCAACCAATGGGGTCAATTGGACTAATCGGACGGCGAGTTCCGGGACTACCAACCTATTAACCGGGATCACCGCCGGCAAAGGGCTGTTTGTGGCCACCGGGGAACTGGGTACTATCCTGACTTCTCCGGATGGTTCAAGCTGGACGGCGGTCATTCCTGCCCCTACCGCGGAGCTGCTCTATGCCGTGGACTATGACGGGGAAGATTTTACCGCTGTCGGAACGGCCGGCGTAATTTTCACCTCGAATAACGGGACCTCCTGGACGCCCCAAACTTCTCCCACGGCCAACGATCTTTTCTCTGTGGCCTCCAACCGCGGCGTTCGGGTGGCCGTCGGGTTGACGGGAACGGCAATCAATTCTTCGGACGGTTTGAACTGGACGGTTCAGAATTCAGGAGCCGCCGGCGACCTGAACTGGGTGACCTCCGGCAAGATTACTCTTTTCTTGCCGTTGGTCTATCATTAAGCCCTAATGGGCAGCTATCAACGGTCTCATAATTGGAGATCCAAAATGAGACTGTTAATTCGAAAATAACCGGCAACTGTCATTCTGAAGGAGCGAAGCGACTGAAGAATCCCCTTGGCAAGCTTTGGGCTCGAAAGACGAGATCCTTCGCAGAGTTTACCCTGAGCCGGAAGACGAGATCCTTCGCGGAGTTTATCCTGAGCCGAAAGACGAGATCCTTCGCGGAGTTTATCCTGAGCCGAAAGACGAGATCCTTCGCGGAGTTTACCCTGAGCCGAAAGACGAGATCCTTCGCTTTGCTCAGGATGACAGGTAGGCGAAGGGCTCAAGATGACAGGTAGGCGAAGAACTCAGGATGACAGGTAGGCGAAGGACTCAGGATGACAGGTAGTCGAAGGGCTCAGGATGACAGGAAGGGGAAGGGACTCAGGGTGGCCAAGCCAGCGAGGGACTCACGAGGCCTTTGACAGGTTATTCATCCTTAGCGGGTTCCTTCAGCTTGTCATCCTGGTCGACCAAAGGGAGAGAAGGATCTCGCTTTTAAGTTGAATTTTCAGGCTTCAGGGTCTTCGCCCCGGACATGCATGAGAGCTTTATAAGTAGCGGTGCGTTTGGTCTTTCCAGAAGGGAGTAATAAAAATGAAAAAGAATAGAAATTGGTTGTTTTTGATAGTTGGTTTGGTGATGCTGCTCGGCTTCGGGCAGGTCGCCCAGGCGGACTTAAGCGCCGCGGGACCTGTCGATCCGGCCGACGGCTTTCCCGTCTGGTATCAGGACGCCAATGCCCTGGGCCTGATCCCCTGTCATTCGACGACCCGGTCTCCCGCTTTACCGGCGTTCTTGATGTGCGTTTTGGCGGGCGATGTCGGTTTCAATCTCGCCTTGCCGGTGGTGTTTCCCTTTAATTATCCGGGAGAGGCCTTTTATTGGACCGCGACGGCCTCTGCCCCCCTTGGATCGGACTTCGCCACTTATGTTAAGATCGTGGAGTTTGCTCTGGCGAAAGGTTTTGCCAACCTGGCCGGAACCGTGACACCTGGGGAGCAGGCGGTCTTTGCCCGGATGCGCTTCCGGATTGACACCCTGGTAGCCGGGACCTATACCGTCACCCACCCTTTCGGGGTGAAGGTTTTTGCTAACACCCCGGCCGGACTCAGGGCCATTGACGTCACCATAGATATTCCCGTGGAGGCCCCGCTCGATTTCACCAGTGCCTTGAACGGCGGGATCGGCCCTTTCCTGCGCTGGGATACGGGTTACCCCATCGTCATCGGCAATGAGCGGTTCATCGGCGATCCCAATGTGGCCCATACGGTAACCGGCAGCCCGACCGGTAATAACTTTGTCCGCGTCGATGGCCCCTTGAATGCTTTTGGAGCGGGAGTAAGCTCCGTTCAGACCAACAACTTTCTGGTGGCCGGCAAGCTCTTTGACGGCGGCCTGCCGACCCCTGTTTCGGTGACGCGCGCCACTTATAGCCGTGCTGCCGGCACCGCCTTGGGTCAAGTGGACGTTTTTGCCGTTTCCCTCCCCACAGCGGCTTTGACGGCAACGGTCATCCTTCCCACACTCCCCTTACCCACTACTATTACCTGGCCGATGACCGGGGACGGCACGGGAAAGTTTTTTGCCCATATCCCGGTGACCTCCTTGAACCCGGTGCCGGCCACCCTGACCGTGACCGCCGATGATTCCGGCAACAACCCGAATAATGCCCTGAGCACGTCGCCACCCGTCGCTCTGACGGATTTGGTGACCATTACCGCGGCAGATCACGATATCACCGTGGCTGGTGGAACCTTGACCATCAACGCCACATCGAGCGATGCCTTTGCCCCGCCCACCCTGACTGCCGCCGGCTTAGGGAACCTGACCGCTGGTACTCTCGCCGTAATTACCGCGGCCCCGCCCACCTCGGTGACCGTGACCTCAACCGCCGGCGGGTCCGATTCGCAGAAGGTGACCGTCCTTACTCCGGGTATCGAACCGGCGCTTGCACCGGTGGCGCGCAATGACGCGGCCCGCACCTTAGGCGCCCCAATAATCATCAGCGTCCTGACCAATGACCTGGCGCCGGGCAGCACCCTGGTTGCGAACACCGTTGCGGTGGTCGCCCAACCGGTCACGGGAGGGACGGCCGCGGCCAATGCTGACGGAACCATAACCTTTAGCCCCACCGCAGGATTTACAGGCATTGCCACTTTCACCTATACGGTTAATAATGCACTGGGAACGCCCTCCAACACGGCCACGGTTACGGTAAACGTGGCAGCAGCGCCGACAGCCGTAAACGATACCGCCGTAACGAACATGAATACCACGACGGTCATCAATATCCTGGCCAATGACACTGTCGCTGCCGGCTTGCTGAACCCCTCCTCGGTAGTCATCACGCCGCCTCTTGTTCCTCATGGGACGACCTCAAAAAATCCGGGGACGGGCGCGGTGACTTATACCCCCACCCTCGGTTACTTCGGTCTGGACAGTTTTACGTATACGGTCCAGGATAGCCAAGGGATCACTTCCAACCCGGCCACCGTAAGTATTACGGTCTCCCCTCCGGGACCGACTGTGAATGATGATTTCGCGACCACCATCCAGGGGCAGGCCGTGGTCATCCCGGTATTGGCCAATGACTTTGGGGCGCTGAATTTCACCACCCTGGCGATCCAATCACCCCCGGCCCAGGGTTCGACGGTGGTCAACACCCTGAACGGGACGATTACCTATACCCCGCCCGTTTTGTTTACCGGATCGATGACCTTTACCTATACCGTGAGAAATACCCTGGGGTTTCCCCCTTCCAATTTTTTCGCCACAGTAACGGTAACCGTCACCCCGCTCACTGAAACGATCACCTTCGGCAAGGCGGATTTCAACTCCCGCCTCGGGTTGTGGACGGTCCAGGGGACGACCAACGCCCCGATGCCGCCCAACAACACCATGACCATCCGCGCCGGTTCCCCGGCTGGTACGCTCCTGGGAACGGCGACCGTGGATGCGACCGGCAACTGGGTCCTCAACCTGGCCAACTCGACAATCCCCTATAACGGGACCGTCAGTGTCCAGTCCTCCTATGGGACGGCCGTTACCAGCCCGGTTACACTGCGTTAACCTTTAGACACACCGGGGCGGGTCCTCTTCCCGCCCCGGTACTTCTTCCCTTCATTTTTTCCAAGATTCATTATTCCTTCCAGGTAACGCTACGGCGACGGTGGCCAAATCCGGCCCCGGTTTGGGCGGTGGGGTCGTCGCCCCTCAAAATAAAAACAACATCATAAAGCGTCATTCCCGCAGCGCTTCTTGGCGGGAATCCAGAAAAATACCATATCTCCCGAGCTAAAATACGGATTTTCCCCTATTGGCGGAATGGCCATTTAATTCATATTAATAAACTATATTAAAAGGCGGCATACCTTTTTTAATATTGCTTTCTGGACAACGCCTGGCGGTGAGTTCTCGTCCACCGCCATCGCCGGCGCGTTGATTGGCGACATCGACTTCTATGCCTGGTCATCCCTCCGGATGGTCCTGGACGTTCAAGAGTGGCCGATCGCGCCGACAACCAACTTTGGTTGGATAGCAGAGTTGATCCGCGGTGTCAGGTCTCGGCTGAGACCAAGTATTTTTGCCGGGACTCCGATTAAAATCAAATTTTCTTTATTCTATCAGGAGGTACAAAGACATGGATTCTAAGACAAAAACCCGTTGTTTTTCTTCTGGCTTTATTCCTTTTTTCGGCCCTGGCCAGGCCGGGTGTTCAAGCGGCCCCCCTTCCCGGCGGGACCCTGGACCCGACGACCGTCACCAAGTATGCCGCCCCGCTGGTCATCCCGCCGGTGATGCCCAGCACCGGGGCCAATACCTACGAAATCGCGGTCCGGCAATTCCAGCAGCAGATATTGCCCGCGCCGCTTCCGGCGACCACGGTCTGGAGCTACGGTCGAGCTGCCGACCCGACTCCCACGGTGGCGCCGGTGGGAACTTCCTCTTTCAATTACCCGGCTTACACGATCGAGACGACGGCAGGGACACGGGTCAATGTGCGCTGGATCAATGAACTGAAAAACCCGACCACCGGGAATTTCCTCCCCCACCTGCTGACGGTCGACCAGACCCTGCACTGGGCCAATCCGCCCGCCACGGGCTGTTTGCACGATCCTGACCGGGACGGACTGCGCGACCGGAAATCCGGCGCCTTACACCGGTCCGGTTCCCATGATAACCCACGTCCACGGCGCCCATGTGGATCCCCACAGCGACGGCTATCCGGAGGCCTGGTATCTGCCGGCGGCCAATAACATCCCCGTGGGATACGCTCGGAAGGGCCGGCTTTTCGACGACAAGACGGGATCCAACCCAGGAAATCTGGGTTTTGTCGACTTCAGTTACCGTAACGAACAGCCGGCCACCACCCTCTGGTACCATGACCATTCCGTGGGCATGACCCGTTTGAACGTCTATGCCGGACCGGCGGGCTTCTGGCTGATCCGGGGCGGTGTTTACGACGGCGCGAATAAATCCTCCGGCGGGGCCGCCGTGCTTCCCGGTCCGGCCCCGATTGCCGGGGAAGGCGTAGTCGCCCTCAACACCCCCGGTAATGCCCTCCGCAATAAAATCCGGGAGATCCCCCTGGCCATCCAGGACCGTTCCTTCAACGTCGATGGATCCCTTTTCTACCCGGCCCAGCGTACGTTCTTTGACGGTTTTACCGGGCCTTATGTGCCCGCCACCGATATCCCCCCCATCTGGAACCCGGAGGCCTTCTTCAATACCATGGTAGTCAACGGGACCACCTGGCCGGAATTCAGGGTGGCCAAGGCCCTCTACCGCTTCCGCATCCTGAACGGCTGCAATTCCAGGTTTCTGAACCTGGCATTGAAAACGGTCGAGGCCGGGAATCCAACCGGCCTTGAACTGCCGTTTTACCAAATCGGCGCCGAGCAGGGTTTCCTGCCCAAAGTAGTAAAAATCCTGACCGGGTCAGCCACTGAACTTCCCGGGGATGGAACGGTTCCGTTGCCGACTCTGGCCCTCAATGACAAGCAAGCATTATTATTGGGTCCGGCGGAACGGGCCGATGTGCTGGTGGACTTTCGTGCGCTTGCCAATGGGACCCGGATCCGGGTAATCAACACCGGACCGGATGAACCCTTCGGAGGTTTTCCTACCACAGCAGCCGACCCCGGCACCACCGGGCAGGTCATGGAATTCGTCGTGGATGATACCATCTCGGGCAGCCAGACCGACCCGGCCGGGACCTCCCCGGCCACCGACCCCTGGAACCTGGTCCTGAACGCGGAACCGCCCCTGGGTAAAACGGTCGCCAGCCGGCTCGTGTCCCTCAATGAGGAGATTTCCACCCGCATCTGTTGGGACCCGGAAACATCTAATACCGTTTCATCTCCTCTTCCCCCCGGGCTCACCGAGGCTCAGGCCATAGAAATCTGTTCGTTGCTCCAAACCGGCGCCGAACCCGCCGGCCCGAAGGCAGCCAAGCTGGGGGTGGTGGACTTAACGAATCCCAGTGCTCCCACAGGGATACCCCTCATGTGGACGGATACCACCATGGGGGTGACCAAGCAGGTGACCCTGCAGAGCGGCGTTACCTTGCCGGTAACCGTTACCGAGAATCCCTCGCTGGGCGATACCGAGGAGTGGAGCATCTACAATTTTACGGCGGATGCCCACCCGATGCACCTCCATCTGGTTCGCTTTCAGGTCATGGACCGTCAGAATATCCCCGGCCTGGACCCTACGGACATACCGATAACCGAGGCCGTGCAGCCCTGGGAAAAAGGGTTTAAAGACACGGTCATCACTTACCCGGGCATGATCACCAAGGTCAAAGCCAAATTTGACATCCCCGGTCTTTATGTCTGGCACTGCCACATCGTGGAACATGAAGACAATGAAATGATGCGGCCGTTCTTCGTCTCCAATCTCCAGATTTACCTGCCATTGATTTTAAAAGGTATTTAATAGTTCCCTCTTCTCCCCTAAATCCCCTTTTAGTAAAAGGGGATTTAGGGGAATTTGAAAACCCCGTTTGTCGGGTTTCGTTTCACTCTACCCAACCTAAATCTCCCGACCGGGGAAGAGGGCCAAGGGGTCTTTTCTCTCTTCTCTCTTCCCTCTTCTCTCTTCCATCTTTCCCCCCCCCTCTCCCACCCGCGGCTAGTACCCGCCGAAGCATGAAAACCCCTCGGCCAAGTTCCAGTTATCTTGAGTTTTCGTCCGCTCACCAATCTGAGCCCTTCGCCCGTCATCCTGAGCCCTTCGCCTACCTGTCATCCTGAGCCCTTCGCCTACCTGTCATCCTGAGCCCTTCGCCTACCTGTCATCCTGAGCCCTTCGCCTACCTGTCATCCTGAGCCCTTCGCCTACTGTTAACGAGATCATCGCCTACCTGTCATCATGAACAAAGCGAAGGATCTCGTCTTCCGGCTCAGGGTAAACTCCGCGAAGGATCTCGTCTTTCCGGCTCAGGATAAACTCCGCGAAGGATCTCGTCTTTCAAGCCCTAAGCTGGCCAGGGGGATTCTTCATTCGCTTCGATCCTTCATGACAAAGAAGGATTGACAATCCTATTATGTAATGCTATTATAAATATGTAATGCAATATTTTAAGGAGTAAGAAAATGGAAGCAGCGAAAATTACTTTTAAAGGGCAAGTAACCATTCCCAAGAAAGTACGGACCGCTTTAGGGATTCAGGCGGGTGATTTGGTTATCTTTTCTGTTGAGGGGGAAAAGGCCGTTTTGAAACCCTTTATAAAAAAATCGCTGGCCGATTTTTATGGGGCTATGCCGGTTAAACGAAAATACCCCGGCATTGAGGCCATCCGCCGGGAATTGCATCAGAAAATTTCCAGAAACTATTGTTGGAAAAAAAGAAAAATGAAAACGGCCCTGGTCGATGCCAATGTCATTCTCCGCTTCATCACCAAAGATCCCCCGGAAATGGCCGAAGCCTCTCGGAACCTATTTAAGCAGGCCGAAGCCGGAGAGATCGGCCTGATCATCCTGACGATTACCGTGGCCGAGGTCGTCTGGGTCTTGGAATCCTTCTATGGCTACCCCAAAATCCATGTGGCGGAAATATTCGGTGCGTTTCTTCGTTGCGACGGACTTCAAGTGGAGCAGGCTAACCTGATTCAGGAGGCTTTGAGCCTTTATCAGCAGAACAACCTGGATTTCGCCGATGCCTTAATCGCCTCAACCGCGCTACGAAAGGGACCCCTTTCAGTTTATTCCTTTGATCACCACTTTGATCGAGTGGCGGGTATTGAACGTCTGGAACCCTCGATACTTCAAACGTGAAATTTCTCGGCCGTTACGACTTTCCCTCGAGAAGGAACGGTCCGGGGTTTTCCTTCCCCCGACTCCTTCCCCTGAATATCGGAGATCCAATGTTCCCTTGGCGGGTCTATCCGCCCGAGATTTTTGGGTTGCCTTTTGCAATCATAATAATTACAATGCATTCATTATTTTGGGAGGATCGCCATGCAGCTCTTTGAAGAACATCAGGAATCGCCGGTCCAGACCCCATTTCAAAAAGTCCGTCACCTGCTGGGAGTCGCGGAAAGTGGCATGAAGGATCTGGGAAAAAACCACCGGGCCTATTTGATTAATGGAAAATAGTATTTACCGTCTGCCTTCCGGTCTCCCCTTTAATCTCCTGCCTTAAAATTCTTCTTGACGTAAGATCAATAATGATCTAAAATTAGATCATGCGAGCCAACTACAAGCGTCCTTTCAGCCAGTATGTGAAGAAAGCGCACAAGCCTTTGCAACTTGCCATCGAGGACGTAGTAGAGGTGATTTGCGGCGATCCCGAGACGGGGGAAGCAAAGGTCGGTGACCTTGCCGGGATTTGGGTCTACAAGTTCCGTTTCAACCGGCAGGAGTACTTGGTGGCTTACCGACCGCCAATTCAGACACTGCCCGATCAGGTGGATCAGGTTGAGTTCCTGCTCATCGACTTCTACCAAGTGGGATCCCATGAAAATTTCTACGACACACTCAAACGTTTTCTACGAGAGGAATGATGCCATGAGCCATATCATGACAGCAGAGGACCTTCTGTCCGAGATGAAAGCGATGCCTTCGCTAGAGCGAGGCCGGTTCTTTGCCCTTTTGGGCTTGAAGTTCTTCCAGGACGACAACCTGACCCACGAGCAGGTTTTCGGGCATTTGGCGGACGTTGAATTCACGGCCCACGAGGCAGCGGAGTATCTAGAGGTTGCGATAGCCACCTTTCGGCGCTATGTGCAAGGCGGAAAGCTTAATCCTTCCCGTGTCGTGGGCCGCAGCCAAATGTTTTCGACCCGTGATCTCAAAGCGTTCAAGCGATCCTTGCGGGACGTGAGGGGTTGACATCTGGTGGGCTCAGGTAGAGGACTGGCTGAGGGTCGGAGTCCAAAGGAGTAAGAAAATGGCGCAAAATAACTGTTGAGGGGGAAAAGGCCGTTTTAAAACCCTTAATAAAAAAGTTCGCTCCTTGATTTTTATGGGGCCATGCCGGTTAAGCGAAAATATCCCGGTCTTGAGGCTATCCGCCGGGAATTGCATCACTCCAAAACAAGATGAGAGAGAAGAATCTCAACGCTGACCATCCCGGCAAAAATCAGAAAGCAGAGGATCGAAGCCAGGGCTAATTTCTTCTGAATGCCGGGCAGTGCCGCGGATAGGCTTTTGATTTTCTTAAAAGGCATCAGCACCCCGGTACCGATCCCGGTAATGGCCCCTCCCAGAAGAGTCAGGTAGAGGGGGTAACCGATAAAATGATATTCCTTTTTTAGCAGGCAGAAGGGGCAGGCGTGGGTCGGGAGTTCGTAAATATAGAGGGAGATGAAGGAAAAAATGGAGCCGATGGACACCAGCAAAGCCAACGCGCTCAAACCCGAAAACAGGAGGCCCCCCCGGCCTTTCAGAAAGAAATAAAATCCGGAACCGATGGTCAGGGACAGGGTGACATAAAAGGCCGCCTTGGCCAAGACCTTCGGAAACAAATCCCCCCCCGAAGAGAGAACGCTGCTCCCGGTGCTGAAAAGGGTCCCGCAGCAGGAAGTGATAACATCCGGTTTAAGACGAAGGAAGTAGTTGGCCTGCAGCACCGTCTCTAAAAGAATCAAGGGGACCAGCAGCAGGAAAAAAATATACTTGATTCGAATCAGCGGGTAATCCTCACCCCGGTGGTCCACATAATTCACCATCAGCCAGATTCCGGCCAGCAGAAAGTTGATCAGCTTGACGATCAGGGTCGGGTAGCCGTAGGGGTTGACGTAGAGCGATCCCGCGGCGCACATGGCGCCCACAAAAAGCGGGTGGAGCTGTTCGGCCGTAAAAATATACAGAAAAAAGGACAGGAGTTCAAAGCCGAAGGCATAGGCCAGCAGGGTGGAGATCAGGTACGTCTTTCTCTCGATCGCCAGTTGCAGCTCGCTGCCGCTTTTGAGGTCCCAGCGCCTCAAAATCAGCAGGGCCTGCGGCGCCGCGTAGAGGATCATGAACCCCACCAGCAGGGAACCCGCGTAAAGAGCCAGGATTGTGGGATGGAAAAGCACGAATAACCCTCGTTAGATTCTTACATCCATTGTTCTGAGAATTTGTCTCTAAAAATGGATGTAAGAATCTAAATTAAAAGACGTTACCTTTAAATCTGTTTAGAGGTTTTTATTGCAGCCGAAAATATTTCAAATTGGACATTTCCGTACTCGTACACATACTCGTACACTCAAATCTCCCTCCCGCTCCCCTCTTCCATCTTCCATCTTCTATCTTCCATCTTCCATAAGGGTGTAAGGGCATTCACCTACGCCTCTATTCTCCCATCCCGCACATTGACCACCCGATCCACCACCGGGGATTCGTACACCAGCGGGTCGTGGCTCGACAGGAGCAGGGTTTTCCCCTCGGCTTTCAGCCCCTGAAGGATTTCCATCAATTCCCGGGAATTCGCCGTGTCCAGATGGGCGGTGGGTTCGTCGGCAATGATGATCGAGGGATTGTTGATCAGCGCCCGGGCAATGGTCACGCGCTGGGCCTCCCCCCCGGAGAGCCACTGGACCTTGGAATGGGCCTTGGAAGCAATATGCAGCAGTTCAAAAAGCCGCATACCCCTTTTCTTCAGGGAAGCATAGGCCTCGCCCAGGGGATAGGCGGGCAGCAGGGCATTTTCCAGGGCGGTGATGCCCTGGATGAGATTCGGCTGCTGAAAGATAAAACCGAAGGTTTTTCTGCGGATCTCCGTAAGGAAGCGCTCCGGCAGGCTGGTGATCTCCCGGTCCTGCAGCCAGATCCGGCCCTCGGTCGGCCGGGTCATGCAACCGATCAGGCTCAAGAGGGTCGTCTTGCCCGACCCGCTGGGGCCTTTCAAGACCGTGGCCCGCTGGTCTTCCAGGGACAGGCTGACCCCTCGAATCGCCGCAAACTCGTTGGGCTTACCGGCATTGAAGACTTTTTTGATTTCGACCAGTCGGATCATGATAACAACCCATAAGCATGTGAATAAATGAAACGGTTAATTCCAAATTCAGCATTCGATGTTGGATGTTCGATGTTCGATGTTCATTTCGTCCTTCCCATCCCAACCCCTTAAAATACGAGATCCTTCGCTCCCTTCGGTCACTCAGGATGACGGAGCTGGGAGTTTCATCACCTCATCACCGAATCCGGATCAACGATCGCCGCCCTCCAGGAGGGGATAATCGTCGCCACCGTGTAGGGAACGACGATCAGGAAGAACAAGGCCGCCACTTGCGCCCCATCGATATAAGGGGTGATCGGAAAGCGGGGATAGAGGACTGCCCAGCCTTTCAGCACCGGTTCAAAAAGAATGGCGGAGGATAGGGACACATGGGCGTAGGCCAGGAGGATCCCCGGGAGGAAGGCGGAGAGCGAGATGGCCATCCCTTCCCAGAATTTCAACAGGAGCACGTCCGAGGTCTCCCAGCCGATGGCCTTGAGGATACCGATCTCCCGCCGTTCTTCCATGCTCGGTCCCGAGGCCTTATCCCAGGCAAAGATGATAAAAGCCAGCACACTCCCGGAGAGGATGGCGATCAGCAGGCCCCCGCGCCAACTGAAAACGGCGTCGTAGGTCCGCAGGATTTCCTCGCGCAGGATCTGCCTAGTGTCGGGAAAGGTCTCGGCCACTTTCAAGGCAATGGTCGGAAGCTCCCTGGGGTTCTTGACCCGAACCGCCAGATCGGTCGCGTATTCCCCGGAAAGTCCGAAGAGCCCCCGGAAGTCCTCTTCGGTGATCAGGATCAGGTCGGAAGAAACCAGCCCCACCTCCGACGTAAAGATCTTGCTTATTTTCAGCTCCCGGAGGACCCCGGCAGATGTCCGGAATTCGAGATCATCCCCTTTCGAGGCCAGCCGTAACCGGGCGACGCCTTCGCCGACAGCGATGCTTCCAGGGATCACCTCCGGGTCCTCCGAAACCTGGAGGGTGTAATTGGCCCCCACAATCGGATCGTAGTAGTACCCCCACAGCCGCCCCCGGGCTGATTGGACCCCCCGGATCTTTCTGATTTTTTCCAGGTAGCTCAACGGAATCAAGTCGTGGCGGCCCGCCACCAGCCGCTGGACGATCATTTCCGGCGCTTCCCTAAGCAGGATCGTGGCCTCCTGTTGGATGGAGCGCGTAAAAAATACCACCGAGGACAGCAGGAAAACGATCAGGGTGTAGACCAGGACCAGGGCCGCGTTCTTCCTTTTTCTCCGGAGCAGCGAGGCCAGGGTAAAGTCGAGGATATTCTTCTGACGTTCAATCCAGGAACGCATTTAACTAAGGATTTCCTTCCTGAGGTCCATATGGGCTAAAAGAGATAAACGTGTACGAGTAAGGCGTCGCCACTACTGCCCATCCTGAGCTTCCGTACTCGTACACACAGATCTCCCCTGCTCCTTAATCAATTTCCGCTTTCCTATTTCCAACCTTATAAGGGGGAACCACCAATGACCCCGACGGAAAATGCTCCAGCGACAAGGGAGAATCCTGGAAAGGGGCATGAAAATCCGCCTGGCTGGGATGGCGGGTGTAGCGGGCTTCGGTGAAGAGGCAGAGATCAGTCAGTCCGTGTTGCCGGACCAGGTTCAGCTTTTTATGAAGGAGTTCGGCGTCCCCCTTTTTTTCGAAAGAGGTGTAGAGAAACACCAGTCCCAAAAGACTGAGTTGGAAAAGGATAAATAGAAAAAAAAGGCTCGATTTTCGCATAGAGCTGGATATTCCCGGAAGAAGGAATTATAGTTTAAACAATGATCCGATTCCTTTTGTCCATCCTGATCTTTTTTCCCTTGGTCGCCGCCTCCCCCATCCAAGCCGGGGACCTCCGGATGGCCAAACAACACGGAACCTACGTAGTGGAGATCGCCATCAACCGCAACCCGCCCATCGTGGGCGACAACCGGATCGAAATCTCCATCAAAGACGGAGCCGGCCGCCGGGTTTCGGATGCCCAGGTACTGCTCAACTATTATATGCCCCCCATGCCCCGCATGGCCCCCATGAACTACACCACGCCGGCCGCGTTAAAAGGGGACGCCTACCAGGCCGTCATGCACCTGATCATGGACGGCCCCTGGATCATCGCCCTGAAAATCACCCTGGGCGGCCAGAGGTCCACCGTCAAATTCCACATCAATGCCCGCTAAACCAAGCAGTCCAATCTTAGCCCGCGCCGGCCAGTCTCAGCCCTTCACCCATTGGCACTTATAATCCTGAATGGGGCTTAAAAGCGAGATCCTTCGCTCCCTTCGGTCGCTCAGGATGACAAGCTGAGAGAGTTCGCTTAAGAATGATAAACCTGTTAAAGGCATCCTGAGCCCTTCGCCAGTTTGTCATCCTGAGCCCTTCGCCTACTGTCATCCTGAAGCCCTTCCCCTTTCTGTCATCCTGAGTGAAACGAAGGATCTCGTCCTGAGCAACGCGAAGGATCAGCTCAGGATAAACTCCGCGAAGGATCTCGTCTTCCAATTCAGGCCAAACTCCACTTTAAGAGCGAGATCCTTCTCTCCCTTCGGTCGCTCAGGATGACAGGCTGAGAGAGCCCGCTTAAAGATGATAAACCGGTTAAAGCCATCCTGAGCCCGGTTGCGTCCCTACCTGTCAACCTGCGCCCTTCGCCAGCTTGTCATCCTGAGTGAAACGAAGGATCTCGTCCTGAACCCTATGCCGGCAGGGTCAGCGAAAAGAAGAAAGACGGAGTCCGCGCAGGCCCTGTCTTTTTTTCCCGACTGTTCTTGTCTATCAATCGACCTTCTTTAACTCCATACTGCATTGGCACTTGCCCGGCTTATCCGAAACGGTATTGCACATGCAGGAACCCCCGCAATTGCAGAAATAAATACCCGTTCCCTTGAGGTTGACCCTCTTTATAGGTTTGCCGCAACTGCATTTCGTGGGGTCCTTCCGGTCGAGATTGCACTTGCACCCCTCGTCACAGGTACAGACTAAGGCCTCATTCCCCTCGATCTTAAGGACATGGCCCCATTTCATCGGTTTGTCACACTTACAATTTCCTGGTTGGGTGCTTACCGAATTGCATTTGCACTCGGGACCGCAATTACAGTAATAAAGGATATCCCGCCTTGGTTCGTCTGCCTGTGCCGTCAACATAACTGCACTAAGAAGCAAAACTGAAAAAGACAAAACCAACACTATCCTTCCTGCTCTCATTTTTTTCTCCTTTCCATTTTACTTTCAATTTTACTTATATAAAATTCGTTTCTGACTCGTAACAGATTTCCATCCCGTTTACTCCCATTAAGAACGAGATCCTTCGCTCCCTTCGGTCTCTCAGGATGACAAGCTGAGAGAGGCCCGCTAAGGATGGATAACCTGTTAAGGGCATCCTGAGCCCTTCGCCTTCCAGTCATCCTGAGCCCCGCTCTTGTCATCCTGAGAGAAGCGAAGGATCTCACTTTTCAGACCTCGGGGAAGCCCCACTCAAAAACGAGATCCTTCGCTCCCTTCGGTCTCTCAGGATGACAAGCTGAGAGAGCCCGATAGGGATGATAAACCTGTTAGAACCATCCTGAGACTTCGCCTGCTGTCATCCTGAGCCCTTCGCCTATTGTCATCCTGAGCAAAGCGAAGGATCTCGTCTTCCGGCTCAGGGTAAACTCCGCGAAGGATCTGTTTCGTACCAGTTCACAGCCAAATCAAGCCATTTCGGGTTGCTTGATTCAATGAGGTTGACCTTTTTTACCCTCAACCAACCCTTGATCTGTTTCTCACGAGAAATGGCTGAGTAGATATCGGTCGTTGTTTCGTAGTACACCAGTTTGGTAATATTATATTTTGCGGTGAAGCCAGGCACTGATTTGAGTTTGTGTTCATAAACACGCCTTAAGAGGTCGTTGGTTACACCGGTATAGAGGGTCTTGGTTTGATTGGTCATCAGGTAGACGTAATATTGATTCATTAATTCCAAAAAAAACCCGGCTCAAGAGTACCTAAGCTTGCCCCGGGGATTCTTCAGTCGCTTCGCTTCTTCAGAATGACAACCAGGGAACAATCTTTTCCCAAGTTGTGGGAAGGAACCCTTCGCCATCCTGTCACCCTGGGTCCCTCGCCTCCCTGTCATCCTGAGTCCTTCGCCTGCTGTCATCCTGAGTGAAGCGAAGGATCTCGTCTTCAGGCTCAGGGTAAACTCCGTGAAGAATCTCGTCTTCCGGCTCAATCCAAACTCCACTTAAGGGCGAGATCCTTCTCTCCCTTCGGTCGATCAGGATGACAAGCTGAGAACAAACCTTTTATTTGTTTGGCGCCCCTTTCCCTCCCGGATAGGGCTTCCCGTCGATTTTTTCAATGAACAAATGATCCGCCCCGATGGTTAAATAGCCTTCAATCAGAATGGTCTTAGCTTTTTTGTGCAGTTCCTCTAATAAACCCGGATTAGGATTCACGATCATAAATTCTCCAAAGGGATCCTCACCCATTACAAAAAAGCCCCCCAAACTTTTCTGGAAATTGACTTTTCCCTTTATAATAATTTTTTCGATTGCCTTTTTTTCACCCCCCGACCCCCCGACCGGGTACGGTTCCCGGGCGGCGCCGTTGCCGGCCAATGCCAGCAGAAACATCATCGATAATAATAAACCGATTATTTTTTTGCCTTTCATGTTCCTCCTACCCCGAAAAATTCGGATAAAATTTTACCACAGAGAAAAAAAATCATTCCTGACTATGATTCAGTCCCAATTTGTTTTTTCAACTCAAAATTCCACTTCCAGATCTGGTACACAGCCGGATAGACCAGCAGCTCCAGCAGGAAAGAAGTAAAAATCCCCCCCACCATCGGCGCGGCGATCCGTTTCATAACGTCGGCGCCGGTTCCCATGGACCACATGATCGGGATCAGGCCGAAGAACATGGTGGCCGTGGTCATGAACTTGGGCCGCAGCCGCTTGACCGCTCCGTAACGGATGGCCTCCTGCAGGTCGGCCAGGCTCCGCAGGCGCCCTTTCTTTTTAGCCTCTTCATAGGCCAGGTCGAGATAGAGGAGCATGAAGACGCCGGTTTCGGCATCCACCCCCAACAGGGCGATCAGCCCCACCCAGACGCCGATGCTCAGATTATAGCCAAGCAGGTAAAGGAACCAGAAGGCCCCGATGGCCGAGAACGGCACGGCAAGCATGATGATCAGGGTCTTGGTCAGGGACCGGGTGTTGAGGTACAGTAGAAACAGGATCAAAAACAGGGTCAGGGGAACGACCCAGATCAGCTTTTCCTTGACCCGCTGCATCGCTTCATACTGGCCGCTCCAGGAGACGGCATACCCGGGGGGAAGCTTTACCTTCTGCCGGATCAGCCGGTCGGCCTCGGCGATATAACTTTCCTGGTCCCGGCCGGCGAGGTCGAGATAGACATAGCCGGTCAGCAGACCGTCTTCGTCCCGGATCATGGAAGGCCCTTCGGTCACGTTGATACGGGCCAACTGGGAAACCGGGATTTGTTTCTGCCCCCCGGCCACCGGGACCAGCACCCGACCCAGGGCACCCTGGTCGCTCCGGAAATCCCGCTGGTAGCGTACGTTCACCGCGTACCGTTCCCGGCCTTCCACCGTGGTGGTCACATTTTCCCCGCCGATGGCCCGCTGAACCACACCCTGAGCCTCCTCCAGGCTCAACCCGTACCGGGACAGGGCCTCCCGATCCCATTCGAAATCCAGAAAGTAGCCGCTGCCGGTGCGCTCGGCGAAGACGCTGCGGGTCCCCTTGACGGGGATCAGGACCGACTCGACCCGGGCCCCGATCTCTTCTATGGTGTCCAGGTCCGAACCGGAGATCTTCAGCCCCAGGGGGGTTTTCAACCCGGTGCTCAACATCTCGATCCGGCCTTTGATCGGCATGGTCCAGGAGTTGGCCAGGCCGGATATCTTCAGGGCCTCGTTCATCTGGGCAATCAGGTCGTCCTGGGAAATATGGTCCGGGGTCACGCGCCGAAAAACGGCTTTAGCCCAATCCGGCGCCCAGCCCGAATACCAGGTATCCGTTTTCCGCCACTGGTCCTTGGGTTTAAGGGTGATGACCGTCTCCAGCATGGAGAGCGGCGCCGGGTCCGTAGAGGTCTCGGCCCGACCCGCCTTGCCCAGCACGCGGTCCACTTCCGGGAACCGGCGGATGATCCGGTCCGTGACCTGGAGCAGCCTTTGGGCCTCGGTAATGGAAATCCCCGGCATGGTGGTGGGCATATAGAGGATGGAGCCCTCCTCCAGAGGCGGCATGAACTCCGAGCCCAGCTTGAGATAGACCGGGACCGTGGCCAGGACCAGGACCAGGGCAGCGATGATCACCCACCACTTCCGCCGCAGGGTCCAGACGGCCACCGGCTCGTAGACCCGGATCAAGGCGCGGCTGAGGGGGTGCCGCTCTTCGGAGTGGATAGACCCCACGCAGACGTTATTCACCAGCTTGCATACCCCGAGGGGTCGGAAGTTGAAATCCTTCATCCGAATGAAAAGCAGCCGCAGGGCCGGATCCAGGGTGATGGCCAGGATCGCGGCGATGATCATGGCCAGGGTCTTGGTATAGGCCAGGGGCTTGAACAGCCGCCCTTCCTGGGCCTCCAGGGTCAGCACCGGCAGGAAGGAAACGGCCAGCACCAGCAGGGCAAAAAAACTGGGGCCGGCCACCTGCTTGATCGCCTGGATAATGGCCTCCCGGTAATCCCCCTGCCGGCCTCCGGCGTCCCATTGCTCCAGTCGCTTGTGCGTCTGTTCGACCACCACGATGGCCGCGTCCACCAGGGCGCCGATGGCAATGGCGATCCCTCCCAGGGACATGATGTTGGCGCTGATCCCCAGGAGACGGAAGGGGATGAAGGACAAGAGAATGGCCACGGGAATGGTGATCAGGGGAATCAGGGCGCTGGGGATATGCCAGAGAAAGAGCAGGACCACCAGGGCCACGGTGACCATCACCTCGATAATGGTGGACTTCAGATTATCCAGGGCCCGGAGGATCAGGTCGGAGCGGTCATAGACCGGGACGATCTTCACTGCCGGGAGGCAGGCCGGGCTCGATCTCCTTGATCTTGGCCTTCACCCGATTGATGACGTCCAGGGCGTTCTGCCCCTGGCGCATGACCACGATTCCGGAGACCACCTCCCCTTCCCCGTCCAGGTCGGCGATCCCCCGCCGGATGTCCGGCCCCAGGGACACCTTCCCGACGTCCTTGATCCGGATCGGGGTGCCGCTTTCGCTGGCGGTCAGGACAATTTCTTCAAAATCCTTCAGGGACTTGGCGTAGCCCCGGCCGCGGATGGTGTACTCCGTCCCGCCGAACTCGATCAGCCGGCCGCCCACCTCCACGTTCCCCTGGCGCACCGCTTCCGCCACCCGGTTGATGGAGATCCCGTAGGCCTGAAGCCGGTTGGGGTCCACGTTCACCTGGTACTGCTTCTGGAACCCGCCCACCGGGGCCACCTCGGCCACGCCCGGCACCGACTTGAGGTAGTAGCGCAGGTACCAGTCCTGAAAGGAGCGCAGCTCGGCCAGACTCCGCTGGCCGGATTTATCCACCAGGACATACTGGTAGACCCAGCCCAGGCCGGTGGCGTCCGGGCCCAGTTCGGTCTTGACCCCGGAAGGAAGGTTGGAAAGGACACCCGAAAGGTATTCCAGGGTCCTGGACCTCGCCCAGTAGATGTCCGTCCCGTCCTCGAAGATCACATAGACATAGGAGTAGCCGAAGTCGGAGAAGCCCCGGACCGCCTTGACCTTCGGGGCGCCCAGCATGGCCGTGACGATGGGATAGGTCACCTGGTCTTCCATGATGTCCGGGCTGCGGTCCCAGCGGGAAAAGATGATGACCTGGGTATCGCTCAGGTCCGGGATGGCGTCCAGGGCCATGTGCTTCATGGACCACCAGCCCGCCAGGCAGGCGGCCGCCACCACGGCAAAGACGATGAACTTGTTCCGGATGGAAAAATCGATGATTCGGTTGATCATGAGGATGGGGTTCACCTTTTAATTTATATGGCAATCCTTCATTCTTACTTTCGGATGCCCACTCCGGGCATCGGATTTTAGCGTGAAGATTGGGTTTCCGAGCGCAACGGCGCTCCGATTGATCGGCCTCAACCTTCTTTGTCATTCTGAAAGAGCGAAGCGACTGAAGAATCCCCCGGAAAGGCTTGGGCTGAAAACGAGATTCCTCGTGGAATTAACCCTGAGCCGAAATACCGAGATCCTTCGCGGAGTTTATCCTGAGCCGAAAAGCGAGATCCTCCGCTTCGCTCAGGATGACAGGAGGCGAAGGGCTCAGAATGACCAGCTTAAGGAATGGCCAAAACGGTAGACCCTTTGCCAAGGTTGTTTTCATGCTTCGGGGTACGCGTCCCGAAGGCGGTTTAATACGAAGCCACTGATCCACTTGCCATCAGGCGACCTTCTGCAATTCATTCACCAGTTCTTTCTCGCAAATCGGTGGAGGAAGTGGTTTCTTTATGAATTCCAAACGTTGTTTGGGCCTGTCATTCTGAACGACCGGAGGGAGTGAAGAATGTAAGCCTCTCCAAGCTCTAGGGCTGAGATTCTTCATCGCTCTGTTCCTCAGAATGACAAGGGCGTTATTTATATTCAGCCAAAAATTATTATTCCAAAAATCAAACCAAATTGCTACCACCAATTAACTTTTTTCTGGAGGCAATTCTAACCAAATCTGTTTCCAAATATAATCAGACCGCAGACCCGATGACCTGTTCCGGAGATAGGATATGCGTTGTTTGGCCGGCGCCCTGTTTGACCGGTTTTTTAAGAAACAGCGCTTTAATCAATTTTCTGTTTTGGCCAAAAGGCAGGTTTTTGCTTTTTTGCTCCAGCTCTCGTTGAACCGCCGCTAGCGAAGTCTTCGCCCCCCATTTTATTTCACCCAGTAAAAGGGTACTTTTATCATTTGATTCCGCCACCAGATCCACTTCCATCGGATTCCCGTCCAGGCCGTTACCCCACCACCGGGCGGCAGGATTAAACCGCTGGCCCTCAAACGCCAAGAAAGGAATAGCTTTGCGACAAAGCTCTTCCCACAGGCCGGAAAGGTATTGGTCGTACTGACCGGCGATATCATTCCATACCGGGTCAATCAACCCGAATTCGAGCCTGCTTTTGTTGGGAACCAGGAAGGTAAAATAGAAATTCAGGAAAGGATCGTCGATTTTGTAAAGGCTTCTTTTGCTTGATCGCACTGACTCACCGAACGGTATTTCTCTTCTGATATACCCCAGATCGGTCAGAAAGCCAAGCAGGCGGGACAATTGTGTGGCCGGTTTACCCAATCTGCCGGCAATTTCAGAAATACGGTGGCAACCGGCTCCTATCAGGCTCAGCACTGAAAAAGCCTGAATGGATGTCCGCATCTCATCAGAAAAAAGCCGCTCGGGTTCTTCATGCAGGATGCCGTACTGATCCAGCACCTGATTTCTGACAGCTTCTTCAAAATTTTTCGATTGCTTCCGTATCTCCCAGTAACGCGGCACACCGCCCCATACGCCAAATTCTTTCACCGCCTCCTCTGCTTGAATCCGCAAGTATTCTTTCATATGCCGGATTTCCAGGGGACGAATGCGAAGCATTTCATCGCAGCGGCCGTAAAGAGGGGATGCACTGTCGAGCGCCAGGCCGTACATCATCTGTTGCGAAGAGCCGCAAAGTATAAGATGATGGTTGGATAGACCCTTTTCATCAACGATTTTCTGTATGATGGAAGGCAGAGCAGGACTGTTTTTTGCCAGGTAAGGAAATTCATCGATGCAAAGCGTTATCCGATCCCTGAGAGCAAGGTTGAGATTGTTAAGGATGCTTTCCCAGTCAGGATAAACGGGCTTGCTGAATCCGGGTATCAGTTTATCGATCTGTTTGGCCAAGGCGGTAATCTGAAGAGGCGGCTCTCTGAGATCGGCAGCAAAATAGACGGCATTTTTCGGCAGTACCTGACGCAAAAGTGTCGTTTTACCGCAACGACGCCGACCATAAACAACTATCAGCCGGGCATCCTCATGCCGAAGAGCCTGTTGCAGGCGGGCTATCTCTTTTTCTCTGTCTACGAACATGGTTGCGCTATTATTTGGTTTCCGGTAATTATTTCCGGGTAAATATTATGTATCTAAACAATAATGTTTAACATACATAATTTCAAGCAAAAAGAGTTCATCTAAACCAACTATTCCAAAGATGAGCCCAAGCTGCAACCGCCAACTTAGCTCTTTTAGGGGGAAATTCTTATGGTTTCTTCACATACCGTCCCGGGTCCTGTTCAAAACGGGCCCGGTTCTCCGCGGAAGCGAAATAGTAGACCTTTTGCTGGTAGGTACTTTTAAGTCCGGCCTTCTCCGCCTTCCGTATGGAAATATCCATCCCGGAAACCGGGTCTTTGGCCAGCGACCCGGCTAATCCCGGCGGCGGCCTGCTCCATCCGGCTTTCGGAGTCGATCAGAAAGGTCCCCGAAGTAACGATCCGCTCCCCGGGGGCGAGCCCTTTGGTGATCTCGACCCGGTTGCCCAGCCGCCAGCCCGTCTCCACCTCCCGGGGCTCGAAGTACCCGTTTCCCCGGTCGACAAAGACGGTCTTCTTCATCCCCGTGTCCAGCACCGCGTCAGCCGGCACCGAAATCGCCGGAGGCATTTTAATCGGAAGCTCCACGTCCACGAACATGTCCGGCCGAAGAATAAAACCGGGGTTGTCCGTTTCCAGGCGGACCTTGAGGGTTCGGGTGGAAGCGTCGAATAAGGGCAACACCTGGCTCACTTTCGCCCGATACACCCTTTCCTGGTCGGGGAGGATTATCTTGACCTCCAATCCGGGTTTGAGGTACCGGCCTTCCTTTCCATAGATATCGGCCTGAATCCATACACGGCTCAAATCAGCGATTCGATATAATTCTTTCCCTTTTTCAAATCGCTCCCCCACGGATATGCTCCGGGCGAGGATAAATCCAGTTACCGGCGAGGCGATATTTATGTTTTCTGTGAACTGATGCGTACGTCCCAGTTCTTCAATCTGAAGATCTCCCATGCCGAGGTTACGTAAGGTATCTTTATATTGTTGAATGTTGGTCTCAGTCAGGGAAAGCTGAGCAGGTTTCTCCCTCGGGTTGGCTTGAAAACGATCTAAAGAACTGCGGGAGTAGAGGTAGGCCTGCTGGGCGCTTAGAAACTCGGGGCTGTAAAAGGTGGCCAGGGTTTGGCCCTTCTTGACCAGGCTTCCGGTCGAATTGTCGAAAGTCGTCTTGATCCAGCCGTCCACAGCCATGTTGATCCGATACACTCTGGTGTCGTCAACAGCGACGCGACCGAGAATTCGCAGCACCTGCTGTGCCGATGCTTTTTCCACTTCGCTGATCCGGATCCCGATTATCTGCTGTTTTTCAGGGGCGACCTTCACCGTCCCAGGCGGGAATTGACCAGCATCCTCCATAGTCTTTCGGGGTCGACGACGAATTGACGACAGGAAGGCGGCTTCGAAGGGATTCCTGGTTTCTGTACCAGGAACCGGATCAAAAAGGATCCTATGACAATTATTAATATTAATATGGAGGAATATATGTATTTCACCTGGATTCCTTAATCAGCAAATTATTTTACCACCAAGGATTTCTCTTTTCAAATAGGGATCGGTCGGTTTCCAAAAAATGTTAAATAAAAAAGCCCCGCGGCTGTGGCACGGGGCTTTTTAGGATAAAATTGGAGGATCCCGATCTGGGTTATGGTGGTGGTTGTTTTACCACCAGGGGCCGCATCATGTCGTGCTCCTCGTGCTCGAGGATGTGGCAGTGCCAGACATACTCGTTTCCGCCCGTCCTCGGGCTAGGAGGTGGAGTACCGAGGCCCCCACCGACGCCCGAAAAGTCGATCAGATTACCAGTGAATCAGTGATCTTCGGCAGATCGAATTTCATGATCACCCGGGTAACCTCACCGGGGTTCATCTTTACCGTCTCTTTCCACCCCAGTTCGGTCGGATCGGGTCTCGAAAGGTATTCCGGGGAGCACATTAACATTAGGGAACACTCCAGTGAAAGTCTGACGGTTCAGGACCTGGACGTTTACCAAGTGGAAGTGAATGGGGTGCGTGTCTCCAGTAAGATTGAAGATCTCCCAGATTTCCACATCGCCATCCTGCGGGTCTTCTGTTACCGGATCCAGGTAGGACCGGCCGAACTTCCCCATTGGCTTTGGCCACGTCTGTTCCCAAGCATCTGAACCAGACGCCCGTAAACGTCGAAGGCCTCATTAAGGGAGAGCCTGCGGGTCCGGGTGAGATTTTTGAGGGGAGTGAAACTGCCATCCGAATTGAGTGTTGCCAGAGGAGGGTCTATCTCTGGAGCCACGGCCCAATCACCATTTTGTCAATGAGGGTGAGGGGTTGCATCCGGCACCCCTTGCCCCGCACCCACCGAGAACTTCATCATCACCCGACGTGTCCGGCCCGTATCCTTCTGTGGCTGGTCCTAACGGGTTCGCAGTGTTTCCAAAGTAATAGTCATTTCGGTCGTCTCCGAAAGGGAAAGGTCCCGGCGCATCAGTATATAGGATAATCTCTTTCCCGGCAAAATTATGAAATCCACAAGGACATCCCAACGCTCCGCGTTGCCGGTGATTAGGGTTCCTGTCTGCACGCCATTAGCGTCCAAACTGAAAGGGGTATTAGAGGTAGATATCGGAGCTGGTTTCTGCAGGAATCCGGCTTCGTTTCCAATAACCAGCATTTCAGGGCCGGGGGCATTCGTCGCAACTCCGCTGACAATGGTGACCCCGTCAGGACTCCCATCTGCAACCAGTAATTGGAGGTTGAGGAACCGGGCATTACAGGCATTAAGAAAACGTAAGCGATACCGATTGGCGTCAACCTGTACAGTGGGGTAAACCGTGCCGTTGACCAGCATGGTGTCCCCGAACATCTCCGGTATGACCGAAGGATTGGGTAAACGACTGCCCGCACCGATGAGTTTATAACGATTTTTTTCGTATAGATGCGGGTACCAGAGACTTCCCACCGTGCTGGGAAGCCCTTTACTTACCCAGGTCGGGTCAAGAGTATTGATATTCGGGCCGACAAAAATCTTGTCCTGAATGACAATGGGAAGCTCGCGGATCGGAAGACTGCCCAAAACACTGTTTTCAATGAATTCCGGCAAGCCCTTGATTCTTCATATTGATTTCAAAATCATCCCTGATGATATAAGCCGAGGCGACACCCGCATAGGCATTGATGCGGGTGATGCCGAAGGCATGGTCATGGTACCAAACCATCCGGGCGCTCTGGTTATTTCCATAATAGTACTCGGCCTCGTTCAAGGCTGCTCCGGGGTTGAGGACCAGGTTATTTAAGAAGCTCAGGCCGTGCGTGCCGTTGGGGGCCCACCAGTCAAAAGGCCCTCCATCGCTGATCCAGGGGATAAGCCCGCCATGGAGATGGATTGCGATCCGGTTCTGAGCCGCGTTCGCCCCAGGGATGGTCGTATCCACAGGAATAATGTTTTTTAGCGGGATCCCATTCGGAAGGCCATTTGAGGTGAGTTTGTTCCGAAAAGTGATCTGTATCGGCGTTCCTTTTTTAACAACAATAATGCCTCCGAGATGTTTTTGGGGTTGGGCCCCGCCCCCCAGAGGGACAGCAGGGTGAAATCCCCACAACTTAGTCTTGCCGAATGGCAGGGATAATGAGTCGGGATAAAGTGTGTCCTCAAACTGATTAATTTCAATTGTATAATGACTTACTCCGGTTACAGGGGCCAGAAATGGATCGGTTGCTGCTACCGGAATCTGCCCAGGGCCCACTCCCCGAAGATTGGTCTGCCACATCCTGCAAGCCGGGGCTCTGGTAAAAAGCCTGGGCCTCTCCGACCCCTAACCTAAGAGGCAAGGCCATTCCGACTCCCGCTATGGCGGCTCCCTTTAAAAACTGCCTTCTGGATATCTTAGTACTCATTTATGCATCTCCTTATGCACCATTTAAAAGTTAAAAAAACCTTCTTCTGAAAGCCACCAGCCCCAGCAAACCGCTCCCGAGGAACATGAGGGTACTCGGCTCAGGGACCGCACTGGCCGAGGCGATTATACTGGCAGAGGCCTCAAAATCGTAAGAAACTCCTGCCAAAAGATTATAGTTTAAGGTCAGAAACCCGCTTTTGAGATAAGGAGAACCGTCAATAGTTGTATTAGGGAATCGGGTATCAGAAGCAAGAAGGGTTTCATTGTTAAAATCAGATAAATACAACCCCACTAAGGCATCAGCATTGGCGGATCCACCCGTGCCGCTGAAAGCCGATAGGTTAATCGAGTATGGAACAATTAATGATAATGTTCCGGCATTTGCAACGGTAAACTGTCCAGTGAGTGCGGCTGAAGCTAAAAATACATCTCCTTGGGCGAAACCGCCGTTCAAACCGCTGTTCACACTGATGTTGGAAAAAGCATAGATCGTAGTGGCAAGATTTTGATTTGGAAGCGGTTGCTGATAATTTGGATTATCTATGATGGTGCCGTCTGGAAGGGTAACGGTCGGATTTGTGTCAATAAGCGCACTATTACCTCCTGTCGCTCCCATGCCAGTTGCTGATCCGGATACATCCGTAAGGGCTCCAGTGAAAGAAGTGCTTACGAATTTCCCTTCGTAAAAATCAGATAAGGTATAATCACTTTCAAATCCATTCAGTCCAACATATGCCGAAGATAAACTGTTTTGGTCGAGCCAAGTCAAAGTCGGCCCGGACCACGTGGCATTAGCCCAATCTATCCAAGCCGACCCAGTGGCTGTTGAAATGGATGCCTGGCCCGGAGTCGGCAGGCAAAAGGCCCCTATCAAGCCCAGGCACAACAGGATTAACATAAAATTAGACTCTTTACCTCTGATAATTTTTTTCATAACCTCCTCCTAAAAAAATGATTTCTGTTGTTGAGTGTGGATGCTAAATCTCAATTTCTTGGGTGCTTCCTTTGGCACCAAAATTCTTTACTCTCCTTTCAATGATTAAATTGGACTCTTAAGGTCCTATTTTTTATTCAAGTGAACTTAATTTATAGCAAATGCAATGCCATAAATGTAACTCATTGTTTTTTAATATAATTATTTCTTTATTTAGTTTTATCGATAAGTTTTTTTTGTAAAGGAAGCCGACAATTTCCCCGGCGTATTAAGAAAAAATTGTTTAACCTATTAAATTTACATTATTTATTAAATTTATAAAAATCGTAAAAATTCCCGACGATTTTACGTATTGGCTTGATTCTATTAAAAAAATATGCATACGGGTTTTCCCGTATTTTTTTGGGTAGGAATACAGTATTTTTATGAGAGGCCTGTGGTTTTTCCGCCCGGAGGACCATTTCCGGGCCAAATCGGGGGTGGCCTGGGCGGATGAAATGTCTGTTGGATGATCTTCTTTAGAGGTTGTAGAGGGGGGCGAGATATCCATGTTGGAGACCCTGTATTTGGATCAGAGAAGTCCTAACTGACTGCGGGAACGGATACTAACCCCCATGCCCGGGGGTTATTTTCATACTAAACCCCCATGCCTGGGGCGGGCACCCCGAAGCATGAAAATATGGACCGGCCAAGGTTCGTCATTCCGGACAAGTCACGCCTTGGGCGTGACGCGATCCGGAATCCAGACCCTAAGCGTCGAAAGTCCTGGATACCGGATCAAGTCCGGTATGACGACCCAAGACAAAGGACTGAAAAGCGATGATAGATTCTATTTTCGTACTAAATGAACATCGAACGCCCAACCTCGAATGAAAAACAAACCTCCCTTGCCGAACAGGGAACACCAATTTCTGTTTCTTCATCTTTTCCATTAAACATTCGATGTTGGAAGTTTGATGTTCGACGTTCAACTTTTCATTAACCCTTCCACTTTCCATCCAGCGCAATAATAACTTACCGCCATGGGGTGAGAGGAATAACGGAAGGTCAAGGACATTTTCAGACTAACCCCCATCTTAACATATAACGATTAGCTTATTTTCCCTATGACCCGAGCTTTTGGAGGATGTTTTTTTTCAGATCCGTGATGGCCTGACGGTAATGCTTCGGTAAGAATCTCGCCAGATCGTTATGCAGGTCTTTTTCCTTTGCTGCTGCGATGATTTCGGTCAGGTCTTCTTGCCGGTAGTCCTTGCCGTACCATTTCATTTTTTCGCAGATATAATCCTCTCTTAGGGGAATACCCTTCGACAGCAGATACCAGAAGTCAAAATAATCACGGCCTTTGCTGCGCGTCAGGATTGCCCTTGCCTTCTCAGCCAGAAGTTCTTCCGCATCGAGATGAACAACCAACGGATAGCTGACCAGCGGAAAGGGAGTTTCAATAAGAGAAACGGCTCTGGTGAGGGCGTTCTCCCGCTGTGAAAATTCTAAACGGATCGTTAGAGGACGCGACCCTTTGTAGGCAAACTTCAATTGACCGTTGAATGAGTCGTGCTTGATCGCGAATTTTCCCTGCTCAAGAGAAGCCATTTCGAGTTTGAGATCGCGGGTCGCCGCTTCTACCATCTGCCGGAGCTGGTCCGAGCTTTGCAGGGTGCTGAAATCAAGGTCTTCGGAAAAACGGAAAGAACCAAAGTGAAAGTGGATGGCCGTCCCGCCCTTGAAAAAAACTTGCCGACTTTCCTTCAAAGCATAAAATGAGCGGAGAAAAAGCAATTGCACATACTCTCTCAAGATCGAGGCCTCATCTATCTTGAAATGCCTTGCCAGTTCGCCGATTTGTTCCGTTGTCATCATATTCCGATTTCCTTCAATTTATTAAGAAAAGGCCGGTAGTCGATTCTTTTGCACATTTTATGGAAATCTCTTTTGTTGATGCGGGAGTAGTCCAAATCCTCGAATTCTATCCTTCGAAATCCCTTGGAGACGATATAGATCATATCCAGAAGGGCTTTTTCCGGCGAAGCGATAACCGCAGGCCCCTCACGTCTGAAATCAAAGAATAATTTGCTACTTATCTGGACATACTCAAATTCTTTCTCATCGATGAGCAGCTTTTTTGATTTTTTGGGAGTGACGGAAGTAACGGAATAAGAAAATTGCGGGAGTAGGCCATAGTAATTCAAGGCCGACTCCAGCGAAATATACGAAGGCGTATATATGGCGTTGGCAATTTCAAAACTATCAGGGGGATTGAATATAGAGTAATAAACCCCTTTTTTAAGCCGCAGCAATAATTTCTCGGCAACCAGCTTTTCCGCTATTTTATAAGAAGTATTGTCTTTTTCAATATCCAGCAATTTCTTGAGATCGGACAAAGCAATAATCTTCACGCCGGACTTCTTGATGATTTTAATGATATCCACGATGCGCATAGTTCTTAATAACTGTATTATAATATACAGTATCTACGAACTATGTCAAGAGAATTTGCCACGCAATTACTCCTTATTGCTGAACTGAACTCATAAAATTGACCCGCACTGGCAAGACTCGCATCCGGTGGGAGTCGCCCATTCGCGGGTGAGTTACGCCCCCACAGGACTATCCGGAATTGGCTAAATTCGAATCAATATAAACAATATTAAAATGACCGTAGAAGCCTGCAGTTTTTCCGCCTGGAGGTCCATTTTCGGGCCAAATCCGGGGTGGGCAGGGAGGGTAAAATGTTTGATGGATGGTCTTATTAGGGGTGGCAGAGGGGGGGAATAATACTAAAATGAACGTCGAAAATTGAACATCGAACGCCCAACATCGAATGAAAAACAAACATCCTCGTATTATTCGCTGACCAGAGCCTCTGAAACGTCCAGGGTGAGACGAACTTTTCTTCCGGGCCGGATGACCAGGGCTTGCGACATATCGACCAGTTCGTGAATATCCTCTCCTGCGTCAAAACGGCTATCAAATTCGTCGTTATTCTTTGCGAATGACTTTTCCTTCATATAGATCCACCTCCTTTTCCCTGGATCTTCTTGCCGAAATGATACGAATGGTAATCTCGCGCCAGTCCCGGCAAATCGAGAGTTAGATAAGAGGCTTGGGGATGCAGATGGCGCAGGATCGAGGTCTTTCCTGCTTGCCGGACCCCGGTGATCAACACGGCAGGGAATTGCCTGGCCATGCGGTGCAGTAATTTTTCTGAATGACGGGCAATCCACATGCAGATATTATGCACTTTCAATGCAAATTATGCAATACGGTATCTATCTTCGTTTCCCGGCTTAGCCGCTAAGGATGAATAACCGGTAAAGGCATCCTGAGCCCTTCGCCCCCCTGTCATCCTGAGCAAAGCGAAGGATCTCGTCCTGAGCAACGTCGAAGGATCTGCTCAGGGTAAACTCCGCGAAGGATCTCGTCTTCCTGCTCAAGCCAAACTCCATTTAAAAGCGAGATCCTTCTCTCCCTTCGGTCGATCAGGATGACAAGCTAAGAGATCCCGCTAAGGATGAATAAACCTGTTTAAACCGTCCCGCCTACTCCTTGTCATCCTGAAGCCTTTCGCCCCCTTGTCATCCTGAGTCCCGCCGCAGGCGGGATAAACTCCGCGAAGGATCTCGTTCACCAAGGTCCGACCAGCGGATTTTTTGGGAAAGCATTACATCCTATGGCTTCTTCAGATACCGTCCCGGCTCCTGTTCAAAACGAGCCCGGTTCTCGGCGGAAGCGAAATAATAGACCTTTTGCTGGTAGGTACTTTTAAGTCCGGCCATGGCCGCTTAATTCAGAAAGTCTTTCCCGTGGCAAAAAAAATCATATTGACGCAGGGGCTAATATAGGGGACAATATAGGATCCTTAAATGGGCAGAGAGGTCCATGCCATGGAATCCATAACACAAAAGAAGTTTTCCATTACCACGGGACAAAGCCGTTTTCTCGAACAGTACCGGGAGTGGGGATATTCCGATCAAAGCAGCATCGTCCGGGACGCGCTCACCCGCTTCATCAGAGATTCCCTGAGAAATCAAAGAAAAATCCAAATGAAGAAAAAATCTAAAGATCTACTCGGCGTTTACGAAACGGATCGGGAACTTACGGCCTTCTCCGTTCTGGACGGGGAGGATCTTTTGTGAACCAGGGCGATATATGGGAAATCAATTTGAGCCCGACGGTCGGTGCCGAGATCAAGAAAAAGCGACCCGCTCTGATCATCAGCGACGATGCCCTGGGCCTGCTTCCGCTGAAAGTCATTGTCCCTATAACGGAATGGAAGGACCGCTTTGACGGCGCACCCTGGATGGTCAAAATAGAACCGGACTCTTATAATGGACTTCTTAAGACTTCCGCGCTGGATACGTTCCAGATAAGGTCCGTATCCACCCGAAGGATCGTAAAAAGGATTGGCGTCGTATCCGCTGAGGTGCTTGAAAAGGTCAAGGAGGCGATCAAAACCGTAATCGATGCAGCCTGATGACCCCCATTTCTTCTCTTTTCGGCGGTAGGGCGGCCATCAGATTGACCAACTCCTTGACCAGGTCTCCCTAGCTCGCTCGAAGCTTTCCCGCCCGGGCCAGCCACTTTGTCTATGGGCAGACTGCTTCCGGGAGATATCTGCTCATCCTGCTAAGAGTTTTGAAACCGGAAGAGGTCAAGGCCCTCAAGTTTACAGCCGGCCTGGGGGTGGTTAAAATTATTACCGCCAGAGAGATGAACGATAGACAACGGAAAACCTACCTGATGAGAAAAGGAAAACGGAGATGACTAAGGCGAAAAAATTGTCCGAAGTCCCCATCCTGGATGATGAAGCACTGGGCGATTTCTGGGAAAAGCATGAACCCGAAGACTTCGGTGACTGGGAGGAAGGCAGTTTGGATTTCAGGCGCCCTCTCAAAAAACTCATCCAGTTGCGCCTCGATCCGGGGGACGTCCGGATTATCGACAGGGAATCCAGGCTAACCGGGATCGAACGGGCGCAACTTGTCCGCTCGTGGGTCAAAGAAAAAATCAACCTATTGGAAAAAAGAAACCTTCAGAAACCGGGGTCCGGTTTCTGAAGAAGAGTTTTTTCCCGCCGTCTCGCCCATCCGTGAAAAACGTCACATCCTTTACAATCAGACCGCAAACCCGATGACCTGTTCCGGAGAAAGGATATGCGTTGTTTCGCCGGCGGCCTGGTTGATCGGTTTTTTAAGAAACAGCGCTTTAATCAATTTTCTGTTCTGGCCAAAAGGCAGGTTTTTCCTTTTTTTTTCCAGCTTGCATTGAACCGCGGCTATCGAAGTCTTCGCCTCCCATTTTATTTCCGGATAAATATTATGTATCTAAATAATCCTGAGCCCTTCGTCTTTCTGTCATCCTGAGTCCCGCCGGCGGCGGGATAAATTCCGCGAAGGATCTCGTCTTCCGGCTCAGGGTAAACTCTGCGAAGGATCAGCTAAGGCCAAACTCCATCTAAGAGAGAGATCCTTCGCTCCCTTCGGTCACTCAGGATGACAGGTTGGATCTTTTATCGAAACTATCACTTCTAAGGCTTCTTCAGATACCGTCCCGGGTCCTGATCGAAACGGGCCCGGTTCTCGCCGGAAGCGAAATAGTAGACCTTTTGCTGGTAGGTACTTTTAAGTCCGGCCTTTTCCGCCTTCCGTATGGAAACATCCAGCCCGGAAACCGGATCTTTGGCCAGCGATCCGGTCATCCCGGCGGCGGCCTGCTCCATCCGGCTTTCGGAGTCGAGCAGAAAGGTCCCGGAAAGTAACGATCTTCTCCCCGGGGTAAGCCCCTTGATGATTTCCACCCGGTCGCCCAAACGCCAGCCGGTATTGACTTGGCGAGGTTCGAAGAACCCATTGCCCCGATCGACAAAAACCGTCTTCTTGAGTCCGGAATCAAGGATCGCATCCGCTGGGACGGTTATGGCCGGGGGCATTTGAACCGGAAGCTCCACGTCCACGAACATATCCGGCCGCAGGGTGAAGCCCGGGTTGTCCGTCTCCAGGCGAAGCTTCAGCGTGCGGGTGGAAGGATCGAATTGGGGCAGCACGTTGCTTACCTGCGTTTGAAATGACTTGCCCTGGTCCGGGAGGGATACCTTGACGTTCATCCCTGGTCGGAAGTGCCGCGCTTCCATTCCGTAAAGGTCGGCCAGGATCCAGACTTTGCTCAGGTCCGCAATCCGGTACCACTCGGTGCCCTTGTCAAAGCGCTGGCCGGGGGAGACGTTTCTGGAGATGATGAAGCCGGTCACCGGGGCCATGATGAAAACCCTGTCTGTGATCTGCCTGGTCTCGGCCAGTTCCTTTATCTGCTGCGGGCTCATTCCGAGGCTTTCGAGCGCGTCGATGTAGGTCTGGAAACTGACACTCGCCTGCTGGGAGGGCGCGAGCGCCTGCCTTCCGCCTGCCTGAAAGCGGTCTTCCCCCGAACCGAGGAGGGACAAGTAGGCTATTTGGGCCGCCCGAAACTGGGGACTGTAGAAAGAGGCCAGCCGCTCATCCTTTTTCACCAGGGTCCCGGTGTCGTTGTTATAGGTCTCCCTGACCCAGCCGTCGATCCCCGCTACGAGGCGGTAGACCCGTTTTTCATCGGGCGCCACCCGGCCCACGGTGCGAATGAAATGCTCCACCGAGGCTTTTTCCACAACCCCGGTCCTGACGCCAACCATCTGCTGTTTGTCCGGGGTAACCCTGACCGTACCGGGGGGCAGAGAAGAAGCGTCCATACTAGTTTCAGTGGAAGTATCTTTGCCGGTGCCGGTACCATCATTAAGTGCTTGTAGTTTTACGCCTAACGCCTTACTCCTTACGGCTTGCTGGTCTTTATACCAGGAACCGGCGAGAAATGATCCTGTAAGCAGGGCGAGAAAAAGGATAGCGGTTAATAGATACTTCATGTCACTTTCCTAAACTAAACCCCCATGTCACGTCTGCGGCGTGGCATTCGCGAACCATGTAAATCAACCTTGACCAAATACCTGTTTTCTTGACCTTTAGTCTGCCTGTCACCCTGAGCCCTTCGCCTTTCTGTCATCCTGAGTGAAACGAAGGATCTCGTCTTGAGAGAAGCGACGGATCAGCTCAGTAAATTCCACGAAGGGTCTCGCTTTTCAACCCTCGAGGGAATCCCTGCTTAAAAACAAGATCCTTCTCTCCCTTCGGTCGATCAGGATGACAAGCTGAGAAAGCCCGATAGGGATGATAAACCTGTTAAAGGCATCCTGAGCCCTTCGCCTGCCTGTCATCCTAAGCAACGTCGAAGGATCAGCTCAGGGTAAATTCCACTAATAATTTCGTCTCTTAGCTCAGGGCCAGGCCGGGGGGATCTTCAGTCGCTTCGCTCCTTCAATAATGATCCCCATACCTCGGGCGGGCATCCCGAGCATGAAAATAAGGATTGACCAAGATTCGTCATTCCGGACAAGCAAGCGTGATCCGGAATCCAGCCTCGGATTAGCTCCGGAGATCCGGATACCCCAGCTTACTACCTGCGGGGCAGGCTTATCAAGTCCGGTATGACAACCCAGGAAAAATGCCTAAAAAGCGGTGTTCGACTTTATTTTCGTATTAAACCGTCCGGCACCGCGCGAAGCATGAATATATGGCATCTATTCGTTTTTTGTAGGGGAGGGGTTCATCCCCTCCCGAGCTTGGGAATCAAGCATTCAGATTTCGTGTTGTCGGCTCGGTTGGGAGCGGGAGGGGATGAACCCCTCCCCTACGTGCTTGATATTAATAATCAATTTCTAATTATTAATCATTAATGAATGCCTGAGTGGCACCGAGTTTATTTTCGTATTTAAGTCCCAGAATGCCACAGCATTGTTTTTTTTGCAAGAGCAACGAAGGGTTGCCACTCTCTTGAAAGTCCTCAAAAAAAAAGGGGAGGGATTGCTCCCTCCCCGTTGGAAGACCTATTACTCAGGGCCCGGTGCGAATGGGGAACGGCAGGGCGTGCGTCCAGGCGGATGAACCGCCGGCATTGTTGTTCGCCCGGATCCGGTAGTAGTAGGTGGTGTTGTTTATCACGTTCTGAATGAAATTCCTCGCTGCGCCCGAAGCCGTAAAGGTGCTCAGGTTGCTCGTGAACGTGGCGTTGGTGGCGCGCTGGATCGTGAAGCTGGTCGGGTTGGTAGCCGCTTGCCAGTTCAGCGTAGCCCTCCAGAAGATATCCGGAATATCGGTCAAAACTACAGTAAAATTAGTAGGGGCCGCCGGAATCGCCGCTATATTCACGCTGACAATGTTCGTAGCGGCTGACGAGCGTCCGTTTGCGTTCACTGCCCAGACCCGGTACCGGTAGGTTGTGCCGGCCGCTACCGTCGTATTCAAGTAGGATACGCTGCCCGTACCTGCTCTCGACCCGACCGTGGCGATCACGGCCCAGTTGGTGCAGGTTGCTCCGGTGCAGCGCTCGACCTCGAAGCCGTTCTCGTTGGTCGCATTGTCCCGCCAGGTCAGCCGCACGCTCGGTCCCGACAGCAGGGTTGTGACCAGGAGGGTCGGACTGAACGGCACCGATGGCGTCGGGGTTCCCACATTAGCCGTAGCCACGTTGGAAACCGAGTTGGTGGACATGGTGGGGAAGCCTACGGAACCCGCATAAGCCTGTGTGTCGCCGACTACATTGCCTATGGCGTATACTCTGTACCAGTAGGCCGCATTTTCCGGGACGTCATTATTCACAAAGGTCACGATGTTTCCCGAACCCGCGGAGGCGGGGACGTTGAACGTGGTCAGCCCGGTCGTGAAGTCGGCGTTTGTCGCCCTTTGGACGGTGAAACCGACCTCTTTTATGGAGTTGTCCGTCCAGGTCAGGGTAACCGTCCGCTCGACCGCTGTGGCAGCGAGATTCGTAGGTGCCTTCGGCGGAACCGCGAACACCAAGGTATGCATCATGTCCATCTCTTCATGGGAGAGGATATGGCAGTGCCACACGTACTCCCAGCCGAAGTTGACGTAGTGGTTGAGGATCTCCGGGATGAAGACCCCGTTCGGGTCGAACCATCCCGCGGGAGGCGGCGGGGCCAGCGTGGCCCCCTCGGGCAGCGTCGGGTCGATCAGACGGATGCTGTCCGGCACCTCGAAGGGGACCTGCGACGGAGTCGGGACGGTAGGCCTCATGGCCAGGTAGGTGACCTCCAGCGGGTTGACGCGGAAGGTGTCTTTCCAGCCCAGTTCGATGGGGTCTACAGGATCCCCTACGATCTGCCCGCTCTGGTCCACGCGGTTGATGAGTTGCGTATGGAACAAGTGGGTGTGGATGGTGTGGGTATCCACGCCGTTGTGAAAGATCCTCCAGATCTGGGTTCCATCGGGCATCACCCCGATCGGGGTCCCTTCCACCGAGCCCTTGACGAGATCGGTGGGCGGGGCTGCCAGGCCGTAAGGGTATCAAAACATGGTTGGGGGAGTTCTGGAGACTGAGTCCCAGCATCCCGCTCATCCGGCCGAACAGGGTGTCGTACACACCGCCCATCTCGTCATGCATGGCCTTCATCTGCAGCGGCAACGTGACGGCAGGCTGAAGAACACCGGCTTCGTTGATGGGCTGGAAGGTCTTCTGCGTATCGGCGATCTGGATATACTGGCCCGCAGCAGTCGCTGGGAAGGTGTTGTTATAAGCGGAGTTGTAGGCGGCCTGAGGAATGATGATCGGGTCCTGGGAAACCTCGAAAACGCCCCGCTTCGATGCTGTCTTGGCAAACACCGCGTTGAGGTTCGAAAGAGTAACGTCAGGTGTTTCTGTCGGTGTCGTCACAGCTCCCTTCACCCGGATCTGCATGACGGTTCGGGTATTGGGGCCGTAGCCGGGCTGCGTGTTGGGTGCGCCGCCGCCGTCCATCTGGTTGCCGTTGCCCGTGTAGAAGTCATAGGGCGCTGCACCGGCCGGGACAGGCGCCGGGGAATCGTTGTAAAGGATAAAGGTCTTGCCGCCTTGGCCCGTGAAGTCAACCACTACGTCCGCCCGCTCCGCTGATCCCAGGAAGAGCGAGTGTTGGTTGACTATACCGAAAGCGAAGTAGGCCATGTCGAGGTTATAGCCGATGGGCTGCTGGGGCACCACCACCGGCTTCGGCATGAAGCCGCCTTCGGTGCCGATCAACCATCCATTCCGGTCCTTTAGTCGCCGGATCGGGAAGGCCGCTCGGTGTGTCCGCCAATTGGTTTGCCGGAGCCACGCTGACCGGGACCATGTTGACTTCCGTGCAGTCTCCAGCTGGGACAGCAGCACCTATACAAAGATTGGTGCGGGGCACTGTGGGATTATAACCGTCAGGTGTTGTCACGGTTTTTTTGTCTGCCGCCACGTAGAGCTGCAGGTTCAAGAAACGGTCATTGGAGGCGTTCAGGACGCGGAAACGGACCGCCTTGGGCTCCACCTCCAGGTAGGGGTAGACCGTGCCGTTAACCAGTTGGGTATCCAGGAAAGACTCACCAGGAATGGAGGGATTCGGATTTCCCGGCCGCAGCGGCGGCTCCCAGGGCGCAGTACATCCGGGGCCCGGGGGAACCAGGTCACAATCAGGCTGATAGTACTCGTTCGGAACGGGTCCGACCTCGATGCATCCTACCGGGAGCCCGTTGACGCACGTGGGGACCGGAGGATTGAACCAGGGACCATAGTGCCAGCGGCCGAAGGCGTTGGTGCCGGTAAGGTCCCACGGATTCTGGACCGACATGTAGACGTGGGGGTACCAGAGGTCGCCGGTGACTGCCGCGGTTAATTTCCCATTGACTTTTGGCCCGGTTCCCCAGTTCCAGGTGGGGTCCTGAGCGAAAATTGTGTTGGCGTCCACGAAGGTCCTGTCCTGGATGATCAGAGGAATGCCGATATCAGGCAGGACTTTTGAGGCGTGGTGCCGGGGTTGACGCCGGACACATTGGTGCCGTTGATCATGTCCTGCTCAACGGCGTCCGTGAGCACGTATCCGGCTGCCTCGCCGACATACACATTGAGCCGCGTGATGGCCAGGGCATGGTCGTGGTAGAACTGCAGCCTGGCGCTCTGCGCGTTGGTGTAGAAGAAGGTCTGGCATCCACTGCCCGGCAGGTCGCAGTCAGCGCCCATGTCCGGCACGTTTCGCACGCTGACGCCCTTGGGGTAAGGGGTATTTTCGTTGGCGGGTGTAATCCACTGGTGAACGTTGCCGTCGCTGATCCAGACGGTGTTGTTGCCGTGGAGGTGGATAGTGGCGCGGTTTTGTGTATATTTGTCCCCCGCACCACCCGGCCCGGCCGGCCCGTAATTGGCGCCCGGAACGGTTTCGTCCACAGGGATGAAGAGGTTACCACCGGTACCGGTGGGAAGCAGGTTGTAGAATTTGATGCGGACCGGCTTCGGATACCCCGGATCGGTCGGCAGGGTGTTCGCTATGCCGTGTACTCTCCCCTGTCCAACGATGATGGGGCCCAGGTAATGGGGCTTATCTACGCCAAATTTGCCGCCTGGCAACAGGATAAGTGCCCGGGACTGGCCGGAGTCCCGGCGTACCTTGCACGTAACCGCGCAGTTTGGTCGGCGGCAGGTCCGAGTGCATCTGTTCGGTATACTCGACCAGGGCTATTTCGTAGTAGTCGGCAGCCTGTCCGCTAAAAGTGCTAGTCTCGGGAACGGCAACCGGGATGTACTGGCCGAAGTGAGGTGTTTGCTCCGGCAGGTCCAAGACCCGGCATTTTGTCCACGAACTTCCTGATGCCGCCGGTGAGGGTGCCGCCGATCACCGCGTCGGCGATGGCGCCTGTGCCGGCAGCATCCTGGATGATAACAACAGGAGCAATATACCCGGCGCCTCCATTGTTGATCGTGAAGCCGGTAATGACGCCGCTCACGACTGTGGCCGAAACAGTAGCCGGGGTCTGTCCGCTAGCGGAAGTAGGCGTCGGTGATGGTGACCGTTGGGGCAGTATACCCGGTGCCTCCATCCACAACAGTGATGGTAGTGACGGCTCCCTTCGGAAGCGGGCTGAAAGCCCAGTTACCGTAAGGGCCGAAATAGTGCGGTACCCCGCCAGGACCCTCAATGCCCGGGAGGGGGGGTGCAGCGGCCATCGCGACTGATCCCAGTTGAAGACCGGCGGGTATAGCGGCAGCCATCAAGACTGCCAATACCGCACTCATGAAGATTAAAAACGGTCGTTTCTTCATTTCTCCTCTCCTTTCTTCCTTAGGACTTTCCCGCTGTCTACCCCCGGTCCTTTCTTCCTAAGGGCTTTCCCTCTCTCTACCTCCGGTTGAAGGCCGGCGGGTTCAGCAACAGCCATCCCGGCTACCCCCGGTTTAAGACCGAGGGCTTGGGCACGCTTTGCGGCGGCCTTCCTCTCGGCGGTGGTTACTTTCCCCCCCCTATAAACCATTTCCTTGTTGGTTTCCGGTGATTGCGCCAAGCCCTGGTCAATTCCCCAGGAAAGGACCAACATTGCCAAAAATAGCAATAATGGTATTAACATACGCCTCTTCATCTTTTTTCCCTCCAATAACATTTTTGAATCAAAATTCTTGATAAATTAGTATGTTGCGTTTGCCCTTGTTGACGGGACAGATCTTACCCCTCCCTTTCCCGACCCTTGCCGGTATTTAGGGTTTTTTGATAATTTATTTTCCATATAATTTTGATTTAATATCAGTATTATTTAAATATAGTATCAATAATATATAATAAAATGATATTAGATTACAGTATTATTTGACTGAAACAATATTATCTAATAAAAAGTGACTGTTATGTGATCAAACCTGTATGTTTACCTGTAATAAAAAATACTTACTATCCTAATCGAAAATACCTATTTTCGCCTAGTTAATTCAGTTTTTGCATCGATATATCTGTTCATTAATCTGATAATCCGTTCCAATATTCAGTGCGGTCTCGAAACCCTTCATTCGCTGAATCGACCCAGAGTCACGTTAGGCCATGCACCTAACTCGGGGCCTTCGTAGGGCGTAAAGCAAAAGGAATCTTTAAGAAAGGCGGTCAACCCAAATGCGAGTAAAAATTATCTTTTGGCAATCATCCTGGCGGTATTGTTATTTGGATTGGGGGGATTCATTTCCCCGCCCGCTGCAAGCGGCCACCTTTACCGTCAATGACACTGCCGATGCCGTTGACGCCATCCTGGAGATGGCCTTTGCACCGCCACTCCAGGACAATGCACCCTGCGGGCCGCGATCATGGAAACGAATGCCCTGCCGGGGTCCCATACCGTTTTCCTGCCGGCCGGAACTTATATCCTGAATCTAACCGGAGCCAACGAAGACGATGCCGCCAGCGGCGACCTGGACATCAAAAGCAACCTGATCATCCGGGGCGCTGGGGCGGCAACCACAATTATCGATGGGGATGGCACGGATCCAACGAACCTGGACCCGGACCGCGTTTTTCAGATCATCGGACCGGTAACGGTAGAGCTGGTCGGATTAACTATTACTAACGGGTACGTCGGTTCCGGTCCCGGTGGAGGGATCTATAACAACGGAGGAGAATTATACCTGACCAATTGCGCCGTGACCTTTAATATCTGCCGTCGCCGGCGACGGCGCCGGAATTTATAATGATGTCAACGGGGCCTTGATCGTTACCGGCACCGCCTTTGAAGGAAACAGCACCACCGGCGGTAACGGGGGCGCGGTCTTATAACGCGGGCATTTTCCAATCAGAGGCCAATATTTTTTCCGCCAATGTCGGACTGAATGGCGGAGGGATTTTTAATGCCATCACCGGTATTTTGACGATAAATCAGGACACTATTACATGGCGAATTTTTCCGATATGGGGACCAGGTGGAGGCGGTATATTCAACAACGGCGTCTTGTTGGTAGAAAACAGTGCCTTTTATCATAACGATACAACGTCTGGAAGCTCATGGAGGCGCCCTTTACCACAATCGAGACCGGTTCTGCAATTGACACTGGCCAGGTTGACCAACGTCACGATTGGGGAAAACACGGCTGCAGGGAACGGGGGAGGAATATATAACCTCAACCAGAACGCGGAAGGCCTGCTCCTGGTCAACGTTACCCTGTATCAGAATTCCGCTGCCCTGGGAGGGGGTCTTTATAATGACACCGCACGGCCAAGCCTACCTCCTGAATACTATCCTCGCCAATAACTCTTGCGATAGGCACTGCATCTTCTTCCCTGGGGAACAATCTGGACAGCGGGACACCTGCGGATTCGGCCGGACTGGAGATTTCAGCGATGTAACAGATCCTGTTCTGTTAGACACTCGCCGCCAACGGGGGACCCACGTTGACCTATGCCCTGGACAGGAGTAGCCCGGCTATCGATGCCGGAAACAGCAATTTTCCGCCCTACACCGATTCCCTGACCACCGATCAACGGCTCTTTCCGCGTGACGCCTCTGTTGATATCGGGGCTTACGAATTCGGCGCCGAAGCCAATGCCGCGGCCGATCTGGCGATTTCCAAGACCGTCTCCCAGGACCCGGTGGTCATTGGAACACCTTTCTCCTATACCATCACTGTAACGAATCTTGGGCCCTCCCAGGCCACCGGCCTTATACAGATCAGCGATACCCTGCCGGCCGGGGTGACCCTGAACTCCTGGTGGGCCAGCCAAGGGACCTGCGCGGGGACGGCCCCTATCATCTGTAATCTGGGGGACCTAAACCCGACCACTTACTCGGCTGCAACCGTTATCCTGAACGTAACCGCACCGGGCACGGCCGGGTTGATCTCCAATACCGCCACTGTGACTCCCGGAAACGAGCCGGACCCGGTTCCGGGTAATAATACCGCTTCGGTCAATACCACCATTATCTCTCCCCCGGGGGCTTTCGGCAAGACCGCCCCGGTCAACGGCGCCACCGGCCAGTCCTTGACGCCCCGATCAGTTGGGCGGCCAGCACCGGAGCCACCAGCTATGAATACTGCGTGGATACGACCAATGACAACGCCTGCGCCGGCACCTGGACCACCACCACCGGCACCAGCGCCACCCTGGTAGGCCTGAGCGCCAGCACTACCTACTACTGGCAGGTCCGGGCTATCAACGCCAACGGCACCACCAACGCCGACGGCGGCACCTGGTGGAGCTTCACCACCATCGTTCCCCCGGCGGCTTTCGGCAAGACCGCCCCGACCAACGGCGCCACCGGCCAGTCGTTGACGCCCCAACTCAGTTGGGCGGCCAGCACCGGGGCCACCGGCTATGAATACTGTTACGATACCACCAATGACTCCGCCTGCACCGGCACCTGGACACCCACCACCGGCACCAGCGTCACCCTGGCAGGCCTGACCTCCAACACCACCTATTACTGGCAGGTCCGGGCTATTAACGGCGGCGGCGCCACGGTGCCGATAGCAACACCTGGTGGAGCTTCACCACCCTGGCCATACCCCCGGCGGCTTTCGGCAAGACCGCCCCGGCCAACGGCGCCACCGGCCAGTCGTTGACGCCCCAGCTCACTTGGGCGGCCAGTACCGGAGCCGCCGGCTATGAATACTGTTACGATACCACCAATGACTCCGCCTGCACCGGCACCTGGACCCCCACCACCGGAACCAGCGTCACCCTGGCAGGCCTGACCTCCAACACCACCTATTACTGGCAGGTCCGGGCTATCAACACCAATGGAACCACCAACGCCGACGGCGGCGCCTGGTGGAGCTTCACTACCCTGGCCATATCCCCGACGGCTTTCGGCAAGACCGCCCCGGTCAACGGCGCCACCGGCCAGTCCCTGGCTCCCCAGATCAGTTGGGCAGCCAGCACCGGGGCCACCGGCTACGAATACTGCGTCGACACGACCAATGACGATACTTGCGCCGGCGCCTGGACCGGCACCACCGGCACCAGCGTCACCCTCGGCGGCCTGACCTCCAACACCACCTACTACTGGCAGGTCCGGGCTATTAACACCGATGGAACCACCAACGCCGACGGCGGCGCCTGGTGGAACTTCGCCACCGGAGCCAGCCGTCTGTACCTGCCGGTTATTTTAAAGTAACCCTTGATCTTAAAATAATCCCCGCCAATCATCCAAGCAGCGGGCTAAAAAAAGGTCTGGGCGGCCGATCGGCCGCCCAGACCTTTTTTCCTCTCCCCCTTTCCTGCCCTTGACCCTCGCCGGCCCCCTTCCTGGACCCGCAAGATTAGAATTCAAATTTTGGGTTTACATATTCTGGGAAAAGAATGAACCCGAAGACTTCGGGGACTGGGAGGATGGCAGTTTGGATTTCGGGCGCCCTCTCAAAAAACTCATCCATTGAAGAATTACCGCTACAACTTCGTCTGAGAGAGTTTGTCATTCTGAGTCCCGCGATAGCGCGGGAAGAAGAATATCGTTTTTTCATATAGTTACGAGATTCTTCAGAACCATTAGACCAGCCCCCCGGCGCTGCGGTCTTTTGATTTTTTTCTTCTCTCATAAATAGCCGAAACCATACTATCCAGATCTTCAAAATCCTCCCAGGCCCCGATGGCAGCTAACAGCCCCCCAACTTCGCTGATGACCGTTGAAAAGGCTTTCTTCACCTCGGCCACTCCTATATTTTTGGACATACATTCACCTCGCTCATAATTATGTTGAGCCCTTCGCCTGTTTGTCATCCTGAGCAACGCGAAGGATCAGCTCAGGGTAAACTCCGTGAAGGATCAACTCAGGCCAAAACTCCACTTAAAAGCGAGATCCTTCTCTCCCTTCGGTCGATCAGGATGACAAGCTGAGAGCGCCCGCTAAGGATGAATAATCCGCTAAAGGCATCCTGAGTCCTTCGCCTGCTATCATCCTGAGTCCTTCGCCTGCTGTCATCCTGAGTCCTTCGCCTGCTGTCATCCTGAGTCCTTCGCCTGCTGTCATCCTGAGCAAAGCGAAGGATCTCGTCTTCCGGCTCAGGATAAACTCCGCGAAGGATCTCGTCTTCCGGCTCAGGATAAACTCCGCGAAGGATCTCGCTCTCTCCTTCCGGCCTCAGGGTAAACTCCGTGAAGGATCCCGTCTTTCGGCTCAGTCGGGTAAACCTCAAATGGGGTTGGGCGGCCGATCGGCCACCCAACCCCATTATTTTTTCTCGCCCTTTTTTCTACCCGAGGATCTTGATCTTTTTTGGTAATAGTTCAAACTGCGCCGGCAGGCGGCCCACCAATTCCCCGTCCATATCTATAAACACTTCTTCTTCCGATTCCAGGCTGATGGTTTGGGCCGAGAAAACCTGCACTTTGGGGTGGCCGGCTAACGTGCCCCGGTATAAACGCCGGGTATTGGTTAGGACCTCCATCCGGGAGACATCCCCGACCATCACCACCTCCAGGAGCCCGTCATCCATCCGGGCCGGGGGGGCCACCCACATGCCGCCCCCGAAATACTGCCCATTGGCAATGACGATGGAGCTGGCCTTGACCTCGAAAGGCGGCCGGTCGTCCAGGCCGATCCGAATGTTCTTATTCCGATACTGGAAAAGGGTAACCAGAAGACCTCGAAAAAAACTGAGTTTACCTCCCCAGCGCTTGCTGTGACTGTTTACGTAGCGGACCAGGTCCCCGCCGAAGCCGACATCCGTAACGTTCAGGAAGTGCCTCCGGCAGGGATTGCCGCTCAGGTCTACAAAGCGGGCCAGCCCCACATCGATCTTCCGAAAAACATTACCGCAAGCCTGCCCCGCCGCAGCGGTCAAGGAATGGGAGATGCCGAGCGTCCGGACCAGGTCGGCCCCGGTGCCGTAGGGCACGATGGCCAGGGACGTCCTCTCAGACTTAGGATGACCCAACAGGCCGTTGACCACCTCGTTGACCGTGCCGTCGCCCCCATGCACCGCTATTGTGGTGCAGCCCTGATCAACCGCCCGGTAGGCCAGTTCCGCGGCCTGATTCGGGCCGGAGGTGGTCCAGACCGTAAAGGGAGGAAGGAGGCGACGAAGGAGGGGTTCATTCTTCGGCCAGTCCCGTCCGGTCCGGCCGTTGGCGCTGACGGGATTGACGATGACGACCCAGGCGGGGCGGTTTTTGGAGTCCTGTGGCGGTTTGGTCATAGGCGACTGAACGAACGTTCAACATCGAACATCGAACGTCCAACATCGAATGAAAAACAAGCCTCCATTATACCTTCGATAAGGTAAGGCTACGACGACGGTGGCCAAATCCGGCCCCGGTTTGGGCTCGTCATTCTGAGCCCCGCGCTTGTCATCCTGAGAGAAGCGAAGGATCTCGTCTTTCGAGCCCAAAGCTTGATAGGGGGATTCTTCAGTCGCTTCGCTCCTTCAGAATGACAGTTAGCGGTTATAACTAAGGAACTCAGAATTCACGAAACAGAAGCTAGAATAAATATGGTAAAAAATATCACCGGTAGGCTGCCTCTTGTCAATACAAAAAGCGTTTGCTTTGGCCGGTTGATCTGTTGTAAACTTGATCAAAGGGTTTTCCTCGTCATCCCCGAAGGCCTTTATCGGGGATCCATGTCCCTTAAGAAAAGCCTGGATTCCCGCTCAGAAGCGCTGCGGGAATGACGCTTCTTTATTGGGAAGGGGAAAAAATGATGACAAGAAAATGGTTGAGGGGCTTTCCTTTTTTCTGTCTTCTGGCCTTTTTGGTTTTTCAGGGAAACGTTCAGGCCGCCGACTGGAAGTTGTGCTCGGAAAATGAGTTCCTGACCCTCTACTTCGATGTGGACGGTTTGACCCGAATGGATTCGGACCGGGTCAAGGTCTGGACCAAGTACGTTCCCAAGGGGAAAAAAGGGAAGGATTTTTGGGCCCATATCCGCGCCTTCGATAAAATACCGATCAAGCAATTCCAGCACTATGCCTATAGCGTCGTCCTCTACGAATTCAGTTGCCCGGAAAAGACTTATCAACTGGTTTCCGGGATCGACTTCGACCAGGAAAAAAAGATGCTCAGCGAACTGCAACCCTCTAAATCCAAACCTATTTTCCCGGAGTCCCTGCCTGAAACCCTGTATCAGGCGGTTTGTCCTCGTAACCGGTGAGGCCTATTGACCCTTTAATAGACCGATACTGGATAACAACCGAACTGACGTTTTTTCGTAGGGGGGAGCCTAAAGCTTTTTTCCGCAAGACCCCTCCCTTTATAAAAGGGAGGTTGGGAGGGATTTTTGAAAAAATTAAAGGAGGGCCTTTGCTCATGAAGAAGAAATTCTTGCTGCTGTTCATTACGCTCAGTGTGGGGGTGTGGCTGGCAATCTCCGGGGGACCGTGTTGGGGGCAGGAGACGCCCTTGGCCGGTTCCAACTCAGAATTAGCGCTCAACCCGGGCGAGACTTCAACTGAATGGGAATCGGTTTTTAAAGTGACTAAAACCTTTGCCGCCAGCCGGGATAACACGCTTTTTGAAACCGCCCTTGTTGGTGCCGACCTGAGCGATGGCAGAGGTAGCTGGTTATTTACCGGCCGGACAGGGCAACCTCCGGAAGACGGGCCCCTTCGCCGTGGTCTGATTTTATTTGACCTGGCTGCCGGCGGCATTCCGCCCAACGCCCTGGTCACCAAGGTCACGCTGCAACTTCACGTGTCGCTCTCGGCTCCCGGCTCCGGGACGCAAACGATATCCTTACACCGCCTTCTGGCGGATTGGGGTGAAGGAATTTCAAGCAGCCAGGGAACAGGGGGGATTGCGACCCCCGGGGATGCCACCTGGCGGCATACCTTTTTTGATACTCGATTTCTGGACTACGCCGGGCGGGGATTTCTCCCCTGCCGCCAGCGCCAGTACCTTGACTGGCGGTATCGGCTTCTATACCTGGTCATCCATCCAGATGGTGTTGGACGTTCAAGAATGGCTACTCGCGCCGGCAACCAACTTTGGTTGGATAATACGGGGAAACGAAACCCAGTCCCGGACCGCCAGACGAATTGACAGCCGGCAAAACCCAACAGCGGCCAATCACCCCCTGCTGATCGTTGAATACCAACCGGAGCTTAAAAGCTATTACCTGCCGATTATCATGAAGCAATAAGACTAGACAAGAGATCTTTGACTGTGTGCGCGGAGAACGCAGAAATTCGTTTTTTTCATTGCCGGTGAGGGGCCGGCAATGAAAAACCATCCCGGCGCTATCGCGCACCCCCGGCCGGAGGCCTGAGGCGGTTTTTGGCTGCCGTCCATCTCAACGGCAGCCAAGGGATAGATTCTCTCTGCGACTCTCGTGTGTTCAAGGAAGGAATGAGCGGTCCGAGTTGCTTGCCAAGCACTGGCGGTTCACTGGGGGGAGGTTTTGGACGGAAGGGCCTCTCGATCTGGCCCAGCCGGTTTTTCAGCGTAGCGTTCCGGGTCTTTAAGGAACCGGGCCCGGCACTCCTCGGAAGAGAAATAATAGGTCTTTCCCCGGTAGTCGCTTTTCCAGCCGGCCTTTTCGGCCTTCCGGGCGGAGACGTCCAGCCCGCAAACGGGGTCCTTGCTCAAACTCCCGGCCATTCCCTCGGCAGCCAGTTCCATACGGCTTTCGGAGTCGAGGAGAAAGGTTCCGGAGACCACAATCCGTTCCCCGGCGGACAGCCCCTTGGTGATCTCGATGCGGTCGCCCAGGCGCCAGCCGGTCTCCACCTTCCGTGGCTCGAAATACCCCTGGCCGCGATCGACGAAAACAGTCTTCTTAAGCCCGGCATCGAGGACCGCGTCCACGGGAACCGTGATGGCGGGAGAAAGCTGAATGGGAAATTCCACGTCCACCAACATGTCCGGCCTCAACGCGTAGCCGGGATTGTCCACTTCCATTCGGACCTTGAGGGTCTGGGTGGCGGCATTGAACAAGGGAAACACATCGCTTACCCTGGCCTGATAAGCCTTCTTTTTTTGAGAAAGAATTACCCTGGCCTGAATACCCGGTTTGATATATTCCGCTTCCTGCTCATAGACGTCGGCCAGGATCCAAACCCGACTGAGGTCCGCGATCCGATAAAGTTCGGTGTTGCGATCGAAGCGCAGGTTGGGATAGACGTTCCGCGACAGGATCAATCCGGCCACCGGCGATCGGATCTCAATCCCTCGGGCAGGCTTGCGGGTGCTCTCCAGTTCTTTAATCTGGGTCTCGGTCATACCGAAGGCCTTGAGGCCTAACTCGGCCGTTCGAAGCTGTTGCAGGCCGGAGTTTATCTGAATTTCAGAAGCTTTATCGGCTTTGTACTTGTCCAGAGTGTTCAAGGCATAAAATAACGACTGCTGGCCGGCGGTCAGGTCTCCGCTGAAGAAGCTGGAGAGGATCTGGTCTTTGGCCACCAGGCTCCCAGTCGTCCCTCCCTGAAGATCGAGGATCCACCCCTCCGCCGGGGAGACCAGACGGTAGATCCGGTTCTCGTCAGCAACAACCCTTCCGAAGGTCCGAATCGTGTATGTGGTCCTTTTTTTTTCGGCCAGACCCACCCGAACGCCGATCACCTGCTGCTTTTCCGGGCTCACCTTAACGGTGCCCGGTGTGCCGGACCCGTCGTCGCTGCCGGAGGCTATCGGGGCAGGGATATTTTTGGGATTGGGCTGCCGGGTGTACCAGGAACCCGCGATGAAGGACCCCGTTCCCATCGCTATCAGGATAGCAATATAGATGATTTTTTTCATGTCTAAGAAATGTACATTCTAAGCGCTCCACTGTCAAGCCGGTTGGGGGATTGCTTCGTCGCTCCACTCCTCGCAATGACGTCTTTGCTGGCGAGAACGAATTTCGAATATTGAACCCGAATATTGAATGACGAAGTGATTTTTCGTAGGTACAACATCATAAAGCGTCATTCCCGCAGCGCTTCTGAGCGGGAATCCAGGCTCTCCTTAAAGAACACTGGATCCCCGATAAAGGCCTTCGGGGATGACGAGAAAAACCCTGTAACTACAATTATTAACAGTCTCATAATAGAACCGACTATCTCGAGGTTCTCTTATCGTCATTCCCGCAGCGCTTCTGGGCGGGAATCCAGCCCCGGTCTGGTAAGATTCTGGATCCCCGACAAAGACACTCGGGGATGACGGTCGGTGGTATGTACAGACAATTATGAGACCCTTAATAAGAGACCGTTAATATTGTGGCCCCCCCGCTCCCTCGGATACCTGGGAACCACTGCAAAAGGGACATCTTGGGTCTCAGTGGCCCCCCCGCGCCCTCGGATACCTGCCTTACAGTTTCTTGCTTTTG
>CAVQSS010000014.1:0-62226 GCA_963716045.1 uncultured delta proteobacterium | reverse complement strand
GAGTGTTGGCCCTTAGACTGGATCTAATTAAGGGGAATAGAATGATCCGGGTGCCTCCGTCTCCTTTCTTCGAATATCTGGGTGGAATGGGAGAAAAGGTACGCCTGTTGCCTCCATCCGTACTGGCCGGCGGGGAGTGGTGCCTGGGCGTGGAAATCAGGGTCAAGGCCACTCCCTTGGGGATGACACGGCAGGGCGTTTTCCTGGAAGAAATCAAAAGGCTGAACGAACTTGGCCCGGTTTCTTCAGGCCGAAATGCCGGAACTGGAAGACGACGCCGCCCTCCAGGAACGGTACGGGGAGTTCAAGGAAAGCCTGGAACCGATCCCTCCCTGTCCGGAGCGTTTTATTCCCTTGGCGCAGGAGATCGTGTCCTGGGCCGGGGAAACCGTTGACTTCCTTTGGGGTTCAGCCAGTGTGGCACTCGCCGCACCCTCGAAGGTGGCTGTCGAATTTGCCCTGGGAGTCCTGGCCCGAATCCTTCAGGGGTTCGGCCAATCTCTTGGACGACTGCTGCTGCCGTCCATCGGGAGCAAGGGGCTCCTGGAGTTGTCCGGGAAGGCTCCCGGAACGGTGGTCATCCCGGCCATTCGTTTGAGTCTGTCCTCCAGTCCCTATGAACTGGGCCATGAGATGACAGCCTTTTTACAATCCCTGTCTCATGAACGCCGGCCGGCGGTTTTTACCGGCAGCCTGGAAGAACTCCAGACCGTCTTCCACGGTGGCCAGGGGGCGAAAAACGATCCCCTGGCGCCGGTTGTCCGGCAGGTTCCCAAGGTTGCCGGGGAAACACTGGTCCGATTTTGCGTCTATGCGGCCGGGCGGGCGGAAGGGGGTCTTTCCCAGAAAGTGGAACAGGAACTGGTGGCACAGACTCAAGACGAACTCCAAAGCCTGCCACCGGAAGAACAGGAACGGCTTTTACCCTTCATCGCCTCTCGCTGCGTACGGTTGCGGCTGGCAGGAATAAAGACGTGCTCCGGGCAATTTGGTTCCAGGATCGTAGCCCAATCGGAGACCTTGGGAGGCTTGAGCCCTTCCCTCCGGTGTAAACGTTCGTCCCAGGTTCAGCGTCGCTTCACCGAAACCCTGACCGATCCGGCACTTCTGCTGTTTTTAAAATCGAGGATATTCGGCCAGGATCGGGCACTGGAAGAGGAAATTTCCCGGCTCGCGAGTGAATGCCTCACCCGGCCGGACCATCAACCGCTGCGCTGTGCCCTTCAAGGAACCCCGGGGACGGCCAAATCGGAAAGCGTCCGGCTCTTGGCGAATTTTATTGGGGTCCCCTACCAGGTGATCGATGCCGCCAGCCTGTCCGACCCCCACACGGCACGAAGCCAGCTTTTAGGCTCCGGTCGGGGGATTGTGCAATCCTACCAGCCGGGCCGACTGGAGCAGATGGCCAAACACCATACCGGTGTGGTCTGCGAGGTAGCCGACCTGGATCATGCGGTTCCCGGTCTGCGGGCAGCCCTGGCGGACCTATTTCTCTTGGTCCTGGACAAGGGCGAGGCCCAGAGTGCCCAGGGAGGACTTTTTTCTTGTGCCAACATCCTTTTCGTTTTTTCCATGAATCTTCCCGGTGGCGCCGACGAACGGGTCCGGAAGCGAATCGGGTACGACAACCGGCCGAGCAACCGGGAATTGACCCGGGAGGTTATCAAGGAAGTTAAGCTCATGACTTCAAGCGCCTTTCTCAGCCGGGTGGGGACACCCATCCTCTTCGACCCACTGGAGGGGCGGACACTGGGCGTAATTGTCGAAGGCGCTATCCGGCAGGCCATCCCCCTGGCCATAGCGCGCCTCGGCTTGTCTATCGAATCGATAAGCTATGAAAATGACGTGGGCCAAAAGGTTTTGGATTCAATGCAGACCAATGTCCTGACTCTGGGCGCCCGGACCCTGTTGGAACACGGCCGGAAACTCGCTTCTCAGTCCGTAATGGAATTCAGGAAAAGGGGGGACGTTGCCGGGTGTACGCAGTTGACGGTATCGGTGTCTCCTCAGGGGGCATTGATAATACTTCCGATCTGAGCCGGTCTCCACTCGCGGGACCGGGGTGAGATCAAATTGTTTTTGGTAGGACAACAACCCCAATGGAAAGGAGAACATCATGGCCGGCAACGTGTATCGAATCTGGAAGACCAATGAATACCGAAAGGCCGGGGCCTCGGATCTCGTCGAGTTGCTGCCCGCTCCGGGTTATAATCCTCTGTTTATTCCTAAATGGATCTTACTGGTATTGACCTATTCCATCGTGAATCACGAATTTGTTCATCTCTCCGGGCCTTCGGGAACAGCCAAGTCCTCCTTATTGGAGACCCTCTATCTGGTCCCCGAGAACTTCAACGCCCTTTGCTCGGGTCTGGGGTACCCGGTGCGGCCCCTGAAGCTCTATCGGGTGGAGATGGCAACTTACGAGGCGCCGGGGGAATTGTATCAGCGCCGGGCCTTGAAGGACGGAACCACCTATGACGAGAAAAGCCGGCTGGTGGAATTTCTGGAGGATGCGTTCGCCCACCGGGATCGGGCTTATCCGTTGATCTGGCTGTGCGAGATCGGCCGGGTCCATTCTTCCAGCGTCCAGGGGGGATTGCTCAACCTGATCGTCAAGGGGGATATCGTCCTTCCTGACGGGTCCCGCCTGGACGGCGCGCAGATAAGCTGGATCGCGGACAGCAACTATCAGGCGGAGCAGGATTCCACCCACACCTTGGTGACGCTGGATGACGCCCTAAAAAGGCGGTTTTCGGTCCCGCTCACCCTGGACTACCTCCCGGCGGAACAGGAGGTCCAGATACTGCAGCATATACTCCGGCAGGAAACGATCGATTTTGATCTGCTGGTGAAGGTGGTCCAACTCGGGAACGTGATCCGCAGACACCGCTCGGAAGGAAACCTGCAATCGCTGGCCCCGCCGACGATTTACGGATACCTCAGCTTCCTGCGCCTGGTCCGGGCCCTGCCCGACCTGAGTCTCCAGCAGATCGCCCTGACCACGCTCCTGGGCAATGCCGGGCACGAAGACCGCAAACACGTGGCCGCCGTGTTCAACGAGGTTTTCGGTCTTCACGCCGACGTGGAGGAAGAAGACGCCCTGACTGCCGAACTTTTTTAACCGACCCGTTTCGGTCTCGTTGGAGCGGGCCGGTGGGAGGCCTGGACATGAACGGAGAAAGCCGTCAAAAGAAAACAACCTGGGAAGGGTACTCCTATCCTTCTTATGAAAAAAGGTTGAAATCGAACTGGGCCGGAACCAGTCTGGGCGATGCCTTTAAAAGCAGCCTGGACTACCCCGACCGGCTGCCGGCCCTGCGCCTGTTTTACCGGGAAGTGCAAAAGATCCAGAAAAAGGTGGCCCGACTCTGCGGCGAGCGGGAATCCGATTTCCAACCCAAGGTCAAACCGCAACTGGGGCCGTGTTATACCACCTATCCGGCCACACCGGCCGCCGTGGCCGCCATCGGGCAAACCGCTTTTTTGGAATACGAAGCCCGGGTGCCGCAGAAGTCGCTGGTCGCGGACCTCAAAGAATACCTGGAAAACCCGGGGGCCTTCGATGAGGTCGAGGTGGATCCGGATATTTATAGAAAACTTTGTAAAACCGTGGCCGAACTGGTCCATAAGCGACTGTTGTTGGAAGACCTGGTGCAGACGGAATCCCTGAAGGCAGTAGAGGCCTACCGGCTGTTTTCCGCCTCCCAGCAGAGCCTGCAATTCCGCTATCTCCCGGAGATCCTGAGGGCGGTCATCCTTTTCGGGGACCTTCTTCCCGACTGGCGGGATTTGGAGCTCCATCCCTTTACCCGAATCTTGCTGCAGGAATTGTACGATCTCTCCGCTCCATTCCTGGTTAAGATCGGCCATTCCCGAGGGCCGCAGATGCTTTCCTTGGGTAGCTCTTGGGTGCGGGTCGTCTGCCGAGGGCTGGCCGTCTACTTGCCGTCGCCGGCGACAGCGGACCCTGATAGCATCGGCGGGTCCTCCGCTGATACCGGAAAAAAATTCAACCCAACGGGGTACCGCTTCCATAGAAATCTCATGGGGTTTATCGAGAGCGGGGATTTCGCGCCGCTGGAAGGACTTCAGGCGCCGGCTCTGTTCGAAACGGCCACGGCCAAGGATGCCTTCATCAACGCCGCTTTCAAGGCCCTGGAACCGCTCGAAGCCGGTGGGAAAGCCCAGCCCGAGGCCGATCCGCTGATGGAGGATTTCAAAAAGACCCTGAACCGTTTTTCGGAGGCCCTGGCCCAGGCCGGCGGACAGGACCGCCAGTGGGAGGACATGCGTTCGGATCTGGTGGAGAAGTCTTTGGCGGCGTCTCCCTTTCAGGGAGGCCTCATTGAAGGCCATCCGGCGGATGGCCACGAAGTAACGATTTCTTTGGGAGGGCAGCCCGCCGCCGGGGAAATCTATGACCGACCCGTAGAACCGGCTCACAATCCCGCTGCCTGTGAAGATCTCTTGAGGGCCGCCCAACCCATCACCGAAGCCTTAAGGAGAAATTTATATCCCAGCGTGGATCAGATACCGGAAACCCAGCGGCTCCGAACCAGTGGGTCCATCGATCCGGCCCGGCTGGCCCTGGCGGGCTTCTCCTCGACCATTTACCGCCGCTATCGCCTCGAAGAACGGGCCGATCCCCGGGGCCGGCCGGTACTGGTCGTCGCCTGTGACGGCTCCGGGTCACTGAATCAAAATCAAATGAAAATGGTCAAGATATTGTGTGCGGCCGAGGCTAATTCCACCTCCCGGACTCAGATCCAATTCCTGGCGGCACTGTATCACAGCGGGCAAATCCGGAAGGGCCTCAGTGGTCCCCTGGTCCAGTGGCTCTATCACCCGGAAAAGACGCCGGCGGCCAGCCGGCTGGACGCGGTCCGCGCCCTGGTGTCCCTGCCCGCCAGCGGGACGGGAGTGCAGTCGGATGCCCTCTCCCTGGCCTTTATTCTGGAGGAGGCCGGGCGCCTGGCCCGGGGGGACATGATCTATCTCATTGTCTTATCCGATACTGCCTGGAATCGGAGTTTCCGGACTGATCGCGACGGCAGGCAGGAAGTCCAGGAATTGTTTCGCGGCCTTTATGAATCCAAATCCCACAAGCTCCATACGACCCTGGTGGCCCTCGGGGTGTCGGGGGAGACGGGGTTTGAGGATCTGCTTGACCGGGTGATCACCGTTTCCGGACCGGAGTTGGAGAACTATGGGGCCGTGGCCGAGAAGATCGGCCTGTACGTGGCTTCCTGCATCAAGGAACGAAGCCGGCTGGTGGCCAAACGATAGCCGAAAGGGGAAGATTATGGCTTACCACTACCAATACGGTTCTCCCTATCACGGTTTTTACGCCGATACCTATCCGTACGTCGCTCCCCGGGTGACGTACGTTACGGATCAGGATCTGTACCGGGCACTGGAGCCTTTTATCGACCACCTCCGAAACTACGACCGGTTGAGAGTGAAGATGGAACAATCCCTCTGGACCATCCGGGATCTTCGGCGGCTGACCGAGACCCTGGCGCAAGACATCGTCCTCGAGACCCCGTTCGAAAAAGAAAAGGTATGCCTGGTGAACCGGGAAACGCTGAGAAGGGTTCTCTATGACCTGGACCCCTTTCTCTATCTGGATGTGCGCCAGCGTTCCAGCGGCCTGCCCGTTTATTATCTATATCGGGTCCGGAAAGACTTTTTTTCAGAATACAGCCTGGTCGTGGACGATGTCTATCAAAGCTCCGGGTATCCGGCCCCGGATATCCGGTTTGTCAAGTTGATGCATCAGGGGCACGAAGGCTATTTTCTACGCCTTTCCCAGTTTCGGGAACAGGTAGGCAAAAGGGGCGGGACCCCGGGTACCCCGACGATCCGGGAAATGGATGATTTGCTTTTTGAGCTGGGCCGGCGGGTTTTTCAGGCCGCCTGGCATGACGATCAACGGTTGGCGGTCCAGACAGCCGGGCAGATCGGATTGGTTCAATTTCAAAACGCCATCGAACTGCTCTATTTATGCCTGGACGGGAAGTTGTGTGACCTGCGCAACGCCGTGAACGAGGAGCTGCTGCGTTTTTTTGGAGACGTTTATCCGCAACCTCCCATCAATGCGTTCCTGGAACTGCTGATTCAACTGGAAGGGGACCGACTCAACGAGTTGCCGCAGCGGGCCCGGATCCCTGTACCGGCGCCTCCTGAAGGCCTATCGCTGTTTCCTCGCCGTGGAAGTCCCCTGGGGCGGCCAGTCTTTGTGGCTTCCGTTGAAAAACATCATCCAGGCCAATGTTTCCAGGCTCCATCTGGTGGCCAAACGTCTGAACGATCTGGAGGTCCTGCGGGAAGCGGCCGGGAAATTGGAGTCTGAGGCGCGGGAGGTGATTCAGGGAATCCTGGATGTCGCTCAACCGGGGATAGGTTCGAAAAAGACGGAAGTCGGTTTTTGGGGGTTTACTCGGCCGGAGAGTGCCCGGAGTAAAAAGCCCCGATGAACATCTTTGGGAAAATCCTCGTCCGGGTCGGTATCTTTTATCTCCTGATCATTTTTGTTTGTCCCCGGGTCTGGATTGTGTCCGGGGATATCTTCGGCATCCGCCTGGTCCCCACCATCTGCGGAACGGTGGGCTTCGACCCGCCGCTTTATTGGAAGATATTAGCCGGAGAGGTGATCTACCTGGGACACCGCTGCTACTCCTGGTATCCCAGACAGGTTATTAGGATTGAATTTCCCCTTAGGGCCTGCTCCCGGAATATAAATCGCCCCGCTTCCCGCTAAAAACCGCATCTTCATGGTGGGGGTTCCATTTCAACTTATGTCGATAGGATGGTTCGGGCTAAACATCCGCTTGAAAAGAAACGGCAATCCTGGTAGTAAAAATGAAATTACCGGAGGAGGGGAAATTTGGCCGTCAACAAACCTTTCTGTCCCCATTGCAATTCGGATAGTGTCGTTTTCAGCAGGAAGCGGGAACTTTATCTGTGTGCGGACTGCCGTCATGAGTTTTTCATAGGAAAGCCTTTCATCCCCAGACGCCTATTCATCAGCTACGGTCACGACGAGCACAGTTTGCTGGCCGTTCGACTCAAAGACGACCTGAAGGATAGGGGCCATACGGTCTGGTTCGATGAGGAACGGCTCCAGCCCGGCCATGACTGGGAGGCCTTCATCGAGCAGGGCCTGGATGACCTGACCCAGGATCCTCCGAATAGCGCCGTCCTGCTTCTCCTCACCCCCCACGCCGTCCGCCGCCCGGATGGTTACTGCCTCAACGAAGTGGCCCGGGCCCTATCCCGTGGGCTTTCCATCATCCCGCTGATGGTTGTCGAGAGCGAACCCCCGCTTTCCATCTGTCGCATCCAGTGGCTGGATATGCGGGAGTGCCTCCCCATCAACGAGAATGAGGCCTTCTATAAGCCCCTCTTCGAACGCCTGCTCCGGGCCATCGAGGATAAACAACTGGACTTTGAAGGCACCCAAAGCCGCCTCCTGAGCGTGCTCAGCCCCATCCAGTTTTCCGCCGACATCATCAGACTTCTGCGGGACTTCACCGGCCGCCGGTGGGTGTTCGAGGAAGTCGATGCCTGGTTGAAGGACCCCTCCGGAAAAAGGATCTTCTGGATCACCGGGGCCCCGGGGGTCGGCAAGAGCGCCATGGCCGCCTGGATCCGCGACCACCGAAGGGAGATCGCCGCTTTTCATTTCTGCGACGTTAACAGCGAGGAGAAGCGGGATCCTTCCCGGCTGGTCCTTTCAATCGCCTACCAGCTTTCCACCCAGCTTCCCGACTACTTAGACTGCCTGGCCAGGCTTCCCCTTGAAACCATCGTCCAGGAATTCCACGAGGCGTATACCCTTTTTGACAAATTAATTGTCCAACCTCTGGCGCCCAATTTTCCGGAGCCGGACCGCCCTATTGTCATATTGATCGATGCCCTGGATGAGGCCACCTACCGGCGGCAGAACGAAATCGTTCGGTTCCTGACCTTCTGCGCCCCCAAGACGCCTCACTGGCTGCGTTTTCTGGTCACCTCCCGGCCGGAGCCGGAAATACGCTCCTCCTTCCAGGCCCTTTCTCCTTATGTCCTGGACGCCTCCCGGGCGGAAAACCTGGAAGATATCCGTAAATTCCTTCGGTCCCAGTTCCCGGATATTACCTCGGAGCTGACTCAAATCCTCATCGACCGCAGTGAAGGTATCTTTCTGTATATTCGTTATGTTTACGAGGAGGTCCGGAACGGTCGCCTCCGCTTGATCCATCCGGATGAATTCCCCCGGGGCCTGGGCGACGTATACAAACATTTTTTTGATCGCCAGTTTGCCGCTGACCTTACCTACTATGAGGAGGAAATCACCCCCTTACTCTACCTTATCCTGGCCTCCTTCGAGCCCCTGACCCTGGGCTATCTCCAAAGGTCCCGGGGGCTTGAAAGCAAAACCGACCTGTTCCGCCGGCTCAACCGCCTCGGCTCCCTGTTTCCCGCCAGCGGGGAGAGTGACAATGATACCATCCGGCCCTTCCACGGGACCATCCGTGATTGGATCACGGTCAACCAGAGCGCTTATCCCTACTACATCGACACGGCCCACGGCCATAAGCTGCTCGTTGATGATGGCTGGTCGCAATACGAAGCCGGGCCGGAAACCATGGAGGACTATTTTATTGAGTGGCTGCCGTCCCACCTGCGGGTGATCGAAGATTACCCAAGGCTGGCCCTTCTCCTGAAAGATTTTCGTTACCTGATGGAAAAGACCCGCCGAGGTATGCTCGAAAGGCTTTTAAAAGATTTACGGGAACTTCCGATCTCTTTGTTCGATGTAGATAGAACCCTGGATCTGGAGGCTGCATTTTTTCGGGAAAAGGCCCATATCGTCAGCCGGGGCAACCCCGAATGGCCGGCCTATATGATCCTGATTCAACTCGCCATCGAACACGCCGATGACAGCCCACTGACCATGGGCGCCGAAAAGTGGCTCGAGGAAGGGAGATGTGACTGGTCATGGCTGCGCCGAGTTCAACGAGTGCCGCATGCCGGAAAAAATCCCTGTCTGGCCGTCCTTGAAGGACATACGAACTTGGTCCAAGGTGCCCTGGAAACCAAAGACGGCCGTTTCCTCTCTTGGTCAGGAGACCATACGCTGCGCCTGTGGGACCGGGAGGGACGCCCCCAGGTCGTACTTAATGGACATACGGATCGGGTCCATGGCGTCCTGGAAACCAGGGACGGCCGTTTCTCTCCTGGTCAAATGACGCTACGCTGCGGCTCTGGGACCGGGAGGGACGCCCCCAGGCCGTCCTTGAGGGACATAAGAAGTCGGTCCATTGGCGCCCTGGAAACCAAAGACGGCCGTTTCCTCTCTTGGTCAGGAGACCATACGCTGCGGTTCTGGGACCGGGAGGGACGCCCCCAGGCCGTCCTTGAAGGACATAAGAAATCGGTCATTGGCGCCCTGGAAACCAAAGACGGCCGTTTCCTATCTTGGTCAGGAGACTCGCTGCGCCTGTGGGACCGGGAGGGACGCCCCCAGGCCGTACTTGAGGGACATACGAACTTGGTCCAAGGTGCCCTGGAAACCAAAGACGGCCGTTTCCTCTCCTGGTCAAATGACATACGCTGCGCCTGTGGAACCGGGAGGGACGCCCCCAGGCCGTCCTTGAAGGACATACGAACTTGGTCCAAGGTGCCCTGGAAACCAAAGACGGCCGTTTCCTCTCTTGGTCAGGAGACCTACGCTGCGCCTGTGGGACCGGGAGGGACGCCCCCAGGCCGTCCTTGAAGGACATACGAACTTGGTCCGAGGTGCCCTGGAAACCAAAGACGGCCGTTTCCTCTCTTGGTCAGGAGACCATACGCTGCGCCTGTGGGACCGGGAGGGACGCCCCCAGGCCGTCCTTGAAGGACATACGAACTTGGTCCAAGGTGCCCTGGAAGCCAAAGACGGCTGTTTCCTCTCTTGGTCAGGAGACCGTACGCTGCGTCTGTGGGACCGGGAGGGACGCCCCCAGGCCGTCCTTGAAGGACATACGAACTTGGTCCAAGGTGCCCTGGAAACCAAAGACGACCGTTTGCTCTCTTGGTCAGGAGACCGTACGCTTCGCCTGTGGGACCGGGAGGGACGCCCCCAGGCCGTCCTTGAAGGACATACGGACTCGGTCCAAGGTGCCCTGGAAATCAAAGACGGCCGTTTGCTCTCTTGGTCAGGAGACCGTACGCTTCGCCTGTGGGACCGGGAGGGACGCCCCCAGGCCGTCCTTGAAGGACATACGGACTTGGTCCGAGGTGCCCTGGAAACCAAAGACGGCCGTTTCCTCTCCTGGTCATCCTGGTCAAATGACTATACGCTTCGCCTGTGGGACCGGGAGGGACGCCCCCAGGCCGTCCTTGAAGGACATACGTACTTGGTCCGAGGTGCCCTGGAAACCAAAGACGGCCGTTTCCTCTCTTGGGGAGACCCTACGCTGCGCCTGTGGGACCGAGAGGGACGCCCCCAGGCCGTCCTTGAAGGACATAAGGACTATTTGTCCAAGGTGCCCTGGAAACCAAGGACGGCCGTTTCCTCTCTTGGTCAGGAGACTCGCTGCGGCTGTGGGACCGGGAGGGACGCCCCCAGGCCGTCCTTGAAGGACATAAGCACTCGGTCCGAGGTGTCCTGGAAACCAAAGACGGCCGTTTCCTCTCTTGGTCAGGAGACCATACGCTGCGGCTGTGGGACCGGGAGGGACGCCCCCGGCCGTCCTTGAAGGACATACGGACTCGGTCCTATGTGCCCTGGAAACCAAAGACGACCGGTTCCTCTCCTGGTCAGATGACGCTACGCTGCTGCGACTCTGGGACCGGGAGGGACGGGCTATCAATTCCTATACTCTTGAGGATGCCCTCCACAGATTTCCGGTACTCCGCACAGCCATTGCAGGAAAACTAAATGTTTCGCGGACTTTATTTCATTCAAGTGAAAAAGGTGGATATCTGACTATTTTTAAGGGGTTGTACTCCCGAAGGGTCTTCTGGCATGGAGAGTCGAAATGCGAGGCCTGTCTTCTGAAATCCGACGGGCAGGCTATTCTTACCCAGCCAAATGGCCAGGTTTGCTTTCTCCAGGTTTATCATGGCAATCAGCCCGTTACCATTGACGAATTGGAAAGGCTTTATCCTTATGAATGAAATTACCCTCTCCCCCACAACGACCTCCACTTTGACCCGGGTGGGCAAGTTCTGGATCTATCCGGACCACGGCCCTGGTAAAGCATGGGGAATCACCATTACCGATTCCCGCATTCACTTATCCCCGACCAATCCGCAGGCGAAACAATGAAGGCCAATAACCCTTATCGCATCTTTATCTGTTACTCCCATAATGAAAAAGATGAAACGCTGGCCAAAGAAATCTTCAATTATTTGGATCAGGACGATCGTCTGCAACCGATCATGGACAAGGGCTTCATCCCGGGCACCAGATTCCGGGATCAAATAGAAGAGTCGATTGCCCATGCCCATGTTTTCCTCCCGCTTTTTACTCCGGAATCCATCAAAAAGGGATGGGTTCAACAAGAAATTGGTTTCGCAACGGCCCATAACATCCCGGTACTACCTATCTGTAAAGGGAGTCTTCCTGCAGGTATGGCCGGCGAACTCCAGTGCTTACAGTGGGGAAAGGCCGCCTTTGATGAATATCTCGGATGGGATCATCTTGATTTGTTGGTCCGAAAAAGCCAGGAGAGCCACTCTCCTTTATACCTTTGCGCCGAAGACCACGGCCAGAGGAGTTAGATACCCTTTTAGCCCGCCAAAATATCAACCCTGACAATTCCGTTTTAGTGGCCATCCAGGAAATAAAGAAGAGGTTGGCGGATATTTCCGGTGATGGGTAAAGAGGGGCATCATTCCATACACTAAACGGCCCTCACGATGATCGGGTCGGAACAAGGTCAAGCTTAATCTGACAGTTGCGTTTTCATGCTTCGTGGGGGGCCCCGCCCGGCGATACCATAGAGCTTTAATACAGTACCCTTATATCAATCAGTATGGCCCAAACCAATTTAACCTTTCGTGTCTTTGTCAGTTCCACATTCAGCGATCTAAAGGTAGAGCGAAACGCCCTCCAGGAGAAAGTCTTTCCCGAGCTGCAGAAGCTCTGTGAGGCGAGCGGATGCCGCTTTCAGGCCATCGACCTCCGCTGGGGTGTGAGCGGGGAAGCAGGTTTAGACCAAGGGGCTGCATCATTTTGCCAAGGCGGTGGGATCCAAACGGCAGATTACCGGAGGGGTTATTTACGGTGGCAGCGAGATCCAGAAGCGAAGTGATTTTCCCGTCTATCCGGTAACGATGTGCGAGGAACTGTTTGCCGAACAGGAGGCCTGAGAGAAAAAAATCGCAGGCAAACCAGACTGATCTCCCCGCAACTCTCCGGGGATTTATCCGGCAGTTCCCGGCTCCTCATAGGCACAAGGCAATTTTTTAAAGTCGGTTTTATCAAAAGTGACAATCGTTGCGTTGGTTTGTCGGGCGAGCAGGGCCAGCAGGATGTCTTGGATATCGGTTGAATGTTTCGCATATAATTTCAGGGCTTCGGTGTATAACTCCTTGGGGAAGACCGTTTTCATCCCCCGATAATCGATGAGTTTCGATAACTTTTCGGAGACCTCCGAACGGGGGATTTCATAAACCTTGCCCATCACCCAGACCACCTCGGCAAAAACAATATCCGTTAAAAGGGCTTCAGCCTTTCCCAGTTCGAGCTTTTGGATGAAGGACTTGGCCTTTATTAACTGATCGTCGTCATCCTGAAGGAAAAACCGCAGGATGACATTGGCATCAACGATTTTTCCTGGCCGTTTCATGGGCAACCAGCGTCGTGGCTTTTTCAATAGCCTCCTCGGAAGAGATATTTTTCCTGGAAGCATAGGTTTTGAAACAACCGGCCAGCTTATCCGATGAAAGAATCGGCTTTTTTACGACACCGGTATGTTCCTTGATCTCGATGGCCACCAGTTCCTTGACCTGCAGGCTTTCCCTGAGCTTTTTTGGAAGTACAACTTGTCCTTTTGGTGATACTTTTAGAATAAATTCCATATTTTTAACCTTAGCATGAAGTTATGCTTCCCATAATAGTTATTCCAATTAAAAAGTCAATATGTTCTTTTAGGCTTCACCCGGCTACTGAAAAAATAGAAGATGAAAAACTGAATAATGCCGCTGCGGCCGAGGGTTTTCCAGTGCTTTAGCTGGAATAGCCTTGTAAGCTGGGGTTGCTTTACTCTCGTCCCCTGGGGGCCATTTCATTTTCTCAACAGGACGGGAAGGTGAACCCGGTGGGTAAACCCGTAGGCTTGACGGCAGCGGTACGGGGGGACTCCCTCGCAAAAACCCCAGTAGGGTCCCACCTGTCCTTCGACCTTCCAGGGTTCCCGAAACGCTTCAAATACCACGGACTGGATGCCGGCCTGCTCCAGTTGTTGCAGGGATTGTTCGATCACCAGCCGCTGGTTGGCTTCCCCGGCCACCCCGCAGGTCTGCTGGGTATTGGCATTCGTTTCCGAATACCCCTCCGGCCCGGCCGGCCAGCCGAACTCGGTCAACCAGATGGTCTTTGAAGGATACACCGACTGGACCGTTCCCACCCGGGCCAGATGGAACGCGGCCGCCTCGGCGGCCGTGGTGCAGGGAAAAATCCCCGAGTATTTGTTCTCCCACCAGGGATAGACATTGATGCCGATCCAGTCCATCTGGGCCGCCAGGCCCCGGGGCTGGCAGGGCCAGGCCTCGTTGCACCACTGCCACCAGGTGTCGATGCTGGTCAGGGGCTGGGTGACCCCCGCATTCCGGAGCCGGGCCAGACAATCCTGGATAATCGGTTCGGATACGGTCGCCCCCCGCCGGTTCCTCAGTTCCACGCCGCAGCTCAGGCGGAGGATGGTCTCCGGGTATTGGCTGGCCTTGGCGATCCCTGCCGTTATGGAAGCAGCGTTCACGGCGGGGTCGGTATCGAGCCAGATGCCGGCAATCACCTTCATCCCTCGGGCGTGGGCCGCATCGATGACATAATCCAGGCCATTCAGGAAGCCATAGGTCAGGATACAATTAAAGCCCGCCCGGAAGCGGATCCCATCCAGGAGTGTATCGATCAGGGCCGCGGGCGGATGAGGCCCGGTATCGGGATTGTATCCCGAGACGTACGGGGAAAAGGCGACACAACGAATTGGTGGAGTATCCTTTAAAAGAAATTCCAGTGGAAATTCGAGAAGAGCTTTCCCGGATTCGGCCCCGGATGGACCGGATATGATCAGGATCAAAAGGATCGCCAAGACCAAAAACCGAAGGGGTCTTATTTTCGTGCGGGTCATTTTCTCCTCCTATCTTTAACTATTGGGGAATTTACTTTGGTTATTTCTGTGCGTCCACTTTTTTTTCAAAAAGAGGGTAATCATGCCTATCGATAAGATGGTTAACGGAACCAGGCCCAGATAGGAATAACACATGGCCTGAAAACCCTTTCGCTGATAGGGAAAGGTGCAGACCAGCCACCAACTGAGTGTTCCAATCGCCGAAACCAACAGGGACAGGACCACCCCGTTGAGCGGATAATTGCAGATGATCAGGGTCACCAGGATGACCGAATCGACAATCAAGTATTCTTTTAAAACCTTCCTGGCCATATAGACCCTTCCCCCGGAATAGGCAAAAATTTCGTGAAAGATCCCCCCGCCCACCGGGTGAAGGAAACGGATGATCAGCTCCTGGGTATGGACGACAATGGTAAAGGCCAGAAAGAACCAGCAGCCGAATTTCCAGACGGAAGACCATTGGACTTTCATTGGACGCTCCTTTCATTTTCCCGGAGGGTTCGAACGGCTACTCTAACCTGTTTATCAGAGGTTCCCGCATATCCGCGGAGAGCCGTTCCTTGATGCCCTGCCGGGATATTTCGTCAAGTTCTTCCCGAAGGTCGGGTGCCGGAGGCTCGTCCAGCGGCTGCCCCCTTTTTTGATGGGGTCTTTTTTAATACCTCGGAGCAAGGTGCATGCCATGGAGGGCCGGCAATAAAAACCTATTTATTTCAATTAATTAAATGATCAGACCTAAACAGGAGGCTTTAAAGGAAGGTAGAGTTTAGGAGTTTGGAAGGGAGAGTTAGCTACGAAGGGAAATTTATTTGAAAACTCAACCTGAAGGGGAGGAACGACAGTGGGCTCGAAAAAAATTTATCAATCATAAACCCCGGCCTCTTCGATACTGACCCCCTCTTCATCGAGAAGGAGGTCTTTTCCTGAGGTCGTTCCTTTGACCAGTACCCAGAAAGCCCTCTTTTTGTCTTCCAGGACTTTTTCCGGTAATTTCCCCTTGATCTTTTGGATCATGACGGAACGGGTGGCGGCCAAACTGGCCGCTCCCGTGCCCAGGCTGTGGGCACCGGCGATAATCAGCGCCAGGCGATCGGGATGTCGGGGATGAGGTCCCCGGACGATAATCCCGTAATCCTGGGTCCAGACCTCGGCCCGGTCCGGACCCATTTCTTCAAGTTTGCCTTTTACTGTTATCTGTTTCCGGCCCTTCATCCTGTACAGAACAACTGGCCAATCTTTGTCTTCATAAGAATATCCCGGGGCCGGACCAAAATGCCAGTTCGGCTCTCTGTCCCCCTGGAGCAGGGCCAGCATCTTCCCTGAAGGGGCGTTGACCTTTCCGGAACCGATTAAATAGAGGCTGGCGGGAAGGTCCAGAAGGTCGGGGGGGCTGTGCTGCCCGGAAATTAGATCTATGCCCTTGGCTTCCCCCCACATGGAGCCGAAGGCCGAGATCAGCCCCAGGATGCCCAGGTGGTCGCCAAAGGTTCGCCGGTCGTAGACCTGCCCCAGATAGACGGCTATGCCTTCCTGGGTATTTGGGGCTGCTGACGATGTAGGCCGGTTGCGAAACCGGCGATTCCAACATGTCCCGCAACAGAGGCAACTCCGAACTCAAACGCAGTCGGAGATGATCGACCAATTCCTTTTCAAAGGCCTTCTTGCCGTCACGGTCATACCGGTATTCCACGACCTCCAGGCCTTTCAAATCCGTGGGGATTTCCGTACCCTTTTGAACCAGCAGCAGGGGCTGCTTCCGGGCCCCCACCGCGTAGCCGATTTCATAATAGACGTTGGGGCTCGGTTTGCTGATATCGGCTATGACCAGTTCGGAACGGCTGATTAATAGATGTATCTTGGCCAGGAGGTCATAGCCGGCGCCTTTGACATGATCGGCCCGGATGCAGGCCAGGTCAAAATGCTTCGCGACAATCTGGCTGATCCGCTTGAAGAGTTCCCACCTGTCGTCATAGGCCATGATCATAAAAATAAAAGGACGGCCTCCGGTCAGATGCTGGACCATGTCCCGTATGCCCAGACCGCGTTGGTCCATTTCACTAGAGCGCATGGTAAATTACCTCCTCATTCAGGATTGATCTGACCGCCGGAGCCGATAACTGCGCGTCAGGTAAAACGGTTGATCCTGCTTACAAGCAACCGGGGAAACCCGTACCGCCTGATCGGCCGAGGGGGGCGGTTCGAAAAAATTCAAGGTGATGATTATCGAAAAGTTTTCAAAAAAGGTTGAGAGCGGACGGATAGTATCAAAAAAAGAAGTATAGCTCAATATATTCCATCAGTTCGACAGGACCAATTCCTTATGCCTTTTTTCTTGCAAAGCACACAGAAGGCCTTAATAATCTATAATGGGTAGAACTGGATTCGGCTAAGTGCAGGTTCATCACCTTAATCTCTTCCGGCTGGGCTTCGGCGGTGATGAGCAGGGCTTCCCGAAGTCCGAAATATTTCATGGCCTCATGCAATCCGGAGAGTTCCCGTAAATAAGTCTCTTGATCGGAAATATCATAACAGACATTGATGGCAGCCGTGATATCCAGACCCTCTTAATTGCATTATTTGCGAATCATATTGTTCTTTACAGGCGATAATACATTATATAAAATACATCTATGCTTTTCGATATCGGTCAACAAATTCGGAAGGTGCGGAAAAGCCGCAAGATTACCCAGGCGGAACTGGCCAAAAACCTGGGGATGAGTCGTACTACTATCGGGCAGATCGAGAACGGTACGGTGCAGGAGATCGGAGTTCGGAAACTGATCCGGCTGCTCGATTTCCTGGGACTGGAATTGAAGGTCCGTCCGGCAGGCAGACCGCCGACGCTGGAGGATTTGCGTAACGAGGAGTTTCGCTGATGAGCGGTGTGTCACCACTGGCCGTCTGGGCCGCGGACCGGCGGTCCGGCCTTCTGGCCCGGGAGCCGAATCGAGAATATGTATTCGCTTACTCCCCGGAGGCCGCTGCCGACGCCCAGGTCTCCCTGACCATGCCGGTGCGTCTGGCGAGTTGGCTGAGCCGCGACCTGCACCCCATTTTTCAGATGAATCTGCCGGAAGGCGCCCTGCTGGAGACGATCCGACGGGCCATCGCCAAGCTGGTGGGGGAGGATGACCTGGCGATCCTGCGGGTGACCGGGGGGAACCAGGTAGGGAGAAACCGTTTCTATCTTCCCGGAGACGAAACGCCGCACCCGGTGGAAACTCCCGAGTCCCTCGACGAAATGCTCACCTACCCGGACAGCCGGGAGCTATTCCAGGAGCTGGTGGCCCGCTATGCCCTCCGCTCCGGAATTTCAGGCATCCAGCCGAAGGTCATGCTGGAGGCCACGGAGCGCGGTACGCTTTCGTCCTCGGGCCATATCGTCAAGTCGTGGGGTACCGATTACCCGCAGTTGGCCGCCAATGAGTTTTTCTGCATGACGGCTGCGAAACGGGCCGGCCTGCCGGTTCCGGAATTCCATCTCTCGGACAACGGCGGCCTCTTCATCCTGCGTCGTTTCGACATTACACCGCAGGGGGCCTTCATCGGCTTCGAGGATATGTGCAGCCTCCAGGCATTGGGGACCGCCCAGAAATACACCGGGAGCTATGAGCGGCTGGCCGGGACCATCAGGGATTTTGTCTCAGGCGACAACCTGCTGTCGGCACGGGCGCAGTTTTTTTCAACATTGGTTCTGTCGGTCATGCTGCGAAACGGCGACGGCCACCTGAAGAACTTCGGCGTGTTATACCCCTCCCCGCTCGGCAAGGTGACCCTGGCCCCGGTCTACGACCTGGTGACCACGACGGCCTATATCCAAAAAGACGTTCCCGCCCTGACGATAGGGGGATCCAAGAAGTGGTGGCCGCGCAGGGTGCTGGAGCGCTTTGCCGTGTCCTATCTGTCGCTGCCGGTGGGAACGATCGCCGACACCTTCGAGCGGTCGGCCGAGGCGGTAACGGAGACACAGAATATGATCTCGACATACATAGGCAATCACCCCGAGTTCCGGGAGATCGGCGAACGGATGTTGGCGGAGTGGAATGGAGGAGTAAAAGGGTTGATCGGATGAGGCTGTCACCACGAGCTTTTTTTGAGACCCGCTGTCATGATTTGGGCTTTTGTGTTTGCCTGATTATCCTTCTCCGGGCACGCAAGGCGTCGTTATGAATATTTTTAACTTTTTTGTCAATTCAAAGTCTTATTTAGAATAAAGAGGATTGAATCAGTTGCTCGCTCCAGGCATTAGGGGAGAATAAACGATGAAAAAGTATTATCCCTATGTCGCAAACTGTCCGGGTGGGTGGACGAGGGTGGTTCCGACTCCTCCCCAGTCGGGAAAAGAAGGGAGATAACATGAACTGGAAATCCGGTCTTCTTGTCTTATTAACGGTCGTGTTCCTGAGCGGATGCGCCACGATGCCGATAGGACCAACCGTCTCGGTTATGCCGAGCCCGGGAAAGCCCTATGAGGTGTTCATGGCTGATGACGGTGTCTGCCGAGAGTGGGCTCAGTTCCAGATAGGAGGTACATCGCCAAGCCAGACCGCCAATGAAAACCTGGCCACCGGAGCGGTCGTCGGAACGATGGTAGGGGCCGGCCTGGGTGCGGTGATCGGTGCTGCCACGGGCAACGCGGGCGCCGGAGCGGCCATAGGTGCCGGGGCCGGCCTTCTCGGCGGAACCTCCATCGGAGCCAACGAGGGCGCTGCTTCCGGGTATCAGCTCCAGAGGCGCTACGACATAGCCTATCAGCAATGCATGTATTCGAAGGGAAACCAGATCCCCGGTGTTGTACGCCGGCCGGCGCCGGCCTACGCACCCCCACCCCCGACAAATTATTCTCCACCTCCGTCCGCAAGAAGTCAGGCGCCACCGCCGTCAGCAAGCCAAGGATCGGGCGGTCGGATGTTTGTCTATCCCCGCCAGAGTCAAAGCGAAGAGCAACAGGCCAAGGATTATAACGCCTGCCACAATTGGGCTGTTGGTCAGACAGGCTTCGATCCGTCACAGCCACCTGCCGGCCGACCCGATGCTCAGACCACCCAAAAGAACTCGGATTATCTGCGGGCGATCAGTGCCTGCCTCGATGGCCGGGGGTATACCTTAAGATAGACCGAAATGGCCATACTGGGCTGTCCTGAATAAGGTGTCTGTCCAGTTTGGTCATTCTTTTACCTGTTGGTAAGTTTCCAAGAAAGCAAAAACTCCCGGACCGTTTAGTCCCAGGGGCTCTTCCCATTGGCCACCGCCCTATTTTACGGCATCCTTCAGGCCTTTTCCGGGGTTGAACTTTGGGACTTTCTTGGCGGCAATATCAATTTCCTCCCCCGTCTTCGGGTTCCGTCCCTTCCGGGGAGGTTTATCGACGACGGTGAAGGTTCCAAACCCGGCCAAATTCACCCGGTCTCCCTCCTTCAATGCCTTGGCTATCGCCCCAAAGACTGAATCAACCACCGCTTCGGCTTCCTTTTTCGTTGCGACGAATTTAGCCACTTGACTGACCAGATCCTCTTTGTTCATTGACAATTCCTCCTTACTGGTTTATTTAATCCTTGAGATCAGGTGGGAGTATTATTGAGGATTTTCAGGAAATATCAAGGAAATAAATCTGTTGGGGAAACGAGTAGCTTCCTGTAATCCACAAATTTTCATTTCGAATAAAACGGTCGATATGGGTCGGAAGAATCTCTCAGGAGTCGCCCTAGGGTAAATATCCGACCTAGTTGTCTATCCACCCTAATTTAGTGCACTAATAATATAATGTATAAGAAAATCCTTGTTGCCGTCAACGAACATATCAATTCAGAGGTTACGGGGCGTTGCGCCCTGCATCTCTCCAAATCCTGCCGCGCCAAGTTCTACACCTGCTTTATCGCCGAAAAAGGCGCCCCGGAGGAGAGCTTAAACAGAGCTCAGGAAGCCATGAAGAGGCTCTTCGTTGAGGCGGAGAAACTTGAGGTTCGTGTCGAGAGCATCACCCGAAAGGGTGAGGCGGTTAAAGAGATTGACGCGGTAGTCAGACACGAGGGAATAGAAATCGTCTTTGCCGCCACCCGCCGGGAGGATCTGGAAAGAAGGTTTTACTCGGACACAGTGGTACGCCGCCTCTCCCTAAAGTTGCCCTGTTCGGTCGCGCTCATGCGGGTGGTCCATTACGGGAGAGTACATCCCCGGAAGATCCTGGTCCCGCTGAAAGCCAAAATCGATCGTATCGCGGAGCGAGCCCATTTTGCCGCCTCCATGGCCAAGGCCTTCGGCTCTAAGGTCTTCGTCTTTCATACGCCCAAGCCGGTTGAAAAATTCCTCCGCGGTGAGGTACACCTGACCCCCCCTGAATGGGAAGAGCGGGTATCACCCGACATTTCCCGTTTCATGGACTACCTCAAACAACAGGATATCGAGCATGAGGGAAGGCTTTTGCCGGGCCGAACCGCCAGGAATATAACCATCGAGGCCTTCGCCAAACGGCATGACCTCATCATCATGGGTGCCAGCGAAAGAAGTCTCTTGGCCTCCCTGCTTCAAGGCAATCCGGTTGAAGAAGTCCTCAAGGAAGCACCCTGCGACCTCATTATCCTGAAGCCGCGCCATGAAGATTAACAGCCTTTCGAGAGCGGAGGCCCTCAGGGCGCTGGTAAGTTCGGAGGGCGGTCTTTCGGAGACCGAGGCGGCCAAAAGACTCTCGGAAAACGGGTTCAACGAAATCAGAGAGGGAGCCAGGACCTCGCTATTCCTGCGGTTCCTGGGACAGTTCACTCATTTTCTGGCTGTATTGCTCTGGATCGGCGCCGGCCTTTCGTTCCTCTCCGCCTATCTCCATCCCGGAGAAGGCATGTCCACACTCGGCGTTGCCATCGTCGGGGTCATTCTTATCAATGCGATCTTCACCTTTATCCAGGAATACCGGGCCGAGAAAGCCCTGGAGGCCTTAAAAAAACTCCTGCCGTTTTATGTGCAGATTATCCGGGAAGGAACGGAAAAGAAGGCCCATTCGCGCGAAATAGTACCGGGGGACATCATCCTGCTTTCCGAAGGCGATCGGGTACCGGCCGACGCCCGGCTGATAGAAAGTTCCAGGCTGAAGGTGAACAGTGCCGCTCTCACGGGGGAATCGGAAGCCGGCCTGAAGGACCATGGTCCTTCGCCAGGCGAACTGCTGGAAAGCCCCAATATTGTCTTTGCCGGGACATCCGTCACCAGCGGCTCGGGGAAAGCGCTCGTCTTTGCAACCGGCATGGGGACCGAGTTTGGCCGGATAGCCCACCTGACCGGTTCCGTTGAACCGACCCTGAGCCCCCTCCAGAAAGAGATCCAAAAAGCAACCCGCCTGGTAGCGACCATCGCCGCCGGGGTCGGCCTCTTCTTTTTTGGCCTCGGCTTCTTTATCGGGAGGAACTTCTGGGACAATTTCATCTTTACCATCGGCATCACAGTCGCCCTCATCCCGGAGGGGTTGCTGCCGACGGTCACTCTTTCCCTGGCTATGGCCAGCCAGCGCATGGTAAAAAGGAAGGCTTTGATTAAAAACCTTTCCTCGGTCGAGACACTGGGTTGTGTAACCGTGGTCTGCACGGACAAGACCGGTACCCTCACTCAAAACAGAATGACTGCCTCAAAAATATGGAAGGGCGATCAGGTCATTGAAGCCAAAGATTATAGACCGCAGGCCGATGATATGCTTATGCGGACAGCACTCCTCTGCAACAATGCCCGCTTTGTCGATAATGAATACCAAGGCGATCCGACCGAGACCGCTCTGCTGAAACTGTCCAGGGAAAACCTGGGTGACCTGAGCGCAGAACGCCTCTCCGAAATCCCCTTTGACTCCGACCGGAAAAGGATGACCACCCTGAACAAGATGGAAGATAAAGAATATGTTTTCACCAAAGGGGCCATGGAAAGCATTTTGCCCTTATGCGGCCTTTCTCTGGTGAACGGAGCGGAGCAGCGGATGGATGAGGCCTTCAGACAGAAGGCGCTGAATGCCAGCCATCAGCTCATGGATTTTGGTTTAAGGGTGCTGGCGTTTGCCTATAAAGACCGCAACGAGTCTTCGGCAGTTGAGCGATCTGAAGAAAATCCGGCCAGGGACTCGATCCTGGAAGCAGAGCTTGTCTTTGCGGGCCTGATCGGTCTCGAAGATCCGCCGCGGCCTGAAGTGCCCGAGGCTATCCGGAAATGCCATGAGGCCGGCATCAAGGTCATTATGATCACCGGGGATGGAAGCCGGACCGCCTTGGCCATTGCCCGTGAAGTCGGGCTGGTGAGGGGGGAACCGGTGGTTATCGAAGGACCGGAGTTTGTGAAGATGGATGACGGGGAATTACGAAAAAAACTCTCTCCCAAGGAGGTCATCTTCGCGCGCATGACCCCCAAGCACAAGATGCGGGTGGTTTCCGTCTTGCAGGAAGAAGGGGAGCGCGTCGCCGTGACCGGCGACGGCGTGAATGACGCTCCCGCTCTCAAGAAGGCCGATATCGGCATAGCCATGGGGATCTCCGGGACGGATGTGGCCAAAGAGGCTTCCGACATGATCCTGCTGGACGATAACTTTGCCAGCATCGTCAATGCGGTGGAGGAAGGCCGGGCGGTCTATGCGAATATCAGGAAGTTCATCACCTATATCTTTGCCTCGAACATACCTGAGGCCGTGCCCTATCTGGCCTATATCCTGCTGAAGATCCCCTTGCCGCTGACGATCCTGCAGATCCTGGCCGTTGACCTCGGCACGGACATGCTCCCGGCGCTCGCTCTCGGCACGGAAAAGCCGACGCCCTCGGTCATGAAGCAACCACCTAGAGGCCGGGATGAACGACTTGTCGATTTTTCGGTCATTTCCCGAGCCTATCTCTTCCTCGGACCTATCGAAGCGGCGGCCTGCATGTTCGGATTCTTCTATGTGCTGTATGGCGAGGGCTGGACCTGGGGAACCATACTTCTACCGGACCACGTGGGCTATCGGCAGGCCACCACCGCCTGCCTGACGGCGATCATCATCTCCCAGATAGGGAATGTCTTTGCCTGCCGGTCATCGAAAGAATCCGTGATAGGACTGGGATTGTTCACAAACCCGCTGATCCTCATTGGCATAGGCTTTGAACTCCTTCTTCAGCTTTTCATCGTCTATCACCCTTGGGGCAACCGGATATTTTCGACTTCTCCCCTCTCTTGGTCTGTCTGGCTTGTTCTTCTGCCTTTCGCCTTCCTGCTATTTTTGGCTGAGGAAGTTAGGAAAAGTATTGTCCTGCGTAGAGGATAAAATCTCCACAAAATCCGAAAGGGCAAACAATGCCGCTGATCACCTTAAGAACAAAGTCGTGAAATGGAGAAGCAGAAAGGGTCGGAGAACAGGCTGTAATTCTAAATGGAAAAGGAAAGGGACTGGTTGTGGTTTCCAGCTGTGCCCATAGAGGGATCGTTAATACGATAAAACGGGCTCAGAAGATGACCGGGATAGAAAAAGTTTACGCGGTGATCGGGGGGGGTCATTTGACTGGTATCACCCCAGAGAGGTGAAAGGGAAAAATCAGGAGTCAGGTTTCCGGAATATGGGTTTATCGTCCACTTGCCATTCAACCAATATACCGACCATGGAGCCTAGGATGACACCCCCCTGGAGCTTGATCGGGAGGCGCCGTTGGTCGTCGGTAAACCAGGCATAAAATTCTCCCTTTTGTTCCTGAACGGTTTTAAAGGGCAACTCCGGCCTAACTTTAATTGCGTTAATTTCTCCGAAATTGGTTTGCAGGCGTTCCTTTTTAAGGACCTTGACTTCCACCGTATAACTTCTATCCGAAGCAAAGGTCTCCAGAAAGACTGAACGCCCTTCCTTTAGCGGAAGAGTCCTTAAAACCAAAAAGGAGGTAAGTTCGTTGTGTGACGGCCTGTTCAGTTTATAGGTTTTGGAAGGATCACCATCTTTCTCGCTGATGACCCTGAGGCGGTCTTGTTGAAAAGTGACCCGTCGAAAAGCCTTGTAGCACCCTTCGTGCTGTTGTAGCGTAATCCATTCCGGAAACATTTCCGGTCCCATTTCCGTTTCGAAACGATCTTCGACCGGAAAGAAGATAGAGAAGAGGGGCGAGGATCGAGCTTCACCCAGGATATACCAGTTCCCGCTTTCTTTTTGACGAATATTAATGGACACCGTTCCGGCTTTGATCCCCAGCCAAGTGAGTTCATAGATCATTTTTTCATTTCTGGGGAAAGCCGTCTGAATCAGGGCAGGGTCAGGGCGGGTGACTTCTGTAGAATCGGCCAATAGACTATGCCTGGGAGTCAAGGCCAATAAAATTATCCCGAATAAAAAGAGGGAAGAAAACTTTCGCGTGGACATCTCAAAATCCTCCTTAGCTTTTTGGACACCAGAGGAGGTTTAGGGGTTAAAGCCGTCTTTGCTATCCTTTTTGATTTTAGGGTTTATCCCAAAGTTAGTTGATTGGCTGAAAGGGTTTTCGATTCCCATAAAAAATATGCTCCCAGGGGCCGAAATCGAGTTTTCCCCCGGAGACGGCCACCACCACCTTTCGGCCCATGACCTGGCGTTTCAGGTGGTCGTCGCCGTTGTCCTCCCCGGTCCGGTTGTGGAGATACTGGCTGACCGGTTCGTGGGGGGCCAGTTTTTCCAGCCAGCGGTCATAATCCCGGGTAAAATCACCACCAAGAAAAACCGAGGAAGTGAAATCCTAATGCCTTCTTCATAAAAAGATGTTATAGGTGGCAAAACTGGAGCCGGATCTTTGTTCTGATACTCACCGAGACCCAGCCCGCCGGGGTGCGTCAGCCACTTTGCCTATGACCCCAACGGCAATATGAACGAAATTAAATTGCCACAGGCCCGGTCAAGGGTTTATTTTTTTAGGTGGTTCATGTTGGCAACAAATCCGCCGATAACAGGAATGGTTGAGGGAGGAGGCAGGATGGATTTTTCGGGAAACGGACGGACTCGGCAGGCAAGGAAACCTATATCGGCGGTGATAGACCTGGTCTCAATTCTTGTTCTAGTCATAGCGGTCATGTGCACGGTTGCCGGCGCGGCTTCGGGTCTCGAGGCTGACCCGATTCCTAAGCCGCCGTATCGTCTGTACTTGTCCAACACGGTGCAAAATAGCGATCTTGCCCCCCCGACCTCCCAGCCCGGAGAGCATGGGGTCGCCTGGGTCTATCCGGTAGAGGCGAACGTGGGCGAAACCGTGCGCCTCGGCGGCTTCGGATTCGGCACCGAGGCCTCCCAGGTCGTGGTCTGGTTTTCCTTTTGGGGAAAACGGGCCCAGGGGAAGGTCGTCTCCGTTCAGAACGGGGAGATTTCGGTGGTCGTGCCCTATGCCTCGCTGGGAGTCCATAATGGCGGCGGCGCCGGTTGGTCGGTAGAGGTATTCATCGGCGGCCGTCCCATGGCCCAGAACCAGGGACCCTCGCTAACAGTCAGGAACATTCCTGCCGGCCCCCCGGATCTGGAGCCGGCGATCCCGGACCCTTGGTACAACTCGTATCCGGACCACAATTACTTAGGGGCTATAGGAGATGTGGTCGAAATAGTGGGCCACGGGTTCAGCCTCGAACCGGCCCAGAACGTCATCAACTTTGGCGGGGCCACCGGCGCTTCCGCCCGAGTGACCGCGGTCCACTTCATCCCCAATTCTACCTATTATCAAATCGCCACCCTGACCATCCCGGAAGGTGCCCGCACCGGGCCGATATCCGCCGCCCGACTCGACGGGATCGCCGGCGAGTGGGGAGAATCACAATCATACACTATCATCTCACCGATGGATGTGTTTCTGTCCTCGACCACCGAAGCGGAGGGATTATTGGCCCCTTATTTTATCACCGACGCCGGACTGCCCACCCAATTTAGAGAGCAGGGGAGCCATACTTGGATCATCGAGGGAAAAAATCTTTCGAAACTACAGGCGGTGAAGGCGACCTTGACCACCTCCAAGGGCGTGTACACTACCGACAACCTCGCCGTGCTTTCCGATACCCGGGCCGTCATCCATGCCGACCGCTTCGTGATCGAGACTGTCCTGGATGGTCTGGCGGCAGGGACTCCGGTGAAACTGCGCTTTAACGGTTTGGAACCGGGAACCAATTTGACTCGGCAAAGCAATGAAATCACCATACCCTTCGGTGGACAGCCGGTTGCGGGTTCGGTTTGGAAGGTTAGTCCCTATCTGGATACGCCCAGGAATCCATTTGAAGTTCCCAAAGGGGACTGGCTCTGCCTGGACCACAACCAGGCGCTGGAAACCCCTCAAACCCTTCGGGCCGAGGGCCTATGGTCGGGCCCCCTGACCTTTGGTTCAAAATATAGCCCGCCCTATGACCTGGCCTGGGGACGTTGCACCCTACTCTCCGAGGCAAGGACTTTTACGATCACCAACGAGACCAACGGGCGAATCCTTCAGGTTACGGTCAAGGATGAAGGGGTTCCTGGCGGAGTCACTACAAACCGCTGTGGAGCGGTGCGGGATGGGGTGACGATCGGTTTTGGCGGGGCCCGACTGATCATCCCGCCGGGTGCGTTGCCTGATTACGGGTGCTACCTGATACTCGGGGGTCGGCAGGCTCGTACCCTTTCCCTCTTCGATCCCGAACAGACCGATGGCGGGTATGAATTCAGGGTGTATTTAGGTTACGGTGCAAACGGTAACACGCCGTTAAATCAGCTCCTTAAACCCGTTCAATTGATTCTGCCCTATTCGGATCAGGGACGGGGCTCGCCGCCGACGGCCAGTGTCCTCGACACGACCTCGGGGGTCTATCTAGTCATATCGGATGCGGTGGTCGACTCCGTCAACCATCGGGTTACGCTGACCGTGCCGGCCGGTACCTACGGTACGGCTTTGACCTCAAATCCGGGGGCGCTAAGTGCTCCCGGACCAACCAGCGGTTTCCCTACCCAGGCGCCGCTCGCTACCGCCCTCGGCCATGTGGGTGTGGTCTCGACCGCAACCGCGCCCTGTACGCCCCTCGAAGATCCGGATAAGTTCTTCAAAGTGGAGTATACCTGCGATCCGGCCAGCAGTTCCTACGCCACGACGGCGTTTGCAGATGAGGTGCTGAACAACGCGGTGGCCACCTACAAGAAGCTGAAAGGCCAAAGTTGGCGACTCCTGCCCGGTCAGCAGAGCATCACAATTCGGGATCTTGGCCCCTGGACGCCCACCAAGGGGACCGGAGGGGCTACCACGAAGGGCGTCTTCGGACAACCGTGGGTGTATTTGAACAATAAAATTACCAGGGGTGATCACCTCGCGGTCACCACGGCCCACGAGGTCGGGCATGCCTTCCAAAGGCAATACACGACCAACGTCACCACCAAATGGATCGACGAGGCTGCTGCCGGCTGGGTGGCCTGGGAGGCCACCAAAAATGTCGCCGGGATGAAGCCGGTGATCGAGGGCGGTATCCAGTTTGTCGAGAAGTCGATCCCCGCCGGCTTCGGTTCCGGTTACGACACCGAGGAAGCTTACTCCGCCGCCGCGTTGACGATCTGGATGGGGGACATTTTCCCCAACTCGGTCCGCCGGATGTACGAGGCCATAGACGCCTGCTGGACCTCCCTCTGTTGGGACGACACCTACGGCATCCTCAAGACGGCCACCGGGCAGGACATCCGGGATCTGTCGAAGGACTTTTTCCTGGGGTTCTGGCGGCAGTCCTTCAATCCGATGTCCGGCGTGGCCGTGCCGGTTCGTGACCAACGGTTCTCGGTTTTGCCAGGCAGTACGGCCAGCGCCGCTCCGCCGCGTTACAGTTCAATCGCCTGGAAGATGGGACCCAATGACGCCCTCTACCCGACGGTGAAGGCCCGGACCTATGTCCTCCGGGTCCGGAACCTCGACCCTTCCACCCAGACGCTCTACATCCTGGGCGAGCAGACCCCGGTGCCGAGCGGCGGGTTGCCCCTAATAAAAGAGTTCAAGCTCCCACCCTCCACCCAAGTCTGGATTTCCGGGGTGGTGGGCGACCTCCAGACCTACCGCAACTACCGGGCCGTACTGGTCAATCACGGGACCAATACGCCGACGGTGAACGTCGAGCTGGTTACGCCGGATATTACCTCCGTCTCGCCTCTTTCGGTACCTAAGTCCGGCGGAACTACGGTAACGATCTACGGCGGGGGCTTCGGAACCCGCCCCGGTCAGGTCATAATTGACAATGGAACCTATACGGTTACGACTTTCACCAATTGGACGGACACCGGGGTCAGCTTCACGATGCCTAACATGGGCACCAGGACCGGACAGATCAACGTCCAATTGAAGACCCTCGAGTCGGACAATACCCAGGCAGAAAGTAATATCAAGACCATCACCCTTTATTAGTGGGTGAGGATTCCCACCAGACAAACGCTTTCAGAAGGACCAAAGTGGTGGAACCTGGGAAACTCGCCAGCTTGAGAGGGTGGCGGATCATGCCCTTCTGCCATTAAATCATGTTACAGGGAAGCAATGACGGGTAATCCGCCTTTTTACGAGGTTATTATACCACTGCTTTACTCTCCGATTATTTTCATCAAAACCCTTTTCTTCCTTCCCCCGTCAAACTCCCCGTAAAAAATCTGCTCCCAGGGGCCGAAATCGAGTTTACCCCCAGTGACGGCCACCACCACCTCCCGGCCCATGACCTGGCGTTTCAGGTGGGCGTCGCCGTTATCCTCCCCGGTGCGATTATGGAGATACTGGCTGACCGGTTCGTGGGGGGCCAGTTTTTCCAGCCATTTGTCATAGTCCCGGTGCAGGCCGGACTCGTCGTCATTGATAAAGACCGAGGCGGTGATGTGCATGGCGTTGACCAGGATCAGGCCCTCCCGGATGCCGCTGTCTTTCAGACAGCGCTCGACCTCATCGGTGATATTGAGGAAGGCCCGGCGCCCCGGGATGTTGAACCATAATTCTTTTCGATAGGATTTCATATTGTGAACCCTCCTGGATTCCCACCTGCTTGATAATAGACCAAGTGATTTTTCAAAAAGCTAAAAATTGATAACCTCGCAAAAAGGTCCAAACTGTTATCCTGAACTCTGCGCCTGTCATCCTGAGCCCTTCGGCTGCCTGTCATCCTGAGCCCTTCGCCTGACTGTCATCCTGAGCAACGCGAAGGATCTCGGTTTTCGGCTCAGGTTAAACTCTGCGAAGGATCTCGGTTTTCGGCTCAGGGTAAACTCTGCGAATGGACTTGGCCTTTGGTCAGGATAAACTCGGCTAAGGATCTATCAAGCTGATGAAAAAACGAGATTCTTCGCGGAGTTCATACTGAGCGAAGCGAATGTACTCAGAATGACAAGCATTCTGTGAAGGACTTTTTGAGAATATATCAAGATCAGTCTCAATAAGGAAATTTTGATTGGAGCCGTCCATTCACAGCCCTTGGGCGAAGGCCTTTCCCTGGTTGAAGGCTTCCTCCAGATATTCCGGGTGCTTCAGGACATCTCCCTCAAAATCCAGGCCGCGGTACAGCAGGGCCTGCCACAATTCCATGTCCAGGACGTCAAAAAAATAGGTTACGGTTTGAAGCGCCCCGTCAAAAAGCTTTTTTCCGGAAGTCGCTCCCACGGAAATAAAAAGACCCTTACGGGGATAGTTTTTTTGCCCGAAAGGGACTTTCTCGATCCAGTATTTTTTGACCCAGAAGGATTGGCAGCGGTCCATGAGGATTTTGGTCTGGGCGCTGACCGTATAGAAAAAGATGGGGGAGGCCAGCATCAATCCTTGGCATTGCTGAAGCTGGTCGTAGACTTTTTGAAAGTCATCCTGAAGGCTGCAGCGGCCTGTTTCCTTGCAGCCGTAAATTTCCAGACAGGGGGAGATCTCCAAATCCCCAAGAACGATTTTTTCCACTGCCGCGCCGGCTTCCTCGGCCCCTTGAACCGCCTGGTCCAGCAGGAGCGCGGTGTTGCCTTTCCGCCGCGGGCTGCCGTAAATGGCAATGATTTTTTTCATGTCTATCCTTTAAGTGGAACGAATCAAAATCCGATGACTTCTTCACCTCTTGGTGTTGTCCGGACCCGATCCCGAATCCAGTCTTCGACAGTGGCTTGGTAGTTATTCCAGCCCTGTTAAAATCCCCCTAAATCCCCCTTTGTCAAAGGGGGACTTTGACTCCCCCCTTAGAAAAAGGGGGGCGGGGGGGGATTTAAATGCCTTGGGGTGCCCCCCGGGCCTGGGGGTTTAGTATGGAGTTGCTTTATATTGATATTTCCTGATCGTCCCGGGCGGCCAGGGTGTTGGGAAAGATCTTTCGGGCCTTGGCCTGGGCCTCCCGGCGGTCCTTTAGCGTGGTATATAAACTGGCGTCAAAATGGACCAGGACCAATTTTTTGGCGCCGGCCTCTTGAGCGGCCTGGGCGGCCAACACGGGATTGAGGTGGGGCCATTTGGTGGTTTCCCCTCCCTTGTAGGCGCATTCGGTAATCAGCAGATCGGCCTGCCGGGCCAGGAGCCCCAGATTGCGGCAAGGCCCGGTATCGGTGCAATAGACGATGGTCTTATTCTCCAGGGTAAAGCGGTAGCCGTAGCAGGGAGAAACATGGGATAATTTTTTCGATTCCACTGAAAAAGGCAGGGTCGCAAGGGAAAGCCGATCGTGGATTCGCAAAGGGGTATTCAGGTTATTAAGGTTGGCGGTGAAGGGTTGGCGGATTAACTGCGTCAGAAATTTTTTGGTCCCTGGTGGCCCGTAGACCTCAATTCCCCGGGATAAATTGAATTTGTTCAGAATATGCAGACCCACCACATGGTCCAGATGGAAATGGCTTATAAAGAGGTAAATCGGTTTGCTGGGGTCCAGATAACGGTCGATCTTGTGAAGGCCGTTGCCGGCATCCAGGATGATGGTTTCTTTTTGAGTCTCCAGCAGAATACAGACGGTGTTGCCGGTAGGGGTATCGTACCAGCCGTTGGTCCCCAGGAAGATCAGGCGCATCCGCAGAGTTCTCCTTCCCTGAATTTAGATAAAAATAACAAAAATTAGTGAAAAGCGGTAGAAAAAATTATTGCCTAATGAAATTACTCCCTGTGCTATAATCCTCCCCCGATCGAGGGTAGCAATTAAAAATGTTTTCAAAACAGTAACAACCTCATAAAGCGTCATTCCCGCAACGTTTCTGGGTGGGAATCCAGGCTTTTCTTAAGGAATACTGGATCCCCGATAAAGGCCTTCGGGGATGACGAGGAATTGCCTGCAAATCCAATTTGGGTATTGATGAATTATGGCTTGTAATCTTAAAATACCGATCATTCTCGGTCTCCTGCTCCTCGGACTACCCGTCTTGCTCCCGGCGGGCAGCGATCCCTTGACCATTACCGCCGTGGGGGACATCATGATGGGCTCCACCGGGCAACGGACCGCGCTGCCGCCGGGCGACGGGGAAGGCCTGTTTCAGGAGGTTAGTGAGCATCTCCGGGGCGGCGATCTGGTCTTCGGAAACCTGGAAGGTATCCTGTCGGATGGGGAAGAGGGGGGGAAATGCCGGGAAGAAAAAGGCCCCTGGTGCTTTGAATTCAGGACTCCGACCCGCTATGCCGGGCACTTGAAGCAGAACGGTTTTAACGTGGTCAACATCGCCAATAACCATGCCTGGGATTTCGGCCCGGAAGGCATCCGGAACACCCTGGAGACCCTTCAGAATGCCGGGATCAAGTACGCGGGCGGGACCTCCCTGGCTTTTTTCGAAATCAGGGGGAAGCGAGTCGTGGTGGCGGGCTTCTCGTATAAACCGTCCAAATATTCCTATTCGATTCTGGACATTACCCCGGCCGTGGAAATCGTCCGGCAACTCAAAGCCAACCACGACCTGGTGATCGTCTCTTTTCACGGGGGCGCGGAAGGGCGCTCGGCCCAACATGTGGCGGACCGGAACGAGGTTTTCCTGGGGGAAAACCGGGGTAACGTGGTTCGATTTGCCCGTTCGGTGGTGGAGGCCGGGGCGGATCTGGTTCTGGGACACGGCCCCCATGTCCTGCGGGCCATGGAAGTGTATAAAGGAAAATTGATCGCTTACAGCCTGGGTAATTTTTTAACCTTTGGGCTGTTTAACCTGAAAGGCCCCAGCGGGATCAGCGTGATTTTGAAAGTTCGGCTGGATCCGGAGACCGGGCGTTTTCTGGATGGGCAGTTGGTTCCGGTGAAGCTGGTCAACGGGGGGCTGCCGGAAATCGACCCGGAAGGGGAGGGGGTCCGGATCGTTCGCCGACTATCCGAGGAAGACATTTCATCTCCTCGTCTGACCTTATGCGAAAACGGGAGCCTCTTGGTAGCCGATAGAACCCGCACCTGCGCTTCAGAGAGGAATCAGGCTATTGGAAGACGTTAGACAAAAGGAGTTGGCCGCGCTTCGAGATCTGGCCGGCTGCAAGGGGATTGAACTGGAGTATACCGATTTCCAGGGTCAGGTCCATGTTCTCCCGGAGGACACGCTGCGCATTTTTTGTCAGGCCATGGTGGACCTTAAGACTCTGAACGACGTCGAGCAGGCCCTGCGCCAGGAAAGGGAGAGGCCCTGGCGCCAACTGACGAAACCGTTGTGGGTGGAATACCGGTCTAAGCTGCCCGAGGAAATCGGTCTTCAATTTCCCCTGACGGAGAATCTTCCCCCGGATCGGCTGTCTCAGCTTCTCCGGATCGAATTATCGATCGAGGAAGAGGAGGGTTACCAAAGGATCCAAAACTTCGATTCCGAGGCGGTCCGGATTAAGGAAACGCTGCCAATAGCGGAGGGGGTATTCCAAAGGGTCGACATTCCTTTTCCCCAGGGATTGCCTTTGGGGATTCACCGCTTTTCCCTTGCAGTGGCCCTTGAGGATAAACGTTGGGAGCAGGAGATCACCGCCATTCTTTGCCCGGATCGGGCCTACCTCCCACCGGTCCTGGCGGAGGGCGGAAAGCGGGCCGGGTTGTTGGTAGCTCTGCACGGCCTGCGGTCCGCCCGCAATTGGGGGATCGGGGATTTCAGTGATTTGAAAAAACTGATCGGCTGGGCCGCGGACCGTCTTCAGGTGGATGTCATCGGGGTCCTGCCCCTTCATGCCCTGGTTAACCGGGAGCCTTATAATATCAGCCCCTACTACCCCACCAGCCGATTTTATCGCAATACGATTTACCTGGATGTAACCGCCGTCAAAGAATACCACCAATCCTGGCCGGCTCGGGAAATGGCGTGTTCGCCGGAATTTGTAAAGGTAATCCGCGAACTCAGGGATTCGGAAATGGTGGAATATGAGGTGGCGGCCCAGCTCAAGGGAATGGTCCTGGAGGAAGTCTTTAAGACCTTTCTGGAAAGCTGCCGGGAACCCAATAACGGGCAGGATCCACGTCTGAAGTCCTTCAAAAGCTATATAAAACGGGAAGGGAAAACCCTGGAACTTTTTGCCGCCTTTTGTGCCCTGGATGAATTTTTTAGAAAACAGCATCCCTTCCGGCAGGTTTGGCATGATTGGCCGATGCCTTTTCAGGACCCGAGTTCCGAGGAGGTAGAGGCCTTTTGCCGGGAGCATGGAGAAAGGATTTTGTTTTTCCAGTACCTGCAGTGGCAGGTGGAAGAACAACTGGAAGAGGTTCAGCGAACCGCTCGGGACAAGGGGGCGGAGATCGGCCTCTACCTGGACCTGGCCCTGGGTACCGACCCCGGGGGTGCCGATGCCTGGGCTTACCGCGAATTTCTGGTACCCGGGGTTAAGGCCGGGGCCCCGCCGGATGATTTTGCTCCCCTGGGACAGGACTGGGGTTTTCAGCCGGCCAACCGGGAAAAACACCGGGACCAGGGTTATCGCCTGCTGGCCGATGAAATCCGTAGAAATTGCCGGCCGGGAGGGGCCCTGCGGATCGATCACGTGATGAAGTTCTTCCGTCTCTTCTGGATTGCGGAGGGGCAGGGCGCGGCCCAGGGGGGGTATGTGAGGGATTATTCCGAGGACCTGATCAAAATCCTCTGTCTGGAAAGCCTGCGGAGCAAAACGCTGATCGTCGGCGAGGACCTGGGAACCGTCCCGGGAGAGGTTCGGGAGGTTTTGCAGCAGCACGGCATTTTGTCCTACCGGTTATTCTATTTCGAAAAGAAGGAATCCGGGGAGTTCAAGGACCCGGGCGAATACCCGGAATGGGCCTTGGCGGCGGTCAGCACCCATGACCTGCCCACGCTGGCCGGTTTCTGGTCCTCCGGAGATATCCGGTTGCGTCGGGATTTGGGGTTGCTTCCTGATGATGTCGGCTTCCAGGCCAGCCTGCTCCACCGCATCCATGACAAGCGGCGGATGATCGATACCCTTCACCGTACCGGATTTCTGTCCGAAGCCGAGGCCCGACGACTCCATGCCCAGGATCAACCTCGGGTCACTCCGGAGTTGCACCAGGCGTTCATCGGTTTTCTCGTTTCCACCCCGGCTAAACTGGTGGTCCTCAACCAGGAAGATCTTTTCCTGGAAATGAACCAGCAGAACCTGCCCGGCACCACCGACCAATATCCCAATTGGAAAAGGAAAATGCGCTATTCCCTGGAGGATCTGGCCCGTAACCCGGAGGCCCTGGAAATGGCTGATCGCTACCGGGAGTGGATCGAGCGGTCGGGGAGGGGGATCAGGTGATGCCGTGAGCGTGTAGGGTTGGCTCGTGTTGTTGGGCTCCACCTCCCAGAGTTCCAGGATGGGTATGATTTAATCCTTCAACAGCAGCGGTAAATGGAGGGTGTACCTTACAACGAACACGCCGCCGCCATCCGTTCCCACATAGAGGGTGGTTGGCGTTGCCGGGTCAATCGCCAGGCTGATAACCCGGGTATTGGCTGGGCCGGTGTTGACCGCGCTCCAGTTCTCGCCGCCGTTCGTGCTTTTAAATAGGTCATATATTACCGCATAGAGGGTGGTCGGCGTCTTCGGGTCAATCGCCAGATTGTTAACATAGGTACTGGTCAGACCGGTGTTGACCGCGGTCCAGTTTCCGCCGTCGTTCGCACTTTTGAACACGCCGCCGCCATATATTCCTGCATAGATAGTGGCCGGCGTCGCCGGGTCAATCGCCAGGGTGCGAGCAGTTGTATTGGCCAGACCGGTGTTGACCGCGGTCCAGTTTCCGCCGCTGTTGGTGCTTTTGAAAACGCCGCCGCCTTCTGTTCCCGCGTAAAGGGTGGTCGGCGTTTTCGGGTCAATTACCAGAGCGTTAACCCTGATATTGGTCAGGCCGGTGATGACCGCGTTCCAGTTTCCGCCGCCGTTGGTGCTTTTGAACACGCCGCCAAATGTTCCCGCATAGAGGGTGGTCGGCGTCGCCGGGTCAATCGCCAGGGTGCGCACATTGGTATTGGTCAGGCCGTCGTTGACTGCGTTCCAGTTTCCGCCGCCGTTCGAGCTTTTGAACACGCCGCCGTTACTTATCCCTGCGTAAAGGGTGGCCGGTGTTTTCGGGTCAATCGCCAGAGCGAGAAGAACGTTAGCACCGGTCAGGCCGGTGTTGGCCGCGTTCCAGTTTCCGCCGCCGTTGGTGCTTTTGAACAGGCCGCCGCCATAGGTTCCCGCATAGAGGGTGGCCGGCGCCGCCGGGTCAATCGCCAGGGAGAAAATATAGGCAGCAATCAGGCCGGTGTTGACCGCGGTCCAGTCCCCGCCGCCGTTCGGGCTATTGAACATGCCGCCTTGTGTTCCCGCATAGAGGGTGGTCGGCGTCGCCGGGTCAATCGCCAGGGAGAAAATAAAGGGATTGGTCAGGCCGGTGTTGATCGCGGTCCAGTTTCCGCCCCCGTTCGCGCTATTGAAAACGCCGCCGCCATCTGTTCCTGCATAGAGGGTAGCCGGCGTCTTCGGATCAATCGCCAGGGAGGTAACATAGCCGTTGATGGTCAGATCGGTATTGACCCCATTCCAGTCCCCACCTCCGTTGGTGCTTTTGATCACTCCGCCAGTTCCCGCATAGAGGGTGGTCGGCGTAGCCGGATCGATCGCCAGAGACTTAATATAGGTATTACCCGGTCCGGTATTGACCACGTTCCAGTTATCGCCGCCGTCCGTGCTTTTGAACACGCCACCGCCTTCAGTTCCCGCATAAAGGGTGGTCGGCGTCTTCGGATTAATCGCCAGGGAGTTAATCCTGCTATTGGTGAGGCCGGTGTTGACCGCGGTCCAGTTATTACCGCCGTTCGTGCTTTTGAATACGCCGCTGCCTTGTGTTCCCGCATAGAGGGTGGTCGGCGTCGCCGGGTCAATCGCCAGGGAGAAAACAACGCTATCGGTCAGGCCGGCGTTAGCCGCGCTCCAGTTCCCACCGCCGTTTGTGGTTTTGTACAGGCCGCCGCCACCATATGTTCCCGCGTAGAGGGTGTTCGGTGCGGACGGGTCAATCGCCAGGGCGCGGACATCGGCGCCGACCAGGCCGGTGCTGACCGTGATCCAGTTTCCGCCGCCGTTCGTGCTTTTGAACACGCCGCCGCCTTCTGTTCCCGCATAGAGGGTGGTCGGCGTCGCCGGGTCAATCGCCAGGGAGAGAATTCTTCCCCCTTCAGGCCCAATGCTTGTCCAGGCAGTAGGCCCCGCAGAAACCGTACTTGCCTGACTGGTGCTTAACAGGGCCAGAAGGATGATGAGTAGAAATGTTCGAAGTGTGGTTGTGCGCAGCATGGTGAATCTCCTTTTCGCTATGGCGAATTTTGGCCCTACCCTCACTTATAGCGGAATAAATGAGGCAAACAAACAGGCCTACAGGTTTTGCTGGGGGTTAGACTCCGTTGGGATGGACGGAGTATAAAATATGCCCAAAGAGCGGTCAAGGAGAAAAACGAAGAAGTAACAGGCGTGTATAATTGCCAACTGGAAGATAAAAATGCGCTATTCCCTGGAGGATCTGGCCCGTAACCCGGAGGCTCTTGAAATGGCCGATCGCTACCGGGAGTGGATCGAGCGGTCGGGGAGGGGGATCAGGTGATCAGGATCAGTCATGATCGATAAATATCAATTTGCTCGTATCAAAACCCAAGGCTGCAGCCTTTGCTATGAGGAAATCCTTTATTTCCTTGCTTATTTTGGGGCCTCTGGCCAAAATCCATAAATAAGATTTGTCAGGACCGGATACGAGTGAATATTGATAGTTCTCGTGGTCAAGTTCAAAGACAATATATGAACCATAAAAGGGGCCAAAGAAAGAAGCTTTTAAGTAACCTTGATCTGATCCCTTAACGAAATAAGCCTTCCCTTCGGCTTCTTTCCATGAATTTTCTTTTGCAGAATAACCGCGGTTTAATACTCTGAGACCGCCGTCATCCCGCAAACTATAATCTGCTGTTACTCGGGACAAGCCTCGTTCAAAAGAATGATCCAGCCTCGCAATTTCGTACCACTTCCCCAGATATTTCTCTAACCTGAAATTATCAACAGGTTTCACATTTTCAGGTATTCCAACACACCCCGTCAGGAAAAAAACCAAAACTATCAATAATCTATTCATCGCCCGGTTCCCCCCAAGTCGCGGAGTTGGTTGATGCATTGATTTTGCTGGAAAGGGGAGACGCGCTGTCTCCCCTTTCCCCGGTATACCCGGGATTCTTACTTCTTCGTTTCTGTCGTTGTCTTTGTTGTGGTGGTCTCCGTCTCTGTTGTGGTGGTCTTCATCTTCCTCGCTTTAGCCCTGGTAACTGAAGAGGCCGTCATCTTGCCGTCTTTTTCCCTGTACTTTACCGTGACCATGTCGCCGGCCTTCGCCTCGCCCGTCATCTTGGCGCTTGAAACATCGAAGGTCATTTCGCCCTTCTTGCCTTTCACGGCCATCATCTTCTCTGCCATATCCATGTTCGTGACTTTGCCCGTGAACATCATGTCCTTGATTCTCGTTGTTTTGGTAACCGTTTGCTTCTTCTCAGGCGTGGTTGTGGTAGTGGTAACTGTTTCCTTCTTCTCAGGCGTGGTTGTGGTAGTGGTTTCTTTCTTCTCAGTCGTCTGCGCAAATGCAGTCGTCATAAACGCAACACTAATAAGAACCCCCAAACCGACTAATAACGCTTTCTTCATAATCTCGTTCCTCCTTTGTTTTTATTCCATTCACTTTGTTGAACATCTCTATTAGTTTCGAAGTGTTCCGTTGACCGCTCTCCCTACTTTCCCAGGGCCTTCTCGACTTGGCCGATCTTTCCTTGCGCTTTGCCGGCCATCTTTTCGGCTTTCCCTTCTGCTTCGGCAAGGGATCGATTCGCTACAATCATCTTCGCCCCTGAATAACTTGGATCAGTACGACGACGACGGCGATGACCAGCAGGAGATGGATGAGTCCACCACCCACATGACCAATAAATCCCAACAACCACAAAATTAAGAGAACTACAGCTATGGTCCAAAGCATGTTCGACTCCTTTCTGAGGACGGAATGGGGTCCATCTATTTAATCTTTTCCATTCCCATAGGGTGGAAAAGGGCGTGGAACGTCATAACTACCAGGATCATAAAAAGAGTTAGTGCAAAGGGGTTGCCAACAGTTAGAAAAATAGTAGAAGTTTTAAATCAGTAGTGATCTCATATGGTTCAATCAAAAAAAGAGAATAGTAAAGAATGTTTACCGGCCTCCATATTTGGTGGAACCGTTATATATGGAGGGATATTTGGAGGTAAGCGGACATCTTGGCAGGCTGATGAAAAACCACTTATTCGGCGAACTATACATCCGGTTCTTTGGTCTCAGGCCGGCGTATCCCGAGCTTATGCATCCTGGCCCTCAAAGTGCTGGGATGGAGACCCAGGATGGCTGCGGCCCCGTCCTTCCCCTCGAGACGCCATCGGGTTTTTGATAGAGTATTAAGGATTTGGGTTCGTTCGGCCTCTTCCAGAGTATTCATGCCGGCCGAAAAGGGAAGGGCGGCGATCTCCAGTTTATCCGTCAATTGTAAGACCGGCCCGGGGCACAAGATCACGGCGCGTTCAATGATACTTTCCAACTCCCGGATGTTCCCGGGCCAATGGTAATCCTGGAGGGCCTTCATGGTTTCCTTCTGAATGGAGGTAATCTGCTTCCCCAGTTTTCTGGCATAGCGTTCCGTGAAGGCCTGGACCAGGATCGGTATGTCTTTCTGGCGCTGCCGCAAGGGAGGGACCGTAATGGGGAAGACATTCAGCCGATAGTAAAGGTCCTGCCGAAACCGGCCCCGGCGAACCTCTTCCTCGAGGTTGCGGTTGGTCGTGGCCACGATCCGCACATCGATTTTAATGGTCCGAGATGAGCCCAGGCGCTCAAACTCGTTCTGCTGGACCACCCGGAGCAGTTTGGCCTGTAACTCCAGTGGCAGCTCCCCGATCTCATCCAGGCAAAGGGTGGAGCCATGAGCGATCTCAAACCGGCCTATCTGCCGGGTATCGGCCCCGGTAAAAGCCCCCTTCTCCCGGCCGAATAATTCGCTCTCTATTAAGTTGGCCGGCAGGGCGGCACAGTTGACGGTGATCAGCGGCCGATCCCGGCGGGGGCTCAGGTTGTGGATGACGGCGGCGATCAGTTCCTTTCCCGTCCCGGTCTCACCGAGGATGAGGACCGTTGTGTTTTGAGGGGCGACCTGTTCCGCTCGATAAAGAACGTATTTGAGACCATCGCTTTGGCCGAGAATAGGGTCGAATGGTTGTTTCTTTTTGGATTCTTGACGGAAGTAGATATTCTCGGCCTCGAGCCGGTCTTTCAAGGCCTTGATTTCAAAAAGGGCTTGGCGGAGGGATTCCTCCGCCTGGCGATGTTCTTTAATTTCCTTCCCCAGTTGCTCGTTGGCTGTCCGAAGTTCGATGGTCCGCTCCTCCACCCGTCGCTCCAGTTCGTTGTGGGCTTTTTGCAAGGCCCCGGCCAGACGTTTCCGTCCGGTGATATCGCTAATTACCATGCGGTACTCGGGAGCGTCGTCGGCGTCTTGCGCGGCGGAGGCTTTCAGGTGCGCCCAGAATTCCGTTCCGTCCTTTTTCACCATGCGCAGTTCGCACTCCTGCGGAGCCCCGGTTTCAAAAAGCTGTTTGTGCTGCCGATAATAGATGTCTTGGTCTTCCTTGAAGATAAACCGGGTAATCGATTGATTAACCAGCGCGCCCCGGGTCACGCCCAGCAGGCTCGAAGCAGTGATGTTGGTCTCCAGGACCAGCCCCTTTTCGTTAAGCAGTACATAGCTCACCGGTGCCAGATCGTAGAGGTCGAAATAGCGCGATCGAGCGGCCTCCAGTTCCACCTGGGCCCTTCGTAGTTCCTCGTTCTGCATTTCCAATTCGATCTGGTGCACCCCCAGTTCATGGAGCGTCTGCCGGGTTTCTTCGGGCGAGAGGGCCTCCAGGACTCCCGACGACTGGGCCGCTTTTCCCCGGGCGATCTCTTCGGCTTGCCTGCGCAGTTCGGCGGCTTGTTCAAGACGGTCATCCTTTCTTTTCATAGTCAACCTCGATCATTTTCCGGCGGAGTTTCTGAATCCCATCGCCATCTCCAAGGGAAAAAACCCTTATGGTTATGGATTGGGAAGGATTAGAGAAAATATTTAAAAAGTAAATGGTCTATATTCATAAAGAAAAGATAAATGGGCCAATACCGTTCCTCATCGGTTGCATCCATTCACTTTAGGTCCTCAGGAGAGTTTAACGCAGAGACGCTTGGCCTAACTTCTTAGTTTCTTTATAGATTGTAATGCGTTGAGGCGTCAATAGAAAATTACGATTACCATTCGAACAAAACAGGCCGTTGCACCGGAAGATGAGGCGGTTCGGAAAGTATCTTCATAGAAAGAAAACAGTTCTTTGAGGTTTGAGAGGTCATGGCCGTTCACCCTGTTAAATAGAAAAACCAATTTGGAATGACATGACCTCCAGAAAAAAAAGCAAGAATCAACGATGATAACGGAAATTCGCCCGGGGGAAAATGATTGAATTTTTATAATAAAGAAATTATGCTGAAAATTATTTGGTTAATTAGGGTTGGATAAAGTCAAGAGACCTTCTGGCCCAGACTGCCTAACCCAGGGGAGATGAAACAGGGTGACGATTATTCCTAAATCGATCGGCCGCCAGTATCGAGGCCGGACCGGTCAGATCCTCCCGGACCAAACCGGGCCGCGGTTTACCGGAGGCCATAGCCGTCCCGGACGACCGGAGGCCAAGGCCCTTCGGATTGTCACGTTTAACGTCAAGTTTTCCCGGTACGTTGATCGGGCTCTCCGGCTTTTGGAAAAAAGCCAGGCCCTGCAGGACCTGGATATACTGGCTCTGCAGGAAATGGATGAAGCCGGCGTCGAAAAGATAGCCAGGCGGTTGGGTTTGAATTATGTCTATTACCCGGCAGTGGTCCACTCGGCCCATGGCAAGAACTTCGGAAATGCCCTGCTTTCTCCCTGGCGGATACTGGAAGATCAAAAGATCTTCTTGCCCCACTCCGGTCAGATAGAAAAGATGCAGCGCATTGCCGTGGCGGCCACCTTTAAAATAGGGAAGCGGAAGCTCAGGGCCTACAGTCTTCACCTCGGTACGGCCTTGGAAATCCTTCCTCGGCAGCGAAAACACCAGGTGCAGGCCGTGCTGGCCGATGCCGAACGATTTTCCGGCCCGATCATTATAGTCGGGGACATGAATGCCAGAGGCATTGGCCGGTTCCTGGAGAGACAAGGGTATTTTTGGGCTACCAAATCGGTCAGAAGGACTATCAGCCTCTTTGCCTGGGATCACATCTTCATTCGAAATTTTGAGGGCAGTCCCAGGGGTGAGGTCGGGGTGGTCCAGGACAATCGTCAGGCCAGTGACCACAAGCCGGTTTGGATGGTCCTGAGACTGGATGAGGAAATGGGACCGACCATCCCCAAACGCCGGTCACTGCTACCTGGCAAAGTCCTACCGACTCTCAATCTCAGCCCGAGGAAAAAGAAAAAAGTTCTGGTCAGTCTGGTGTAATATGGATATTCAACCTGTTTCTTGATGATAGTCTGGTTTGATTCAAACGGTAAGTGCGCCACGTGGCCGTCCAAACAGTAAGAAATTCCCACTTGGACTTATCCTGGAGTACGCTAAGCCCCCAGTTCTGACATCAGCTAACTCAATTCGACACCTCATCAATGGTTCGCTTGCGCTCGGCTCCCTGATCCTTATCAGTGTTTCCAGATGATCTCCCACACACCTGGTGAAAATACAAAGCTCCATCGCTTCGGTCCTTGAGTTGCCGGTTAAGGGCCTTGCGGGCGATTTCCTTGGCGTGCGAGTACGGCTCATCCTCCTTGGCGTCATCCGAACGGCCATCGCACCACCACGAGAACTGGCAGGCACCCTGTTCGTAGTCTTGCTTGACAACTCCACAGATAGTTGGTCACCCGCGTTCGCCAGGCCCAGCAGAAAAAATGTCGCAAGGCAAGTCGCAGCCCATATCTGTCGTATAGTCGAACGTCCTGTTTTTATAGTCCTTATGCAAGTTCAGTGAAGGTCCTATGATATAATATTACTGATTGAAGTTGCGAAAAAAACGAGGATAACGTTCCGGTCCAGCGTCGGTGCGTTGCGTCGTCCGCTGGACCGGTTGTTAGCTGACCGTTTTTTCGCCGCCTTGCCAAAAGACCTCGAAGGCGTTTAGGCTACGATCGGGCGAGGTCGAAACGGTCAAGGTTCATGACTTTATTCCACACCGCTACGAAGTCGTGCAGGAACTTCCCCTGGGAGTCCTCACATCCGTAGACCTCCGCCAAGGCCCGGAATTGGGAGTTCGAACCGAAGATGAGGTCGACACGGGTGCCGGTCCACTTGAGTTCGCCCGTTGCGTGATCACGACCCTCGAACACGTCTTCGTCTTTTGACGTTGCCTTCCACGTCGTACTCATGTCGAGCAGATTCACGAAGAAGTCATTGGTGAGCGTCTCCGGTCGCTTGGTGAAGACCCCGTGCCGGGACTGTCCGAAGTTGGCATTCAAGACGCGCAGACCCCCCACGAGAACCGTCATCTCTGGAGCGGTCAGCGTCAGCAGTTGCGCGCGATCAACCAGCAGTTCCTCTGCGGATACAGAGAACTTGGCCTTGAGGTAGTTGCGGAACCCATCTGCAGCCGGTTCGAGCACCGCGAAGGACACCACATCGGTTTGCTCTTCCGAAGCATCCGTGCGCCCCGACGTGAAGGGAACCTGCACTTCATGCCCGGCGTTCTTCGCCGCTCGTTCGACGGCTGCACAACCGCCCAGAACGATCAGGTCGGCGAGCGAAACCTTCTTTCCGCCAGACTGCGCGCCGTTGAACTCCTTTTGGATTCCTTCAAGGGTCTCCAGCACGGTCTTCAGTTGATCCGGCTGGTTGACTGCCCAATTCTTTTGCGGCGCCAGACGAATGCGCGCCCCGTTCGCACCGCCGCGCTTGTCGGAGCCACGGAATGTGGACGCCGAAGCCCAGGCGGTCGAGACCAGTTGCGAGATCGACAGGCCCGAGGCAAGGATTTTGGCCTTGAGGGCTGCCATGTCCTGTGCGTCGATCCGTTCATGATCGACTGCGGGCACCGGGTCTTGCCAGATCAGTTCCTCTGCCGGGACCTCCGGGCCGAGATAGCGCGAGCGGGGACCCATGTCGCGGTGCGTCAGTTTGAACCAGGCACGGGCGAAGGCGTCGGCGAATGCTCGCGGGTCCTTGTGGAAGCGGCGGGAAATCGGCTCGTAGAGCGGATCGAAGCGCAGAGACAGGTCCGCCGTCGTCATCATCGGGCGGTGCTTCTTCGAAGGGTCATGGGCATCTGGGATCAGGTGCTCTTCGCGCACGTCCTTGGCCAGCCACTGGTTGGCACCGGCGGGGCTCTTCGTCAGTTCCCACTCATGGCCGAAGAGCGTGTCGAAGTAGCCCATGTCCCAAGTGGTTGGGTTCGGCTTCCATGCCCCTTCGATGCCGCTGGACGTGGTGTGTACCCCCTTGCCGGTACCGAAGCGGTTTTTCCATCCGAGGCCCATTTCTTCGAGGGGGGCTGCTTCCGGCTCAGGGCCGACCAGCGAGGGATCGCCTGCGCCATGGGCCTTGCCGAAGGTGTGGCCGCCGGCCACCAGCGCGACGGTTTCTTCGTCGTTCATCGCCATACGGGCGAAGGTTTCGCGAACGTCACGGCCCGACGCCACAGGATCCGGATTACCGTTCGGCCCTTCCGGGTTCACGTAAATCAGGCCCATCTGCACGGCGGCGAGAGGATTCTCGAGTTCCCGGTCACCGGAGTAGCGCTTGTCGCCCAGCCACTCGCTCTCGGTTCCCCAGTAAATGTCCTCTTCCGGCTCCCAGACGTCTTCGCGCCCGCCGCCGAAGCCGAAGGTCTTGAATCCCATCGACTCCAGCGCGCAGTTGCCGGCGAGTATCATGAGGTCGGCCCAGGAGATCTTGCTGCCGTATTTCTGCTTGATCGGCCAGAGCAGACGGCGCGCCTTGTCGAGGTTCACATTGTCCGGCCAGCTATTGAGGGGCGCCAAGCGTTGGGAGCCGGACCCTGCGCCCCCACGGCCATCGCCGGTGCGGTAGGTGCCCGCGCTGTGCCACGCCATCCGGATGAAGAGCCCCCCATAGTGGCCGTAGTCGGCCGGCCACCAGTCCTGCGAATCGGTCATCAGCGCATAGAGGTCCTTCTTCACGGCCTCCAGGTCGAGTTTCTTGAATTCTACAGCGTAGTTGAACTCCTCGCCCATCGGATTGCTCATGGCGGAGTGCTGGTGGAGTACTTTGAGGTTCAACTGGTTCGGCCACCAGTCCCTGTTCGATGTGCCTCTGCCGCCAGTTGAACTGACAGATTTGCCCGTTACCGGGCACTTGCTATCTTCCATAATGTTTCCTCCTTTCGTTGGGTGAACTGTTGAACAGTGCCGCTATTTTTCTTCTGACATTCCGGACAAAGACCGAAAAAATCCAGGCGATGGTGAAGGATTTGGAAGCCGGTTTTCCGGCCCATTTCCTGGTTAAGGCCGCTGAGACTGGCCAATTCCGGGTCTTCGATTTTTTTACAACGTAGGCAGACGATATGCGGATGGGGAAAGGGTTTATACCCGTCATAGCGGTTGCTTCCGTCCGGAAAACCCAGTTCCAAAACTTCATTGAGTTCCTTGAGCAGAATAATCGTCTTATATACAGTAGCCAGACTGGTTGTGGGAAAATCGGCCCTGACCCGCTCATAGACCTGGGCCACGCTCGGGTGCGTTCTATCCCGGGATAGAATTTTCAAGACCGCCAGTCGTTGGGGGGTAAGGCGGAAATTCTTCTCCTTCACCCTGAAAAGCATGGTTTCCAGGCGATTGCCGCTTTCCCGGGAGGTGTCAGTGGATCTGGCCATGGTAATATGACTAAAAAGTATTTAGTGAGAATTATTATTTCTAGAAAGATATTATCAGTAAGGGTCCGTTTGTCAAGAAGAATTATTTCACCCAGTGACTGTATCTCGCCGTCCTTTATGAAGAGTTCGAAGGCAAATAAATTGCCTGCAAGATGGCCGGAAAATAAGCCGGGAAATAATGCCTATAAAGTGAGAATGTCCCAAGGGCCATTTTAATAACTTATCAATATTGCATGATATTTAAGGTCTCGTTGAATGCACCTACTACTCTTCCAAATCAATGGTTTTGAAAATTGTTGATTAGCAATTATTATGTTGGAAATTAAGTGCCCACATTGTTCTTTTTACCTTCGCACTTTGGACTGACATGAGCTAAGCATCACTTCGGCAGACCGTCTGCGTAACACCGCACCGGAAAATTGTTAAATATCGCGGCAAAGCACTTGTTGCAGGAGATGCAAGCGGCTGCTTCGGCTTTGCCCTCCCGCAGGCGTTTGACCAAAAAAGGCTCACGAATCAACGGGCGTGACATGGAAATAAAATCGGCCTCTCCATTTCTCACAACCTCCTCCATCTCATTCAAATTCCGGACCGCTCCCACCAACATCAACGGGACATCCCCCAGGGCCGGCTTAATGATCCTTGCCGCGGGCAGATGATACAGGGGCTGAAACCGGCAGGGGTCAATTAGCTTCTTGAAGACTATCTTCGCCATAAGCCGCATCCACAAGGGCAGGCCCCGGGCCAAGTCGTTTATAGGGATCCCTCCCCGCACCGTATGAAAAGTGTAATAGGTCCCACTGGAGATCTCCAGGGCGGCGATCCCCAGTTCCTTTAACCAGCCGGCATAACAGGCGGCAAGCTCTGGGGTGATGCCCGGCTTAGGGGTGAAGTCGGTGGTGTTAAGCTTGACCAGGATAGGGAACTTCCCACCCGATTCCGCTCTGATGGCCAGGATGATTTCCTTAAGGATTCGGAACATGTTTTCGGGCGTTCCTCCCCACTGGTCTTGACGACGGTTGAAAAAGGGGGACAGGAACTCGGAGAGAAGATAGCCGTGAGCGCAATGAAGCTGCAGTCCGTCCGCGCCCGCCTCCATTGCGCGGCGGGAGGCTTGCGCAAAGGCCCTGATGACCTCCTGAATCTCCTCCTCCGAGGCCGCCTTGGCCCTGTTCATGCTGATCGGGTCTCGGCCAAAGGAACTGGGGGCCAGGGGCGGTTGGCCAATGACCTTCTTGGGGCTCTGACGGCCTCCGTGGGCCAACTGAAAGACGATGCGCCCGCCTTCCTCGTGAACCACATCGACGAGTCTCCTCAATCCGGGCACCAACCTGCCATGGTGTATCCCGGTCTGTCTTCCGATGGCCTTGCCTCTGGCGTGAACATATAGGTGGCCGGGGATAATCAGGCCCACCTCGCCTCTGGCCAGGTTACGATAACGGTTGATGAGTTCGTCTGTGACTTCGCCGTTGGGGCCGGCCATGGACTCGTAGGTGGCGGAATGTACAAAGCGGTTTTTTACCTCCAAGAGGCCTATGTGAGTAGGTTCAAATAGCAGTGACATGGTTGAGACTCCTTTTATGGCTTTCTAATTGGCAATTCGCAACTGTCGAAAATTAAGCGGGAAAGTTAAATAATGGTTTGCCAGTTTTAAATGAGGCCACCTACAAAAGTTGGAAACCTGGAGGTGGATCTTTAAAAGATTACCATTTAAAACCTGAAAAAAGGCAGGACCAGTCCTGGCCCTGCCTATGAAGTTTGATGGACAGAATATCTCCACCCTTGAAATCTTCTTATTGATGGCTGAAAGGATTTCCCCAGTTTATTAAGGTAATTTATATTGTAAATTCGCTTTGGAGTAACTCTGCCCAATCCCTTCTATGGCTGAACGTACCATGGTTCTGGTTGTCTCATAACTGCCCTGAATATTAGTTAGTTTTCCAGTGCCTCCCGTTAAGGTAACCGTTCCCTTCCCAGTGCCAATACCTCCTGGTTTTGCTACCCCAGTCATTGTATAAGTAAAAAACACCTTGTCTCCGGTTTGGAGATTAAAAACTCCCCAACCCCGCTCGTCGTTGTAGACACCCTTTTCGACTGTCATTCCCCCGAGAAGACGAAGTGTCGCATTATGAAATAAACCTTCCCCTTTGTCATTAATGACTACACCGAAGGCCTCATAAGTTAAGGCCATGCGCCCCTCTCCTAAGGGAAGAACTTTGGAAGTGCTATAATAGGTTGTGGTGTTTGGCTCTACCCCTTCTTTAGGCTGGGCATATATATTTATTCCAAGGAATAAGAATAAAACCAAGGTCAACCCTAATATCCAAGTAGATTTTTTCATGATCAATCTCCTTTCATAGATCAGCAAAATAACCTATCCGGATCCTTGACGCCTTGGGGAGGCCTCTTATCGACATCTTCTGGAAAATCTTTCTCATTAACCCCCCCAGAATCCTCTTTCCTAATTTCAGGCCTTAAGCTCAATAACCCACTCACACACGGAATCGCCCCGAGGCCTGGCCTTAACCAGGGTTGATGTCATTTTCGGATTCATGGCTTTGGCAAAACCTTCCCACATGTACTGGGAACCAGTCGAGCAAAGATCGTCAGTAATTTTTTGAGCTTGCATAGCATTCCAGAGTGTACAATTAACACACTTCACCCTTGCTTTTTCCTCTGTTGCTTCTTCAATTTCAAACTTTATTTGGGGGCCACTGAAAAGAGTAATAATGACTGGCATCGATACAGCCATTGATTTGGGGTCGTTGCCGGTAAAACCAAAACTGTTTCCAAATCCCTTCATCCTGGCTCCCGCTCCTTGGGCTCTTATCTTTGTGTCTTCATTAAATTTCTCTTGGCCATCTTTATCATAACGGCACTTAGAAAGACTGACTGAATTATTAACACTTGCAGCAGAAAGAGTTTTCCAACGGACTTCCATTGGAATTTTTTCCAAATTACTTTCAATGGATTGACCCATTGCCTCTTCCGGATGGATCAACAATGAGCCAAGGGCGTACCCACCGACCCCAGCAGCCATACCTTTCAAAAACCCCCTTCGGTTCGTGGAATAATTTTTGGTTTTCATGGAAAACCTCCTCTCCTAATTTCAGGGGAAATCTGTTGATCGATGTATTTTTTGATCTTGAGAGTAAAAATTAAAAAGCCTCCACAAGGGTTTGATCCCCTATGGAGGCTTCATATCGGCCGTTTCAGAAACTCCCACTTCATATCCCGCTCCAAGCAGATTGGGTTTAAGTCGGGAAGTTCAATTTATTTAATTTTCTTTATAAGAAATAATGATTTTGGTGTAGGATTATGAAACGAAAAATTAGAATTGTCAAGAAAAATTATAAGACTTTTTCATAAAGTGTCTGTTGCAGGAAGCACTTCTTCGGATAGCCCCCGATCCTCTTAAAAAACTCCCCCAGACCACCCAAAAAACATCTTCAAAACATCCGGACTTATATTGGTAATCGATGGGTTACCTTTGCCTATAGCCTGTGAAGAATTTCAACACTCAGATTACTCAATCCGGCCCCTCTATCCCCAACGGATCAGCCCAACCCTCCTTAACTCATTTGTCTACCGTTGTTTTTCCCCCTTTTTTCTCCTTTCTAATTCCGGAGGATCAAAGGCAGGAAATTACTAACTTTTCCATTTGACGGAGCTGCCGGGAGATATTACTATAGAAACCACATCCTTTCAAAACGATCTTCATAGAATTGCTCTAAGGCCTCAAATGTTCCGCTTGAATACGTCGACATGAACCCGGGAGATAGACCATCCACATTGGGAGGCCGCCGTAGGGTACGGACTGTCGCCGGTATCGCCGTCGCCTTGGTCCTGCTGGGACTGGCCTATTACACCGTACAACGGCATTTCAGCGCGCCGTCGGCAGCGCTTCCGGTCATCCAGCCTGATCGGTACCTGGTTGGCGCGCATTATTACATCTGGTATCCGAGTAAATTCCGGGAGGGCTATTTGCGCGAACACCTCCGACCCAGGCAGACCTTTCCCGGCGGCGAGTACCAGTCAACCGACACCAGGGTAATCGCCCGCCATATCGCCTGGTGCTCCGAATACGGAATCGATTTCCTGTCCATCGACTGGTGGCCGGGGGATTCGGAACGCACCGAGTCGTTTTTCGACAGCCTGTACAAGACACCAAATATCGCCGACATCAAGTTCTGTGTCTTCTACGAAACCTGGTCGCTTGGTTTCGACCCCAAGATCGGAGCAATCCGCTTCGACGAGGCCAAAACGGCCCAGATGCTCGCCGACTTCGAAAAGATCGCGACGCGCTGTTTCAGCCATCCGTCCTATCTTCGCCTCCGGGGGCGGCCGGTCGTCGTCCTCTACCTGACCAGAACTTTCAGCGGCGAATTTGCGCAGGCCATTGCCCGCCTGCGCTCCGCCATGCGGACGCGGGGGTACGACCTGTTCCTGATCGGGGACGAGGTATTCTGGAAGGTGTCCCCGGTGGTTAAGCCCGGCCAGAATCCCTACCCGCTGGTAGAGACCCCGCAACCGACCCGGTTCCACCTGTTCGACGCCATCACCTCTTACAACATGTACGAGAACGGCACCGCATCCCAGAAAGGCTATGCCGCCCACAGCACCTACGTCTCAGACGTGGCCGCCAAATACTCCGAGTACCTCTCGGCCTCGGCCGGCAGGGTCTACTTCGTCCCGCAGATCATCCCCGGCTACAACGACCGCGGGGTCCGGATCGCGGAGAATCATTACCCGATCCCGCGGGAATGGAGCCAGGGCGCCGGCGAAACCAGCCTGTTTGCCAAACTATTCGATCTCACGGCATTTCGGTTCGTGGATCCCCGGCTGAACATGATCCTGATTACCAGTTGGAACGAATGGAACGAGGATACGGCCATAGAGCCGTTGGAACCTTCCGGTCCAACCAGGACCGATATTAGTTCTTCGGGGAACGACTACACCCAGGGATATTCGTACAGCGGGCACGGGCTCCGCTATCTGGAGACGGTGCGGAACAAGGTCTTGGCCCTCTGCGGGACCGTGCGCCAGGGACCACGGTCCGTGCCGGGCGAGGTCGTCAAGGCATTCAAGGGCGAGCGGCTCATCGCCGAGACGCGCACCGACTCTTCAGGACGGTACCGCTTTTCAAGGCTGGAACTGCCGGCGGGTGAATACACCCTCCACACTGCGGGCAAGCCGGACGCCGCCCGCACGGTAACGGTCCGTCCCCAAACCTGCATCACCGGAATCAACCTCGAACTCTGAAGGCGACTTCAATATCAAACCATGTTTTGTAACAGCCAGGTGGCTATTGCTTGTATATGAATGGTCATGTTACCTGACTGAAGAGAATCTTCTCCGTATTGACACTGCCCAGTTTAAGCTGTCCTTTAAGTTTATTGAAAGATATCAGGCTCGACGGGTTGCTCATCAGAAAGAAGGCCAGTTCTTTCAACGCCCTCAGGTCATCGATACGATAGCGCGCCGCAATATCACGGTACAAAACGTGGTCGTAGAGTGCCCGGTGTAACGGAAGATCGGGATATTTGACCGGTTCGGGAATACCGCCCTGGTCGAGGTATTCATCCAGGCGGCGCTGCAAGATGGCTTGTTCGGCCGTGGTCAGGCGATTCAGATCGGGCAGAGCATATCCTTTGAAAATCTGGAACTCGCGGAAGGAAAATGGCAATAAATCGACGGGAAGGTTTTTTCTCCCAAATTGTTTTCATTCATAGCGTAATAATACAGCCAAATGATTTCATTGACAATGAAAACAAATTATATTGGCCCTCTCACAACGGCATTTGGAGTGCGAGGACATGTCCGCGCTTTGGTCACCGGGACTCGTCCCGGGTGGTGAAAGCGGCGACGCGTCACCGCACTCCAAAGTAGGATAAAATTTTCCGGGCCAGGTCATCAGGAGGTTGATCCATACGGATGCGAAAACCGTGTTGGGGGATTATATCTCCGGTGGGGTCGAAGTCGGCCCGTTGGGCCCGGTAGAGTTCCCAGCGGCCGTCGGAGACGGCCCGGGGGTCCCGGCGGCGGGCTTCCAGGCGCTGCCGGATGAGGGTCACCGGGGCCCGACACTCCACAAAGCGGATGTCGGCCCCCAGGCTTCGGGCCAATTCCAGGAGAGCCTGTCTTTCCTTCTGCTTTTTGTACGATCCATCCAGAATGATCGGGTGCCCCTGCTTCAGCAGCCGCTCCGCTTCCTGCCGCAGGACCCGGTAGGTTTCTTCAGACCGGTCCCGGGAATAGATCCCCTGCCCAAAGGGCTCTGGCTGCTGAACGGTCGGTTTCAACCGGGCCAATTGTTTTCGGACCCGGTCGGTGCTGATGACCTTCCAGCCGGTCTTCCGGGAGAGGGCCTGGGCCAGGGTGGTTTTACCGGTGCCCATGAGGCCGAAAAAGACAATCAAGGGCACCGAGCGATCAGCCCGGGCGTAGGTCAGGGCCAGTTGGAAATACCGCCGGGCCTGGCGCCGATGGCCTCCCCGTTCTTTGGGGGGGATTTCGCTTTCCGCGGAAGCGAAGGAGTGGATTTTAGCTCGGACACAGGCCCGGTAGCATTTATAGAAATTCATAAGACGTTTGGCCTCGGGGTCCTGAGCCAGGCCAACATACTCCCGGACCAGTAAGCGGCTTAAAACGGGATAGCCGTAAAAGTCCAGGTCCATGGCCAGAAAGGCCAGATCGCAGGCCACGTCGGAATAACGGAATCGATGGTTGAATTCAAGGCAGTCGTAAATCTGGATTTCGGGTTCCAGGCAGATATTACCCGAGTGAAGATCGCCGTGGCCGTCCCGGATTCTGTTCTCGGCGATGCGCTGTTCAAAAAGGGAATGGTTTTGATCGATAAATCTTCGGGTATAGCGCAGCACCAGTTGGTAGTCTTTCGGAGAAACCAGTTTTCCCACAAAGGGCCGGGTCTCGATGAAGTTTTCTTCGGTGTTCTTGCGGATTACGGCGACGCGGCCGTCCTGATTCACCGCCCCCCCGGTTTGGGCGTTTCCATAGAAGGGCACCAGTATCCGCACCAGGTCTTTGATTTCCTTTCCGCCGACCTGCCCGGCGGCCAGCAGCCGATTCATCATCCGATCCTGAGGCATCTCCCGCATCAGGACGGCGTATTCCACCACCCTCCCGCGACCGTTCACCGCCAACCGCGTTTTATCTTCGGTGATCCGCGCCATCCCCAGGTAGAGATTGTGGGTCAACCGCCGGTTGAGTTTAACCTCCTGCCGGCAGAAATAGCCCCGCTTAGCCAGGGTGCTGAAGTCCAGGAAATCATAGCGGATCGGTTTTTTGACTTTGTACACCAGACCGCCGGTCAGGAAAATGTGGGAGATGTGCGTTTGCAGGTGGGTGATGTGTGAGGGGCGGTGGGGATAGGTCTCCGGGCGAAGCAGGGCCTGGACAATCCGGTCCTGATCAGGGTTGTGGAGGGGAGGGGAGGTGCCGGGGAACATACGTTTAAAGAAAATTAACTAAATTCGAAACTCGAAGCACAAAATCCGAAACAAATTCAAATGTTCAAATTTCAAAATCCGAAACGTTTTTGTTTTGAGCATTTGGATTTTGGACTTTCGTGCTTGTTTCGGCCTGCGACGAGCTCAGCCGAGTCGATTTCGTGCTTCGAATTTCGAATTTATGAATGTAAGCATCAACTATCGTCGGCAAACAGCGGGATGATTTCCATCCGATTGACATCCACCAGACCCCGGTCCGTGATTCGCAACGCCGGGATGACCGGCAGGGCCAGGAAAGACAAGGCCATGAAAGGATTGGCTCCGTGACAACCGGTGGCGGCGGCGGCCTCAAGCAGACGGTCTTTCTGATCGATCACCGTTTTCAGCGGCTGATCGGACATCAGTCCGGCGATGGGCAGGGGGAGTTGGGCCGTCACTTCACTTCCATTGACGACCACCAGCCCGCCATTCAAGGCTTCGATGGCCTTAACCGCTAAAAACATCTCCGCCGGTTCCCGCCCGATGACCACGATCTGGTGGGAGTCGTGGGAAACCGAGGAGGCTAGTGCCCCGCGCTGCAAACCAAAGCCCTTCACCAAACCCAGGCCCACGTTGCCGGAGCCCTGATGCCTTTCCACGCAGGCCAGGCGAATCAGATCCTCCTCCGGATCAAGCCAAAGTTTTCCGTCGCGGGAATGAATTTCCGCCTGGATATGGCGGGAGAGTATTTGATCGGGGATGAGCTCGATCACCTGAGCCCGATTCCCCCGAACCGGAATTTCAAAACGCTCCGGGGTGAGGTTTTGTATGCATAGGGGCCGGTGTTGTTCCCGGTAGTCGGTCTTAATGGACGGCCCGATATATTCCCCGTTCCGGGCGACCAGGGTTCCCCGCTTGAAGACCGCCTCCACTTCCATGCCGGGGATGGTTTTTAAGACCGTCAGGTCGGCCTGGTAACCGGGGGCCACGGCCCCCAGATGCCGGAGACCGAAATGCTCGGCCGTGTTCAGGGTGGCCATCTGGACGGCTAACAGGGGATTGAGGCCCAGGCCGATGGCCTGGCGGAGCAGGTAATTGATATGCCCTTCCCGGACTAAATCGTCCGGATGACGGTCGTCGGTCACCAGGAGAAAATTCCGGGCGTTACAGGTCATGACCAGCGGCAGCAGCTCTTTCAAATTTTTGGCCAAGGAGCCTTCCCGGATCATAATTTTCAGGCCCAGGGACAGTTTTTCCTTGGCTTCGGAAAGGCGGGTGCATTCGTGATCGGAGCAGGGGCCGCCGGCCCGATAAGCGCACAGGTCTTTACCCGTCAGCAGGGGAGCGTGGCCGTCTATGATTCCATTCCGGAAGGTGATCAATTTTTTCAGCACCGCCGGATCTTGCCGGATCACTCCGGGGAAATTCATCATTTCCCCCAGGCCCAGGACCCGGGGATGGCGGCGTAAGGGCAGCAGGTCCTTCTCTTCCAGAACAGCCCCCGCGGTCTCCAAAGCGGTGGCCGGGACGCAGGAAGGGGCCATCCAGTAATATTCCAGGGGCAGCCCGGCGCTGTCCCGCAGCATAAAGGCCATTCCCTCCAGGCCCAGCACATTGGCGATCTCATGGGGGTCGGAAATCAGCGTGGTCGTCCCCAGGGGCAAGAGGACCGGGGCCAAATGGGCCGGGGTAAGCAGGGTGCTTTCCACGTGCAAGTGGCCGTCGATAAACCCGGGGACGACGAACCGGCGCCGGCAATCAAAGACCTCCCGCCCCTCGTAATCGCCCAGGCCGACGATGGTCCCCTCGGACAGGGCCACATCGGTTTCCACGATTTCACAGGTGAAGACGTTGACCACCCGTCCGCCTTTAAGGACTATATCGGCCGGGACTTCCCCCCGGGCAGCGCGAATAATTTTCTTAAGCTTTTTGGGAGTCATGGGAAAGTCTTCTGGGAATGGCCATTGGAAACGGCTCTAAGCTTTTTCACTCAGCCCCTCAGGCCCGGGACGCGCACCCCGAAGCATGAAAATCTCAGCCCGGAGGGGACACAGCCGAGGGCGGCTGTGCTACACGCTTCCCTCTTTTTTCTTTTGCTTCCATCTTCCCTCTTCTATCTTCCCTCTCCGTTGCCCTTCGCGCCATGCGCTCAGCGCTCCGCGCTCCGCGCCCTACGTTCGATACTCGGCATTGATCCGGACGTAATCCAGGGAGAGGTCGCAGGTGTAGACCGAGGCTTTCGCCCGCCCCTGGTGCAGGTCGATGGTGATGGTAAAGGCCTTTTTCTGGAGGACCCGGAAGGCCGGAAGCTCCTGTTGCGGTCCCAGACCGAGGCCCTGTTTTACCAGGGGAACCGAACCAAAAAAGAGATCGACTCGGGCCGGATCAAAGGAAACCCCGGAACGCCCCAGGGCGGCCAGAATCCGCCCCCAGTTGGCGTCCTCGCCGAAGAGGGCGGTTTTGACCAGCGGGGAATTGGCCACGGTAAAACCCATGGTCCGGGCCTCCTCAACGGTCCTGGCGCCTTTAATGATCAACCGTACCTCTTTGGTGGCTCCTTCACCGTCCCGGACGATCATTCTGGCCAGATCCAGCAGGAGTTGATCCAGGGCCTTTTTGAAGGCTTTGACCCCGCCGCTTTTGCGGTCCTCCAGTTTCGAATTCCCGGCCAGGCCGTTGGCCATAATCAGCAGCAGATCATTGGTGCTGGTATCGCCGTCCACGGTGATGGAATTAAAAGACCGGTCGGCGCCCTCCCGGAGCAGTTCGTTCAACAAGGTCGGTGTCACCGCCGCGTCGGTCAATACGAAGGCCAGCATGGTGGCCAGGTGGGGCTGAATCATACCGGCCCCTTTGGCGATCCCGACCAGTCGGCAGCGGGTTTTTCCCAACGGCACTTCCCGGGATTCGATTTTCGGAAAGGTATCGGTGGTCATGATCGCCTGGGCCACGGCCGGGAGGTTTTTTTCGTCCAGCCCCTGCACCAAAAAAGGGAGGGCTCGGGACAGGCGTTTAATCGGCAGCGGTTGGCCGATAACGCCGGTGGAGGCCATAAAAACCTGGTTTTCAGGCAAGTCCAGACTGTCGGAAATCCTCCGGGTCAGAAAGCGGGTGTCCTCGATCCCCTGTTCTCCCGTACAGGCATTGGCATTGCCGCTGTTGACCAGGATGGCCCGGCCTTGCCCGGAAGCAATCCTTTCCTGATTGACGAGGATGGAAGCGGCTTTGACCTGATTTTGGGTGAAGACACCGGCCACCGCTGCCGGCGTTCTGGAGACTATTAATCCCAGGTCTTCCCGGTCGGTCCCTTTTTTTATCTGGGCCTTGGCCGTGGCCGCCAAAAAACCTTTTACTTGAAAAACGTCGTCCTTCATGGTTTTCCTTTTTGGTGCTCCTGATTGTAATCACCCCGCAAAAGGTTCGTCAGAAAGGGCTTGTCATTCTGAGTCCCGCGATAGCGCGGGACGAAGAATCTGGGTTTTCGTTCAGGTTGAGAGATACTTCGCCGAGGTTAACCGGAACCGCAGTACGAGACCCTTCGCGGAGTTTACCCTGAGCCGAAAACCGAGATCCTTCGCTTCGCTCAGGATGACAGCAGGCGAAGGGCTCAGGATGACCGGACCTGGGCTCAAGAAGGCAAATTGGTTTTTTTTGCGAATCCATTACTTGTTGCGGCCGCAGCATTTCTTATACTTCTTGCCGCTGCCGCAGGTGCAGGGATCGTTGCGGCCGGTCTTCTTGTTTTCCCTTTTTTTGGGAGCCGGGCCTTCATCGCCCCCGTGGCTGAAGAAAACAGGCCGTTCCTGGGGAGCGGCTAAGGCCTGCACGTCTTCTTCCCGGGCCAATTGCACTCGCATCAGGTTGGCCACGGTCTGTTCCTTGATTCGTTCGATCAGCTCCACGAACATCTCATAGCCTTCCCGTTGATATTCCCGGAGCGGGTCCCGTTGTCCATAGCCCCGAAGACCGATCCCTTCTTTAAGGTGGTCCATGCTCAGGAGATGATCTTTCCAGGCGGTATCGATGGTCTGGAGCATGACCATCTGCTCCAGGGAGGCCATGACCTCGGGGCCGATGGCCCCCACCTTTTGCAGATACCGGTTCCAGACCCGTTCCTGGATGGTTTCCCGCAATTCCTCCGCCTCGGGGACCGGCCGGGCGTCGAGATCGAGGTGCAGGTTGAATTGCGAAAACAACTTGTCTTTCATGGCCTTCAAGTCCCATTCTTCGGGTGGGACCTTTTCATCCAGAAAGGCATCCAGGACGGCATCGACCAGTTCCCGGTTCATTTCCTGGATGGTCTCCCGGAGATTCTGTCCTTCCAGAACGGTTCGCCGTTGCTCGTAAATAACTTCCCGCTGTTGGTTCATCACATTGTCGAAATCCAGCAGGTGTTTTCTGATTTCAAAGTTGTGCCCTTCCACCCGGCGCTGGGCGTTTTCAATGGCCTTGCTGATCAACTGGTGTTCAATGGGTTCACCCTCGGACATGCCCATTTTGTCCATCAGCCCGGCGATGCGGTCGGAGCCGAAGATGCGCAGCAGGTCGTCTTCCAGAGAAAGGTAAAAACGGGAACTGCCCGGGTCCCCCTGGCGTCCCGATCGGCCGCGTAATTGATTGTCGATGCGCCGGGATTCGTGCCGCTCGGTACCCAGAATATGGAGTCCTCCCAAGGCCGTGACCCCCTCGCCCAGGACGATGTCCGTCCCGCGCCCGGCCATGTTGGTCGAAATGGTGACGACGCCCTTTTGTCCGGCCTGGGAGACGATCTCGGCTTCCAGGGCGTGGTTCTTGGCGTTTAAGACCGAGTGCTTGACCCCTTCCCGGGCAATGGCCCGGGAAAGGCGTTCGGATTTCTCGATGGAAATGGTCCCCACCAGAACCGGTTGTCCCTTGGCATGCAGCTCTTTAATCTCCTCCACCACGGCCTTGAATTTTTCCGCTTCATTGCGGTAGATGACGTCGGCAAAATCGTCCCGGATCATTTTCTGATGGGTGGGGATGACCATCACATCCAATTTGTAAATTTTATTGAATTCCGGAGCTTCGGTGTCCGCCGTACCGGTCATGCCGGCCAGTTTTTTGTACATGCGGAAATAATTCTGGAAGGTGATCGTGGCCAGGGTCTGGTTTTCATTTTCCACCTTCACCCCTTCCTTGGCCTCCAGGGCCTGGTGCAGGCCCTCACTGTAACGGCGACCGGGCATCAAACGCCCGGTGAACTCGTCCACGATGACCACCTCGTCGTCCTTAACGATGTAATCCACATCCCGTTTGAAGAGGGCATGGGCCTTCAGGGCCTGATTCAGGTGGTGGACCAGGAGGATGTTCCGGGGATCGTAGAGGTTTTCGACTTTCAACATTTTTTCGGCGGTCCCCACGCCGGCCTCGGTCAGCACGGCCGTGCGCGTTTTTTCCTCTACGGTATAATCCCGCTCCTTTTGCAGTCGGGGGATGATCCGGTTGATGTCGTCGTAGAGATGGTCGAGCCTTCCGCCGACCCGGAAATAATCAGCGGGGTCCGGGCCTCATCAATGAGGATGCTGTCCACCTCGTCGACGATGGCGTAATGGAAGGGCCGCTGCACGTAATCGTCCAGAGAAAATTCCATATTGTCCCGCAGGTAATCAAAACCGAATTCGTTGTTAGTCCCATAGGTCACGTCGGCCCCGTAGGCCTTCCGCCGTTGCTCTTTGTCCAGGTCGTGGAGGATGACCCCCACGGAGAGGTCTAAGAATTGATAGATATCCCCCATCCAGCGGCTGTCCCGGCGGGCCAGGTAATCGTTGACCGTCACCACGTGGACCCCTTCGCCGGTCAGGGCATTCAGGTAAACCGGCAGGACGGCGGCCAGGGTCTTACCCTCGCCGGTTTTCATCTCGGCGATTTTTCCTTCGTGCAGGACGATCCCGCCGATGACCTGTACATCAAAGGGGCGCATCCCCAGCACGCGGACCGAGGCCTCCCGGGCTACGGCAAAGGCTTCGGGAAGGAGTTCGTCCAGGGCCGCGCCGTCGGCCAACCGTTGTTTGAATTCGAAGGTCTTGGCCCTCAGTTGGGCGTCTCCCAGCTTTCTGATCTCCGGTTCCAGATCGTTGATTTGATCGACCAGGGGCGCCAGACGATTTAACTCGCGGTCATTTTTGGTACCTACGATTTTTTTGATGATAGAGCCAAACATAATAGAACCTTTTCAGACTTCCAATAGCACCGCGATTTCGTCGCAGGAAGGGAATTTTACACATTGGAGGCAGTCGGCCCAGATTTTATGGGGCAGCAGACTCTTGTCGACCACTTTAAAACCCAGCCGGGTAAAAAACGACACCCGGTAGGTCAGGGCAAATATCTTATACACGCCCAGGGTAATGGCTTCGGAGACGCAGGCTTCCACCAACAGCGACCCGGCGCCTTGACCGGCGTAGGTTTCGTCCACGGCCAGGGATTTAATCTCCGCCAGATCTTCCCAGCATAAATGCAGGGCGCAATTTCCCCGGGGCTGGTCCTCTCCTTCCGGAATATAGACGTAAAAATCACGAAGATAACTGTAGAGCTCGCTGAAAGATCGGGGCAAGAGTTCTCCCCGTTGACCGTAATGTTCCAGCAGTTTCTGGATGGGCTTGACATCATTCATGATGGCCTTCCGGATCATGGACGCCTGCTCCCTCTAATTTTTATTACCGACGGTGATGGACTGGAAGCCGTCTTGCTCCAGCCGCTTGGCCATTTTTTCCGCTTCCTCCCGGTTCTTGAAGGGACCGATCCGCACCCGGTACCACTTACCGCCTTTAGCGGGAAGGTCTTTAGCCATTACCTGGGCCTGATACCCTTTTCCGGACAAACGCTGGATAACGGTCTGGGCCGTCGCCTCTTCCCGATAGGACCCTAATTGGAGGACGAAGTCCCCTGCTTGCGCCGCCGCGGCCTTAAGCGGCTCGGCTATCTTTTTCTCCGCTGGAGCCGGCGCCTTGCCGACTACCGGTTCCGCGGGTTTAGGCGCGGGGGTCTTAAGCGGCTCGGCGATCTTTTTTTCCGGGGGTGGAGTGCCGGCGCCTGGTTTCCCTCCCTTTCCACCGGCTTGGGCAAGGGAGGTGGGGTTACCGGCGCTTTCGGCGCCTCCGCCGGGGCTTTGGTTTCCTGCGGAGTCGTGGTCGTCGGGGGAAGGGTAGGTTGGGGCACTTTCATTACCAGGGGTTCCTGGTTTTTTTTAGACAGATTATCGTAAAAATCCAGTTGAGGTTTAAGAATCTGTTCAGAGGAAGCGGTTTTTCCCTGCTCGGCTCCCAGGTATTTATCCATCAGGCTCTTTTTTTCCTGCTGCAGTTTCTGAACCTGGTTCTGCATGGCCTTGGTGATCGTATCGGCTACGATCCCCCGGCCGACGATAATGCCCAGGATGAACACCCAGGATAAAACAAATAGGACCGCGGCGATGCTGATCAGCAACTGGGTCCGGCTCATCTCGATAAAAAAACGTTTCCGGCGGTTATAGGGTTGCGGTTGGGTCATAATCGGTGCTTCTCCTAATAACGATATCGCGGATAGAAAGGCCGCGCAATTTCCACTACATTTTATCCGGGGCTTCCACCCCCAGGATAAGCAGGGCATTTTTTATGACCAGGCCGGTCGCTTTGGCCAACAGGAGTCGGGCCAGGGTCAATTCCCGGTCATCGCTGATAAAGCGCTGATGGTTATAATAATGGTGAAACATCCCGGCCAGCTCACCTAAATAGGCGGTCAGGCGGTGGGGTTCCAAGTTCAACGCGGCCTGAAGAATGATCTCCGGGTATTCGGTCAATTGTCTGCAGAGGCCCCTTTCTTCCGGCAGACCCAGTCGGTGCAGGCTGTTAAAGCCCAGAGGGTTGCCGTCCAGACCTTGCGACTCGGCGACCCGCAGCACGCTTTGGACCCGGGCATGAGCGTACTGAACGTAATACACCGGATTTTCCAGGCCTTGTTTCTTGGCCACTTCCAGGTCAAAATCCAAAGGGCTGTCGGACCGGCGGGTTAAGAAGATGTAGCGGGCGGCGTTCTTGCCCACTTCGTCGATGACCTCCCGCAAAGTAACGAATTCGCCGGCCCGGGTGGACATGGCCACCGGCTTTCCTTCCCGGAGGAGGTTGACCAGTTGAACCAGGACCACGGTCAAACGCTCGGGATCGATCTGCCGGCTTTTCAAGGCTGCCTTGATGCGGGGCACATAGCCGTGGTGGTCCGCCCCCCAGATGTCGATGACCCGGTCGAATCCCCGGGTGAATTTCTCAAGGTGATAGGTGATATCCGAGGCGAAGTAGGTCTTGGCCCCGTTGGAGCGGATCACGACCCGGTCTTTTTCGTCTCCGAAGGCGCTGCTTTTGAACCACAGGGCGCCCTCTTCCTGGTAAAATAACCCCCGGTCCTGCATCTCCCGGATCAGGTCATCGACCAGACCCTGGGTATAGAGGCTTTCCTCGCTGAACCAGCAGTCGAAAGGGATACCAAAGGTCTCCAGGTCCTCTTTGATCCCAGCCAGGATTTTTTCTCGGCCTTGCCGGGAAAAAAAGGCCAGGTCCGCCTGGGGCCAATCCTTGTTTTCAAGGATAATCTCCCGGGCGATGTCTTTAATATACTCCCCTTGATAACAGTTTTCCGGAAATTCCACCGGCTCCCCGGTCAATTCCCGAGCCCGGGTCTGGATGGAACGACCCAGCGTTTCCATCTGGGTTCCCACGTCGTTCAAATAATACTCGGTCTCCACCGTGTGCCCGGTGGCCCTCAAGAGGTTGGCCAGAGCCCCGCCCAGGGCCGCCCCCCGCCCGTGGCCGATATGCAGGGGCCCGGTGGGATTGGCGCTCACGAATTCCACCTGGATCTTTTGTCCCGCTCCCCAGGCGGCCTGACCAAAAGAGTCCCCGGCCCGGACAATCAGCGGCAGGGTCCCCTGAAAGGCCTGATCCTTCAAGTAGAAATTTATAAATCCGGGTTTGGCGACCTCCACCCGGTCCAGCCAGGTCAGGTTGGAAGGGATTTGCCGGACGAGTTCCAGGGCGATATGCAAAGGCGACCGCTTCAAAACCTTGGCCAAACCCATGGCCACGTTGGAGGCATAATCGCCGTACTGGGCGTTCTTGGGTATGGAAAAAAGCACCGGAACGCTTTCCAGGGACTCCCGGTCCCCCGGACCGCCGATCTGCTCTAACGCCTTCCGGATCAGTTCAACCAGTTGCTCACGCAAA
>CAVQSS010000013.1:0-280289 GCA_963716045.1 uncultured delta proteobacterium | reverse complement strand
TTGATTTCGGATCGCAGGTATTGAGAGAGGAGCCCCATAGGGGGCCTTGACTTCCCACTTGGGGCGCTGCCAGTTTTCCCGGGAAAAAGCGTACAGGGTCAATACCGGAACGCCTAATTCCCGGCAGGTCTCCACGGTTTGACGAACGGCTTCCACCCCGGCCTGGTGGCCGGCTACCCGGGCAGAGAACGTTGTCGGGCCCAGCGTCCATTGCCGTCCATGATGACGGCAATGTGTCTGGCAATTTTTCCGGATCGATCTTTGGCAAAGAAGACACACCTCACTCGGAAAGAAATCAAAACTGCATGATCTCTTTTTCTTTCTCTTCCCCGATTTTATCGACCCGTTCAATGGTTTCTTTGGTGATCTTTTGCACCTCATCCTGGGCCTTAAAGAGGTCGTCTTCCGAAATGGCCTTGTCCTTCTTCAAGGACTTTAAGGCTTCGTTGGCCTCCCGCCGGATATTGCGTGAAACCACCCGGGCTTCTTCGGCCATCTTTTTGGTCACTTTAACCAGATCCCGCCGGCGTTCCTTGGTCAGGCTGGGGATATTGATCCGGATGATTTTGCCGTCATTGATCGGGTTCAGTCCCAACTCCGATTTGAGAATGGCTTTTTCAATATCCCCGATGGCCTTGAGGTCCCAGGGCTGGATGGTAATCTGACGGCTGTCCGGCACCGCCACGGAGGCCACTTGATTGAGCGGAACCGGACTCCCGTAATAGGCCACCCGAATCCCATCCAAGATAGCCGGAGTGGCCCGGCCGGTTCGAACCCGGCTTAAGTCCTTTTTCAGGGCCTCCAGGGCCTTTTCCATTTTATCCCTGGTCTCTTGGTATACTTTTTCGATCATATTTGATAACCTCGCATGGCGAGTCCATCAGCCTTCACCCCTTGATGATGGTCCCGACTTTAGCGCCGGTGATGATTTTTTTTAGATTCCCTTTGATCATCCCGTTAAAGACGATAATGGGTATCCGGTTTTCCCGGGCCAGGGAAACGGCCGTGGCGTCCATCACCTCCAGGCGGCCCTGGAGATAGCGGTCATAATCCATTTCCTGAAACAGCTTGGCCTGGGGGTTGATCCGGGGATCGTCGTCATAGACCCCGTCCACCTGGGTGGCCTTGAGGATGACCTGGGCCCCAATTCAGCCGCTCGTAAGGCCGCGGCCGTGTCCGTAGTAAAATAGGGATTGCCCGTTCCGGCGGCCAACAGCAAAACCTTACCTTGATCGAGTTCCGCTCGTCCGACCTGAGGGTAGTAGGTCTCGGCCAGGGCCGGGATGGGCAGGGACGAAAGGACGACCGCCGGCACTTTAAAGCTCTGCAAGGTCTCCCGGATGGCAACGGCGTTAAAAAGGGTGGCCAGCATGCCCAGGTAATCGGCCTGGATCCGGTCCATTCCCCGGGCGCTGGCCGCCACCCCCCGAAAGATATTTCCCCCGCCGACCACGATGCCTAACCGGGTCCCCAGGGCGATCACTTCCTTGATCTCTTGCGCGATTTTATTCACTACCCGGACATCAAGCCCATAGCCCCGATCACCGGCTAAGGCTTCACCGCTCATCTTCAAAAGCACTCGAGTAAATTTTTTCCGGGTCCCGGACATAGGCGCTCCTTAAGCCTCTTCCCCCAAAACGAATCGGGCGAAGCGGCGGATGGTGATACTTTCGCCGGTCTGGGCAATAGTGTCGTTGAGGTAATCCGTAATGGAGATATCCGGATTCTTGACATAGGCCTGCTCCAACAAACAGGAATCTTTAAAAAATTTTTCCAACTTGCCCTCGACGATCTTTTCAATCACCTTGTCCGGTTTGCCGGTCTCCTTGGCCTGGGCCCGGTAGATCTCCTTTTCCTTTTCGACCACTTCGGACGGCATTTCCTCCCGGCGGACACAGACCGGATTGGTGGCGGCGATATGCATGGCGATATTATGCACGAATTCACCGAATTGATCGGTGCGGCCCACAAAATCGGTTTCGCAGTTCACCTCCACCATGACCCCCATCTTGCCGCCGGCATGAATGTAGCAGCCGACTTGCCCTTGGGAGGTGGCCCGGCCGGCCCGTTTCTGCGCGGTGGCCAGGCCTTTTTTGCGCAGGTGCTCCACCGCCTTTTCCATATCGCCATCGGCCTCCTTCAAGGCCTCTTTGCAATCCATGATCCCGGCTTGGGTCTTATCCCGCAGGATTTTGACTAATTCTGGTGTAATGTTCAACTTTCCGTACCTCCCTGATTCGTAGTCTCTTCCAGTCGCCGGATGATAATCACCTCCGGACCGCCGGTTTCCTTGCGGATTTCGGGTTCCGCGGTCTTGGTCTCGATTTCCGGCAGTTCCTCCTTCTCTACCCCCTCCTTGTCGATCTGGGCTTGAAGGTTTTCCTCCATTCGTTTTTTGCCTTCCAGGCAGGCATCGGCCATCTTGGCGGTGACCAGGCGAATGGCTCGAATGGCATCGTCATTGCCCGGAATAATATAATCGATTTCATCGGGATCGCAGTTGGTATCCACGATGGACACCAGGGGGATGTTTAATTTTCGAGCTTCCAGCACCGCGATCCGTTCCTTGTGGGGATCGATGACGAACATGGCCTTAGGCAGGACCTGCATCTCCTTGATGCCCCCCAGGTTGCGTTCTAATTTTTGCGCTCCCGGTCCAGACTCAAGGCTTCCTTTTTGGTGAATTTATGCACGCTGCCGTCGGCGATGATCCCTTCCAGGTATTTCAAGCGTTCAATCCCCGTGCGGATGGTCACAAAATTGGTTAAGGTGCCTCCCAACCAGCGGTGATTGACATAAAACATCCCGCAGCGTTCAGTCTCCTCCTTGATCGATTCCTGGGCCTGTTTCTTGGTCCCCACGAAAATGACCGCCCCACCCTGGGACACGCAGTCCGCTACGAATTCATAGGCGGTCTTAAAAAGATTGACCGTTTTTTGGAGATCGATAATATAGATCCCGTTCCGGGCCCCGTAAATATAGGGTTTCATCTTGGGGTTCCAGCGTTTGGTCTGATGACCGAAGTGGACCCCGGCTTCCAGCAATTGCTTCATGGACAGATACGACATTGATTCCTCCTTTAGGGTTTTTTCCGCCGCTATTCCCGGTTTCCCCCCTCTTTTTAGCACCCTTGGGGCGGGAAAAGCGTGAGAAATATAATGAATTTTATATTTTAGGTCAATTCGAAGTTTTTGGCAAGTTTATTTTTCCATCCGGTCACCCTCCCGGCCGAGGAAGCCCGGGAAGCGGTCCCTCTACTCTGTACCTCCTTAACCAGGGATCGTGAGGCCTTTCCGAATCTGACCTCGGGCCCCTTGCGGACGAGTGCCGGACGGACCTGCTTTTCATTCCTTTTCTGTGGACCCCCTTGGAGCTGGTCCAACCCCTCAGGTATGAAACTTGGCGTCTCCCGAAGCGCTTTGGATTTGGCGAAATATATCTAGCCAAAAATATTCTGAGAATAATTTTGGCTGTAAGCTTCTAACGCTGATCGCTCCAGGTGCCGTATTTTTCGCGGAGCATGCGGTGCAGGATTTTCCCCGTTCCGGTCCGCGGCATCTCATCATCTTTTATGAAATCGATGGTTTTCGGCTTCTTGTAACCGGCGATCTTCCCGCTGCAAAAATTCATGATGTCTTTCTGCAATTCCGGAGAAGCCTGGTACCCTTCGTTCAGGATGACAATCGCCTTAATGGCCTCGCCCCATTTGGCATCGGGGATGCCGATGATGGCCACATCCTTCACCGCCGGATGGCTGCCGACCACATTCTCGACCTCGGAAGGATAGACATTCTCGCCGCCGGTGATGATCATATTGGCCTTGCGGTCCACCAGCACATAATAGCCGTCTTCATCCCGTCGGACCATATCTCCGGCCGAGGACCATTCCCCCTCAAAAGCCTCCTTGGTCTTTTCCGGGGCCTGCCAGTACTCGGTGAACAGGTGCGGCGTCCGGTAAAAGAGTTCGCCCACCTGGCCGTCCGGAACGGGCTGGCGGTTCTCATCCAAAACCTTGATCCGGTCGGTCCCGAAAATTTCCCGGCCGATGGATCCCAGCTTCTTGAACTGATCCTCGGGTCGCAGCAGGGTCACCAGTCCTCCCTCGGTGGACCCGTAGGCCTCCCAGAGTTCGGCATTCTTGAAATACTGCATAATAGCCAGCTTCAGGTCCTTGCGGGCCGGGGCCGAAGAAACCAGCAACTGGCGGATAGAGGATACATCGTATTTGTTTTTTTCCTCCTCCGGCAGGGCCAGGATCATGATATAATGGGTGGGCACCAGAGAGGTAAAAGTGATCTGGTACTTCTCTATGGTCTGCAGCAGATCGACCGGATCAAAGGAGACCAGGTTATAGACAAAAACCGGCGCGCTGACCAGGGTGTAGGGGAACGAGTAAAAAATGGAGTTCACGTGGCACATGGGCATTACCAGCATGACCTTGTCCGTGGGCAGCACCCCCATATTGATGTTGTTCAGATAGTACATGGACATATTGGCCTCATGGGAGCGCACCACGCCCTTGGGCCGCCCGGTGGTCCCTGAGGTGTACATGATGGTCCAGGGATCGGCGGCATCCACCAGGTACTCCTGCTCGTCCTGGGAGGCCTGGGCCAGCCAGTCTTCATAGCCGATATACCCCTCGGGCGCCGGGCCCTCGCCCAGATAGATGTAATTACCGGCGGGAACCGGTAGTTTGTCTTTGATCTCGTTGATCATCGGGACAAATGATTCTTCGACGATAAAGGCCCCACAGCCCGAATGGTTGACGATATACTCGATATCCGGCGGGGCCAGACGGAACATGAGGGGCACGGCAATCTGCCCGCCCTTGGCGCAGGCGGCATAGATGTCCATCCATTCGCCGCGGTTGAAGGCCAGTATGGCAAAGCGGTCCTTATAGTTGACCCCCATTTTCCGCAACGCATTGGCCATCCGGCAGGACCGTTCGTTCCACGCTTTAAAGGTATATTCCTTGCTCTTATCCTGCCAGCCCAGCTTATCGGGAAAGCTGGCGGCATTCATCTTGAGCGCGGTCCCCATATGGATCCATCGGCTTCTTAACATGTTTGGTTCCTCCTGTATCATTCAATAATTTAATGCAATATTGTTTCTTCGGTCCTAAACGAAGTCTCCAGGGCGAACAAGGCCGCCCCCAGAGCCCCGGTCAACTGGGGATGATCAGGGACCAGCACCGGCCGGTGAATAAGGCTTTCCATCATGGTAATTAAATAGGGGTTATAGGCCACCACCCCGCCGGTCATCACCACCCGCTCGCCTAGCAGGTCCATCTCTATTACCCGTTTGAGCACAGACAAAAACAAGCCCTTGACGATATCGCTGACCATCTTCCCCTGGCGGATCTTTTCCAGGACTTCGGTGGCCGAAAAAACAGTGCAAAAACTGCCCAGTTCCACCAGTTCAGTGGACTGAATCGCCAGCCGATTCATCTCGGCCAGCGGGATATCCAGGCGGAGGGCCATTTCCTCTAAGAAGGCTCCGGTGCCGGCCGCGCATTTCCGGTTCATCTTAAAATGGATCCCCCGACCTTCTTCATCCAGTTGGATGACCTTGTTGTCCTGCCCGCCGATATCGATCACCGTGATCGCCTCTGGAAAATAATAATAGCACCCCTTGGCATGGCAACTGATCTCGGTCTTATCCCCGTCCCGATAGGGGACATTTTTTCGTCCATAACCGGTGGCGATCGTTCTCAAATAACGCGGCCGCTCCTCGATTCCAGCCTTGGTCAGGGCCTCTTGAAGGCAAAGCTCGGCCATATGGGCCAGGTCGGTCCCCGACCTCCGAACTGCCCAGCCCAGGAACCTTTTTCCCGGATCCAGCAGGACCACCTTGGTAGTGGACGAACCGACATCAACCCCGGCGAAGATCACTTGCTTGTGCCCACTTTAGAAAATCAGCCAGCGGATTCATCGCTTTTGTCCTCCCTGCCCGGGACGGGCGCCCCGAGGGATAGAAATTCCACTAAATGAACATCGAACATTGAACATCGAACGTCCAACCTCGAATGAAAAAACCAACCTCCATTAAACATTCGATGTTGGAAGTTCGATGTTCGACGTTCACTGCCTTAAACCCTTTTCGTCCTGGATTTATCGCTCTGCGCCCAGCGCCCAACGCTCGGCGTTCAGCGCTCAGCATCTTCCCTCCACCTGTTCCACAAAGGCCTCGATCTGGGTCCTGGCCTGCTCCTCGGAGTAACAGCGCAAGTCGTTGAGGTCCCCGTTGATGGTTACCGTGGCGATCCCCAATTTTCGGGCCAGTCTCTCCGGCATGCCGTAGCGGCAGTTGGAATTGTTGGGGCAGGTCCGGGCGTCATGAAAGAGAATTCCATCAAATTTAAATCGTTTGAAACAATCCTCGATATACTGCTCTTTGTAGCCTTCATCCCGGACGATAAAAAGTTCGGTATAGGCCCGGGCCATACTTTCGAAGGGGTCGTCGGGATCCAACTGGTCGAAGATCCAACTGTTGCAGTAGGTGGAGGCCACCACACAGGTCTTAAGGGATTCCAGCAGGTCCGACAAGGGGCGCAGTTTCCCCCAGATAGGCATACCCTCCCAGTACAGCCGGTGTTTCTCTCCCTCGACGGCGGCCAGGCCATCTTTTACTCTTTGCTTAAGTTCTTCCAGCAGGACCCGGTAATAATCCACCGCCTCTCGGGTGCCCCGGGCCACCACCGCCGGGCCCATGTGAATGGTGGCGTCAAAAAAGGTCCAGGGGGAGGGAACGGCCGCCGCGGTTTCCAGTACGGCCCGCCAGAGTCGGGAAGTGTCCCGGGAGAGGCCCACCGCCTCCTGGAAGCGCTCCAGGTCGAACTTTTCCCCGCTCACCTCCTCCAGGGTGGGTATCAATCCTTTGATCTGTTCGGCGATATCCTGAATTTCATTATGGGTAATGGCGCCGATATTCCGATAGGAATGGATCCCCACCAGCGGCACCTGCAGTTCCCGTGAGTACCAGGCAAACCAGTCCTTTACATCCCGGCACTGGTTGGTGTTGAAGACCAGCACATCGGGCCGAGGGACGGACTCCAGCCCGTAGGCCTTGGTCAGGGGCGTCGTTTTCCTCAAGTAGGCCCCCACATCGCTGGTCAGATAGGAACAGATCTCCGGCGAGTAGCCCCTGGCATTGGCCACAGGGATGAATTCCGTGGCCATCCGGGTGGCCCCCAACATGGCCCCGTGATTTTCCGGGAAATAGACCAGGAAGCCCATTCCCCGCAGCAGTTCGGCCGGTCCCACGCTGGTGCACCAGGCCACTTTGGGTTTTCCTTCCCGGGCGGCCCGATCCAGATCCAGGAAATGATCGGCCATGATCTTCTTCATCATTTTGGCAGCCTGAATGGCTTTCATAGCATTATAATCCTTATTCTTTGCCGCAGACGAACGCGGACAACGGCGGACCATTTTTTCCGCCCGGAGCGGCCGGATAAATACTAACAGTCTGCTTTCGTCCGCGAGGGTCTGCGGTAATGTTTAGGCCAGGGCCGCGGCCACGACCTCGGTAATATCCTTGACCTTGATCTTGCCTTTCTTTTCCTTCCGAACTCGAGCCGCGCCCTGGGTCAGGTTGCTCTTGCAGGACGGGCAGGCCGAGACGATCACCTCGGCCCCCACTTCCAGGGCCTGCAGGACGCGTTGATAGGCGATGTCCTGGCTGAGGGGGTTATCGAAACCTTTCACCCCGCCCCCGCTGCCGCAGCACTTGGCCAGCAAACGGTTGAGCTTGAACTCGGTCAGTTCCACGCCGGGGAGGCTTTTCAGCACGTTGCGGGGCTCCTCGAATATGTTCATGTGACGTCCCAGGTCACAGGGATCATGGTAGGCGATCTTCTGGCCGCCGTTACCCTTCAGGGGAATCTTTCCCTGGCTCAGCAAATCATTGAGGAAAGTCGTTACGTGATGAACCTTGATCTCCGAACTCCCCCCGTAGGCGGGATAGAGCTTGGCCAGCGTGCGGTAACAGCCCGGGCAACTGGTAACGATTTCCTTAACTCCCCTCTCGGCGAATTTCCGGGTATTGCCCGCCACGCAGGTCCGAAAATCATCCTCCAGGCCGACCAGATAGCTCAGGTAGCCGCAGCAGTCCTCCTCCTGGCCCAGGGCCGTGTAGGAGATGCCGGCCTTGTCCAGGATGGTCATCAGGTTGGGGATCAGGTTGACATCCTGATAGGACCCCACGCAGCCGCCGAAGAGCAATACCTCGGCCCCTTTTTGCGCCGGCTTAAAACCGGTCGGAAAGGTATCGGTCCGTTTTTCCCGGGGTTCCCCGAAAGGATTCCCGTACTGGGTAATGCTCTTGCTGCCGGCCTGAAAGACCTCCGGCAAAAAGCCTTTTTCCGCCAGGCGCTTCCGGGCGGCCTGGACGATATCGGACACTTCCACCCGGGACGGGCAGGTGTATTTACAGTTCAGGCAGTTGGTGCACTGATAGAGCCGGGTGGCCATTTCGGCCGAAGGTTTGAGACGGCCGCTCATCAAATTAAAAGCCAACAGGACCCTTCCCCGGGCGTTCATGGACTCCAAGCCGGTCTGGCTGTAGGTGGGACAACCGGCCCGGCAGAAGCCGCACTGGATGCAGGCCAGGATCTCGTTATCGATCTTTTCCCCGAAGCTTTGGCGGTCTTCGGGATGTTCCAGAAGATAGGCGAAGGCGAATTGTCCCAGAATGTCTTGGGTGCTGTCCGCAAAGCCCATCTTTCCCGGATTGAAGATATTGTCCGGATCCAGGGTCTTCTTGATTTGTTCCATGACCTCCAGGGAGTTTCCCAGTTCGGTCTTGATATAGGGCGACTTGGCCATGCCCAGACCATGTTCGGCCGTAAGGGTGCCGCGGAACTTCATGGTCAGATCGATGAAATCTTGGGCGATCAGACGCAGGGTTTCCCATTCTTCCTTTTTGCGCACATCCATGACAATGACGGCGTGCAAATTTCCATCCCCGATATGGCCGAAGGTGGCGATCGGAAAATTATGCCGCTTCCCCACCTCCTGGATCGCGGTGATCGTGTCCGGGATTTGGCTGATAGGCATTCCAAAATCTTCGACGATCGGTATCAACCGGTAGCCGGGTTTAATTCTGGATAAGGAGGGCGTCAGACCCTGTCGGGCAGACCACATGGCCAACCGCTGGGCCGGGTCGTCCGACCATTCGTTTCCAAGACCGCCCATTTCTTTGCAGACGGCGTCGATCCGGGAAATGTAATCCTGGACTTCCAGCTTGTGGCCGTCGATTTCCATGAAGAGCACGCATTTCACCTCGGGCGGAAATTCGAGCTTCATGGCCTTTTTGACCACCTCGATCGACATGTCGTCCAGGATTTCACAGGATGAAAGGCGGATGCCCGAGGAGAGGATCTTTTCCACGGTTCGGCCGGCCGATTCGATGGATGGGAAAGAGGCTTTGGCAAAAGCGATATAAGGCGGTTTGGGCAGGATTTTCAACGTGGCGGAGGTAATAATGCCCAAGGTTCCTTCCGAAGAAGCAAAGAGGTGTGTCAGGTCATATCCGGCTGCGGTTTTGGGAGCCAGTGATCCGGTATGAATGATTCGTCCATCGGCCAGGACAACCTCCAACCCCATCACATAGTCCCGGGTCGTTCCATATTTTACGGCGCGCACCCCGCTGGCGTTGCAGGCGATCATCCCGCCGATGGTGCAGATCGGGGCGCTGCCGGGGTCCGGAGGGAAAAAATGGGTCGGTTCCAACTGGGCGTTCAGGGCGTTGCAGATGATTCCCGGTTCCACGCAGACGTACCGGTCGTTTTTATTCAACTCCTTGATCTTATTCATGCGGGAGAGATCCAGCAGGATGCCGCCCTTGGCGGCCAGGGCCGCCCCGGTGGCGCTGGTTCCGGCCCCCCGGGCCGTAACCGGAATTTTATGCGCCGCCGCGACTTTGACCACGCCCGCCACTTCTTCGGTGGAGCGGGCGAAGACGATGGCTTCCGGAAACCCTTCGTGCACCGAAAGGTCCCGGGAAACACTGAAGCAGTCAATCGTGCCGGTGTTGACGTTCCCCTCACCCACCACTTGTTTTAATTCGTCGATATAACCCATAATCAAAGACTCCTTTTTCTATTTATTCATCAATTCCTTTACTCGGGCCACTTCGGAATCGATAAACGGCTTGAGGTCGGCGGCGTTCAGTAGATTGCCTTTTTCCCCTTCCAGGTCAGCGGCGGTAATTTTACAGATCCAGCCTTGATCATAGGGGGAGGAATTGATCAACTCCGGTTCATCCTCCAAGGCCTCGTTGACCTCGCTGATTTCCCCGGAAAAGATGGCGTAGATCCGGCCTACCCATTTCCCGGATTCAATGGATCCGAAGGGCTTTCCCTGCTGGATCTTTTGTCCGGGTTCGGGCATTTCCACATAACCAATCTCGCCGGCCAGTTTCTGAGCAAAATCGGTGGTGCCCATTACCACCGTATCGCCTTCGATCCGGGCCCAGAAATGATTCTTATCGTACCATAAATCATCCGGAAAGGTGTAGCCTTCTATTTCCATAATCCGCCTCCTTTTTATTTCTGAATTTGTTTTATTCGATGTTCGCTGTTGGACGTTCAATGTTCGATGTTCGTTTTTTAATTCTTCTAATGATCCGCCTCCATCTTCTTCAAAAACTCCTTATCCTTCACCCGGTTCAACTTGAACCCCAGTTGCTCCGGGGTGAATCCCATAGCCAGCCCCAGCAACTGAGGATAATAAAGCACCGGGACTTTCAGTTTCTGCTCCAGTTTTTTTTCAATTTTCTTCTGCTGTCCCTCAAACATGACGTTACAGAAAGGGCAGATCACCACCAGCCCGTCAGTTCCCAACCGGTCTAATTCCCCTAATTTTTCCCCGGCCAGGGCATTGGCCAGATCTTCTTTGGCGCCCAGGACGCCCCCGCCGCAGCACTGAAGCAGCGAAGGATAATTCAACGCCGAAGCCCCGGTCACCTCGATCAGCCGGGTCAAAGTGATAGGATCTTCCACCGGGTCCAGCCCCCCCGCCGCCTCGGCCGGTTTGATATAATGGCAGCCGTAATGGGGGGCAAAAGAGAACCCAGTCAGGGGGCGACTGATTTTTTCGGCTATTCTCTCCAGGCCCACCTCTTCATATAGAACCCGGACAAAATGCTTAACCTCGGAGGACCCTTTATATTCCAGGCCCAAAACAAGTAAGCGTTCATTGACCTGGGCCTTGAGCTCCGGATTATGTTCCAGCAGGTGATGGGCCTCACTCAATGATCCGCCGCAAGCGCTGCACAGGGTACAGACCGGAAGGCCGCGCTGTTCAGCCAGGGCCAGATTGCGGGCGGCGACGACCAGGGAATCGATAAAACTGATGGACTTCAGGGGAAACCCGCAGCACTGAAAATCTTCCAGGTCCACCAAGTCCACACGCAGACGTTCAGCCACCCGCCGGGAAGCCAGCTCGTAATTTAAGTTGCGCACCGGAACGGTACAGCCTAAGAAAAAAGCGTATTCCATAAGCTAAACAAACTCTAAATCCGAAATTCGAAACACGAAATCCGAAACAAACAAAAAAATTCGAATTTCGGATTTCGAATTTCGAGTTTAACCTCCGTTAGGCATTATCTTCCAGTATTTTTTTGATGCTTTCCTTATCCATCTTAATCTTCGGCAATCCCAGTTCCTGCCGCTTTTCATTTTCAAAATCGCCCACTTCATACATCCGCCCCTGCTGAACGAGGAGGTTCTGGGCCGCCCCCATTCCCGGGGGGGCCAGTCCTTGGCGGACCGCCATATTTCTTAAAGCGAAAATCACTTCGGTGAAATTCACTTTTTCCGGACAGCTCTCCTGGCAGGTGTAGCAATTGGAACAATGCCAGAGCAGTTCCTCTTTGAGCAGGGCTTCCTCCAGACCCAGGATAATCATCCGGATGATCTTCCGGGGGTTATATTCCGGCTCGATCTTTTCGATGGGACACCGGGCCGAACAGACCCCGCAGGCATAGCACTTGCGAATATGTTCTCCGCCCAACTCCCGGGCCACCCGATGTTTGAAATCAGGGTCCAGTTTTTTTATGTCAATCCGTTCCATATCAGTACGAAAATTACCAAAAACAAGGGTCGCGTGTAGGGGAGGGGTTCATCCCCTCCCGCATCCAGCCGAGCTTAGGTCATGTTTCCATTCCCAAACTCGGGAGGGGAGGAACCCCTCCCCTACTTAGAAAAAGGGTGGCTGGGAGGAATTTTCAGGCTTTGCGGACGCCTCCACCCTCCAATCCTTCCAGACTTTGAACAAAATCCTGAATAACTTCATTCAAAAAATAAACCCTGTTGCTGGAAATAGGCTCGAAACGGAGGCGCCGGCCGTCGATCCCCGCCTCTTCCAGATAATCCCGGGCCTCATTTAAACGCAGGCGGGCATAGGTATTGCCGTAATTGGATCGGCAGTTCTCTTCTGGGCAGGCCAAGACGAGCACCCCGTCCGCCCCTAAGGCCAGGGCCTTCAGCAAAACATCCGTATCGAGCTTACCGGCACAGGGCAGCCCGATAAAGGCCAGGTTCTCTTGATTGAGGGTCTTTACGCCCTGCGCTTGGCGCTCTGCGCTCCACACGCTTTCCCAGACCACCCCGGCCGACCGCCGGCAGCCGAAGACGATGATCCGCGATTCACCGGCCGCCGTCTTTTCCCAGCGCCCGCTGATCTCCTCCAACCCTTGTTCCACTTCCCGATCCGAATACCCGGCGATCTGAATGGCATCCATGGGGCATTCGCTCGCGCAGATGCCGCAGCGCCGACAGGCCAGGGGATGAATGAAAATCCGATGGGTCCAGCCGATGGCCTGGTGGGGACAGAAGCGGGCGCAGGTCAGGCAGAGGGTACAAAGCCCCTTATCGACCACCACCTCCCGGTCCATGGGTTCCAAAGGACTGCCCTGGAAGAACCGATGAACGGCCAGGGCCGCTCCCCGGCCTTCCTCAACGGCGGTTGAGACCATCAACGGGCCTTTCGCCGGCCCGGCGGCAAAGATCCCGGTCCGGTCCAACCCCTGGGGCCAGAGGTGCACGTTGCCCGATTGGAGGTAACCGGTCGGGTCCATTCCCAACTGGGCCGATAGCGCCAGAGACTGCATTTCGGCGGGAAGAACAGTCTGCGTATCGATGACCAACAGATCAGGCGACAATTCAAAAGGCTGCCCCAGCAGGGGATCGATGAACTGGAGCGTAACTCGATCGCCGCTTTTTATCCATTCCAGTTTCTCTTCTTCCAACTTAAAAAAAACCACCCCCGCATCGCGGGCTTCCAGGTAGAGCCGTTCCAGTCCCTCTTCGGCCACTTTGACGTTGCCCGTAAAAAAATAAACCTGGGCCTTGAATTTTTCCCGGAGGATGACCGCCGACTTCAAGGCCTGGGCCATGGGAGCCGCTCCCCCGGCGCCGTTCAGTCCGATCAGCAAGGCGACATAGGAAGCGGAAGTCAACGAATGAAACCCCGGGGAGGAGATGGAGGGAGCGCTTAATTCCTTGACCAGTTGGTCGAGAGTGACTATCTGCCCGGAAGGACTCCAGGGACCGGAAGAAAATGTTTCTCTTGAAACCAATTCCGGGGCCAGGATGATCGCCCCCACAAATTCATTCCATTCTTTTGCCGGTGACCGGAATCGCACCTCGAAATCCCCGGCAAACCCGGTGACCGACCCGACCCGGGTATCCGGAAAAAAGGAAAACCGCTCCCGGGTTCCCAGTCTTTCGGCCAGATCCCGCGCGTAATCCGCCAATTCCTGGTCTTCCGCGAGCAGGGAATTCACCGGCTGCAGGTTTGCCTCCGCATAGGCTAACAGCACCTCATAGCCGAAAGCGATCGATTGGGTGGCGGCTTCCAGAGCCGTCAATCCTCCCCCCACGACTAAAACCCTGGGCCTTTTCTGAAACTCCTGGAGGGGAATCACGATCGGTCCCTCCCCTTTAAAAACTGGACCAGCTCTTCGGTGGCCTGCTGGGCCTGGGAGACCGACCGGGCAATGCTTTTGGGACCGGAAACGGTCCCGGCAAAAAATACTCCTTCGGCCGGCGAGAGGGAAAACCGGGGGCCTTTGTTGGTTAAAAACCCATCGGCGTTCAACGGAAGATTTATTTTTTGACTAAGTCCGATTAAATCGGCCCCCGGCATTAAACCGATCGAGAGCACCACCAGGTCGAAGGTTTCCTTCTGGCTCGGCAGGCCGTCGTCCTGCTGATAGTTCAACAGGAGCCGATCGTTCTCCCCTGCCTGAATATCTCCCGGGATGGCCCGAATAAAACGCATCTGCTGCCGGGCCTCTTCCAGAAACCGCGAAAAATCCTTCCCAAAGTTCTGGATGTCCATGTAAAAGATCGTCACCGCTGTTACAGGAGTCCGGTGGCGAATCAGGCTGGCCATTCGCAGGGCGTATCCGCAACAGACCTGGGAGCAGAACGGGTGTCCCAGATGCAGGTCGCGGCTGCCGACGCATTGAATGAAGGCGATGGATTGGGGAGGCTGGCGGTCGGAGGGTCTTACCACCTTACCGGTTTCTTTGATTTGTTTTTCCAGATCCAAACCGGTAAGGACATTGGGCAGACGGCCGTAGCCGTACTGGGGTTTGTCTTCCGCCCTGAAGGGGGTGAAACCGGTGGCGAGGAGCACGGCCTCGGCCCGGCCTTCCCCGGCCCCTTCAGGGCCGCGGTAGCTATAGAGAAATTCCTTGGCTTCCCGATTCATTTCCATCAATTCGGATTCCAACCGGATCACCAGCGAAGGCGCATCGGCCAGAGCCGCCGGCATCAGGGAGCGAAGGGCATCGTTAACCAGACAGGCCCCGCACTGCCGGCATCTGTCGGTGGCTTTGCAGCAAAAATTCCGGGCCGCGCCGCCGAGCTCGGCGGTCTTTTCCAGCAACTCCACCGAGAACCCCAAACGGTTCAGGGCCAACGCCGCCGTCAGTCCGGCAATCCCGCCGCCGAGGATTAGTACTTTTTGGTCCAGCAGGTTCATTTCGTTATTAATCAAGTCCGGGTCCGTGTGGGACGGGCGCCCTCGCCAGTCCAGGGGGCACAGCCGGGGGCGACTGTGCTACACATAGAAATTCAACCACACCCTTGCGCTAATCAGCACCAATGGATTCAAACCAGCTCTCCGATCTTTTCCTCTTTCTCCTGGAGCAGCAGATGCACCCCTCGAAACCGGCCGTCTTTCTTGACCGCATCTATGAGCTTACCAGTGAACTCCAAGGCCTTGGACTCGTAGGCCTCCTCTTCCCAGGATTTAAACTCTTCCCTCACCCACTCGGGAAGAAACACTCCCGGGAGGCTTCCCGGACCGTATCCAGCTATCTGATCCCACTTCAGCAGGCAGACCGTAGCCAGGAGCGGCGTCTTTATCTCGGGGGTCTGCTTGAAAAAATCCTCCACGTTTTTTAAATCGAAGAGGGGGTGGCTCATGAAAAAATCCACACCCTGGGCCGCTTTCTTGCGAAATTTCATGATCACCGGCGGCAGGGGATTGGCCTTCAGGGGAACTACCGCTCCCACTGTAAATAGGGGCGCCGCGCCCTCCAAAGGATTCCCGGAAAGGTCCTGCCCCAGGTTCAGGGCGCTCAAGGCCCCCAGGAGTTGCAGCGAATCCAGATCATACACCGGTTTGGCCTGGGGATGGTCCCCCCAGGAAGTATGGTCCCCGGTTACAGCCAAAACATTCTGAATGCCCAGGCTGAAGGCGGCCAGCAGATCGGATTGCAGGGCCAGACGGTTGCGGTCCCGGGCGGTCAAGGTCAGTATCGGCTCCAGGCCCTGATCGAGCAGCGCCCGGCATAACCCCAGAGGGGCCATGCGCATCCGGGCGGAGTGGTTATCCGAGACCACCACCCCCCGGACCTTGTCTTTGAGCGCGGAGATCTTTTTCTGAACTACGGTTAGATCCGCACCCTTGGGAGGATCGAGTTCAGCCGTAATGATAAAGTCCTCCGAGGTCAGGGCGTGGCTGAATTTACTTGGAGTCGGCATGATACCTCCGCAAATAAGCCGCGTGGGTCACTTTCCCGGGCTGGATTTGCCGGGTATGGTCCGCGGGAGGCTTGACCGCTTCCATGGCCGCCAGGCGACCCTCCTTGTCCAGCCGGTCATAGATCGACACCCAGGCGCAGGGGCGCTCGTAGTCCACCTCGCAGTTTCCGTCCAGCATGCCCCCGCAGGGGCCGTTGTTGAGCCCCTTGGAGCAGGTCGTCCGAGGACAGATCCCGCCGGTTTCCGCCAGCAGGCATTCCCCGCAGGCCCGGCAACGCTCCGTCCAGAGGCCGGCGGCCTCGGCCACGCCGATAAACGTGGTATTCACCCCGGGATACACGGGCCGCTCCGGATAGGCCTCGGCCAGAAACTGGATCCCGGCCCCGCAGGCCAGGGACAAAACGGCCTCCACCGGCTCCACCTCATTCTTGACCGTTTCCAGGAATTCCCGGTCGCATTGACGTTCCAGGGTCACTTCGGAAATCCTCACTTCCTTCTTGTCCAGCCGGAAACTCATCCGGAGCTGGCTGGCCAAAAGACCCACTTCCTTTTTGCCCCCGGCCAGACAGACGGCCACACAGGTCCCGCAGCCGGCCACCAGGATCTTCTTGTAAGGGGCCAGGGCCTGTTTGATTTCTTCAAAGGGTTTGCGTTGGGCAACGATCATTTTAATATATCCATTATTCATCCCTCATTATTATAAGCGAATTTATTTCTTTAGTGGGTTAGCTCCCAATGTTCTCGCCCGCTCCGTCATCTCGGTAACCGCCTGGGCCCACAGAGGGGCCTCGGAGGCCCCGATGTGAAACATTTCCAACCGCTCGGGTTCCAGGCCGATTTCCCTTAGCAACGTTTTCGTGTATTCCACCCGTTCTTTCGCTCTGAGATTTCCTTCCAGGAAATGGCAGTCGCCGATGGCTCACCCGCCCACCAGCAGGGCGTCGGCCCCGCCCTCAAAGGCCTTCAATATATGCTGAATATCCACCTTGCCGGTGCAAAGGTATTTGATGATCCGCACGTTGTGCGGGTACTGGAGCCGAAGCGATCCGGCCATGTCCGCCGCCGTATAGGTGCAGTAGGTGCAGACCATGGCGATGATTTTGGGTTCGAAAGATTCCACGTTTTAAAATCCGCAAGGCGCAAGGCGTAAGGCGCAAGGCGTTAAAAAACAAGACGGCCTTACCCTTCCCCATCTGTCCTCTCCAAAAACATCAGTTTCAGTAATCGGTTTTCTCAAATGCTTTTACCCCTTGCGCCCTCGCGCCTAACGACTTACGATTTAACACGCCTCCAGCAATGCCACATACTGGTCGTCCTGGTAATGGCCGACCTGGATGGCCCCCTGGGGGCAGGCGCTGGCGCAGTTCCCGCAGCCGCGGCAGGCGGCCGGGTCGATCTGGGCGAAATGCCGTTCGTTGATCCGCGGCACCCCGAAGGGGCAGACCCGCAGGCAGGTCAGGCAGGCCACGCACAGGTCCTCGTTGACTTCGGCCACCGGTCCCCCCACCATGGTCTGTTTCTGGGCCAGCACCGTGGCCGCCCGGGCGGCCGCGCCCTTGGCCTGGGCGATGCTCTCTTCCAGGGACTTCGGCCCGTGCCCCAGGCCGCAGAGGAACATCCCGGCATTGGCGAAATCCAGGGGCCGCAGTTTAATGTGGGCCTCCAGAAAAAAGCCGTCCGCGTCGAAGGGCAGTTTCAGCGTCTGCGCCAGGGCGCGGCTATCCGCCGACGGTCGGATGGCCGCCGACAGGGCGATCCAATCGGGACGCAAACGCAGTCCGGCCCTCAGGTTCTGATCAAAGACCCGGACTTCGAGTTTTCCCTCCACCATTTCCACTTCCGGCCGCTGTTCCGGTTCAAAGCGGATGAAGCGCACCCCGACCTCCCGGGCCTGTTTATAATACAGTTCCTTCTGAGCATAGGTGCGGATATCCCGGTACAGAATGACCACCTCGGTCCGGGGACTGATCTCCTTGATCCGCAAGGCATTATGGACCGCCGTGGAACAGCAGACCCGACTGCAATAGGGATGGTCCTCGTCTCGGGAGCCGACACACTGGATCATGAGCACCGACCCGGCCTGCCCTATGGACTCCGGATCGGCAAACAGCCTTTCCTGAAGTTCCAGTTGGGTCAGGATTCGCGGATGGTCGCCGTAGTGATATTCCGTCGGCTTATACTCTGATCCGCCGGCCGCCAGCACCACGGCCCCGTGTTTCAAGGTCCCCTTTTCCCCCCGATGGGAAAAGACGCTGGTGAATTGACCTACGGTCCCGGTGGTCTCCTGCAGTTCGGTTTCGGTAAAAAGCCGGATACGGGGATGGCCGACCACCCGGTGAATGGTCTCCCGGAGATATTGTTGGACATCCACCCCTTCCAGGGTCCGGTGAATCCGCCGGGCGATTCCACCCAATTGTGCGGACCGTTCGATCAGATAGGTTTCGAACCCCTGGTCGGCCAGGTTCAGGGCCGCCGACATCCCGGCGATCCCTCCGCCCACTACCAGTGCCCGCTGATCCACCTCATAGGGGATCTCATACAAGGGTTCCAGAAAACCGGCCCGGGCCACGGCCATGCGCACCAGGTCCTTGGCTTTTTCCGTGGCGATTCCAGGGTCGGCCTGGTGGACCCAGGAACATTGATCCCGGATGTTGGCCATCTCGAACAGGTATTTGTTCAGACCGGCCTTGCGCAGGGTATCCCGGAAGAGGCCCTCGTGGGTACGCGGCGAACAGGAGGCCACCACCACCCGGTTCAGTCCCTGTTCCCGAATCAACTGGAGCATCTTTTCCTGACTGTCGGTAGAGCAGGTAAATAGGAGGTGGTCGGTATAGACCACACCGGGCAGGGTCCGGGCGTATGCGGTTACCTTGGCCACGTCCACGATCCCGGCGATGTTGATCCCGCAGTGGCAGATAAAGACCCCGACGCGGGGTTCCTCCGCCTGAACGGCCCTTTCCTCGGGGAAAAAAACCTCTATGATCTGGGTGCCTCGCGCTGCCGACAGTAAGGCGGCGGCCGCCGCCGCGGCCCCGCTGGCCTGGGTGACGGTCTCCGGGATGTCCTTGGGGTTCTGGAATACCCCTCCCACAAAGACCCCTGGCCGGGTCGTGCCCACCGTATCCAGGGGCGGGTTCTCGCAAAATCCGAAGCGATCGGTCCGGATTCCCAGGCATTCGGCCAACGGGCCTGACTGCGAATGCGGCGTCAGCCCCACCGAAAGGATGACCAGGTCGAATTCCTCGGTCTGGAAACGGTTGTCTTCATCGATATAGGAAATCTGCAGGTCCTGAGTGCGCGGGTCCTGGGCCACCCGGGAGATCAGGCTGCGGACATACCGGACCCCGTGCTCCCCCTTGGCCCGTTCATAATAGCGGTCAAAGCCTTTACCCTGAGCCCGGATATCGATAAAAAAAATGGTCGGTTCCAGACCGGCCACATGCTCCTTGGCGATGATGGTCTGCTTGGTGGCGTACATGCAGCAGACATAGGAACAATAATCCCGGTTGATGGAGGCGTCCCGGGACCCGACACACTGTATCCAGGCCACTTTTTTGGGTTCCCGACCGTCGGAGGGCCGCTGGACGTGGCCCCCGAAGGGACCCGAGGCCGACAGGACCCTTTCGAATTCCAGGCTGGTCAGCACATTGGGATAGCGTCCGTACCCATATTCTTCCTTCAGGCGAGCATCAAAGATCTCGAAACCCGGAGAAGCGATCACCGCACCGACCTGCAGGTTAAGTCTTTCCCCGGTCATGGCGTGGTCGATGGCCCCGGCCTGGCAGGCCTCCAGACACTGATAGCACTCCGAGCAGATCCCGCAGGCCAGGCAGCGGGAGGCCTCGGCCCGAGCCTCCTCCGGGGTCAACACCTCGACCACTTCCTCAAAATCCCGGCGCCGCGTCCGGGGATCGCGCAGCCGGGGGCGGCAGCGGGGTTCCCGCAATATACCCGTCATTTCCGGCTCGGCGATCTCGAACGTTTTTTCACGATTTTCCGACAAATCCTGCCCCTGGAGGAAGCGGTCGATGGAGACGGCCGCCTCCTTCCCCTGGGCGATGGCCTCGATAACGGTCTGCGGGCCGAGCACCGCGTCCCCGCCGGCAAAAATCCAGGGAATATCGCTTTGCAGGGTGAGCGGGTTCACCTGCAGGGTCCCCTTCCTGGATACCTGCAAAGCAATCGGAACCTGCAGTTTTCCCACATCGGGCTGCTGGCTGATGGCTGTGATCAGCGTCTCCACCGGAATCTGAAACTCCGATCCCGCCACAGGTACGGGTTTTCGGCGGCCGGATTCATCGGGTTCGCCCAATTCCATGCGCAGGCATTCCACCGCCTGGAGTTTTCCCTTTTCGTCCCCCACCAGGCGCACCGGCGCGGTCAAATAGCGGATCTCGACCCCTTCCTCCAGGGCCTCCTCGATCTCCTCGGCATAGGCCGGCATCTCTTCCCGGGTCCGACGGTACAGGACCAGGGCCTCCTCGGCCCCCAGCCGAAGGGCGGTGCGCACGGCATCGATGGCCACGTTGCCGCCGCCGACAACCGCCACACGCCGGCCCACGGCTACCGGCTCGCCCAGGGCCGATTTCCGCAACAGGTCCACACCGGCCAGGACGCCTTCCAGGTCCTCCCCTGACACGCCCAACCGGAGCCCCTGATGGGCCCCGATGGCCGTGAAGACCGCCCCATACCCTTCAGCTTTTAATTGTTCGAGCGTCCTGCCGGGCCCGATGGGAGAGTTCAGCTCGATGGACACGCCCAGACTTTTGATGGCCTCGATCTCCCGGTCGATCACCCGCTGGGGCAGTCGGTAGTTGGGGATGCCCACGGTCAGCATGCCCCCGGCTTTGGGCAGGGCCTCAAAAACAGTTACCGGATACCCCTGCCGGGCCAGATAATAGGCGCAGGTCAACCCGGCCGGTCCGGAGCCGACCACGGCCACTCGTTGGGTCTTCTTTTCAGACGGGGTCGGAAAAAGGACCGGCCCGGTCTCGGCTTCATAATGAGCCACGAACCGCTTCAGATCCCGAATGGCGATGGGTTCCTCGATCTCACTCCGGCGGCAGACCTCTTCGCAGGGGTGGGTGCAGACATACCCGCAGACAAAGGGCAGCGGGTTCTCCTGCCGGATCAGGGCCAGGGCCTCTTCAAATTTTCCCTGCGCAACGAGGGCCACGTACCCTTGAACGCTGATATGGGCCGGGCAGGCCGCTTTGCAGGGTGAAGTCCCCCGCCGGTCGATGGCAAAGCTGGAAGGGACGGCCTGGGGGAAATGACGGTAAATCGCCTTCCGCTTATTTAACCCCTGGTTGAAATCCGCCGGGACTTCCACCGGGCAGACCTTGACGCACTCTCCGCAACCCGTACAGGCCTCCTCCTTTACGAACCGGGGTTCCCTGTAAATCTCTGCCGTAAAATGGCCGGGTTCTCCTGAAAGGCGCTCCAATCGGGCCCGGTTGATGATTTCAATATTGGGATTACCGGCCACTTCAATCAGTTTAGGGGAAATCATGCAGGTGGAGCAGTCGTTGGTGGGGAAGGTCTTGTCCAACTGGGCCATGACCCCGCCGATGCTCACGTTGCGGTCCGCCAGGTAGACCTTAAAACCGGAATTGGCCAGATCCAGGGCCGACTGCATCCCGGAAATGCCGGCCCCTACGACCAGAACGGCCCCTACTTTTGTGGTTTCTGCATGGTTCATACGAGTCTGCTGTTTCGGCTAAATCCCGACCAATCCAGCCTTAATTCCCTGAACAGGCCTGGTGTACTTTCATGTCGTCCAGGAGATCCCGAGCCGGTCCTTCTCGGGCAACGGAGCCGGTCTCCAGAACATAACCGTAATCGGCCATCCGCAGAGCGGCGGGGGCGTTCTGCTCGGCAAAGAGGATGGTGATTCCTTGACCGTTACCCCCTCGAATCACCCCGAAAATCTCCTCTAGGCGCTGCGGGGACAGCCCCCGGCTGGGTTCATCGAGAAGGAGCAACGTCGGTCGGGCCATCAGTGCCCGGGCAATGGCCACAAGCTGCTGTTCCCCTCCGTTCAGGGACCCGGCCAATTGCCGGGAACGGCGGCGAAGGATTGGAAATACGTGGTAAATCCAATCCAGCTTTTCTTCGATATCGGGTTTGAATTTCCTGTTGTGATAAGGATAAGCTCCCAAATAAAGATTATCAAGGACTGAAAGACGGGCAAAAAGGTGCCGCCCCTCGGGAACCTGGGAGATGCCCAGGGATGTGATTTTATTCGGTGAAAAATGGCTGATATTGGTGTCCTGGTACCGGATCGTCCCGTCTTTGGACTGAATGATTCCGGAAATAGCCCTTAACAGGGTGGATTTGCCGGCCCCGTTGGCCCCGATGACGGTCACACTATCGCCTTTTGAGACCTTCAGGAAAACATTTTTGAGGACCTGGATGTTGCCGTAATAGGCATTAACTTCCTGGAGATCAAGCATAGCCCCTCACCCCGCCCTAACAGGCCTCGATACCTCTCCCTTCGTCGGGTCCGGCTTTCTTTGGGAACTCAACCTTTGTCCGGTTGGGGCGATCTGGTAATTAATTGATGTTATAAGCAAAAATAACCTAATAGCTATATTATAACTAAAGCCGGATTCCTGTCAAGGATTAAATAAGTTAGGGGAAATTATCAATGGGGGATGTGGTCGCCGTCGGGGGTCAAATGGCCGGAAAGACCGGGACCATCAAATGGCCAAAACTCGGGATCTATGGTCGGTATTCCTATTTTCAAACCTAATTTTCCATGCGCCTTGAATTGATGCCCGTTCATGTCATTCTCCTATCAGCCTTTTGTCTTTATACGGAACGTCTATTATTACCTTTGTGCCCGTTCCCCGCTGGCTCTCTATTCGGATCGTTCCCTTGTGCGCCTCAATAATCTTTTTGGCGCTACTCAGTCCGAGGCCGTTTCCGCCTTTCTTTGTTGTAATAAAAGGGATAAAGAGTTTTTCTAGGGCTTCTTTGTCCATGCCGGGCCCGTGATCCCTGATCCTGATGAACTGGGATTTCTCCCCGAACGCCGCATCAAGCACTACATCTTGCCCGGTATCCGAGGCTTCAATGGCATTGTTGACAAGATTAACAAGCGCCCTTTGCAACTGGACCCCGTCCATGACGACGGGCATCGGTTCAGCGGGGAGATCAAGAGACAAGGTAACGCCCTTCTCCTCCGCCTTTGTCTTACAGAAATCATAAACCCGCCTGATGATGGTCCGGACGTCTTCTTCCTTTAATTCCAGCCGGATCGGCCTGGCAAAATCGAGAACATCATTGACGATCCTTTCCATGCTCCGTGCGGAATCCATGATCATCTGAACAGCGCCATCGAAGTTTCCTTTTCCTTCCTGAATACGCCGGCCGAATCCCAGGATTGTGATGAGCGGATTCTTCAGATCATGCACTATGGTTGTGGCGGCCTGGCCGACCCCAGCGAGGTATTTTTCTCTTTCCGCCTGTTGTCCTCTTTTCCTTTCCCGGTCAACATAGAAACCGGCGGTGAGAGTAAAAATTCCTGAAAACACCAGGTGAAGCACTCGGTCCGCTAAGCCTAAAATAGAGGTCGTCCAATCACCAAAAAAGAAGGGGAGATACAGCAAAGAGACAAGGACATACGTTAGCAGAGCGCCTTTAAAACCAAACCAGAAGGCTCCGAGGAGAAGCGGTATATAATAGAGCTCCTCAAGAACAATAAGAGGTAAATGTCTCGTAAACAGAAAGATGTGCAGCGCCGTAATAAGGGCCGCTGCGGAGGCGATCAATATCCAATATGTTTTCCTTGTTACCTTCGTCAGTATATCCATGTCTGGTCCCATTTGCTCAGTTCCGTTTTATCGTCAAAAGGTAGTATCCGGCTGAGAGGGCGACAATAATGGCGCCTATACCTATTAAGGTGAGGCTCGAAACCTCCTTGATATCCAGAATGATGACCTTTCGAGCGATAGCAATCATGGCAACCGTGAACACCACTTCAACATGCACCATCTTTTTGGTGAGATACATTTTTACGGTCTCTAATAACTCCACCCCTATCAGCACCAATAGAAACATGCCAAATATATCTAACAGTTCATTAATATCGAGCAAAATTACGGGAGGGGTTATCATATCTTTTATAATAAGCCATCCCAAATCAACGGTGGCAAAAAAAACAACCGCTACCATCATAATCAATAGCGATATGACCATCACTCTTTCAAGTTTCTCAAGATATTTCATAGGTGCTCCGTTGTGGCCGCGATTATTCTCCTGCATTTTATTTCGAAGAGCTGCAAACTGGCCATTTCATCACGCTCAGATCATTGGCATAAAAACAATGGCCGGTCGGCGTTTCTAATAATGTGCAAAGCAGTCTCTCCAATGACCCGTTTCACCAGCAGATTGCGGGCGCTGTTGCCAAGGACGATCATATCAGCCTGCCAGTATGTCGCAATAGGCAAAAGGAAGTCCTTGGGAGAACCCGGGTTGGACTCGGTCTGCGCCGAGAACCCATGGGCCCGGCAATATTCGGACGCATCGTATAAAAGTTCCCGTGCCTTCTCTTCCGACCTTTGAAAAGTCACAATTTTCAACTTCGCGTCAGGCCATATGCGCAACTGCACGAACCGTTTCATGGCTTTGGCCGACTCCATGGAACCGCTATAGGCAATCAGGACTCTCTGAATAGGCCGGAACGTGTCCGATACGGCGATGATCGGCCTCACGCCCGCTGCTATCATTCGCGCCAGCGTGTCTTTGGGCTGCTCTATCGAAAGGTCGTGAATCCAGATATTGTATTGGAATATGCTCCGCAGGCCGAATATCATGAGGTCGTGATAACGGGCAAGGGAGATCATCAGATCGAAGGAGATTTCTTTCTCCTCCTGTTTGACCTGGTATTTGATCCCCTCGGCCGCACAGGTGGACTCGAAGGCGCTGATGGCTTCCTCGAACCGGTCTCCGACCAGGTTGACCCGATTCACAGCATCAGGTACCGCTTTCCCCTGCGCCAGGCCGGCTTTTCTCAAGCGATCGAGGTCGAGTACGGTCACACCCGTTATTTCGGCCTCAAACCGTTTGGCAAGTTCTACTGCACGCTGGATCGCCACACTCGTATACGGCGTGCCGCCTAAACCGAGAAGTATTTTCTTGATCATTTTTCTACCCTCCTTATTCGTTAGAAGTTTCAGGCTGAACTGAACGTCTCTCCACGCTCCTCCTGCGAAGCCATTTCTCAACACCAACCACAAAAGAAGTAATCACGGATATCGCCAGTATCCGGCCCCAGGACCCAAAACTGATGGGCGCGCTATGAAACATAAGGTTCATTGCCGGCAGATAAGTGAACATCAATTGCAGGATCAACATGATCGAAACACCGCCAAACAACAAGGGGTTTGAGAAAAACCCCAGACGGAAAATGGACTGCGTCAACGAACGACAGTTAAAGAGATAGAAAAGCTCAACCAGAACAAATACATTCACCGCCACAGTGCGAGCCTCTGCAACAGCGGCACCCCTCATCAGCTCCCACTCGAAGAGGCCGAATGCCCCTCCGAGAAGCAGCAACCCGACAAGGAAGAGTCGCCAAACCAAGACCCCGGTAAGAATGGGCGTCTTGGGGTCGCGTGGCGGTCGCGTCATAATGCCGGGCTCTTTGGGCTCAAAGGCGAGCATGAGCCCCAGCAATACTGCGGTTGTCATATTGATCCAGAGGATCTGCACCGGCAGGATGGGTAGAGCGACCCCTGCGAATATCGCCGCTAAAATCACCAGGCCCTCACCAAGGTTGGTGGGCAGTGTCCAGACAATGAACTTGGTGAGGTTGTCGAAGATCCCTCGCCCCTCCTCAACAGCAGCTTCTATGGAGGCGAAATTGTCGTCCGTCAACACCATATCGGCAGCCTCTTTAGCCACGTCGGTTCCGGTGATGCCCATCGCCACGCCGATGTCCGCCTTTTTCAGGGCCGGGGCATCGTTCACCCCGTCTCCGGTCATGGCTACAACGTTCCCCTTGGCCTGCAAAGCTTCAACCAGGCGGAGTTTTTGCTCCGGCGTCACCCTGGCGAAAACGGAGGTCCGGTCGGCAACATCGATCAGATCCCTGTCGGAGATTTCCATCAAGGCTTTTCCGATAACAACATTGGATGGATCGTGAAGACCGACCTGTTGCGCAATCGAGGATGCTGTTAGCGCGTGGTCGCCGGTGATCATCTTTACGCGAATGCCCGCTGTGTGACACTTCTGGACTGCGAGGATCGCCTCCTGCCGGGGCGGATCGATCATGCCTTGGAGACCGAGGAAGATCAAGCCCGAAGCCAAATCAAGGTGATTCAGCCCGGTTGTCCTTTGTTTGATTTCTCTTTTTGCAAAGGCGAGCACCCGTAGCCCCTTGGCTGCCATTTCCTCCACCGCGCTATGAATCTGTTCGACATCCAGTTCAGCGGGAAGCCCCGCTGCATCAAGGGATGAAACACATTTCTCCATGATGGTTTCCACAGAACCCTTGACATAAACAATGCCGAAGGTGTCCGTTCCTACGACATGCAGGGTAGCCATATACTGGTGTTGCGATTCGAAAGGGATTGCATCGATGCGAGGCAACTCCTTTTGCACGGTGGTCATGTCCAGCCCTGCCTTAACTGCGGAAACCAATAACGCTCCTTCGGTGGGATCACCTTGCACCGCCCAACGTCCCTCTTTCTCCAGCAGTAGGCTGTCGTTGCACAATAACCCTGCTTTAAAACATTCCATCAACGCCGAGGACCCTGGGGCATCAACCACAACCCCTTGTTTGAGAATCCGTCCTGAGGGCGTGTATCCTGCGCCGGTGATTTCAAATCGCTCACCACCGGCCAATATCTCCTGTACGGTCATCTGGTTCTCGGTCAGCGTACCGGTCTTGTCGGAGCAGATGACCGTAGTGCTGCCGAGGGTCTCCACTGCTGTGAGCTTTCGGATTATGGCCCGCCTGCGCGCCATCCGCGCGACACCAATGGCCAGAGTAATGGTCATTGCCGCCGGCAGGCCCTCAGGGATAGCGCCTACTGCCAGGGCCACGGCTGCCATGAACATATCGAAAGCGGATTGGCCCCGTATTAGACCTACGACAAAAGTGGCCGCAGCAAGGGCCAGGATCGCATAAAGCAAGATATGACTGAAGTGGGCGATCTTTCGAGTCAGCGGGGTCTCAAGAACCTCTGTTGACGAGATAAGTTCAGAAATGCGTCCCACCTCTGTTTGAGCACCAGTAGCAACGACAATGCCGCCTCCCTGACCATAAGTGATTAGACTCGATGCATACGCCATGTTCTTCCGGTCAGCCAGGCCCGTATCGTGATCGAGGACATCCGCTTTCTTATCCACAGGAACCGACTCTCCGGTCAGGGCGGATTCATCCACTTGAAGGTCCCGTGTCTGAAACAGGCGCATATCTGCGGGCACTTTGTCCCCGGATTGGAGAAGGACGATGTCGCCCGGAACCACTTCCACTGAAGAGATGCGTTGTTTCTCACCCGCCCGCAGTACCGTTGCTTCTGTTGTCATCGTCCTGGCCAAAGCTTCTATGGCTTTGACCGCCTTCGCCTCCTGGATAAATCCTATGATCGCATTGACCAGCACGACCCCGAAAATAACCCCGGCATCGACCCATTCCTGAAGAAAGGCCGTAACTGTACCAGCCCCTATCAAAATGTAAATCAGGGGTTGATGGAACTGGAGCAGAAAGCGCAACAGACGCCCTTTCCCCTTTTTCCCGATAATCACATTGGGGCCGAATTCTTTCTGGCGATTGTCGACATCGAACAGGTCCAGCCCTTTTTCCTGATCACTGTCCAAGAGGTCAATTACTTCATCCGCCGGCAGGTAATGCCAGTGCTTACTGATTAAAGTGTCCATACCCAGAACTCCGCAATAAGATTTCTTGTGCCAATGCCTATACCCTCCCAGTTCATTCCGTGTTCCAACATTAAAATGAGTCAATGGGACAATTGGTTGATTAGGATTTCATTCGGGTTTGGGACCGGGATGCTTGATAACCGTCCCGATTATCGTAATGCCTATCCCACTTAAAATTAGGACCACCCAGGGTTGGTACAAAAAACGAAGGAGAAAAACGGACAAAAAGATGAAAGCAATTCCCAGCGACAAAACCAAAATGGTGAGGATTATTCTGCTTAATATCTCATTCATAGGGGCCTCCAAAAATAAAAACCGATGTCAAAACGACTGTTCCGACAGCGGCCCGACCATCGTGAGGTTCCTCCAGAGATATTTCCCCGGACCCGATAACAATCTAATCCTTATTGCTCAATATTATTCTAAAAACATAATAAGTCAAGACTCTTAGTGACCTCGTTGTGTGACCATTCCCCTGGATTGGGCAATCAACCATATTGACCTCGCAAGAAGTCCCTCGGGCTGTCATCGCGGAAAGGGACGCCCATTGATACGTGACCGGGAAATCCCTTGTCTCTACGAAGATTCTTTGTTATATTCCTTTTCAATTCAACGCCACGGACCCGGAGGAGCAATTTCATGAGCGACCATAGAAAAGGCTACAGCGATCTATTGGAGGATATGAAGGATGTTCCGTCCTCGGCGGAGGCGGATTTCCTGGAAGGGGTGACCCGGTCATCCGGGATGACCGAAGAAGTGGATCTGGCCCAGTCGGTGGGCCTTCGGGTAAAAAGCATCCGGGAGATGAAGGGGCTCTCCTGGTCGGATATGGCCCAGCGAACCGGTTTCTCGGAGGACCTGGTCGGACAAATCGAATCCGGGGAGGTGCTGCCGCCCCTGGGGGATCTGGTGAAGTTAGCCCGGGCCCTGGATATGAAGATGGGCTACCTCCTGGTGCAGGGCGAGGCCAAGCCCTACGATGTGGTGCGAAAGCAGGACCGCAAAGCCATTTCCCGGTACGCCTCCCAGAAAACTATCCGCTACGGCTACTCCTATGAATCCCTGGCCCCGGAAAAACGGGACCGCAACATGGAACCCTTTCTCGTGACCCTGGAACCGCGTACCGAGGAAGAGTCCCCTTCCACCCATGACGGGGAAGAGTTCATCTATGTTTTGGAGGGGATGATCGAGGTCCAGATGGGAGAAGAAAAGGAACAGCTCGAGCCGGAAGATTCCATTTATTATGATTCCACCACTCCCCATCTGGTCCGTTGTAACGGGGACCAACCGGCCAGAATATTGGCCGTGTTGTTCACGCAGGAGAAGAAGTAAGTTTGACGGTCATTTTCCCCTATCTGAGAATTTTCCCCACTCTCTCCAGGCCAAACCTGTCTTCTTTTCCCAATCGGACTCGAATCTTTCGGTGAAAAAGCCGTGCAGCTTTTCAAAAAGCCTTTTCCAGCCACTCTCGAAATCGTAACTCAGCACATCCTCAAGGAAAGGAACGATGTTGCCAAGTTCTTCTTTGGGGATATAGGCCCTGGCCCCCATAGCATGCGAGCGTTTCAGGGCTTCCGCGCTTAAGGCCTGGGCGGTAAGCATGGCGACCTTCAAGCCTTTTTTCATGGCAAATTCGAGAAGGTCAAAACCGCGCACACCCATAATATCGAGAATGACCACATCATACTTGGTTGATTCCAGCTTCTTCAGGGCCTCCTCATAGGTGGTAGCTTCGTCAAAGGTACACTTCGGACAGGCATCCATTATCTCGTCTGATAGAGTTGCCAAAACATCGGGCTCATCATCCACGGCTAATATCTTTTTTCCGTTTAATACAGACTCTTTCATAACCCTTTCCTCTTTTACGATGCCCGGATTGAAAGGAGGGAGTAAGGGCTTCTCAACCGAGAAGCCCTTGTGTTTTTTTAACCGCTTCTTTCTGACCGTCTCCCTTTATTTCTGATTAGCCTTTATGAAATCCTGACAGAACTTGAGCGCCTGGTCACCGGGCAATCCCTTGGTTTTCATAGCCGCCACGTAGTCATCCAGGAGATGGGAGACGGCCTTGGCCCACCGGGCATCTTCCTCCTTGGAGAGCGGCAGGAATTGCACTCCTTTGCTCTTCATAAACTCAACCGCATCCTTGTCGGTTTGATCCCAGAGGGCGCCTACCTTATCGGTGTACTCCTCGCTTACCTGGGTGAATACCTTCTGAATATCCGCAGGCAGGGAGTTCCATTTGTTCTTGTTCATGACCACGAAAAATCCCACCGAGTAGCTGGAACCGTAGTTCTCAATGGAGTATTTGGTGAGTTCACCCCAGCGGAAGTCCTTGAGGGCCATTAAAGGGGCCAGGGCGCCTTCGGCCACGCCGGTCCGGAGGGCGTCATAGGTCTCGGGCATGGTGGTCCCGACCGGCGCTGCCCCCAGGGCCGTAACAATTTTGGCGGACAGCCCGGTAGCGCGGAGTTTCATGCCTTTGAGATCTTCGAGTTTTTGGACCGGTTTTTTGGTGGTATGAATCAGTCCGGGGCCATGGGCATGCAGATAGAGGACCTTGACTTCGTCGAACTCCTTGGGCTGAAACTTTTTGTAGTAGGCGTTGATCAATTTAGTTGCGGTAACGCCGGTTTTCAAGCCCAGCGGAATGTCGATGACCTCGGTCAGGGGGAACTTGCCCCGTGTATAGGCCAGAACACTGAACCCCATATCCGCAATGCCCTGAACGGTCGAATCATAAATCTGGGCCGCCGGGGCCAGGGTGCCGCCGTGGAAAAAGGTGATCTTTACCTTGCCGTTGGTCCGCTTCTCGATTTCTTTGCCCCACTGTTCAGCCAGAGCGCTGTGCGGGCTGGGGGCCGGGAAAAAATTGGCATAATTGAGTTTAAATAACGGTTCTGACGCTGAAACTCCGGGGACAGACACAAACAGTAGACCTGCCAAAAAAAACGAAAAGAAAACCTGTCACTCCCAATTGCTTTTTCATAACTCCTCCTTTTTATATTTTTTTCACTAGTACTCCATCAAGGCATCAGTTTGCCGGGCAGCCAGGTTACAATGGGTGGGAAGAGGAAGACCAGTACGGCGACGACAGCCAGGCTGATGAGGAAGGGATAGACCCCGGCATAGACCACACTGAGCGCCGTCTTCGTTATTTTACCTACGATAAATACAACGATGGCCATGGGGGGTATGACCAAACCGACCATAACCGTTAAGCACACCAGCATGCCGAACCACAGGGGGTCATAGCCGAGCCTGATGACCGCCGGATAGAAGATCGGCGTGGCCAGGATCATGAAGGCAAAGTCATCGATGAAGGAGCCGCCGACAATATAGATCATGCTGATCAACATCACAATAATCCAGGAAGGCATCTGGAGCGTCACCACCCAGTCCGCACAGATCATGGGTATCTTGGTGACGGTGATAAAGTGTCCGAGGACTACGGAGCCCGTTATGAGCATCATCACCATGCAGGCGGTCCGTAACGATTCCAGCCCGGCCGCAACGTAACCCTTGAAATTGAGATCCCTTCTGCCAAAAGCGAAAAGGAGGACCAGGAATGTTCCCACGCTGCCGGCCTCGGTAGGTGTAAAAAATCCTTTAAGGATACCTCCGATGACCAGCAGGAAGATCAGGACGACCCAGATAACCTCCGGGAGAGACCGGATCCTTTGGCTCCAGGTAGATCGCTCCCCTCTTGGTCCCAGGGCCGGATTGATCTTGCACCAGCCGTAGATGACGGTGATAAAGAAAAAGGCGGTTAGCAGGCCGGGAAATATACCGGCCAGGAATAGCCTCCCGATGGACTGGTCGGTAATGATGCCGTAGACGATCAGGGTAACGCTTGGCGGAAGGAGGACGCCCAGGGTCCCGACCGAGGCGACGACGCCCGTTGAAAGCCTCTTATCATACTGGTAACGGTCCATTTCCGGGACAGCAACACTCGCGAAAGTGGCCGCGGTAGCCGGACACGACCCGCAGATGGCCTTGAAAGTCGAGGCGGCGACCACGGTGGTCATGGCCAGACCGCCCGGAATATGACCGATAAACTTAAAAGAGGTGTCGAAGAGCCTCTTGGCCGCCCCGGAGTGGAAGGCCAATTGCCCCATGAGGATGAAAAGGGGGATAACCGTGAACCCGTAGGTGTTCATGACATCGAAGAAGTCTTTGGCCAGGAGGTTAAAGGCCGCATGCCAGGAGATAAGATAGCCAAAACCCAGGAAACCGATTACGATCATGGCAAAAGCCAGTTCGATGCCCGTTAAGAACAGGCACAGAACAATCAACATGCCGACTAACCCGACTGCAACCTCACTCATAGGTGTCTCCAAAAATCTTCACCATATCGCCGATCAGGACAAAGCACTGCAGGAAGCAGCAGACGCCCAGGCCATATGAAAAAGGATAAAAGGGTATCTGAATGGTCAGTGAGACTTCCCCTGAATGCATCAGCTTGGCAGAATAGATAAACAGGTTCCAGCCGACCACTGCAAACAGCCCGATACAGAGGACCCTGGTGGAAAGGTCCATCCATTTCTTGGCGCCCTTGGACATTTTCAAGGTGAGAAAGTCGACGAAGATATGCCCGCGTTCCCAGGTGGTCAGCGGCAGGGAGAAGCCGATAATGATGGCCCCGCAAAAACCGACGACCTCAAAGGTACCGATGATCGGGCGCCCGAAATACCTGAGCACAACATCAGATACGGTGAGAAGCATGATGAAGGTCAGGGCACAGAGCGCTATCCAATTCAGCAACCGGCTCAACTTTTCCGTCAACCAAAGCACTCCCCCCATATACATCTCCTTAATTATTTGTAATTCTTGGTAATATATATATTGCGGAATTCCATTCATCTTACTTTTCGAGGAAATATAGCTATAATATAACCACCTTCTCCTTGTCAATCTTTATTTCTGACAGAAATTTTAAATACTGAAATGTTGTTTCTAAATTTTGACTCTTTATGCTACCTTATATGCAGGAAACGCTTGAACCAGCCGAGGGAGTGCATGGCCATGATGAAGAATAATGAAGGACACGAGGGCTCGACCCTGGACCAGGGGGCAGTGAGGCACAGGGCACAGAAGGCCCTCAATGAGTCTGAACCGGGCTGCCAGCGGCAGTACGAAGCAAGCCGGGAGGCGGAGAAGCGTTACCGGGCACTGTTGGAGTTCGTCCCCTACCCGCTGGTGGTCTTTACGCGGGATGAAAAGGCTTCCTATCTCAATCCGGCCTTTACCGAGACCTTCGGATGGGGCCTGGACGAGCTTCAGGGGAAACGCATCCCCTACATCCCGGCCGGACTTAACGAGCAGGTGCGGGAGGGAAGAGAACGGCCCCTCAAAGAGAAACCGGTTCTCCGCTACGAAAGCAAGAGGCTGACGAAAGACGGCCGGATCCTGGATGTGGTCATAAGGGAGACGGCGTTCTCGGAAAACGAGGAAGAGCCCGGGGGGGAATTGGTCATCCTCAGGGACATCACCTCCGAAAGGAAAATGTCCCGGAACACGGAAACCCTCTTGAGGATCAGCACGGCCTTGCCCTCTCATCCCGATCTCGAGGACCTCCTGGATTTCATCAGCACGGAAATGAAAAATATCCTCGACGTGGAAGGCGCCATGGTCATCCTCCTGGATGAAGAGAAAAAAGAGTTCTTCTTCCTCGGAGGCGCGTACGAAGACGGGGCGACAAGAACCAGGGCCAGGCAGATCCGTTTCCCCATGGACCGGGGTGTAGCCGGAAAGGTAGTCAGGACGGGTCAGGCGGTGATTGTTTTAGACACAGCCAAGGACTCGGACTTCTATTCCTTCGTGGCGCACAAGCTTGGCTTGCCTACCCGGAACATGATGGACGTCCCGTTGCGAAGCGGTGACAGGATCATTGGCGTTCTGTGTGCGATTAACAAGAAAGAGGGTACCTTTGACCAGCCGGATGTTGAGCTCCTCAGCCTGATCGCGGGCACAGTCGAACTGTCCGTGGAGAATGCCCATGTCTCGGATGAGCTCAAGGAGGCTTACAAGACCGTCACCAGCCTGAACAGGGCGAAGGACAGGGCCATCAACCACCTTTCGCATGAACTCAAGACCCCCGCCTCCATTCTGCTCGCCTCCTTGAAACTGCTGGAGAAGAGACTGTCGGATCTCCCGGAGGGAAGCTGGCGCCCCGCCGTGGACAGGGCGAACAGGAGTCTCGATCGGATCCTGGAGATCCAGCGCCAGGTAGAAGACATCATGCAGGACAAGTACTTCAAGACAGCCGAATTCCTCAATCTGCTGCTGGATCAATGCGCCGATGAACTTGAGGCGCTCGCTGCCGTGGAGGTAGGCGAGGATTCGGTGGTGGAACGGATCAGGCAACGGATCGCGGAGATTTACGGCCCCAAGGAGAGCAGTCTCTCGCAGATCCGACTGGATCGGTTTCTCGAAGGCCGCCTGGAGGCCCTGCGGCCCGGGTTTGCCCACCGAGCGGTAGAGGTGTCGGTCTGCCTGGAGGAGGTCCCCTTGGTCTGCCTCCCCGAAGTTGTGCTCCAGAAGGTGGTGGACGGGCTGGTACGGAATGCCGTAGAGGCCACTCCGGACCAGGGGATGATAGAAGTCCTGGTCCGGAAGAAAGGAGACGGTGCGGAGCTGGTTGTAAGAGACTGCGGCGTCGGGATCACCGAAGAGAATCAGAGGCGGATCTTTGAGGGCTTTTTCAGCACCCAGGAGACCATGGCCTACTCCTCCCGGCGCCCCTTTGACTTCAACGCCGGCGGAAAAGGGGCGGACCTTTTGAGGATGAAGATCTTCGCGGAACGGTATGGGTTTGCCATTGACATGGCCTCGGAGCGGTGTGGCTGCATTCCCAGGGACAGCGACCTCTGCCCTGGAAGGATTGATGCCTGCGGGTGCTGCCAGAAAAAAGAAGACTGTTTCAAGTCGGGCGGAACGCGTTTTACCGTCTACTTCCCCAGAACGGATTCTTAGACCATTTCAGGATATTGAAAGTCATCAGGCCGACGCGTTGAGCCAGATATTCTTAGCCGGGCGCCTCCGGTCCAAACTTTTCTTGAAATGAGGAAAATAAATAAAAGCCCTTGCATTTTTATAAAAAATCCTTTATTAGTACTCCACTAGGTGCTGTGGAGGATTTTTTTCGTCATTAAACCACGAAAGAGTCGATTGAGCAAGACCCAGTACCCAGCAATGGGAAGTGCGGTCTTTTTGTTTGCGCAAACAGACTGCCGGCCGAGTAAATCGGTAAAATTTTAAATGGTTCCCTGAAGGAACCCAACACAAAAGGAGTAGGAAAGATGGCAGAAGGAACGGTTAAATGGTTTAATGATTCAAAGGGATTCGGCTTTATCGAACAGGACGGGGGCAAGGACGTTTTCGTGCATCATTCCGCTATCCAGGCCGAGGGTTTCAAATCGCTGGCCGAGGGTGATCGGGTAAGCTTCGAAGTGGTCGCCGGCCCTAAAGGTCCGGCTGCGGAGAAAGTTCGCAAGCTGTAGAACCTGCGCTTTATTTGTCCTTAAAGAGCTCTCCCAGTGATGGGGGGGCTTTTTTTTTAATGAGAAAGCGTTTGCTTTACCCCGCAAGAATTGCATGGGAAGATGCAGATTTTGCATATTTTTGAGTCAACCGGAACTGATCCGGGGATTCGATTACAAAATAAATTACTTTAACTATTAGAATTATTAACGTTTCGTCTTGGAACCAGCAATGGAATTACCCGGAATTTCTTTATGGAACAGCGCTTGCAATGAATCCAAATAAAAATCACGGAAGGAGGTGAGACAATGAAAACAAGAATTTCATTCATGGTAAGCGTGGTATTGGCCTTGTTCGTATTTGCCGGAACAACCTTGGCGGAGACCTACTCCCAAAATCAAACCCGCAGGAACCAGAACCAGAACCAAAATCAAAACAGGCGGATTAAGCAAAATTTGAAATGCTTTTTGGTGGGGGAGGTGACCACCATCGAGGGAACAGTTTATGATGTCGGTTCCTTCGAAGGTCTTAAAATCGACACCGGGGATAAGACCCTTGGGGAAGAGGGAATCATCACGGTGTATGGGTTGGGCCCGGTCAGCTTCTGGGAGGCCAAGGACGTGGACAGACCCGTAATTGGAGACATGGTCTCCGTGGTCGTTAGAAAGATCACTTTTACTGATAAAACCTTTAAATACATCCTTATGAGTTTGACTTACACGGTACCAGAACCCGAGGTTACTATCCAACTGAGAGACGAACTCACCGGCTGCCCGCTTTGGCGGCCTTAGTGAATTGGCCTTTTTGGAAAGGTATACCTCGAGGGGGTGGGGGAAAGGATCTCCCCACCCCTTACCGGTTTTTCCTCTTAGGGAGCCCGGAGGTCCCCCTCTGGTCAGGCTATCTGAATAACTTATTTCGTTTCTACGACGAGACCCTTAATAACATTACGGGTAGGGGAGGCTTCAGCCTCCCCGGGGGCGACTAAAGTCGCCCCTACCCTTATTCGCCGGCCCTATTACTTGTGTCGTTATGTAAAACAGCCCTAAAGGACACCACCAGGATGAGAAAGGCATTTTTTTTCCTATTTATCTTTTTGGTCGCGGGGGTCCCCCCGACAGCCATTGCCGGATCGGTCTACCTGCCCTTAATAATCAGAACGCAAACGCTCCAGAACGGTGATTTTGAGAAAGGCCCGAACGGGTCCTGGAAGGAAACCTCCACGAATGTCTATCCTTTAATCCTGACCGGAGGGGACTTGCAGGGCCTTGTTCCCCAAGGCGGAAGCTGGGCGGTCTGGATGGGGGGCGACAACAATGAAACCTCAAGGTTGTCCCAGACCATTTATGTCCCGGACCAGGCCACTTTCCTTAGCTATTACTACTGGATCGAATCGTATGAACTTCAGGAAAATTGCGGCTTTGACAACCTCAAGGTCAGCTTTGGGAGCACGCCCCTCAAAACGTATGTCCTTTGCGAGCCCCATAACACCAATCAATGGGTCTTAGGCCAAATCGACCTCATTCCCTTTAGAGGAAAAATCGAAGTATTGGCCTTTGAGCTGACGAATGACGACATAGACCACAGCAATTTCTTCCTCGATACGATTTCCATTTCAATCACCACGGGCCAGTAATCGTTCCTCGACCAGTAATTATCCATCGCCAGCCTTTCAATCCCCATTCTTGCGGTGGAGGAGCTTTTTTTTGAGGGCAATTCAAACAATTATATATGGGTTTTGTTTTTCTCAAAAAGCGCGATGTTTCTACGGACGAGCTCCAGATGCTTATCCACGTGCTGCGTATAAATCGATAGAACCATTCTGAGGTTGATCTGCCCCATTTCGGGATGTTTGATGCCGTATCGAACCATCTCCTCGTCGGTCATCCCCGAGACATGCTGAACCGTTATTTTTCGCAACAGCCTGATGACTTCCAAGGCATCGTCCGGGTCCTGAGCATTGTATTTAAGGAGGGTATTGCTGGCATTTACGTCCCCACCCCCAAGTTTCAGGTCGACTCCCGAGTCGAGTACGGCGTTTCGGTATCTGACAAAGGCTCTGATTTCAGCATCCATGAGGTGCGCGATTTGCTCCCGGATGGACCAGGCGTCGGCGAGATCGGGTACAAAATCGATCACCTGTTCTGGCAGGCCGTCTACCATTTCTTTAAGCCTGGAATAATCGCCGGCGTATCTGGACAAAAGATCTTTCTTATTCGTAATCTCCACGTAGTCCATCGGACCTCCTGATCAACGTCCCCGCCTCCCAGCAACAGTGGCGGTCTTAGTTTCTTAAAACCAGAGGAAGATAATACACCAGGGGAATAGAGCAATCATTGCAGCGCAACCCAATGATCACCGTCCGGCTATCGGGGGGCGGATCCGAGGCAAAACCGTTGGTCAAATAGAGGGTGTTCCCATTATTGCCGATAACGGCTGCGTAGGGCGGAGAACTCGGTCCATACGATAATCCGAAGGTCCCATCGGCGGCAACCGTTTTGGTTAAGCTCGGCCCGATATCGTATATGATCGACCCATTAAATTGTGATTTGATGGCGACCTGGCACTGACCGAAACTATCGCAATGCATGGACCCGATCAGGGTCCCGAACCCCGTGCCGGCGGAATCCCCGAAGCCTACCACAATCCATTTACCGGCCAGGTCGGCGTTGCTGTAAGTCCGGGCCTCCCTTTTCAAGGCGAAGTATAAACCATAGTAGATATTCTGGCCGGGTAATGCCTTGCCGCGTTGTACCCAAAGGGCCGTATTGCCGTTGGCGCTGAGGGTTCCCACATCCGGACTGGCACCAGCTACGAAACTCAGAAAAGGGGAACCGAACGTCGCAAAGGTGTAGTTATTAGAAACCGTGTAGGGTTGCGATGCGGGGACCCAGGCGCCGGTATCATTCGTAAACCCCTCGCCGGTAATGGCGCCCAAACCGGCGGAGTTTATCTTGAGCGCGCTGGTCTTGTATTTAAAAATTAGCGGGGCATGAACATGCTCGTAAGCAACGACATTGTATTCCCCATTGAAATCCCCATTGACATAAGGCGCATCTTTCAGCCTGATCAAGACACCGAGCCACTGACGGGTAAGGTCTTGGGTCCCGTCAATAAAGATCATATCCAATGAATCGGACAGGATACAGGAGTAGCTGCCGGCGTCGGGGGTCAAAAGATTCAGGGTCAGGGTGCCGTTCGGGTTTACTGAGGCCGAGTAGGTAAAGGGATGGGAGGTATTACCTACTGAGCCATCGTTGTTTCTAAAAGAAGAGAGATTTCCCGATCCGTCCGGATTGAAAACAATCTGCCCCCCTTCGGCCTTCCAGCTATTGGTGTTATCATGGGTTAAAAAGGTGAAACCCCAAGGGCCGTATAGGGCACTGAGGGGAGGAAGGGCGTGAACCAGGCCCGGTGAGAAGCAAATGAGGAAAAAGACGGCGACAAGAAACCTATTTCTCATAACCGGCCTCCTCGTTCAAAGGGTTAGACTACAAAAAAGCTTTTTCATTTTTGAGACCCTCCATATATGTTTATATATGTTGAGGGATAGTATCAATTCCGAAATAATATGTCAAATCAAAGGAAATCGAATTCAAGTCCCCTCAGATTATCTTTCTTTCCCGTCATTCGGTAAATGGCCGGCAATGAGTCTCTTTGGTGAGTGCGATAAGGAGACAGGCCAGGAGGGCCCAGACGATCATCAGGAAAAAACCGGCGCGGAAGGCCTCCAGGTCATAGAGGCGGATATTTCCCTTCATCCGTCCTTGCCAATTGAGGTCCAGGACCCAGCCGATGGCCGGCTGGAGAAAGGTGGGGCCAAGCATGACCCCCATGTTGATGGCCCCGGCCACGGTGCCGGAATAGCGGGAAGGTACCGATTCCTTGCTGAAGGCAAAGCCGATGATCATCCCGCCGGTGGCCAGACCGGTTAAGGCGGCAAAAACTAAAAACCCTTCGACCGGGAGACCGGGCCAGAAGATCATGACCGTCCAACCCAGGGTGGATACCAGGGAGCCCGCCAGGTAAAGGGGCTTTCGCCGGCCCAGGCGATCGGAAAGGGCGCCCATTAAAGGGCCGCCGACGGCCCAGCAGATCATCATCATGGAACCGACGGCCGCCGCCGAGTTGGTATCCATCCCGTAACGGGCCTCCAGAAAAGGGACCCCCCAGAGACCGGCAAAACTCAGCATGGGCCCCACCATTCCCCCTGGGGCCCAAAAGAGGAGCCAACTATTGCGAAAGGAAAAAACCCGGCCCAGTCCGGACAGGGGCCGAAACCTTTCTTTGATATCGGGCCCTTTCGGAATTACCGGAGAATAGCTTTGAAACCCTCTTTCCGAAGGGTCGTCCCGGATAAACCGCAGACAGGCCACGGCAATAGCCAGCATGAGCACCCCGGAGGCGGCCATAATGGGCCTCCAGCCGAACCCATCGATCAAAAGGCGCAAGGGAACCCCGGCGGTAACCGCACCCAGGACCCCGCTGAACAGGGCCATCCCCGAAACCAGGGCAAAGCGGCGGGGTGGGAACCAGTGGGCGGCTACCTTGAGCAGGGCCACAAAGGCCACGGCCACGGATCCCCCGATCAGTCCCCGCCCCAGACTGGCCCAAAACAGGTTCGGGGCCCAGGCAAAAAGGAGGGTGCCCAAACCGGCCACCAAGGCCCCGGTGGCCAACAACCTTCGGGGACCCCAGAGATCGGCCAGGACCCCGGTGGGGAGCTGCATCCCCACATAGGTATAATAATAAAAGGCGGAAAGATTCCCAAGCCCGGCCGCCCCCACGGCAAAATCGGCCATTAGTTCCGAGGTCATGACCGCCGGGGCTACCCGCAAGTAAAATCCGGACAGATAAAAGAGAGCCCCCAACCCCCAGATCATCCAGGCCTGCCAGGCCGGTGGATAGTTTTCTTCGGAGAATTGGGCCGGGCCGATGACCCCATCCTTTCTCAGGCTGCTCATCTACTTCCAGCGCTCAGTTGGTTTTCCAAAAGCCCCCCCTTCGACTACCACCACCACCCACGAAATAAAGGGTAAGCATAACATAGGGAATAGACGCTGAGGAGAAAAATCAGCTAAGGATTCTTTGATTTCAGACCCAAAATCTTGCTTTTATTTTTTTGATTGGCGGCGATGCAAAATTTCCCTATTTGAAGAAATAATCCGGTCTTCACGAGGGCGGCACAACCGACAACGAGAGGAAGTTAAGGGAAAATTTTAAAATGGATTAGGGAGGCTTATAAAATACGCCGGGCGTTCAGATGAGGAGTATGAATAAGCGTCAATCCGAAGTTGCTCGAAGTAAGAACATGAAAATATTCAAAACCTTGAAAGCAATTTTGGATTGACGCATGAAGAACGGAGCCGCTGGGGAGGGATCACAATATTCTATGGGGTTTCAATCGGGGCATTCCCATAAAATACTTTTATCGGTAATCGTCAGCTTTTCACGCCCTCAGAATAAAACATTAGTAGGTACAGAGGAAAATGGGGATGAGGAGGTAGTTTTTTTAGGGATATCAAGTCTTTCTTCCTTGTACTCCTCAAGCCCCGACATCCCCAAAACGGCAACAGTTCCGCTGACGCCGGTAAACCTTTTAATTTCACGATCGGACGAGGTCAGGTTATCAAAGGATGGGATGAGGGCGTCGCTGGAATGAAGGTTGGAGGCAAACGCCAATTGCGCATTCCGGCCGATTTGGCTTACGGAGAGAAAGGCTATCCCGGGGTCATACCTGCCAACGCCACGTTAATTTTCGATGTGCAACTCCTGTCGGTGAAGTAGAAGTTTAACCACCTGTTTTAAAATGGGTCGGGTCAAAATTAAATAAATTGAACTTCCCGTCATAACCCCAACCTATTTGGAGCGGGATATGAAGTGGGAGTATAAGAAGTTTCCGATATGAAGCCTCCAGGGGACAGTATTTCCCTCTGGAGGCTTTCTTGGTTTTGTCTTTCATATAACCTTGGATACAAGGAGGAAACGTCATGGGAAGATACCTATTGCTAAAACATCAATTCACGAAAATTCCTATGCGAGTAAGTGAGGAGGTGGTCCATGAATACCGAAAATTATTCCTGAACCGAAGGGGGGTTCTAAGCTTTCGTCTATGGTCTTAAGAAAAAAAAGAAACGGTAGAAGCAACAGCGGAAAAAGCAAGGCCGCAAGGCATTCTTGGGGGACACCCCTTTTGGCAGGCTTAATTACTACTCTTATCATCCATATGGGAAATTTAGCCAAATCCTTAATCAGGAGGATGAAGCAATGAACATGGACAGTTTCCAGAAGTTGGCCGAACATCTCGACGCGATGCCGCAAGGTTTTCCGAAAACGGCGAGCGGCGTTGAGCTAAAGATTCTCAAAAAGGTCTTCACCGAGGAAGAGGCCGAGGTCGCCGCTCAGATGAAGCTTATGCCGGAGAGCTCCGAACAGGTGGCCGAACGCCTGGGCCGGGACCCGAAAGGGATGGCCGAATTACTTGAGAAGATGACCTCGAAGGGCCAGATCATGGGAAGGGGCCCGCGGGAGAACCGCATATACACCGCGTTTCCGTTCCTCGTCGGGATTCATGAATTCCAACTGGCGTGGATGGACAAGGAGTACGCCGAACTGTTCGAACACTATCTCAAGGAAGCGTTGGCCGAGCAACTGGGAAAGGTTGCGCCGGCACAAGTCCGCGTGTATCCCATCGAACAGGCGATTCCGGTCGAATTGACCATACTTCCGTTTGAGAAGGTCACCAACATGATCGAGAAGGCGCAGGTCTGGGCCGTCTCCGATTGCATTTGCCGCAAGGAGATGAAGCTGCTCGACAAAGGCTGCAACAAGACGATGAACAATTGCATCGCCTTCTCTGATGACCCGAATGGGTTCGACATCGAGTATCGCGGCGCCCGGAAAGCCACCAAACAGGAAGTCCTTGATCTCTTAAAGAAGGCAGAGGAAGAGGGTCTGGTGCACAACGCCTGGAAAATACAGGCCAACCACATGTTTGTGTGCAACTGCTGCACCTGCTGCAGTGCGGTTCTGCGCGGAGTGAAAATGGCGAAGTCGCCCCACTTCCTTGCGAAGTCGAATTATGTCGCCCGGATCGAACCCGGCATCTGTATCGCCTGCGGCCTTTGCGCTGCCGAGCGATGGCCGATGGGCGCGATTGACTCGATGGGCGATTACAACGAAGTGAATCCAGAGCGCTGCATCGGCTGCGGGGTGTGCGTGGTCACCTGTCCGAGCGGCGCGCTCTCGCTCCATAGAAAGGCGGAAGACCAGATCGATCTCCCGCCGGACAACATCATCGTCTGGACCATGGAAAAGGCGCAGAAAACCGGACGGACGATGGAAGGACTCATATGATTTCAGTCGCAACATGATCCCACTTTAGGAGGAGCCCCTGGCAACAAAAGACCCCTGCTGTACGATCGTACCCTACTTCAAAGTTCACAGTGGCCAGATGGAAGCTTTTAGAGGTCTTTGCCTTCGGTTTGTTGACAAAACCAATGAGGAGCCTAAATGCCTGTACTATGGATTCAGTTTTAGCGGAGATCAAGTCCATTGCCGGGAAGGCTATCAAGATGCCGGAGGCCTCCTTGCTTAATCTCGAAAATGTTGGCGCCATCCTGGAGGAAGCCCTGAAGATTTCCGATCTCACTCGCTTGGAGATTCACGGCCCCGAGGAAGAGCTCGCCAAGCTCCGGGATCCCCTGGCAAACCTGAAGCCCGAATTCTTCACCCTGGAGTATGGTTTCCGGCGTTAACCCCGACGGGCCTATGACGGCCCTTAAGAAAAGCTGGCCGACATGGCAAGCCGGCGGAAGGAAAGAGGCCGAACAAGCTGCTGCACGAGATATCCGGAAGCCGTGAGAACGAGACTCCCGGGGTCCCTTGATCATAAAGTTAAATGGCATCCAACGTTTGATTAGAGGACCCGTCGTCGAACAGACCGAATCGGTCTTAAACTTCTTTGTCATTCTGAAGGAGCGAAGCGACTGAAGAATCCCCCGGGTATGCCCTGAGCTGATCCTTCGTAGAATTTTTCCTGAGCGAAAGGCCGAGACCCTTCGTTTCACTCAGGGTGACAAACCAGCGAAGAGCTCAGGATGAAAGAATTGAACCACATGAAGAAATCGTTTGGCGCAAAAACACTCATTTTTCCCGCACCGGTCTGGTGCGTCGGGTCGTACGTACCAACGGGAATCCAAACGTGATGACCATCGCCTGGGGCGGAATCTGTTGTTCCATACCGCCCTGTGTGACCATTTCCCTCCGCAAGGCCACCTATAAATTATCGGGGACCGGTTGATGTCTCATTGTGGCCGAACTGTGAGTAATCCGGCTAAAAAGTAAATTTATCCAATAAATCAAGTCCTTCTTTCTGAACTGTTGTATTTGAGTCTCGGCTAAAATGCCACATTTCTATCGATAATTGTTGATGGCCTATCTTCTATACGAATGGGCACATTTTAAGATTATTAAGGATCTTGACTTATCATGTTTTTAAGATAATATAGATTCAAAAAGGATTTCGCTTGTTGTAGGGTCTGGGGAAATATCTCCGGAGGAACCAACGATGGTCGGGCCGCTGTCGGAACAGTCGTTTTGACGGCGGTTTTTATTTTTGGAGGTTCCTGTGAACGAGATATCGAGAAGAATAATCTTCACCAGTCTGGTTTTATCGCTGGGAATTGCCCTCGTCTTTTTATCCGCTTTTCTCCTGCGTTCTCTGTACAAACCCTGGGTGGTCCTAATTTTAAGTCTGATAGGCGTTATTATAATCGGGCTGGTTATCAGGCATGCCGGGGCCAGTGAATCGCCGAAACGACCCGCTTCCATTGATCCCCGGCGTTAGGCTGCAAAGAATATCCTGGTTGCAATGAACAATTACTTTGCTTTGATTTTGGGTGTTGTTTGTGCCGGCATCGGCGGAGAGCTTTTTGTTCGCGGCGCAGTCGGCCTCGCTTATTGGGCGCGGGTTTCTCCGGGGATTATCGGTGCAACCGTGGCGGCATTCGCCACATCGAGCCCGGAATTGTCAGTCTCCATAAATGCCGCTATGGCTGGAAAACCTCAAATCGCCCTCGGCGACGCCCTTGGTAGTAACGTTGTGAATGTTGCCTTGATTCTCGCCCTGGCGTTGATAATTTCTGGAATTCAAAGTCCTCGTGACAGTATAAAACGGGATTTTCCTGTAGCATTACTGGTTCCTATAATCACGGGTGTTCTATGTCTGGATGGCGAACTTTCCAGATTCGACGGTTTACTGATGTTGAGCATGTTTCTCGCTTGGCTTGTGGCGGCGATTATCGAGGCACGAAAACAACGAAGTGCTGCGGATGAGGTTCTTGGGGAACATCGAGGGTGGTTGGCCGCCCTTTCGTGCATCGCCGGTCTTGCCCTCCTTGTCGTTGCCGGGAATCTCATTGTGATAGGGGCAAAAAGTATTGCCATTTCTTATGGCATTGATGAATTCATTATCGGGGCAACTATTGTGGCAATTGGCACGTCCGTGCCTGAACTCGCGACAACCGTTATTGCCAAGCTTCGCGGGCACGATGAAGTTGGCCTGGGAACAATTTTGGGTAGCAATATCTTCAACGGCATTTTTATCCTTGCTGTCGCGGCCATTATCTTTCCTATTACCGTCGCGTGGCGTGAAGTAGCTATTACTTTGATGTTTGGTCTCGTGGCTTTGGTTTTCACTTACCCTACGCGCAAAGGCTTCATTGAGCGAAGGCGGGGTGTATTTTTACTGATGCTCTATGCTGTATATCTCGGCACTATCCTGCAACGCTAAGGGGCCAAATAATTGGCCAAACAGGGACGTTCAAAATCGGGGCTTCGCTTTGGTTTTGCACGCTGGTTACCTCTGACGTTTTGCTACCTTTCAATCCATAATCGTTTGTATTCAGGTCTGTTCCCGATCAAGACTTGTAGGTGATATACGTAACAACAGGTTGAGTAGGCGCACAAACTGAAAAGATGCCCGCGAAAGTCAGTGCGACTAACCCGCCGTTAAGATAACATAGGGGTTCGCTTGGGATAAATCGATTGGCCGGCAATACCCTTCCAGGATGAGATTACAGTCCAAGTTTAAATCCCCCCGTTTCACGGGAATCAAACGATGCCTGAACATGTCCACTGCCCCCTGAGGCTGCTCCAGATTGTCGTACTCACTAAGCGGAATTATTTTAGTCCCATTTATCCAGGGCCTGATACAGAATCTCCGGCAGCCGGACGATCTTCCCTTCCCGGTCCACGCAGCCGTGGACCGTATAGCCCTCCACCAGGAGTTCGTTGCCCTGGCTCAGGATCCGGTAGTCGAAGCGCATGGAGACCTTTTTGACGAAATGCACCCCGGTGTTGATCAGGATTACCTCGTCATACCGAGCCGATTTAGCGTATTTCAAATAGGCTTCCGAGACCGGCAAAAGATAGCCCATATCCTCCATCTCGGCATAGGGCAGGCCCAGGTTGCGGATCAGTTCCGTCCGGCCGATCTCGAACCAGCGCAGATAATTGGCGTAGTAGGCTACCCGCATGGAATCCACATCACCGTAGATAACCCGATAAGTCGTAGTAAAGTATTTCATGGCATGATATCCTGTAAAATTTATCGGACCCTAAAAATTCGAGATTCGAAGCACGAAATCCGAAACAAGCACGAATTTTCAAAATTCAAATGTTCAAAATGGGAACGTTTCGGTTATTTGGATTTTGGTCATTTGAATTTGTTTCGGATTTCGGATTTCGGGTTTCGAATTTAGCTCATCTGACTTATTCATTTACCTTAGAAACCATGCCATAAGCTCATCCCCTTTGGGAAAACCGACTTCCCCCTCGATGGCCGACCGTTCGGAAAAGCCCCGAACCCGGGGATTCCGCTGGGGGTCAGCGGAACGGAAGACAACCATCGGGACGGGTTCGCGGGTATGGGTCATTCGGGAGACGGGGGTAAAATGATCGGTGACCACCATCAGGGCGTAATCCTCGAAGGCCTTCAGCCCTTCCCAGACCCGGCCCACTATTTCCCGGTCGAAATCCTCGATGGCCTTGATCTTATTTTCCAGGCTGCCCTCGTGGGAGGATTCATCCGGCGCTTCCACGTGGACATAGACCAGATCCAGGTCCTTCAAGGCCTCCAGGGCTTTTTCCGCCTTGCCGCGGTAATTGGTATCCAGGTAGCCGGTGATCCCGGGCACGGGCAGGATCTCCCAGCCCAGGCAGGTACCGAGCCCCCGGAGCAGATCGACCGCGGAAATGATCCCTCCTCTCCGGCCGTATTTCCCCAGGAAGGAAGGCATGGTGGGTTGCTTCCCCTGGCCCCAGAGCCAGATGGAGTTGGCCGGCAGTTTCCCCTGCCCTGCCCGCTCCCGGTTGATTGGGTGGTCTTCCAGTACCGGCCAGGACCGGCGGATTAAATCGGTCACCGGGGCCAGCAGTTTATCCTCAAAAAGATAAGCGGTAACCTCCTGGCCGGTCAAATCGTGGGGGGGCCGGGTCTTCAGGGCGGGATCGCCGCCGTCCCAGACCAGAAGATGCCGGTAGCCGACACCGGGGTAAAAGGTCCGCCCCGATTCTCCCAGCGCCTCGTTCAAGGCCTGAATCAAGATCCGGCCCTCCTCGCTGGAGATGTGCCCGGCGCTGTAAGAGCCCATGAAAACGGAGTTTGAAGAAGGGTGTTTCAGGTGGACCAGGTTGCAGCGAAAGGCGACTTCCTGATCCTTCAGTCGGATCCCCAGGCTGGCGGCCTCCAGGGGCGCCCGGCCGGTATGATAGGCTTCAGGGGGTCATAGCCCATGAGGCTCAGATTGGCGATATCGCTCCCGGGTTCGCAAGCCGACGGAATGGTCTGGGCCCAGCCCATGATCCCTTGAGCGGCCAGCCGGTCCATAAAGGGGGTCCGGGCGGCTTCCAGCGGGGTCTTTCCGTCCAGCTCCTCCAGGGGATAGTCCCCCATGCCGTCTCCGACCAGGATCACATATTTCTTATTCTTTATTTTTCACCATATTCGATGTTCGACGTTCAATGTTCGATGTTCGACGTTCGTATATTATTATATCAGACTGGGATCCTCCACCCGGATGATCATGGTCCGGTCGGTGATGAACGGGAGCTGGTCGATCCGGCCGATGGCCTCCTTTACCGCTTTTTCCCGGGCGCCGTGGGTCATCATGACGATCGGCACCGATCCTTCCTGGTCCCGGCCTTTCTGGATCACCGAGGCGATGCTGATCTGATGGTCTCCCAGAATCCCCGAGACCTTGGACAGAACCCCCGGGCGATCCAGGGCGGAAATACGAAAATAATAATGCGTCTCGATCTCTTCGAAGGGCTTGACGGCCAACGGCGCCCCCCGTTCTTCGGGGGGGACGCTTGACCGCGGTATCCGCCGGGCAATGCCCTGGTTGATATTCCGGCCGATGTCCACCAGATCGCTGACCACGGCGCTCCCGGTGGGCATCATCCCGGCCCCCGCGCCGTACAGCAGGATGTCCCCCACGGCATCGCCATGAATGAACAGGGCGTTATAGGCCCCGGACACGTTGGACAACATGTGGCTCGTCGGAATCATGGTCGGATGCACCCGGGCCTCGACCCGCCCGTTTTCTTTCCGGCAGATGGCCAGCAGTTTCACCCGGTATCCGAATTCCCGGGCAAAGGCGATATCCTGCGGAGTGATCCGGGTGATTCCTTCCGTGTGGATGGCCTTCACGTCCATGGGCAGGCCATAGGCCAGATGCATCAGGATGGCCAGTTTATGGGCCGTGTCGTGCCCTTCCACGTCGAGGGTCGGGTCCGCTTCCGCATAGCCCAGCTTTTGGGCCTCCTTCAGGGCCTGGGGGTAAGGCTGTCCTTCATCCGACATCCGGGAGAGGATAAAATTGGAAGTTCCGTTCATGATCCCGAAAAGGGATTCGATCTCGTTGGCCACCAGACCCTGCCGCAGGGCCAGGATGATCGGAATGCCCCCGCAGACGCTGGCCTCGAAGCCGATATGTCTGCGGTGATCCTGGGCCGCCCGAAATAATTCATTGCCCGCTTCGGCCAGCAGGGCCTTGTTGGCGGTAACCACGTGCTTCCCGGCGGCCAAGGCCTTCAGGATAAAGGTTTTGGCCGGTTCGTACCCGCCGATCAGCTCCACCACGATCTCGATTTCCGGGTCTTCCAGGATTTCTTCGGCCTTCCGGGTCAACACCCCCGCCGGCAGGGACAAACCCCGCCCGCGCTCCAGGTCCAGCTCGGCGATTTTTTTCAAAACCAACCGGGAACCCGTCAGGGATTGAAGGGAACTCTCCTTCTCCCGAAGAAGGGTCACCACCCCGGTGCCTACGGTCCCCAGGCCGATCAAACCAATCTGAATATCCTTATCCGTTTTCATCGTTCGTAACTCCTAAACCGAAAAAAATGCCTCGGCAAACCGCTTCGCAGACCGAAACAATCAAGGTCTTATATTGTAATTACAAGTAATATCTCGTCATCCCCGAATGCCTTAATCGGGGATCCACTGTTCCTTAAGAAAAGCCTGGATTCCCGCTCAGAAGCGCCGCGGGAATGACGCTCAATGATGTTTTTGAATTTTGATATTTGATCATTTGAATTTGTTTCGGAGTTCGAGTTTCGGATTTCGGATTTGAATTTGGTTAGCCTTTATTTAGCGCCGTCTTAATCCCCCTCAAGGCCTGTTTAATCCGATGGGTGTTCTCCACCAGGGCAAAACGGACGTGATCATCGCCGAAGTCCCCAAAACCGCGACCGGGGGAAACAGCCACCTTCCCTTCCCGGATCAAGTACTTGGAAAATTCCACCGAACCCATGCCGCGAAAGGGCTCCGGGATTTTGGCCCAGACAAACATGGTCCCCTTCGGTTTTTCGATCTTCCAGCCGATCCGGTTCAACCCCCGGATCAGGACATCCCGCCTTTCCTTATAAATGGAAACGATTTCCTGGACACATTCCTGGGGTCCGTTCAGGGCGATGATGGCGGCGATTTGAATAGGCTGGAAGACCCCGTAATCCAGGTAGCTCTTGATCCGGGTCAGGGCGTAAATGAGGCGGGGGTTACCCACCGCGAAGCCCACCCGCCAACCGGCCATGCTGTAGCTCTTGGACAGGGAAAACAGCTCCACCCCGATTTCCTTGGCCCCGGGGACCTGCAAAAGGCTGGGGGCCTTGTAGCCGTCAAAGACCAGATCGGCGTAGGCGAAATCATGGATGACCCAAATCTGATGCTCCCGGGCGATGGCCACCACTTTCTTAAAAAAATCCAGGTCCACCACCTGGGTGGTCGGATTGTGGGGAAAAGAGAGAATCAGCAGTTTGGGTTTGGGCCAGGTCTGCCGGATGGCGATCTGCAAGTCTTCGAAAAAATCCCGGTCCGGACCCAGGGGAATGCTGCGTAAATCCCCTCCGGCGATAATGGCCGAAAAAGGGTGAATGGGATAGGTCGGATTGGGGGCCAGGACCACGTCTCCCGGTTTGGTGATGGCCAGGACCAGGTGGGAGATCCCCTCCTTGGCCCCGATGGTCACGATGGCCTCCGATTCCGGATCCAGGTCCACCTGGTAACGCCGTTTATACCAGTCGCAGATGGCCATCCGCAGTTTGGTGATCCCCTTGGAAGCTGAATAGCGGTGGTTGGGGGCCTTTAGGGCGGCCTCCCGCAATTTATCCACGATATGTTTGGGAGTGGCCAGGTCCGGATTTCCCATCCCCAAATCGATGATATCTTCCCCCTGACGCCGCAGGTCCGCCTTGAGGGCGGTCACCGTGGCAAAAACGTAAGGGGGCAAACGATCTAAACGACCTAATTCTTCCATGGAAACACCTCCAGCAAACCAAAAATTCAAATATTTTTGGTTAGAGATAACTTCCCAAAAACTCTATCAAAAAGATGGAATACTTGTCAAACTCTTCCTTCTATTTTTTTCACAATACAGGTGGGATCGGTCAGCTCGCAGGTATAGGGACAGGGCTCGGCATGAATCAGGACGTCCGTGTTGGATATCTGTTGGGTAATGGTATCTTCCATTTCTTCCGTCCGGTCGTGGGCTTCACGGATATTCAATTTCCGGCAAATAAACAAATGAAAATCCAGATATTTCTTGTTGCCGGAAAGCCGGGTCCGCAATTTATGGTAACCGGCGTAGGGAAAGGAAAGTTGTCCGAGGATATCCAGGATTTGCCGTTCCAGAGGCTCGGGAATCCGGGTATCCATGAGTCCGAGCAGGCCGCTTTTCAAAATCCGCAGAGCGGATAATAGGATGATCAGGCCGACCACCGCGGCGAACAGCAGATCGAATACCATCCGACCGGTGTAATAGGTGACGATTATAGCCAGGATCGCCGCGGAATTGGAATAGAGATCGCTGGTATAATGGAGGGCATCGGCCTGGAGGGCGCTGGAATCTGTTTTCCGACCCACGCGGCCCAGCACCCGGGAGATAAAAAAACTGAAGACCAGCGAGAGGATCATGACCCCCAGATCAAGCCGGGAATAGCGGATCGCCGCTTCGAGAAGATATTTTTGCCCGGCCTGGTAAATGATCCAGGACCCGGTAAAAATGATCACCAGCGACTGGAACACCGCGGCCAGGTTTTCCGCTTTGCCGTGGCCGTACGGATGGGAATGATCCGGGGGCTGGGCGGCCTTGCGGATGGCCCAAAAATTCATGGCCGACATAAATACGTCCAAAAGACTGTCCAACCCGGAGGAAGCCACGGCCATGGAACCGGACAGTTGGCCGGCGAAAAATTTACTCGCGGCTAGAATAAAAGCGGAAGCGATAGCGAATAAGGAGGCTTTTTGTTTTATATCCATTGAGTGCCGACCACCAAACCGAAGGGAATAATAAATAACCCGACCGACTACTCCCAGAAGGATATACCGGTTCAGGGGGCCTTTTCAATTAAAAAACAGCGCAGAGGAAGGAACGGGTGATCCCTTATTAAAACCGATAGGCGAGGCTGACCGAGAGGGAATGATCATTGGAGATGCCCGAGTCGCCCTGGAGGGAAGTGTAGGTATAGCCGGCTGAAGAATATAAGGAAGAGGTCCAGTCATACCCCACATTCAATCCCAGGGCATGACGGTCCACATTTTCTCGGATTACCTCGGATCCGAAGACCGTGGAAAAATGGGGGGCGCTCCCTTTTCCTTTTCCTTTCCCTTTGGCGTTAGGGTCTGCCTTCGTTTGTTCAACGGTTCGAAAAGAATCGCCCCTGGAAAACTCATACCCGATCTCTCCAAACGCCTTAGCCGTCAATTTCCTCCCAAAAAAAATGCCCAGGGCATTTTCGGTAAAAGAATATGTGTCCACCTCGGCCCGGCTGTCTTTATAAAGGTAGTACTGGCCGGAGTAAAAGTCCGCCCCCCACTTTTGTTTAAACAGGAGTTTCCCGCCAAAAGCCAGGGCCGACTGGTCTTCATCGGCGATTCCCTTAGCCTGCAGGTAAGCTGAAATATTGACACTCCAATCCTTGTGTGGAAAATAGGTCAGACCCGGGGCCACGGTAAAAGCCGCATAATTTACATCGCTCAAATTGGGATAAACCGCCCCATCCACTAAGGCCGAAAAGGTCCAGTCCAGCCGTGACTCCCCTTCCGGGCCCCGGTTAACCGAGAGATAGGCGCCCAGGTAACCGCTTCCCTGGGGATTCTGGATCGCCCGATCCAGGTTGGAATCGTATCCTGCTTTTCCTCCAGTCTCCCAGTCCCATCCGGCCAGGGCCAGGGATTGAAGAAGCAATGGAATTCCCACCACTAAAACCAACGTCATCGGTCGCTTGTTTTTCATGGATGCCACCTCTCTGGTATAATCCTAACCAAAAATGTCTCTGCAGCAGAATTTGTTGACGATGAATAGAATATGCCAGAATCTTACTTATCGCCGCCCGCGGCCCCCGCCGCCGAAACCACCGCCAAACCCGCCTTTTCCGCCCGAAGAAGAACCGAATCCCCCGGATCCTCCCCCGAAGGAACGTCCGGACGCCCTTCCACAGGGGGCTCCCGTTCGGCTCCCGAAAAATCACCGCTTGGCTGGTGGCCGGAAGGCGTATTTCCTCGGCCACGATATAAAGCCGGCCGTCTTTTCCGTAGGATTTAGACCCCCGGACGATCACTTCCGTCCCGTCACTGACTTTAAGCTGCGAATCGTTCCAGTACCAGGCCGGAGAAGCCAAAACAGTAAAGGTTTCCCGGCCCGAGGCCAATTGAAAATACACTGGTCCCTTTTCAGGACGGGTTAAATGAGAGGCTTTCCCCTGCACCGCACCTACCGTGTTCGGATCGAAACCGCTCGGATAATGAATGCCGCTATCCCCTAAAATCGAATCCTTTTCCTCGGCCAGGAGGGAGCCCGCCAGAACTAATAAAAAAAAGGCCCCCCCCACTAGGGCGAGCAGGGCCAGACCGGCAGTCCGGTTCCGAAGCCTTTTAGTATGGAAATTGATACTGGATAAATAACAGGTAAGATACTGGATACTGGAAAACGACCGAAACCTCCGGCCTTTCGTAGGGGAGGGGTTAATCCCCTCCCGCTCCCAGCCAGGCCTACAACACGAAATCTGAATCCCTGATTTCCGATCTCGGGAGGGGGTTAACCCCTCCCCTACGAAACAACGAAAAGAGGCAGGTGCCCCCATGGAACCTGGGGGGTTAATATCAAACCGGACCGGCAAAACGATCTCCTTTTATTAATCGGCTACTTATGATGATGTTTCTTATACCCATGAGACCAAGCCCACATTTTCTCAAACGAGTGGAAGGTCATTATAACACCAAACAGCAGTCCGGATAAAACCAGAAGGAGCAGGCCGGTCAACCAAAATTTTCTTCCCAGTGGCCAAGGCCAGGTAGGTTTCCGCCAATTGAAGCGAAATGGCCATATCAACCGAGGAAGGGAGGGCTTGAAAGACTTCAGGTTAAAACTGAATAATCGTTTAGGGGGTTCTTTGGGTCTGTTTTGTTGGGTGGTCTTGGGCCTTTTTTCCCTGGCCCGCTTGACCCTGGCAATTCGGTCATGCAAATGTCCCTTTAACCTGACCGTTGGGTGCGCTGCTCGGCATTCATGCAACACGGATTCCAGGCACCAGACTTGGGTTCCTTCCCACTGAGGCAGGTGGTTTAACTCATCCAGGAAATCCCGTTTGTTTGATCCTTCTTCCTCTACCTCCTGAGAACCGAGGATGAGCAGGCCGGATTCGATGCGGCCCGGCCCACCCACGACGCGATTAACCCCTCCAACCGTTTGCCATAGAAGCGCATTGCCGGCGGTGAGGGTGATCCCATATCGCCCCAGTCGGAACATCCCGCGCTTCACGCCCATCGGGGGCTTTTTTTCTAAAGACGCCGTCCTGTTCAGAAAGTCTTCGGTCAGCCCCCGGCCGGTCGCCACCTCCCACATTTCGGAAGCATGGCAATAATAACAGGTCTTGTTCCAAACCGGTAATTTTTTCAACTGGGCAAGGAACTCTCCGATCAAATAACCGTTCTCCTCTTGGCTCCCGGGGCCAAGTATTAGTACGGTTCCCAGGAGATAGGCGTCCCCGCTTCGTTGCACTCCAAAATCAACATGCCTTTCCCAGCTTAACCGACTATTTTCATAGTCCGTAATCCGGTATTCGCCTAATCGATAGAGGAGCCTTTTGGGCATAACCTAAATAATATGGCCGTCAATTAGCCAAAAGAAATGAATATCGAACGTCCCACATTCGATGTTCGATGTTGGACGTTCGATGTTCGATGTTCAATTACTATAAAGTTACCGGTTGACCGGCGCGCCGAATCCGCTGCCATCTTTGGGGCCGTTGCCCGCGTTGCCGGTGCCGTCACCGGGGCCATAGGCCTTCCCCTTCTTCAGCCCGGAACCGGCCTGGTTCCCGGCCGAATTGGTACAGGAGCCGTCGCGTAGGCGTTGCTGGCTCGGGGTCTGGGTACGGGTCTGCAATTGAGTGCCCCCCATTTGACCCGTTCCCTCTTCCGGCCTGAGCGGCCAGCGGAAGGGCGGTGGTGATCATCAGCGCTCCGACTGCCAGGGTAACCATAAGTTTGCTTTTCATTTTTTTCCTCCTTAAACTTGGGATTAGTTTTACCCGGATAAAGAGCAAAAGAAATGCCAATTGGAAAATTAATTATAACTAATTATATTCATTAGGATTATTAAATAAACAGACTATGGGGGTGCGAAATTCCACTTAAAAAAAATGCAGCTTTTGCACCTACCCCCGCAAGAGTTGCACGGGCTCTAAAGTCCGTACTCCTTGATTCGGTATTGTAGCGTCCGCAGGGAAATCCCCAGCTTTTGAGCGGCCTGCTTCCGATTTCCCCTGGCCTCATTTAATACTTTAAGGATCAACTCCCGCTCCCCGGCCTGCAACAACCCCTCTCGGGGAAGAGCCCTTTCCGTCTGGAAGTCTATATTTAAATGACGGGATTCAACCTCTTTATTGGCCAGGATTACCGCCCGTTCCATCACATTCCGCAGTTCCCGAATATTTCCCGGCCATTCATATTGCCGCAAGGCCGATCCGGCATTCGAACTGAACCCAATAATTTTCTTACCAAAGGCGGTGGCGAATTTTTTCAGGAAATAGTCCGCCAGGAGAAGAATGGCCTCCGGCCGTTCTATCAAGGGGGGGAGACTGATAGGAAACACATTCAGCCGGTAGTAAAGATCGTCCCTGAATCGGCCGGAAGCCGTTTCCGCCCTCAGGTCTTTATTGGTGGCCGAAATAATTCGAAGGTCTACGGAAATCGGTTGGCTTCCCCCCACCCGTTCAAATTCCTGTTCCTGGAGGACCCGAAGCAGTTTTACCTGAACGGAGGGGGCGATTTCTCCGATCTCATCCAAAAATATTGTTCCTCCGTCGGCCAATTCAAATCTCCCCTTGCGGGCGGCAACCGCCCCGGTGAAGGCCCCCCGCTCGTGGCCGAAGAGTTCACTTTCCAGGAGTGTTTCCGTCAGGGCGGCACAGTGGACGGCGATGAAGGGCCGGGCTTTACGCGGACTTAATTGATGAATCAAGCGGGCGACCAATTCTTTGCCTGTTCCGCTGGGGCCGCTGATCAAGACACTGGCCGGAGTGGGGGCCACCTCCTGGACCAAGCGCTGGACCTCCTGCATCTTTTCTCCCAGGAAAATCATCGCGGTCGGAGGGAACTGTTTTCCCAATTCCTCGGAAAGCAACGAAATGGTCTGTTCCGCCTCGGCTTCCTTGAGAACTCTCCGGATGACATGCCGCAGTTCCTCGGGGTCACGAAAAGGCTTGGTCAGGTAATCCGAAGCCCCGGCCTTCATGGCCTCGACGGCATTGCCGATGGAACCGTAGGCGGTCATAATAATCCATCGGGTTTCCGGTTTTTCCTTTTTCCCGGTCAGCAGCAAATCCAGGCCGGACAGACCGGGCATCCGCAGATCGGTGATCACCAGATCATAGGCTCCGGCCAGAAACTTTTCCAAGCCCTCCTTACCGTTTCCGGCCTCGGTAGTCCGATAGCCGTCTTCCCTCAGAATAGTGGTCAGGAACGAACGCAGCACATCATCGTCTTCGACCACCAGAATAGACCTGCCCATCTTCAGCTCCTTTCTGCCCGGAGGAGGCGAATCGACAAACAGGCGCCCGGTCCTTCCGGCCGATTGAAGAGGGTGATCGTTCCTCCCATCCCCTCGATTATCTTCTTGGAATACGCCAGCCCCAACCCCGTCCCGCTGGTTTTAGTGGTATGAAAAGGGACAAACAATAAGGGGAGCTCTTCCTTCGGGATCCCTGGCCCGGAATCCTCGATTCGGATCTCTACCCAGCGGCCTTCCGAGCGGACCGATAGGCGCAGGGTCCCGTCCTTGCCCATGGATTGCAGGGCATTCTGGATGCCATTTGAAAGTGCCCGGGTCATTTTTTCCCGATCGCCCCTGAACGCGGTACCCGGTTCCACCGAAAGATCGACCTGCCCCTCCCAGAAGTGGGCTTCCTGATCCAGGGCCTCGCGGATCAGCGGATCGGGTTCGAGAGAAATGACCTCATAGGTCTCATCCCGGGAATAGAGCAGGAGGTCATTAACCAGGGATTCAATCCGATCGGTTCCCTTAAGCACAAAACCCACCCCTGCTTTTTTAGGATCCGCGGGGTCCATTTTTTCGCCGATCCATTGGGCATATCCTTTGATGCCCCCCAAGGCATTGCGGATCTCATGGGCCAGGACCGCGGTCATCTGGCCGACCAGGGCCATCCGCTCCCTTTTATCCAATTCCTCCCGCAGCCGAAGCTGACGAAGAAACATCCGTTCAAACAGGATCCCCAGGGTCCAAAGGACCGCCAGAACCAATCCCACGGTCCACCACATTCGCTGGGTCCTGGTGATGATCCGGTCGGCCGGAGTGGTATGCAGCACCAGACGCAACAGTTCGGCTTGCCCATCCGGGCGGTGCAGGGAAAAATTGAACTGAAAAGCGGGCAGCCCGGTTTTAAGGGTAATCCGTTCCCCGAAGGCCTTGCCGGATTTGAGCCATTCATCGAGCCCTTTTTCAGCCAGGACCGATCCAACCAGGTAGGGGTTGGTGTGGAACAGTATTTTTCCATCTTCATGGGCAATCAAGGCGTAGGCCACCACCCGATCCGAAAAAAGCTGCCGGATATGATCACCGGTCCAGCCATGACCGGCTCGAAGCTCCATTTCCGCCGAAGTGGAAAGGGACAGGGCGGTGCTCTCCAGGGCCTGATCGGCTAGACTTTCGGCCATGCGGATGTTCTGGGCAGTCGTGTAAAGGATGGCCCCCGAAGAAAGAAGAAGAAAAGTAAAAAGAGCGCCACGGAGGAGGGTTATGCGCATGGGCTCAGGTCGACCCTTTCCGTGGTGGGTTCGTTGCCGAAAAAACCAGATCGTGGATCAGGGGTCGAAATCGTTTTATTTTTTCATTGGTCCGGGTCGGATGCACCCGATTGGTCAAAAGGATTACCAGGAGGTCCCGGTCCAGGTCGAACCAGAAGGAGGTCCCGGTAAAACCCAGGTGCCCGATACTCTTCGGGGAGATGAACCTACCGGCACTGGAATCCGTCCCAGAGGGAATATCATATCCCAGGGCGCGGGGATTGTCTTTAGGGATCTCCTGCCGTCTCCAGAAGGTCCGTACCAGGTTCCCGTCAAAAAGCCGGGAGGCCGCGGGGTTATCATAGGCCTGCTTGAGTTCCCTCAGAAGCCGGAAGATCTCCAGGGCCGTTCCGAAAAGCCCGGCCTGTCCGGAAACCCCACCTACCGCATAAGTGTTTTCGTCATGCACTTGGCCGCACAATATTTCTTTACGCCAGGGGCAGTCTTCCGTAGCAGCGTATTTTTCGAGGTTCTCCGGGCCTGCTGCCGTCAAAGGCCTGAAACCCATCTCCTTTAAACCCAGGGGCTGATAAATATGCTCTCGGGTCCAGGTATGCAGGTCCCGGCCGGAGGTCTCTTCCAGGATCCAGTCTAGAAAAATAAACCCCAGGTCGCTGTAAAGGGTTTGACTGCCGGGAGGGTGCAGCAAGGATTCCCGTTGAACCATCTGTTGCAGAACCGCTTTTCGGTCGCCTTCCAAAAATTCCAATTCCAGATAATAAGGCTGCCAGGCCGGAAAACCGGCGGTATGAGCCAGAAGGTGGCGAAGGGTTAACTTTTCTTTCCCTGGAAAAACAAAAGGGCCCCCCAATTCTTCGATCGTTTCATCCAGGCGGAGTCGGCCGCGGGCGATCTGGAGCATGGCGGCCAGGGTGGTGGCTAAAGGCTTGGTCAGGGAAGCCAGGTCAAAGACCGTATCCAGGGTCATGGGCCTTTCCCCCGGGACCAGGGAGGCCGAGCCGTAGGCCTGATGTACCAAGACCTCCTCCCCTTTGGCCGCCAGCAGCACCGCACCGGGGAAGACGCCCTCCTCGACGGCCTCTTTCATGGTGTGATCAATTTCGAAAAAATTAGGCATGGGGGTTTAATAGGAGAATAAAATCGTTGCTGGTTACAAGTTGCTGGTTGCTGGTCAAAAGGCTGATACTGGATAACGACCAAAACGCGCGATCATTGGATGGTTGTTTTGATTCGATGTTGGACGTTCAATGTTCGATGTTCGATGTTCATACTGAATAGCGTAATCACTAGAGAAACCTAAGAATTCCCTGCTCCCCGTCCAGTTCGACCGGCGCCCCCACCGGCAAGGTCAGGTTTTCCCGTCCATGGCCCACCGGCAGTCCCTGCCAGATTGGGATATCGAGCCCGGTGAAGGTTTCCCGGATCACCTCGAAATCCTTTTTCGTAAGGTCGGGGCCGCTCAATCGCCCCAGAAGTAGACCGCGTATCCGCCCCAGAACGCCCGACAGCCGCAGGTGAACAAAAAGACGGTCTATGCCGGTATCCCGGCTCCCCTTCATCTTCCACGAACAGGATTGCCCGGGTCCAGTCCGGCTCAAAAGGGGTCCCGACCAGGTGCGCCAGCAAGGTCAAATTCCCTCCCAACAGCAATCCCTGGGCCCGACCGCCGTTGATCTTCCCCTGCCGGGGGAGCGGCAGGGATTCCAAAAAGGCCCCCCTCAGGGTGAAACGAAATTGATCCCGGGACGCCGCCGTAAGACGGGCCAGGGTGGTGACCATGGGCCCGTGGAAGGTCAGCAGGTGGGCCCGCCGGAAGCAGGCCAGCAGGAGAACCGTGATGTCGCTGAACCCGATGAACATTTTGGGCTGTTTCCCCAGGGCCGGATAATCCAACCGGTCCAGGAGGCGCATGGCCCCATATCCTCCCCGGGCGCAGAGGATGGCCTTGATAGCCGGGTCCTGAAATAAATCCATCAACTCTTCGGCCCGCTCCGAATCCGACCCCGCCAGATACCTTTTTTTCCGGATGCCCCGGCGCCCCAACTGGGGGGAATACCCCCACTGCCGCAAAATCGCCAACCCCGTTTCAAAGGGTTCCCGGTCATAGGGACTCGCCGGGGTGGCAATGCCGATGGTATCACCCGGCTCCAGGAAAGGCGGGACGATCAAAGGAGAAAATCTGGCGGAAGTCATATCTGGCCCTCACTCTTCCAAAAGTTCCAGCGAGACCCGGTCGCCGAACCGTTCGCGCAGTCGCTTTTGAACGGCGGCCAGTTGCACTTCGGTATCCGCCTCCACCACCACTTCCCCTTGATCAAAGAGCTTCACAAAACCCTCCGGCTTGATTTGCTCGATAACCTCCCGGGGGTCCGTAGTCACCCAGCCTTTCATCCGCAGCAGGAGTTCCTCTCCGGTAAACGGCCGATCAATGGTCAGATCGATCTGCCGGAATTTCCCCTGCCAGCCAATGGCCGCCGGGCGAACCAGCAGAGGGGCCACCGGGTCCTTCATGGCCGCGCACTGCAGCCAGAGCTTGCGCTCTTTTCATGACAAAAGCTCCTCGTTTAATAAAAAAAGGAAATAAACCTGCTACAACTTATAACCGAATTTTCGAAGTAGATCTTTCCGCCAGACCCGGTCTTTTTCCTCTTCCACCCCCTTCGGCGAAAAGCCGTCGATCACTCCCAGCACGCCCCTGCCCTGCTCCGACCGGGCCAGGATCACCTCCACCGGGTTGGCGGTGGCGCAAAAAATGGAGCAGACTTCCGAGCAGTTTTTGATGGCATTCAGCACGTTGATGGGGAACCCTTGCCGCAACAGGATATTAAAGGTGTGTCCGGCGGCGACGTTTCGGGCGTTTTGGACGGCCGCCGATTCCAGTTCCGGGTCGTTGCCCACGCTGCGGATCAGGCAATCCCCCGAAGCCTCGGAAAATGCCAGACCAAACTTGATCCCCGGCACCGATCCGATCAAAATTTCATAAAGGTCTTCCACGGTTTTGATGAAATGGGATTGGCCGAAAATGATATTGGCCCCTTCTGGTATGGCCAACGGTTGAACAATCAATTCCATAGTTCCCTCCTTGGTCGGGGTTTTTTCTGGCGGATGCCGGAGTCCAGGTCTCTTAGGTTTTTTCTACTTTGAGACCCTCAATCATTAGAAAATTAAAGAGAAACGGTTAATAATTAACAATTAATTATTGATTATTAACAATTTAGTTGTTATTCCCCCGCAATATCCAACCCTTCCAGGCGAACGGCTTTCGGCCCCAGGTAGGCGGCCCGGCGGGTGATTTCCCTGGAAAAATAGGCCTCCTTGAAGGCCTGATCCATGACCCCGGACACCGACCCGCCCTTGATCGGGGTGGCGCTCCCGTCCTTAAGCAAATAGCCTGTTCGGATTTCCCCGGAAAAAGCCCCGGTAATTGGATTGGGTTCAAAGGTTGAAAATCGCAGCAAATGAAAAACCGGGCCGCCCTCCAACAATTCCTGAAAACTTCTTGGTCCCGGGGCGACTTGCAGGTTGGCCATACCTCCCGTTGCCGGTTCCTGTAAATAATCCGCGTAACGCTTGGAATTCATCCGCCTCCGAAAAATATTCTCCCGAATGACATCCACCGGGATCAAGGGCAACCCCTGATCGTCAAAGGACCGGGTCTTCAGAAGCCCGGCAATGGATGGATTGCTGGCCAGGGAGAGCGCTTCTCCCTTGATTTCGGGCAGCACCGGCTGATCCAATTCGAGTCGGGACCAGCCCTGGAATCGGGCCGGGCCGGAGGCTTGGAGGATAAAGAAATTAAAGAGGGTATCCAGGGATTCCTCGGAGAAGACGACCGGATAGACGCCGCTTGGCGGCAGGACCGCCTCCTGGGACTCCAAGGCAAATCGGGCATATTTCTGAAGCTCGTGCCCAAGCCGCATATCAGCGTAGTTGCGGCCCTGTTTCCAGCCCCAGCTTTCACCGCCGAAACCCGCTCCCTTCTCGGCCAGCAAGACAAACTCCACCAGGATCTCGGTCTCCTCCTGGGCCTGCTCGAGACCCAGTGAATTCACAATCTCAAACTCCTTGAGTTCCAGAAAGATCTCCGCGGAACTCAACCTGACCCGGTCCAAGGGGGTCTTCACCAGGTCATCCCGGATCTGATCCAAATAAAAAAGGGGATGTTCCCTAACCTCCGGATCGACGGTTTGAACCGGTCGATAGACCAGTCCTCCATCCGGAAGAACGAAAACCGGGTTGGCCACCAGACCGGCCATTTCCCAGGCGGCCGAGAGTTTATCCCGCAAATCATCTCCTTCGCTCAAGGACAGGGAGGATTCACCCAAAACCTCATGCCCATCTTTTTCAAATTTTTTATAGAGAGTGACCAGAAACTTTTCATTTTCCACCACCCGCTGGGATTCCTGCTCATTGAAAATCAGGTACCGCTGGAAACTTTTTTTCCTCAATCGGCGGATTTCCCAAGAATTCGGTTGGATGCGTTCTTCAATGATTTCTCTGATTTTTATTACGTTCATAATGATCCTTTTTTCTAATCAGGTATGGCTATGGACGCCAGGCGCTATGCGCTCAGCGCCTCAGGCCAGCCGGGCCCGCAACTTCAGGCAGGGGCCGCCGTCGGTTACCTTCACCCATTCCTTGTGCCCTTTGCCGCACATCCCCAAGCCGCTGATTTCCATTTTGTCCCCCACCATGGAAATGGATTGCAGAAGGTCGGGCACATATCCGGTGATGATCACCGGAGAAAAAATCTTCCCGGTCAACCGGCCCTCTTGGATCCGTTCCGCGTAATACCCCTCCAACTGGATTCCCCAGCCTTTTGGGTCTTCCATACCGTTGGAAGGGTGGTCCAAGAAATATCCGTCGTCAATGGAGGCCACCATGGCTTCCCGGGTATCCTCGCCGGGGCCGAAATAGGTATTGGTCATCCGGGCGTAGGCCTTGCGTTCAAACGATTCCCGCCGGCCGTTGGCCGACCGGGGGATTCTTAAACGGGTGGCCGAATTCAGGTCCGTCAGTCCCCTTTTCAAAATCCCCTTTTCAATGATCCGGGTTTCCCCGGCCAGTTCCCCTTCATGGTCGAAAAAAAAGGAGGCGGCCTGACCGGGCAGGGCCGGAGAATCGAACATATCGACCAGAGGGGAGGCCACCGGCTTCCCAATATATTCTTCCCCTTTGGCCCTCTTCTTGAGGAACATGTCCGTTTCGGTACCATGGCCAAAGGCCTCGTGGGCAAATATCCCGGAAAATTCAGGGGAAAAGACGCAGGTATAATATCCGGGATCGAGCCTCCTGGCGCCGAGCAGGCGCCGGCAATCCTCGATCAGGGCGCTCAATTTTTCCTCGGGGATGAAGGCCTGTTCATAGCCCCCCTGAAGGGCCTGACCGGTGTGTAGATTAACCGACTGGTCCCCGTCCCGCATGATCACCTGGGCGACCATTTGGGTCCGGCGCAAATCCTGATAAAGGGTTTTATGCCGGTTGACAAATAATTCACGGTTGCGCACGTAGGCATATTGACTGGTGGCCTGGACAACCCGGGCTTCTTCCCGGTGCAGACGATCCTTCATGTCGGCACAAGCCTGGATTTTTTCACCCAGGGAGACATATTCCGGATGGTTTTGGCATTTGACCAGGAAATCCTTATTCAACTTGGGTCCCGGGTCGATCACCGGCCCATCGTAAAAAATACCCTGATCTTTTCCCAGTTCCTTGAGCCGGGCGGCGGCTTCGTTTAAACCCTCCGGGGAAAGATCATGGGTGGCCGATTCCAGAAAAGAGCGGCCACTGAAGGCGGTCAGGACCGCCCCCCGGGCCGGGTCCAATAATTCCGCGGTCTGCTGCCGGGTCTGGACGGCAATCCGCTCTCCCGAAGTCTCCAGAGTTAGGACCGAGGCGTAAGGAAAAGTCCTCTCCAAATCATAAACCAAATCCTGAACTATTGACTTAAAGTAGTTTGAATCAAATGACATTTAATTCTCCTTATATCGTAATTTCGGCGCCTCGATCATCACCGTGGTCCCCGGGGGAACAGACCGGGTCAACCAGACATTTCCGCCGATTACCGACCCGGACCCGATCACCGTATCCCCACCCAAAATGGTGGCCCCGGCATAAATCGTTACCTTGTCTTCTATGGTCGGGTGCCTCTTGCTCTTTCTTAGGAAATCCCCTTTTTCTTCCATAGGCAGGCTCAAAGCTCCTAAAGTAACCCCCTGATAGATTCTGACCTGACTTCCCACGACCGATGTTTCCCCGATTACCACCCCGGTGCCGTGATCGATAAAAAAATGGCTGCCAATGCGGGCGCCGGGGTGGATATCAATCCCGGTGACACTGTGGGCGTATTCGCTCATCAATCGGGGTATTATGGGAACTTCCTGAACAAACAACTCATGGGCCAGGCGATAGGTGGTGATGGCCAACACTCCGGGATAGCTGAAGATAATCTCGTCGAAGCTCTTGGCCGCCGGGTCCCCCTGATAAGCGGCCCGGACATCATCGGCCAGGATCCGGCGTATCTGCGGCATCTTTTTCAGCAGGAGGATCGATTCCCGCTGACCCCGCTCCTGGCACTGCGTACAAATATGCTGATACCGACGGCATTCATGGCGTATGCTCAGGGTGATTTGTTGGGATAACCCTTCGAACAACCGGTTGACCTCGATCCCTAACTGGTAAGGCAGGGTATAGCTGTCAATGTCCTGGCCTCCAAAATAGCCGGGGAAAAGTATCCGCTTAAATCCCTCCAATAATTGCATAACGGCCCCCTGGGAGGGGAGACCCACGAGATTAAGGTGGTGAAAGGTCTCCGGGTCATGACAACTTTCCACTAAGGCATTGACGATTCCCGGCAATTCCTCCCGATACAGGGGAGGCTGACGGCATTCGTCGCCGCCGGCGGTCCCTTTCGGTTCAAATGCCGGGAACTGGCAGGTTGGATTCTCCATTGGGTCGTCCCTCAATCGATTTTTTTAATTATACCATACCCTTTTCTCACGGGCCACCATTGATTTAAAGCAAAAACCCGGGTGTCAAAGCCTTGACAAACCCGGTCGGCATAGTTAAATTTAGAACAATTTTTAAGGCCTTTTCAACCTAAAAGGAATCCGAAATAAACCATGACCATTGTTTTAAACCAGAGAGGGCGTTCCATTTTAAACGCCATCATCCGGGACTACATTGAAACCGCTGAACCGGTGGGTTCGCGCACCCTATCCAAAAAAAAGGGTCTGTTGCTCAGCCCGGCTACCATCCGAAATATCATGTCCGATTTGGAAGATCTAGGATTGATTGCCCAACCCCACATCTCGGCGGGCCGGGTCCCCACGGAAAACGGATTACGTTTTTACGTCCACTCCATCCTGGAATTGAGGCCCTTGGAAGATTCTGAAAAGGATCGTATCCAGGGTTATTTAACCGATAGCAGCCAGGAAGTGGAAGACTTATTGAAAAACACTTCCAAGATGCTGGCCGTGATCACCGAGCAGGCGGCCGTGGTTTCCAGACCTAAGTCTTCGGCCACGCGTTTCAAGCACCTTGAATTTATTAAAATCCGCGGCCATTTTATTCTGGTGGTGCTGGTTACCAAGGCCGGACTGGTCCAGAACAAGATCATCGAACTGGAGGAGGACCTCTCCCAGAAGGAACTGGATAAACTGACCCATTACCTGAATGAACTGTTGCGGAACCTGAGCCTGGACCAGGTTAAGCTGAAGATCCTGGAAGAAATGAAGAAAGACAAGATTCGCTTTGATGAACTACTTTCCAAGGCCCTTAAAATATCCAATCAGGCCCTGGAGGGGGAGACCCAGGGCGAATTCTACGTTGAAGGCCAGACCAATTTGATGCAATACCCGGAGTTCAGTCAGATCGAAACCCTGCGGACCCTGTTCCGGGCCTTCGAGCAAAAAACCCTGCTGGTGCGGTTGCTGGAAAAGAGCATCACCGCCAGCGGAATTCAGATCTTCATCGGTTCGGAAAACGCGGTCGACGAGATGGAGGCCTGTAGTGTGATTACTGCCCCCTACACCATGGGGAAATATCCCCTAGGCACCCTGGGGGTCATCGGCCCCACCCGCATGGATTATGACCGGGTTATCCCGATCGTGGATTACACGGCCAAAATGGTCAGCAAGATTTTGGAAGATAAAATATAGGCCTGTTCAGCACATTGCTGTCGGCCTGAGCGGTGATTGAGGAGCAACCATTGACACAGGTAAAAATTAATACCGGAGCGATTCAAACGAAAGAAACCAAAAAGGCGGAAGAGAAACCGATCAGCCCGGAAGCGACACCGGGAGCAACGGTCCCCCAGGAGGAAACCCTGGAGGCAAAACTGGAGGCTAAGGGAAAAGAGGCCCAGGATAATTACGATCGCTTTTTAAGACTCTCCGCCGAGTTTGAAAATTTTAAGAAGCGGATGGAAAAAGAAAAAACCGACGCGTACAAATTTGGAACGGAAAACCTGATCAAGGAGTTACTGCCTGTTCTGGACAACCTGGAGCGAGCCATCGATCACGGGGAAGCGAAGGACGCCCAGGGACTGCTGGAAGGTGTGGACATGACCCTGAAAGGATTTCTCGCGGCCTTGGGAAAAATCGGCGTGTCGCCGGTGGACGCCTCCGGCAAGGAATTCGATCCCAATCTGCACGAGGCGGTCATGGTCCAGGAGGACGCCCATCATCCGGCCGGTACCGTTCTCAATCAGTTGCAGAAAGGCTACACCCTGCACAGCCGCCTCATACGCCCGGCCATGGTCGTGGTTTCTAAAAGACCGGAACTGGGGCCCGAGGAGGATTCCCTGGACCAAAGGTCTTAAGGCGGGAAATAGAACCAGCGTAAAAAACCAATAAGAAAAATATAGAAAGTTACCAATCTTAAGGAGGAGAAAATGAGTAAAGTAATCGGAATTGATTTGGGGACTACCAATTCCTGCGTGGCCATCATGGAAGGCGGCGAGCCGAAAGTGATCGCCAATGTGGAAGGGAGCCGGACAACACCCTCGGTAGTGTCCGTCACGGAAAACAACGAGCGTTTAGTGGGCCAGGTGGCCAAACGCCAGGCGATCACCAACCCGACTAATACGGTCTACGCCGTCAAACGGCTGATCGGAAGAAAATTTGATTCACGGGAAGTCCAGGATGATATCCCTATCCTGCCCTACAAAATTATCAAAGCCTCCAACGGGGACGCGCACATTGAAATCCGCGGGAAGGAATACTCGCCGGCGGAGATCTCTTCCATGATCCTGGTCAAGATGAAGCAGACCGCGGAGGAATACCTGGGCGAGAAAGTAACCGACGCCGTGGTCACCGTCCCGGCCTACTTTAACGACAGCCAGCGCCAGGCCACCAAGGACGCCGGCCGGATCTCCGGTTTGAATGTGCTCCGGATCATCAACGAACCGACGGCGGCGGCCCTGGCCTACGGCCTGGATAAAAAGAAAGATGAAAAAATCGCCGTCTTTGACCTGGGCGGCGGGACCTTTGACATCTCTATTTTGGAAATCGGGGAAGGCGTCTTCGAGGTCAAATCCACCAACGGGGATACCCACCTGGGCGGCGAGGATTTTGACCTGCGGGTGATCGATTATCTGGCCGCCGAGTTCCGGAAGGACCAGGGCATCGATCTGCGCAGCGATAAGATGGCCCTGCAGCGCCTCAAAGAGGCGGCGGAAAAGGCCAAGATGGAACTCTCCACCTCCATGGAGACGGACATCAACCTGCCCTTCATCACCGCCGACGCCAGCGGCCCCAAGCACCTGAACCTGAAACTTTCCCGGGCCAAGCTGGAGATGCTGGTCGAGGACCTGATCAATAAAGTGGAGGGCCCTTGCCGGACGGCGCTATGCAGGACGCCGGCCTGTCGACCTCGGAAATTCACGAGGTAGTCCTGGTCGGCGGCATGACCCGCATGCCCAAGGTCCAGGCCAAAGTGAAGGAGATCTTCGGCCGCGAACCCCATAAAGGCGTCAACCCCGATGAGGTCGTGGCCATCGGAGCGGGCATCCAGGGCGGCGTGCTCAAGGGCGAGGTCAAAGACGTGCTGCTTGCTGGACGTGACGCCTCTTTCCCTGGGCATCGAGACGTTGGGCGGGGTGGCCACCAAGCTGATTGAAAAGAACACCACCATCCCCACCCGGAAGAGCCAGATCTTTTCCACGGCGGCCGACAACCAGCCCGCGGTTTCCATCCACGTGCTCCAGGGCGAGCGGGAAATGGCCCAGGACAACAAGACCCTGGGCCGTTTCGAGCTGACCGGCATCCCGGCGGCTCCGCGCGGCCTGCCCCAGATCGAGGTGACCTTCGATATCGACGCCAACGGGATCGTCCACGTTTCGGCCAAGGATTTAGGGACCGGCAAGGAGCAGTCCATCAAGATCACCGCCTCCAGCGGCTTGGACGAGAAGGAAATTCAGCAGTTGGTCAAAGATGCCGAGATGCATGCCGAGGAAGACAAGAAGAAGAAGGAACTGGCCGAGTCCCGCAACCACGCCGACACCCTGATCTATAGCACGGAGAAGACGGTGAAGGAACTGGGGGATAAAGTGGAAAGCGGATTGAAATCCGATATCGAGGGGGCCATCGAGCGGCTGAAAAAGGCCATGGAGACCACCGACGCCGCCGAGATCAAGCGGCTCACCGAGGAGCTGACCACCGCCTCCCATAAGCTGGCCGAGAAGATGTACTCCCAGGCCTCCCAGCAGGGCGCCGGTCCCGGCGGACCCGGCCCGGATCCCGGGGCCCAGGGCGCTCACGCCGGCGGCGACCGCAAACCCGACGACGACGTGGTGGACGCGGATTTTGAAGAAGTGAAGTAGTTCTAACCTTTTAAATATTGACAAAAAGGGCGGCTCGGATAACCGGGCCGCCCTTTTTTGTTACTAAAGTCAAACGGCAACAGGATCGGACGGGTTGAGGGAAGTGGCAGAAAAAGGAGCCCTCCCAATCCGATTGTCGGAGCGGAAAAGGAAGGTTTAGATAGCCACTGTAGGTCAGGTTGCGACCAGAGGGAGCTACCTGACTCCCCTACTATTTTTCCTCCAACCTCACCAGGTCCTTGTCAAAAGTGAAACTAAGCCAATTATTTTCCTTGGAAATCATGTGAACCAGGGCATCGACGATGTCCACATTTTTTTCTTGGAACAGGCGCAGGCCTTTCATCAAGATGGTTCGGTTATCGTTGATGATCCCCTTATAATTCAAGATATTTTCAAGACTTTGGGCTATCTCCGACCTCGGAACCTTATAGAATTTTAGAAGCACATAAACACATTCGACGAGGACGCCTTCTGGAATGAAAGCCTCGACCTCCCCCAGTTTAACCTGCCCCATAAATTGGACGGCCTTTTGATAATGCTCCGGGTGATCAGACAATAAATATCTAAGGATGACGTTGGCATCAACTACGTAGGTGTTTTTCACCAACGGCTTCCTCCCAGACTTTTCCCTTGATCTTTTTCAAAGAAACATATCGCCCGGCATAGCGGCGCAGGCTCCCGGCAGCGTCTCTCACCGGTTCAATCTTAATCAATCCCTGATCGGCAACGATCCGCACGATATCGCTCTGCAACATCTCCCTGAACTGCCTGGGAAGAGTAATCTGCCCCTTTGAAGAAATTTTCACCGTTTTCTCCGCAGTCAGCATAAAGGTCTCCTCTCCGGGAACTTCATTTTTCCCTAAGTATAATCGTTTCTCTTTACTTGTCAATAAAGTAAAGCAATATAGAGATGTAAAATAAATCGTAGGTCAGGGTGCCCGACGATGGAGGGCTCCCTGACATTCCCTCTGCACATTTCAATTTTTTTGGGACTCTTTATTCCTTGACACTCTACTCCAAAGTAGCTACAATTACGAAAAGTAGCCTGTTAAGGAAAGGAACCACCCCATGATCACAGCCGGAATCAAGGATACTAAAAACAATTTGAGTCGCTATCTGAACCGGGTTAAAGCAGGTGAAGACGTGGTGATTACCGAACATGGCAAAGTGGTGGCGCGGATTGTCAAGGAAGGGGCGGGGAAGCCATCTATCCGAGCCGCACTTGAACCCTTAATCAGCCAGGGGTTGATTGCTCTCCCAACCCGGGACCTGATCAGGCATGGACTGAGTCCTCTGGCGGTCCCGGGAAAACCGGTTTCTGAAATGGTCATTGAGGATCGGCGATGATCCTTTACCTGGATACGAGCGCCCTGGTGAAAAGGTACTTTTTGGAACCGCACTCGAATGAACTTCTTTCCAGGTGGGTCCAGGCTGAGCTAATCGTCACCTCCTCTGTGGCCTACGCGGAAACAGTGGCTTCTTTTTTTCGCAAAAAAAGAGAGTCGGCCCTTGAGGAAGAGGTAATCCAACAGGTCGTGGACGCCTTTTTTCGGGACTGGAAAAGCTTCTTCCGAGTCGAAGTGACCGACGAATTGAATGAAATCGTCCTTCGGATTGTTAAAAGTTATCCCCTTAGAGGATTTGATGCCATCCACTTGGCATCGGCCGTCTTAACTCGGAGAAGCCTTCCAGATGATTTCCTTTTCGCCTGTTTTGACCAAAGGATGGCCCAGGCGGCGCGGGAAGAAAAATTCGTAACTTTTCCATTTTGAGAATCTCCGAGCCGGCCGATTATGCTTGGGCTCCATTAAGGTGATCGTTAGCAGTTTACCTTTCAGGCCTGCAATGCGTCTTGCAAAGCATGATGGTTCCGGAAAATAACGTTCACTTCAACATCCTCATCCAACTTTCCGAGGATCGTAATCATCCTATCAAGCGTAAAGCGCTCAAGCCGCGCGTTCCGGATGCGCGAAAACTCGGAATGGGATACTCCCGTCAGCTTTTCTGCTTCGCGTGTCGACAGCCCTCGCTCATCAAGCGTGCGGATGATTTTGGCGGCAAGCATAGCGCGAGCCTGTTCAACGCTGGCGTTTCTGCGGCCAAAGTCGCGAAAGACATTGCCACTGCCTCGAATGAGTTCAAAATCGTCTTTCATTGTAAAGCCTCCTTCAAACGCTTCAGGTGCTCACGGATAAGATCAACCTCCATTTGAGGCGTCTTGATTCCAGCCTTGGATTTCTTCTGAAAAGCGTGGATGACCCATATATCAGCCCCGATCTTGACGGCATAAATGACGCGGAAAGCGTCGCCCCGATGCCGGAGCGCGATCTCGAACAGGCCGCCTTCAATGCCTTTAAACGGCTTGACCTTATCCGTTTTACTACCCTCGGCAGTTATCGTGAGCGCACGAAGGATACTATCTTGCACCTCTCTGGGAAATTCTTCGAAATCCCTGCGAGCGGCTTTGAGCCATGAAATGGGCCGGGTGTTTCTCATAGGCTTAATGTTGGCATATCTGTCACCACTTGGCAACGAAAAAAGAGGCTGAACAGAATCGGATAGAATTATGCGCTAAATTGGAACTGCCATTCCCTGCCGGCCTTATCACATTTTTTCTTCCTCTTCCATCTTCTATCTCCCATCTGCCAAATCCCCTCTTCCATCTTCATTTCAAAACCATCGGCAGATAAACCCGATACCCGGCCGGTTCACTGGTCCCGTTGAAAATCAGCGGTTCATTAGGATCCGCCGGGTTAACGAAAGCGGCGGTGAAAGGGACTGGGCCGATCCGGGTGTCGAATTGGAGAAGGAAGCCGGAGAGGGAGGAACCGGGAGGGATGTCGGAGCCGCCGGGCGAGGCGCCGGGCATGAGGGAGAAAAGTTCAAAAGACCCGGCCTTGTTCACCGGATCCCAACTGCTGAAATAGTCCCATCCCGAAGGAAGGGAAATTACTGAGAAGGCGCCTGAGGAGGGGAAAGTAAAGGAAAGGTCGTAGAGATCAGTCCCCGGCACCGAAACAGTGTTGGAGAGGGTGAACTCATACTGCCATGATCCCTCGGCCAGGGCTTTTTCGACAAAGCTGAATTTTGCCTGGGCGGCTAATGTCCCGGGCAGGAAAAACAACTGAATAATTATTATAATTATTCCATAAATACTCGGGGATAAAAACCGCATGCCGTGGTTTATAAAGTAAATTTTATATAAATATTTCACCCCGGCCGGTTATTCCCGGCCGGGGTGAAATATTTATTGCATTTGAATTACCAAATCCCCCCCGCTGTTGGCCTTCGCTGGAGCCGAGTAATACAAGCTTCCGTCGGCTTTGCGGACCTCGATCCCGAAGGTGTCGGGGTTGCCGTTGACCACCGTGGCGGTGAAGGTGTAACCCCCGACTCCGTTGACCGTGCCGGTCCCGTTGATCGTGGCCGTGCTGCCCGACAGATAGGCCTGGGTGATCCCGGTGCTGACGAAGTTCATGCGGGTCCGGGCGTAGTAGTATTTCAGCCACCCGGAGGGCGCCGCCGCGGCGGTGATGTCCAAGGAGAAGCTGGCCTTGTAGGTGGTCGTCTCCGGATAATTATAGGCCCCGCCGGTGACTTTGAAGGCCAGGCTTCCGGTCCAAAGAGACTTAAGGGTATAAAAAACTGCCCTCGGTTCCATTATGTCCGGATTAACGCCATTATCTATACTGCGCATGATCCCCCACCACTCTTCGTTGGTGTAGCCATCGGGCTGATTCGAATTTCCATATCCGCATCGGCTATGGACCGAGGAAGATAGATCCAGACAGCCGCTGTCGGTCGAGTGCTTGCCCAGCCACCATTCATCGGAATACTCCCAGACCACCCCGCCGATGCAGACGTTGGAGTTGCCCGCTATCTGGTTCCAAAGTGATTGGGCATACTGAGCCTGGTAGGGGATGCCCAAGGCCTCATACTCATTCCCACGGACCTGATTGTAGGCATCGATCCCGAATTCAGTAATCAGCAGCGGTTTGTTGCTGACCCCTGAATAGGAACTGAACAGATTCCCTAAGGTACTCCCCCGATAGGCATTGACACCCCAGATATCCAGCCCGGGCAAAGAGGCCTCGTTGGCGCCAATGGCCCCAGTTAAGTTTTCATCGGCCAGGGAGGTGACGACAGGGTGGTACCCTGTTCCTTCCTCCTCGTGGGCCGCCAGGGCCATTTCATTGATCAGACTAAAGAGGTTCCCCTGATTACCGGCATAGAAATGGTTCAGGTTGTTTCCAATGGCACACATTAAGACAGCCGGGTGGTTCTTGTGGGACGATACCATATTCCGGAATTCGGTTTTCATGTGTTCCCGCATATTGCCCGGCGAATCCGGGTCAATATTCAGCCCCGGATTGATCGTGAAACCCGGAATGACATAAATGGGCCGGTCGCCGGCGTTGTAGGCTTGGTCAAGGAAATCCAGGTGGTCGGCCGTATTGCCCCAGTTCCAGATCCGGACGGCATTGGCCCCCATCTGCCGGAGCCAGGGCAGGTCACGGGTATAGATGCCGCTGTAGCCTTGGGTGAAATAGTCCCCGAACGGCGATCCCGTCTCCGGGTCGGCCCCAATCGGCACCGGTGAGTAACCAACTCCCTTTACGGTAAAAGGACTGGCGTTCACCAAAAGCCGTCGGCCGTCAACATTGACCGCAGTCGGCTGCCTTTTAGCCACCGTTACCTGCACCCCTGGACCCGGAACCTCCACGTTCCCGGCTTGGTCGGTGGCGCGGGACAGTATAGTAAACTTCCCGTCTCCGGGTATGATCCAGTCATAGCTCCAGGAGGCCGTCCCCGTGGCCGACTTCCAGGTCGATCCTCCATCGGTGGAGATCTCCACCTTGATCAAGCCCGTACCAACCCCGTCGTCGGCCGTCCCCTTGATGGAATAAGAGGTACCCATGAACGTAGTCCCATTCTTGGGATCGTTAATGATGGAGGTCGGGGCGGTGTAATCGTAAATGACCTTCAAGCTCGCCTGGCCTTTGTTTCCGGCCTGGTCTTGAGCGGTTATGGTGATGATATTCTCGCCATCATTAATGCATGAGATCGGAAATGGTTGGATTGCTGTTGATGAGCATCCGAGGTGTCAGGTAGCTCGCTTTGCTCGCAACCTGACCTACGGGGTGAGGGCCAAAAGCCAATGAAGGGTTTAATTGTAGGTCAGGGTGCGAAGCTCCCTGACGGCTCCGATAGGGTTTGCCGAACTGGGGTGTCAGGTAGCTCGCTTCGCTCGCAACCTGACCTACGGGTGTTGAGTTTGGCAAATGATTATTGGTTGACAAATCAACCAGCCAGTGGAAATGGTCGTTCAATATAACGTAACCGATGATGGAAACGCAGGCCTCCGACGTCACCTCGTTCAGAACCGATGCCAGCAGTTCCTTGGACCAATCCGTCTCGAGGTAGTTTTCTCGGTGGGCGCAAACCGCGGTCATAAATACCGTGGCGTTGGGAATGTGGTGGCGGCGAATGTTGGTCAAGGGTAATAATCCCCGAAACGATACGGTTCGATTATTTATTGTAGGTCAGGGTGCGAAGCTTCCTGACCTACAATCGGATCTGCCGAGCTGGGGGTCAGGTAGCTCGCTTCGCTCGCAACCTGACCTACGACTGACCTACAGTTTTTTTCCCATTAAGCTCCTAAATAAAACGTAGGTCAGGGTGCCTGACGAAGGAGGGCTCCCTGACATCCCCTTCCGTTTCATTCCCAATCCACACCCGCCAAATGGGGCAGGCCCCCGTTGCAACCCCAATCCGATTGATAAATCCCCTGTTCCAGATAACTGCCAAATGATGACCAGGGGTAATCCTCCGGCCTGACCGCGTATCCATGTTTAACGGGGTTGTAATGGATATAATCCAGATGAAGGTTATGATCGTTTTGGTCGCCGATGATATGGTCCCAGAATCTCTGCTGCCAGATCGTACCATTGCCCCGGAGGTGGGCGGCCTTTTTATATCGATGGGTAAAGAGGAGTTTGATGGATTGCATGAGATCCGAAATGGTTGGAATGGTTTTGATAGGAATCCGTGGTGTCAGGTAGCTTCCGCTGGTCGCAACCTGACCTACGGGGTGAGGGCCAAAACCCAATGAAGTGTTTAATTGTAGGTCAGGGTGCGAAGCTCCCTGACGGCTCCGATAGGGTTTGCCAAGTTGGGGGTCAGGTAGCTTCCGTTGGTCGCAACCTGACCTACGACTTTTAAATTATTTTCGCAGGGTGATCAACCGCTTACAAATTCCCTTCCACCGTCTGAATACTTTGAAAGTCGGTCTTGATTTTAATCCGGATCTGGTCCTTTCTCGCATCAGGCACTTCCAGATACCCCACCCCCTCCAGCAGTTTTTCCTGGGAAACCAACCCCAGCGCTATAACCTGGACATTGAACCCAAGATCCTTTTCCCGGCAGGAAACATATTTCCCCAGGATCAGGTCATGGATCTCTACCCCCCAACCGGTAATCCCCCTCGTGTTTTCATTGTGCAAGGGGATCAGCCGCTGATCCCATCCAATGGGTAGATTTCGGGCCGTTTCCGGGCCGACTCCGTGGGCATAATAACCGTAAGTTTGATGGAACGGGGAAAGTTCACCGATGCAGCCGTCTATCACCGTAGCCATTTCGGGTTTATTCTTGGGAAAGATATCCGCTTCGACGGAATGGATTATCTGCTCCGGCACATCCGGGAATTGGGATAAAATTGCCGTACTGCCCAGAATGACGATCTCATCATCTCCGGCAATATCACCGGCGGCCCGGATGATATGTTCAAGCTGTAAACGATTCATAGATCTTCCACCGTTCGCGCGGGGTCAGGATGCCGCAGAAGGGACTGGACTGGCGAAGCCGCCGGGCCGTTTCCTTTGGAGAAACCAGAAAAGTCAGAGTACTTTCCAGTGGACCTTCCAGTATTATTTCCCACTCGGTCCAGTAAAGACGTTCCCCATCCCGACCGACCCAGCGCCGGAGATTAGCGCGGGCCACCTCTAAAAGCGCAGGGTTCTCGCTGACCCGTTGCGCGATTACCCGGTGGAGGAGGATGCTTCTTTCCTCTATCTGAGCATGGGTTAGCACCATAAGGTACAACTTTATTAAATCGCCCCGAAAGAGTCAATTTCTTATATTTTGGACCGTTATAATTTCCCTTGAATGGGGCTATTTTTTAGGGTAATATTTTAGTACTAATTAGAGGGGGTATATTTATGATCCAGAATAAAATCCAAATCAATGAAAAAGACTTTGAATTTATCAGAAAAGCCTACAAGACGCTTTCCTATAAAAGTCTCAGTCATTATATGCGGGAGGCGATCCAAGACAAAGTGAAGGAAGACCGAAAAAAGTTAAAGGCCCTACAACGATCGATCGCCATGGAGCAGATCGGTCGGGAGGTTTATGAAAATCTCTTTGAAGAAATCGAGGGAGAAGACTTTGAAGATCGGTGATATCGTTGGGGTCAACCTGGACCCGACCCTGGGGGATGAGATCAAAAAAAAACGTCCGGTGGTGGTTATAAATAACGGCCACGAGAAACACCTGCGTCTAGCCATCGTCGTCCCCATCACCAACTGGACCGCTTCATGGGAAAATAATCCCTTTTTTGTCAGCCTGGACCCGTCCAAGCAAAACGGCCTGAAAAAGAGATCGGTGGTCGACTGTTTTCAAATCCGGGCCATAAGCCACCAGAGGGTCTTGGACCGGTTCGGTTCAGTCACCCCGCTTGAAATGACTCAAATAAAGAAATCCCTGGCCTTGATCCTCGACTTGGAACCGGAGGATTGTGAATAGGTCGATCAACCCTGCTCTTCCAGCGCTTTTTCCTTTTTTTCGTCCGGTGAACTTGACGATCAGGATGCTGATTTCATAAAGTCCGTACAAGGGAACGGCCAACAGGATCTGGGAAACCACATCGGGGGGGGTGACGACGGCGGCCACCACGAAAATCAGCAGGATGGCCACTCGGCGGTTATTGGCCATCATTTTGGAATTGAGGATTCCGGCCTTGCCTAAAAAATAGGCCAGCACCGGGAGTTCGAAAACCAGGCCGAAACCCAGGAGCAGCTTCAGGCAGAAATTAAGATAGAGTTGGATGGAAGGCAGAGCCTTGATATTTTCCGTGGCGAAGCCGGCCAGGAATTTGAAGCCCACCGGAAAGACCACGTAGTAGCCGAACAGGCTCCCGCCGACGAAAAGCCCGGAGGAGATGAGGACGAAGGGCAAGACGAACCGTTTTTCCTTCTGGTGGAGGCCCGGGGCTACGAACATCCAGAGTTCATAAAAGATCACCGGTGAAGCCAGGACGACTCCGGCAATCAGGCTTACCTTCAGGTAGATGAAAAAGGCCTCGGGCAACGCGGTAAAGACCAGCTTATCCCCGGGGGGCAGCACTTTGACCAAAGGCCGGACCAGCCACTCGAAGAGTTCATTGGAAAATGCGTAGGCGATGGCAAAACCAATGCCCGTGGCCACGAAGGAGACGATCAAACGATTTCGCAGCTCTCCCAGGTGAGACATGAAGGGCATGGATTTTTCAGTCTTATCCGTCATATAACCTCGCAAAAAGTCCAAAGACGACTTTCTGCTCGGCGGGGGAGGGCTTCCCCTCCCCCGCCATTTGAAATGAATTCAAATGGTGCCACCCCCACCCCAGCCCGGCGCTTAATCGCGCTCGGCCTGCAGACGGACTTCTTGCGAGTCCGTCAGTCATTACTACAAAAAGGATTCCCCGGAATAAGGGTGGTGTTCCCGGTAGGTCAAATCGGCCATTTCTTCCAGTTCCCGGCGGATATCTTCCGCCTCGCCGGTGATCAGCGGCGCGCGTTCCGTGGTCGAAGGAGGGGCCGACGCCTTCGCACTCGATGGAAAGGCCTCGGCCAGCCTGTTCAGGTTTTACCTCGGTTTGGGGTTCGGTGTCCTTGAGGTAATCCGGAATAGGGTCTTGCAGAAACGTGGTATCGATGACCCCGGCCAGGTCACTTTTTACCTCCTGGAGGTCCTTCTGGACTTTATTTAGATCGTCTCCGAAATCGATATTCTGCTTCAGGTCTCCGGTGGTCTTTTTCAATTCCGCCAGTCCCCGGCCCAAGGAGCGGGCCAGTTCCGGCAGCTTTTTGGGACCCAGCACCACCAGGGCGACCACCAGAATCAGAAGAAATTCCGGCATGCCGATGCCAAACATCCAACGCCTCCGCCTATTAGAATCAAACAATAAAACAACAGAATATCATAATAAGGTGCGAATCAATTTGCAATGAAAAAGCAGGGGTGTGGGGGGTAGGGTTTAGGGGGTAGGGAGAAGGACAAATACAGGAAACACCAGACGCCCGGATCATCCTTCTCGGGGAACATCCTCACTTTTTCATCGCGGTTGGTACCTTCGTTTTTCCCACTACACCCTACCCCCTACACCCTATCCCCTGCCTTCTCAGGTTCCAGTATTTCCTTCCTCCGAAGCAAGTGGTGGTAACTCAGGGCGAAACGGTGGGCCTCATCCCGGACCCGCTGCAGGAAGTGAAGCACCGGGGAATCGGGCCGCAGCTTCACCGGGTTCTTGCGCCCGGGGAGATAGATCCCGTCTTTCCCCCCCGAAGCCACAAAGGTTTTTTTGGCGATCGCCGCCAGGTCCGGACGCTGTTCTTCCGGAAGGGGGTCGAAAATTTCCTTTAGAATATTTAGCTGCCCTTTCCCGCCGTCGATGAGTATCAGGTCGGGGATTTCCTCGGGACGCCGGATCAGGCGGCCGATCACCTCGGCCATCATGGCATAATCGTTGGGCTGCTCCACCTTGCGAATACGGAAACGGCGATAATTGGATTTTTCCGGCACACCCTGGTGAAAAACCACCCAGGAACCCACAGCCTGACGGCCCTGGAGGTTGGAAATATCCAGGGCCCCCACCCAAACCGGCCGCCTTCTAAGCTCCAGCCTTTCCTGAAGCGGAGCGGCAACGGTCTCCAGAAAATTCTGATCGGCCTCTTTTCCCCTGAGGGCGCCGCGGGCGTTTTGTTCGGCCATCTCCAGCCAATGCCGGGCCTCTCCGCGCCGGGGAACCGTCAGCCTCACTTTCTCCCCTTTTTGTTCGGAAAGGATCTCCTCGAGCAGCAAACGATCTTCAAATGGGAAAGGAACGAAAATCCTGGGCGGCAGGTAACGATCCTTCCGGTAATACTGGGTGATCAGATCGGCCAAGACCTCCTCCAGGGGTTGGGAAGGGTCCCGGAATAGAAAACGGGCCATGCCGGCCACCGATCCGAAGCGAATGAACAGGATGGCGGCGGCGATCGCCTCGGAGGACTCGACCAGGGCCAGCACATCGGCCTGTTCCAGGCGGGAAGAGACCACATGCTGTTCCTTCAGGGTCTCGGTAACAGCCCGGATTTGATCCCGCAGGACAGCCGCCTCCTCAAAGCGAAAGGCGTCCGAGGCCGCCTTCATGCGTTGTTTTAAACTCCCGGGTCAGGTTCGGATTATGGCCCTGGAAAAACTGGATAATACCGTCCACCCGACGGCGGTATTCCTCGCTCGAAATTTTATCCCGGCAAGGTCCGGGGCACCGTCCGGTCTGGTAATATAGGCAGGGCCGTGAGCGCCGGGGCAGTTCCTTCTGCCGGCATTGGCGAAGCGGGAAAACCTGCTGGATCATGAGAAGGGTGGCCCGCATCTTCCCGGCGGCGGAAAAGGGCCCTAAGTAGACGGCCCCGTCGTTCCGGATCTTTCGCACCACCTGGAGCCGGGGAAAGGGTTCTTTAGGGTCCAAACGCAGGCAGGGGTAGCGTTTGTCATCCCGAAGATCCACGTTATATCGGGGCCGGTGCTTCTTGATCAGGTTGCTTTCCAGGATCAGGGCTTCTTTTTCATTATCCGTCAGAATGCATTCGATCGTCTCCGCCCGGTCCAGGAGCTTTTTAGTCTTGATCCCGGAGGCCTTCAAATAGGACAGGACTCTTTTCCTGAGGTCCTTGGCCTTCCCCACATACAGGACCTTCCCGGAACTATCTCGCAGGAGATAGACGCCCGGCTGATGGGGAAAGGACTGCATCTGAGATTTTAATCCGGCTAATGGAGTAGAGGAGGAGGGATCGGTTGGCAGAGGGACGGCATTCATTAGGGGATTTTTGCGCAAAATCCGCTGAAAGCGGACTATATAAATTCTTTCAGGTAACTCCCAGACGAAGTTGGGAGTTACCTGAAAGAATTTATCTGGAGAGGACCTGCTGGATTTCCGTCAGTTCTTTCCGGACCACTTGGAGCAGGTCTCTCAGAGAGTCGGATGGAGGAACCGATAGTTCTTCTTTAGCGACCGGGTTTTCCTTATCCACCTTATGGTTTTGGATGATCTTTTTCTTGGCCCCGGCAATGGTAAACCCCTCCCCATAAAGAAGCTTCTTGATTTCCAGGATGGTCTCCACATCCTTGCGGCGATAGAGCCGCTGGTTGGAACCCATACGCACCGGCCGGATGCTTTTGAATTCCGTTTCCCAATAGCGGAGGACGTAGGTTTCGAGTTGGGTCAGGGAGCTGACCTCGCCGATTTTAAAATACTGTTTGTTGGGAATGATCACGGTGTCCATAGGGTTTGTTTCGTTTTTTGGGTTATTTCGTTTATTTCGTTAAAATAACTAAACCCCCTGCAGTTAACCGGTATAATATATAATCCAAATCAGTAAACTCCACCAGTGAAATCAACCAAACAAACGAAAAGAACGAAATAAACCAAATAAACGTCTTTATTTGGTCCCAGGCAAGGTGGCCTGGAACTTCTTCATCACCTGTTCCACTACCTGCTGGTGCACAGGCGAGACCATTTCATCGGTCAGGGTCTGCTCCGCCGAACGGTAATGGAGGCGGATGCCCAGGTTCTTCTTCCCCGATGGAATAGGTTTTCCGCGATACAGATCGAACAGTTCCAGGGCCTCAATCAACGGTTGGTTTAAAGAATGGATTTCATCCTGAATAGCCTTCCAGGTGACCGGCTCATCCAGGATCAGGGCAATGTCCCGGGCTATTTCCGGGTAGCGGGGCCAGGGTTTAAAAGTCGGCGTTTCCTGGATGGCCCGGGCACATTCATCCAAGTCCAGATCCAGCAGGTAGGCGCTTTCCCGGAAATCAAAAAGGTCCCGGACCGTCGGAGCGATCTCCCCCATTTCCCCCAGCAGTCCGGCTGTTGAAAATATCCGGACCGCTTGCCCCGGACGATAAGCGACCCCGTTTTCGACTGGGGCCAGGGTCGCGCCCTGGACCTGAAGTGTTTCGAGCAAATCCTCCGCTACCCCCTTGAGATCGTAAAAATCCACCAAATCCCCTTTTTGATGAAACGATTCCGGATACCGTTTTCCGGACCATAACACCCCGAGGCGTGTATTTTCCCGGGGAAGCGGGCTGGTGGATTCCCCGGCGGGGTAGAAAACCTTGCCCACTTCAAAAATCCGCAGGTTGAGGTTACGCTGGTCCAGATTTCTTTTCAGGGTAGTCAGCAAGCCGGGAAGCAGGGAAGTTCGCATGACCGCCTGGTCTTCCGACAAAGGATTGCTGAGGGCAATATAAGGAGTATTTCCCGGCTTGGCGGCCGATGGGGAAAAGAAACCCGCCCATTTCTCTGCTATGAAACTGTAAGTGATAATCTGGTCGAACCCCAGGCCGGTCAGGATCTCCTCGATCCGACGCCGCAGAGAAAGGGTCGGCGGTTCCTTGGCGGCGGTAGAAGCGCCCCGAGGGTAGGTGATGGGAATCTGATCGTAACCGATCATCCGGGCCAACTCTTCCGTCAGGTCCACCGGACGGGTCAGGTCCCGCCGAAAGGCGGGAGGCCGCACTTCGATCCGGTCCCGGTCTTTCCGGACCATAGGCAATCCCAGGCGCCGTCCAATATCCAGGGCCTGGTCCTGAGTGATTTCTATCCCCAGAAACCGACCGGCTTGGTCCACATCCAGGGTGATGGGCGGACTGGAAACGGGCCGGGGATATTGGTCCACCACCCCGGGCACGACCGTCCCTCCGCCAAATTCCCGCATCAGTTGGGCCGCCCGGTCGGCCGCCGGGAGGATACCCTCAATGTCCACGCCCCGTTCAAAACGGACCGAGGCCTCGGTGGACAGGCCCAATTTTTTAGCGGTTCGCCGGATGGAAACCGGATTGAAAAAGGCGCTTTCCAGCAAGACATTCCGCGTCTCCTTCCTGATTTCCGAATCCAGCCCTCCCATGATACCGGCCAGGGCCACCGCCTTTTGTCCGTCGGCAATCACCAACATGTCGGGTGAAAGGACCCGTGGGACGCCGTCTAAGGTGCTGAAAGGTTCATTGGGCTGAGCCGTCCGCACCACAATGCGGTTTTCGGCCAGGAGGTCATAATCGAAGGCATGAAGGGGCTGACCGTATTCGAGCAGCACAAAGTTTGTGATATCGACGATGTTGCTGATGCTGCGCAGTCCGACGGATTCCAGCCGCTGCCGCAGCCATCGAGGCGAAGATCCGACCGTCACCCCCAGAATAAGCCGGGCCGCGTACCGGGGGCAATGTTCGGGTTCCAGGAGAGTAACCGAGGTTTTTCCCTGGATCTCCATCCCCTCCCGGTCCAAGGATAGGGCCGGCAGCCGGAGTGGTCGATCATAGATCGCCGAGAGTTCCCGGGCAATGCCCAGGTGACTGAGGCAATCCCCCCGATTGGGGGTGATATTGACTTCCAGGAGCGTGTCTTCCAGACCTAAAACCCGGCTCAGAGGCAGGCCGGGAGGTACCCCCTCGGGTAGAACCATGATCCCGGAGTGATCCTCCGAAAGTCCCAATTCCCTCTCGGAACAAAGCATGCCGAAGGAGGTCCGTTTCCGAATGGTGGCTACCTGTATCCTTTGGCCGCTGGGCGTAATGACCCCCGGATTGGCCACCGGGACCGTCATCCCGGCGCGGACATTGGGTGCCCCGCAAACGATGGTCACCGGACCCTGGCCGGCGTCCACCTGGCAGAGGACCAATTTGTCCGCCTCCGGGTGTTTTTCCACGGTCAGTACTCGACCCGCCACGATGGACTCCAACTCCCGTCCCAAAGGTTGGACGGCTTCCACTTCCAGACCGACCATGGTCAAAGCCTCGGCGATTTCCTCCACGGAAAGGCCGCTCAGATCCACATATTCGTTTAGCCAGTTGATAGTGACTTTCATTTTAGAACTGCCTTAAAAACCGCTGGTCATTCTCGTAAAACAACCGGATATCGTCGATGCCGTATTTCAGCATGGCAATGCGTTCCACCCCCATGCCGAAGGCAAAGCCGGTGACCTCTTCCGGATTGTAGCCCACAAAGCGGTACACCTCCGGGTCGATCATGCCGGAACCCAGGATTTCCAGCCAGCCGGTATGGGAACAGAGGCGGCAACCGGCACTCCGGCAGATCACACAGCCGATGTCCACTTCGGCACTTGGTTCGGTAAAGGGGAAGAAACTGGGGCGGAAGCGCAAGGGGGTTTCTTCGCCGAACATTCGGCGAACAAAGAGGGTCAAAATCCCTTTCAGGTCTCCGAGGCTGATCTGTTCCCCCACCATAAAGCCTTCCACTTGGTGAAACATGGGAGAATGGGAGATATCCGAATCGCGGCGATAGACCTTTCCGGGTGACAGGACCTGGAGCGGCGGTTTCCGTTTTTCCATCACCCGCACCTGCATGGGAGAGGTTTGGGTGCGCAGGAGCACGGTATCGGTGACGTAAAAGGTATCCTGCATGTCCCGGGCCGGGTGGTCCGGGGGAATGTTCAGGGCCTCGAAATTATAGTAATCCAGTTCTATTTCCGGCCCTTCAACCACTTCGAAGTTCAGCCGGGAAAAGATTTCGCAGATCTCGTCCAGGGTCTGGGTGATGGGATGTCGCCGGCCTCGAAACCCCCTTCGCCCCGGCAGGCTCCAATCGATCCCCGAAAAAGACTCTTCCTTCACACCCGGATCCAGGGAGATTTTCGCCCCCTCGAAGAGGCGCTCCAATTCTCCCTTGATCCTGTTGGCCTCCTGCCCCGCTAACGGCCGTTCATCCGGAGACAGTGCCCCCAGACCCCGCATAATCTGGTTCAATTCCCCTTTGCGACCCAGGGTCTTGAACTGCAGGGCCTCAATGTCGGCGCGTTTTTCCAGACGGGGCAAGGCGGCCCGGACAGACGCCTCCAGGACTTTCAAACGATTTAGCATGGGCGGATTTCAGATGCGATTGAAATCGGCGGGTCGGCCCCTGAGGGATCCGACCTTACGCCTGGGGGACCATTTTGACTAATTGGCCGAACCGGTCGGGGTCGTGGATGGCCATCTCGGAAAGGACCTTGCGGTCCAAAGCGATATTGGCCTTTTTCATGGCGCCGATGAACCGGCTATAGGAGACACCGTGTTGCTTGACGGCGGCGCTGATCCGGACGATCCACAGGCCGCGCATTTCCCGTTTGCGGACCCGGCGATCCCGGTAAGCGTATTTCAGGGCGCGATCTACGGCCTCGGTAGCGGTTTTGTACAGGCGGCTGCGCGCCCCCCGATACCCCTTGGCCATCTTGAGTGTCTTGTTTCGGCGGCGGCGGGCTTTAAAGCCCCTTTTAACTCTGGGCATTTTCGTTCACCTCAAAATTTGGAATCAACTATACGGTAACATTCTTTTCAAGGCTCGGCTGTTCGCCTTGCTGACTAAAGCCCCCTTGCGGAGCTTTCTCTTGCGCTTGCGGGTTTTGCTGGTCAGAATATGGCTGCCGAAGGCCTTGGCCCGGGCGACCTTCCCCGTGCCGGTGATCTTAAAACGCTTGGCAGCCCCGCGGTTGGATTTCATCTTGGGCATAACAACTCTCCTATTTAAGGCCTGGGGCCTGAAAAAAATACCCCCCTCCCCTTTTCTCCCGGTTGTAGGGGGCCGGCTCGGAATTACTTCGGGCTGAGGACCATGGTCATATTCCGGCCTTCCAGCTTAGGGTTCTGCTCGACCACGGCCAAGTCCTTCGTTTCCTCGATAACGCGCAATAACACGTTTTTGGCCGCCTCCACATATTGGAGCTCCCGGCCGCGAAAAAGAAGGAATACTTTGGTTTTATTTTTCTTGGTTAGAAACTTGCGAATATTCCTCAGCTTGAACTGAAAATCGTGTTCCTCGGTCTTCGGTCGAATCTTGACTTCCTTGACCTGGATGATGGTCCGCTTCTTCTTGGCTTCATGGACTTTCTTGGTCTGCTGATACCGGTACTTGCCGTAATCCATGATGCGACATACGGGCGGGTCCAGGTTCGGCGCCACTTCGACCAAATCCAATGCTCCTTCCTTGGCCAAGGCTAAAGCCTGGGCTAAGGAAAAGATTCCCAATTGGCTCCCATCCTCAGCGATGACCCGGACATTCGCCGCCCTGATCTCCGTGTTTACATTAGCCGACTTGCTTATAAAACCACCTCCTCAAAAAGTTAATAAATTCGAAATCCCGAAATCACGCCTTTTACTCTTTAAAACCCGGGATCGATTCTGCTTGCACTTTGCGGACAAAAGCGGCCAGATCCATGGCTCCCAGGTTTTGGCCGCTGCGGGCTCGGGGGCTGACCGTCCTTAGTTCCGCCTCCTTATCGCCAATCACAACCATATAAGGGATCTTCTGAAGCTGAGCCTCCCGTACCTTAAGACCTAACTTCTCGTTCCGGATGTCCAGTTCCGCCCGTATCCCGCTTTTCAGGAGTTCCTGATAGACCTCCCGGCTGTAATCGATGGACCGGTCGGTGACCGAAAGGACGATAGCCTGCACCGGGGCCAGCCAGACCGGGAAGGCCCCGCCGTAATGCTCAATCAACACCCCCAGGAAGCGCTCGATGGCCCCCAGGATAACCCGGTGCACCATGACCGGCCGGTGCCGTTCCCCGTCGGGGCCGATATAGGCCAGGTCAAACCGTTCCGGCAGGGTGAAATCGCACTGAATCGTGGCGCACTGCCAGCGCCGATCCAGGGCGTCCTTGAGCTTGATGTCAATCTTGGGACCATAGAAAGCCCCTTCCCCGGCCGAGACCGAGTAGTCCAACCCGTTGTCCTTTAAGGCCTGGATCAGGGCCTCGGTGGCCCGCTCCCAATCCAGGTCGGTGCCGATGGATTTTTCCGGCCGGGTACTGACTTCCACCTCAAAGGGAAAACCGAAGATCTGCATTACCTCGGCCACAAAATCCAGCACCCCCCGGATCTCCTCCTGAAGCTGATCCGGGGTGCAGAGGATATGAGCATCATCCTGGGTGAACTGCCGCACCCGCATCAGGCCGTGCAGCACCCCGGATTTTTCATGACGGTGGACGGTGCCCAGTTCAAAATAGCGTTTGGGCAGGTCCCGGTAACTGCGGACTTTGGACTTGTAGATCATCATATGGGACAGGCAGTTCATGGGTTTAATCCCGTAGGACTGCCCGTCAATTTCGGTAAAATACATGAAATCCCGGTAATTCTCGTAATGCCCGGATTTTTTCCAGAGGTCGGTCCGAAGGATCTGGGGACCCACGACCAGCTCATAGCCGCGCTTCAGATGTTCTTTTTTTTCGAAGTCCTCCAGAATGTGCCGCAACAAGGCCCCCTTGGGATGGTAGATAACCAGCCCCGGTCCGACTTCGTCGTGAATGCTGAACAAGTCCAGTTCCCGCCCCAGGCGGCGGTGGTCCCGACGCTTGGCTTCCTCCAGACGGTGAAGATGTTCGTCCAGTTCCTTCTTGCTGAAAAAGGAGGTCCCGTAGATCCGCTGGAGCATGGGATTGCGCTCATCCCCCCTCCAGTAGGCCCCGGCTACCTGGGTCAATTTAAAAAAACGGATATCCCCCGACGAAGACAGGTGGGGCCCCCGGCAAAGGTCCACAAAATCTCCCTGACGATAAAGGGAAACCGGGGCCTCCTCCAACGCCTCGAGCATTTCCACCTTGTAGGGTTCGCCTCGAGACTGAAAAAAAGCAATGGCCTCCCCCCGGGACATTTCTTCCCTGGTAATCGGGATTCTGGACTTCCTCAAGGCCTGCATCCGTTCTTCGATCCGGGCCAGATCTTCCGGCACAAAAGGGGCCTTCGTTTCAAAATCGTAGTAAAATCCCTGTTCAATGGCCGGTCCAATCGCCGGTTTGGCCTCTGGAAAAAGTTCTTTTACCGCCTGGGCCATCAGGTGGGAAGTAGAATGCCGCAGGATATCCAGCCCTTCCGGAGTATTTTCCCCCACCGGGGCCAATTCTCCCCCTGAAGACAGGGGACGGGCCAAGTCGATTAAGTCGCCGTTTAGCCGGGCGGCCACACTACCCTTCACCGCGCTTTTTTGCCAGGTCGCCAGGGCCTGAACCGCCGTGGTGGCGGAAGGAAAGGAACTCCGCGTTTGATCAGGGAAAACTATTTGAATTTCTTCCACTTACCTGCCTTGAAGACTATCGGATAAATTAAATAAACGGTAATATTACTAAAAAGCATCTCCGGAGTCAATAACTATTTGAAAATTAGCATAATTAGGTTGTTAGACTCCGCCATTCGAGATTCTGAGCCCTTCGCCTTCCTGTTACCCGGAGCCCTTCGCCCCCCTGTTATCCTGAGCCCTTCGCCTTCCTGTCATCCTGAGCAACGCGAAGGATCTCGCTTTTCGGCTCAGTGTAAATTCCTCGGCTTTCAGCTCAAGGCTTGCCCGGGGGAATCTTCAGTCGCTTCGCTCCTTCAGAATGACAAAGATGGTCTTTATCCAGTATCAGTCTCTTAGCCTGCAACCAGCAACTGGGAACCGGCAACGGGTTCTTATTGAATAAACCCTTAACGATACCGAACCTCAAAGCCCTGCCCTTCGCCGCGAAAATCCCCGTAGCGGACCTCAACCCGATCGACCTGAGCCGTTGGGGGACCCTGCCGGCACCAGGCGACCATCTGTTCCACTTTCGTTTTTTCTCCTTCAAAGAAGGCCTCTACTGTCCCATCCCGCCGGTTCATCACCCACCCCGCCAGTCCCAGCAACCTGGCCTGATCCCGAGTATAGGCCCTGAAATAGACGCCCTGAACCCAGCCCTGGACGACTACCCGGGCCGATATTTTTTCCATAGACCGATCTCCCCCGTTTTACTAACACTTCCTCATAGTACTTACTATCAATTTTTCGTCATTATCGGAGATCCAGTTTTTCCCATGGAAAGACTGGATTCCCGCTCAGAAGCACTGAGGGAATGCGAAGAATCTCGTTTTTTCAACTAGTTCCGAGATCCTTCACGGAGTTTACCCTGAGCCGAAAGACGAGACCCTTCGCGTTGCTCAGGGTGACAGAAAGGCGAAGGGTTCCGGATGACAGTTCGGGACTTTTTTCGAGTCCGTCAATTCTTTTTCTTCCATCTTCCATCTCCCCTCTTCTCCCTTATCCGTTATCCTTCCAACAAACGGGTCAGGCCCTCTTCGTCCAGAACCGCCACCCCCAGCTCCCGGGCCATATCCAGCTTGGACCCCGGTTCTTCCCCGGCCACCAGAAAATTTGTTTTGGAACTGACCGAACCGGCCACCTTTCCGCCCAGGGCCTCAATTTTGGCCTTGGCCTCTTCCCGAGTGAACCGGGTCAGTCGTCCGGTGAGCACAAAGGTTTTTCCGGCCAGGGGTTTCAATCCGCCTGTCTTTTCACCCTTCGGTTGGACCCCGCCCCGCAGCAGCTTAGCCACCACCTTTTGGTTCTCGGGGTTGTCAAAGAAAGCCCGGACACTGCAGGCCACTTGGGGACCGACTTCCCGGATGGACAACAGTTCCTCTTCCCGAGCCGCGCTCAAGGCCTCCAGGTCGCCGAAAGTCCCGGCCAGGATGGCGGCCACATGCTCCCCCACGAAACGGATGCCCAGGGCATAAACAAACCTACCCAAGGAGACCTGCTTGCTGCGCTCCAGGGCCTCCATGAGGTTCCCGGCGGATTTGTCGCCCAGCCGTTCCAGGGGAACCAGAGCCTCCCGGGTCAGCGCGTACAGATCGCCGTAATCCTTGACCAGCCCTTTCTCCGCCAGTTGATCGACCAGTTTTTCCCCCAGGCCTTCGATGTCCATGGCGCCCTTGGAAGCGAAATGACGGATCGCTTCCTTGACCTGGGCGGAGCAGTTGGGATTGGAGCAGCGGTGGGCCGCCTCCCCGGGAAGCCGGACCACCGGAGAACGACAAACCGGGCATTCCGCGGGCAGGCGGAAGGACGCTTCCCGTCCCGGCCTGGCCCCGTCGACGACCTTGACCACTTCCGGGATCACCTCGCCGGCCCGTTGGATGATTACTGTATCCCCGATGCGGATGTCCTTGCGCTCGATCTCATCCTGGTTGTGCAGGGTGGCCCGGCTGATCTCCACCCCGCCCACCACCACCGGTTGAAGGATGGCCACCGGCGTCAAGACCCCGGTCCGACCCACCTGGACTTCAATATTCAAAATGCGGGTCGTTTCCTGGGAAGGCTGAAACTTGAAGGCCAGGGCCCAGCGGGGGCTGCGGGACTTGACGCCCAGTTCCGACTGCAAAGCCAGGGAATCCACCTTAATGACCACCCCGTCGATTTCATAGGGCAGGGAGTGGCGAAGGTCCTCCATCTCCCGGCAGAAGGCCCAGGCGGCCTCGATCCCTTTGACCCGCAGGGTTTGAGGGTTCACCGGCACCCCCCATTGGGAAAGGGCAGCCAGGATTTTCCCTTGGCCGTCAAAAGGAAGACCGGTCAGCGCGCCCAACCCATAGGCATAGAAATAAAGGGGGCGTTGGGCCGTAACGCGGGGGTCCAACTGGCGCAGCGACCCGGCAGCAGCGTTGCGCGGGTTAGCGAAAGCCGGTTCCCCGGCCTCCAGCCGTTTCCGGTTGAACTCCCGAAAATCCTTCAATCGCAGGTAGACCTCGCCGCGGATTTCGAGACGATCAGGTACCGGGGTGGTCCCGGGCAGGAGACGCAAGGGGACGGCAGCAATAGTCCGCACATTCTGCGTCACGTCTTCGCCCTCATAGCCATCCCCCCGGGTGGCGGCCCGGATCAGGAGGCCCTGCTCGTAAATCAGTTCAATGGCCAACCCGTCCATCTTCGGCTCCACGGTATAGGTGAGGTCCTCCGCCTGCTTCAGAAAACGTTTGACCCGCTCATCGAATTCCTGCACCTCTTCCCGTTTGAAGGCGTTTTCCAGGCTCAACATGGGAACTGTATGCGGCAGGGTTTCAAACTTTTCCAGCGGGCGGGCGCCCACCCGCTGGGTGGGTGAATCCGGGGTAATCATCTCGGGATATCGGGACTCCAGTTCCTCCAGTTCCCTTAACAGCCGGTCGTATTGGGCATCGGAGATCTCCGGGTCATCCAGGACATAATACCGATAATTATGGTATTGGAGCTGGGTGCGAAGTTCCTTGAGACGGTAGGTCATCTGGCGATCCATTCTTCTATCTTAGCTTCTTTGTTATTTCACTGCAATAATATGCCATTTAAAGTAAATTATCCGCATGGAATTCACGCGTCTCCTGGAAATCGTGGGCGATGAGCCGGTTTTTGAAACCGGGTTGCTCCTGGCTGGCGCCCTGGATCCGTCCGCTGTTCGTCGGCAGTTGTCTCGCTGGACCAACGCCGGACAGCTTTACCAGTTGCGACGCGGTCTGTACGCCCTGGCGCCGCCCTTCCAGAAAGTCAACCCGCACCCCGGCCTGGTGGCCAATCGCCTGGTTCCCGGCTCCTATGTAAGTTTACAGTCGGCCCTGGCGCACTACGGCCTGATTCCGGAGGGAGTTCCGGTAACCACCAGTGTCACTGCGGTCAGGCCAGGGCGCTGGCAAACCCCCTTAGGGGTTTATACCTATCGACATATTACCCCTAAGCTGCTCTCGGCCTATCGACGGATCGACCTGGGAGGTGGCCAGCAGGCCTTCATGGCCACCCCGGAAAAGGCGCTGCTCGACCTGGTTTACCTGCAACCAGGGGGGGATAGGCCGAACTACCTGCAAGAGCTTCGCCTTCAAAACCTGGAGCAACTGGACCTGGAGAACCTGCAAAGCCTGGCGGAACGGACCGGAAGTCCGAAAATGCGCCGGGCGGCCGCTTTTTTGATGAGAAAGGCCTTGACCGAATCGCTGGACTACGAGCAATTATGAAAAAATATCTCCATCAAATCCTCCGCACCGCCTCTTCCGCGGTTCAAGGGAGGAATGAGGTCCGGGAATATTTGCAGGCCAGAATTCTGGGTGTACTCCAGCGGGCCGGAATGATGATTCCCTTAGCCTTTCACGGGGACACCGCCCTCCGTTTTCTTTTCAACGCCGCTCGTTATTCGGAAGACCTGGACTTTACCCTGGAACAGGCCGTTCCCCGCTATGACTTTCGATCCTGCCTTCAGGCTATTCAAACGGCCTTTCGCAATGAAGGCTACCTGCCGGACCTTAAAGTCAACGACCGGAAGACCGTCCACAGCGCTTTTGTCCGTTTTCGCGGCCTGCCTTACGAGTTGGGTCTCTCAACCCGTCCGGAGGAGGTATTCGCCGTTAAGATCGAGGTGGACACCCGCCCGCCGGCCGGCGCCATCCTGAAGACCAGCGTCGTCCGTCGTCACCTGACCCTCGCGGGTCCTGGGGTGAACGTCCCCCAAAGGAGATGCTGGATGACTTGCGCTGTCAAAGGACCGTGTGTGGGTGTGTGAGTAACCAAGCCCTGCCATCTCCCGATCCTTCCCACACACTCACACCCCCGCATACTCACATACTTTTTCTTCATAAACTCAATCCTGCTCTTGCGCTATCAACCTTTGCAGGAAAATACGGTCTTGAACATCCTTGGGGCGAACACCCATCTTGGTTTCTATAAGTAAGGCGGGTTTTAGATAGGGAATCCTTACCCCATTGATTTCATCATAGTGGACATGATTCTGGGTGGAGGGAAAAGTGACATCACAGGCTTTGGCTATTAGATCCACGGTGATTTCCCCGGAGACCCGAACGACCCGATAGCGAGACAAGTCCGTATCCGCAATCTGGTCGGCTTTCCATCAGGCAGGTAGGCAAGGGCTCTTCTGAGCCTTTCAATATTTTCAGGCGAATCCTCCACGAGAAGATCAATATCCCCCGTAGCCCTGATATACCCAAAATGAATAACCGCCAACCCTCCAATAACCACATACTTGACTTCGTGGGCATTCAAGTTCCGACAAAGAGCGACCAAATCCTCTATGGTTGGGATCCTCGAATACTGTTCAAGATCATCATTTCCATCCATTGATCAGCCTCTTCAAACGTTTGGAATTTATATAGCCCTCTCCTGCAAACTCCAATCCCCCCTCGCAGTTGATGAACCGTTTTTAACCACTGGTCAGCCTCTGCCGAAGAAGGTCCCCGGCTTTTTCTATTTCCAATCTGTTTTTGCCTGGTCTCTTCCATATTCCCTCGAGATAGTGAACTAATAATACCCGGCTAATAAGCCCATATCCTTCCAATCCTTTAGGCGATTTCCACTAAAACAGTGTGTGGGTGTGTGCGTATGTAAGTATGTGAGTAACTAAGGGCTCGTATCCCGCTTGCGGCTCACACCCCCACCCACGTCTTTTCCCCTCCCCCTCCCATCCTCTTTCACCCTATCATCCTTTCCGTGGTCGACACGGCGTAGGGCTCCCCGGACTCATCGACCAGGGCGGTGGCGGTCAGCCAGACCGCTAGCTTTTGGCCGTCTTTGGCCAACCGCTCCACGCGGATGGGTTCAAGAACCTCTGCCCGGCTAAGCCGACGCAGAAGGACCAGCGCTTCCCCGCTCCGCTCCTTGGGGACAATTTCCCGGATATTCATGGTCAGGGCCTCCGCCTCGGTCCAACCGTATATCCTTTCCGCCGCCGGGTTCCAGGCCAGGATGCGGCCTTTGAAATCCTGCACGGTGACGGCATCCCGGGAGTCGTGGACCACCACGGCCAGGCGGCGTAGGACCTCGGAATCCCGCAGGGCGACCTCCGCCATTTTCAATAAGGAAATATCCGTGAAGGTGATCACCGCTCCCTCGATCACGTTTTCCAGGGTTCGATAAGGCCGGATATGCAACTGGAACCAGGCGCCCGCTCGGGTCTGCACCTCGACCTCTTTGGGCACCAGGGTATCCAGCACCGCCTGCACGTCCGCCGCCAGGCAGTCATAGCCGGCCAGGTTGGAAACGATATGGCCCAGCGGACGACCCACGTCGGTCAGTATCAAATTGATCACCTGGGTGACGGTGGGGGTGAAACGCAGGATCCGCAGTTGATGGTCGACGAAGATGGTGCCGATGCCCGTGCCGGCCAGCAGGTTGTTCATATCGTTATTGGCCCGCGATAGATCAGCCACCTTGGTTTGCAGTTCGGCGTTGACGGTGGCCAGCTCTTCGTTGATCGATTGCAGCTCTTCCTTGGAGGTCTCCAGCTCCTCGTTGGTGGATTGCAGTTCCTCGTTGACGGACTGCATCTCCTCGTTGGAAGATTTGAGCTCTTCATTGGAAGTCTCCAGTTCCTCGTTGGTGGTCTGGAGGTACTCCTCCTTGGCGCGCAGTTCCTGCTTCAAGGCCGCGATGCGCGCGTCCGCCTCTGTGGCGCTCTCGAGCGCCGCTCGCCGGCTGCTGGCGCCGGGTTTCGGCCGATTCCGAGTCCGCGCCGGCGCTTCCTCGAGAATAACCAGAAACAGATTCGGCGCACCCCGGCTGTTCCGGACGCAGCGGCCGCTGCCCGGCCGCGGGCACCGGCCGAACCGTCAGCTGGACGGTGATAAAGTCCCCGTTGGTTTTGACGCGCAGGCCCGGGCAGCGCACGATCTCCTGCGTCCGCCACGGCCTGGTGCAGGGCCGTGGTCAGTTCGCGCCGCAACCCTTCGCGGGCCATTTTCAAAATGTTGTTGATTCCGGCCTCGCCGGGGCCGGTTCCAGGTACAGGCCGGTACGGCCGTGGAGGTAGAGAATGTCGCCGTGGCTCGTTGACCAGCGCGCCGACCGGGGCGTATTGCTGCAGCAGCGCCTGTTCGGTCAATTCGCGCAGCGGAAGCTTGCCTTGTCGCCGGCGCCTTTCCCGCGGCCGGGGGAAAGCGCCAGCTTCTGCCGTCGGAGCGGCAGAAACCGTCCCAGGGCCGCACGCTGCGCGCCGGGAAGTTCCTCTTTGCGCTGATACAGCTTCAATTTGCGATCCAGCGCGGCAAAAAGATCGCTAAACTCGCCCACGGTCTCGGAGGTGCCCAGGAAGAGAAACCCGCCCGGGTTCAGCGCGTAGTGAAACAGGGGAATGATCTTTTGCTGCAGTTCCCCGCCCATATAGATCAAAAGGTTGCGGCAACTGATCAGGTCGAGCTTGGAAAAGGGCGGGTCTTTGATCACGTTCTGCTCGGAAAAGACCACCAGGTCGCGGATGCCTTTGTGAATGCGGTAGGCGCTGCCGTCGGACTCCGGCACGAAAAAACGCGCCAGTCGTTCCGGCGTGATGTCGGCGGCGATGCTGGCCGGAAAGAGGCCGGCGCGGGCCGTGGCAATGGCCCGGCTGTCAATGTCGGTGGCAAAGACCTGCACCTTGTAACGTCTGCTTCAGCGTCTCCAGGTGCTCCTGCAAGAGGATGCCGAGGGAATAGGCCTCCTCGCCGGTGGAGCAACCGGGTACCCAGACGCGAATCATGGCGCCCGCGGGTTTACCGGCGAAGAGCCGCGGGATGACCTGCTCCTCGAGCGCCTCAAACGCTTCCGGGTCACGGAAGAAATTGGTCACCCCGATCAAAAGATCGCGAAAGAGCGCCTCCACCTCCGCCGGCGTCTGCTGCAGGTACCGCATACCTCGTCAATCGTTTCGATCTGGTGAACGGCCATGCGCCGCTCGATCCGGCGGTTGATGGTGCTCGGCTTGTATTGGGAAAAATCGTGGCCGGTCTGGGCGCGCAGCAGGATGAAGATCTTCTTCAGCGCGCTCTCGACCTTGGGTTCCGGGGCAGATACCGGCCGGGGATTTTTGCCGAAGGCCCGGGCCATGAAGGCCATGAGCTGCGCGGGCATCTCGGCCGGCGGCAGAATGAAGTCCACCAGACCGGTGGCTATGGCGCTGCGCGGCATGCCGTCGTACTCCGTGGATTCGGGGTTCTGAGCCATGACCATGCCGCCCTCGCCCTTGATCGCCCGCAACCCCAGCGTGCCGTCGCTGCCGGTGCCGGAGAGCACGATACAGATGGCCCGCTCGTGCTGGTCCTGGGCCAGGGAGCGGAAGAAAAAGTCGATGGGCAATCGCAGGCCCCGGACGGAGCGGCTCGCTCCACAGATACAGCCGGCCGTGCAGAAAGGCCATGTCCCGGCTGGGCGGAATGATGTAGGCGCAGTTGGGCCGGACTTCCATACCGTCTTCGACCTCATAGACCTGCATCCGGGTGTATCGCTGGATCAGATCGGTGAGAATGCTCTTGTGGTCCGGGGCCAGGTGCTGCACCAGGACGAAGGCCATGCCGGGATCGACGTCGGCGGGCATGGCGGAGAAAAAGGCCTCAAAGGCCGCCAGCCCTCCGGCCGAGGCGCCGATGCCGACGATGGGAAAGTCCTTCACCGATTCCAGGGCCGACGGGTCGTCAGGCCTTTCCGCTGCCGGCTTCCTCTTTTCCCTGGGCACCGACTTTTTTGTTTTGGCCATCCGGATTCCTCCTTAGCTTATTCTCTTGATTGAATATCCATTTTTTCTCCGTCTCTTCTCTTCTTCAGCCCTCAGCCTATTTCTCTTTAGTCCTGGTTTTCAAAGCTTGGGAGATCGCGGAGCGAAGCCCTTCGAATCCAAAGGGTTTGCTCAAAAACACCTGGGGCCATTCGGGATGGTCGCCGGTCATCACCTCGACCTCATCGTATCCGCTGGACAGAATTACCGGGATGTCGGGGTTGAGGTGGCGCAGGGCCGCCAGGGTCGCCCAGCCGTCCAGTGCGCGGCATGGTCAGGTCGCACAGAACACAACGGATTTCATCCCGGTGCTGCCGAAACATCTCCACCGCCTCGCCGCCGTCTTTCGCCTCGAGCACGGAAAACCCCAGGCGCGTGAGCATGGTGGCCGCCAGTTCACGGACCATTTCCTCGTCTTCGACCAGGAGTATCGTGCCCCCCTTAACCATCTCCGGCGCCTTGGCCGACCGGTCCGGCAGACGGGAAACTTTTTGGTCGGACAACGGGAAAAAGACCCGGAAAGTACTCCTCCGGCCCGGTTCGCTCTCCACCACAACGACCCCGCCTGCGCCCGGACAATCCCCAGGACCACGGGCAGGCCCAGACCCCGGCCGGTAAATCGGGTAGTGAAAAAAGGATCGAAGATATTCTCGATATCCTGATCCGCGATTCCGCAGCAGGTGTCCGCCACTTCCAGGCAGGCATAGGCCCGGTCCTCCGGCCGCCACCCGGCGGGAAAACGGCGCTCCGCGGGGATCGCCTCCGGGGAAACCGTTTTGATGGCCAGGCGAATGTCGCCCGTTTTGCCTTCGGCGGCTTCCCAGGCATTGGTGACCAGGTTGGTCAGGACCTGCTGCAACTGGTTGACGTTGGAGCTGACGATCGGCCCGGGGAAGGGAAAATCAATCTCCAGGACCACGTCTTTCGGCATGGCGGCCCGGAGCATGATCAGGCCCCGGCGGCAGGTCTCGGAAAGATCCAGCGGCTCCCGTTCCCCGGGTGTCTGTCCGAGATAGGTCAGCATCACTTTGCTAACTTCCGCCGCGCGGGCGCGCCGCCCGCCTGGCGTCTTTAAGTTTCTTGACCGGATTTACATCAGGCGGCAAGTCGTCCAGGGCCAGTTCCAGGTTCCCCATCACGGCCTGGAGTTGGTTGTTGAAATGGTGGGCGATGGCCCCCGCCATGCGGCCCAGGCTTTCAGCCTTCTGGGTTTGCCGGAAGCGGCCTTCGAATTCGGCCTTTTCGGCATCCACCCGTTTATGCTCGCTGATGTCGCTCACCACGACCCGACAGAAAGGAACTCCTTCCTCGTCAACGGCGGCGGTCGCCTCCAACCGCGCCCAGAAGGAGTCAGCCTCCTTGCGCAACATCCGTATCTCGCAAACCTGCGGCGCCCCCGTCCAAAAAAATGGCGGCGGTTGCCGGTAATAACTATCCTGATCCTCGCGAAGGACAAAACGGGTCAAAGGCTGATTGACCAATTCACCTCGGGTCACCCCCAGCAAGGCGGCCAGCGTGAGATTGGCCTCCAGGATCAACCCCTTTTCGCTGAGGCTTACATACCCTACCGGGGCCAGGTCGTACAGGTCGAAATAACGCGCCCGGGAGGCTTCCAGTTCCTCCTGGGCCCGGCGCAATTCCTCGTTCTGCATCTCCAGTTCCACCTGATGGACCCGCAGCTCGTGGAGTATCCGGCGCGCTGCCTCCGGAGAAAGCCCATCCAGGTTTTCCGGCGTCCGGGCGGCCCTCCCCCGGACGACCTCCTCCGCTTGCATCCACCGCTCATCAACTTCACCGGAAAAAGTCTCTTTCAGAGTCATGGTTTTGAGTCTTGAGACAGGGTAAAGGAATGGCAACGAATAGAGAGTAAAAAAAACACCAGTTGATGGAATCCTAAGCTTTCAAGTCCTAGTAAAGATTTCCCTGGAAGCAATCCGGTTCAAACTTATCTTTAGCAGTATCTTGAGGATATTGGATCTATTTTGTCAATGAAATTATACAGTACCGGCTATTGTGGTGAGAGAGGTAGGCGAGAACGTTTCCTGTTTTTTTGAAGGGATCCGCCGAAAAATGGTCTTGGTTGGATGTTAGATATTGGCCTTTGACTTAAGCCCTTCTCTGGTTTGGAAGGCCCGCAGCAGGCCGAAGCAGCCGCTGAGCATCATATTTCCATGAGGAGCGGCCATTACGGCCCGGGTGCCGGCCAACATCGCCCGGCGGGGACCGGTTACCAGAAGGGTTGCAGGAAAGGCCTGGGCAGGGGCCAGGTTCAGACAGCCGTGGCCCTTGTCTTCAAAGATCTGCTGGTTGCTTATCCGGCCGAGGACAAAGGCCTCCAGGTGGGCCAACAGCTTTTCCCGGTCCAGGAAGAAGGTGTGATGCTCATAAACGCCCTTCAGCGCCCCCTCCACCAGCCAGGCGGCCAGGGTGTGTTCATTACCGATATTGACCACCAGACAATGGGCCGGCGGTCGATCGTTCAGACCCTCGTGCTCCAACGCCCCGAGAATGGCGGCTGCGCCGGTGTCCATAACCAGGGCCTGGGACCAGGTTTCCTGCACGGCTCGCATCCGGGTCAAGTAAGCGGGGATTTCCTGGAGCAAAAGAGATTCCAGCGGTTGTTCCGTTTCCAGAAACGCCCGCCAATGGTCGAAACGGAATTTGCGGTTGCTCTCTACCGGAGAATACCCATGGTCCTGGACCGCCACCAGGAAATGACGGGGTCGGTTCAAACCGAAGACCTCAAAAAAAACCTGCCAGGCCTTTTCCCGGATGTCGGAAAAGGTCACCGAAGCCGATCCCGGCGGGGGATCTTCCCTGATGACCACCCCCAGGGCTTGCACATGCTCCAGGTTATCATGCAGAGTTCGGGCCGCTTTGGTTTGAGACGCCACCGGATACCCGGCTTTCAGGTGCTGACGGACCGCCTTAGAAGAGGCGCCGCCCCCCATCAAGTGCCCGTCGAGGAAAAGGGGCCGCTGCTGTTCGGTGATCCGATTGATTTCCCGGGCCACCATCACCGTGGGCGACGGCAAAACGCACTGGATGGAATTTTCCATGGACCGGTCCGGAGACCAGAGCAGCAGGTCCTGGGTCCCGCCCCCGATATCGAGGGCCAGCACTTCCCAGGAATCCTCAACGGACGGCGAATGGCTCATGGGTGTAACCGAAAATCTTCAAAGGAATGACGGAAGAAATGCGATCGAAATCGGCATCATTATGGAGTAGTACTAATTCGTTTTCGATGGCCGTTTGGGCGATAATACAGTCCATGCCCCTTCTGATGGTGATCCCCTTTTTACGACAGCGGCGGAAAATTTGAGCAGCAGCCGCGTAAGAGGACATGCCGCCCAGATCGAATACTGGGAACATCCGTAGATACCCGTAGACCTGCTGAAACGCTCTGTCTGCCCTGAACCCCTGTAGTATCTCCATTAAGATATGAACGGAAAGACAAATATCTTCATCACTCGCAATAGAAGTCTTTAGGACCTCTACCTGGAAGTTCTGTTGCGCATTAAAAAAGGATATCCAAACGGAGGAATCAACCAAGATCATCGAAACGGTAACGCCTCATTTGATCCAAATCCCCCTCCCAGTGCACTTTCCCTTGCAAACCGAGGATTTTCTTTCTTTCCTTTCGCCTCACTATTTCTTCCAGAGCAAAATGCACCACATCCTTCTTGGTTCGCAATCCAGTGTAATTCATAGCCTTCTTCATTAGCGACTCATCTATGACTATATTGGTCCTCATCTTAAATACCCTCCCGACTTATACACATTTTATATAGCGTAAATGTGTATGTCAAGAACAGATTTCGGATTTTGTGGCGGCTACGACGCGCTGGGTCCTCTGCGCTCCGTGGTGAAAGGGGTTTCCCTTACTATAGTCTCCTGATCTCCATCCACATCTCCGCCTGGAAGGTTTCCCGGGGTTGAAGGATAATCAGGTCATCATCCCCGCGGGCAAAGGAATTGGGGAGAGACGTCCAGGGCTCCAGACAATAAAAGGGGGATTCCGGGGAGCGGGTCCAGAGGGCGACGAAACGATGCTTCGGGGCCGCTTCAAAATTCAAAACGATTTCTAGTTTTCGAAAGGGGTCGATCAAACACAGTTCACGCTTTTCCAGGTCGGTCAGAAAGAGGGTCCCATCCAGTGCGCTGTTCACGATCCATTCCCGAATGGAGAAAGGTTCCTTGGTGAATCCCGACCACGACCCGACCGGGGACACCTTTTGGCAGTCGGGAATTCGGATAAAAGATTCCCGGCGCCGGCCCTGATCCGTTAAGGGAACATAGAGATAGGGATGAAACCCGGCGCTAAAGGGCATCGATTCGGTCCCGCGGTTTTCGATTTGCTGATCCCAGTAGAGGCGCCCGTCTTGCAGGCGATAGGTAATTTGGTGGAGGAAAGAAAAAGGATAATCTTTCCCGGTCTCCCCATCGTCCCTTAGTTCCAAGGTCACGGACTCCGGGGTCCGATGGGTCACCTGCCAGGGCAACCGCCGCGCGAACCCGTGCTGGGGCATTTCCCAAGTCCGGCCCTGCCAGTGGTAATAATGTTTCCTTTCCCCGACCGCATTCCAGCTTACCAGCGGAAACAGGATAGGATTGCCCGCGTACATCTCCCTGGGGTAACGGTCTACTGCTTCCCGGGACCAGTAGAGGGCCTCCTCCCACCCCCGGTCCTCAAAATGACGGGCATAGCGCAAGAGCCACCCCCCCAGATCGGGAGCGAGCAGGGCCTGGGTACTGTTGGCGGAGTTCAGAACTATGGTTCGGTGAGTGTCCATCTAAAATGCCCGGTCCGCGGTGGGAATCCAATCATCCAAAAAGAAATGAACTCGGGTTTCGAATTTCGGGTTTCGAATTTGGTTATACACGTGCGGCCACGATGGTGATATTATCCCGTCCCCCGGCATTCAAGGCAGTCTGAACCAGTTTTTTAAGGGTTCCCGCCAATTCTTCCGCGCCGGTTAACAGGGCGGCAATTTCCTCTTCCGGGACTTCGTGATTCAGCCCGTCACTCGTTACCAAAAGGATATCATTCGTCTCCAATTCCAAAATTCCAGTGCTGGCCTTGAACCGACCGCAGCCGATACACTGCAGCAATAGATGCTGCGCCGGATGATTCCGGGCCTCCTCGGTGGTAATATTCCCCTCCTTCAGCAAGGTATCCGGCAGGGTGTGATCCCAGGTCACCCTTTTTAATTTCCCGGCCCGAAAAAGGTAAAGGCGGCTGTCCCCCACATGGGCCCAATAGGCCCGGTCCCGGTGAAGAAAAACGGTGGTCAACGTGGTCCCCATGCCGGACAGTTGAAAATTCTTTCGCACCTGGGCCTCGATATTTTCAGAGGCCTGTTTAAACAGGCGTTGCAAGTGAAGGATGGGATCGGCCGCCTCGGATTGATAATTTTTTAGACTGTCTATGGCGATCTGGGCGGCCCGATCGCCAGCCGCTTCCCCGCCCATACCGTCGGCCACCGCCAGCAATACGGCCTCCGGGCCGTACTCCTGGATCAGATATCGATCCTGGTTATTGGCCCTTTTCAGCCCCTGATGAGTTTCCCTGGCTATTTCCATTTTCAATAATTCCCTCCCCGATTTCCCGAATTTATATTGTTTTCAGCGGGACTTGTCAACCTTTGGATAGTTGGGCCGGAACTTCCGGTTGCCTGTACGGCTAAATCTGCTAAAATAGCCATCAGACCGTTAATAACCATCAAGCAGGACTGAATACCTTGCCTTCTAAGCTATCCCCATTGGATCCCCTTCGTTGTGAATGGATTTACGCCGCCGGAGGTCATCCTCCACAACGACTGGAAAAATTTTTCCAGCAAGAATTCCCCGACCTGTCCCGCAGAAACATCCAGGCCTTGATCGCTGAAGGTCGGGTTCTTGTTAACCACACGAGGGCCGACAAGGGATACCGCCTTCAGACCGGGGATCGTCTGGAACTCCGGCTTCCGGGACTTATGGAGGCCTGCCCTGTCCCGGAACCCGCCCGCAATTTGACCATTATCTATCAGGATAAGGATCTTATTGTGGTTGATAAACCGGCCCGGGTCCCTACCCACCCCTTAAGTCCTTTTGAAACCGGGACCCTGGCCAATGCCCTGGTCTCCCGCTTTCCCGAATTGGTCGGCGTTGGGCCGAAACCTTTGGAGGTGGGGCTTATCCACCGCCTGGATACGGGGACTTCGGGGATCCTGGTCGCCGGCCGAAACCAGACGGCCTGGTCCCAACTGAAACAGGATTTAGCCCGGCGGTTGTGGAACAAAAAATATCTGGCCCTGGTTGCCGGGGTCATGGAACCAAAGGTGGTAACGCTGCCCTTGGCCCATCACCCCACGGATCGAAGGCGGATGTTAGCTTTAAAGGGCCGGAATGAACCGCACCGGGGACGAATTTTCCCCGCGGAAACCCGGTTTCGGATTTTAGAACGCTTTCGAGACTTTTGTTTCCTGGAAGCGGATTTGATTACCGGGGTCACCCACCAGATCAGGGTCCACCTGGCGGAATCGGGGCATCCGGTAGTAGGCGATCCTCTGTATGGAAAAGAGAAAACGGCCGTTTTTGATCTGGCCCCCGGCAGGCTCTTCCTGCACGCGGCCGCCGTGGAGCTGCTCCACCCCGTCACCCGGGAAGAACTTCGTTTTCAATCCGGGCTGCCGGAGGATCTGCAGAGGGTGTTGCGTTTATTGCGGTGAAAATGGGAAACGTTGCCGGTCAGGGGATGGCCAGGGCAAACTTTAACGCCCTGTCTACGGAGATGAGTTTCTCTTCGCTTAAAAAGGTTATTCTTTTCTCCAACCTACTCTTTTTTTGGTAGCCAGCGTGTCGAGATTGACAACACATTTTTTCGGCATCCCATCCTTTTGACCCAGAGGCACTTCAACCGGTATATTCCGGATCCTGGTAGTTATTTCAGCTACGGTCACGGCATTTCTCACGTCATACGCCTCATCCCGACTGAGTAAAAGAACGGGCCGACATCCGGGGGGAGGCGGCAATTCCGCCCACCAGATTGGGGTCATTTCAACCCAGGTTATGCAGGAATTTTACGTCGCCGCCACCAAAAAACTGAAGGCCGCTGAACTCCTGGTAAAAGATAGCCTCCATTCCTTCAAGCGTTTCGAAATCGTAATCATTTCGCCGGGTCTTATTCAAGAGGCTATCGATTGCGGCATTATTCAGCACCTGTCTTTCTGGGATTCCCTGATTGTCGTGGCAGCCGAAAGCGCCCACTGCCACAAAATCTGGACCGAGGAGTTGAATGACGGTCAGATCATCCGGGGGGTCCGAATCGAAAACCCCCTAACCCCCCCCCAACCCCCCTCTTTCCAGGGGGGAGTTCAATTCCCCCTTTAGCAAAGGGGGATTTAGAGGAGTTTCCCCCGGGCTGGAAGTGCCCTCCAGGTCTTCTTCGACGGATGGATCATGGTTCCGGTCCAGACCTTTCGCCAAGCTTTGAAAAACAAGATCTTCCGCTTCCTCAAGCTTCAAAAAATTTTCCCTCTCCTTCCCACCCGGGCCAGAGGGGCTTTCGATACCGGAGCCCCTCCCCCCCCGAAAATTTTAACCTTCGGACCGAATCGACCGATAGGCAGAAAGGAGCATCGCAGATAAAATGGATGGAAAGAGCTGCCTAAGGAAAACCGAGCGCCCATGAAAAGCAGCCTCGCTACGCTGATCGCTGAATCCTCGGGGCGGAAAACCGCGGCGGCCGACTACGCCGCGGTTTTCGACATGGTGGCCCGGTTGTCGGGATTCGAGACGGAGGAACAGGTGGCCCAGGCGATCTTCGATCTGTTCGACAGAACCTGCGCCCCGGCGCTGCAGGGCTATCTGCCGGGCCGGGAAGATCGACCGGTGACCTGGCTCACCTCTCCAGTGGCGGCCCCGTTGCCGGGAGGATTGGTCGAAATACTAACCGGATTTAGCGAGCCTTACGCCTGGACCGAATCGGGCGCCGGCTTTGTGCTCCGCCTCCACCGGGACCGCGAGACGCTGGGGATTTTGCTGGTGGAGGGTATCGCCCAGCCGCAATTTAAAGAGCAGGCCCTCAACCTGACCCTCAGCTTTCTCCCGGTATTGACGCTGGCCGTCTCCAACGCGCGGAATTTCGAGCAACGGGAACGTTCCCAGGAAATGCTGCGGGAGAGTGAAGAGAGCCTCCGAACCCTGATCGAGCAATCGCCGGACCCTCACCTGGTTATTGATGACTATCACTTCATTGACTGCAACCAGGCGGCGCTGGACATCCTGCGGATGACCTACCGCGAGCAACTGCTGGGTACCCATCCCGCGGACCTGTCTCCGGAACGACAACCCGATGGCCGGTTTTCCCGCAAGACCGCCGAAACCCTAATCGACCTGGCCCTGGCCAAGGGCAGCCACCGGTTCGAATGGGTTCAAGGCCGGGCGAACGGCGATGCCTTCCCCATTGATGTGTTGGCGACCGCCATCCATTACCGGGGGCGACCGCTGCTGCACGTCGTCTGGCGAGACATTACCGAACGCAAGCAAGCGGAGGCGAAACTGCGCCGGGCCAAGGAGGAGGTCGAACAACTGAACGAACATCTGGAACACCAAGCCACCCACGATCCTTTGACCGGTGTTTTTAACCGCCGGGCTATTCTGGATACCCTTTTCCGGGAAATTTCCCTGGAGCGCCGCCAACACCACGGCCTGGCGGTAGGGATAGGCGATATCGATTATTTCAAGTCAGTCAATGATACCCACGGCCACCCGGTGGGAGATGAAGTGCTTTGCGGATTTGTCCGTCTTTTGAAAAGCAACCTGCGCCCCTACGACTTCCTGGGCCGCTTTGGCGGAGAGGAATTCATGGTGATCACTCCGGGCATTAAAGAGGGCGCGGTTCCCCTGCTGTATGATCGTTTGCGGGCGGCGATTGCGGACAACCCGATACCCACCCAAGCCGGGGAGGTATCCGTCACGCTCAGCCTGGGAGTAGCGCCCATCCAAGGAAATGAAACCATGGAAGAACTGCTCGCGGCGGCTGACTCCGCCTTGTATCGGGCCAAAAGCGGGGGGCGAAACCGAGTTTGTCTGGCCGAGCAAAAGAACTCAGCCCAAACACCATCCGGTCGATCGTCAAGGAAGGCCTGGGATAAGCCATAAGCGTCAAATTTGTTTCAACTTTGCAAAAAATATTCCCTGATGGTTTCTTCGGCCTGGGGCAAGAATGACTTTAGAAATTTATTCTTTAAGGCGAGAAGGCGCTGCAAGGAGTTTTGTAAGAGCGTGGCCGGAATGGTCCCCCGTTTCAAGGCTTTCAAAAGACAGGCGTAGGCCCGCTCGATTTTTTCCGGATCGTGGCAGATGAGGAGGATATCGGCCCCCCCCTGGAAAGCGGTTAAAACGGCCTCTTCGATTTCATAATGCTTCCCGATGGCCCCCATTTCCAGGTCGTCGGTGATCACCAACCCCTGGTACCCCAAATTTTCCCGCAACAGACCGGTGATGATCGGTTGGGAAAGGCTGGCCGGCCATTTCGGGTCGAGGGCCGGATACAGGGTATGGGTCAACATCACGGCCGACACGGGCAAAGAAACGGCCGTTCTAAAAGGCACCAGTTCCGTCTCTTCCAGGCCCGCCAGGTCTTTATCCTGTAACGGAAGGTCGTGGTGCGGGTCCAAGGCGATGTCGCCAATCCCCGGGAAATGCTTGGCCGCTGCCATGACACCGCCTTTTTGAAGTTCCCGGATATATGCACTGCCCAGGCGGGTGACCGTCTCCGGATCCTTGCCCAGGCAGCGGGAGGCCATTAAACCTTCCGGTCCCCGAAGGTTGACGTCAAGCACCGGGGCCAGGTTCATGTTGATCCCGGCCAATTTTAACTCCCGGGCCGTCACCTGAGCATAATGACGAACGGTATTTTCCGGGTCCTCTCCGCCGCCCATCCCGGCCGGAGACGGGATTTGAGTGAAAGGGGAACCTAACCGCAGGACCCGCCCCCCTTCCTGATCGATGGAAATAAAAAGCGGCAGGGAATGGAGTTCCAGGGCCGAGGTCTGCAGTTGCCGGCAAAGGTCGGCCAGTTGATAGGGATCCTGAAAATTTCGTTTAAACAGAATGATCCCGCCGGCCCGGATCTTTTTCAGAAGAAAGACCGCCTCGCTGGAAAAACGCGGACCCGGTATCCCCACCATAAAAAGCTGCCCCAGGGCCTCTTCGAAAGATCGATTGCGCAGCCAGTTTTTCAAGGTGATAGCTTCTCCACAGTTAGTATGAAAATAATCATAAACAGGGTTCGAGGGGTTCAGGATTCAAGGCTTCGAGCCCTTAAACGCTCACACCGACTCGGTCTCTACCTAAACTCATTCCGGCGGTGTGGCAGCCGCCTCCGCTGGGAAGCTGGAAGGTCCGGCTAACCTAAGCAGAGGGGGCTCCCACGCCCGCGGCCCTCCATTTCCCGAGGACGGTAATCCCTCCCCACGTCCCTTAAAAATAAAAGGGTTGGTGGTTATTTCGGCTTATTGGAAATCCCCCTAAATCCCCCTTTGCCAAAGGGGGACTTTAACTCCCCCCTTGGGAAAAGGGAGGCTGGGGGGGATTTCTGAAGCCCGACGGGTCTCCTTAAGCCTAAGCATTCATTAATGATTAATATCAGACGCGTCCTAAGAAATATTCCCACAAAAACCGCCCGCCCAGTACGACCAAGGCCATCAGGGCGGAGGAGGCATACAAAATGGTCACGGTCTGGCGGTATTCCACCAGGGTAATCTCGGCCCGGTCATCGCCCAGAAAAGGCTTTTCGCTTCTTACCCCCCCATAAACTGCCGGGCCGCCCAGCCGGATCTGCAAGGCGCCGGCTAAAGCGGCTTGGGGCAATCCGGCGTTGGGACTGGGGTACCGCCGACCATCCCGCTGCCAGATAATCCAGGCCTGCTTCCAGGAATAACCCCAAACCCGGGAAACCAGCACGATCAGGAAAGCGGTAATCCGGGCCGGGAGGTAATTCCAGAGATCATCCAGCCGGGCGGAGGCCCAACCGAAATGTCGATAGCGGTCATTTTTATAGCCCACCATGGAATCCAGGGTGCTGGCCGCCTTGAAGGCCAGGGCCAGGGGTGCCCCGCCGATCAAGAGATAAAATAGAGGGGCAATAACCCCGTCGGAAAGGTTTTCAGCCATGGTTTCCAGAGTGGCCTTGATCATTTCCTCCCGGGTCAGGTTTTCCGTGTCCCGGCCCACGATCCAGCTCAGCCCCTTCCGGGCTTCCGTCACCTTGCCGGCCTGCAAGGCCGTAATTACCCGATCGGCCTCCTGGTGCAGCGAGCGGGTGGCCAGGGTCGTATAGGCCAAGAGAATGATGGCCAGGGATTGGATAATCGGCCGGGTCACCAGCAGCCCGTAAATAAGCCACCAGGCCAGGGAAAAGACCGCGGCCGGCAAACCCAGGGCTAAGATAACCCCGGCGACCCTTTCCCCTTGGGGACTCATGTTTGGCCGGCGGAGGGCCTTTTCCAGGAAACGAATCGCCCACCCGAACCCGCGCACCGGGTGGGGGAAAAACCGGGGATCGCCGACGGCCAGATCCAGCAGATACGCGAGGGCGAATTGGTAAGGGCGCATGGTTAGAAAGGACGCGGAGCGCGGAGCGCCGAGCGCCGAGCGGCAGCCGGTAATAAGCTGTCTCGAATCCGCCTTGGCTGAATCTCCCCGACTGTGGGTCTGACGCTTTGCGTTTCGCGCTTTGCGCTCGGCCCATAGCTTTCACCGGCGGGGCTAATCCGGAAAGGTACCATTGACCAATCGAACCATGGCGTAACCCTGGTAGTAATCGATAATGTTCAGACAGGCGTAAGCCTGATCCATGAAAAACATCCTTTTGAACGGCAACCCCAGGGCTTTGGCCAGGATGACCCGGTTAACCCCGGCGTGGGCCGCCAGGAGGATATTATTCCCCCGGTTTTCGTCGAGCATGGTGTCGAGCCCCTTGAGCACGCGGTTGCGGAATTGGTCCCAGTTTTCCCCGCCCGGAAAGTGGAACTGCTTCAGGTTGCTGAAGTGGAATTTTTCCCGGTTCGGGTATCTTCGTTCGATCTCCTTCCAGGATATTCCATCCCACTCTCCCATGTTCATTTCACGGAATTCAGCCCGCCCCTCCGGTTGGATGGCCCTTCTCCGGCAGATTATTCGGGCCGACTCTACGGCCCTTTCCAGGTCACTGGCATAGGCCTGGTCCAAGGACTCCGCCTGGAAGCGCTGGGAAAGCCGCTCCAACTGAATCCGGCCGTTCGCGCTCAGTCCCGCATCGGTAAAACCCAGGAATTTTCCCTGGGCGGATTCCACCACCTCACCGTGCCTCACCAGAAAAAGACGGGTAGGTTTTTCCCCTTTAAGCATGATAACCTGCCCCGACCAAGAACAGTATTCCCAAGAGCTCGCTGGTTTCAATCGCAGCGCCCATGGTATCGCCGGTCACCCCGCCCAGTTTATGGAAACAAAACCAGCCGGTCAAAAGACTCCAGATTAAAAAAACGACCATGAACCCTAATCCCGGCCACCCGGCAACTCCGATGGTGATTCCCCAGGCAAAAATCGTGGCCCAGAACAATTCTTTTTTTCCCATCTCCTGGACCATACCCTGGCCCAGTCCGCCTTCCGGACGGGCGTAGGGCCAAAAGGCGGCTAAGAACACCGGAGTCCAGCGGCCGGCCAAAGGGATCAATATCAGCCAGTGGCGGAGGGAGGGGGAAAAGAGCATTTCCTTGAGGGCGATGAATTTAATCCCCAGGAGCAATACCAGCCCACAATCCCCATGGTCCCCAAGTGAACGTCTTTCATGATCCGCAGGCGGTCCGCAGGGGTCTTTCCGCCGTAGCAGCCGTCCAACGTATCCCCGACGCCATCCAAATGCAGGGCCCCGGTTAGAATCACCCAAAAGGCTAGCAGCAGCGCGGCCGCCAGTTCCGCCGTAAAGGCCATCAGGGCCAGGCGATAGAAAACCCAGAGCAGACCGCCGATTACCAATCCCACCAGCGGGTAATATTTGCTGGAACGGATGAATAAACCGGAGTCGACGTGTATCGGCCCGCCCACCGGCAAAATGGTCAGGAAACGTAAGGCCGCCAAAAAGGAGGTCATTCATCCATTTTTCTATTTACCAAAAATTCTTCAGGAGCTTACCGGAGGGCGGCTGTTTAAGGAACAGGGGGATACCGGCCACGGTTAAAATAACCTGATCGGCCACGGCCGCCAGTGCCTGATTCAAGTTCCCGGAAAGATCTCTGAATTTACGGGCCAAGACATTTTCCGGGACGATGCCCCAGCCCACTTCATTGGATATAATTACCGTGGGAACCGAATACGTCTTAAAAAATTCCACTGCCTGAAAGGCCGCTTGCCGGAGTGAGCTCTCATCCTCACCCCACTGGGCCATCAGATTGCTTAACCAGAGGGTCAGACAATCTATAACCACTATCGAATAGGGTCTCTCGAGAGAAGTCAGGGTCTGGGTTAGACGAAGCGGCTCTTCAATGGTATCAAAATTCCCTTCCCGCTCCTCCTGATGGCGGCGGATTCGAAGGGCCATTTCCTCATCCAGGGCCTGGGCCGTGGCCAGGTATCCCCGAGGTTCGGGGTAGCTCAAGGCGATCTTCAGGGCCAAACCGGTCTTGCCGCCTCGACTGGGTCCGGTAATGAAGGTCAAGCGGGTTTGGGGACAGGGGAATTCAGACATAAAAAAGCCTCACCTTTCAAAAACCACACCAACTAAATTAACGTCGAACCCATTGAAAACAAATCCATGAACGTCCAACATCGAGGGTAAGGAATGTTTTTGGCCAAGTCAATTAAAAACGTTTCTTAATTCCTTGACTTTCCCGGCGGCTTGGCTAAGAATTAGAGCAATATTCCGCCTACCGAAAGAGGGTTTTGTCCTTATGATTTTTTTTCGCCGTTTCCCGCCGATCATGGCCTTGCTCCTTCTAGTCTCATTTTTCTATCTGGAACCCGCCTGGGGAAGAGGCGCTTACCCCTATCGTTTTCCCGATCCCAAACTGGGATTTGACCCCCAGGCCAATACCGTCATTGGGGTCCTGGGGGAATACGTCATCCGGAAGAAAGACACCCTTCTGGACGTAGCCCGGGAAAACAATCTGGGCTTCAATGAAATGGAAGACCTCTATCCGAATGTCGATCCCTGGATCCCCCCCGAAGGAACCAGACTCATTATCCCTACCCAATGGATCCTTCCGACAACGACTAAATACGGAATTGTTATTAATATTGCTGAGATGCGCTTATTTTATTTTATTAGCTCCATCGGCCTGGTCCGGACCTATCCGATCGGTATTGGAGATGAAGGCTGGTTCAGCCCTCTGGGCTCCTTTCATGTGGCCCAAAAACGAAAACATCCTGCCTGGTATATCCCCAAATCGCTCCAGGAAAAGTACCAGATGAAAGTCATGCCCCCCGGTCCGGAAAATCCCCTGGGGGATTACTGGATGGGGCTGTCCATCTCCGGCTACGGGATCCATGGGACCAATTTTCCCTGGGCCATCGGCCGACTGGTCACCCATGGCTGCATCCGTCTCTACCCGGAGGACATTGAAACGCTTTTTCCCATGATTTCCTTAAAAACACCGGTGGAAATGATCTATGAACCCGTTAAAATCGGTTTCCAGCAGGGACGCATTTTTTCCGAGGTCCATCCGGACATTTACGGTAAGATCCCGGACCTGCTGGAATACGGACTGACCAAGGTCAGGGGGAAGAAATGGGAGCATCGGGTCGATCTGAATCTCTTTGACCTGGCCCTGAGGGAGGCAAAAGGCGTACCGGTGGACATCACAAAAAACTAATTTTTTTCTTGACAGGACTTCATATTTTTTGTAGTTATTTCGTTTAAGTACAATGGTCAGGTTAACTATAACTCTTTTGTTCAATTAGTTGAGTCTTTAAAGAAAGGAGGTGATTTTAAAGTGAACAAACCTCAAAGGGTAGTCAAAATCGCGGGTCTACTAGTCATCGTTTGTTTTATGGCCGCCTTCGGAATGGGATGCACCTGTTTCACGGAAGCCACTGCTGAGCCTCCCAAGGTTGTTGCGGCCCCGCCGCCTCCGCCGCCTCCACCGCCGCCGCCTCCTGCGGCGAAGTGTGAGTGCGACACGGCCTTGTTGGATGCCTCGGTCAAAAAGGCCGAAATGGCAGCCCAAAGGGCCGAAGCCGCCGCCGCCAGGGCGGAAAAAGCAGCCGAAAAGGCCGAAGCCGCAGCTAACAAAGCGGAAGCCGTTTTCATGAAAAAAATGAAAAAGTAACCTTTCCTGAAATTCGTTATTATGATCTAAAAACCGGCTGATCCCTAGGATTTGCCGGTTTTTTAGTATGAAATTTTTTTTTTTTTTTTCTCTGGAATATCCAGGATCTTTCATGCTATAATTCATTCTTATGTCGGAAAACGAATACCAAGTCATCGTAGTCGGCGCCGGTCATGCCGGGATCGAAGCCGGGCTGGCCGCGGCCCGAATGGGCTGTCGCACCCTGCTGTTGACCATCAACGTGGATCATATCGGAGCCATGTCCTGTAATCCCGCCATCGGGGGATTGGCCAAAGGACATCTGGTCAAAGAAATCGACGCTCTGGGCGGCGAAATGGCTAAGGCGATAGATGCCACCGGGATCCAGTTCCGCCGTCTGAATACCCAGAAGGGCCCGGCGGTCTGGTCTTCCCGGGCCCAGGCGGATATGGAAGCCTATAAGCAATATATGCGCTGGGCCGTGGAAAACCAGGAGGGGTTGGACCTTCGCCAGGGAATGGTGGATACCCTCTGGGTGGAAAACGGCAGGGTTAAAGGACTGCAAACCGATTTAGGCCTGATTTTCGAGGGACAAACCGTGATCCTGACCACGGGGACATTTCTCCAGGGCCTGATCCATGTAGGTTTGAATCATTTTTCGGCCGGCAGAATGGGGGACCCGCCCTCGATGGGCCTCTCGGCTTCCCTGAAATCCCTGGGACTGGAATTGGGGAGACTTAAGACCGGGACAACACCCCGTCTCCAGGGTAAATCCATCGATTTTTCTTCTCTCAGTCCCCAATACGGGGATGAGCCGCCTCTGCCCTTTTCCTTTACTACTCCGTCCATCGATCGGCCCCAGGTCCCCTGTTATCTGACTTACACCCAGACCCGCACCCATGATTTGATCCGGGCCAACCTGGACCGGTCTCCCCTCTACAGTGGTCTGATCAAGGGGACCGGGGCCCGCTACTGCCCTTCCATCGAAGACAAAGTCGTCCGTTTTCCTGAAAAAGTCCGTCACCAGGTCTTCCTGGAACCGGAAGGCCGGATGACCACCGAATACTACCCCAATGGGATCCCCACCAGCCTGCCCATCGATGTCCAACTGGCCGTCATCCATTCCATTCCCGGATTGGAAAAGGCCAAAATGGTTCGTCCGGGTTATGCCATTGAATACGATTATATCAACCCCCTCCAACTGCACCCCACATTGGAAGTGAAATCCGTCGACGGTCTTTTTTTGGCCGGGCAGATCAACGGGACTTCCGGTTACGAAGAGGCCGGCGCCCAGGGCCTGCTGGCGGGGATCAATGCCGCCCTGAAAGCCCAAAGCCGCTCTGCCCTTATTCTAAATCGCTCCCAGGCCTACATGGGGGTCATGGTGGATGACCTGGTTACCCGAGGTACGCGCGAGCCTTACCGGATGTTTACCTCGCGGGCCGAATATCGCCTGCTGCTTCGAGAAGACAATGCCGACCTGCGGTTGACGGAAACAGGAAGGGTCTGCGGCTTGATCGGGAACGACCGATACCAGGAATTTATTCAAAAAAAGAACGGAATTGAGGCCGCCTGGAAGCTGCTCCGGGAAACCTGGGTCCATCCCAACCAGGAGACCAATGCCCGGCTGAATGAACTGAATAGTCGCCCCCTTCGAAAGCCGGTCACCCTAAAGGAGCTATTGCGCCGACCGGAAATATCCTGGGAACCCCTATTCCCGCTCTTCCCCCAACTGGATCAGATTCAACCAAAGGTTGCGGAACAATTAGCCATTCAGGTGAAATACGAGGGGTATTTAGTCCGGCAGGAAGAACAGGTACACCGTTTTGAAAAAAGTGAGAACCTGGGCATTCCAACCGATATGGATTTCACCGGTCTGGCCGGATTATCCAATGAAATCAAAGAAAAACTCAAGACCATGCGCCCTCATTCGTTAGGGCAGGCCTCACGGATTTCCGGTATGACCCCTGCCGCCCTGACCATTCTTCAGATCCACCTTAAGCGGCTGCAGGAGGCCCCTCAACAGGACAAAAATAAAAAAGATTAATAAAAAAAAAGACTTGACAAGGCTACCGGCTTAGCGCATATTGAATTCCGTTTTAAATTAGGTAGGTTAACTCAATTCCGGGGCCAAAGGGACCGAATTTTTCAGAAAGGGGAGGATCGATGGCGCTGACCAAGGAGAAAATAATCGCAACGGTTTATGAGCAGATTGGTTTCAGCAAAAGTCAATCCCGGGAAGTGATTGAACAATTGCTGGATATCATGAAGAAGGCCTTGGCCAGTGAGGAGAATCTTCTGATAAGCGGCTTCGGGAAATTTGTGGTAAAAAGGAAAAGGGCTCGCCGGGGTCGAAACCCCCAGACCAATGAAGACCTGCAGTTAAAGGCCCGCAAGGTAGTGGTCTTCAAGACCTCCGGCGTCTTACGGAAAAAGATCAACTCCTCTCCGTCGTTAAAAAACCGCTAAAACAAGACATTCTTGGATGCCCGAATCCTAAGGGAAGGGTCCTCGCCCGATCGGTCCCTCATTGGGCCATAACCAATGCCTGGCTGAACCCTTTGGTTTCAAGTTCCTTTTGGACACGGAGGGCTTCATTGAGCTTTTCCCGGCAATTGATTCGCACCCGATAAAAACGTTCCCCCTTGATAAACGTCTCTATTACTTCCACCTCCAGGTAATCGGCCGCCAAACGTTCTTTCAGGCGATTGGCGTTTTCAATTTCCTTGAAGGCCCCGATCTGGACTACAAAAGGTCCTTTTTGATAGTCAATTTCCTGTATTAGACGGGTGGTTTTCCGCCCATCTTTTTCCTCTTCCGTCAAAACGCCCATGGCCTCCAGTTCCACCAAAGCCGTCCCCGGTCCGACCAACCCTAAGGCCTTGGCGCTGTCGTAGGATAAATCGATAATCCGTTCTTTAACGAAAGGTCCCCGGTCGTTGATACGTACCGTGATCTCCTTGTTATTGGCCGGATTCCGGACCTTTACCTGGGTATTCAGCGGCAGGATCCGGTGGGCGGCCGTAGGTCCGAACATATCGTAGGTCTCACCGGAAGAGGTCTTTTTACCATGGAAATCGGTCCCATACCATGAGGCGACGCCTTGTTCCCGGTATCCCTCGATGGAATTCAGGGGGAAGTACCAACGGCCGTCAACGGCATAAGGTCGGTCTTTCTTGGAGACTATTTTATCGGGCTTGTCTCCCTGGACGTTCTTTTTATCAGCCGTTTTTGCGGCCGGGGCGCTTGGGGCTGAGGTCTGGGTGTCCGAACTCTTTATGGCCGCCTTGGAGCAGCCGATAAAGGAAATCAGGATTATTCCCGACAGGATGAGCCTGGCCTTCGGATAAACATTAAAAATAACCATTCAATCACCTAAATACGAAAATAGAATTCGGCACCACAAGGCATTTATTAATAGTTAATAATTAACAATTTGTTATTGATTTTTAATGTCAGGTAGTTATGTTTATGTTGCCCCCTTTATTTTCATGCTTCGGGGTGCCCTCCCCGGGCATGGGGGTTTAGTATGAAAACAGCCCTAAATTAACGTTTAATACTAACAAAAAAGAGGGTTTATTAACAAGCTTTTTTCCTTGACAACCTCTCCACCCCTATTGTATATAATCACTTTGTAGTTATAAAATAGTTAATTTGTGACTATTTCATCCGATGGAGGTCCCCATGCGCTTAAGAGATAAAATCGCGGTCGTCACCGGCGCCAGCCGGGGAGTCGGCAGGGCCATAGCCTTAGCTTATGCCCGTGAAGGTGCGAATGTAATGGTCAATTATGCCTCGAATGAAGCCGCGGCTGACCAGGTAGTTCGGGACATTGAGGCCCTGGGACGAAAAGCCGTTAAATTTAAAGGGGATGTTGCCAAAAAAGAAGAAGCCGCGGCCTTGATTCAGGGGGCTAAGGACCATTTCGGGCGTCTGGACATCCTGGTAAACAACGCCGGCTTTTCCAAACCGGCCATGTTACTCAAGATGACCGAGGAACAGTGGGACCAGGTAGTGGATCTGCATTTAAAGGGGGCCTTTCTTTGCACCCAGGCGGCCGCCCAGATCATGAAAGAACAGAAAAGCGGCAAAATGATCAATGTCACCTCCGTGGCGGGTCTGGTGGGAACAGTCGGGCAGATCAATTACAGCGCCGCCAAGGGGGGGTTGCTCTCTTTCACCAAATCGGCTGCCCGCGAACTGGCCCGCTACAACATCTGCGTCAATGTCATTTCCCTGGGGATTGTGGCCACGGACATGACCGAAAAAATTCGAAGCGACGAAAAATTAAAAGAAATCTACATGCGCCGGATACTTCTGGAGCGTTTTGCCGAACCGGACGACATTACCCCGGCCTTCGTCTTTTTGGCCTCCGATGAGGCCAATTACATCACCGGCCAGTTGCTCTGCGTGGACGGCGGATACGGGATGATCTAAGCTTTTAAATGAAAACGGAGTATTGGAGTAATGGAGTATTGCCTTGGCGACCATTATCCATTACTCCAACGCTCCAGCACTCCAATACTCCATTACAAAATATGAAGGAGGATGTACAAATGGGAGACCTACCAAACGTAATCAAGACCTGGCAGATGGTCCAACCGACTGTTTACAACAAGGAAACCAAAGAGACCACCCCCGGAAAGCTGGAATTGAAAGAAATTCCGGTTCCGGAATTAAAACCCGGAGAAGTGCTGGTCGAGGTGGCCGGCTGCGGGGTCTGTCACACCGACCTGGGTTACTTCTATGACGGCGTTCCGACCGTATCCAAGCCCCCCCTGACCCTGGGACACGAGATAGCCGGGACCGTAGTGGCAGGCGAAAAGGCCTGGGTGGGCAAGGAAGTGATCATCCCGGCGGTCATGCCCTGCCGCCAGTGCTACCTGTGCAAGACCGGCCGTGGCAATCGCTGTCTCAACCAGAAGATGCCGGGGAACAGCCTGGGTCTTTACGGCGGTTTTTCCAGCCATATCCCGGTGCCGAGCATCGATCTCTGCGAAGTGAAGAACCGGGGCGATTTCCCCCTGGCCCACCTTTCCGTTGTGGCCGATGCCGCCACCACCCCCTATCAGGCCGCCAAGAGGGCCGATTTTCAGCCGGGGGACAACGTGATCATCGTCGGGATCACCGGCGGCGTGGGACAATATATGGGGCAGATGGCCAAGGCCCTGGGCGCGAAGACGGTCATCGGCATCGCCCGAAACGAAGAAAAATTACAGCGGGCACTGAAGTACGGGGCGGACCTGGTCATCAACTCCAGGGACAAGGATGCCGGAGCGGTCTCCAAGGAATTTCGGGAAATCTGCAAGGCCAACGGCCTGCCGGCCTTCGGCTGGAAGATTTTTGAGATCAGCGGCACCAAGGGCGGGCAGGAAATCGGGCTGGCCCTCCTGGGATTCATCGGGAAACTCATCATGGTCGGTTTTACCATGGCTAAAACCGAATACGCCCTGGGCCGGCTCATGGCCTTTGACGCCGAAATCATCGGCACCTGGGGCTGCCTGCCGGAATACTACCCCATTGTGCTGGACATGGTGGTATCCAAGAAGGTGGACATCGGTCCCTTTGTGGAAACCCGGCCCATGAGCACCATTGCCGAGACCTTCGCCGAAGTGCATAAAGCCGGTTCCCCGGCCAAGCGGATCGTCCTGACGCCGGATTTTTAAATTAATCGCAGCAGGTAAACCCACCAAAGCCCCTTGGATAGATTTTGTCATTCTGAGCGAAAGCGAAGAATCCCGTTTTGACCTAGTCGACGAGATCTTTCACGGAGTTTATCCTGAGCCAAAAACCGAGATCCTTCGCGTTGCTCAGGATGACAGGTAGCCGAAGGACCCAGGGTGACAGCCTGAGGGACTTTTTGTGAAAACAAGAAAACTATAAACCTATTTACAAATAAAAATTTGAAGGAGGAATTTTTTATGGGAATCGAATGGATGCCGAGAGAAAACGAAGAAAAGAATCATGACCGGTATAGTGCCGAACACTGGGGAACCCAGGCGCCCTGCACGGTATACGAAAAGCGGCCGTTAAAGGACCCGAAGGGGAATGTCGTTCCCGGCTTGTATGTTTCCTGGATCACCCTCAACAACCCGGCCCAGTACAACTCCTATACCACCGAAATGGTCAAAGGGGTCATCGCCGGTTTTGAAAACGCCTCCACCGATCGCTCGGTGGTCGCTGTCATCTTCACCGGCACCGGACCTTTTGCCTTCTGCACCGGCGGCAATACCAAAGAGTATTCCGAATACTATAGCCGTCGCCCGGAAGAGTATGGGGCCTATATGGAACTCTTCAACAACATGGTCGACGCCATCCTGGCCTGTAAAAAGCCGGTGATTTCCCGGGTCAACGGCATGCGGGTAGCCGGCGGACAGGAAATCGGTATGGCCTGTGACCTGGCCATCTCTTCGGACCTGGCCATTTTTGGCCAGGCCGGACCTCGGCACGGTTCCGCTCCGGACGGCGGTTCTTCCGACTTCCTGCCCTGGTTCCTGAGCATGGAAGACGCCATGTGGAACTGCGTTAGCTGCGAAATGTGGAGCGCTTATAAAATGAAGGCCAAAACCTTAATCTCCAAATGCGTGCCGGTTCTAAAAGATGAAAAAGGGAACTGGGTTCGCAACCCCCAGGTCATTACCGATCAGTATGTGGTCGACGGCGAGATCGTTTACGGAGAATTTAAAAAGGGAGACGAATTTAAAAAGGCCAGAGAATGGGTGGGCGGCAAGCTGAAAGCCAATGACTATGACTTCGCTCTCCTGGATGCCGAATGCGACAAGGTGATCTGGACTTTTGCCAACCTTTTCCCGGGATGCCTGATCAAGTCGATCGACTCCATCCGGGCCAAAAAGAAATTCTTCTGGGATTACTCCAAGAACTACAACCGCCACTGGCTGGCGGCCAACATGATGGGCGAGGCCTTCCTCGGCTTCGGGGCCTTCAATACCAAGAAGATCACCGGCCAGGACGTGATCGACTTCATCAAGTATCGCCAGAACATCGCTGAAGGCAAGCTGATGGACGAAACCTTCTTTGCCGAGGTGTTGGGCAAACCGCAGAAGTAAACTGGAATCCCCCACAAAAAAAGCCCCCGGAAAACTCCGGGGGCTTTTTTTGTCGAACGTCGGGCCAATTTCAATAATTTCGTTTGATCCGCTCCACTCGGTCACCCGAGGCCCCTGATCCCGAAACGACAAAAAATACCAGCCCTTTAGAGGTTACGCAGCGGGCCGTGGCCTGCTCATCCTCTTCGTTGGCGCCGAATATGGATTGGCTGGTTACCGAAAAATTCTTATAATAGCCGGTCTTGCGCAGGGCCTTCTCGGCATGTTCCAGACATTCCTTTTCGTCAAAACTGGTAGCGCTCCAAGCGGTGGCCAATTTGCATTTGGTCTGGGCCGAGACGGCCGCCGGAACCCACAAGGATAAAGCCAATAGAGAAGCCAATAACCGGATAATCATTTTTTCCTCCTTTAAACACAGGCGATTTCTCGTCATCCCCGAATGCCTTTATCGGGGATCCAGTATTTCTTAATAATAGCCTGGATTCCCGCTCAGAAGCGCTGCGGGAATGACGCTTCAAACGATGCACCTTTTTTATCACCGGGCGGTCTTGAACTCAACCTAAAAAATTACCTTTCCCCTTCATAGCCGAATCGTTTGATCAATTTCGGGTTTTTCCGCCAGTTCTTTTCCACCCGCACCCAAAGCTCCAAAAAAACCTGGCTGCCCAGAAGGGGCTCCATGCTTTCCCGGGCCGATTGACCGATTTTCTTCAAAAGCTGCCCACCCTTGCCGATCAGAATCCCTTTTTGGGAGTCCCTTTCCACATGGATGGTAGCCTGGATGTGGATGATCGGTTTGTCTTCGCGCCGGCGGAAGGAATCCACCGTTACGGCCGCGGCATAAGGGACCTCTTTGGAAAGCAACCGAAAAACCTTTTCCCGGATCAGTTCTTCCACCAGAAACTGTTCCGGCAAATCGGTAATCATATCTTCGGGGAAATAGTGGGGCCCTTCGGGAAGCTGCGCCAAGATTTCCTTTTCCAGTAAGTCCAGGCCATCCCGGGTCAAGGCCGACAAAGGGATGATCTCTTTAAAGGGAAATGCCTGGGCCGCCTTCTCGATCAGCGGGAGTAATTTCTCTTTTCCCACCAGGTCCACCTTATTGATAATGAGGAAAACCGGGGTCTCCATGATTTTCAGCCGGCCGCCCGCCGTTTCGGGAAACTGCACCGTCCCGGAAAAGGGCTCGATCATCAGCAGGACCAAATTGACCTCGCTCAACGTCTTCAGAGCCGCCTGCACTAGGTTTCGATCCAACAGGCTGGTGGCGGAGAATATGCCGGGGGTGTCCAGAAAAATAATCTGACCTCCGGGGAGGTGTTTAACCCCCAGAATACGGTTGCGGGTAGTCTGGGGTTTGGGAGAAACAATGGAAATTTTCTGGCCCAGCAGGGCATTCATCAAGGTGGACTTGCCCACGTTGGGCGCCCCGATGATGGCTACGAATCCGGATTGATAGGACATGACGGGTTTATTCCTCTCACCGCATGGGCGGTAAATTATTTTTGCGCAGGATCGACTGTGGAGGGGGCACGGATAAGTTGAACATCGAACATCGAACATCGAACGCCCAACATCGAATGAAAAACAACCCTTCATTAAACATTCGATGTTGGGCGTTCGATGTTCGATGTTTATTTAGTATGAAAATAGAATCCATAGCTTCTCTCAATTAGGTTGGGTAGGTCGACTTTAGTCGCCCAAACGGGGAGGCTGAAGCCTCCCCGACCCGGAATTTTCATGCTTCGTGGGTGCCCATTTCGCTAAGCCCAGCCGACCGGAGTTGCCATTTTCCGCTCGGCAAGGCTGGATCGGCGGCCACCCGCAACCGTGAGATCCCCAGATCGGTTTTCAGTTTCTTTAAGTTCTCCCGCGTATTTCCGGTCAGGAAACCCATATCCCGATCGGCCACCCGCAGTTCGAGATCGGACTCCCGGAGAAATTTCAGACCGGCCAAGTCTTGCTTGATTTTCGTCAAAAACAATTCACCACGGACCAGGTCGCCAAAAGCCGGGTGATAGGGGCCGGCCACTATGTCTTTGCCCGGAATCATTCGGTCATGGCTTTGGAGGCCCAGTCGAATGACCGGAATACCCGCTGTTTCCAGCAGATCCACCGCCCCGCGGCAGAGGGTAACGGCCTCCTCCAGGGTTAAGGGGGTGTATTGCCCTTTTTCAACCCACTGGGCCAGAACCGTTTCGGGAAATACCAGGGTGGGATAAATCCGGACCAGGTCAGGCTTCAGGTTTCTCACTTCCCGGATGGTCTGATTGAATCCCTCGGGGGTATCTCCGGGCAGACCGGCCATCAACTGGATCCCTACACCCAAGGAAATTTTTTTTAACAACTGAACGGCGTTATAGCTATCCTGGGCCGCATGCCCTCTCCCGGAACGCTCCAGGGCTTGATCATTCAGGGACTGGACCCCCAGTTCAACCGTTTCCACCCCGGCGGCCTTTAGGTTCAACAGAACCTTTTCCGAAAGGGCATCGGGACGAGTGGATAGACGGATGGCCTCCACCCTTCCCTGCCGGATGTAGTGTGCAGCCCAGGCAAGCAGTTCCTCCTGGACCGGCGCGGGAAGCAGGGTGAAGGTCCCGCCATAGAAGGCCAGTTCGACCCGATGAGCGGGAGTCCGACGCCGGGAATTCAACCCGGATTCCACCAGGCTGGAAAAATCCGCCCGGTGCATCTCCGGACGACGGGTTCGGGTGATCCGCTCCTGGTGGCAGTAAATACAGCGGTACGGACAGCCCCACTGGGGGAGGAAGATAGGGATGATGAAGGGTTTGGGCTTGATCAGAGACAACCTCCCGCAGCACGGTGTAACCGCGACCAAATTCGAAACTCGAATTCGAATTTCGGATTTAAGAATTAGATTTAGATAGGGTAAAGGCCTTAACCCAACCCTGACGGTTCCTTCTTCCTTATCTTAACCATAGCCCTTTCGGCCGCTTGTTGTTCCGCAGTTTTTTTGGAATGGCCTTTCCCTTGTCCGATGACCTGGTCACCGATCCAGACCTTCACGTAAAAAACCTTTTGATGAGCAGGCCCTTCCTCTCGAATCACTTCATAGGTGGGGGTAATCTTCAAACAAGCCTGGCAATATTCCTGCAAATCGGTTTTAGAGTCCAGAGACGGACCCGAAACCCCTTCGCCGGCCTCCAGATAGGGACGATACAGGTCCTGAATCAGCCGGGAGGCCTGATCATATCCCCCCTCCAGGTAAATGGCCCCCAGGACGGCTTCCAGGGCATCGGCCAGCAGGGAGGATTTCTTCCGGCCGCCGGTGACTTCCTCCCCCCGGCCCAACCGAAGATATTTCCCCAGTTTCAAGCCCTGGGCCAATTGTTTCAGTTGTTGCTCGTTGACCAGGCCGGCCCTTAACCTGGAAAGCTCCCCCTCGGAAAGATCGGGGAACTTCCGGTAAAGCAGGTGGCTCAACACCAAACCCAGGACTGTATCCCCTAAAAACTCCAGCCTTTCATTGTGGGCCGTCCCCGGGTCTCCATGTTCGTGGGCAAAGGACCGATGGGTCAAGGCCTGAACCAATAGTTCCAGGTCCTGGAAAACATATTGGAGCTGGGCCTGTAAAGCGTTAAATTTTTTAAGGTCTGAAGGATTCATGAGGTCGCAAGAAGTCCGTAGTGTAAGGCCTTCCGCTATTTATTTCAATCATTTCCTCCAAAAAACCTCACTAATACCTTGCCTGGCCCCCAACTTTGAGAAAAAAAGTACAGTATTTGCTTGACCCTCGGGCAGGTATATGTTATTGAAATTTTTTTTTATTATTATTAGTGGTTGGGAATGGTAATGAAGGGCAAGAAGAAGACCATCCTGGATGCGCAGGGAATCCAGTCGGCCTTGGAAAGTGTGACGGCGAGGATTCTGGCGGATTTCCCTGACTCCGAAGAACTCATTCTCATCGGCATTCGGACCGGAGGGGCCTTCCTGGCCGATCGGCTCCGGGACATGATCCTCTCCCAAAAAGATACTCAGGTGGTCACCGGGGCATTGGACATCACCCTCTACCGGGACGATTGGACCCGAATCAATCATAAACCCATTGTGGGCAAGACCGATGTCCCGGTTTCCCTGGATAACAAGGTCGTTATTCTGGTGGATGACGTCCTCTATACCGGTCGGACCGTCCGGGCCGCCTTGGATGCCCTCATCGATTTCGGCCGCCCCCGCCGGATCGCGCTGGTCGTCCTGGTCGATCGGGGTGGCCGCGAATTGCCCATCTGCGCCGATTATACCGGGATCCAGGTCCAGATCCGACCCCAGGAGCGGGTCAATGTCTATTTTAAGGAGCTTAATCAATCAGATCAAGTTGTTATAGAATAGTCCGAGAATAGCGGAACTTTTTGTTTGACATAAAAAATTTTTATACGGTATAAAACATTAACTAATTCTTGATTTCAATGGACAGGAGTACCTAATGGTTGCACCTAAAATTCTTTCCCGTGCCGACAAGGTGGGAGCGGTGCTGGTCGTTGGCGGTGGTATTGCCGGCATGCAAGCCGCCCTGGACTTAGCCAACTCCGGTTTTTACGTTTATTTGGTGGAAAAATCAGCTTCCATTGGCGGCGGAATGTCTCAGTTGGACAAGACCTTCCCCACCAATGATTGCGCCATGTGAATTATCTCACCCAAGTTGGTCGAGGTCGGCCGACACATCAACATCGAATTACTCACCATGGCGGAACTGACCGCCATCTCCGGGGAAGAGGGCAACTTTGAGGTCCAGGTACTGCAAAAACCCCGGTACATCGACATGGACAAATGTATTGCCTGTGGACTTTGCGCCGAAAAGTGTCCCAAGAAAGTCAAGGACGAGTATAACGAGGGCTTAGCCCCCCGCAAAGCGGCGTATGTCCAGTATGCCCAGGCCGTTCCCTTGAAATACGTCATCGATGCCGGCAATTGCATCTATTTTATCAAAGGCAAGTGCAAGGCCTGCGAAAAGTTTTGCCCCACCCAGGCGGTAAATTTTCAGGACCAGCCCAAGGAATTGAGCCTGAACGTGGGCTCAATCATCCTGTCGTCCGGATTCAAATGCTACGATCCCACCCTCTATGACACTTACGCCTACGCCAAGATGCCCAACGTGGTTACGGCCATGGAATATGAGCGGATCCTGGCCGCCTCCGGTCCCTACATGGGACACCTGGTTCGGCCTTCCGATCACCAGGAACCGAAAAAAATCGCCTGGCTTCAGTGCGTCGGTTCCCGGGACATCAACCACTGCGATCACGGGTACTGTTCTGCCGTCTGCTGCATGTACGCCATCAAAGAGGCCATGATCTCCAAGGAACACAGCAAAGAAAGCCTGGAGGCCACCGTCTTTTTCATGGACATCCGCTCCCACGGCAAGGACTTCGAACGCTATTACAACAAAGCCAAGGATCAGGGGATCCGGTTTATCCGCTCCCGGATCCATACGGTGGATCCGTTGCCCGACAGCAACGACCTGCGCATCACTTACGTCACCGAAGATGGTCAGGTGGTCAACGAAGATTTTGATATGGTCGTCCTGTCCGTTGGCCTGGAAACCCCCAAGGAGAGCCTGGACCTTTTCCAGAAACTGGGGGTCGGGATGAATGCCAACCAGTTTGTGGAAAAAAGCAGTTTCACCCCGGTGGAAACCTCGGCCCCAGGCATTTATGCCTGCGGGGTGGTGCAGGGCCCGAAAGACATCCCCCAATCGGTTATGGAGGCCAGCGCCGCCGCCTGCGCCGCCGCGCGCAACTTGGCCTCGGCCCGGAATACTTTGACCAGGGAGAAACAGGTTCCCAAGCCTCGGGTTGTGGCCGGGGAACGACCTCGGATCGGAGTTTTTGTCTGCGATTGCGGCATCAATATCGCCGGGGTGGTTCGGGTGCCCGAGGTGGTGGAATACGCCAAGTCCCTGCCCTATGTGGAATTCGTGGAAGAAAACCTGTTTTCCTGTTCCCAGGATACCCAGGAAAAGATCAAAGGGGTTATCCGCGACAACAGACTGAACCGCATCGTGGTGGCGGCCTGTACTCCCCGAACCCACGAACCCCTCTTTCAGGAAACCTTGACCGATTCAGGCTTGAACAAGTACCTGTTTGAAATGGCCAACATTCGCAACCAGAATTCTTGGGTCCACGCCAATGATCCCGAGGCGGCCACCGTCAAGGCCAAGGACCTGGTGCGGATGGCAGTGGCCAAAGCGACGCTTTTAGAACCCCTGCAGGATACCTCGGTGGAGGTTACCCATTCGGGTCTGGTGGTCGGAGGGGGAATTTCCGGACTGGTCGCCGCTTTGGAATTGGCCGACCAGGGCTACCAGGTCTACCTGGTGGATAAATCCTCCCGGCTTGGCGGTCAGGCCCTGCATCTGAACACTACCTGGCGCGGAGAGGACATCCAGTCCTATCTATCCGTATTGATTAAAAAAGTGGAGGATCATCCTCAGATCAAAACGTATCTGGGACACCGAATCCTCGAGGCCAGCGGCTTCGTAGGCCAATTCAAGACCCGGCTCGTACGGATCGACAACGGTTCCGAACCGACCGAACTCCAGCACGGTATTGTGGTCATCGCCACCGGGGCCCAGGAACTCAAGCCGGAAGAATACGCCTATGGCCAGGATCCCCGGGTAATGACCCACCTGGAACTGGACCAGAAGATGGCCGGAAAAGATCCCCTGGTGGAAAAAGCCAAGTCTGTGGCCTTCATTCAATGCGTGGGGTCCCGCGAACCCGAACGTCCTTATTGCAGTCGGGTCTGTTGTACCCACTCGGTTCACTCGGCCCTGAAACTGAAGGAAGAAGACCCCGACCGGGACATCTATATCCTTTACCGCGACCTGCGGACCTATGGAGAACGGGAAGACCTTTACAAGCAGGCCCGGCAGGCCGGGATCTTCTTCATCCGCTACACGGTGGACAACAAACCCCGGGTGACCGTCGGACCTGAGGGTTTGACGATCACCGTTTTGGATCATATCCTCAGTCAGGAAGTCCAGATCCAGGCCGATCTCTTGGGTCTGGCCGGAGCCATCACTTCCTATAGGGACCATGAATTGGCCCAGTTCTTCAAGGTTCCCTTGAATGACGACGGATTTTTCGTGGAGGCCCATGCCAAACTGCGGCCGGTGGACTTCGCCACCGATGGGGTCTTTCTCTGCGGTCTGGCCCATTACCCAAAACCGGTGGATGAATCCATTGCCCAGGCCCAGGCCGCTATCGCCCGGGCCGTGACCCTTCTTTCCAGCCTGAATATCGAGGTCAGCGGTACTGTGGCCCTTACCAATCCGGCCCTTTGCAGCCGCTGCGGCGTCTGTATAGAAATTTGCCCTTACTCGGCGCCCGGTTGGAATGAAAAAACCAATAAAGCGGAGATCAATCCGGCCCTTTGCAAAGGTTGCGGCCTTTGTGTGGCCTCCTGCCGTTCCGGGGCCCTCACCTTGAAGGGGTTCAACCAGGACCAGATATTCGCCATGATCGAGGCCGCCTAAAATTTGGACAAAAGGCGCGTCCAAATTTTAGATAATAAAACATAGTAACGCTTCGCGCTCTGCGCTCTGCGCCAGGCGCAAAAAGGATTTGCCATGAGTGAACCGTTTGAACCCAAAATCATCGCTTTTTTCTGTAACTGGTGCACCTACGGGGGGGCCGACCTGGCCGGCGTCAGCCGCCTGCAGTATCCCCCCAATATCCGGGTAATCCGCATCCCCTGCTCCGGACGTTTGGACCCCAAGTTTATTTTAAGCGCCTTTCGTCACGGGGCCGATGGGGTCTGGGTATCCGGATGCCATCCCGGGGACTGCCATTATATCGCCGGAAATTATTACGCCCGACGGAAATTTGCTCTTTTCAAAGGATTGCTGGAACACATGGGCATCGAACCGGGGCGTCTCCACTTTTCCTGGGTTTCCTCCGCGGAAGCCACCAAGTTTCAGCAGGTCGTGACCGAAGTCACCGGGATTGTCAAGGCCCTGGGACCGGCCCCCCATTACATCAAAAAACTGGCTGAGGTAGCATAAATGTTGACCTATACTAAAAAAATACAGGAACTGGCCAAACGGCTCCTGGCCGAGGGAAAGGTGGACGTGGTCATCGGCTATCGGCAGGGGACCATCCCCATGATGAATGAACCGGTCCAGGTCCGGAGCGCCGACCAGGCGGATCAATTGTACTGGGACTCCTTTTGCGGGGTCAACCTGGCCAATTATCTGCCCAAGCGAACCGAACGCATCGCCGTTGCGGCCAAGGGCTGCGACAGCCGGAACATCGTGGTTCACCTCCAAGAGGGACAGGTCAAACGGGAACAACTGGTAATTCTGGGCGCCCCCTGCCAAGGGATGCTGGACCGCCGAAAGGTCTGGGGACGATTAGACGGGCAGGAACCCCTGAAGGTCCTGGAAGACGGTGATTCGCTAACCGTGGAAGGGAAAGGATTCAAGCAGTCCTTTGACCGCGGTGAACTCCTCCAGGACAATTGCGCCATCTGTACCCATCGCAACCCGGTACTCTACGACGAGTTGCTGGGAGACTTGGTCCCGGAACAAACCGGCGTGGATCGGTACGCCGATATTCGAGCCGTCGAAGCTCTGGATCCGGAAGGACGTTGGCAGGTTTTCGAAAAACTCATTGAGCCCTGCATCCGCTGCTACGCCTGCCGCAATGCCTGCCCGCAGTGCTACTGTCCCTTATGTTTCGTGGATGAATCCAAACCCCAATGGGTGGGAAAGAGCCTGGACAAGACCGATCTGCGGACCTTCCACTTTTTAAGGGCCTTCCATCTGGCCGGACGGTGCACGGACTGCGGGGCCTGCGAACGGGCCTGCCCGGTGGGGATCAAGGTGCGCCAGTTCACTAAAAAGCTGGAAAAAGACGTCTGGGACCGTTATGGGTTTGAAGCCGGCATCATCCTGGAAGGCCGGCCGCCTCTGGACACTTTCCGCCCCGATGACCAGGAAGAATTCATCAAGTAAACTTAATTAGCAAGGATTTCGATATGATTGCCAAAACCATAGCCAAAACAGATTTTAGCGAATGGTTGAACCTGCTCCGCAAGAGCTACCGGACGATCGGGCCCGTGCGCCAGGGGGACCAATTCAATTTTGCCTTTCTATCCGAAGGAGAAGGACCCGACTTTTCTTTTCAGAATACTCGGCTTTCCCCCAAGGAATGGGTCCAGCCGGCATCTGAAAGGATGTTTCAATTCAGCCTGGATCCGGCGGATCAGGGGGCCCATATTCTGAAGGAAGTCCCCTGGGACGAATCTCCCCGGCTGCTGCTGGGGGTCCGGCCCTGCGATGCCCGGGCCTTGAACCTGGTCCAAATAAATTTCGAGACCGCTGAATATACCGACCCTTGGTGGAAACACGGGCGCGAAACCTTGACCTTGATCGGCTTGGGGTGCAACCAGCCCTGTTCCACCTGTTTTTGTACCTCCGTGGGCAGCGGGCCTTTCGATCCGGCCGGACTGGATATCCTTCTGACCGACCTGGGTTCGGCCTACCTGGCCCAGGCCATAACGGAAAAGGGAACGGCCCTTCTCCAGGGAGTGCCCCAGGGGACCGAACCGTCGGCCGCGGATCAATCCCAGGCGGAAACCCTGAAAAAGGAGGCCGAACAGGCCCTGCCGCCCCAGGTGGCCGTGGACCGCCTCAAGGATCAACCCCTGCTGCCCCTGTTTAACGCCCCTTTCTGGGACGAGGTCCAATTCGCCTGTATCAATTGCGGGACTTGCACCTACCTTTGCCCGACCTGCTGGTGCTTTGATATCCAGGACGAGGTTTCCGGAACCGAAGGGCTGCGGATGCGAAACTGGGATTCCTGCATGTACCCCCTGTTTACCCTGCACGGTTCCGGGCACAATCCCCGGGACCAGAAGCTGCAGCGGGTCCGGCAGCGTTTCATGCACAAACTGAAATATTACGTGGACAAATACGGAAACGGGGTGGCCTGTGTGGGCTGTGGACGGTGCGTCCAGTTTTGCCCCGTCAATATCGATATCCGGCGTGTCTGCAATCTTATGAACGCCTTTCAGGCGAATTAGAGGGGGTGTTTTCGTGATCAATCCCTATTTGCCCTATCCGGTCCGGATCGATCAAATCATTACCGAGACCGAAGATCGGAATCTGAAGACCTTTAAGTTCGTCTTTCTGAACCCGGAGGATGAACCGCGTTTCGCCTACCACCCCGGCCAGTTTGCCGAATTGTCCATCGCCGGCAAAGGGGAAATCCCCATCGGGATCGCCTCCTCGCCCACGGAAAAAGGATTTATCAAATTCACGGTCAATAAAGTGGGGCTGGTGTCCTCCTTTCTCCATAATATGAAGGAAGGGGAAATCATGGGGGTCCGGGGGCCGCTGGGCAACTGGTATCCCCTGGAAGAAATGGAAGGGAAAAACATCGTCATCGTAGGCGGCGGTTTTGCCTTCACCACCCTGCGGTCCACCATCATCTATCTCTTGGACCCTGCTAATCGATCCCGGTTTAAGGATATTACGGTCGTTTACGGGGCCCGATCGCCGGGCATGCTCCTCTATAAGGATGAACTGGCGGCCTGGGAGGCCCGGGACGACATCAAGATGCACATCACCGTGGACGGCACCGACGATCCGGACTGGAAATACAACGTGGGTTTCGTTCCGGCTATCACCGAAAAGAAGGCCCCCGGCGCCAAAGACGCCTACTCCCTGGTCTGCGGCCCGCCCATTATGATCAAGTTCACCCAGCCGGTGCTGGAAAAGCTGGGTTTTTCAGCGGAACGGATCATCATGAGCCTGGAAAACCGGATGAAGTGCGGTATCGGCATGTGCGGTCGTTGCAGCGTGGGCCAGGAATTCGTCTGCAAGGATGGTCCGGTCTTCACCCTGGCCAAACTGAATACCCTGCCCAAGGAATATTAAGTATTGAAATTCGACGAACAAAGGGATATATTTAAACCGTTATTTATTTTTCCACGTAAGGAGTGTCACTATGGCTGAACCCCTCAAGGTAAACAAGAAGAACAGGAAACTGGCCGTGGATGCCAAGATGGCCGACCTCTGTTTCACCTGCGGCACCTGCGCCGGCGGCTGCCCGGTGACCGGGATTGACGGCTTCGATCCCCGCAAGGCCATCCGCATGGCCGCCCTGGGACTGGATGACGAGCTGATCGAATCCCGCTGGCCCTGGATCTGCACCCTTTGCGGCCGCTGCGAGAACCAGTGCCCCATGGGGATCAATTTAATGAAGACCTTCCGCAAGGCCCGGGGCTCTACGGGCCCGCGACAAGGTGCCGGGTCCCATCCACAAGGGGACCATGATGAACCTCCAGCGGGGCAACAACCTGGGCATCCCCAAGGAGGATTTCCTGGGCCTCCTGGCCGATCTGGGGCAGGAACTGGCCCGCGACGAATGCCCCGGGTTTTATGTGCCGGTGGACAAAAAAGGCGCCAACGTGATCACCACCATCAACTCCAAGGAACCCTTCGGCGAGCCGGACGACATGAAGTTCTGGTGGAAGATCTTCTACGCCGCCAAGGAGGACTGGACCGTTTCCTCCACCAATTGGGAGGGGGTCAACTGGGGACTCTTCTCCGGAGACGACCCGGCCTGGAAGGAACAGGTCGGCCGGGTATTGGAGAATGCGAGGAGGCTGGAATGCAAAACCCTCCTCCTACCCGAGTGAGGCCACGCCTACTTTGCGACCCGTGTTGGTCTGCAAAACTGGTTCCCGGAAGCCTTCAAGGAATTTAAGGTAGTCAACGTTTTCGAATTATTGATTGATTATATTCAGAGCGGTCGGATTACTATAGACAAATCCAAGCATCCGCAACTGACCACGGCCCACGACCCCTGCAACTACACTCGAAAGAGTCAGATGATCCTGGGGAAAAGCTACGGCCCGGAAATCCGCTGGATCACCCAGCAGTGCTGCGAAAATTTTGTGGACATGTATCCCCCGGACATGAATAACTACTGTTGCGGGGCCGGCGGCGGGGCCTGGGCCATGCCTTATGATAAAGAACGGATCTATTACGGCCGGGTCAAGGCCAAACAGATCCTGGACACCGGGGCCGAATTGTTGATCGCCCCCTGCCACAACTGCCGGGATCAGATCATGAAAGGCTTAACCAAGGAATACCAATTGCCCATTGAGACCATGTACACCTGGGAGCTCGTGGCTGAATCCCTCGTCATCGAACCTTGGAACGATGAGGAGATCGCCAAGGCCACCGCCCTGCGCGACGCCCAGTTTGAACGGGACGGCGTGGTCCTGGAAGAGTTGGAAGAGGAAGAAGAATAATTTGATCCCAGACTGATCACTCATTAAGGGTCTTGCCTCGGTAAGACCCTTTTTTTATTTAAGTTTGGGGAATTCCAAATAGCAAACAGGTCTACCTATGCTTAGCTTAATGCGCAAACACGCTCAATCCTGGCTGATAAAAATCACCCTGTTCATTGTGGCCCTCGTTTTTGTCTTTTGGGGGGTGGGCAGCTTCAAATCCGACCCGGCCGCCAAGGTCGCCTCGGTAAACGGAAAAACCATTACCCAGAATGAATACCGGCAGGCCTATCAGCAATACCTTCAGATGCTGCAGGGCCCGGGGGGCGGGCGTTTGGACGAAAAGGCCCTCCAGGAATTGAAAGTGAAAAAGAAAGTCCTGGATCTGCTCATCCAAAAACGGATCCTGGCCGATCTGGGAAAAGAAATGGGATTTTCCGTGGGGCCGGAAGAGCTGGCTCGGAAGATCCAACAAATCCCGGCCTTCCAGGAAAACGGCAAATTCAGTCCGTCCCGCTACCGGCAACTCTTGCAGATGAACCGGGTGACCCCGGAGGAATTTGAGGCCGAACAGGCGTCCGCCCTGTTGGAGGAACGGCTGCGTTCCTTTCTCGGTGAATTCGTCAAGATCGAGCCCCAAGAAGTCCAGAATTTTTATAACTATCTTTCGGATGAAATAAACCTTTCCTTGGTCCGGTTTTCTCAGGCGGACTATGAGAAAAAGATTGCCTCCAATCCCGATCAGGTCAAGGCCTTTTTTGCCAAAAATTCCGCCCGCTACCAGAACCCGGCCGAGGTTCGGGTCCGCTACCTGGAGATCGATCCCCAGGACTTTGAAAGCTCGGTGGAAGTGTCGGAAAAAGAGTTGCAGGGCTATTACCAGCAAAATCAAACCAAGTTCCTGGATCCGAAGAAGAACCAGCCCCAGCCCTTGGAAGAGGTTCGGGAAAAAATCCGGCAAACCCTCAAACGGGACAAGGCCCGGGAAATCGCCCGCCAGAAGGCGGAGGACCTGTATGACCAACTGTTATTGTCCGGAGACCTGAAGGCTTTTGGATCCAAGGTCAAGGCAGCGGTCCGGGAAACCGGGTGGCTGATCTATGGAAAACCCGGCGCCGATTTGGAGGGGCAGAAAGCTTTTTATGATCAGGCCTTTGCCTTGAAAAAAGGCGGAATCAGCTCCGTTCTGGATCTGGGACCGCAACGGGGATTTTATATCCTTCAATCCGTCGATCGTAAAGAGACCCAGCCTATGACCTTCGCCCAGGCCGCCACTCGAGTGGAGCAGGACTGGCGGGCCGAACAGGCCTCGCTCCTGGCTCAATCGGAGGCGGAAAAATTCTTGAAGGAAGCCCGGCAGCATAAGGACTGGACGACCCTGGCCCGGGGAAAAAACCTGACGGTCGAAGAAACCGGATTCTTCTCCCGCTTTAAGAACCTCCCTCCCTGGGCCAATACCCAGGAAAATTTCCAGGCGGCCGCAGCCCTGAGCGCCGACCGTCCCCTCCCGGACAAACCGTTGAAGGTGGGGTCCGACCAGGTGATCATCGGATTCAAGACCTATCGGGCGGCCTCTGCGGAGGACTTTAATCAGCAAAAAGACCGTTTCACCCAAGTGCTGCGGCAGCAGAAGAATGGCCGATTACTGGAGGATTGGACCAAGGCGCTGCAGGGGAAAGCCAAGATCAAACTCTACCAGGAATTTAATTGAGCCTGCTAGGGCAAGCCCGAAAAAATATTGCCTTAAAATTTGCCACGGAAGCAGTCATTCGTCTTCTGGCCGTGGTCTTCGTCGTCATCCTGGCCCGCCGCTTAGGCGACCGGGATTACGGGAAATATTCCCTGGCTTTTTATTTCGCCGGTTTGATCACCATTTTCTGCGATCTGGGGTTGAACACCCTGCTGGTTCGAGAGGTTTCCCGCCGCCGGGACCTGCTGTCGACCTATGCCGGAAATATCCTTTCTCTTAAAGTTCTGCTCTCCCTGGGGGTCCTCCTCTTGACCCTGGGGCTGTTGCCGGCCATGGGCTATCCCTGGGAGATGGTCTTCTTGATTTCTTTAGGGGTGTTGAGCCTCATCGGCAATCATTTAGTGGAATTTCTGGCCGCTCTGACCAACAGCCTGGAGAAATTCGAATACGAACTGGCCATCAAAAGTCTTAATAAAGGCCTGGTGGTTCTAATCGGTCTGCTCGCTCTCTGGGCCGGAGCCGGTTTATGGGTCCTGATCATCATTATGGTTCTGGCCCAAGGGTTCAGCCTGCTGTTGAACGGGGGCATCATCTGGAGGCGGATCACCCCCCTGTCATTAAAAATGGACCTCTCTTTCTGGAAGCACCTCCTCCGCGTCACCTGGCCTATCGGTTTGTCCGTTCTCTTTGTGACCGCCTATGTCCGCTTGGACATTATTCTCCTTTCCCTGTTGCGGTCCGGGACGGCCGAGATCGGCTGGTACTCGGTCCCGGTTAAGATCATCGAGGCCTTTTCCATCTTCCCCTTCCTGATCATGTCCGGCCTTTTTCCTATTTTTTCCCTTTTGGGAGACCGGGACCAGGGCTTGCTCAAGGAGGCCTATGAGAAATCCTTAGTCTACCTGGTGATGATAGCCATCCCTTTGGTCCTCATCACCTTCCACCTGGCCGACCCCTGGCTGGTGGTGGTTTTTGGGCCGCTCTTCCAAAATTCCATCCTTTCCTTAGAAATAATTGTCTGGGTGGTCCCTTTCATCTTTGTCCATTACGCCCTGATCCACGTCCTTCTCTCCTTGAATCGCGAAAGGTTGATCATTGTCGGCAGTGCCCTGGCGCTGGTTTTCAATTTGGGGAGCAACCTCCTGTTTGTGCCCCGCTATGGATACCTGGGGGCCAGTGTCATTACCGTAGCCACTGAAGCGCTCCTGGTATCTTTCTATCTTTTTCACTTACAGCGTTCTTTTCTGCGTCTTTCCCTGTTCAAGAAGACGGCCTCCCTGGTCCTGAGCGGCGGGGTTATGGCGATCGTTTTCTGGGCCTTTAAAGCCCTGCCGGCCGGCATCTATTGTTTGATCGCCCTGGGCGGGTACGCGGCAGCGCTGATACTGTTCCGATTGCTGGCCTGGGAGGATTGGCAACTGGTCAAAAGGCTGTTCCGTTACCCCACCGGGGTTCCCCAGTAGGACGCTGCCGTTATCGTCCGGGTCGACCATGAAAATCGCTATAGACATCCGCACCGTATTACCCACCCGCTCCGGAGTGGGTAATTACGTGCTCCATCTGGTTGAAAATCTGCTGGCTGAAGACCGGGAATCCGTCTATTATTTTCTGTCTCGCCCGGAAAATCTTTTTGGCTTGAACTCGTCACACCCTCGGGTGCGGTCCCTGCTGACCATCTTTTCCCATGAAAACCATCCTTTCGGCGATTTCTGGGAACATTTCATTCTTCCGATTCGCTTAAAAAAAAGAGCCGTCGACGTCTTTCACGGACCGGCCTCTTTGATTCCCTTCCGCAAAGCAGGTTTCCGCGTCGTGGTAACCATCCATGATCTGGTGGCCTTCCTTTTTCCCCATACCATCCCGATCAAATACGGTGCCTATATGCGTTACATCTTGAAACACGCCGTGCGCCGGGCCGATAAAATTATTTCCGTGTCCTACCACACCCGGGACGATCTGATCCGCATTCTAAACGTCCCCCCGGAAAAGATTGTCGTTATCCATGAAGCCCCCACTCCCCTTTTCCGCCCCATAGAAAAGGAAGAGGCCTTAGCCCAGCTACGGGACCGTTACGGCCTCACAAAAAAATATCTCTATCACTTGGGCAATATTGAACCCCGCAAGAACCTGATCGTACTCTTGAAGGCCTTCGCCCAAGTTTGTCGGGAAATAGATGAGGATTACTCCCTGGTTTTGAGCGGGCAACCGGGCTGGTTAACCCAATCCTTGCAACGCTTTCTCCAGGATTACCCCCTTAGAGATCGGGTCCTCTTCACCGGCTATGTGCCCCGGAACGATCTGCCTCTATTTATGAACGGAGCGGAGGTTTTCGTATTTCCCTCTCTCTATGAGGGCTTCGGCCTGCCGGTGCTCGAAGCCATGAGCTGCGGCACCCCGGTAATCTCCTCCAACTGCTCCTCCATCCCGGAGATTGTGGAGGATGCCGGTCTGTTGATCGACCCTTCCGATCCCCAGGCCCTGGCCGAGCAAATCGTCTATTTATTGAAGAACCCGGTAGAGCGGGAGCGGCTGAGCGAACGGGGTCTCAAACAGGCCGCCCTTTTCACCTGGCGGGAATCCGCCCGGAAGACCCTGGATGTTTATCGCTCCATCGGTCAGCTCAGTTTCCCTTTTGTCTAAGTTTTGCCCTGGCCGCCTTAAGCTAAGGGAGAATCATAAATGAGAATCATCTTCGACGCCCGGGTAATTGAAAAGCAGACCCACGGGATTGCCCGTTTTTGTGTGAAGCTTTTGGACCAATTACTGGCCCTGGACCTTCAAAACGAATATCTGGTTTTGACCCGTTTCCCCTGGGTAAAGGACTGGTTTCAGCCCCTGGCCCGGGTGGACTGGCGAACGGTTTCCATCCCCCCTTACACCCTCCGGGAACAGGCGCTGATTCCCTGGCTGCTCAGAAAGGACCCTTTCGATCTCTTTTTCTCCCCTACCTACGCCGTTCCCCTCGCCCTGGCCTCACGGTCGATCCTGACCATCCATGACCTTATTCACCTGATCTTTCCTAAAGACTACGGCTGGAAATACCGCTGGTATTACCGCCTGTTGGTCCGTCCGGCGGTGGCTCGCTCCCGGCGGGTCTTCACGGTCTCGGAAAGTTCCCGGCGGGACATCGTCGACTACCTGGGGGGACAAAAGGCCGAAATCGAGGTCATCCCTAATGGGTTGGATTCTTTATGGGGCCCCCGCCCGGAGGATCCCGAATTTCTCAAACGGTTTGGGCTTACGGCCGGTTTCATCCTGTTTGTGGGCAACTACCGACCTCATAAAAATTTTCCCCGGGTTATGGAGGCCTTCAGGCGACTGGTCCAGGAGGGGACCTATCCAGGCAAGTTGGTCGTGGTGGGGTTGACCCCTGATCGGGTACCGGTCGAGTTGGCCGGGCGCCTGGTTGTTTTTCCCTTTTGCCCGGACTCGGAGCTGGTGCTATTATATTCCAGCGCCCACCTGTTGATGGCCCCCTCACTCTACGAAGGATTCGGACTGCCGGTCCTGGAGGCCATGGCCTGCGGGTGCCCGGTCCTGGTCAGCCGGGCCGCTTCCTTGCCGGAAATCACGGGGGCCGCGGGTCTGCAAGTTGACCCTTTCCAGGTGGAAGACATTTATTCGGGTTTGAGGCAGATTCTGTCCGACCCGGACCTGCAGCGGAACATGATCCGCTCCGGTCTGGACCAGGCCCGCCTTTTTTCCTGGGAGGCCACGGCCCAAAAAGTCCTCCAGGTTTTTGAAGACCTAGCCAAAAATATTTGAAATATTTTTGGCTCTAACAATGAATGTAAAAAACTATCCCGGACTCAAAGCCATGTCTGAAACTCGAGGGAAAGAGGACTTATTGAAAACCTGGCGGGTGGCCCTGGTCCATGACTGGTTAACCGGGATGCGGGGAGGAGAAAAATGCCTGGAGGTTTTCTGCGAGATCTTCCCCCAGGCCGACCTCTATACCCTCTTTCATTTCCCCGGGACGGTCTCCCCGACCATCGAAAGGCTTCCCATCCATACAACCTGGGTTCAGCACCTGCCCTTTCTGGCCGCTAAATACCGGAACTACCTGCCCCTCTTCCCCCTGGCCATGGAAGGCCTTTCCTTCAAAGGCTACGATCTGGTCCTGTCCAGCAGCCATTGCGTGGCCAAGGCCGCCCGGGCACCCTCTCCGGCGAAGCACATCTCCTACGTTTTCACCCCCATCCGCTATATCTGGGATATGTACGACATCTACTTCGGTCGGGAATCGAATGCCGGGCGCCTGCCGAAGCTGCTGATGCCCCTGATCGCCCCTCTTTTCCGGAAATGGGATGTCCGGACCTGCCGCCGGGTGGATCACTTTTTAGCCGATTCCGATCATGTGCGAAAACGGATCCGGCGCTATTACCAGCGGGAAGCGGAAGTGATCCCGGTGCCGGTCGACACCGGGCAATTCAGTCTGGCCGATAGGCCCCGGGATTACTACCTGATGGTCACGGCCCTGGCCCCTTACAAACGGGTCGATCTGGCGGTAAGGGCCTTCAATCGATTGGGAATACCGCTGATCATCGTGGGGAAAGGGCCTATGCGCGAACGACTGCAAGAAGAATCAAAAGAAAATATCACCTGGTTCGGGTGGGCCGAACCCGAACAGCTTAAACGATTGTACGGGGAATGCCGGGCCTTGATTTTCCCCGGGGAAGAAGACGCCGGCATCACCCCTTTGGAGGCCCAGGCCTCGGGCCGGCCGGTAGTGGCCTATGGGTTGGGCGGGGCCTTGGAAACCGTAGTGCCCCTGGCCGACTTCCAGACCGGCCGAAAGGATTTCTTCAGCGGGGTCTTCTTTAACGCGCAAACCGAAGACGCCCTGATGGAGGCCGTCCGCACCCTGGAGGAACATCTTCATTTAATCCAGCCGGAAAAACTCCAGGCCTTCGCCCGGACCTTTGACCGGGAGGTGTTTAAACAAATAATAATCGAAACCATCATCGCCAAGATGAAAACGTAAATACTGACCAAAAATAAGGGGGCTCATTTCATGGAAGAAATTATGGTCTATTCCCTGCCCGCCTGACCGGAGTGTCTGGCGGCGAAAGAGTTCTTTCACCAAAAGGGCCTGACCTACCGGGAATTCGATTTATCCAAGGACCAGGAGGCGGTGGTCCGCATGCTTCGTTTGACTCGACAAAAACGGGTCCCGGTAATCCAGAAAGGCGACCGTTATCTCGTCGGGTTTAACGCTCAGGAATTGGAAAAATTCCTCGCTGCGCCGGATTGGAAGCCGGTATCTTTTAATATGCCCGATCCGCCTATTCATGCCCTGACCATTTCGGACCTGACCCGACGCTATCGGGACCATTCCTTGAGTCCGGTGGAGGTCACCAGGCTCCTTCTGGAGCGGATACAAAAATTCGACCCCCGGTTAAAATCCTTTTTGCACCTCACTCCGGAGCGGGCGCTGGAAGAGGCCCGGCAAGCCGAACGGGCCTGGCGGAAACGGGATGACCCCGGGCCGCTCTGCGGCGTTCCCTACGCGGTCAAAGACCTTTTTGACGTTCGGGGGGTCCCCACCACCGCCGGAACCCGCCTGCGGAAGAACGCGGTGGCCCCGTCGGATTCCTGGGCCGTGCAACGCCTGACTCGGGCCGGAATGATCCTCATCGGAAAAACCCAGACGGTGCAGTTCGCCTACGGCGGGGTGGGAATCAATCACGACCAGGGCACGCCGCTAAATCCCTGGAAACAAGCGCCTCATGTCCCCGGCGGCTCCAGCAGCGGGTCGGCCGTGGCCGTGGCCTCCGGGCTGGTCCCGGCGGCCCTGGGCACCGACACCGGCGGATCGGTGCGCATCCCCGCCTCCCTCTGCGGCCTGGTGGGATTGAAAACCACGGTGGGCCGCGTCGGGCGGAGCGGGGTTTACCCGCTGAGCTTTCGTCTGGACTCGATCGGACCGTTGACCCGCACGGCAGAAGACGCGGCCCTGGTCGGCCGGGAATTGCAGGGAATCGATCCGGGCGATGAAACCACCCTTCGGGTCCCGGCGGCCGACTGGCTTGCCGGTTTAACGTCGGGCCTGGCCGGCCTTCGCCTGGGACTGGTCGAAACCGTCTTCTTTGAACAGGCCGATCCGGAAGTGGAGGCGGCGATACGGGAATCGAGCATTGTTTTTCGTTCGGCCGGGGCGGCAGTGGAATCCCTGGCCCTGCCCGAGGCCGCCGAAGTCATCCGAAATCCCCATACCCCCCTGATCACCGCGGCCGAGGCCTGTTTGGTCAACAACGATTTTCTGGAACGGCACTTCGACGAACTGGATCCAGTGGTTGCCCAACGGATGGTCAAGGGCCGAAAACTCTCCGCCGTCGACTACCTTTCCACCTGGAGGGATTGGGAAGGGCTTCGATTCCGGGTGCTGCAACGTCTACAGACCTTCGACGCCCTGATCGTTCCCACCACCCCCATCCCCGCCGCGCCCCTGGAAGTCGTGGACCAAAGCCTCGAAAGCTACTACGGCTACAACGCCCGGTACCTGCGGAACACCTTTATCGGCAATGTCCTCAATTTCTGTGCCGTGTCGGTACCCTGCGGCTTCACCCGCCGGGGGCTGCCCATCGGCCTGATGATCTACGCCCGGCCCTTCGAGGAAGCCCTGGCCCTGCGCATCGCCTGGGCCTATGAACAGGCCACCGACTGGCATCGCCGACGCCCGGAACTGTCCTGGATAGCTTAAGGCTTGGAGAGGGAGAAAGATGGAAGAGGGAAGATGGAAGATGGAAGCAAAAGAGTAAAGAAGATTGAATAGGAATTCGAAAGTGGACTGGGGGTTGAAGATTGAGTGGAAATCTGATACCATATTTAAAAATGGTCTTAAAATGGTGACAAGATCATAACGCGTCATTCCCGCAGCGTTTCTGAGCGGGAATCCAGTCTTTCCTTAAAGAACGTTGGATCCCCGATAAAGGCTTTCGGGGATGACGAGAAATTACCTGACGTGAGTTGAAAATTTTTACCCAAAGAAAGGAGCCCTCTATGAAATTGCCTGAATATGTACCCGCGGCCGATGTCCGGAAGACCTGCAAGGAATTGAAAATCAGCGACTGGACCAAGAAGAAGAAAGCGGTAGTCAGCCCGGCGGAAGCCAAAGTCATTCTGAGTAAGGTCAACACCGGAAAAATGAAGATCGATCCCGAAGAATTCCGGAAGGGTCTGGAAGTGGAATTGGAGCACGGAGTGACCTTTTCCGACGCCAATGTCACCAACAACCACCCCCTGCTCACCGGGCTGATCGTCATGGCCCACTTCAAGGAGACGCTGGACTACTACCGCCTGCTGGAAGTGGCGGAATTGGAAGGCGACCTGGTCAAGGCCCTGGTCAAGGGGGATTCAAAAAAAATCAAGAATTATTATGTCCGTCTGAGTCAGGCTCGGATAACGCTCTACCAGGCTCAACTGAAGCAGCTCACTTTTATCACCAGGTCCTGAAAGGCAAATCCCCGGCCAACGCCCCCTGCTTCATCCCGAACGATTAATTCTTCGTCTATTGCGCCACCGAACCGCCTTGGGGATTCCTGTTCCCCAGGGCGGTTTGATGTGACGGCTCGCCTTGTTTTTCCTCACACCACAAAAAAAGTCCTTTTCACCAACCATATAAGCATCTATAATTCAAACTTATGGAATTGGGAATGATCGGCTTGGGACGGATGGGCCTGAACATGGTGAAACGGCTGCTCCAGGGCGGGCAGGAAGTGGTGGTTTTTAACCGGACCGCCGCCAAGATACGTGAAATCGAGCAGCAGGGCGCCCGGGGCGCCTATACCCTGGCGGACCTGGTGGCTGGGCTATCCCGGCCCCGGGCCATCTGGCTGATGCTTCCGGCCGGCCCGGTGATCGATGAGCACCTGGGCCTGTTGAAAGACCTCCTGGAACCCGACGACCTGCTGATCGACGGCGGCAACAGTTTCTATCGGGACGATCTGCGGCGGGCGGAAGCCCTGGCGCCCCGGGGCATCCGTTGGCTGGATGTGGGGGTCAGCGGAGGAATCTACGGGTTGGAAAAGGGCTACTGCCTGATGGTGGGCGGAAGCCCGGGGGACTATCAACGGTTGGAACCCGCTTTGACCGCCCTGGCCCCTCCGGAAGGTTACCTATACTGCGGCCCCACCGGGGCCGGCCACTTCGCCAAAATGATCCACAACGGGATCGAGTACGGGATGATGCAGGCCTATGCCGAAGGATTTCACCTGCTGGAGGCCTCTCCCTATAAGGATTCTTTGAACTATGCCCGGTTGGCCCATCTCTGGAATCAGGGCAGCGTCATCCGTTCCTGGCTTCTGGAACTGGCCGAAAAAGTATTTGCCCGGGACCCCAAACTGGCCTCCCTTCGCGGGGTGGTGGAGGATTCGGGAGAGGGTCGCTGGACGGCCCTGCAGGCCATCGAATCCGGGGTGGCCGCCCCGGTAATCACGCTTTCCCTGATGCAGCGCTTTATCTCCCAGGACCCCGATCTTTTTGCCAACCGGATGCTGGCGGCGCTCAGGCAGGAATTCGGCGGGCATAAGGTGAAAAACGCGTAATGGAAGATACTGTCCTTTCGGAGGAGTCCTTCGCCACCCCGGTGGCTCGTTGTCAGATAAGCCCGGAAGGACCGACACCGGCAGCCTGCCCGGTGGAACCCGACCTGGCCCCTTTTATTATCACCATCTTCGGGGCCTCCGGGGATCTGACCGCCAAAAAACTGTTGCCGGCCCTCTATCATCTCTATATTCGGGAGGGCATGCCGAAAAATTTTATCATTTTAGGCTGCGCCCGCACCCCGCTGAGCCGGGAATCTTTCCTCTATCAGATGCACCAGGCCGTGCGTGATCACGGCCCCGAAGACCTTTCCCGCTGGACCGATTTCGCCTCCCGGCTCTATTATTTCACCATTGACCTACGACTCGCCGGCCGCCTATCAGGACCTGGCCCGAACCCTCGAGGATCTGGATCAGCGGCACCAGACCCGGGGCAACCGCATCTTTTACCTGGCTGTTCCCGCCCCGCTGGTTACCCAGATCGCCGGGAACCTGGGCGAATCCGGTCTGTCCCGGGAATTCGAAGAAGGGAAAGGCTGGTCGCGGATCCTGGTGGAAAAACCTTTCGGGCGGGACCTGGAATCGGCCCGCGCCCTCAATCAGATCCTCCGGCACAGCTTCCAGGAAAAACAGATTTTCCGCCTGGATCATTACCTGGCCAAGGAAACGGTTCAAAACATATTGATGTTCCGTTTCGCCAACGCCATTTTCGAGCCCCTTTGGAACCGCCGGTATGTGGAATCCATTCACATTACCGCCGAAGAGACCATCGGCATTGAAAAACGGGCGGGCTATTACGATCAGGCCGGGGTGATCCGGGATATGTTTCAGAACCATCTCATGCAGCTCCTGGCTCTTGTCGGCCCTGGAGCCCCCTTCGCTCTTCGAGGACGACCAGGTCCAGGATGAAAAGCTGAAGGTCTTCCAGTCCCTCCGCCCCTTCCCGATCGATGACTGGACCGCTAACCTAGTCCTGGGGCAATACCAGACCGGCGCGGTGGACGGAAGAACCGTCCCTGGCTACCGGGAAGAGCCGGGAGTCCGTCCGGATTCCCTGACTCCCACCTTTGCCCGGATGCGCGTTTTCCTGGACAACTGGCGCTGGCAGGGCGTGCCTTTTGTACTCACCTCCGGCAAGCGGCTGGCCCGGAAGAATACCGAGATCGTCATCCAATTCAAGTCCATTCCCCATTCCATGTTCCGGGATATTATCGGAGAGGACATCCCGGCCAACCGGCTGACGCTCGGCATTCAACCCGAAGAAATCATCACCATGCAGTTCCAGACCAAAAAACCCGGATCCCAAGTCCAGTCGCAGCCGGTAACCATGGTCTTCGACTATCGCCAGGGTTTCACTTCGCCCCCCCTGGAGGCCTACGAAAAAGTGCTGCTGGACTGCCTACAGGGGGATCACATGCTCTTCTGGCGCCAGGACGGGCTGGAACTCTGCTGGTCCTTTTTGACCCCCATCCTGAACGCCTGCGAAACCTGCGCGCAACTGGACCAGCGATTATATCCCTATCCGGCGGGCAGTGAAGGACCGGAAGCCGCCCACCGGATCTTAAATCCGGTTGGTTCCTGAGCGGATTCTTTTGACAACCTGAATTCCTTGCTGATTTTGAGAGGAGGCCTGACCCATGATACCGGAAGTCCATAGCTTTCACGGATCAGAGAATGTGGGTGGATTCCGCGGCCGATCTGATTTGCCGGTCGGTAGTCTGAAAGGATTTCCAAGAGCGGGGTCTGCACCCTGGCCCTGGCCGGGGGAAAAACGCCGCAAGCCCTCTATAAACGTCTCAGCCAGCCCCCTTACCTTCAGGCCATCTGCTGGCCGGCGACGCACATCTTTTTGGGAGATGAACGCTGCGTCCCCTTTGAACACGAGGAAAGTAATTTCGGGATGGCCAACCGCCACTTGATCTCCCAGGTCCCCATCCCGGCCCAGAATTGCCATCCCATACCGGTATACGCCGGACCCAGCGCCCAAATTGCCCTCCAGTATGAAGAGGAGATGAAAAGGCATTTTCAACACCTGCCGGCGCAATGTGAATCCCTGACCAAGGATGCCAAAGGCCATTTTTTTCCGGTCTTCGATCTGATCATCCTGGGAATGGGCAAGGACGGCCATACCGCCTCCCTTTTCCCGGGCGACCCGGCCTTAAAAGAGAAAACACGCTGGGCGGCCTTCGTCCAGAAATCACCCCGTCCGCCCCGTTTGCCCCGGGCCACCCTCACCCTGCCGGTCCTGCGCAATGCCCGTCTGGTGTTATTCTTTGTCTCCGAGTCGGAGAAAAAGGACATCATCCCCAAGGTGCTGGACCAAACCGAGCGCCTGACCAGCATCTTACCCGGCCGCCCTGGTCCGCCCGCGAGGAAAAACTGATCTGGATGATTTTGAAAGAAGGATAGCCTGAATAACCTGCCAGCCTACCCCGCACGGCAAGATGGATTTCCGCAGTAGCGTAGGCTTTTTTCGTCGAACTTTATTGACAGCGGTGCCAATTTATATTGCACCTTACAAGATCGTATAACAAATATTAATAAGGGTAATTATTATGCCAATTGTTAAAACATATGCCAAAGGTCAGATTGTCTTACCAAAAGAAATACGAAATAAGATGGGGGCTACTCCAGGTAAATCGTTGTCCGTGAAATGGGTGGACGACCATGTGGAAATCCGAGCCCTTCCGGACGATCCCATCGAATTCCTCACCGGCTTTTTGAAAAACCAACCAGGGTCCTTGGCCGAAGAATTGCTCAAGGAAAGAAAAAAGGATAATCAGATCGATGAAGCACATTCTGTTTGATTCCCATGCCGTCTTACGGTGGGTCCAGAAGGAAAAGGGCTATCAGAAAGTCCGCTCCCTGTTGACGGAACTTATATGGGAAGCGGCAGAAATTAAGGCCCGGCACCCCATTTCTTATGCCGATTGCTTCGCCGCCGCCACGGCCGTCCGCTTCCAGGCCTCCATCCTCACCGGGGACCCTGAATTTAAAAAGCTGGGTGACCTTGTGCAGGTGGAATGGCTATAGCAGGTTTTCCTGATGCCTGTTCTCGGCATTCTAACCTGTGAAATCCTCGAATTGGAATTCGCGCATCTGTTGATCTCGGACCCGGAAATTCAACGGGTAACCGTGGTCGAAGAGGAATATTCCCAAACGTTGGCGGCCCTGGTGAAAGAATCGGGCCTCCGGCCCCGACGGATTAAAAGAGCCTGAAGATTTTGTTCGAAAGTCGGATAACGGGTTGGAGGTCCTGATCCGGGTCCTGGAACTGGGCCTGCACAACCGGAAACGGTTGCTCCAGGAAGGTCTGGCGGCGGCGGGAAAGGAAATGGGCCCTCGGGTGGATGCCCTGCTGCTGGGCTACGGCCTATGCGGCAACGCCCTGGCCGATCCGGCGGCCTTGCTGGCAGAGTCCGGTGTGCCGCTATTTATTCCCTGGGACGAGGACCACCCGGTGGACGACTGCGTGGGGCTGGTCATCGGCGGGCGGGAAAACTATTACGAAGAGCAGTGCCGGGTGGCCGGGACGTTTTTCATGATCCCCGGCTGGACCCGGCACTGGAAAAACATCTTCAGAAAAGAGGCGGGCGGCTGGAGCGAGGAACTGGCCCGACGCCTCTTCACCGGCTCCGGCTATGAACGTTCCCTCCTGGTAACCAACGGCCTCCTTTCGGAGGAAGCCATGAGAGAAAATATCGAGGAGTTCAACCGGATGTTCGACTTCCGGACCGAGGTGCGTCCGGGGACACTTGACCTGCTGACGCAGGCCTGGAATTCAGCCAAACAGTCACTACTGGGATGATCATTTTCTGAAGAAAAAACCTATGATCTCTCGAATGAAATATGTCCTTTTGATTTCCTTGGTCATTTTAATGGCCGTCGCCGGCTTTGCCCCTCCCGTTGTTTTTTCAGCTCACCAAAAAGCTCCAGCGGCTGGCTTGAATAATCCCCGTTTTTGCCCCTCGCTGCCGCCCCCCACCGGGACCGTAGTCCAGGTCACCACGGTGACCGCCCTGGTGGCGGCGGTAAATAACGCCGCGGCCGGAACAACGATCCTGCTGGCCGACGGGACCTATGCGCTGGACGGCGGGTATCTGCGTTTCGAGGTTCCCGGCGTCACCCTGCGGTCGGCTTCCGGGAACCGGGAGGCCGTGGTCCTGGACGGCAACTACCTGACCACCGAAATCATTCAGATCGTGGCCTCCGGGGTAACCGTCGCCGACCTGACCCTGCGGGAGGCCTATTACCATCCCATCCACGTCATGAGTGGCCCCGGCAGCCATACCCTGAACACGATGATTTACAACGTTCATATCATCGACCCCGGCGAACAGGCCGTCAAGATCAACCCCTATGCCTCCGAAGCCGCTTATTTTACGGACAGCGGCACGGTGGCCTGTTCCCACATTGAGCTGACCGATACCGGAAGGCCGCACATCCGGAACAATTGCTACACCGGTGGAATTGACGCCCACCAGTCCCGGGGCTGGATCATTCGGGACAACCTGATCGAAGGGTTCTGGTGCAACGACGGGCTTTCCGAGCACGCCGTCCATTTCTGGGTCACCTCCCGGGACACTTTGGTCGAACGAAACCTGCTCCGCAACAATGCCCGCGGCGTAGGTTTCGGACTGCGCGAGACCCGGGGCGCCGGCGCCCGCCCTTACGGGGACAACCCTTGCCCGAGCGCCGGGGGCGGCTATGTGGACCACTATGGCGGACTGGTTCGGAATAACTTCGTCTATGCCGACTCAACCGCCCTGTTCGCCTCTCCAGACGGGTTCGACTGCGGTATCTGCCTCTGGCAGGCCTGCGGGGCCCGGGTACTGCACAACACGGTGGTTTCCACCCAAGCCCCATTCTCTTCCATCGAGTGGCGTTTTTCCAATGCCGAAGCGTTCGTCGTCAACAACCTGGTAACCCACACCCTGCGGGAACGTGACGGGGCGACGGCGATCCAACAGGGCAACCTCTCCAATCCGTCACTCAACTTGTACATGGGCAACGGGGCAGGCGGCGACCTTCACCTGAAATCCAACGCCGCGGCGGCCATCAACAAAGTCCCCGTACCGACCGATGCCCCGGAAGACATCGATGGCGACCAGCGGCCGACCGGTGTTCTTGCCGAAATCGGGGCCGACGAGTGGTCTTTTCTGGAGATCACCCCGCTCAGCCGGGTAATCCCGGCCGGCGGGCAGACCACCTTCACGATCTCCGTCACGGCCCCTCCCGGGTTCAGCGGCGTCGTGAACCTTTCGGCCCCCAGCCCGTCGGCGGACCTGCTGGTAACCTTGGCGCCGGTGGCGGTCACACCGCCCGGGCAGTCGGTCCTGACCGCCCGCGACCTCCATCCCGGCCCCCTGCCCTCCCCCACCCTCCACACCATACCCGTCACCGGCACGGGAATGGGTTTCAACCAATCCTTCCAGGTTACGGTCCTGGTGGGTGGGAGTCTGGTCTATCTGCCCCTGATGTTACGATAAAGCATGTGCAAAAGAACATTCGCCAAACAAGACGTTGCACCTTATCACCACTGAAATCGGGATAATAACGAACATGGACGGCAATAAAAGAGCTGAGATCAATCCGGGAATCCGGGTACAGGTTGTACAGAAACAGGATCAGCGTTCCGGGAGACTGACCGAAGGAACCGTTCGGGAGATTCTTACCAATTCGGCCACTCACCCGCACGGCATAAAAGTGCGTCTGGAAAGTGGAGTGGTCGGCCGGGTGAAGGCCGTAATCCCTGGATAGGAAAAAGTGCCTGTCTTTCTTTACCCTGAGCCGATCCTTCGCGTTGTTCAGGACGAGATCCTTCGTTTCACTCAGGATGACAGGTCGGCGAAGGGCTCAGGATGATCGTTGGGTCATTTCCGGCTATTTTAAGGTATGCCACGGGCATCAAGGCAGGTGCTGATCGCCCGTAAATAGTCCGAGCTATTTTGGATGGTCATTTCGTCGGACGCGCCATCGGGTGGCTTGGTCGGATCGAAGCTCGTCTGACCCACAGCCCATTTGTGGCATAGGAAAGTTAAGAAATTAAAACTGGAATTGCCGGACCAATTAATGCCCCTTGCCATTTGGCCCATTTTGATAGATAATCCCGCTGGTCTTTCAAGAGGTCTGTGATCAAGGCCAAGGCCATTAGTCAAAACCGAAAGGAGAAAAAAGCATGAAATATACCGGATTTATCGGGGTCCTGGTGCTGGGAGCGTTCGCCATGGCTCTCGGCGGCTGCTGCGGTGGGGACACCGTCGTGAAAGAACAGCCCATCATTGTTACTCCCGGGACGACCGGTTCGGGACCCACCATCGGCCAGGAACTTCAAAGTCTGGAAGATGCCTATAATAGGGGGGTCATAAACAAAGAGCAGTACGAAGAGGCCAAGAAAAAGGTCCTGGATAAAGCGGGCAAGTGAGGACTAAAGAAGCCGATTTCCCGGACGCCCTGGTCGCATTGAAGACCGGTAAGCCCGACTGAACCTTATCCAGCCATGTGGACCCTGCCGCCTCATCCCTATCCAGTCGCCTGGCTCCGGGCGCTGCTGTCCGGTCTGCTTCTCGGCCTGCTGGCCGGCCTTCCGGTATTTGCCAGGGCCGGCAGTTTGCCGGGGCCTGAGGCCCCAAGATCGCGGCCGGAGGTCTCGGAATTCGTGGAGACCTCCCCGGTGAAACTCGGGTTGCAGGGCGCTCTGACCTTCTACCGGAGCAACGTCTCTCCAATCAATCCGGACCGATGCGGATTTCTGCCCAGTTGTTCGGCCTTCGGTTCCTTGGCGGTCCAGGAGCATGGCCCGATTTGGGGTGTGCTGATGACCGCCGATCGTCTCCTGCGTTGCCACTTCTTAAAAAAGCCGGAATACGGCACCCTGCTTCTTCCGGGAGGGAAACTCCTTGACCTGCCAATACCTGCGCCTTCTGCCGGAAATCCCGAACCATGAGACGATCGATCGGGCTGGCCCTGGCCTTTCTACTTTTGGGGACATCACTGCTTTGGGCCGGAGACGGAGTTCTGCTATTGACCGAAGCGGTCCAGCTCCGGGTAGCCGAGGTCTTCCTGGAGGAAAGGGAGTTCTACCGGGCGGTCACTGAATTCAAGCGGTTCCTGATCCTTTTTCCGGAATCGGAGAAAGAGGACTATGTCCGGCTTCAAATGGGGCTGGCTTATCACCGGGGCGGGGATTACGATGGAGCCGCCCAACAATTTCATCGGTTGGCGGAGCGATTTCCTTCCAGTACTTTGATTTCCCAAGCGCGCTATCTCGAAGGACTGGCGGTTTGGAAGGGAAACCAGCGGGAGCAGGCCCAGGATCTTTTTGAAGCCCTGGCCGAGGCCGATCCCGCCACCCCCTACGGGCCGCGCGCCCTGGCCGCCGCGGCGCTGGTCCGTCTGGAAAGGGATGACCCCCAAGGCGCCCGGAAAGCCCTCCAGCGATTTCTGACCCGTTACCCCGATCAGGTCTGGGCACCCCAGGTTCAAGGGGCTTTCGATTTGCTGGCCGGATATGAGGAACTGCCCCAGAAATCGGAAGTCCTGGCCGGAATCCTTTCCGGAATTCTCCCGGGCGCCGGGTACGCCTATGCCGGGGATTACGCCACCGGATTCATGTCCCTGCTGGTCAACGGGGCCTTTATCGCCGGGACTTGGACCGCCTTTGCCCAGGGACTGGACGCGTTGGGCGTCCTGGCCGGCGGCATAGGCGCGCCTTTTTACATCGGAAACATTTATGGATCCGCCCTGGCCGCCAGAAAATGGAACCAGCAGACCCTGCGCCAAGCCCGTGAACCCATCTATTCCGCCCTGAGTTTCGTCTTTGAGTGAAACGCTCCTTTTGGGTCGTTTTTTGACCGGACTTTATCTGCGGGCCTTGACGCCAGTCGTAAAGAATCCTCCGGCGTTTTCCCGAGCTGCTGGCCGACCATTCTCTTCAATGAGCCCGGTAAAGTGGATCGGGCGAAGCGGATACACCACCCCATCTGCGCGAAGAGGTAATTTGAAGACTACTGAAGTTCTGTTTTTGCTGGACTGGCTTTTCTGGAAGATTTCAAGTGAAAATCAAAGGCTTCGAAGTGATCGCAGAAATAGAAATCCCTTGACTTCTCTCCACAACAATTCCATATTCCGACAATAGAACAGGTTGCTTTCTTGCATCGGACCCTATTCAGGGAGTAAGGCCATGGCAGATTCAGGAGAACCCCCATTCTCGAATGAGAAGTGGGGTTTTTTTATTTCAAATTTCGTTGGCGACCAGAAGGCCGCTCACAAAAGAGATGGCTCCGCTTCGCTTGATCCATCCTTCTTTATATAGTTGGAGCGGAGATTTTTTTTAGGGTCGGGAACACTGGAATGAAAGGGGGTTGAAATTATGGGTTCAGAAATAGGATTTCGGCGGTGCCTAGTCCAGTCCTTTCTGATTACCGTTATCATGCTGGTAGCTTGTCCGTTGAAGGCGGCCACGAATGTTAAGTTGAGCGGCACCATGCCGACTTTTGGGGAGGTTAGGTCTTTCGAGATCAGCCCGGATGGACGATACATCGTCTATTTGGCTGATCAGGATACCGATCAGGTCTTCGAGTTATATAGTGTTTCTTTAAATGGAGGGTCTCCCACTCGCCTGAACCCTCTCCTGCCCCTCGGGAAAGAAGTCCTTGGTTTCCTTATCTGTCCGGACAGCAGCCGGGTGGTCTATCGGGCCGACCAGGACACCAATAACGTCTATGAATTGTACAGCGTCCCGATCGGAGGTCCGGCCGCCTCCGGGATCAAATTGAACGGCGTCCTGACCGAAGGCGGAGCAATAGGTTCGTATCAGATCAGTTCGGACAGCAGCCGAGTGGTCTATACGGCCGATCAGCAAACCGATCAGGTCTATGAACTGTACAGCGTCCCGATCGGAGGTCCGACCGCCTCCGGGATCAAATTGAACTACGTCCTAACAGCGGGTAGATCAGTTTATTCCTTTCAAATCAGTTCGGACAGCAGCCGAGTGGTCTATACGGCCGATCAGCAAACCGATCAGGTCTATGAGCTGTACAGCGTCCCGATCGGAGGTCCAGCCGAGGCTGGCATAAAAATCAACAAGCTCTCTCTCTCCAGCCTGGGGAGCGTTAATTATGGAAGATTTCAGATCAGCCCGGACAGCAGCCGGGTGGTCTATATCATCGAATGGGTGAGGACCGGGATCAACGAGCTATATAGCGTCCCGATCGGAGGCCCGGCCGCCTCCGGGATCAAGCTGAACGAGGTCCTGACAGCAGGAGGAAATGTTCTCTCCTTTCAGATCAGCCCGGACAACGGCCGTGTGGTCTATATAGCCGACCAGGATAGCAACGACGTCCGTGAATTGTACAGCGTCCCGATCGGAGGCCCGGCCGCCTCCGGGACCAAGTTGAATGGCATCCTAACCGAAGGTGGAGCAGTATCTGATTATGAGATCAGCCTGGACAGCAGCCGGGTGGTCTATCGGGCCGACCAGCAAACCGATGGGGTCGAAGAGTTGTATGGCGTCCCGATCGGAGGTCCAGCCGCCTCCGGGATCAAATTGAACGTCGCCATGGCTGGCGGACATGTTATTTCCTTTCAGATCAGCCCGGACAGCAGCCGGGTGGTCTATATAGTCGACCGGCAATCCGATGGGGTCGAAGAGTTGTATGGCGTCCCGATCGGAGGTCCAGCCGCCTCCGGGATCAAATTGAACGGCGTCCTGACCGAAGGCGGAGCAGTATCTAATTTTGAGATCAGTCCGGACAGCAGCCGGGTGGTCTATCATGCTGACCAGGACACCAATGGCGTCTATGAATTGTATGGCGTTCCGATCGGAGGTCCGGCTGTCTCCGGGATCAAGTTGAACAGCAGCTTGATCGAGGGTGGAAGAGTAGAAATTCATTACAAAATCAGCCCGGATAGCAGGCGGGTGGTCTATCGGGCCGACCAGTCAACCGACGGGGTCGTTGAGCTGTACATGACAACCCTTGTGAACCCCTTATTTCTACCCCTGATACTTAAATATTAAACACTCTAAAAAACGTGAAAAATTGGGGCAAATTCCCCAATTTTTTTGAGTACCTTTCAATTCCCAGTATTTGATTATTCTGGAATTCCTTTCCAATTCTCGAGAAAAAAATAATATCCGGGAACTTTTTGTCGCCCTCCCTGCTCTAAATCGGGAAAGAAGTTCATTTCTGAGCCATAAGGAGGTTTCCCGATGAAAGGCTTTGCAAAAGTTCTGATTCAATTAACCCTGGTACTGCTCACTCTGTTTTCAGGTAGCGCCTACCCCGCTCTCGGAGAACAAGAAGACCGAACGCTCTCTCCTTTTTTCTTCGTCAAAAGCGAATCATCCAGCGTGGATCAGCTCCCCTTGAAATCCACCTCGGCCAGGGTTAACATCTCCGGGGTCATGGCGGAGATCCTGGTCACCCAGGTCTATAAGAATGAAGGTCAAAAACCCGTGGAAGCGATCTATATCTTTCCGGCCTCCACCCGGGCGGCGGTCTATGGCCTGAAAATGACCGTCGGGAAAAGGGTCATCGAGGCCCGGATCCAAAAAAGGGAGGAGGCCCGCCGAACCTATGAACAGGCCCGGGAGCAGGGGAAGACCGCCTCTCTTCTGGAACAGCAAAGGCCCAATGTCTTTCAGATGAATGTGGCCAATATCCTGCCGGGCGATACGGTCCAGGTAGAATTGAATTATACGGAACTGCTGGTGCCGACGGACCGGGTTTATGAATTCGTCTATCCCACCGTGGTCGGGCCGCGCTATTCCAATCGGCCGTCCGAGGCCGCTCCGGCCTCGGAGCATTGGGTGAAAAATCCGTATCTCCGCCAGGGCGAAAGCCCGCCCTATGCCTTTGATCTGGCCGTCAACCTGGCGGCCGGCATGCCCATCGCGGAACTGACCTGCCCTTCCCATAAGGTGGAGACCCGTTTCCCCAACCCCACCCTGGCCAAAGTGACGCTGGATCGCTCCGAGACCCGGGGCGGAAATCGGGACTTTATTCTGCGTTACCGTTTGGCCGGCAGACAAATTCAATCCGGACTCCTGCTCTCCGAAGGGGAGAAAGAAAACTTTTTCCTGCTGATGATGCAGCCTCCCCAAAGGGTGGTCAAGGAACAAGTTCCCGGACGGGAGTATATTTTTATCGTCGATGTCTCCGGGTCCATGCACGGCTTTCCCCTGGAGATCTCCAAAAAATTATTGAAAAATCTGATCGGCCGGCTGCGGCCGGCGGACCGTTTTAATCTCCTTCTTTTCTCCGGGGGATCCTCGGTCCTGGCGGAACAGTCCCTTCCTGCCGGTCAGGATAATATCGACCGGGCGATCCGGCTGATCGACCGCCAGCAGGGGGGCGGCGGCACGGAGCTGCTGCCGGCCCTCAAGCGAGCCCTCTCCCTGGAGAAGCCCGAAGGCTATTCACGAACGCTGGTGATCGCCACCGACGGCTATGTCACCGTGGAAGAAGAGGTCTTCGATCTGATCCGGAAAAACCTTGGTCAGGCCAACCTCTTTGCCTTTGGAATCGGCAGCAGCGTCAACCGCCACATCATCGAAGGAATGGCCCATGTGGGGCTGGGGGAACCGTTTGTGATCACCCGCCCGGAAGAAGCCGCCTCGCAGGCCGAACGATTCAGGGAGATGATCCAATCGCCGTTGCTGACTCGGATTAAGGTCGACTTCAGCGGATTTTCAGTTGCCGAGGTTGAACCCGCCGGAGTCCCCGACCTTTTTGCCGAACGCCCCCTAATCATTTTTGGTAAGTGGCGCGGAAAGCCCCAGGGACAAATTACGATAACCGGTCTTTCGGGAGAGGGTCCCTTCCGGGAGGTCATCGAGGTGAAGGGAACCACCCCGCTGAAAACCAACCGGGCACTGCGCTACCTCTGGGCCCGACACCGGATAACGATCTTATCGGATTTTAACCAGCTCCGGTCCGACGACCGGCGGATCCGGGAGATAACCGAACTCGGGCTCACCTATAACTTATTAACCGCCTATACTTCTTTTGTGGCCGTGGATACGGAAATCCGGAACCAGGGCGGGACCACCGCTACGGTCAAGCAACCCCTCCCCCTGCCCCAAGGGGTTTCCGAATATGCCGTGGGCGGGAGTGGAAAAGTGGCGGCCTTCGCCCCTTTCCGGCCGTCCGCCCAGCTCGCCCCGGCCGAGCCGGCCGACTCGTCCCATCTGAAAAGGGCGTTGTTGAAAAACGAAGAAAAAGATAAGGAAAAGGGGTTCACTCAGGAAGAAATCAAGGTGTCCGGAAATTTGGTCAGGGAGGATGTCCTTCGCACCATGGGGAAGCAAATTTTTGAAATGGGAAACTGCTTGGCGAAAGGTTCCCGCCCGGAAAAAATAATTCTTAAGTTGACTTTTAATCCGGATGGGACCGTGAGAGAGGTGAACTTTGGTTCGAAGATCGACGCCGGTCCTCGAAAATGCATTCTGGAAAACGCGAAAAAGTGGCGCTGCCCGGCAACCCGGGACGGTCTCCAGGGGGAAGTAGTCCTTACCCTGGTCCTGGGGGACTGAGAACAAAAAAAAGGGGTTCATTGGCCGAAGGTGCGGCCAATGAACCCCTTATCTTTTATCTATTATCTGTTTTAGCAGAGCGTCATTCCCGCAGCGCTTCTGGGCGGGAATCCGGGCTTTTCAGAGGGAACATTGGATCCCCGATAAAAACATTCGAGGATGACGAGAAATTACCTGCGAATACAATGAAGAGACCATTAATAATTTTACCCTCTTACCCATACACCCGGGCTTCCTTCCGGGCGATTCTTTTCTCATATTCAAAGCCCGGGACTGTTTTCCGGGGCAGACGCCGGCCAAGGCTTTGTTCGATGGACCGAAACGTTCTCTCTTCGTCCGGCGAAACGAGGGTGCAGGCATCCCCGGTGGCGTTGGCCCGGCCGGTCCGGCCGACCCGATGCACATAGTCTTCCGCCTGCCCGGGCACGTCAAAGTTGCAGACCAGGCCGATGGCTTCCACGTCAATACCCCGAGCCGCGATGTCCGTAGCCACCAGGACCTGGAAACGGCCCGCCTTGAATCCGGCCAGGGCTTCGGTCCGCTGACCCTGGCTGCGGTTGCCGTGAATCCGGCCGCAGCGCACCCCTTTTTTTTCGAGGAAGTCGGCCAGACGATTGGCCCGATGCTTGGTCCGGGTAAAAGCGAGCACGCTCTTCGGCTGGTCCTGTTTGAGGAGGGCCAGCAGAAGATTCGATTTCATTTCCTGGGGAATGGGGTAGGCCACCTGGGTAATCCCGGCGGCCGACATGGGTTTCGGGGTAATATTGAGGGAAACCGGGTCCTTCAGCATTTCCCGGGCCAGGGTTACAATGGGCGGCGGCAAAGTGGCCGAAAAGAACAGGGTCTGCCTTTTTACCGGAAGACTTCCCAGGATGCGCCGGATATCGGGCAGAAAGCCCATATCGAGCATCCGGTCCGCCTCGTCCAGCACCAGATGGGTAATACCGTCAAGACGGGCGTAATCGCTGCGCATATGGTCGAGAAGACGCCCGGGAGTGGCGATAATCGCCTCCACCTTCCGGCGGAAAGCCTGTACCTGGGGTACGGGAGAGACGCCGCCGTAGACCGCCATGGCCTTAAGCGATGTGTAGCGGGCCAGATCCTGAAAGTGATCCGTAATCTGAACGGCGAGCTCCCTCGTAGGTACCAGGACCAAAACCCTGGTTTTTCCCCGGGGCTGCCCGATCAGTTGGTGGAGGATGGGAAGCAGGAAGGCGGCCGTTTTGCCGCTTCCGGTCACCGCCGTAGCCATAATATCTCGCCCCAGAACCAGGGGCGGAATAGCCAGCCGCTGGATCGGGGTTGGTTGGTCAAATCCTTTTTTAGCAATGGCTTTCAATAGGTTAGGGTGAAGTTCAAAAGCTGTAAAAGACATAAATCTCCTTTGTCCACGGGAAATCTTGACCTGAAGAGTCAGGTCCGCCCCGATGGGTTAATCCGGCTGGTTTAATTGGAAGTCGTGGGACTTTGAAAAAAGAAAAACGGAGGAATTGCCGGTGAAGCCGCCGTTCAGGCTCTGCTGTTCCACTTGGTCTTGCGAAGTGCGCCAAAGGCTAAAGGCTGACGGGTTAGGCTTCCGGAGCTATAGGCAAGAACTGATTTACTAATTTTGGTAAGATACCTCAAATTGAAGTGGATGTCAAGGTTAAATCACTTTGCCCGATCACCAGACCAGACTGAGAGCACGGCGACAAAGACTCTCGGCAGAGGATTGCTTCTCCCCTGGGACTTTTTACGACGTTATCGTTAATAAAAGAGGGTGGATCTTTATGGATCCACCCTCTTTTTATTCATTGCCTTGGGAAAGGAATTACTTCTTTTCCGCCGGGGCAGCAGGGGCTTTCTCGTCAGCCTTCTTTTCTTCGGCCGGAGCAGCCTTCTTGACCTTCTTCTTCTTGGCCGGGGCCTTCTTCTTGGGAGCAGCCTTCACCTCAGCCTTGGCATCGGCAGCCGGAGCGGCAGCCGGAGCGGCGGCGGCGGGAGCGGCAGCAGCCGGTTTCTCAGCGGCGGGCTTGTCGGCAGCGATAGCGGCAAACGAGAAAGTCAGAGCAAAAGCCAAAACCGTCATCAAAGCGATTAACTTTTTCATAGATTTCCACCTCCTTTCCTCTAAATTAAGTTATTTCATAAGCCGTGAAGCGCTATGAACATTTTTTACCTTGTAGTAAGCAAGCGCCATGCCAAATTGAATAAGAAAAATAATTATAATTAAATCAGACTTTTATAAAATTATACGGCTTTAATAAACTTTCCGGCAGCGCCTATTTTTCTATTTTTTGGAATATACCCGGTTTTCAATGAAATATTGTCTATATTTTAGAATCACCCTTGGATAAAATGATTGACGAAAAACCAAATAACTGGGAAGTTTATTTACGAATAGCGGTGAAAAGGAGGTGCCCATGTTGTCCCTGGTAGTGGTCCTGGCCCTTTCAGGCCTGATTATCCTTTCCATAATTGTGATATACAACAAGTTGATACGGCTTAAAAACACCGTCCGATCGTCCTGGTCGGATGTGGATGTTCAGTTAAAAAAACGGTACGACCTGTTGCCGAACCTGATTGAAACCGTTAAAGGGTATGCGGCCCATGAAAAATCGGTTTTTCAAAATGTGACCGAAGCCCGTTCCCAAGCTATGCAGACCGCCGGACCGGCTGAAAAAGCTTTGGCTGAAACCCAGCTCCAGACCACACTTAAAACCCTCTTTGCCCTGGCCGAGGCCTACCCGGACCTGAAGGCCAATGCCAATTTTGCCCAGTTGCAGTCACAGCTTCAATCTCTGGAAGGCGATATTGAGAATTCCCGGCGTTACTACAATGCCGTCGTTCGGGATTACAACATCCTGATTGAGTCTTTTCCCTCAAACCTTATCGCCTCCGGGTTCAAGTTTGAAAAATCGGATTTCTTTGAACTGCAGTCCCCGGAGACGGAACGTCAACCGGTGAAAGTCAGCTTTTAGGCCGCACGGGGTGTTTTGAAAAATGAACGTTCAACATCGAACATCGAACGTCCAACATTGAATAGAAAGCAAAAATCCAAGACCGAACATTAAGTCCCGCCTCGGCAGAGATTTCTTTATCGTTTCCTATTCCACATTCGATGTTCGATGTTGGACGTTCGATGTTCGATGTTCAATTTTTTAGTTCGTTTGTCGGTTTCGTTTCACTCTCCCCAACCTGCATCTTCTACCAGGAATCGCCGGACTGGTATTCCTCCCCCGGTGGTTTTGGCGGAGGAGGCGGAGGAAACTGGTAATTTTTTTCCGCCAATATTTGGCAACCCCCCGCCAACTTTTTGCGCCGCCGCCCCTTCCGGCCCTTCGGTCCAGTCCTTCTATTATTTTAAATTATTGATATAAATAATCATTTTATCTTTTCGGGCTAATGGCCCGGGTTGGTATTAGTCTTGCATTTGTGAAAAACAACAATTAACGGACTATTAAATACATGGCAAAAAAAAAGAAATAAGGGGGGTGAGGAAAACAAGAACAGGGAGAGCCTTCAGATTCATTTGGCGGGGAACTTGGTCATTTTAATTAAAGAGAAACGTTAACCTTTAAAGTCTTTAAAAAATAAACCGATAAAACAATAAAACATCATTCAAGGAGGAATAGAAATGTTCAAGAGATTAAACCAAAAGAAGAATCAAAAAGGGTTCACGCTGGTTGAACTTCTGGTGGTCATCGCCATCATCGGTATTCTGGCCGCCATTGCCATTCCGCAGTTTCAAACCTACCGGGCCAAAGCCTATAATGCCACAGCCCTGGCGGACATCAAGAACGCCTACACGGCGGGGCAAGCTTATTTTGCGGAAAACCCGGCCGGTGTGGCAACCCTTGCCACACTTCAAGCCAATGGGTACAACCCTTCAACAGGTGTAACACTTACCGTTACTAATGGTAGCCAGGCAACATTTGCCCTCACCTCTAAGCATGCCAACGGGCCTTTAACGTATACCATAAATTCTACTGGGGTATTAACTTCAGCATAGAATAATTAATTTCCCATCGCATTAAAGAAAAACCGCCTACGGGTGTCTTTCCCTTCGGCAAGGGCAAAAGAGACCCGTAGACGGTTTTTTTATTGGACCCTCAAAAGCCGGATGATCAGCTCAATGCTTCGGTACAAATTCCCGGCAATCCAGAAGTTGCCGCCGGGATTATCCATCTGAAATATCTTTTTCAATGTTTCCCGGCCCTGCCCCGTTTGAACCAAAATGGTTCGGCAGCCCACCCCTTTCCCCGCCTCCAGGTCCTTCAGGGTATCGCCCACGAAGACGCATTTTTTTAAATTGAAACGATGCTCCCGGGCGGCCTGTTTCAAGAGGGCGGTGCCGGGCTTACGACAGTCGCAGCCTTCATCCGGGCGGTGCGGGCAATAATAGATCCCGGATATTTCCCCCCCGGCCCGGGCGACTTCCCGGATCATTTTCCGGTGCAGACTATCCAATGCCTCCGGGGTGAGGATCCCCCGGTTGATTACGGATTGATTGGTGATGATCAGCACGGGTATTCCGGCCTCCCGCAAGATGCGCAGGGCCGTCTTTACCCCGGGTAGAAACCGGAATTCCTCCCAGCTTTTGACATAGTCCGCCCGATCCCGGCAAATCACCCCGTCACGGTCTAAAAAAACAACCCGATTCATATGAACTCCCCATTTTCCTTATTAATCCCCATGTCCGGAGCGGGCAGCCACGAAGCTTGAAAATATTTCAAGTTTTCGTTTTTCGCGGGGTCGCCGCCCCTACTTTTGTCCGCGGGTGTCTGCGGCAAAAAAAGTTCAACGGCCATTCTATTCGGTATCAAACCATTGGGTCTATTATCTTGACATCCTGAGGCGTTCAGATATTAATAATCAATAATCAATTGTTAATTATAAATTAACGGGATGCCATGGGCTCTGCCAAGGCTTCTAAACCAGCAACCAGTAACCTGTAACCAGCAACGATGCCTTATGGACTTATTTCAAGCCATTCAAGACCGGTCCAGTTGCCGGGTCTATCGGCCCGATCCGGTTCCCAGGGAGTTGATCCGGGAGCTGCTTTCCTGGGCCGGGAAAGCCCCTTCGGCCATCAATGTCCAGCCCTGGGAATTCGTGGTGGTCACTGGGCGGGAAAGGGATCGTCTGGTCCGGCGCCTCCTCCAGGCCCACGGGGAAAGGCAGGTTTCCTGTGGGGCCGGGACGTCTCGCCCTCTTCCGGAGCCCTGGATCGGCCGGCAGCGCCGGCTTTTCGCCGGGATGAAACCCATCGCCGAACAGTTGGCCCTGGACCTGAATCGCTTCATAGGCGAAGGAAGCTGCAGCTTTTACGAAGCGCCGACGGTCCTATTGGTCTTTCTTGACCGCCTTTTCCCCGCTTCCCGGATGGTCTGCGTGGGGATGGCCCTGGGCTATTTCCTGCTGGCCGCCCAGGCCAAGGGCCTGGGTACCTGCCCGATCGGGTTAATCAACGCCTATGAAGAAGAAATCAAAGAGCAGCTCAATGTCCCTGAGGACAAACAAATGCTCCTGGGGATTGCTTTGGGCTACCCGGATCCCCAATCCCCCATGAACCTTTTTAAATCCGATCGGGACGATATGGAACCAATGATTCGCTGGTTATAATACGAAAATAAACCGTTGCTGGTTCCACGTTACTGGTTGCTGGTTAAAAATTTTCTCGGGCGCGCGTATCGGGACAGGTGTAGGTTGAGTAGAGTGAAACGAAACCCAACAAAAGGGCGTAATCCCGAAAAGTTGAACATCGAACATCGAACGTCGAACATCGAATGTTTATTGGGAAAAGATGAAGAAACAGGAATAGGCGCAAAATGTCGACGTTCGATGTTCGACGTTCATTGATTTTGCCAAATTGGGTTCCCACCCCGGGCCTGATGGTTAATACGAAATCTATAATTCCCTTATTTCAACGCCTTGACTTCCTGATCCAGCCGGGCAAAAAATCGGACCATGAAACGGTGCCGGCTTTCCGCCAGAACCTTCCCGGTGCGAGTTTGCATTCGCTCCTTGACTTTCCTCAGTTTTACCTGAAATTCCCTGAAGGCGGTATCCTCCCAACTATAGGAAACCGTCAGGGAAAGGTCCTTATGGGCATTGTGAAGTCTGGCCCCCACTTCCCCGGCAAATAGAAAGGCCCGCCCCACGCCCACGGCCCCGAGGGAGTCCAATTTATCCGCATCAAAGAGGATCCTGGCTTCCAAACTGTCCGGGGGATGATTCCCCCTGAAACGGTGGCTGCGAATACAGTGAATAACCGCCCGGCGGGTATCTGAGGGAAGGTTCAGGGGAGCCAGGATTTCGACGGCTTTGCGGGCTCCGACCCGGGCATGACAGACCTTCCCCTTAGAGGCCTTCTCCTCCTGCCGCCCAATATCGTGAAGCAGGGCGGCCAATCCCAGAACGGTCAAATCGGCCTTTTCTTTTCGGCCTATCTTCAGACACAGGTCAAAAACCCTCCGTACATGGTCCCAGCCATGGCTGCCCGGGCCTTGCCCAACCGCCTTTCTGGCAATTTCTTTTATTTTTTTCCAGTCCGCTTCCGTAAGCCGGACATTGGTAAGGTGGTGCATAGTTGCTTATTCCGTTCTAAAAGCCAGGGTCGCCCGGCTAAAAAAATAGCCCGCCGGTGCCTGCCCCGCGGAGGGAAACGAGGCGAGGTCCGCGTGCGTCTGCGGCAAAAAAGGTTCTAAAAAAGAGGGAGGCTAACTGGCGGAAAGGGCGGAAGCGCGGGATATTATCGGATTCTTATTTGTTCCAGAAAACGCTTTTCGTAAGGTCCGGCCTCCGGCAATTGGGTCCAGGTGTTATCCGGATTCAAGGCTTTTACCACTGCCCGACAGGTGATCTTAGTCGTCAACGCCTCTTGGCATTTCATCTCCAACCGGTACTGCTCCTCCACCTTTTTATATCCACCGCCCGGCAGAGGGTCATTTTGTACCGGTCCGGTTTCAATAAAACCCAGCGCCGGATCTATTTTCCGGATGGGAACATGCAGCCGTTTCAGTTCCTGTTGGACCTTATCCGCCACGCTGTCGCAGGGAATATCGCTGACGATCAGGTTAAGACCCGACTCCTCCCGTACCTGTTGACAGGTCGGCGCCATGGCCGCGAAGGAAGCCAAAACGGTGAGAAGCAGGATCAGACGCGTCATTATTGATAACCTCGCATGAGCTCGCAATCAGTAATCCACCCGGACATTCAACTGGGTCCCGTTGGCCTGAAAACGACCACGGTCGGGCAATTTGCGTTGCAGAGACAGGAAGGAATTGATATCCCTGCCAGGGGGTTGAGAATAGAGGAGACTCATGAAGTTTCTAAGCGTTCCGGTAATGTTCCCATTCCCTCCATCGGGGTCCATGAGGGTCCCGTCCGCAGTGTGTCCGAAAAAGCCCAAGGCGTGGGCCGTTTCATGGGTCAGGGTGTTATCCAATCCCCCCCGGCAAAACTGCTGGTTGGCAGTGATGGAAACTTCCGCCCTGGCAATCTTCCCGGAGTTAAAATAAAACGTATTGGTGACACCGCAAAAACTATTGGAACCGTTCAGGGCAAAGGAGATGCCGTCGGAAGGGGGGGAACCGACAAAAACGAAATTTACCGGGCCGGTCCAGCGGTTAACGGCCGCTTCGGCACCGGGAATCCCAGCGGTATATACCTTAATCGTATTGGATTCCCAGCGAATCGTGTGGCCGTCCAACTGCTGGGCATTGTGGTCGTATAGGAATTGATAATCCGAGTTTGATCCTCCGCCCCCGGAGCTGGAGCCGCCTCCCGAACAAGACCACAGGGAGATCGTCAGCAGGCCGATAAGGATCAACTGGATGACCTTGAATGGTTTCATCTTGCGTTGTTCCATCCCAATAATAAAAAATTGGGGTGAGTGAAGGGGCTCGAACCCTCGACCTCTGGGGCCACAACCCAGTGCTCTAACCAACTGAGCTACACTCACCATAAAGTTAAAATAAAGATATTTTACCAAAATCAAGGAATTTGGCAAGGATTTTTTTCTCTATTGCCGTTTTGGCGGAATAAACCTCCAGCCCCTTTCTGCTTGACTTGCATCATTTATCTTCCTTATAATCTTAAAGAATTAATTTGGCAATTGTCATTCTGAGTGAAGCGAAGAATCTCAGCTTTTCATCAAGTAGCGAGATCCTCTCCTTAGTTTTCCCTGAGTCAAAACCGAGATCCTTCGTTTCACTCAGGATGACCAGCGAGGGATTCAAGATGTCAAATTCGACTTCTATCGAATCCGTCACCGCTTAGAATTCCTAAATCCAAAACAGGCACAAAGGTCCAAGATCCAAATGAAACCCTCAGATCTGGTCGAGCTTTTCAAGCGTCGCACCCGACACCCCCGGCGTCCCCGGTCAGCGGATATTATCCGCACCCTGTTTAATCACTTTAAGTACTTTACTCCCGTCGGGGAATCGCTGGTTTGCGGGGAGGGTCGTTTCAGCGGAAAACGGGTCCTGGTGATCGGGCAGGAAAAGCCCAACTTCGAAAAACTGCGCAAGTCGGAAAACATCGGAAAATTGAACCTGGGAATGCTCTCGGCGGATGAGCACTCGCAAATTTTGGGCATGTTGAACCAGGCCCGGTACATGGATGCCAACGATCTTTTTATCCTTTGCTTAATCGACACTTACGGCGCCGATATTTCCATGGCTTCGGCCCGTCGTTTTCAAGCCTATTTCATCAGCCACCTGATCCGAGAATTCCTGACCATCCCCATTCGCACCATTTCGGTGGTCCTGGGAGAAGGCGGCAGCGGCGGCGCCCTGGCCCTGCAAGTGACGGACCGCCGGGCTCAAATGGAAGACGCCCTGTATGCTACCGCCCCGCCGGAATCCATGGCTTCCATTATCTTTCGGGATGCCGGCCGAATCCAGGAGGCCCTGGAAATTTCCAAACCGACGGCCAAGGACCTGAAGCGTATCGGGGTCATCGACCAGATCCTTCCAGTGCCCGAGGAGGTTACCAACCTGGAGGGCTTTGCCGCCTCCATAGGCAAGTACCTTCAGAAATCGATTCAGGAGCTTTCCCGGATTAAGATCAATAAACTGGTGGAGCAGCGGGAAAAAAGGGCCTTATCTTTCGGCCTCCCCAAGCATCAGGGCAAGGTCCACGAATTAAAAAAAATGCTGGAACGGCCCTTCAAAAAGTTTTTTTACAAACTCCCGCCGGATATCCAAGTGGTCAATTTTGACGGCTTAACCCAGGTGAACGACCAGTACGCCGAGATGCAGGCCCTGGAACCCCGTCAGGACTATATTCGCTGCGGTCAGGAGAGAGAACAGAATCCACCCAGCGGCTGCGGGCAATTAATCAAACTGGAGGAATACCTGGAGAACCATCAGGTCTGCCCTCACTGCGGCCGGCGCACCGTGCTGGATGCCGGGGGCTGGATCCAGTGCCTGACGGATAGGGACAGTTTCTTTGAGCTCAACCGGGACCTCGACGTAAGCCAACTACTGGAACAGGAGGCCATGACCCCCTATTACCGGGATTTCTTGAATAAACAGAAGGAACGGTCCCATTTTCAGGAATCCCTGGTGACCGGAGAGGCCACCCTTTACGGCCATTCGGTTATCCTGGCCATCTCGGATTTTTATTTCAGCGGCGGTTCGATGGGAGTAGCTTTCGGAGAAAAATTCCGGCAGGCGGTTGATCGGGCCATTGAAAAAAAATATCCTTTCGTCACCCTGTGCTGCTCGGGCGGCGCCCGCCTCTATGAAGGAATCCTGGCCTTGATGCAGATGGTGAAAACCATCGCCTCCATTCAACGGCTGAAGCGGGAGGGACTGCCCTTTATTTCCATCCTGGGCGATCCCTCCACCGGCGGCGCCATCGCCAGTTTTGCTTCCCTGGGGGACGTGATCATCGCCGAACCCAATGCCCTGGTTATTTTCACCGGTCCCCGGGTCATGAAATCCAGAGGCTTTGAGGTGGACGAAAAACTGATCCGCTCCGATTCCCTGTGCGCCCTTTCGGGTCTCATTTTTCAATACCCGAACTATTTTTATGATATCCGCGGGATCCATACCGTGACCGAAAGAAAGGACCTTAAGCGGGAACTGGTTAAATATATCGAATTTTACTACCGAAACCAACCCGCCGTTCCCTAACACGAAAAAGATCTCTTGTTTTTCCCTTTGCGCCCTTTGCGCCTTTGCGGTGAAAAGTATTAATGCCCCCTCTGGATCCGACCGACATTTCCCTCTACCGGGGAGCCGAAAATATTCCCCCGGAATACTGGGAGGAATTGAACCGCCAGACCCCCGAGGAAGTCTGTCGGCGGTCATTGGCAACCCATAACCCCGAAACCGGGTATGCCCTCCCCTTTTTGAACGACCGATTGCACTGCCGGCCGGATACCCGACAAATCCGTTGGGAAAGGAACCGGTCGAGGAGTCCAAGTTTTCAGGAAGCGCTGGTTTCGCTGATCTATTTGCTCCGGACCCGGGAGATCCCGCTTTCGGGGATCAAGGTGAATGAGAAAGAACTGAACGGCGGGGCTCTTTTCTTTCGCGGACCCCACGCCCTGTCCAAAGAACCCCTAAAAGAAAAATTTGCCCGGGACCCTCAAGGCTTTTTGCAGGCCGGGCTTGCTTTAGGCGGCAATGCCACCCAGGGAGGCGATGCCGCCTTTGAACTGCGGGCACTCCCCCGAATCCCTTTGGAGTATATTTTTTACGCTGAAGACGACGAATTCCCGGCCCAACTGATCATTACCTTTGACCGAACCATTGATCGCCATTTGCCCCTGGACGTAATCTGGGCCTTGGTCAACCTCTCAACCCGAAGCATTCTGAAGGCCGGAGACGGGGCGTACTGAAAAAGACGAACATCGAACGTCCAACATCGAACATCGAATGTTTAATGGGGAAACCGGAATTGGATGTTTGTTTTTCATTCGATGTTGGACGTTCGATGTTCGATGTTCATCTTTTAAAACACCCTGGAAGGCTTAAGCGGAGGAAACACCCCATGCCCAACGCCCCCCCTTTTCTAATCGACCTCCCCCAACCGTTCCCGGGACTGGAACGATTTATCGGGGCCTGGGTTATCCCCGGTCCGACAACCATCGTGGTAGATGTGGGCCCCAAATCCTCCGTCCAGCAGCTCATTCACGCCCTGAAGGCTCGGGGGCTGGAACGGATCGATTATGTCCTCCTTTCCCACATTCACATCGATCATGCCGGCGGCTTGGGACCTTTCTTGGCCGAATTTCCCCTGGCCAAGGCCGTCTGCCATGCCCAGGGCCGGAAACATTTGCTGGACCCCGGCAAACTGTGGGAAGGAAGTTTAAAGACCCTGAAGGAGATGGCTCTGGCCTACGGTCCCATCGACCCGGTTCCGGAAGACCGATTGATCGGTCATACTGATTTTTCCCTTCCGGGCTTGACGGTCCTGGAAACGCCGGGGCATGCGCCCCATCATCTGAGTTTCGACTATCAGGGAGGGCTTTTCGCCGGTGAGGGGGCCGGGGTCTATCTCCCTTTCTGGGAGGGGCTTTATCTCCGGCCCCCTACCCCGCCGCGGTTCTTTTTTGATCAGGCCGTGGCCAGTGTGGACCACATGCTGGCCTTAGCGGACCGACCCATCTTTTTCGCTCATTTCGGCGCCTTTCCCCACAGCCGGGAAATCCTGAAGGAATACCGGCTTCAGCTCTACCGCTGGCTGGATGCTACCCGGCAGGCACTGGAGTCCCACCCCGCCGATCCGCTGGAAGCAGCGGCCGAAACATTGTTGGATCAGGACCCCTGCCTGAGAAATTTCCGCTTCATGGATGAGAAGGAGCAACAGCGGGAACGCACTTTCATGCAAAACAGCCTGGCCGGCTTTGCGGGTTATTTGCGGGAGCAGGGTTAGTACGCAGATAGCGTTGCAGGTTGCGTGTTGCTGGTTGCAGGTTCAAAAACAGATAGCAGTTTTGAGATAGATGCCGACAATTCTTGGACTATACGGGATCTTCAGCCTCTACACCCAGTCTCCCGGAGAAAGCGCCCTTAACCATATCTTTCGAATTATCGTCGCCTTGTATCCCCCGTTGGTAGTCTCTGCCGTCGTTCATACCTAATTATCAGGAAAAGGCTCGAATTTCTTTCTGGGTGGGCGAACGCCGCCCGAAAATGGGTGACGGACTCCCACACCGCGTAGTTCATGAACACCGTGCTGCACGCAATGCCCTGGTGCAACTGCGTCGAGATGTAGTCGGGTTGCTGCTTTATGAAGCGGCAGGCAATCGCAAAACAAAGCGGCGCCGTGGCCTGTCCCCTGGATGTGATTGTCCGGCCCTTCCTTTTTTCTTGTTTTGGCGTTCAGATGCCACTATATTGCCGCTGGCGGCGATGCGGGATCATACTTGCTCATCAGGAAGATGGCCTTGGTCGGGCAAGCCATCATGCAAGCGCCGTCCCCTATGCAATCGCCCGGACGCATCACCTTCGAAACTCCGTCCACGATATCGAGTACGTTTGGTCCGAGTTTCTTGCAAAGGTTGACGCAATTTCTGCAACCGAGGCAACGCACGGGGTGAATTTCGGGGATGTTTCCTTTCACAAAGGTTCTCCCGAAAGCCTCAGCTACTTCAACTTCGATCTTTCTACTCATGGCATTCCTCCTTCGTTAGCTATTTGTGTTTCAAGAAACTGATAATCCAAAACGTTTAACCCACAATCCCAGATCACCATCTTTCACTAAGCCTCTGGGGTCTTTTCCACTATGTTCTTACCTAATATTATAAGATTAAAAATAGAAATAGGGTACATAGTGTATTTTATGAAGGGAAAGACTGTATTTATATGTGTATGCAGGGTTTAGCTCTTTTTATTTCGACCGATTTGTGATAGTATCCGAGCCATGAAATAGTCAAAAAAACGCTTGAAGGGTATAAATAGGGGAGAAACAGAAAAGAACTAATTTCAGATATCACCTTAATAATTTGAAATAATTAAATAAGCCCCTGTAGCTCAGTAGGATAGAGCGACAGATTCCTAATCTGTAGGCCGCCCGTTCAAGTCGGGCCAGGGGCACCAATTAAAACAAATTGTTAAGTCTTTTAAGGGCTTTAAACCCTTTCTTGTTTTGGTGGTATACGTCATTCTGTCCTACCCCTGTCCCACCTTTTTACCGCGCGAGGGGTCTTTATGCCCATCAAAGGGGTTCCCTTCCTGCCCGGTTCCGGCCTTGTCCCACCACTTCCCCGGCCCCGGAAAAGGAAAAGGCCGGAAGGTTTCCCAACCGGCCCCTAAATTCCAGCCTTCGGCTTCCTGTGCGGTCCTTGGTGCGAGGGTCAAACTGGTGGCCTGGGTTTTACCGCCGTTGCTGACTCCTTCCTGCTATACGTACCAAGCTGATGTTTGACAGATAAGGGTTTATTGGTCATCATCTGTCTGATTTTCTTATTGATTTAAGAAAAGGAGACAGAGATGATGAACGGACATAGTGATCTACAGCAGACGAGTAAATCTTCTGATTTTAAGATTCCCGCCGTTAACGCTCCGCATTATTATCAAAGGCGATTACGATTTAAAATATATTCTAAAGACGGTTTAGAAGCGCTGGGCCGGATTTTAAAACGGCTGGTCCGGATGGACCTTCCGGGGAAGGATCAGGTGGAAGCCTATCTTCGTCACCTGACGCATGGCAACCGCAGACCGAGAACCTTGTCCAGTCGTTTTGGGGCGATCATTCTTTTTCTGGGCCTGATACGGGAGAGCGGCAGGACATCCCTTGAAGCCATTACCCGAAGGGATGTGGAGGCGTTCATTGAGCAGGAGCAGGACCGGGGGATTAAGATTACCACGATCAGGACCAGGCTGGTGAGTGTGCAAGCCTTTCTCCGCTACCTGCTGGAGGAAGGGATCGGTTCTGCGGAACTATTCAGCAGGAGGATACGGTTGCAGTTACCGGAGCGGCTGCCGCGGGCCATGAATCCTGACGATCTGCGGAAGCTGCTTTCGGTCATTGAAGATATTCGTGACCGGGCACTGATCCTGGTCTTGTTGAGGACGGGCCTACGGATCGGTGAACTGCTTAATACCAAGATGGCCGACGTCCATCTCCAGGAGCGGAGGATAGCGATTTAGGAAGGGGAGAAGAACCGCCTGGGGAGGGTGGTCTATCTCAGCGACGATGCGGTCCTGGCGCTGCGGAGGTGGTTGAAGCAGAGGAATCCCGGTGAGGAGTACCTGATCTATACTCGGGCAGGGATGATGTCTTACAGCACCGCCCGGACCATTTTTAGGCGCTATCTGGAGAAGGCGGGATTGGCCGACAAGGGCTATTCCCTGCATACCCTTCGCCACACCTTTGCCACGGAGTTTCTCAACGCCGGTATGCGTCTGGAGTGTCTCCAGGTTATATTGGGTCACCGGAGCATTGAGGAGACCCTGCGTTATGCCCAGTTGACCGATAAGACCCGCGAGAAAGAATATTTTAGAGCCATGTCAAAAATAGAGAGGAGGGGCAGTAATGGCGATGACCGATGCGATCCTGAACTGGCAAAGATTTTTAAAGCGGCGGAACTGTTCGCCCCATGCCGTGAAGAACTATCTGAACCTCATTAAACACTTTATCGTCTGGCTGGATGTGCCGGTGGAGGCCGTGACCCCCATAACCGTGTCACGCTACATCGAGCATTGTTAATTACCCCTTTATATTAAGAGGAACCTGACGGAATAAAGCAACCGGAAAGGGCCATAAAACGGAGGCAATTAACAAAAAGAATGGCGGGATTTCAAGGATTTTTGATCACGATAAATCAACCGGAGCAAGTAGCTTTGTAAAGGGGTCCGAGTCGGGATAGAACCCGGTGCGACGGTGAGTGAGACCATGGCGGGAGAGTATCCGGTGGATGGAACGGACCGAGGGCAGAGGCCGGACCTCCTGTTGCCCGAGACTTTGGCGAATGGCTTGGGCCCCGCAAGGCAACCCCCGGTTATAGCGATGCAACCTTTCCAAGACAATCAACTGTTCGATTTCGGCAGGGAGGAAACGGAGCATAGATCCTCCGGGAAAGATTCGGGTCCGGGGAACGGTTAAGTTCCCCGACCCGGGAAGAGAAGCCTACCCTTCGAGATTTTTCACCTTGAGGACCATATCGGCGGTGACGGTGCGTTTTTCAGCGAAGAGGGCATAGGTGAGGGCGGCTTCGGTGACGGCACCGATTTTCCTGGGGATGCCGAAGCTGACCTCATGGACGGCTCGGAGGGCCTGCTCGTCGAGGAGGGGTTCCCGTGCTCCGGCCAGTTGCAGGTGGTGAGCCACATAGTTTTTGGTTTCTTCTGGTTGGAGACCGGGCAGATGGTAGCGGATGGCAATCCGCTGCTGGAAAGGCTCCATGACGGCAAAGTCCATGATCCTTCTCAGATCCGACTGACCGGAGAGGATGAGGATAAAGGGGTCGTAGGAGTCCATTTTGAAGTTGGTCAGGAGCCGGAGTTCTTCCAGGGGGCCGGTTTGCAGGAGATGGGCCTCGTCGATGATCAGCAGGATGGTTTTGCCGGCCTGCTCTTTGGAGTCCAGGAGGGTTTTCTGGATCTGGAGGTAGATGGCGCTTTTAGAGAGTCGGGTGGGCAGGCCCAGGAGCCGGTTGAGATGATACAGCAGATCGGCCCGGCTGAGAGTGGACAGGGGGGTGTAGATGGGCCGGAAGAGGTTTTCATTGAGCCGATCCACATAGGCGCGCAGGGCCAGGGTTTTGCCCACCCCGGGGTCGCCGGTGAGCAGCAGGATGCCGCCCCGACGCTTGATGTATTCCAAGCGGGCGAAGCACTCTTTCAACGGTTCCGTTTCGAAGAGTTCCTGGGTTTTCAGGTTCTTGTCGAAGGGGAAACGCTTGAGGCCGAACCAGGCCAGGAGATCTTTCATGACCGGACCTTTTTCTTATGGAAAGAGAGCTGGGTGTTGACCTGCTGGGGCCGGAAGGTGCGGGCATTTTCTTTTTTATCGAGGAGCTTGATCCGGCCGACACGGACCCCGTTATCGTAGAGGTAGAGCTCCTGGGGATCATCCACCGGATGACGGAGCTCGATTTTCTGGCGGATATAGGCGGCCGGCACTTCATAGAGAGCGCCCTTGAAGCTGATAGTGGCGTCATTATTGACCACCCGCTCGTGACGGACGAGGAAGATCTCATCCAGTTCGGCCTGGGAGAGCCGGCGGATCTCTACCCGAGAGACCGCGGACTGGTAGCGGTCCATCGGGCTTTCTCCGATGCCGCTATGAAGTTTGTGGTGGTAATCCTCCTGGAGCCAGAGCCAGAAGGCCTGGTTGAGTTCGGCCAGGCTGATGCCTTCCTGGATACCGGCCAGGAAGCGGTCCCGCACGGTTCTAAAAAATCGTTCTACTTTTCCACGGGAGGGACTGTCGTAGGGTTTGGAGTGGATCAGGGAGATGCCGGCCAGGGCGCAGCTTTTGGTCAGCAGGTCCGAGGAAAAGGTGGGGCCGTTATCTAAATAGAGGCGCTTGGGGATGCCGTAACTCAGGAAGGCGTCTTTGAGAACGGGGGTCAGGGCGCTGATGGTCTCGGAGGCGTTGAAGGCCTGGCCCACCACCAGACGGGAGTGATCGTCGATAATCGCGCACAAGATGGCCTTGTGGGAGCGATTGCCGGCTCGGACCTGGGGGCCGTGGAGGAAGTCGCCGATCCATAAATCATTGACCTGTTCCACCTCGAAGGCCTTGCGGACATCGGTGCGTTTTTGCACTGGGAGCCAGCCGTTCATTTTAACCAGGCGGAGGATCGTATTGTAGTGCACGGGGGGATCGCCCAGTAAACGCAACTCCCCTAGCGTTTCATAAAGTTTCTGGACCGAGTAGTGAGGATAGGCCTTGGCCTGAAGCTCGATCGCCTGGAGTAAGGCCTCCTCCAGACGCCGGGGTCGGCCGCCATCGGAGCGCTTCCGGGGTTTAAGCGCCTCAAAGCCCTGCCGACGGTATTTGCGGAGCCAGGTCTTCAGCGTGGAGACGCGGATCTTTCTGACCCCGTACCGGGGAAAGGTCAGTTCCTGCCCGGCCTGTTTCCGGAAGTAGTCGTTCTGGGCCCGGGCCGGTTCGGCCAATACGGGGGAGATGATCTGGTAGCGTTTGAGGGCGATTTTTTCTCGGACGTCTTCTTCCATGGGTTGTTCCTCCTGGGTGATTTTTTAGGGGTCCGTGCCCCGGTAGCTCCAGGAATAACCCCTTCCGCTCCCGGCCGTTAGCAAGGTTGTGTAAAACCATTTCCCGAAACCGGGCGCCGGATTTCTGATTTGGAGGTGGTTGGAGTAACGGGAGAGACAGACCGGCTGAAACCAGATCCCCTTAGGGGTTGGTTCGGGGGCGCCAGGGGCTGCTTGGACCCTACTCAGGAGGCGCCGGAGCGCTTAGGCGCCCGCTGCTGCGCAGGGGTTCCCCACAGAAACTGTTTGGTGGTCCGACTGAAGCGATGGATGAGGTCCTGAAGTCTTGGACCCCAGCGGATCTCCGGGTTCCAGCCCAAAGAGCGGAAGTAGGCGGCGACTTCCTCCCAGGCCTGCTCCGAGCGCTCCCCGGTTCGGATTTGGTCCAGATCGAACCAGCGTCGCAGTACGGCATGGGCCCGCCGGAGCCCGTTACGAACCAGCACCAACCAGCAGGCCACCAGCCAAGGGGTGACCAGGCTGTCTGGATCCACCGCCAAGACGGCGCCTTGAAAACCCTGTTCCCCTTGCTGCCGGGAGCCCAGGCCCAAAAGCAGGGCGCCGATGATGGCCGCCAAGGTGTATTGGCAATAGGGGGCCAACTGGGTCGGCAACAGGGAAAACGTCAGCCGCAGAAGACGGCAGAGAAAACGGGCCACCGGAATCCGCTCTTTCCTGAACTCCGGAAAGAGCTCTTGCGCATAACGCCGGTAGGGAGGTATCGACTGATAACAATCCGGGCGCTGACAAAGGGGGCAGATCGGCCCCAGGAAGGCGAAAAAATTAATCCGACCGGCTTCGAATGAATCCTTGTATTCCCAAATCGAAGCCAGTGTGTTAGGGTAGGGAAGCTGAATCGTTCAGCGCCTTGCCCGCCGGAGGCAGGATTGGGCCTCCACAACCTTCTTCACTGCTTCCGGTGGGTCTTGGTTATTTTAGCGAGGTTACTTCCTGACCTCGTTATTTCGCCTGCCCTTATACCACCGGTTGCTTTATCTTGTAAATATTCTTGATTTTTCCAGAGTTATTGCGTGGGAGATAACAGCATCTCATGAGGAAGCGGCTGGCCCCCAAGACGGTCAACTGCCACTTGAACGGGATTCGCCAGTTCTACCATTACCTGCGGGAGGAGGAAGGGGTGATGATCACCAATCCCATCAAGAAGACGCATCGCCAGAAGATGTCCCAGCCCCTTCCCCGGCACCTGAGAGATGATCAGGTGGAGACCTTCTTCCAGGCCATCCAGGGCGTCCGTGACCGGGCCATGTTCATGCTCATGCTCCGTTGCGGGTTACGGGTGGAAGAAGTCGCCCAGCTAACGATCGGGGTCATAGACGTCCAACGCAGGACTATCCTGGTTGAAGACGGTAAGGGTGGAAAAGATCGAGTGGTCTATATGAGCCATGATGCCCTTCAGGCCCTGGCCGCCTATCTGACGGTGAGGCCGCCATCCAAGGCCAGAAAGATCTTCCTGGCGGAAAAGAAACCTTGTCAGGGGCAGCCCATCTCCATCCGCGGCATTCAGCGGCGCATGGAAATGTATGCCCGTCAGGCCAAGCTCAAGGTGTCTTGTCATCATCTTCGCCATACCATGGCCACCCAACTGCTCAACGCCGATGCCGATCTCTGCACCATTCAAGATCTCCTGGGTCATAGCCAGGTGAAAACCACCCAACGGTACTGCCGGATCTCGAACCTTAAGGTGCAGCGGGACTACTTCAAAGCCATGGAGGTGATTAGGCAACAAACGGCTGGCCACCCAAATAATGCTTGACGAAAGAACCAAACTATGAGATCTTAGACAACATGTAACCTATTAACTTCAATAAGAAATTCAGATTTTAGTACGTATAGCTTCCTGTAATCTTGTAAGTTCCATTTATGAAAAATCAGAAGAGTACAAACGGAATTCAATAGAGCAAGCCAACCAGAGACCCCCACCCAAATCCAAAGCCCTCGCACTTCAGATAGACTATTCGGATTCCCAGCTTCCCGTTTATGAGGAAGCCTTTGATCAGGATTTCGGGGCTTAAGTGGATCACTCCATCATGTAAAGGAAATCCAGGAGGCAGAAGGAGCAGCTTGTCCAAAGTTTTGACTTCTGTCTCTCCTGATCCCCTCCAATTCCTAAATTCTATCCCAGCAAAGCTCCTTTTTCTTCAGAAGACCCCCTCTGCCCTCTTCCTTTGGGACCTATTTTTCTCCTTGCCTGGCTCTTTTCCTTATTTTATACTCAACACAATTTTATTCTCAACACAGCAAAGGTAAATTCTTATCACTCAAAAAAAATAGAAAGGAAAAACCCATGAAGAATGTAAGGACCCTAGGCATTATCAAGGCCGCGCTTGAAGTCGCCTTGATTCTCCTACTCTTTTCCCCCCCTATTCATGCCGCCTCCGTCACCTCTGCGGAATTGTATTTCAGACGTACCATCGCGGATCCTTTCACAGACCCTGGGTACCGTAAGTCGGATTCCGGAACGACCATTACTATCCTGAGCCATACGAGTCCCACGGGAAGCTCTGCCTCGTACACAGCTGACGCTTCCGCCGGCACGCTCAGGGCCTTTGCCAACGCCGAAATTACTGCGTGGGGTGGGGATGAAGCCTGGGCTATCGGGTCTGTAAACGACTCCTTCACTCTTTATGGGCTGGCCCCCGGTACCATCGTGAACATCACTGCTTTTTTTACCGTTGACGGTACTCTTTTAGGCTCCCCTAGCTCTCCAGGCACGGTGGCCGCATTTGAGAATGCGGCCGTTCAAGCGCGATTCATAGCGGGAACGGGCAATGAATCGCTCGAACAATGGGCCCGCAACGAAACTGAGATGGGGTACTGCTGGCAGAACGGTTGTTCAGGTTTTTCCGTCCCCGTTCATTGGGTAAGCTCGATTGATCTGGACGTTGTCGCGGGTACTCCTTTTGCCATCTCGTATGCCCTTAATGTCCATGGAGGATGGGCATATGGCGGATCCGGAGGAACCGCTGATTTCGGCTCCACGGGGGCGATAAGTTTTACGCTGCCCACAGGTACAAGGATTGCCTCGGAGGGGGGCTACACTCAGACAGCAGAGCCTTTTAGAAAGAATATTTATCTACCGCTTATTCTGAGGTAATTGAATGAGGGATTGGGCTCCGACCCCGGTTTCCCGCTGGTCAATTAAACAAACGCCAATCGGGAAACGTCTCAACACTCGGTAGGACGCAATTTATTTTTCTATGCACGGGTCTTCAACGGCAACATCGAGGAAGGCAGCTTGTCCCCTTAATCCGCTATCTCTGGATTAAGGGAAGAAATATGCGAAAGATAGGCGGGATGGTGACCGGCGAGATCTTGATGAGGAAGGCGTCGGTCCTCCCGCGAAGCTGGTTTTGGATGGCGTTGGATGTAGGGGTCGGGAAATTACCCCAGGTTTCACCAACGATGTAAATATTACCCTGGGAATCGACGGTGATGCCGTTGAGAAATTCCACCCCGGTTCCACCCAGGTAGGTGGCGAATACGGGCTGCAGGGTCAAGGGGTGGAACACGGATAGGAAACCGTCATAAGCGTCGCCCCCGGAGTAAGCGGCCTGGATGGGATTGACGGTGGGCAGGTCGGTCGATCGGGTGCGGCCGATAACATAGGCCGTACCCTGCGCATCGATGGCCAGTGCGCTGATAGTATCTTCGCTACTGCCGCCGAAGAATACAACATTCGTAATGTTCAAGTTCTCATTGAAGGATCTCAATCTGATATCTGAACCACCCAAGGATTGAAGTTGCGCGGCCAGCGCAAAAGCAGCTTGTAATTGGTTCAATGCACTACCGCCGGTTGTTGCTTCAACGAACCAGAGTCTCAAATGACCGAAAACTTCTTGGATTACCATCTTGTAAAAAGAGTCAGGTCATGGATCGTCAACGATTTCTTCGACTTTTTCAGCCAGAATATTGAAGTAGAAGTTGATGTGTTGCAACCTCTATCACTGTCCAACTTCTTGAGCGAAGTAAATGGCTGGGATTCTAAGCGGTGAGGTCATGGGGTAAAAACAGTATTCTTTGGATGCGGAACCCTTATTTTTTTGATGAGGTCAAGGTGGTTTACTGCGCAAAAAAGGATAACCGCCATGATAAAAGAGGCCAATTCCGTTTTTTAATTTTATGGTACATTTCGAATAAGCGTCAATCCGAAGTTGCTTTGGAGAACAAAATGCGGCCATACGAAGCCTTGAGAACAATTTTGGATTGACGCATGAAGAACGAAACCGCTAGGGAAGGATCACAATAGGTCTCTGGGGTCTCAATCGGGGCCTTCCCCACAGAATACTTTTATCCGTAATCCTTAACTTTTGGGGCTACAATGATAGAGGATTAGTAGGTGTACATCGCAACTGAGGTGCACGGGAGATGGGAGGAGGCCCCCTCCATTCGCTTCGGCGAACCCCGAATTTATTCCTTCCTCATTTTCATTCTCCCCCATCCAATCTGCTCAATCAACCCTGCCGCTTTCATAATGGCCTCGGGGCTGATGGGGGGGATCTCGGGTTCATACCTTAGATAACCCGAAAGATAGCTGACAGAGGGTGGGTTCCCATTTCTGAGATAGCCAAAGGGGTGCTTTTTAGGTCGGCCTCCGTGAAGTCCCTCATCAACTTTATTCATTCTTCACCCCTCCCGGTTGACCACTCCAACGATGGCTTGCCCGCCTTGGTTCATCTCTCCTTACCCTCCCGTTCCTTCCGGTCTTCTTGGTAGAGGTTTTAACTTCGCCAAAGAAAAAACCCATCTCCGTAATCAGGAAATGGGTTTCCAATGTTCGCTATTGCCTCCGTCTTAGGGTTTAAGACATCAGTGCCAATTTGTTTCAATTTTTTGTAGGATATTTGCTCATATCAAAGACCATACGTCAAGATAAACCGCACACAGGTTACAAAAAAACCCGGTAATCCACCTTCAGAACCTTGGCCAGCAGGTGCGCATTTTTCTCCCCGATAGGCCGCTTGCCATGCTTCATCATGGAAAGGTGCCGTTGCGGTATCCCGGTCAACTCGGCAAGCCGGGTCTGCGTCATGCCCTCCTTGGTCCGCGCTCCCTGCAAGGAAACCCGCGGAAGGTCTTCTTCCCGGTATTCAGGGAAGGCTTCCCGCCAGGGGACTGAATCGGCAGGGTCCGGTAGGTCCATTAAATGCCCCCTAATGCCTCGATAACAGCCCTTGGCTTCTCGGCGGCAATTTTAAGCAAGGCCCGCGCCGGACCTTCCGGGAAGTCTCCGTCCCTGCTCCCAGTTCTGAAGGGTGGACACCTTTACACCGATCATCAACGCAAATTCCGCCTGGGATTTATTCATCCTTGAACGAATTTCCTTTATGTCCGCCGGGGTGAAGTGGAATTCCCTCGCGGGTTTAAGCTCGCCTCGTTTGATTTTCCCGGCTTGTTTTATGCTTTCTACCAGTTGGTCAAATTTATTTTTTTCCATCGGGAATCACGTTTCCCTGATCAGGCCGAAAGACCAAAGCCAGTTGAAGGGATCGGTATTCCTCATCATTGAGGAATTTTTCAACTTCTCTGGTAAATATCGGGGTTTCAATAAACCGCATAATCAACTATACGTCAATGGCGCATGAAAAGTCAATGGGGAAACTCCCCTTTATTTGATTATGACAACCTTCCCCTGCTCGGCCTGGTCCCCGCCGGTCAGGTCCGGCATTTTATTTGCGGCCTCTTTAAGAGCGCTGTCGGCCAGGTGGCTGTACCTTTCCGTCAAGGCGATACTTCCATGACCCAGGATTTCTTTGACGGTGTAGAGGTCAACCCCGGAACAGCCGGACAGCCTTCCTATTTGACCAAGCCCGGGAAAAACCGGCTGCCGGATTCCCCGGCCTTGACCGAGATGCTGAATGACCAGTAGTAGACCTGTCCATTCGCCGTGATCGAGGCGCTATAGGTCGAACCCGGCGCCAAGGGCAGCCGGGGGATCAGGATGACCGCGTCCCGGGCATTTAAAATCGTTCGTCCCAGGGTCTGCTGCACCGGGTCCCCGTTGCTGTAACTGGTTTCATCAAAGACACAATGCTCCAGAGATTGGCCGTTGCTCGTAAAGGACGATGCCGAAACTGCGGGGGTGATCGTCCCCGACCCGAGCTGGAGTATAAGCGGAAGGCCGCTGGGAGCGCTATAACCGGGGCAACTGCTGAGCGGATCCGGGTGTTCCCCCCAGTAGAAAGAAATGGGAACGGAAACGCCGTTCCCGGGCCAAAAAATAGGATAAGGGGTTTGCGCGGCGGGGCCCATTCCACGAATGACATCCAGGCCCGCCGCCATCTGGAACTGCCCATCCGCTTCTCGATAACTTCCATATCCGACCTGCAAAAGTCGGGGGTCGATAATTCCCAAGGCGTGAAAAGGGGCCTGCATAAATCCATCGATGGCCCACTCATCCGTGGCCTGTACGTCAAAACTGATGATTAAATTGCTGTTCTGGGCGGCGGCTCGACCTTCGGGAGTGTACCAGGGTTTATCGGGGTCTTCGTCGTGTTCGATCACATCATTACGAACCATATAGATGGCATGGTTGCGGTTTCCGGCACTCCATTCCGGTTTTTCGCTGACGGGCGGAAGGCCCGCGGTGGAGCGATAATAATTGACGTAGGAAAGCCAACCGGGCAGCGACGGAGTGGATTGAAATTCGTTCAGCAGCAGAGGAAGATGGACGATATGGAGACTGCCCGGGTTTTTTAAAGAAAGGGCCGACAGCGGGGTCGGGACGATAAGCGAACAAAGCAAAACCAATGCTAACCAAAAATATTTAAATTTTTGGTTAGAAATTCGAAATCCGAATTCCGAAACTCGAAACAAATTCAAATCTCAAAATTTCCAAATTCGAAACGTTTTTGTTTTGATCATTTGGATTTTGGACCTTCGTGCTTGTTTCGGCCTGCGACGAGACCTGTCGGCGAGCCCTTCGACAGGCTCAGGGCCTTGAGCTTGCCGAAAAGGCTCAGGTCGAGCCGCTCAGCCGAGTCGATTTCGTGCTATAGATATCTGCATAGGGGGTTCAATTTCTATTAATCGTTGGCAGAAAAAGGTGTCGATTATACACCGGGGGCGGATAGGGACTCTTATTGACCGAAGCCCCTTCCTGGTCGGGGGCTGGAGCGCTGATCCGGTTCAGCGATTCAAGAAAAGGATCGACAACGGAACTAAGAGGTTCCCCACCCCAAACGGCCAACAGAATAAAGGCCGCTGAAAGAAGAATCAAAACTCTCTCAGCCATTCCCTACTCCTTGTTTCAGTCATTCTGTTAATCAATCTTTTCTAAAACCTTAATACGAAAATAGAACTCGGCACCACTTAGGCATTCATCAATAATTAATAATTAACAATTGATTATTAATTATTAATATCATCGTTAAGCGGTTGTCTCGCCCCGTCCGTTTTCATACTTCGCGGGTGACCTACGAGCCCAAACCGGGGCCGGATTTGGCCGCCGTCGCCTTAGCCTTACCTTGGAGGTGCAGGGAACCTTATCCCTCACCCAGCCGGGCGGCGGGGTCGCCGGCCCTACGAAAGGACCCTTCCCAGTCAGGCAAGGGGCGATTTTAATCGCCCAAGCGGGGAGGCTAAAGCCTCCTCTACCCGGGATTTTGATCCTGCTCGGGTGCCCGCTCGGCTCTGGGTGGGCTACTAAACTCTTCGGGATTTCTTTGGATTAACTTGACTTGTTTTTAATCTTCCGGAGGCGGATGGATTGGGGGGTGATTTCGACCAGTTCGTCGTCATTGATGTACTCCATGGCCTGTTCCAGGGTAAAGCGTCGCGGGGGGACCAGGCGCAGGGCCTCGTCCGTATTGGCGGCCCGGATATTGGTCTGTTTTTTTTCTTTGGTAATATTGACCCACATGTCCTCGGTCCGTGAATTTTCCCCGACGATCAGGCCGGCGTAAACCGGCTCCCCGGGATTGACGAAGATCGTCCCCCGGGGCTGGAGATGAAAGATGGCATAGGCTACGGCCTTGCCAGGGCGGTCGGAGATAAGGACCCCGTTGGGCCGGGCCGGGATGGCCCCGGCATAGGGCGTAAACCCGGTAACTAAGGTATTGAAAAGACCGGTGCCCCGGGTGTCCGTTAAGAACTGGCTCCGAAGTCCGATCAGCCCCCGGGAGGGGATCTCGAATTCCAGACGGACCCGGCCGGAGCCGTGGTTGATCATTTTGGTCATCCGCCCGCGGCGGGCGCTGAGCTTCTCGCTGATCACCCCGATATATTCCTCGGGGATGTCCACCACGGCCAACTCCAGGGGTTCCATCAACTGCCCGTTTACTTTTCGAGTGATGATTTCGGGTTTGGAGAGGGAGAGTTCAAAGCCCTCCCGGCGCATCATTTCCACCAGCACGGCCAACTGTAATTCTCCCCGGGCGCTGACTTTATACGATTCCCGGCTTTCCGCCGCCTCCACCCCGATACTGACATTATAAAGTAATTCCTTATCCAACCGTTCTTTGATGTGGCGGGAGGTCAACAGGTGGCCTTCCCGGCCGCCCAGGGGCGAGGTGTTGACCGAGAAAACCATGGAGAGGGTGGGTTGTTCCACCGTGATAGTCGGCAGGGGTCGGGGATCAAGGAGGTCGCCCAGGGTGTCGCCGATAAAAACCTCGGCCACCCCGGCCACGGCGGCGATATCCCCGGCTTCAATAGATTCCTGTTCGATCCGATTGAGTCCCTCATAGCTGTAAGATCTGGCTGAGCAGGGCCTGCCCCGATACTTCTCCATTTTTAAGCAGGGCGACCTGCTGCCTTTTCTGCAACCGGCCGTTGACCACCTTGCCGACGGCGATCCGGCCCACGTAGTCGCTATAATCCAGGTTGGTGACCAGGAACTGCAACGGGGCCTCGGGATCGTAGGCCGGGGCCGGAATCGTTTTCAAGATAGCCTCAAAAAGTATTTTCAGGTTTTTTTCCTGACCCTCGGGGTCATTCAAGGCGATGCCGGCCCGGGCATTGGTGTAGAGCACGGGAAATTCGAGCTGTTCTTCGGTAGCCTCCAAATCGATAAACAGGTCGTACACTTCATCCAGGACTTCGTTGATCCGTCGATCCGGCCGGTCGATCTTATTGATCACCACGATCGGCGGGAGCTTTCGTTCCAGGGCCTTGCCCAAAACGAAGCGGGTCTGCGGCAAGGGACCTTCGGTGGCATCGACCAGCAGCATGACCCCGTCCACCATATTCAGGGTCCTTTCCACCTCCCCGCCGAAATCGGCATGGCCCGGGGTATCCACGATATTGATCTTTACCCCCTGATAGACTACGGCGGTATTTTTGGCCATGATGGTGATGCCCTTTTCCCGTTCCAGGTCCATGCTGTCCATTACCCGATCGACTACCGCCTGGTGTTCCTGAAATACCCCGCTCTGCCAGAGCATGGCATCCACCAGGGTGGTTTTGCCGTGATCCACATGGGCGATGATGGCTAAGTTTCTTAAATCCTGACGAAATTTCATAATAATATTTCCCGACCAAACATGGTTGAATGGTTGGTTCAAATCCGAAATCCGAATTTCGAAATCCGAAACAAATTCAAATGATCAAAATTAAAAACATTTTTGTTTTGATCATTTGAATTTTGGACCTTCGTGCTTGTTTCGGATTTCGTGTTTCGTATTTCGAATTTAGGCTCTCTCGTTCAAATGTTTAGGATAGATTCTCAGATTAAAAGATGTCGGCGACTATTTCCTTCGGGATCGCCCCCGGTCCCGTTTCCTCGGACGTTCGCCCCGCCCTTCCTTCCCGGGTCTGGGACCGGACCCGGAAGCCCTGAGGAGAGGAGGTTGAGGCGGTTTGGCCGGCAGGGTTTTCTGGTAATATTCGTCCAGCAGCATGGCCAGCAGGACCAGTTCGTCCTCTCCCTGCCCCAGGCTTTGCGCGAGAGGAAGAAAACGCTTCATCCGCTCGGCCTTCAGGCTGTCCCGAGAGCGGAGATCCGCCTCCAGCAAGGCGGTTACCCGCTGGGAGACGATAGCCTCCACGTCGGTATCCCCGGGCAGCGGGCGTTCCTGGAGTTCGATGCCGAATTTCCGGGCGATCTGCTTCAACTTGATTTCTTCCAGGGGAGTGACCAGGGATAAGGCCACCCCGCTGGCCCCGGCCCGTCCGGTGCGCCCGACCCGATGGATGTAGATCTCCGGGTCTTCCGGCGGCTCGTACTGAATGACATGGGACAACTCCTGGATATCGATGCCCCGGGCCGCCACATCGGTAGCCACCATGAAACGCAGCGTCCCTTCCCGGACCCGGGCCATCACCTTTTCCCTCGCCCCCTGGGCCAGGTCGGAACTCAATTCATCGGCATCGTAGCCGAAACGTTGCAGGACGACCGTCAGATAATGCACACTGCTTTTCGTGTTGCAGAAAATTATGGCCGAAACCGGGTTTTCAATCTCGATGATCCGGATCAACCCCCGGTCCTTTTCCATGCCCGGGGTCACGTAATAGAAATGGTCGGTCCCGGCCACATGGACCTGGTCCCGACTCAGGCTGAGGAACTCGGGCTCATGGAGAAACTCTCCGGCCAGACGAAGCACAAAGCCCGGGAGGGTGGCCGAAAGCATGTAGCCGTTGATCCGATGGGAGGGCAGGTATTCCTGGACCTGCTTCATGTCCGGATAAAAACCCATGGAAAGGAGGCGGTCGGCCTCATCAAAGACCAGGACCTCCAGATTTTTCAGCGAGAGGGAGCGCTTGAGCAGATGATCCAGCACCCGGCCCGGCGTGCCGACCACCAGTTGGACCCCCTGCTGGAAGGCCTCCAGTTGCGGACCGTAACCCACGCCGCCATAAACGGCGATGGAACGCACGCCCATCACGCTGCCCAGAATCTCGGCCTCCCGGGCCACCTGGTGGGCCAGCTCCCGGGTGGGGACCAGCACCAGGGCCTGGCAGACGGCCTTCTCCGGGTCGATCCGGTCCAGGATGGGCAAGAGATAAGCGCCGGTCTTGCCGCTCCCGGTCTGGGACTGTATCATCAGGTCCCGCCGGGCCTGAAGGTAGGGAATGGCCTTGGCCTGGACCGCCAAAAGGCTGCTCCAGCCGGCCTTGGCCGCCGCCTGTTGCAATCGCTCGGGCAGGTCCTCCAGGGTAATTTCCGGCAGCCTGTTTTCGGGCTCAACCAATGGATTCTCTTGAGCCTCCGCCGGTTCCAACACCGAGCCTGGAGGCACAAAGGTAGCCTCATCCTTCATTTCCACGTTTTCTATAAGATCTTCGTCGTTCATTATAATCCTTTCGCCCTACTCTGTTCCTCCCTAAGTCACTCGAGAAAAAGCATCCCTCTATTGTTGGTCATTCTGCGCCTTGCACCAGTCATCCTGAGCCCTTCGTCTACCTGTCATCCTGAGTGAAACGAAGGATCTCGTCTTCCGGCAGGGTAAACTCCGCAAAGGATCTCGGTCTTCGGCGCAGGGTAAACTCCGCGAAGAATCTTTTTTCTTAATTTGGAGTCCGCCCCCACGAGGCCGCTTTGTTTGAGCCGCGACGCGTCGCGGCCGATGAAAGCGCCGTCAAGCCATCGCACTCCAAATGAACTAAGTTACGAGATCCGTTAATTCGCTTAGGATGACACGCAAAGGGGCCAGGATGATAAAAAAGAACTCTTAGGGGACCCAATACCGATTATAACTTATCTTTTTCGCATATTATCCCGATTAGATCAACTAAAATTATCGAAATTGCTTAAAAACGTCCTTTTCAGTTGCTATCTTCTATGCTAATAATATGCCCCGGCATGTCTTGGAAAAATAGATGCCAATCTAAATTTCAGGAGGTCCGGCATGAAACGTTTCTCGAAATGGTTGATCCTGGGGTTGAGCGTTTTTCTGATAAACCAGATCGCCCAGGCCATCGAAATCGGCGAAATCCCGCCCAAGGTGGAATTGAAGGAAAAACTGGGGGGACGACTGGACGGCAAACCCTGGAGCAGTGAAGAATTGCAGGGCAAGGTCCAGGTCGTCTTTTATGTCGACCCGGATGAGAAGGACACCAACAACCCGGCCAGCGAGGCCCTGGAAAAGGAAAAATTTCCACCCGAAAAATTTCAATCTTGGGCCATCATCAACATGGCGGCCACCTTTATGCCTAATTTTGCCATCAATTCCGCCCTGGAAAAGAAGCAGAAGCTCTACCCCCGAACCATTTACGTCCGAGACCTCAAGAAAGTCCTCGTTCACGCCTGGAAGATAGCCGATGACAGCAGCAATGTGCTGGCCTTTGATAAAACCGGCAAGTTGATTTTCAGAAAAGACGGCAAGCTGAATGCGGAAGAGATCCAGAAGTTGATCAAGGCCATCCGGGATAATCTCTAGCCAAAAATATCTCTAAAATTTTTGGCTGTAAAGAAAGAATCTAAGGTGCCGTTCCGAAAAGGAGTTCATCACCTCCTCACGATCTTGAAACAGGAAAGGATTTTTTTCCTGGCCGGCGGGGTCCTGGTCATGGTCCTGCTGGGCGGGCTGGGGTTTGCGCTCAACGAAAAAACCGGCGGCGGCTTCGGGTCCCAAGTGGGCGAGGGAATCTGGTGGGCCGCGGTCACGATCACTACGGTGGGCTATGGGGACGTGGTTCCCCGAACCTTGGGGGGGAGGCTGGTGGGGGTGGGCTTGATGCTGTCCGGAGTGATCCTCCTCTCCCTGACCACCGCGACCATCGCTTCGGTTTTTATCGAACGAAAAATTAGGAGGGAACGGGGATTGGAAAGCATTTCAGCGCACGACCATATCATCATTTTGGGCTGGCATCAACGGGGGACCCAGATATTAAAAAACTTGTTTTATCGGATCGACCGGCGGACGGCCGTTATCCTGATCAATAACCTGCCGCCCGAGCAATTTGAGACCTTGAAGAGCGAATTCGAGGGACACTCCCTCCATTATATCCGGGGAGATTTCACTCACGAGGAGGTCCTGCTGAAAGCCGATCTGGGCCAGGCCCGGCGGGCCGTTATCCTGGCCGACCGGGTGGACAACCCCCCCCGGGAACAGGTGGATCAGCGCACCCTGCTGGCCGCCCTGGCCATCAAATCCCTGAATCCGAAAGTCGAGATCTGCGCCGAAATCCTGTACCAGGAAAACCGCCTCCATCTCGAAAGGGCCCATGTGGAAGATATCATCCTCCGCGGGGAATATGACAGCGCCCTGATTGCCAGCGCCACCGAGTCCGCCGGCCTGTTCAAGATCCTGCAGACCCTTCTTTCCCCGGAAGGCCCCAATTTCTATGCCCTGGAAATTCCCGCCCGTTTTCAGGGCGCCGCCCTGAAAGCCTTCGCCGCCCATCTTAAAGAACGGGACCAGGCCCTGCTGATCGGATTGTTTACCGAAGGCCAACAGCTTAAGCTGGAGGATTTATTGTCCGGCGAGCATTCGGCGATTGATGAGTTTATCTACCGAAAATTTAATGAGGCCGGAAAGGCCCACCTCTTCGGGCAACATAAAGTGGATTTCCTGATCAATCCTCCGGATGACCATATCCTTTCCCCGCGGGAAGTGGCCGTGGTCATCGCCGAGCACCCGAGCCGCCCCACGGGAAGGGCCTTCTAAATGAAAGATCCGAATCCCGATCTGGCCACCCTAAAAAAGATATTTATCCTCCAGGACCTTCAGGACGCGGAACTGGCGGAAGTTTGGACAGCGTCTCTCCCCCAGGAATTTCCCGCGGGTTCCGTAATCCTGGCCGAGGGGGATTTCGGCGACAAAATGTATATTTTGCTCGAGGGAGAGGTGGAAATCACCAAACGCCTGCTCCTGCCCGTTGACCAGAACGCCCTGCTGGAGCGAATCATGAACCGCCTGAAATCAAACGACGGGGTGACCCTGGGCGAAATGGCCCTAATCGAGAACGATGTGCGATCGGCCAATGTCACCGCGTCCACCGATTGCCGGATGCTCGAATTGAGCAAGGAAAATTCTCTCCGACTGTTCAATCAAAACCCGGCCATGGGCGTGAAGATCCTTTTTCGGCTGAGTCAGTTGCTGTCCAAAAGATTGCGAAAAAGCGATGAGGATATCGTCAAGCTGACCACCGCCCTGGTCGTGGCCCTGGAACGGTAGAATCTAGATTGATGCGTGGCCTTTTTACTTTCCCCTTGATTATTCATCGGAATTATTTTATTATTAACAAATTAACGCTTTAGATACCAAACCCATGCGGCCCGGCCTGGGGAACAGGCAGCCAAACGATGTGGACTCTCAGAGCCTGAGCGGCGGCTTCACCGGCAATCCCACCGTTAGTTACCCTCATTTCCACATTGATTTAGAAAGACAAATCGACCAAGTCCTCCTCCCCTCCTTGGTCAAAGGGGGTAGGAATCCTTATGAATTAATAATTGAAGGAGGTCCCCATGGCAACTCGCGCCGGATTTTACAAGAGCGGTAAAAGGAACAAGGAACTGAACCGCCAGAAAAAACAGGAGGCCAAAAGACAGCGCCGCCTGACCAAAGGGGAACCCTCCGGGGAAGAGGAGCCGGAATCCCCCCTGGAAGCCACCTCGGAAGCGGCAGACTCCGGACAAGAGGAACCGGGATCCGTCCCGGAAGCACCGGCCGGCCACTCGGAAACAACCGACAAGTCGGAGTAATCGCTCTCTATTTTTGGAGGTGATCCGCAATGACTGACGCCATCCTGCTCTTGGCCCTACTGGTCGGATTGGAGTTGGTCCTGGGCGTAGATAATGTGCTGGTCATCGCTGTTTTTGCCGGCCGCCTACCGGAAACCCTACGCCGGAAGGCCCGACTGATCGGACTCAGTTTGGCCCTGGTCGCCAGGATACTGATGCTCTGGCTGGTCCTGGCCCTGGCCAATCTTACCCAGGCGGTGGTACTGCATTTATCCGTCAGGGACCTGATCCTTCTGGCCGGCGGATTATTCCTGCTTTACAAGGCCGTCCGGGAAATCCATCACACGGTTGAACTTAAAGAGGAACAGCAAGCCGCCGCCGGAAAGCTGAAGGGGGGGTTTACCTCCGTTATCACCCAGATCGTTCTGCTGGACATCGTCTTTTCCATCGATTCGGTTATCACCGCCGTGGGGTTGACCAACAACCTCTGGGTCATCATCCTGGCGGTGCTACTGTCTTTTCTGGCCATCCTGGTTTACGCCAAACCGGTGGGGGATTTCATTCTGGACCATCCGGCGCTGAAAATCCTGGCCCTCTCCTTCCTGATCACCATCGGAGTCACGATCTTCATGGAGGGAATGCACCAACACGTACCCAAGGCTTATATCTATCTCCCTATGGGTTTTGCCCTGTTGGTGGAACTCCTGCAGATGCGCTATGAGAAGAACCGGAGGGTGCTGCGTCTTTGAATCGGCGGATCGAGCCGGGCGTTTTTTATTTTCACCGCATTTGAATTGTGCTATAGGTCCGTAAACTATTATTTATTAAAAGGAGATTTCTTATGAAGAGGTGCCTCAAAACCTTGGGGATTTTTGCTTTACTGGCGGCCTGTCTGGCCTCCCCGGCTTTCGCCCAGGACCCGAATGTGGTCGCCCGGATCGGGAACAAAACCATTACCGTGGCCGATTTCAATAAAATTCTCACTTATTACGATGCCGATCAACGGGCGATGATTGAAAAGAATCCTCAGGCCAAACCCACCATCCTATGGCAAACGGTCCAAGGGTATGTCATTGCCGGTTTGGCCCGGGAAAAAGGATTTGACAAACGATCGGAAATCAAAGGCCAACTGGAAATGATCACCAATAATTTTCTGGCCTTTCAATATTTGCAAAAAGAAGTGATCAGCAAGATCAAGGTGACCGAAAAGGAGGCCAAGGCCTACTACGATAAGAACCCGGACCAGTTCAAATCGCCCGAACAGGTCAAGGCTCGCCATATCCTGATCCAGGTTCCCAAAGAGGCCCCCGACGAAGAAAAAAAGAAGCTGAAAGAAAAAGCCGATGAAGTGCTCAAGAAGGTCAAGGCCGGCGAGGATTTTACCAAGCTGGCCGCCGAATACTCCGACGATCCCGGCACTAAATCCAAAGGCGGCGAATTGGGATTCTTTTCCAAAGGCAGCATGGTACCGGCCTTTGAACAGGTGGCCTTTTCCCTAAAACCCGGGGAAGCAAGCGAATTGGTGGAAACGGAATTTGGTTTTCACGTGATCAAAGTCGATGAAAAGAAAGAAGCGGTTTCCGAGCCTTTCGAAACCATCAAGGAAAAAGTGACCAAGCAGGCCCTTCGGGAAAAGCAGGAAGCCAAAGTCACTGAGTTCGTCGAACAGGCCCTTAAAAAGGCCAAGGTGGTGATGAACCCGGCGGCCGTGATGGGAAAATAACTTTTACCACTAATAATCAATAATCAATTGTTAATTTTTAATTATTGAAGCCCTTGATCTTAACGGTCAAGGGCTTTTCATTCCTACCCGGCCATCCAGCATCTCCGTTAAAGTTGGGTGCCCTTCTCCCGGGATAAAACCAAAGGTTTTTTTCCAGACCACCGGGCTCTCCATACACAGATAGACCATCGCCTCCTTCGCGTACGCCCGGATCCAGCCGACCATCCGCCGGTACATTTCCACCCGCAGGGTCTGCGGGTAACGTCTTTTTCCGTCTATGGCCGGGATAAACTCCTCGTGGATAAATCGGGACCGGGGGAACCTTTCCTGGATAATCGGTTTTAGGGCCGGCAGGTAGCGAAAGCAACCCAGGCTGATCCAGGCGATATTCTCGGGCCGGATCCGTTGAAAAAGTCGATCCACCGTATTTTGGTAGGCTTCCTCCCAACCCGGAAAGTAGATCAACGGGTCGAAGTGGAACCCCAACCGATACCCTTTTTTCTGGCAGGCTTCCGCTGCCGCCAATCGCTCGGCCAGGCCGGCGGCCCCCTGTTCCTCCCTTTGGATAACCCCCTCGGCGTTTAAAGACCAGGAGATTATGAAGCGATCGACTCGCGGCAAACGCATCAAATTTTCGATGGCCCGGGATTTGGTTTTCAACTCCACGACTAAATGGGGATATTCCGCGACCGCCTCGGCCAACAGGGATGAGAATTGCGTAACCGGGTCCAGGGCCAGACTGTCGGTGAATTCACCGGTGCCCAAACGAACAGGACTTCCTTTCCGTTCGGCACCATAGGCTTTTAACCGGGCGAATATTTCATCCGTGTTGGCAAAAAGACGGATGAACGATTGATTAAAATAGGCCTGAAGGATGCAGTAACTGCAGTCGATCGGACAGTTCGTGGCGGTGTTGAGGATCTGATAGCCGCAACAAATATACTCCTTGGTGCCGGGGCAGGGTTTGACCAATTGTCCCCGGAAGGCGGTCAGGTAAAGGACCCGCTTCGATTGCCTCAGAGAGATCCCCGTCCCCCCGGGCTCCGGGTCCTGATCCACCCATTCCAGCGGCAGATCTTTGAAGGCTCGTCGAATATTTCGAGCTAAAGGGGTCTCGGCGACTTCCCGGTGGATGATTATTTTTTCAAAATTAAACATAGACTTTTGGTTGTTCGCCCTTTTGGGTGGGTGGTCACAATATATGCCTAAGGCTAAAATCACATCCCCGTGTCTGACGGGTCTCGACGAAAGGGTTTTCCAAAGGCACTCCGGACTTCGAATCCGGGCCTAAGTTACTAACTTTATTTAAGGCAGGCCCATACTCCGAGTCTTTTGATAGCTTCTATGCTGGCCCTGCCTCCTGGAAGATTTGAAAAGACGAGGGCCGGGTTAGAACCTAAAAGCAATTTGGAAAACCCTTTCGTCGAGACCCGTCAGACATACCAGATATGAGGGCTACCCACCCAAAAGGGCGAAGCGTCAAGTTTTCAAGGCAGGTCTTCAAAACAACCGGATCCGAGGGCCCGCCCGATCCGATCCAGGGACTCCCGCAATTCTCTGGCTTCGGAAAACCGCACTTCCAACCGATAGGTCCCGCCTTCAAAAAAGGGGGGCGGCGTCAATTGGGTCCGGGGATCCAGTTTCATCCGGGCCCGTTTTTTGTTAAATTCTTTTTCGGTTTCCGTGGAGACCGGGAAAAGCGCTTCGTGCAGGAACTTCCGAATGCCTTCACCTTTCTGCTGCGGGCTTAAATCTTGCCTTCTCAGCCAGTCCGTCAGGGGCGGAGAGGTGATTATTTTTTCGGGCCTGATCTGATGTCTAAGGGCCAATTCCTTCAAGCCGGCCAAAAACTCCCTTTGCTTCTGATAGCCCCAACGCAGATGGATTACCAGGGCTGCCAGCAATTCGCGCTGGGAGGGAAAATCTTTGTCGATCCACTCCAGGGTTTCCGGAAATAATCTCCCCTCGACGACCGCCGGCCAATACCAGGGACCGGCGGCGGCTATCCGCAAGGTGCGCGTCAGGATCTCTTTTTTGGGCGGCAATCCCAGTAAGGGCAGATAATCGGACAGGACTTGGTCTTCCGGAAAATACTTCAACAGTTTCTCCAGAATGACCGCCTGTTCAATACTATTGAGATCCCCCCGGCCGATCGCTTCATAGAAACTGTACAGAAAAAGTCCCTTTTCCGGTTGATCGGCTGAAACCAATCGGACCGGGCATTCCGATCGATTGAGCTGTTTCCAGACCTGAAGCCTCCGGCGGCCGGAAACAATGCGCATTCGGTCAACCTCACCCCTCCTGCAGGACGGGAGGCTGCTGAAGCCCGATGGCCTGGATAGAGGCCTTGAGGGGCAGCAGGGAACGGCCGTAGGTGATTTGATAGGTGGTATCCCGCCAGTCAATGTCCTTCAGGGCAATCGTTATTTCTTGGACAGGGATTTGGGCTGCGTTCAAGGGATTCTGTTCCTTCGTTTTAAAAAAAAGCCGACATTAATGATTAATTATTAATGTCAACCAGTTGGGCTTAGGTCTCCCCCCATTTATTTTCAGCCTTTGCAGAGCCCATCCCAGGCCTGGAGAGTTATTAACTGTCTTCTTATTGTATCTACAGGCGGGAATGACGGTCTATAATGTTGTCCCTCTTTTGAGACCATTTATAATCCTCCCGGGTAATCCAGGTTGAACTTTTAAGGAAGGGAATGGTATATTCCTTGAAAAAGAACTTCACCGGAGGATCTGTTCATGCCGAACTACGCCCAGATGCGGAAACAATGCCCGAACGTCCAGGAAAATCTAGAAAACTGCAATTGCACCTATTCCGGCTGTGAGAAAAAGGGGCTCTGCTGCCAGTGCCTGCATTACCATCGACGGAACAGGGAACTCCCGGCCTGTTACTTCACCCCGGAAGTGGAGAAAACCTATGACCGGTCCATTCGACGCTTTATGCAGAACCGGTAAATATCCGCAGGGCCTCTTCGTATTTGGAGCGGGTCTTCTCGATGATATCCGGGGGAAGCGGCGGGGCCGGGGGTTTCTTGTCCCAGTGGAGCGATTCCAGGTAATCCCTTAAGAACTGTTTGTCGAAACTGGCCTGGGGGCCTCCGGGACGGTACTGGTCCTTGGGCCAGAAACGGGAGGAGTCCGGGGTCAGGACCTCGTCGATCAGAAGCAGCCCGCCGTCCTGAAAACCGAATTCAAATTTGGTGTCGGCGATAATGATCCCCTTTTCTTCTCCTATGCCCCGTGCTTTTTCATAAACGGCCAGGCTCACCTCGGTCAACCGTTCGGCCACTGCCGCTCCCAGCTTCCTGACTACCTCTTCCACCGGAATATTTTCATCGTGGGTCCCGGCCTCCGCCTTCGTCGAGGGGGTAAAAATGGGCCGGTCCAACCGATCGGATTCTTTCAAGCCCTTCGGCAGGGTGATCCCGCATACCCGGCCCGTCTGCTGGTAATCCTTCCAGCCCGAACCCGAAAGGTAGCCCCGAACAATACATTCCACCGGAAGGGGAGCGGCCTTTTTAACCAGCATGCTTCGACCGGTCAAATCTTCCTCATAGGGATGACAGGAGACCGGAAAATCCTTTACCTCCGTGGCGATCAGGTGATTGGGGACAATGAATTCCATCTGAGAAAACCAGAATTGGGACAACCGGGTCAATATACGGCCCTTACCCGGGATGGGATTGGGCATGACTACATCAAAGGCTGAAATGCGGTCGGTGGCCACGATCAGAAGCTGCTCTCCCAAATCATAGATATCCCGGACCTTGCCCCGGTTTATCAGGTTTAGGTTGGGAAAATTGGTTTCCATCAGTGCCGTTGTCGTCATGATTCAACTACCTCCTCTTTATAAAAGTCCCGTTTCTGTTTCTTGGACTCGAACCCCGCGATCCAGCCCTGGACCCGGTCACGGCCATAGGCTTCCTCCCAGGCCCGGACAATCACTTCCACTGGGATGTCGTCATAGGTGCCCAGGAGGTCCAGGTATTCCATAAACCGGTTGTTTTCCTGATTAAAGGGCTGGAAAACCGAATCCTCCCGCCCGTTGAATTCCAGCGGAGCGACCCGATGTCTAACGCACAATTCTTTATTGAAGGCCGGCGTAGCCTTGACCCATTTTCCCCCCAGATAAAAATCCGTGTATCCGTGATAGACAAAAAGGTCCGAGCCCAAAAATTCAATTAATTGCTTCGTGGCCAGGTGGTTGCGAACCGTGGCAAACCCAACTCGGGAGGGAATGCCCAGAGACCGCCCCAGGGCGCACAAAAGGGAAGCCTTGCAGACGCAATAGCCCCGGCCGCTGGCCAGGACATTGCTGGCCTGATAGTGTTCGGGGCGATAAAACGGATAATAAGGATCGTAACGGATCCCGTCCCGGACGGCGTAATAAATCCGGACCGCCTGTTCCACCGGATCCCGAGCTTCGCCGGCTGCTTCCCGGGCATATTCCACAATCCTAAGGTGGTCGCTATCGATGATAGCGGTGGGTCTCAAATAAACCGGATCTTCAAGTGGCATCAATACCCATAACCTCGCAATAGACCCAACAAAAATATTGGTCTTTAAGTGCGTCCGTAATCGTCCTCAAAGCGTTCAATATCGTCTTCTCCGAAATAGTCTCCGGTCTGAACTTCAATAAAAACAACCTCCAGCAGCCCGGGGTTTTCTATACGGTGTCTGGCCCCCCGAGGGATATCTACCGCCTCCCCGGCGTTTAAAGAGATGGTTTCCCGATCCCGGGTCACCAGCCCCCGGCCGGCAATCAAATACCAGTGCTCCGCCCGCTTTTGATGCCGCTGAAGGCTCAAACGTTTCCCCGGATAGACCACGATCCTTTTGACTTTATGATCCGGTTCATCGGCCAATACCTGATAATTACCCCAAGGGCGTTGATCGAACTCCATGGGCCGTCCTCCTGATTTTCTTATACCAGAAAGCGTCCGCCGGTAATAGTCTTTTTAGAAGCTTCGCTGTTTTGGGTGATCAATTACTAATTAAGAATTAAGAATTGATTATTGGCCCAAAAGGCCTCCAGGGCCTCCCTTTCGATGATTTCCGGATTACGGGAATATTTTGGGGAAAAATGGATTGGGACCATCCCTTTTGCTCCGGCCTGCCGGGCCAGTCTCCCTGCCTGAGCCGCAGTCAAGTGGCATTTCTCCCGGGCACGATTCCGGTCTTGATCGAGAAAGGCCGCCTCAATAAACAGGAGATCCGATCCCCGGATCAGGTTAACCAGATCCCTTTCGGTTTCCTCATTGAGGACCGTATCCACCACGTAACCGATCTTTTGTCCGGGTGTGATTTTAATCAACTTTTTTTTCAGGTGTCCCAAGGTGAAGGTGAATTCCCGGAAGCCTTCCCGGTCCTTGCTCCAGACCCGCACCGGAAAATCATCTCTTTCCCCGCGCCAGATGGCCTCCTTAAGCTCTTTCAGCCAACCCCCCCGGGGCAGGTTCATTTCCGCCAGGCCGGTCTTGAGGATGTTCAGGTGACAGCGCTCCTCCAGGGAGAAGGCCAGGCTGGGAATCTTATGATCCAGAATTACCGACCGGATGCAAAAACCATCCTCTTCGTATAGCCGGCCATCAAACGGTTTAATCGTTTTTCGAAGGTGAGTTTTTTGAAAGGCCTTCCCTATCGGGAAATGGGCCTCCAGCACCCGATCCGGCCAATATTCCCGGGCCACAAGGACCAGTTTGTTAGGAAAATTTTCCACCAGATTCCAGGAATAGGCCTTGAGCTTTGATTCCAGTTGATCGATAAACTGCGGCGGGCCGTAAAGAAAAAGCGTCTTTTCCCTTCCCAGGCAGACCCGCAAGAGGTGATCGAACCCGATAAAATGGTCCATGTGAGTATGGGAAACAAAAACATGGGTCACTTTCAGCAGTTTTCGAGACGGCAGAAGCCGCACCTCCCCCAGATCGAAAAGGATGGCCCTTCGGTCAAATTTAAATTCGATATACAGGACCGGGTCTCCCCAGGGACCGTTTACCAGTTGAGGATGGAAAAGGGGATTCATGAGGGCGATTATAATTCAAAATAACTATTATTAATATAGCCCAGAACAACTTTAACCGGTTGCTAAGGGCGAACAACGTGAGTATAATAATTGGGTTGTTCGGCATTTTGGGAATGATTCATTTATTGCCTTGATGAATTCGTCAAAATACCTCCGGCCTGTCATTGGGAAATAGGAAGAAGGAAATGAAACGGCTGCTGGCCCTGCTATTGATTTCAGTCCTTTGCTTTTCGGGGGAATCCGTTTCCAGGGCTCAAAGCCAACCCCTCGACCCGGCCCTCGGAAAAGAAACAGCTCAATCGGAGACCGCCAAATCTTCCGCCCCGAAAGCCAAAAAGAAATCCATGCCCGGATCTTCTCCCAAGGCCCAGATTAAGGAAGGCGGGAAAGAAATCGGAGCGGGGTTCAAAGATTTGTTCCAAGGGATTGGTAAAGGATTCCAGAACATGGGTAGAGCCATTAAAAAGGCCTGGACCGGCAATAGTGGAAAGTAATTGGCTTAAGGGTACCAATCCATGACCTGGCCTCAATTCCCGCAAAAAGAAAATTCGGTCCCCAAGCTTATCTTGATCGTCTTTCTGATCGGGGTTCTTTATCTTTTCTACCTTGTTATCCGACCCTTCTTAAACGATATTTTCATTTCCATCCTGATTACCCTGGTCTTTTATCCGGTCTATAAAAGGTTATTGAAGCGTTTTCGAGGCCACAGAATCCCGGCCGGTCTGGCTACCATTCTGATGGTCATGTTGGTTTTCCTGATCCCGATGGCCCTGCTTTCCGGGGTGATCACCCAGCAATCCTTTGACCTCTATCAATCCCTCACCCAGGGTCTGCAACAAGGACCCCTGAAGAAAACCCTGGAAACCCAAATTGAATATCTGAACCGCGGCCTGAAGCGGTTCAGTTTTCACGGCTATTCTCTGGAGATATGGAGCCATGTGGGCGACGTTTTAAAATCCTTCTCCGACTTCATCTACCTGCAGATGACGGGTTTGGCCAAAGGGTTCATCGGCTTATTGTTGGACATCATCATTATTCTCTTCGTCAGTTTCTTCCTGATTATCGACGGCGAAAAATTTTTACAGGAGATTAAGGCCATCAGTCCACTGGAAGACGCTCACTATAGCCGGATTATGCACCAATTGGAGCGGACCATCAAGGCTACCCTGAAAGGGTCCATCATTGTGGCCTTTGTCCAGGGTCTGCTGGGAGGCGTCGGCTTTTGGATTTTCGGCATCCCCTCGGCCGCCTTTTGGGGGGTCTGCATGGTGTTCAGTTCGGTGGTCCCCCTGGTGGGGACCAGTATCATCTGGATCCCGGCCGCCCTCTACCTGGCTTTGGCCTCTTCCATCTGGATGGCCATCGGTATGGCCCTCTGGGGGACCCTGATCATCTCCGGGGCCGACAATATCCTGCGGCCGGCATTAATCAAAGGGGAGGTCAACCTCCATCCCCTGCTGACCTTTTTGAGCGTCCTGGGGGGGCTCATGTATTTCGGGTTCCTTGGTTTTATTCTCGGTCCGGTTGTCCTGTCTTTCCTGATGACCCTTTTTGAAATCTACAAGCAGGATTATTTAGCGGAAAAATCAGCTCTCTAAATAAAGATAAGGAGGATACGATGGCAAAAAAAATTGAAGTGGGATTTATCGGCGGCGGAAACATGGCCGAGGCCCTGATCCAGGGGCTCCTTCAGGGGAAAACCCTGTCGGCAAGTCAATGCCGGGTGTACGATGTCTTGCAGGATCGGCTGGCTTATTTAAAGAAAACTTACGGCGTCCAGACCGCCTCGACTCCCGGCCCGGTGGTGGAACCCAGCCGGGTGGTAATTTTAGCCGTCAAACCCCAGCAGATCCCCAGGCCCTGAAGGCCATCATACCCCTCTGGTCTCAGGAGAAACTGCTGGTCTCCATAGCCGCCGGGATAACCCTGGACCAACTGGCCAAACCCTTTCCCTCCCCTCCCCGCCTTGTCCGGGTCATGCCCAATACTCCGGCCCTGGTCCAGGCCGGTATCAGCGCCCTGTGCAGGAATGACGCGGCCCGGGAGGACGATTTCCTGCTGGCCGAATCCCTGTTTAAGGCGGTGGGAGAAACGGTCCGCCTGGATGAATCCCTGTTCGACGCCGTTACCGGATTGTCGGGCAGCGGACCGGCCTACGTCTTTGTGATCCTGGAGGCCCTGTCGGACGCGGGAGTCAAAATGGGCCTGCCACGTCCGGTAGCCTCGAAGTTGGCCCTGGAAACGGTGTATGGTGCCAGCCGCCTGGCCCGGGAATCCGACCGGACCTTCGGACAATTAAAAGATATGGTCACTTCCCCCGGGGGGACGACCATTGCCGGATTGCACGAAATGGAAAAAGCGGGCCTGCGGGGCATCCTGATGAACGCCGTAGAGGCCGCCACCCGGAGGTCCCGGGAGTTGCGGGAACCCCGTTCTTAAATTCTGCGGTCAATCTTAAATCCGAAATTCGAAGCACGAAATCGACTCGGCTGAGCGGCTCGACCTGAGCCTTTTCGGCAATCTCAAGGCCCTGAGCCTGTCGAAGGGCTCGCCGACAGGTCTCGTCGCAGGCCGAAACAAATACGAAAGTCCAAAATTCAAATGACCAAAACAAGAACGTCTTGAGCTTTGGTCAGTTGAATTTGTTTCGAGTTTCGAGTTTCGGATTTCGAGTTTCCAATCAAAAATATCTATATTTTTGGTTGGTTTAGGTCATCAGCGCCTTCAGGCGTTTCACATGCCCTTCCAGCTTTTCCATTTTTTTCCCTAAAACCTGGACCTTTTCTTTTTCTTTCTGGATGACCTCCGCCGGGGCCTTTTGGAGGAAGTCTTCGTTGGACAGCTTCTTTTCCGTTTGCTGCCATTCCTTCCTGGTTTTTTGGATCTCCTTTTCCAGCCGTTTCATTTCTTCCTCAAACTGAAGGATATCCTTCAGGGGAATAAAAATTTCGATCCCCTGGTAGACCCCGGAAACCGCCGTATCCGGGGGCCCCTGGATCGCTCCTAAAAAAGTCAGGCTGGATCCCCTGGTGAGGTTCAATATGTTTTCCTGATGTCCCTGAATAAGGTCCTGTTGGACCGATTCCGGACAGCGCAGCCAGATCTCCACATTCTTGGAGGGCGGGATATTCATCTCTCCCCGAATATTGCGGATCTCATAAATAAGCCCCTGGATCAGGCCGATTCGATTTTCAGCGGACGGGTCTTCCGGAAAATCAGCGGCCTCGGGTAAACCCGCCTGCAGGATGCTTTCCGAGGTGCGCATCAGCGTTTGCCAGAGCTTCTCGCTCACAAAGGGCATAAAGGGATGCACCAGTCGCAGGATGGCGGCAAAACTCCGGAGCAGAGTCAGGCGGGTGACCTGCCGCTCCCGGCTGTCTTCGGCCTGGTAGAGGACCGGTTTGATCATTTCCAGGTACCAGTCGCAGAATTCATGCCAGACAAAATGATACAGTTCATGGGCCGCTTCGTTGAAACGATATTTTTCAATACCCTCTTCCACCGCCCGGATGACTCTCCCCACCCGGCTGATCATCCAGCGGTTGACTTCATCGGTCGGCATCGGCTCTCTTGAACCAAGATCTTCCGGCCCCAATCCTTCCAGGTGAGGGCCGCAAAAACGGGCGGCGTTCCAGATCTTATTGACGAAATGGCGGTAGCCCTCGATCCGCTCCTCGGAGAGCTTGATATCCCGGCCCTGGACCGCCAGGGCGGCCAGGGTAAAACGAAAGGCATCGGTCCCGTATTGATCCATGACGATCAGGGGATCGATCACGTTTCCCTTGGACTTGCTCATCTTCTGCCCCTCGGCATCCCGGACCAGGGCATGGATATAAACGTGGGTAAAAGGGACCTTTCCCATGATATGCAGACCCATCATCATCATCCGGGCCACCCAGAAAAAAAGGATGTCGAAGCCGGTCACCAGGACGGAAGTGGGGTAATAGACCTGCAATTCTTTGGTTTGCTCCGGCCAGCCCAAAGTGGAAAAAGGCCAGAGGGCCGAACTGAACCAGGTGTCCAGGACATCCGTTTCCTGGACCAGATCGTTTGATCCGCAGGACGAGCAGGCCGCCGGGGCTTCCAGGGACACTGTGACCTCCCCGCAGGAGCGGCAGAACCAGGCCGGAATCTGGTGACCCCACCAGATCTGGCGGGAAATGCACCAGTCCCGGATATTGGTCATCCACTCAAAATAGGTCTTTTCCCAATTCGGAAGGAAAAATTTGGGTTTCGCCGTTTTGGACCGCTTCCAGGGCCCTCCTGGCCAATGGCCCGACCCGGACAAACCATTGTTTGGAAAGAGTGGGTTCGACCATGGTCTTACAGCGGTAACAATGGCCCACATTGTGCTGGTATTTTTCCATTTTCTCCAGCAGGTTCAGGCCCTTTAAGTCCTCCAGCACCTTTTGCCGGGCGGCCAGACGGTCCATCCCCCGGTAGGCACCGGCCTGGTCATTCATCCGGCCCTCTTCATCCATGACCTTGATCCTCGGCAGGTTATGGCGGCGGCCGACCTCAAAGTCGTTCAAGTCGTGGGCCGGGGTTATTTTCAGCGCCCCGGTGCCGAAATTCTGGTCCACGTAGGGATCGGCGATGATGGGAATCGTCCGGCCGGTCAAGGGCAGATGGACCATCTGCCCGGCCAACCCCTGATAACGAGGATCCTCGGGATGAACGGCCACCGCCGTATCGCCCAGCATGGTTTCCGGCCGGGTCGTAGCCACGATGACCCCCCCTTCTCCCTCCACCAGCGAATAACGGATATGATAGAGGCCGCCCTCCAGGCCCTCGTGTTCCACTTCCAGGTCGGAAAGTGCCGTACGGCAGCGGGGACACCAGTTGATGATATAATCTCCCCGGTAAATGAGTCCCTCCTGGTAAAGGCGGACAAAGACCTCCCGGACCGCCCGGGAAAGGCCCTCATCCATAGTGAACCGCTCCCGGCTCCAGTCGCAGGAAGCCCCCAGGCGTTTGAGCTGGTTGATGATGAGCCCGCCGTATTTGGCCCGCCACTCCCAGACCTTTTCCACGAACTTTTCCCGGCCCAGTTCCTGACGCCGGATGCCCTCCTGGGCCAGCATACGCTCCACCACGTTCTGGGTGGCGATACCGGCATGGTCCGTTCCCGGGACCCAGAGGACATTTCGGCCTTTCATCTTATGGTAGCGCCAGAGGATATCCTGGAGGGTCGTGTTCAGGGCATGCCCCATATGCAGCGTCCCGGTTACGTTAGGTGGCGGAATGACCATAGTATAAGATGGGGCGGGGTCGTCCACCTTCCCTTTAAACAGCCCTTTTTCGACCCATTCGGCGTAAAGTTCCGCCTCCACCTCCTGGGGTTCGTATCCTTTGGGAATCTGAAATTTTTCCATAGGTTTTAGGATTGGGCGCTTTTTAAGGCTTCAATTTCCCGGGTGATGGCCTTTTCCGCTTCCTCCGGCCAGCACCGGACGGGCCCAGTGTTCCATATTTTCCCGCACGGTCGTCCGGATCAAACGGTCCACTTCCTCCCGTACCAGTTCGGCAATTTTTGCTTCCCATTCGGGAGTCAGGTCAGGACTGGGGATTTGTTTAGTTGGGGTTTCCTGAACCGGAAGGGGTGAAGGTTTCCCTTCACTCACCACGTCCACCAGATCGATAATTTTCTCTTCTGTTGGGTCCATGATCTATCCTTTTTTAAATCCCGCTTCGCCCTTTTGGGTGGGTACCCGCGAAGACAGGTGCCGATTATTTTCGTATTAAGCTGCCATCTATCATGGCCACCCACCCCTAAGGCGAACAACCATTCTTATCATTGGGGTTCGGATCTTATCTTAATTGGTTTGATCCTGTCAACCGACATTAATGTCCGGCCCCGGCGATCTGGTCCCGCCTCCGGCGGATGAGCACCACGAAGGGAACCAGGCAAATAAAAAAAACGCTCAACAACCAGAAAACGTCGTTGAAACTGAGCATGGCCGCCTGTTTTTGCAGGAGCCGGTAAAGCATTTCCAGGGAGCCCTGGTGGGCCGTGCTCTCCTCCACCCCGCCCCGTTGCAGAAACTGCTGGATTTGAGGCTGCGCCTGTTGCAGTTTGAAATCATAAATCGAAAAACCCTCAGCCAAATGGTGCTGGTGGAACTGGGCCCGACGGGAAAGGACGGTAGTGATAAAGGCCACCCCGAAACTACCCCCCAGGTTCCGCAGCAAGTTGAAGATGGCGCTCCCGTTCCCCATTTCCGGCTTGGAGAGGCTGGACAGGGTCAGGGTGGACAGGGGAACAAAAAAACAACTGATCCCAGCGCCCTGGATAATCCTGGGCCAGATGATACTCCAGAAATCCGTATCCAGGGTAAAGGCGGACATGAGATACAGGGCATAGGCATTGGCCACCATGCCGAAGCTCAAGAGATAGCGGGCATCGATCACCCCCACCAGTCGCCCGACGATGGGCATCATGAACAAAGTGGACAGACCTCCGGGGCCGAGGACCAGGCCCGCCAGGAAGGCCGTGTAGCCCATCAAATTTTGCAAGTATATGGGTAGAAGGACGATGCTCCCGAAGAAAGAAAAAAAACCCAAAAACATAATGAGGTTGCCGGCGCTGAAGGAACGGTTTATGAACACCTGCAGCCGGACCACTGGCGCCTTGGCCCGCAGTTCCACCCAGACGAACAGGACCAGGCAAATGATCGCCAGTGCGGAAAGCCAGAAGATGAAACTGGAATCAAACCAGTCATCCCGCTCACCCCGGTCCAGGACAATCTGCAGGCAGCCTAAACCCACGCTGAGCAGGCCCAGCCCCCAGTAATCGATTTTTGTCCTGGCCTGCCTGATATAGGATGGGTCAAAAATAAAGAAGACGGCCATTAGAATGGCCAGCCCGCCCAGAGGCAGGTTGATGTAAAAAATCCAGCGCCAGCTCAGGTTATCGGTGAGGTACCCTCCCAGCAGCGGGCCCAGGATAGGGCCGAAAACCACCCCGATTCCATAAATGGCCATGGCCATGCCGTGTTCTTTGGGAGGGTAGGTTTCCAGGAGAATGGAAAGGGCCAGCGGCTGGAGGGCCCCGCCGCCGAGCCCCTGAAGGATACGAAAAAAGATCAGCGTCTCCAGGCTGGGGGCCGCCCCGCAGGCCAGGGAGCTCAGGGTAAACAGGCCGAGTGAAAAAATCAGGTAATTCTTCCGGCCGAAAGTGCCGGCCAGCCAACCGGTAATGGGGATAATGATGGCGTTGGAAACCAGGTAGGATGTGAGCACCCAGGTCACTTCGTCCAAGCCGGCACTCAGACTGCCCTGGATATGGCCCAGGGCCACATTGGCCACGCTCATATCGAGAATCTCGATAACCGTCGGCAGCATGACCGTAAGGGTGATCAGCCATCTTTTGACCTGGGGGACGGGTACCGGCAAGGGTTGATTATTCATAGTTAACCTTCACAGAGCCGACACATAAATCCGAAATTCGAAGCACGAAATCGACTCGACTGAGCTCGTCGCAGGCCGAAACAAGCACGAAGCTCCAAAATCCGAATGATCAAAACAAATACGTTTCGAATTTTGATATTTGATCATTTGGATTTGTTTCGGATTTCGGATTTCGAGTTTCGGATTTGAACCGTTAATTCATAGGTTCGGTTAGTCTTTTATTAAGATGGTGGGTTCCACCGACATACCGATCCGCAAGGGCGGGAGTTCCTGATTTTTATCGAGTACGATCTTGACCGGGAGGCGCTGAACGATTTTGACAAAATTTCCGGTGGCATTTTCCGGGGGGAACAGGGAAAAGGCGGATCCCGTTCCGGCCATCAGGCTTTCGACCCGCCCCTTGAATTTCTTGCCGGGGAAGGTATCCACCTTGATGGTCACTTCCTGGCCGGGTTTGACCCGGGTAAGCTGGGTTTCCTTGTAATTGGCCACCACCCAGAGGTTTTCCAAAGGCACCAGGGCCATCAGGGGCTGCCCGGCCTGGACCAGATTTCCGGCTTCCACATTTTTCTTGGTGATATGGCCTCGAGCCGGGGCCTGGATCCGGGTGTAGGACATTTGCAGCCGGGCCTGTTCGAGCCGGGCCTCGGCCAGAGATAATTCCGCTTTGGCGGCCTCCAGTTGCTGTTTCTTGATCTTTACCCCCTGCCGGCCGGTTTCGGCAAAAACCACCTGGGCCTGGGCCCGCTTGATCTGTTCGCCCAGACTGGCAATGGTATTTTGCAGGGCCTGCTGGGCGGCCAGGGACCCCTGGTGCCGCGAAAAGGCCACCTCGTATTGGGTTTGGGCCTCGTCGTATTGCTGCCGGGAGATGGCCTGCTGCTGGTAGAGTTTGTTGAAGCGGTCCCGATCCAAGGTGGCCTTGTCCAGGAGGGCCTTCTGGCTTTTGGATTCTTCCTGCAGCCGCCGGAGTTGTTCCCGGGCTTCGTCCACGTTTTTTTCGAAGGTCCCTACCCCGGCTTTGGATTCATCCACCCGGGCCCGGGTCTGATCCGATTCCAGAGGAACCGCCATTTGGGCGGAAGCCCAGCGGGCCTTGAGGTTTTCCAGGTTGGCCTGAGCCTGTTTATAGGACACTTCAAAGTCGGTGGGATCCAGGGTCACCAGCGCCTGCCCGGCTTCCACCAGTTGATTGTCATGAACCAGAACCCTGGCCACGGTCCCCGGAATCCGGAAACTGACGGAATAAATGGACCCGGCCACATAGGCGTCATCCGTGGAAAGATGGGTTTGGGCATACTGCCAATAGAGGAAGCCGCCGATAAGCGCCAGGAGCCCCACCCCCGCCAAAATTAAAACCGGTTTTTTCTTCGATCCGGATGGTTTGTTACCCTCTTCCACGGCCTTCCCCTTAATTGGTGACAACCTCCTGAAAAGTCCCAAACTGTCATCCTGAGCCCTTCGCCTGTCATCCTGAGCCCTTCGCCTGTCATCCTGAGCCCTTCGCCTGTCATCCTGAGCCCTTCGCCTGTCATCCTGAGCGAAGCGAAGGATCTCAATTTTTGGCTCAGGATAAACTCCGCGAAGGATCTTGAGACCTGATCAAGAGCGAGATTCTTCGTCCCGCGATATCGCGGGACTCAGTTGGTTTTCGTTCAAAACCAGTCCCGGCCCGAACCGGCCGGATCAGCGCAGCTTTCAGACGCCGTCAAAACCGATGAGTACCTGAGCCCCCTCCACGATCACCGGAATTTTCCGGTCCGGCGAGATTCGGAGGAATTCCTCCATCAGCTCTTTTTCCAACCCCGGGTTATGAAATTCCACCGAAAATCCTTTTTGCCAGTAGGCCTCCAGGGCCTTTCGGGTGAACGGTCACCCGTCCTTGCCGTAGATGATAATGGAAGCCGATTTCGACCGGTCTTCGCTCATGCGAAGCGAACCAATTGAACCCCTGTTTCAATGGCTCGGATATTTAAATCCGCCCGCTTGGGGTCCCACAGGGTGTGGGCCAGGGGAATGAAATCTTCCGCCGTTAGCGGCAGTAGACCGGTCCCGATCAGTGCCCCCACCATGACCATATTGGCCAGGATGGCGTTGCCCAATTGCAGGGCCTCACGGGTAATGGGCAGCCACCAGACCTTTTGGGCCAGATCCTCCAGAGTTTGATGGATCTGGTCTGTCTCCGGATATTTTGAGCTCCCGCTGAGCACGTTGATCGGGTAAATCGGCCGGTCGTTGGTCAGCACCCGAATATCCGGCCGGCCGTAATGCCCCAGGGTGCGCAGCACTTCCAGGGGTTCCAGGCCGGCAACTAAATCGGCCTGCCCCTTGGGAATGAGGGGTCCGTAGGCCTTGCGGGTCGAAATCCGGATCTGGCTCATGACCGCCCCGCCCCGCTGGGAGAGCCCATAGGTTTCCCCGATGGTTACCACCAACCCTTTAGCGAGCAGCATCCGGCCCAGCACCTGGGAGGCCAGCACATTTCCCTGACCGCCGACCCCGGTGATAATCAGATTAATGGGTTCTTTGAACAGCAACGGGATCATGAAGCCTGCCGATCCTCTTTTTCGATCGCCTGCTGCGGACAGACCTGGGTACAGACCCCGCAGCCCACACAAATAACTTCGTCAATCTGGGCCCGGCCGGATTTTTCATCGTAGATCAATCCCGGGCAGCGGAAAACCCGGGAACAATACCGGTTGCAGCCGCAGGACTCTCCCAAACAGCGCTCGGCATTGACCCGCATCCGAAAAGGGTAGCCCCCTTCCCTGCCCTGCACCAGGGCGCAGGGACGACGCAGAATCAGGACTCGAACCCCCTGGGTCTCCTGCAGGGACTGAAAAATATGATTGGTAGTGGCCTCCAAGTCGTAGGGATCCAAGATGGTCACCGGCAAACTCAGGGAGGCGCAGAGGTTTTCCACCGGGATGGACGGAACCGCCTGACCCAGGACATTGGTCTCCAGGCCCGGATGGGATTGGAACCCGGTCATGGCCGTGGCCCGGTTGTCCAGAACCAGAATAAGCGCCCTGGCCTGATTATGGACCAGGTTGATCAGGGCCGGGATGGCCGCGTGGAAAAAGGTCGAGTCCCCCACCACCGAAATCACCGGCTGGGAAAACCCGAAAGGGTTCAACTGACCGTACCCGGAAAGCAATCCCAGCCCGGAGCCCATGGCGTGCACGGATTTTATCTGGTTGAAACCGGTAGGGCCGATGCCCATGGTGTAACAGCCGATGTCCCCGGCCACGAAGCCGTCGCGCCCGTCCAGATGCAGGGCGTTTTTAACGGCCCAGTAGGTGGCCCGGTGCGGGCAGCCCGGACAAAAACCGAATTCCCGGGGTGGGACCATCTCCTGAACCAGCCTGGAAATCTTTTCCTGGTACCCAGGCTCCCGGGACTGATAGTCCAGACCGAGGATGCTCGTTAAGGCCTCTATCACCCGATCCGGGGTCTGCTCCCCCCAATGGGGAATATGGCCGCTTCCCTTGCCGAAAAACTCCCTGGTTCCGATTTCCGGGCCGATCTGGGCCGCCCATTCCTTGACCCCGGCTTCCAGGAAAGGGTCCACCTCCTCGACAAACAAGAGCTTAACCGCCTTCTCCAGATAGGGCCTCAGCCAACCGACCGGCAAAGGCCAGGTCATTCCCAATTTCAAGACCCCAACCCGTTCGCCCAAGGCCAATAGTTCCACGGCTTCCCGGCTATAATCCCAGCCGGAACCGCAGGTGACGATCATCAGTTCGGGACGGTCCGGGCCTTCATAGCGGTTAAAAGGGGACTGCTCACCGGCCGCCGCCGCTTGCTTGAGCTTTTCATGCATGACCTGATGCCTGGCCATGACCGGGAAGGTGTGAAATAACTTATCCAGATCAACCACCGGCCGGGGATCGTGCCGTTGCAATTCCCCCACCCGGCAATTCTGGCGGGTGTGGGAGAGACGGGAAACGCTGCGCAGGACCACCAGGTTGTGAATGGCTTCCGACAGGTCAAAAGCAAAGCGGGTCATCTCCAGGGCCTCCTGGGGGGAGGAGGGCTCCAGGAGCGGCAGATCGGCCAGCCGGGCAATGAAGCGGGCATCCTGTTCGTTGGTGCTGGAAATACCCGAAGGGTCGTCGCAGGTGACCAACACCAGACCGGCCCCGGTCCCGGACAGGGTCAGGTTGGTGATGAAGTCCGAGGCCACGTTGACCCCGTTCTGCTTCATGCTGGCCAGGGCCCGCAGGCCGGCAAAAGACGCGGCGGCCGCGGCCTCCAGGGCCACCTTTTCGTTGATGGACCACTCCACATAGAGCCGGTGGGTTTTCGCTTCTTTGGCCAGGGTCTCGATGATCTCGGAGGAAGGGTTGCCGGGATAACCGGCCGCGAAAGAGATCCCGGCCTCCAGGGCCCCCCGGGCGATGGCTTCGTTTCCCATCAACAGTTGATCCGGGATGTCAGGCAAGGATTTCCTCCCTCAGCGCGCGGGCTCTGGATTTCTTCAGCCCGGCCGCCGTGCGCAGATGGACTTCATTTTTTTCAGGCAGCGATTTGACGTCAAGCAGATTTTTGTATTGGGCCTCTTTAAAAAGTTGCCGCCCTTTTTCCGTGCGGATCAGGACCGTATTCCAGCCCGGCACCCCCTCGGCCGAACCGACGGAAATATCCGCCCCCTCGGCGGTCATATCCCCGCAGGCCAGACAGCCACGGGGAACCAGAGGCCGGATCTCGGTCAAAGGGAGGGTATAGGTCTTTTTTCGGGTGAAAATCTGGAATTCCTCTGCCGGTGGCGGAGGGATATCATATTTTACCACCGGATCATGGATCCCCTGCTCCCGGAGTTTTTGTTGCAGTTTTTCCAAGGGGAGTGACCAGGTACAGAAAAGCCCGATCTTTAATTTCACCTCCGGAAAAGGTCTTTCTTCGCGAGTAGGATAGCTGCGAATATTGGCCAGGGCCGTAATCTGGCAGGGCAAGCCCACCGCTCCCAGCGGACCCTCATTCGCCTCGAGAGCAGGCTTAAGGGCCGAGAGCGTGCCGGCCCCGGTATACTTGGAACCGGCGCAGGCCAGGACTTCGGCCCGGGTCCGGCAGATCCGTCCTTCAGGCTCGCCCCCCTTTCCGGTCCCGGTTAAAAGGGTCCCCTGGATCCAGCCCATTTCCAGGGCCAATAGGACCAGGGAGGTGACCGTACCCCCGTATTGTCCTTTTCGTTGAAGGGACCGGGTCTGGGCCCGGGTCATCCACTGCTCTTGAATCGGGCCGAGGCCCTCCTGCTTCACCCAGTCTCCGGGATTCAGTTGCGGACAAAAAGCGCCGCACCGCCCCTCGGCCAGACTGCAACGGTCCACGACGACCACCCGACCCTGGAAAAAGGTGAAATAAGGGCACAGACCGACGCAGGCCCCGCAAGCGCTGCACAGGTCCTGTTCGAGAACTTTGTCGATCAAATTATCCTGGGTGGATATGGTCTGGTTCAAGCTTTTTGGACCCCTAAGTCTGAGAATTTATAGCTACCATTTGAACAGGAGAGCCTAAAAATTCGAAATCCGAAACAAGCACGAAGGTCCAAAATCCAAATGATCAAGCAAAAATTTTGCGCTAGTCATCCTGAGCCCTTCGCCTACCTGTCATCCTGAGCCCTTCGCCTACCTGTCATCCTGAGCGAAGCGAAGGATCTCTGTTTTCGGCTCAGGGTAAACTCCGCGAAGGATCTCTGTTTTCGGCTCAGGGTAAACTCCGCGAAGGACCTCGGTCTCTGGTTCGGAAAAAACTCCATGACCACACTATTTGCCGGATCACTATAAAAGCCGAATCCCTCCCTGTCAAGTTTAAGAATTATAGCGAATTTAATCAAAAAAAACCTTTTGGTTGCTATCCTAAAAATACGATAGAATAAATAAAAAAACCGAGGATTGATAAACTCGCAGAAAGTCCCCAAGTCTGTCATTGCGAGGAGCGAAGCGACGAAGCAATCCCTAAAAATAAGCTACTTACCAAGGTGGGAATTGCCTCCCCCGGATCAAGTCCGGGGTCGCAATGGCGGGTTTTTCGGCTTTTCGCGAGGTTATCAGGTCATATGAATTTCTTTTTTAAAAAAACGGGCTTTGGGAAAGCCCGATTTGCGATACCTTTTGTTTCGGCCTTGCTCTTGGCCTCTCTATCCGGTTTTTCCCAGGCCCAGACCATCCCCGGCAATCAGCTCACCCAACCTCAAATTTCCGGTCCCTGGGTTGGCGTCTCCTCAAACCCCGTAGTGAGTCCGGCGGTTCGGGATATGCCCGAGAGGATCCTCCAATCCTTAGGAAAGGAACGGCCCCCCCGCCGGAATCCCCATCCTGAACTAACCGGCGTCTTATCGCCTCCCGCCCGGGCAGATGATCCCATCCGGCAAAAGGCTGCTCTCCTTTTATCAGCGACCCCGCCTCCACAGGTTTCGGTGGAGGGGATTGGAAACCTGGCCGGTGTAACCCCGCCGGACCCGGTAGGCGCAGTGGGGACCCACCACTATGTCCAGATGGTCAATGCCACTTTTTTCAGCATCTACGACAAAAAGGGAAATTTAGTCAAAGGTCCCACCCCCTTTAAAGAGTTGTGGAATGGAGCGGGCGGCCTGTGTGCCACCATTGATGATGGGGACCCGGTAGTGGTATTCGACGCCCTGGCCGGCCGCTGGGTCCTGGCCCAGTTAAGGTCTAATGCGCCTTTTGGTTTGTGCGTGGCCGTCTCCCAGACTTTGGACCCCGCGGGGTCCTATCATCTTTATGAATTCACTTTCCCGGAAAACCCGGATTATTTTAAATTGGGGGTCTGGCCCGACGCCTATTACGTGGGCACCAACGAAATAACCTACAGCGCCTATGCCCTGGAGCGCGACCAAATGCTTCTGGGCCTGCCGGCCCAGTTCATCCGCTTTTCCGGAGAAACGAACTTTCTGATGCCGGCCACCGTGGAGGGGAACATCCCCCCTCCCGCCAATGCGCCGGGCCATTTTTATACCTTCAAAAATAAAGACTTCTCGGCTCACCTGGTCACCACCAACCGTCTGGAACTCCGTTCTTTCCATGCCGACTGGGTCAATCCCGCCAATTCGACCTTTTCAGCCCCGCTGATCCTGACGATTGCCGATTTCAAATACACGGTCTGCGGGTTCTTTATTCAGGACTGTATCCCGCAAAGGCCTCCCGGATCCCTCGTGGATTCCGTCTCGGAATGGCCCATGTGGCGGCTGCCCTATCGACGATTTACCACCCATGAAGCCCTGGTGGGCAATTTTACAGTGGATGCCGGCGGCGGCCAGGCCGGGATCCGCTGGTTTGAGCTACGGCGGACCACAGGGGACTGGTTCCTTTACCAGGAAGGGACCTTTGCCCCGGACAGCCTCCACCGCTGGATGGGCAGTATCGCCATGGACGGTTCCGGAAATATCGCCCTGGGATATAGCGTTTCCGGACCGACTATCTTCCCGGACCTGCGCTATACCACCCGCCAGGAATCCGACCCGCCAGGCGTCCTGGGAAGCGAAGCCGTCCTGGTGTCCGGGGGTGGAGCGCAAACAGGAAGTAACCGCTGGGGGGATTACAGCGCCCTGACCGTGGACCCAGTGGACCACTGCACCCTCTGGTACACCGGAGAATATTATAGCGCCACCAGTCCCTTTCAATGGAGTTCCCGTATCGGAGCCTTTCGAGCGCCGGGGTGTGTTTCCTCCGTGTTTTTCCCCATTATCCTGAAACCATAGGTACGGACCTCCGGGAATTTCCGGTCCAGTCCATAAGAACCTTTGGCGAATCCGTCATTGATAAACTCGCAAAAAGCCCTCAAGACTGTCATTGCGAGGAGCGAAGCGACGAAGCAATCCCCAATAATCAGCTACTTGCCAAGGCGGGGATTGCCTCCCCCGGATCAAGTCCGGGGTCGCAATGACGGGTTTTCGATTATTTGACAACACATCAATAATTGGACCATTTTCAGAAAAACTTGACAGAAAAAATTAAAATGTGTTATCTTCTTTGGTTATCGGGACGTGGCGCAGACTGGTAGCGCACCTGAATGGGGTTCAGGGGGCCGCTGGTTCAAATCCAGTCGTCCCGACCAGAAAAATCAAGGGGCTAACCCCATGGAAGCGGGGTTAGCCCCTTTATTATTATTGACCGGTCCAAATACCGGGCATAAAATTAAATAGTTATCCAACCTCTGTCGCGTTTAAGGACCGAATAAACCCCTGTGCCCGGGCGGACGCCGGCGAAATATGAAGATATTCCAAGCTTTCGTTTTTCGTAGGGCAGGCGACCCCGCCTGCCGACTGGGCGAGGGATACGGTTCAATTCACATCCCAGGTAAGGCTAAGGCGACAGTGGTCAAATCCAGCCCCGGTTTGGGTGGCGAGGTCGCAAGTAAATTTGAAAATGGAAAAGATACCAAAAATTAAAGCTGTAAAAACCATAGGAGAAGCGCTATTACTTGTCACTTTCGAGGACGAGATTAAAAAAATCTATGATTGTGGTCCTCTCCTTTCCAGACCGCAATTTCACTTACTTGCGAGCCCTGCTTTTTTCAATGCTGTTCGCGTCGATCCGGGAGGTTATGGTATTTCGTGGAGTGATGATATTGACCTGAGTGAATATGAACTGTGGACAAATGGAAAAACAGCGCCTAACAAATTGCTCAAGACGGAAGTGGCAAAAAGTCGCCACGCCGCTTAGCCTAGTGTTGGAAGATCATGAAAAAATAGAGGAGCGCCGTTTTCATGGCCATACCTGATTATCAAACCGTCATGCTGCCACTCTTGAAGTTCCTCGCCGACGGCGGAGAGCACTCCCTCAGAGAGGCCATCGATTCCCTTTCGGATGAATTCTCGTTGAACGAGTCCGAGCGAACCGAATTGCTTGCAAGCGGACACTGAACAATGGCTCAGAACCGACGAGCGAGAGGAGGCAGTATCCGCACTGGAAGCAGTTGCGGAGTGGTCGGGGCGCATAACGACAAAGATTGATTATTGGAAAATACGACTTCATCTCTTAATTTCTATAATTATTGCCATCAGATCCCACCTTTTTCCAGCAAATCCCTTATTCCCAAATTTAAATGCTATTTAATCCGGGACCTTGGCCGGAGGGCAATGCTGGGAATCCCGATTAAAGAAAACGTTCCAAACTGCCGAGAATAATTCGATGCTGGAATTTGGATGTTCCGGTGGAAAGGACCGTTCCCGGTTGGATTCCTGATCATGAATTTACCAAAGATACTCATCGTTGATGATAGCTCGATTATCCGCAAGGCCCTGTCCCGGCAACTGGAGAAATTCGGGGCACGGGTTACCCAGGCGGAAGACGGATTGGAGGGGCTGGAGAAGGCCTTTTCCGGGAGTTTCGACCTGATCATCTCCGATGTGGAAATGCCCCGTCTGGACGGGTTCGGCCTCTGCGCCCAGTTGAAGAACGATCCCGTCACCCGGAGTATCCCGGTGATTATCCTCAGTTCCCTGGATACGGACCGGGATGTGGAACAGGGCTTTAATGTCGGGGCCGCCGCCTATGTATCCAAATTGGAGGCCCAAGGCCCACCTGAACGAAACCATCGAAAGGGTCCTCGAGAAGAGCAAGTTTCACCGCAGTCGTCTGATCCTGGTGGTGGACGATTCGCAGAATATCCGCCAACGGGTAACCCAGGCCCTGGAAGAGGCGGGTTTTCAGGTCATGGACGCGGAAGACGGGAAATATGGCCTTAAAACGGATAGCCGAGCGCCGCCCGGACCTGATCTTAAGCGACCTCGATATGCCTCAGATGAACGGGCTCGACCTCTGCCGAAAACTTCACGGGGACCCCGACCTGGGCACCATTCCTTTTGTAGTCATGAGTTCCAACAACGATCGGGCCGTCATGCGGCAACTGTTGCAATGGGGCGCGGCGGGCTATCTGGTCAAGCCCTTTAATCTGGAACAGGCGGTCATCACCGTAGAAAAACTGATCTCGGACCATTTTCTCCTTTTGCTCAAGGAACGGGAGCGCCTGGACCTGGAGCAAAAGATGATGCTGGCCGGCATCACCAGCCTGATCGTGGCCCTGGAGGCCCGCGATCAATACACCCGGGGGCATTCCGAGGCCGTGGCCCTGCTGGTGACCAGGATGGCCGCCCATATGAACGCCGGTCCGGAAGAGATCGAGTCCCTGGGCATCTCCGGAAGGCTGCATGATATCGGCAAGATCGGCATTCCCGACAGCATCCTGTTGAAACCCGGCCGTCTCAGCGACGATGAATTCACGGTCATCAAAAAGCATCCCGTCATCGGCGCCTCCATCTTGGGGGCGATTCCCAGCATTAAACCGCTGCTTCCGGTCATCCTCCATCACCATGAGCGTTTTGACGGCAGCGGCTATCCGGATGGGATCAAAGGGGAAAAGATACTGCTTTGGGCCAGGATGACGGCGGTGGCCGATACCTACCACGCCTTGACCAGCGATCGCCCCTATCGACAGGCATTAAGTCAGGACCGGGCCATGGAAATCATTGAAGAGGAACGGGGCCGGCAACTCTGCCCGGAATGTGTGGAGGCCTTTAAGAGCCTGATGCGGGATATGCGATTAGAAGAAGCTTTTTAGACGGGAAACCAGCTCCAATCGTTTTTCCGGGGGACCAATCGCAGGATCTCGGGAAGTTCCAGCCTGCGGGACTTCAGCAGCCCTCCGTCACTGAAAATCTTCTCCGGCAGGCCCAGGGGGAAAGGAAAAGGGCGATGACCAGGGCCAAACCCATGCCTGAAATTACTATTTTTGGTGAGGCCATTTTTCGCTCTGCCGCCGTTAGACGTATTAAAAACAATAGTTAAGGAAAAGAGTCGGGATGATGGTCTGCGCGTTGTTCTTGCCCACTAACGAGAAAGAACAGCCGGCCATGAGGTACATTTTCTTGGAAATTTCCCAACCCAGGCCCGGCAGGACATAGAGTGCGCGCGATTCGCTATTATCAATAGATTGCGCGTTGATCTCCGTCTTGGCCTGCTCCTGGCCGTAAAATTCGAGGATGACAGACCATTTTTCGCTTACAGCGTATTCTCCGGCCAGCGCATAAAGCCAGAAGTTCCCCTCCCTGGTTTTAACTCCGTCGATAGTGGTCTCCTGGGGCCAGTTGTACCAGAGATTGGCCGTTACTTGCCATTTCTTAGTCCATTTTCCCACGTTGACCCCCAGGGTGTACATAGTGGATCCGCTCCCCGTTTTGTCGGCGCCTATTTTTTCCGGGGCCAGGTTTTCATATTTCCCGGTGGGGAACCGGACCCGGCCGATCATGGATACGGAAGGCGTCCAGCCTTCTTCCCCGCCGTCGAACAAACGATATTTCATTTTGAGGGCCGCATCCCCGATGTTCCCTTCCTGGGCGGATTGGCCGGACTGGCTATTCCAGTTGTAGATGAAAGAAATCTCTCCCGAAATCTCCAGGTCTTTGACGATCCCGTATAACGGGACCACAGGAACGGCCAAAGAATAGTCCCGGTCCCCGCTGGGCAGGGTTCGAACCCTCCCCTTCTGATCAAATTCCCCGGTGCGGATGGGCATGGAGGGAAACACCTGTATATTAAATTTCCCTGGGTCCTGGGTGTCCGCAAAATCGGCCAAAAGAGGACCCACCGGGTCAGCCTGGCAAACACCAGACCAACCTGATAGGAAAATAAGTCCTGAAAAGATAAATACAAGATAACGCCCCTTCCGGTTCACGACCTCCTCCTCAACTCCGTTGCGAAGTATCCTTCAACTACCCCTTGCCATCCTCCGAACCCTGCGTTCTCAGGCATTTTTCAAAACGGACTGCGGCCCTCTCCAGGAGCGGATCAAATCGGCCCGGGCGGAAGCCGTCAAAAATCCGCGACTGGTCTTCGGGAGCAGTTTTTGAAACAAACGAAAAGAATAATAAACCCCCACCCCGCCAATCAGACCCATGTTCAGCACATTGGATCCCAGGGCGGTAAGACCGCCCGGTGGGTGCATAAATAACTCTTAAGTTCGGGGCATTCCAAAAAAAAACGGCCATGAAGTTTAAATAACAGTTCCCACTGTTAAAGGCCTTCATGGCCGAATTACCAATTAAGATAACCTATTTAATCAAAAAAGTCAAAACATAATTTCATTGGCGAGGTTATCAATTGACAAGCAGGCCCGCTTCTAATACATTGCCATCATGGAAAAAAACCGTATCCAAGGAGTATTGGTTACTCCTTATACCTTAATGGAGCCGGAGGCCACCTATTGGTCGCTGCTTCTTTTTGGGCCGCTCGTCTTTCTTCACCCCTTTACCCTTGCCTGGCCTGATCCTTATCAGAAACTGCAGGCGAAGGGACTTATTCAGGTCCTGACGCCGGAGCGAACCCCGGAGGAAATTCGGCAAAAAGACAGAAGCTTGAGAGAGTTCCAAACCTTCGTGACCCAGAACCCGGATTTCAGCTTTCTGGAATACCTCAGGCAGGTGAAGCCCGGGGAACACCTGGAAAGCCGGGACGAAATCCTGGATCTACTCAGAGGCCAACCCCCAAAACCCCGGGAGCGGGCGGAAACGCGTAACGCCTTGACGGGAGACTTATTCCTCTGCCTGATCCACGATTGGCTGAACAAGGAATGGGAGATCGATCTATCGTTGGATAAATTTGAAGAACAGGAGTTGGACCTGGCCCGGATCATGGATCAGAGTCCTGAATTCTCGATGGACTGGGCCTCCTCCGAAAAAATCTTTATCGCCCCTACCGAAGCGGAAAGGATTTGCCCTCCGGCCCTGACCGCCTGGAAAGAGCTGAGGGCCCAATTGGCCCCTGTGTCGGGCCGCTTAATAACCAATCAACCCTGGGTCCGTCGGGAGCATTATGCCTTGACCAATGACGAATCTCCTTCACCCTCCCTGCCCCTGCCCGCCCTGCGGTTCCCCTCTTTCGACGGTTTTATAGCAAGTTATCAACACTGGTCGCAAGCCGGGAACCTTAGTCCCCTCCGGCAAAGAATCGAGAATTTTTTTTCCAAACCGGGAACAAGCGAACAGGAAATGGGCGAATTTCTGGACGCCTTAAACCAACTCAACTTAGAAGGCCCCGGCCGCTATTCCCTCTATCTTCCTCCCTCCGCCCTCCCCTCCCCCGCACCGGAACCAATGCTGTTGATCGCTCCCGGTTAGGTTCTTAGAAAATTCGAAAGGGGAAACAAGTACGAAGGCCCTAAATCCAAATCAATAATTAATCATCAATTGTTAATTATTAATTATTAACGGGATGATATGAACTCTGCCGGGGCTTTTAAACCAGCAACCAGTAACCTGTAACCAGCAACGTTTTATTTCGTATTAACCGGACAGCCTTTCCGCGAATAATTCGATCACATGCCTGACCCGGACGGGATCTCCGCCTTTCGACAGTAAATCGGTGAGTTGCAGCATGCAGGCCGGGCAGGCGGTGGCCACCACTTCCGCGCCCGATTGAAGAATGGCGGCCCGTTTCCTGGCCCCCACCGCGGAAGACAATTCATAATAATCCAGGGTGAAGCTGCCACCACAGCCGCAGCAGGCATCGGCATCGGCCATTTCCTTGAACTGAAACCGGACGTCGCCTTGCAGCATGGACCTCGGCGGTCCCGCCACCCCTAAAGATTTCTTAAGATGGCAGGGATCGTGATAGGTAACCCCCGGTTTTATTTCGCTGGTTTCCGCGGGGACCTCCAACTTGACGCCCAACTGCCTTACTAAGAAATCGGTTATATCCACCGTCTTTTTCGCCCAGTTGTCGATCCGGCTTATTTGCTCGGCATCCAGATCCCGGGCCATCAGCGGCCAGATTTTCTTAATCGTGGCCGCGCAGGTGGGGCAGGCGGTGACCAGAACATCTACCGGTTGACGTGCCAGGCGATCCAGGTTATAGACGACCAGTTGGTTGAAAGTCTGCCTGTCACCTGCCGACAAAGCCGGTATCCCACAGCACCCCTGCCCTTCAGGCAAAACAACATCCACCTGGAAATGATCCAGACTTTTCAGCACCGCCTGCCCGATCTCCGGATAAACCTTGTCGATGAGGCACCCATAAAAAAAAGCCGCCTTAATCCCTGAACGGCGGTCCTTTTTTATTTGGCTCCGGGGCTGCCGGTGAAATGGGACAGCCGCCAGGGCCTTGAAATGGCGGTCGGCCAGGGGTGAGGCGAACCGGGCACAGGAAGTGCCCAGCAGTTCACTGGCCGGCTTGATGAACAGTCCCTGGACCCGGACTCCCCAGGATAACAATCGGTCGAATCGTTCCGGCCGGGCCAAGAGGCCCCTGAACACCACCCTTTTGGCCGGGGGCATCCCCAGGAATTCAACCAGGATGGCCCGGGCGTTTAAAAAGATCTCCAGGACCCGGACCCCGCTCGGGCAGTTGGCCTCGCAGGCCCCGCAGAGCAGGCAGCGGGAAATCTGTTCCAGCGACCGCCGCGGCTCCTTGAAGGCCTCTTCCAACAGGCCGCTCAAAATGGCCAGTTTCCCCCGGGCCACGCTGGACTCCTGCGCCGTTTCCCGATAAAGCGGGCAGACCGCCTGGCACATCCCGCAGCGCGTGCAGGCCGAAAGCTGCTCCTCCAGTTTTTTCACCAGCACGGCCAGCTTTTTCATGTCAATTAAAGCGCTCATGGAGTTTGATAATATAGCTTGACAAACAGATAATAAAGGCTTATTTTATATTCACTAAATCCGCCATCTGCCCTTGAGGGATGAGGTGGTGGTCGAAGTTGGTGGAAAAGTCGAAAGCGCAGGCATCGAAGCTTCTAAGCCAGATGCCTTTTTTTTTGGTCGTATCCCAACTTGAGAAATATTTAAGAAGGAGGATACGACTATGGCACAAGGAAGCGTAAAGTGGTTCAATGAGAGCAAGGGATTCGGCTTTATCGAGGTTGATGGTCAGGAAAAGGACGTTTTTGTCCACCATTCCGCCATCGCCATGCAGGGTTTTCGGACTCTCAACGAAGGTCAGCGGGTAAGCTTTGATATCGAGCAAGGCCAAAAAGGCCCCTCGGCAACCAACGTAATGGCCCTGTAATAAATTTTTAGTTACCAAAAAGAAAGGGGGGTTATCACAAATAACCCCCCTTTCTTTGTTTGGAATGACGCCTGAACCAACCCCCCATAAACCGCATGGCCGGGATCACCCGCATCCCGTTCCGACGGTCCTCAATATCTTCCCGGTCGGAAAGGGTGACCAGAAAACGTTTTTTCACTTTCAGTTTCAGTTTCAGTTTCTAATGATCAACGGCAGATGCACCAAACATTCACCAACGCAAATTGTGGCGGTGGCGCCGGCTTCCTGATTCCGGCTGTCTTTGGCTGTCAAGGTGATTTGATGGACCCCGGCCGACAGGGCGACCCAAAAATCATTCCCGGACCCCAAAGATCCGTCTCTATCGGAATGCCAGGAAAACGTGGCCGCTGATAACGGACCGTCCTCCCGATCTATGGCCATCCCCTCCAGCCTGACCGGATATCCCGGGGGAAAGACCTTCCCGGAGGCCGGAGACACGATAAAGGGTTCCGGCGGTTTGAGGGTCGTACGAAACAGACCGCTGGTGCTATAGGCCGTACGGATCCCATCCGAAGCAAAAACCCGAATCAAGGCCTGATCGGTGCCGGGAAGCAACCGGCCGTACACATCCAGGTGGTTGATCTGGAGCCTGTTGGCCAGGATCTCCCAGGTAGCGCCGTTGTCCGGGCTAAAATAGACGTCAAACCATAAAGGGTCCCCATCCGGGTCCTGGGCCTGCCAGGAAACGGTGTATAGCCCCTGGTCCCAATTCGAACCCGCCTCCGGTTCCGTAACCTGAATGGTGGGGACCCTGGAACTGACCGGTTTCTCCGCCAAGAGGGTGGCCCCCTGCAGGAGTTGAATCCGAGTGGAGGCGCTGTCCCAGGGGATTATTTCATAAAAGGAATAGGAAGGCGGGGTGTTTTTCAAATTCGCCGGGGTCCCTTTCAGCCATCCGGGTTGGCTGGCCTGAGGCTCAAACCGGCGTTCGAAAAGGACTTCTCCCTGGGCGCCGGTCAGCCGGAGGCTATACGACCCGACGCCGGCCCCGTCACTGAACCCCAACGGTCGCTCCAGGATGGACCCGGGATCGAACCCCCACTGCCCGTTGTTGAGGCTCCCTGAAATAAATAGATATAAACGGGTGGGGTCGTTTTTTAAGGAAACGTTGGCCCTGGGTTTGAGGCTTGAGGTTGGTTCCGTTTCGGCCAGCGAGACAGGACTGAAACCCCGGAAATTCAATATGCCCCGATAGGTATATTCAGAAATCCATTCGTCCTGACAGTAACTCATGATGTCGAACGAATTGGAAGGTACGATCCACCCGCCGGGAAGCGATTGGACGCGACCCCCGGCCGCCCCCTGGGGATCATAGCCAAAGTCTCCCAGCAGGGCATTGGGGTAAGGATAGGCGCTGTCCGCCCCGTTGACACTGCAGGGGGCATGTTGGCGATTGAAGTTGTGCCCCAATTCATGGACCAGGATATCGGCGCCGTCTTCCAGATCGGCATGGGTCACCGCCACCCGGCCAATGGCGTTTTTCCCCGGAAAATCGCCCAACCCGGCCGTGGATCCTTGCGGGACCTGAAAGGGGATCAACCCATAGAAATGGGCGTCGTGATTACAGGTGGTGCATTTTTTATGGAGGTCCCGGATGGCATTCAATAAATTCCCCCAGCTCCCGTCATCATCCAGCAGGGGTTGAATCCAGGGCAGCACATACCACCAATTTGACCAGACCACACCGGGGACAGGCAGCAGGTTTTTGGTATAGGGCGTGAGGGAGGCGGGCATCTGGAAGTCGCACAACCGAGGGGTGTAATAGGGAAAAAAAGGTTGCTGGTCAAGGTACATGATGAATACCGGGAAAAGTATCAGCTGTTTGGTATTCACAAAATTCAGGCTGATCGTTTTTTTGTTATTGGCCAATGTTTTTTCGACCACCGATTTGTTGAAATTGACCTCCACCTCCAGCGTGTCCGAGGCGTTAACCTGGGTCGCCGGAAGGATGAAGTTGAGGGTGTCGCTGAATTTCGAGCGGTCGGGCTGAAGTCTGGCGGTGATGGTCTGATTGTAGAAAGGCGTGGTTTCAAAGGACTGATTCAAGACCCTGGCTTTGGCCGTCACCCCGAGGACCTCCTGGGTGGTGCCGGTCACTTTCACATATACCCGGGCCAGAGTGTTCTTGCCGGCGACCAGCGGCACGGAATTGTCCGGGCAATGGCTATTGCCCTGGCATTGAATGCCCTGGGTCAGTTCGATATGATCGATGGAGAGGTCCATTTCCGTGGTCGGCAGGGTGGCCAGTCGTCCGTAAATCTGCAGCCCCTGAGCGGAATGATAATCGGTTTCCCAGACAAAAACCGCCCCCAGGTTGTTGTCGACCGCCACCACCGGGTGATATTGAAAAAAGGCGCCCAGGACCAATTCCCCCTCCGGGAGGGTCCCGTCTTTTTTAATCCGACGGAAGAAGATCGAATGGCCTCCCGTGGTTTCCTCCACTTCCCAGGTAAGGACATATTCATTGATAGCTGCCTGGTAAGCCACTTCGGGATTCAGGCGGTGTTGGGATCCCTCCCAGGATAAAGCCATTTCCGCTCCGAGGAAGGCCCCATTCCCATCGAGGAAACGTCCGTAAATATCCCAATCGTTTCCATTCCCCCAATAATGATCCTCCCAGACTACCAGGAACTGCTTTTCCTTGCTGTTATAGGCGGCCCGGGGTTTGAGCTGGTCATAGGGCCAGTTGGTTATGGAAATTTTATTTCCGGACAGCACTCCGGCGTCGTCGACCAATTGGCCGGCAATTTCAAAGTTTTCCCCCGCAAATGGCCTTTCCTCCCAGAACACCAGGTAGTGGCCGTTTCCATAGACCACGGTCGGGTTTTGTTCATGGAAAGAACTGCTGGCGGCAATAGGAAACGAGGCCCCAAGCGGGGTCCCGTCTGCCGCCAGTCGTCTTCCCCAGACATCGGCCGTGGCGGTTTCCGTGAGATCCTGCCGAGTCCAAACGATCAGATATTCATTTTTATCGGGATTATAGGTCAGGGCCGGCTTCAAGTCGTAATGAGGGGAGCTATCGGTGGGGATATCATTGCCGATCAGGGTCCCCGTGCCGGACACACGGCGGGCATAGATATCGTGATCGGTATCGGTGAAGGCATATTCCCAGACCACCAGGAATTCGCCGTTTTGCTGATTGGCGGTTACCCTGGGCCGGAACCGGGGGCTGCTCCCCTCCCAGGAAATACCGAATTTATCCCCGGCCGGGAGGCCATCGGTCCCCATCAGGCGCCCGTAAATATCCCAATCGGCGCCCCAGCCCCAATGGTGGTCTTCCCAGACCACCAGATACTTGTTACTGGCCGGATTAAAAACGATGGCGGGATTGACCTGATCGTACTCCCAGGAGACAATCGAGTTACTGGGGAAGAGATCCTGGGCCAGGGAGGGCAAGGGTCCGGATAGAAGGTCAATCAGTCCCAGGGCGATGGCCAGGCTGAAAAGGAGGAGGGTCTCCGTGAAGGTCCGGGCAAACGATCGTTGAAAAAGTCTCATGGCTTTTCTCCTTGAGTACAAGGGAGGGTCGTTTTAGATTTGTCCTTCAGGATCCAATATTAATTTTTAAGGGTCTCATAATAATCTGGACATCCCCAGAAGGTCATCCCCGAGTGTTTTTATCGGGGATCCAGAAACGCACCCGGCAGAGACTGGATTCCCGCCTAAAAACGTTGCGAATGACGACAGGAAGACCAGGGGATCGTCGGTTCCATTTTGAGACCGTTAATAATAAACATTCTTTAGTAAAGGGAGCAGAGAAATGGTTTTCGGGGAAATTTACTATAAAAAAAAGATTAATGCTAAAAAAAATTTAATGCGGTGGGACTTGAAAGGCGGATTAAACGACCAGGTACTTGCGGATGACTTCCTCGTTGCTCCAGATCTCTTCCATCTTTCCTTCGTACTGGATCATCCCTTTTTCAATGATATAGCCTCGATGGCAGACTTTGCGGCAGAATTTAAGGTTCTGGTCGGCCAGCAGAATGGTGACGCCCTGCTGGTGTATCTTGCCCAGGACCTCCACCAGGTTGGCCACGATCAGCGGCGCCAGGCCCTCGGAAGGTTCGTCCAGCAAGATCAACCGGGGATTGGCCATCAGGGCCCGGCCTATACCGAGCATCTTTTTCTCGCCGCCGGAAAGATTGATTCCTTTTGATCGGGCCAGGTCCCCCAACTTGGGGAAAAGCTCGATCACCCGCTCCCGGTTCCAGTACCCGGTCCGCTTGGACAGGCGACGGGAGATTTCCAGATTTTCGTCGGTAGTCAGGTCGGGGAAAATACGAAGATCGTCGGGCATATACCCCACGCCCAGGCGGGCGATGGCATAGGCGGGCTGGCCGCAGATTTCCCGGTCCAGCAATTTGATTGAGCCGCTTTTGGGCGGAGTCAGTCCGATGATCGACCGGAGCGTGGTGGTTTTCCCCACGCCGTTGCGGCCCAGGAGAGCTACGACCTCTCCTTCGCCCACCGACAGGGAGACGCCTTGGAGGACGTGGCTGGTGCCGTAATAGGTATCTATGTTGGAGACTTCTAGCAGCATACTCTGTTTTTATACCCAACAAGACTGAAAATACTGTGCTGAAAATCTTCTCAAGCGAACGTCCAACATCGAACATCCAACGTCCAACGTCGAATGATATTTTTGTTTTTAATTCGTTGTTCGATGTTGGACGTTCGATGTTCGATGTTCAATTATTTTCCTGTTAAACAGAATCTCCCAGATACACTTCCCGAACCTGGGCGTTATTCTTGATTTCCTCCGGCGTTCCGTCCCCTAAGATCTCCCCCCGGTGCAGCACCACCACCCGTTCCGAAAGGGAAAAAACGATATCCATGTCGTGCTCCACCAGGACGAAAGTCGTCTGGCCCCCGCGGGAAAGCTGGCGGATATTCTCCAGGACCCTGACCCGCTCGACCGGATTCATGCCGGCCGTGGGTTCATCCAAAAAAAGCAGCCGGGGGCCGACGGCCAGGGCCACCCCCACTTCCAGCAGGCGCTGGTCCCCGTGGGACAGGGCCGTGGCCGGGGAATTTTTTACGGCGCTCAGGCCTACTTTTCCCAAGAGATTCTCTACCTGTTCATACGCCGCCGTTTCGCGGCTTATGCCGGAAAAAAATCGCCGCGTCCTGCCGGACATGGCCAAGATGGGAATCAAGATATTTTCCAGCACGGTTAATTCCGGGAAGATATTGACGATTTGAAAAGACCGGCAGATCCCCAATCGCACCCGCTGATTAATCGGCAAACGGGTGATATCCCGCCCTTGGAAGAGAATGGACCCGGATTGCACCGGCAGATTGCCGGTAATCAGGTTGATCAGGGTGGATTTTCCGGCGCCGTTGGGACCGATGATCGAAGTCAAAACGCCGGCCTCGATATTCAGATCCAGGTCCTTGGCGGTGCAGACCATGCCGAAAAAATTGGATAACTTCTTTATCTGCAGGAGGTTCTCGCCCATCCGTCTCTCAATGTCCGGCCCGGGAACCGCCGAATAATCGTTGGAGGACGCCGACCACGCCCCCGCGAAAACCCATGATAATGACCAACAGGACCACCCCGAACCAGAGCATCCAGTTTTCAGTAAAACGCTGAATGACCTCCCGCATGGCCACAAAGAACACACTCCCCAACAAAGGGCCGGTAAAGGTCGGCAGACCGCCCAGGAGGCTGACCAGAATGGGCTCGGCGGAATGACTCCAGTGGGCCATGAAGGGCCGGGCGTTGCCTTCCAGGAGGGTTTCCAAGCCTCCGGCCAACCCGGCAAAGGCCCCGCTGATCACGAAAACGGCCAGACGGTAATTTTTGACGGAAAGCCCCGCGAACTCCGCGCGATTGGAGTTTTCCCGGATACCGGCCAGCGAAAGGCCGAAAGGAGAAATTCGGATCCGGTGCACCGCCCAGGCGCTCAAAACAAAAACCGCCAGCACCAGGAAATAATAATGGGCATCCCGGTTGATCGGGATTTTAAACCCCCCGAAAAAGGAAATGGGTTCCCGCATGATCCCCACCAAGCCGTCGTCGCCCCCGGTAATTTCCCGGGCATTCCAGATCAGGGAAAAGACCATCATCCCGAAGGCCAGGGTCAGCATGGCAAAGTATATTTCGGTGTGGCGGACGCAGAAGAACCCGATGATCAGGGCCAGGACCATAGCCACCAGCACGCCGGCCAGGAGGCCCAGCAGCGGGTGAGGTGACAGGTGTAGCGTAAAGAATCCCAACCCGTAGGCGCCCGCCGCGTAAAAGGCGCCGTGGCCGAAAGAAAGCAGCCCGGTCCGGCCCAGAAGCAGGTTGTAGCCCAAGGCAAAGATGCCCAATATCATCACCCGCATGGTCAGGTAGACCATGAATCGGCCGGTAAAGAGCCCGATCCCCACCAGGAGCAGGAGCAGCGCGGCCATCCCTAAAATCTGTCCGGTTTTCAGTTTCATAAAGGAATTACCGGGCACCGCCGAAAAGACCCTGGGGACGCCAAAGTAAAACGCCGGCCATCAAGATGAACGTTAAAAACATATCAAAAGCTGGAAAAAATCGGGTTCCGAAGGCGGTCAGCACCCCGATGATCAAGGCCCCCGCGAAAGCTCCTTTGAGGCTGCCCAGGCCGCCGATTACCGCCACGATGAAGGCGTCGATGATAATCGCTTCCCCCATTCCGGAGGTCATGATGCCCACATAGGGTACGGCCAATCCCCCGCCCAGGGAACCCAGCCAGGTGCCGAAGAGGAACACGGAGGTAAACAGGGCGGGCACCCGGACACCGATGGCCGAGGCCATCTCCCGGTCCGACGAGGAGGCCCGGATGATCCGGCCCCACCAGGTCTTTTCAATCATCCCCCAAAGGCCCAGGGCCACCAAAGGCCCGACCATAATAATAAAAATATTATAAACGGGAAATTTTCGTCCCAGGATCATCACCGACCCGCCGAGGGCGGCCAATTCCGGAGAACTGATGGACCCGGCGCCCCAGACCATCTTGACCAGGTTGTCGAAGATCAGGACGAAGGCAAAGGTGAGCAGGAGTTGATACGGCAGGGCCAGGTGATACACGTAACGCAGGAAGAACCGCTCCACGATAAAGCCCACCGCGCAGACGCACAGCGGGCCTAGCAAAAGGCCCAGCCAGAAATTCGCCCCCAGCAATTTCAGAACCGTATAGCAGAAATAGGCCCCCAGCATGTAAAAACTTCCGTGGGCGAAATTCAGCACACCCAGGACCCCGAAAATCAGGGTCAGGCCGCTGGCCACCAGCCAGATGAACATCCCGGTGGAAAGGCCGGCCAGGATGACGTGGATGAGGGATTGAAGCATATCGGGCTAAATTCGAAATCCGAAACTCGAAACAAATTCAAATGACCAAAATTTAAATGATCAAAACAACTCCCCCTCCCTTGACGGGAGGGGGCTCCGACGTGAGCTCAGCCGAACGGTTGGGGGGTGGGTGATGCCGGATCAGGGCCTCTTAGCTGGCTGAAGGGTGGATCCGCGCCCGGTCCTTCAAAGGGCGGCCGGCCGAAATATTGCTTGGCCGGGATGACCTTCATCTCTCCCATGACCTTAAAGGGATACTTGGAATCCACTTTGGTCTTTCCCCAGGGCACATCATATATGGCCTGGTGGTCTTCCTTGCGAAAAACCCGGTTGCCGGCCGGGGTCTCCAGTTCCATCCCTTCCAGGGCCTGAATCAGGGCCTTGGTCTCCTTGGACCCGGATTTTTCCACCGCGGCCTTCAGAGCGAAAATAGCGGAATAGCCGGCTTCGGAAACATAGGCCGGATAATGGTTCCAGCGTTTACGGAACCGGGCCACCCAGTCGTTGTTGTTTTTATTGTTCGGGTAAAGGAAAAAGTAACGGCCCGAGATCCAGAGGTTGTCGGGCATCTCCGGACCCATACCCTCCAGGACGTCCATGGCCGCGCCCACCGGCAGCATGACGTGTTTAATTTTGTCAAACAACCCGGCCTGCTTGGCCTGCTTTAAAAAGGTGATCAACTCGCCGGCCCACTCGGTCGAGTAGAGGCCGTCGGGATTGGCGTCCATGACCGTGTTGATATGGGAACGAAAATCCGTCGTCCCGAAAGGGGCCCAGGATTCCGTGGCGAAGGTAGTCCCGGGTTTCAGTTTTTTTAGGGTTTCCTGGAATAACTTCCAGCAAGTGAAGCCGTACTCATACTTGGGACTGACCGTGGCCCATTTCATGGCCGGCAGGTCTTTGGCAATAAAGGCCGCCGCGTTGCTGTCATGATAGGTGGAGTTGACCATCCGGAAAATCTGCTTGATGCCCTTTTTAAACACCCATTCCTCGGTAACTTTTTCCGTGGCCGCGTGGGTGACCATTAAGACCCGGTCCAATTTATCCATCAAGCGGGGCCAGGGCCAGGGCTTGTCCGGAGGAATCGATTCCTGCCAGGTAATCGGCGCCCCAACTGTCGACGAAGTAGCGGGCATTTTTAATGGCATCGTCCGGTTTGGTGGTGGAATCGCGAAACTCCATTTCCAGCTTAACCCCGGCGATGCCGCCCTTCTGGTTGATTTCCTCCACGGCCAACTGGGCGCCCATTTTATGGAACTCCCCGTAGCCGGCCAGCGCCCCGGATAAAACCGCCTGGTAGCCGACCTTGATGGGCCCCTTAATCTTAGGCGCCTGGGCCCAAAGACCCGTGGGGACCATCACCCCGGATCCCAAGGCGCTCGCTCCGGCCACCAGAGCCCCGGTTCCCACCATTTTAAGAAAATGCCGACGATCCATCTGTTCTTTACTCATGGCTTCCCCCTTGGTGAAATTTTTTCTACTTGCAATCAAACAATTAACTATGATTTAATTTTACTGTTAATAACAAATGGGCGGAAATCATGTCAAGTAAATTCAAAGCCCATAATAGACAACGAGTTAAGGTGATTAAATTCAAGGGAACTCAAAAACTTGATTAATTATTTCTTAACTTTTATGCCCTTAGGAAAGCCATGCCCGCTTTAAGTTCAAAATTAAAACAACTCCGGACCCAAAAAAAGTTGACCCAAAAGGAACTGGCCCAAAAAGTCAAATGCACCCCGGCCTACATCTGCCAGTTGGAAAGCGGCAAGGCCGACCCTTCGATCTCGACCCTTAAGAAAATTTCCACCGCCTTGGGTATCACCATCATCGACTTTTTCCGCACCGATTACCAGGAGAAGGTCATCTTAAAAAAGAAAGAACGGGAGATTTTTAAATTTCCCAAATCAAAGACCACGGTTGAGACTCTAATTCCCAACCCGGGCAACAAAAAAATGGATGCCCGCATCGCCTTTATCGGCCCCGGAGGAGGATCCCGAGGAACCTATCACCATGAAGGGGAAGAGTTCGGGTACGTTATCCAGGGAGAACTTGAACTCCGTTACGCCGGGGAGACCTATTTTCTTTCGGCCGGGGATAGTTTTTATCTTAAATCGCACATTGAACACGAATATCTTAATAAGAGGAACGAAGAAGCGATCGTCCTATGGGTGAACCATCCGCCCTCGTTTTAGGGACGCTGAGCAAAAAGCGCGGGGCGTGGAGCGTTGATATTGTCGGGGAGAGGTTCATCCCCTCCCGCACCCCGAACCACAACCGAGGGGGACTGTGCCGCGGGCGGGTATAAAACCCGCCCCTACGAAAAACCCTTCGAGTGCCATATTTTTATCCTTCGTGGGTGCCAGACGCGGGCTTGGGGGTTTAATACCAAAACCTCTAAGCGCTGGGCGCAAAGCGCAGAGCACAGAGCCTAAATGCAAAAAATAGAAAAGACGGAATTCAGCAAAATAGCTGTTTTCGTAACAAACGGAGGTAAAAAGCGGGATGGCTTTAGATCTTTTTGACTTGACCGGGAAAGTGGCTTTGATCACCGGGGCCTCCAAAGGGCTGGGGCAGGCCCTGGCGATCGGACTGGCTAAGGCCGGGGCCGATCTGGCCCTGTGCGCCCGGAATTTGGATGACCTGAAAAAGACCAGCTCCCAGGTACAGGCCTATGGAGTGAAGGCCCGGATCTTTTCCCTGGATGTGCTGGATCGGCGGAGCGTCAACCAGGCGGTTGAAGAAACTTTATTCGCCTTTGACCGCATCGACATCCTGGTCAACAACGCCGGGGTCAATATCCGCAAACCGGTGCTGGAGTTGACTGAAGCCGACTGGGATCGGGTTTTGGATACCAACCTGAAAGGCTATTTTTTGGTGGCCCAAGCCGTTGTTCCGGCCATGATCAAACAAAAAAAAGGCAAAGTGATCAACATGGCCTCCATCATGGGAACCGTGGGACTGGAAAACCTGTTGCCTTACGCCTCCAGCAAAGGCGGGGTGATTCAAATGACCAAAGTCATGGCCCTGGAATGGGCCCGGCACGGTATTCAGGTGAACGCCATCGGGCCCACGTATTTTGAGACCCCGCTGGTGGCGGCCTTACGGAACGATCCGGAAAGGTTTCGATTTATTAACGAGCGAACACCCATGGGCCGCTGGGGACAACCGGAAGAACTGGAAGGGACCGTGATCTTCCTGGCTTCGAAAGCCTCGGATTTCATCACCGGACAGACCGTCTTTGTGGATGGAGGATGGACGGCCTGGTAAGGCAAATTCGAAATCCGAAACAATATGATCTGGAGGACCGGACTCTCCAGTATGCTAAGAGGGTGAGGAACTTTCTAAAAGGACTCCCGAAAACATCAGCTAATATCGAGGATGGAAAACAGCTCATAAAATCATCAGGTTCCGTTGGAGCCAATTGTATTGAAGCGAACGAGTCTTTAAGCAAGAAAGTTTTTATCCTGAGAATCAAAATTTGTCGGATTTCGTGCTTCGGATTTCGAATTTAGCTTTTTTGAGAGGTATTTATAATGTTGATCTTTGAGATGCTCCAGGCCAGTGCCGAAAGGCTGCCCGACAAAACGGCGCTGATTTGCGATGATCAATCGCTGACCTACCGCGAATTGGAACAAAGAGTTCTGTCCCTGGCCTATCACTTACAACACCTGGGGGTCACGAAAGGTGACCGGGTGGCCCTGCTTTTCCCGAACTGCATTGAAATGGCTGTGTCCTACTATGCCTGCGCGGCGATTGGGGCCATAGCCGTGCCGCTCAATAACCGTTTGACCGGGAAGGATCTGGTTTATATCTTAAATGACTGCGGCGCCGGGGTCCTGGCGGTGGGGTACCAGTTCTGGGATGTTTCCCAGTCGATTCGACCGGATTTAGTGATGGTCAAGGAATTCATTTATGCCGGACCGGAACGAAAAATGGGGGCCCATTTTCTTGATGATCTCCTTAAGAGTAATAATTTGCCGAACTTTCCGGATTTGGACCCCGAAGACGTAGCCACCATCATGTACACTTCCGGCACCACCGGACTGCCCAAAGGGGCCATGATGACCCAACGTAATATCTTCACCAACGCCCGGAATTGCGGGGCCATGCTCACCTACACGGAGAAAGATATCACCTTGATTGTGGTCCCTCTTTTCCACGTAACCGGGTTAAACAGCCAGTTGGTGGCCTTTATCTACCTGGGCGGGACCTGCGTGATCCTGAAGGCCTACAAGACGGCCGAGATGATCCAGGCCATTGAACGTCATCAGATCACCGTTTTGTTCAACGTCCCCACCATGTACGTCCTGATGCTGATCAACGAAACACTGAAAGACACCGATATCTCCTCGGTCCGGATGGCCGCCTACGGCGGGGCGCCCATGGATAAGGAAACCATCGTGGCCCTGAAGGAACGTCTGGGGCTGGACCTGTACAATGCCTACGGCCTGACCGAATCATCCTCCCTGACCACCGTCCTGCCGGCCTGCGACGCCATTCGCAAGGCCCCCTCGGTGGGTTTGCCGGTTCCGGGGGTTCAAGTGAAAGCGGTTGATTTCTTGGGAAACGAAGTTCAACCGGGAGATCCGGGAGAATTGCTCATCAAAGGCCCCAACATTGTCAAAGGCTATTTTAACCAGCCGGAAGCGACTCAAAAGGCCCTGAAGGAGGGCTGGCTGCATACCGGCGACGTGGCCCGGATCGACGACGAAGGCTATGTCTTTATCGTGGATCGGATAAAGGATATGATCGTCCGGGGCGGGGAAAACATCTACTCCATCGAGGTGGAATCGGTCCTTAACTCCCACCCCAAGGTCCTGGAGTCCGCGGTGGTTCCGGAGCCCCATCACATCTTTGGGGAAGTGGTCCGGGCCTGTATTGTCCTGCGTCCTGAGACGGAAGCCTCGGCCGAGGAGATCCTGGAATACTGCCGTCAGCACCTGGCCGATTTCAAGGTACCGGCGCGGATTATCATTTTGTCGGAACTCCCCCGCAATCCGGGCGGCAAGGTCATCAAATCCCAACTAAGAGAATTCCCGGTCTGATAAATCCTGAAGTTGGACAAACTGGAGGAATATCTGGAAGAGAAACGTCACCGGGTGGACGTTACCTGGTGATTTTTTAGCCTTCGTTCATAAATCCCCTATACGCTGAGAGACCCAATTCGGCGGTCTTTTTATCCAGGAGGGATTTTTTTTGGGGCTCGCCCTTTTTTTTCTTAACCATCTCCTTCTCCCCTAATCCATCATCACCACAATCCGAACCGGATCATCGATTTTTCGATGCAGGGCCTCCAGGCCCTGGTTGATATCTTCCAAAGGAATTCGTTTGGAGATCGAGGCCGTCAGGTCGAGGCGGCCGACGGTAACCAGCTCGACCAGTTCGGCGATTTCCCTGGTGGTGAAGGCGTAGGAACCCAGCAGGGATAGTTCCCGGCGGACAAACTCGGTGGGCGGCAGGGTGACGATGTTCTCCGACCCCAGGCCCACGATCACGGCCCGACCGCCGGTCCTCAAGACCTGCACGGCCGAGGCGATGGTGTTTTGAAGTCCGATGCACTCCAGGGACAGGTCCACCCCACGGCCTCCGGTGGCATTCTGAATAACTTCCAGGGGGTCTTCCCGGTCAGGCCGGCAGACCACATCGGCCCCCCTTTTCCTGGCCCTTTCCAGGGCAACCTCGGAGACATCCAGGGCAATCACCAGGCCCGCCCCCAATAATTTGGCCAACTGGACGGCATGAAGCCCCAGCCCCCCGCAGCCCAAAACGGCCACCGATTCCCCGGCTGATAATTTCCCCCTTCGGGTCAAGGCGTGGTAGGGCGTGGCCACGGCGTCGGTCAGTACCGCGCCTTGATCAAAGGGAACCTGGTCCGGGAGGCGGGCCAGGTTTCGGGCCGGAACAACCGCATATTCCGCCAATCCGCCGTTGAGGTGGATGCCCAGGAGACGCCGTTGGAGGCAGATTTGATCGTTACCCGAGAGGCAATTCGGACAGGTCCCGCAGGAGACGATACAGTTGACGGCGGCCCGGTCCCCGGCACTCCAACCCTCGCCCCCCTCCCCCACCTCGGCGATTTCCCCACTGAATTCATGCCCCAGGATGATGGGCTGAAAGGCGGTCGGGGTGACCCCCTCATAAACGATGTGAATGTCCGAACCGCAGATCCCGCAGGCCTTGACCCGAATCAGGACTTCTTCCGGTCCGGGTTGCGGCGGAGGAACTTCTTCCAGGACCAATGGATGCCCGACCTGATAAAAACGGGCAGCTTTCATGGTTTTCATAGGAGGCCTATTCTGAGTTTCGGTCGGCTCTATATAAAATTAGGAGGACTAAAACCTATTTACATTAATCGTTAAATAAATTAACATCATACCCTTCCAACCCGATGGCAGTCATTTAACAATTTTGTACTATATCATAAAGATGGTAAAGGAGGTGACCAAAAGAATTGTTTTCAGGAAAACCGGAACAACAATCCTAAATCATTAATCAACAAAACAAGGGGGAAACCTAACTATGGGAAACGAATTTTCACGAAGAAATTTTTTGAAGACCATCGGGATCGGCGCCGCCGCGGCCGGGACTGCCGGGATCAACCTGCCGGCCTTCGCCCAGGCGAAAAAGCCCATCCCCACCACCCCGATCAAGATAGCGGCGGTCAGCTTCCTCTCCGGCGCCGCTGCCGCGCCCTTCGGCATCCCGGGCGACAATGCTTACAAGATGCTGGCTGAAAAAATCAACAGCGAGGGCGGGATCCTGGGACGGAAGATCGAACTCCTGAGTAAGGACGAAGCCGGCGGTGTGGATTCCCAGGTGAAACTGGCCCGCAAGCTGATCCTGGAAGACAAGGTGGACGTGGTCCTGGGCTATATTTCCTCGGCCTCTTGCCTGGCCGTGCTACCCCTCTCGGACGAACTGGGCGGACTGATCTATGCTTACGACTGCGGCACCCACGAACTGATGGAAGGGAAAAGCTCCCCCTTCAAGGTGCCCAAGTTCCAGTTGGGCTTCCGCACCAGCGCCCACTTGGGCATCGACAACATCGGCTTGGCCCGGATGATCAAGAAACATATGCCCAAGGTCAAAAAAATCGCCGGCATCAACCAGGATTATGCCTGGGGCCGGGACAGTTGGGAGATCTTCGAAGCGGCCATGAAAAAACTGGTTCCCGGGGTGGAAGTGGTCAAGACCGTCTGGCCGCCTCTGGGCAACACCGATTTCACGGCCCATATCAGCGCCCTGATGGGCGCCGCGCCGGAGGTCATCCACACCTCCCTGTGGGGCGGGGACGCGGTCACCTTCACCAAGCAGGCCATGGGCATGGGTTTATTCAAAAACATCAAGACCGCCTGGTCCCGGGGCGAGCCCTACCCCCAGGAAATCGGAAAGGACTTCCCGGAAGAACAGTTCATTTGCTGCGCCGGGACCCACTATTTCCTCTATCCGCCCCAGGACAAGAACCCCCTCAACAAATGGTTTGTCGACGAATACAAAAAACGCTACGGCAAGTATCCCACCTATCCCTGTTACCATGCCTACCAGGCCATCTACGCCTACAAGAACGCCGTGGAAAAGGCCGCCAAGACCGCGGGCGGCTGGCCCACCATGGACGAGGTGGCCAAGGCCATGGCGGGCCTGAGCTTCCCGACCCCTTCGGGGACCCTGTCCTTCCGGGAGGATCATAACGCCATTGAAGACGTTCTGGTCGGCATCACCAAGATGACGCCCCAGTACCCCTTCCCGATCCTGGATCCCAAGCGCCTGGAAGTCTTCCCGGCCAAGGATGTCATTGCCCCGGTGGGCACCCGGACCGTGGACTGGATTAATAGTTGGAAAGTGTAAATAAAAAACAAAACCAAATAGAGTTATTTTAGCTTAAATCCGAAACCCGAAATTCGAAATTCGAATCAAATTCAAATGACCCAATTCCAAAATTCAAAATGTTTTTGTTTTGATCATTTGGATTTCGGACTTTGTTTTTTGTTTCGAATTTCGGATTTCGATATTCGAATTTCGAATCAGTCCAGACCAATAGTTAGTTAGGGATCAAACGTATGTGGGTCGTCTACACCCTGAATAGTCTCTATTTCGCGTCTCTATTATTCCTGGTCTCCCTGGGATTGAATATCATTCTGGGGGTCATGGGGATTTTGAACCTGGCCCACGGGGGTCTGTATGCCGTCGGGGCCTACATGGCCGCCTGGCTGATCATCGGCCTGGGCGCCAAACTTCCGGTCCTGCTCATTATCACCGGCCTGGCCGGGGGGATTCTTTTAGCCGGAATAGTGGGCTGGGTGATCGAGCGGTTTCTGATCCGAGCCATGTACTCCCGAGCTCTGGAATACCAGTTGCTGCTCACCTTCGGGGTCCTGTTGCTCATGGAGGATGTGATAAAAATGGTCTGGGGAGGGCAGGCCTATTATGCCTCCGCCCCTTTTGACGGGGTAGGTCAGGTTTCCGTTCTGGGGCATACCTACCCGGTTTATTTTCTCCTGGTAATGGTGGTGACGCTGATTACCGGCATCGGCATCTGGCTTTTCATGACCAAAACCCGACTGGGCATAATGATGCGGGCCATTTCTTTGGACCGGGAAATGGCCACCGGACTGGGATTGCCGGTGACCCGGATCAGTACCTTGGCCTTTGTGCTGGGTTCCGCCCTGGCCGGCCTGGCCGGGGCCCTGGTGGTGCCGACGACCCCGGCCCTTTTGGGCATCGGCCTGGAGCCCCTGATCCTCTCCTTTATCGTGGTCGTCGTCGGGGGACTGGGCAGCATTAGCGGGGCCGTGGTCGGCGCCCTGCTCGTGGGTTTCACCCGTTCCTTTGGGATTGCCCTGTTCCCGGAGATCGAACTACCCCTCTTATTCTTAATTGCCGGCATCATCCTGGTCATCAAACCCGAAGGACTGATGGGCCACGGAAAGGAGGGGCGATAAAAATGGCCAGAAGAATCCATTGGGCGGTCTATGCCCTCCTCTTCATTCTCTTGCTCCTGGTGCCCAAAGCGGTTTCCCTGCACAACCTCATGCTGTTTGAATACGGACTGGCCTTCGCTATCGTGGGCCTGGGCTTCAACCTCCTTTTGGGATACACCGGGTTGCTCTCCTTCGGACACGGGGCGTATTTTGCCGCCGGGGCCTACACCGTGGCCATGATCTCCCGTTACCTGCCCGATTGGTATGCGCTGGAAATAGTCATTCCGGCCGCCCTTTTCTTTTCCTTTATCATCGCCCTGCTTTTCGGTTTTCTCTGCGTGCGCCATACCAAGGTTTTCTTTTCCATTTTAGCCATGGCCCTCTCCATGGTCCTTTTCTCCCTGCTCTTTAAACTCTATGGCCTCACCGGGGGCTCGGACGGTGTCCGCGTCCCTTTACCCTCCCTGTTCGGGTTCTCCTTTGGAGGGATGCGCCGTCCGGAATTCCTGCAGGGCTTTTACTATTATTTTTTAGTCGTCTTCTTTGCCGCCAGCTTTCTGGTCATGAAAGGAATCGTCAACTCTCCTTTCGGCAAAGCCCTCCAGTCCGTCCGGGATAACGAGGTCCGGGCCGAACTGATCGGGGTGCGGGTCCGCCGCTACCGCCTCTATGCCTTTTGCATCTCCGGGATGTTCACCGGTTTAGGAGGGGCGTTGTGGAGCTTTATCAACGGTCACGTTACGCCGGAGTTGTCCCACTGGGTTTTCTCCGGCGAGGTAGTCTACATGGTGCTGCTCGGCGGATTCGGGACCTTTGAAGGCCCCATCATCGGGGCCATCCTTTTCACTTTCCTGAAGCTATACGCCATGAGCTATACCCAATATTGGATGTTCGTGATCGGCGGCACCTTTATTGTCCTAGTCATGGTGCTGCCGAACGGCCTGGCCGGGGCCGCCGTCAGCCTCTGGGGGAAAATCAAACCCGCGAGAAGCGGATGAGGAACAAGCATGCTGGTTCTAAAAAACGTTAGAAAAAACTTCTGGGATCTGAAAGCGGTCGATAATATCAGCTTTGAAATCAAAGACGGGGAGATCGTTTCCCTGATCGGCTCCAACGGCGCCGGAAAAACCACCCTCGTCAATTTGATCAGCGGCTACCTGAAGCCGGACAGCGGGACCATATCTTTCCAGGACCGGGATATTTCCCAGGAGGCCCCTTATACGCGCATCCACCTGGGGATCGGCCGAAGTTTTCAGATTATCAACCTCTTTGAAAACCTCTCCGTCCTGGATAATGTCCGCACTCCTCTTTTTTCCAAATACGGTTTTATCCGCCGCTGGCTGTTGCCGGCCGGAAGGTACGAAAAGATCACCGCAGAGGCCTTGGCCATCCTGGAAAATTTTAATCTCACCGACAGGAAGGACTCCTTTCCCAAGGAACTTTCCGAAGGCGACCGAAAAATCCTGGATATTGCGGTAGCCTTTGCTCTGAAATCCAAACTCCTGCTGCTGGATGAACCGACCAGCGGGGTGGCCACCCACGACAAGTTCAAAGTGATGGATTCCATTATCGCCGCTATCAAAAAGGAAGGGGTATCCACTTTGGTCATCGAGCACGACATGGACATCGTCTCCGGCTACTCCGATCGGGTGCTGGTGATGCATGAAGGCCGGTTGATCGCCGATGGCCGCCCGGAGGAAGTTATGGAAAATAAAGAAGTTAAAGCCTTTATCTTCGGCATTACGGAAGAAGGTCATGCTGCTGAAAATTGAAAACCTGGATTTATTCCTCGGGCGGACCCATATCCTGCGCAACCTTTCCCTGGCGGTCCAGGAAGGCGAGGTGGTTTGCCTCCTGGGACGAAACGGGGCCGGTAAGAGTTCCATCATCAAAAGCATTATGGGCCTTTATCCGGCCAAATCAGGAAAGATCTGGTTTAAAGACCAGGACCTCTCCAGCGCCTCGACCCGGGAGCGGGTACTGGCCGGCATCGGCTACTCTCCGGATGATGCCCGGGTATTCACCGAATTGAGCGTGGAGGAGAATCTCCAACTGGCCACTTGGGTCACCGGCAAAACCTCCACCCAAACCGTTTTTACCTTTGAGAAAATCAAATCCATTTTCCCGGCCCTCAATAAATTTTTCCACCGCAAGGGAATGCACTTAAGCGGCGGCGAGAAAAAAATGGTGTCCATCAGCCGGGCCCTGGCCCTTAATCCCTCTCTGATCCTCTTAGACGAGGCCTTCGAAGGGCTGGCCCCCCTGGTGGTGAGTCACTTCATCAAGGCCTTGCAGCAGATCCGGGGATTGGGTATTACCATTCTCCTGGGGGAATCCAACATCCATATCGCCCGCTTGCTCACCAACAAGGTGTTTATCATTGAACGGGGGGAGATCTATTTCGAAGGCAGCCCCCAGGAAATTCTGGAGAATGAGGAACTGATTAAACTGGTAGGAAGATAAAGAAACAAACTCGAAATCCGAAATCCGAAACAAATTCAAATGACCGAAATGCAAATGATCGAAACATCTCCCCCTCTCTTGACGGGAGGAGGCTGGGGGGTGGGTGAATCCCGCGTCTCCACCCCTGCTGTCCAAGGAGACGAATGTTTCGAATTTTGGACATTTGAATTTGTTTCGAATTTCGTGCTTCGAATTTCGGATTTAAGCTAAGAGGAGGTTTCCATGTTTCACCGCATCACTCTCTTTCGAACCACCAAGCGGATTGTTTTTGGAACCGGGGCCGTTGAAAAAGTGGGCGCCGAGGTCCAGGGGCTTAAAAAGAAAAAAGTCTTAGTGGTCACCGATCCAGGGATCGTGCAGGCCGGGCTTCTGGAGCCTTTAAAAAATTCGCTTAAGGCGGCCGATATCCCCTTCGCCCTTTTTGACGAGGTGGAACCGGACCCCCGCATCGAGGTGGTTCGGCAGTGCGCCGAGATGGGCCGGAAAGAAGGCGTCGAGGCCCTGATCGGCTACGGCGGCGGCAGTTCCCTGGATATCGCCAAAGTGGCCGCGGTCTTGCTGACCAATGAGGGGGATCTGGCCCAATTTTTCGGTATCGACTTGATCCCCAACCCGGGACTGCCGGTGATCCTCATCCCAACCACCGCCGGTACCGGCAGCGAAGTCACCCCCATCGCCATCCTTTCCGATACCCAGGAAAAATTAAAAAAAGGGATTGTCAGTCCCCACCTCTTCCCGGAAGTGGCCCTGCTCGACCCCCAACTGACCGTCGGCCTTCCGCCCTTGGTCACGGCCCTCACCGGCCTGGACGCTCTGATTCACGCCATCGAGGCCTATACCTCGGTCAACGCCTTTGATTTGACGGATCACCTGGCCTTTCGGGCCATGGAACTGCTTTACGACAACATCCGCACCGCGTATGCCCGGGGGGAAGACCTGGAGGCCCGGTCGAAGATGCTGGAAGGGAGCCTTCTCGCCGGGATCGCCTTTGCCAACGCCGGCGTAACGGCGGTGCACGCCTTTGCCTACCCCATCGGCGGCGAATTCCACGTAGCCCACGGACTGGCCAACTCGGTCATGCTGCCTCACGTCATGCGCTTCAACCTGCTGGGCAACCTGCCCAAGTTTGCCGACATCGGATCGGCCCTGGGCCTGGATACGGACCATTTAACCGACAAGGATGCGGCCCTGGAAGCCCTGGAGGCCATCGAGGACCTGATGGAAGACCTCAACATTCCCCGGAGGCTCCGGGACCTGAATATTCCCCGGGAGGCCATCCCCGCCCTGGCCGAGGGGGTCATGAAAGTGACCCGGCTCCTGGCCAACAATCCCCGGCGTATCGCTGTGGAAGACGCGCGACGAATTTACGAAGAAGCCTGGTAGATACGTATTTTTCTAATAATACAATTTTGGCATCATTTCCGCTCTTTTCCATTTATTCAAAAATCCCTCCCAACCTCCCTTTTTTAAAGGGAGGAGCCCCAGGGGATAAGTTCCCCCTTAAAAAAGGGGGACCAAAGGGGACTCAGAAATGGTCTCAAAATAGTAACAACATCAAATGAGCGTCATTCCCGCAGCGCTTCTGGGCGGGAATCCAGGCTGTTCTTAAGGAACATTGGATCCCCGATAAAGGCCTTCGGGGATGACGGGAAATTACCTGTAAATACAAAAAGGAGCATCAGACCAATGAAGGGATTTTTTAATCGGATTTTGAAAATCGACGTGGGGGAGCAGTCTTTTAAGGTGGAAGACCTTTCCGATCAGGTCCTGGAAAAGGTCTTGGGCGGAAAAGGGCTGGCCACCCGTTTATTGCTGGATAACAACCCTCCGGGGGTGGACCCCCTGGCCCCGGAAAATAATTTGATCATCGCCGGGGGACCGGTCACCGACACCCCGATCTACGGCTCCTGCCGCCACGGGATCTTCACCAAGAGCCCGCAGACAGGTTTTTTCGCCGAATCCTATTCTGGGGGCAAGGCCGCCGAACCCATCAGCCGCACCGGGTACGACGCCATCCTGATCACCGGCGCCTCCCCGGAGCCCGTCTTCCTGGAGATCAGCGACGAGACGGTACGTTTTCACTCGGCCGGGGAACTCTGGGGGATGGATACCTACGCAGCCGAAGATGAAATCCTGCGGCGTCTTGACAAGAAGCGCAAGGGCGCCCCGGAGGAACAGGCCGCGGCTCTGGTCATCGGGCCGGCCGGGGAAAATTTGGTCCGCTTCGCCGTAGTGGAAAACGACTACTGGCGATCCGCCGGCCGGACCGGGACCGGCGCGGTGCTGGGCTCCAAGAAAATCAAAGGCCTTTGTTTTTACGGCCAAAAAAAACGGGAAGCAGCCTTTCCGGACGAGATGAAGGCCTTTGCCCGGGAGATCCTGGCCAAAGGAAAAGACGATAAGGGCGTACAGAATTATCGCAATTTCGGTACCCCCATGATGGTCTCGGTGCTCAACAGCGTGGGCGGTTTCCCCACCCAATATTGGTCCAAGGGGCGGATGGATGGCTGGGAAGGCCTCAGCGCCCAGAGCTTTCACGAACGCTTCGAAGTCCAGCCCCATGCCTGCGCCCGCTGTTTCATCGCCTGCGGCCGTATGAGCCAGGTCAAGGAAGGCCCGCGTCAGGGCCTGACCCTGGAAGGGCCGGAATACGAGACCATTTACGCCTTCGGCGGCTTGTGTCTGATCCCGATCATCGAGGACATCCTTTATCTAAACGATATCTGCGACCGCCTGGGCATAGACACCATCACCGCCGGGAACCTGGCCGGGCTGGCCATCGAGGCCTCCCGGCGGGGAAAGATCCCGGATAAACTGGATTATGGGGACGTGCCGGCCATCGCGGCCTTGCTCCGGCAAATTGTTTACCGCCAGGGGATCGGCGCCGTTCTGGCCGAGGGGATCAAACACGCGGCCCAGGAATGGGGGCTGGAAGACATCGCCATCCACGTCAAGGGGATGGAGCCGGCCGGCTACGACCCGCGGGTGCTCAAGGGCGTCGGCCTGGGATACGCCACCTCCGACCGGGGCGCCTGTCACCTGCGGGCTACTTTTTACAAAGCCGAACTGACCAAGATGATCGATCCGGACCAGGTCGAGGGCAAGGCCGAACTATTTCTGGATTTTGAAGACCGCCTCTGCCTTTTCGACACCCTGATCCTCTGCCGCTTCTACCGCGATCTCTACCCCTGGCCGGAGCTCTCCCGGATCATCCACATGACCACCGGCCTCACCTGGGGGAAGGAAGCTATTGAAAAAATGACCAACCACGTCATCGGGCTGACTCACCAGTTCAACGTCCGGGAAGGCTGGACCCCGGCCGATGACCTCCTGCCCAAACGGTTCCACCTCGAACCGCTGCCGGAAAGCGGCAAGGTGATTACGGAAGACGATTTAAAAGCGATGTTGAAGGATTACTATCGATTGCGCGGCTGGGAGTAATTATCCAACCATGGAAGGGGTCGGCTCCGGGAGTAACCCCGGAAGGCCCCCTAAAAAAGAGGTCGGGAGGTCTTTTTGTGGTACGGCATCGATGGAGGGTTCGTAAAAAGTCCATCTGAGAGAGCTTGTCATTCTGAGCGAATGCGAAGAATCTCGTATTTGGGATCCTTCACGGAGTTTACCCTGAGTTGAGAAGCGAGATCCTTCGCGGAGTCTATCCCGCCGCCGGCGGGACTCAGGATGACATGAGGCGAAGGGTTCAGGCTGACATCAGGACACTTTTAGCGAGGTCATCATCGATTCGACTTCTAATTCTCCAATCGGTATGGAGTCCATATTTTCCCTACTGCCAATAGGCGTTCAGATCATGTCGGCTTCAACCTTCTTTGTCATTTTGAAGGAGCAAAGCGACTGAAGAATCCCCCGGGCAGGGCTTGAGCCGAAAGACGAGATTCTTCGTGGAATTTACCCTGAGCCGAAAACCGAGATCCTTTGCTTCACTCAGGATGACAGGAAGGCGAAGGGCTCAGAATGACAATCGCGCGAAGGGCTCAGAATGACAACCTGACCTCTTATAAACCCATTCCCTGGTTCCCCCAAAAAACTTGCTTTTTGGATCAAAAAACCCTATGTTTCTTATAGGTTATGAACAACCTGGAGATAAAAGAGATAGAAAAGGATATAAACCATGAAAATCAAAACCGCGCAGGACTACCTGAAAAGCCTTCGGGAACTGAATCATGTCGTTTACTATAAAGGGAAAAAGATCAAGGACGTCACCAAGCACCCGGCTACGGCGCCCCATGTCCGGTCGGCGGCCGTGACCTATTCCCTGGCCAACGATCCGAAATACCGGGACCTGGCCACAGCGACCTCGCACCTGACTGGAAAAACCATCAGCCGCTTTACCCACGTCCACCAGAGCATGGAAGATCTGATTAAAAAGGTGAAGCTCCTCCGGGTGCTGGGACAAAAAACCGGCACCTGTTTCCAACGCTGCGTGGGGTTGGATGGGATCAATGCCGTTTATTCCGTGGCCTTCGAAATCGACCAGAAACACGGCACCGACTACCTGGAACGGTTCAAAAAATGGCTGACCTACATCCAGGAGGAAAATCGGATGGTGGTAGGGGCCATGACCGATCCCAAGGGCGACCGCTCCAAAGGGCCGGCCGAACAGGTCGATCCGGATCAATATCTCCATGTCGTTGAGCGGAGGAAGGATGGGATCGTCCTCCGCGGCGCCAAGCTGCACATGACCGGCGGGGTCAACTCCCACGAGATCCTGATCATGCCCACCACGGCCATGGATGAAAAATCCAAAGACTACGCCGTGGTCTGCGCGGTTCCGGCCAATGCCCCGGGGGTGACCATGATTTTCGGCCGCCAGGCCAATGACGACCGGCGGGACAAGAAAGAGCGGCTGGATTCCGGAAAACCCACGTTTGCCGCCGTGGGGGGGGAAGCGGTGATTGCCTTTGAAGACGTCTTCGTCCCCTGGGACCGGGTTTTCATGAACGGCGAAACCGATTTCACCAGCCTCCTGGTCTACCGCTTCGCCGCCCACCACCGGGCCAATTACGGGGCCTGCAAAACGGGCCTGATCGACGTGCTGACCGGCGCCGTGACCTATCTGGCCCAGATTCAGGGCACGGCCAAGGCCTCCCACGTCAAGGACAAGATCACCGAAATGATCCACCTTTCCGAGACCCTCTACAGTTCCTCTATCGCCTGCTCCGCCGAAGGGAAACCCACGCCCTCCGGGGCCTTCCTGGTGGACACCATGCTGGCCAACGTCTGCAAGCAGAATGTGACCCGCTTCCATTTTGAAGTGGCCCGCCTGGCGGCTGATCTGGCCGGCGGATTCCTGGCCACCCTGCCCAGCGAATACGACCTGCGTAGCGAAGACGTGGGTCACCTGGTCAAAAAATATTTCTCCGGGGTGGCGAACATCCCCACCGAAGACCGCATCAAGATCGGTCGCCTGATCGAAGCCATGACCGGCGGCACGGCCCTGGTGGAATCCATGCACGGCGCCGGCTCCCCCCAGGCCCAACGGGTGATGATCCTCCGGGAAGGCGACCTGGAAAAGAAGGTCAAACTGGCCAAGGCCCTGGCCGGGATCCCCCCCACCCGGGCCAAGAAGACGGAAGCCCGGGTTTAAGAAAGATGGTACATTCCGGGAAACTGGCTTTATTGGATTGTAAGGGTCCCAGAGAATACGGGGTGATCATATGAATCGAAATGAATTGATTGAGCAGATAAGGCAAGCTGTTAATGAAGTGGAACCTGATGCAGAGATCATTCTTTATGGTTCCCGCTCCCGTGGAGATGCTCTCTCGGAATCAGACTGGGACCTTCTTATCCTGGTTGATGGCCTTCTGGGTGATGAACGTACGGATCGAATCCGTCACAGGCTCTATGAAGTAGAATGGGATTCTGGGGAGGTCCTCTCCTCCATTGTACGAAACCGTGAGGAATGGAATAGTGCCATCTACCAGGCCATGCCATTTCACCAACGAGTCCAGCAGGAGGGAATCAGACTGTGACGGAATGGAGCAGGGATCTGGTGGCGTACCGAATGACACGAGCAGATGAGACTTTAGAAGATGCTCGTATTCTTGCCAGGGCGGGACGGTGGAATGCCTGCGTGAATCGTCTCTACTACACTTGCTTTTATGCCATCTCTGCTCTTCTTGTTCGTGAAGGCCTGTCCTCTTCCAAGCACGCGGGTGTCCGCAGCCTCTTTAATAGGCAGTATGTGAAGGCCGGTAAGATTCCCAAGGATTTGGCCCGGATATACAACGATCTTTTTGAGAGACGTCAAGAGGGTGACTACCTCGACTTTGTCAGCTTTCAAGAATCGCAGGTTCTGCCATGGATCTCAAAGGCAGAAGAACTTATTGGGTATATCTCCAGTTTGATCCAAAAACAAACAAGTTGACACATTTGCTTTCTCTATCCGCGGTGGAAAAGCCCCCGCCCTAACCAATATGGTTGAGGCGATCTTGTCCGGGATGGCGAACATCCCCACCGAAGACCGCATCAAGATCGGCCGCCTGATCGAGGCCATGACCGGCGGCATGGCCCTGGTGGAGTCCATGCACGGCGCCGGCTCCCCCCAGGCCCAGCGGGTGATGATCTTCCGGGAAGGAGGCCTGGGAAAGAAGGTCAACCTGGCCAAAGCCCTGGACGGGATCCCGCTGACTCGGGCCAAAAAAGAAGGAAAACTCATTGATTGCATTGTCATCCGTCGATCGCACAGAGACCGAAGGACTGATCGAAGGATCAAAGTGCTTGGAAGTGGTGATGGACGTCCGAGTCGAGGGGGCACGAGGGGAGGAAGGGAAATCGGCGGCCAGGCGCAACTGGCTGGCGATCGCCCAGATCGTCGCCGCCAACGCCAACCCGGTCGTCGGCGTATGGTTCCTCGGCTGGCAGCCCCTCCGGCCGATCTTTTTCTACTGGCTCGATGGCCTGCTCGCCATCTGGGGGCTCGGGGTGGTGGCGGCGGTAGTCACCAGCCGCGAGAAACCGAAGAACTTCGGCGCCTCGGGAGCGAAGCTCTGGCTGATCTGGATCGCGGTGATCGGCCTGATTGAGGTGATCCTGGTTCTTCCGTCGGTGTTCGCCGCGCTCTTTGTGCTAAAATCGCTGCACCAAGACATCGGCGAGGTCATGCGCGAAGTGTTCACCGGCCCCGGCATCTGGTTCTCGCTGGCGGTCGTCGTCTGGTCGTTCGCCGGGCAGACGATCGGCGAACTGCGCTGGAAGCCGGATCTGACTCTCAGAGAGACCGGCGCGGCCCGCGCCAATCTGTTTATCCACCGCACCCTGGTGATGGGCCTGCTGGTTTTTTGGGGCAAGTGGGGACAGCCGCCTCGCTGGGCGCTCGCAGCCTACGTGCTGTTCGTGGCCTGTCTGTTCACCTACACCCAGCTCAACCCGGAACGCTACCTGCGGCTGATAGGTTTCAAGACGAAGCGTCGGTCCGGGAAGGGCGCGGCAATCGACGAGGCCAGACCTCCCAACCAGACGAAGGGCTCCGGTGGGTCAAGTCCGAAACATAGTTGACGAAACCATATCGATCATGCGCTGGAATTCATCCCATAGCGCTATATGTTTCACTTTTTTTTTCGCAAGTTACGTTATGTTGGTAATGGGTTGGTAATTTATATGGTCTTGGATTCATCGGAGAAGCTTAAAGAGGGTGGATTCCAGCTTTTAAATGATGGCCTCCGGAAAAATGGAATCCGGATAGTGGAGCAGTCAATCATTGTATCCAATTTGGAAAAGACATCGCGCTGAGTCTAAAATAATGCCTAATCAATCAATATTTTAAGACGCGTCAAAAACGTACCGGCCGCCCCCAATAAATCAGGCTCCTCCCCCAGGGACACGAGTAACTTCCCCTCCCCTTTAAATTGGTAAGTCCGTGGTTCCTTCCGGACCAGTTCGATCAAGCGGTCCAGGTTCCAGTTCCCCTGGGGTGAAAAGACCAGGGCCATCTCCCGTTCCAATAATTCCAAACGCTGGATGCCCAGGGGTTTCATTTTTATTTTGAGCGAAATGATCTTTAATAGATTCTCCAATTCCGGGGGGATCGGCCCGAACCGGTCCTTCAATTCCCCGGCGATTTCCATCAGCCGGTCTTCGTCCGGGGTGGACCCCAGACGCTTATAGAGGGAAAGTCGCTGACCGGTGGCGGGGATATACGCCTCCGGAATCAGGGCCGCGGCCCGAATCCGGACTTCGGGCTCCCATTCCTCTTCAATCCGTTCACCTTTTAAGCCGTTGATGGCCTGCTCCAGCATCTCGATATAAAATTCATACCCCACGGCGGCAATATGCCCGGACTGGCTGGTGCCGAGCAGGTTGCCTCCGCCGCGGATCTGCAGGTCGTGCAGGGCGATTTTAAAGCCGGCCCCCAGTTCGCTGAAATCCATGAGGACCTTCAGCCGCTTCTGGGCATCCCGGGTCAAGGTGCTTTCCCCGGAGATGAGCAGGTAGGCGTAAGCCCGCTCCCGGGAGCGCCCCACCCGCCCCCGGAGCTGATACATCTGGGCCAGCCCCAGACGGTCCGCCTGGTTGATGATAATGGTGTTGGCGCTGGGGATGTCCAGTCCGGACTCAATAATGGTGGTGCAGACCAGCAGGTCGAGCTCCCGGTGGACGAATTGCCGCATCACCCGCTCCAGTTCATGGGCCGGCAATTGGCCGTGGGCCACCCCGATACGGGCCTGGGGGAGGATTTTTCGCAGATAAAAGGCCATGGCCTGAATGTTATGGACCCGGTTGTGAACGAAAAAAACCTGTCCGCCCCGCTGCAATTCCCGCTGGACGGCTTCCACAATCTTGTCCTCTTCAAAGCGGATGATGTAGGTGCGGATGGACTGCCGTTCTTCGGGCGGGGTTTCGATGGTGCTCAGGTCCCGGATCCCCGAGAGGGAGAGGTGCAGCGTCCGGGGTATGGGGGTGGCGGTCAGGGTCAGGGAATCCACCTGCGTTCGCAAGGTCTTGAGCCGCTCCTTGTGGGTCACCCCGAAACGCTGCTCCTCGTCCACGATGATCAGACCCAAATCCCGGAACTGAAGGTCCTTTTGCAGCAGACGGTGCGTGCCCACCACCACATCCACCTTCCCGGCGGCCAGATCCGCCAGGGTCTGCTTCTGCTCTTTGGGGGATTTAAAGCGGCTTAAAATCCGCACCTCCAGGGGATAGCCTTCAAAGCGCCGCACCATGGTCTGAAAATGCTGCTCGGCCAGAACCGTGGTGGGGACCAGGAAGGCCACCTGTTTGCCGTCCATGGCGGTCTTGAAGGCCGCCCGCAGGGCCACTTCGGTCTTGCCGTACCCCACATCCCCGCAGACCAGGCGGTCCATGGGCTTTTCCGCCTCCATGTCCGACAGAACGTCCTCGATAGCCCGAAGCTGGTCCGGGGTTTCCTCATAGGGAAAGCCGGCTTCGAATTCCTTGAACAACTGGTCCCGCGGGGAAAAGGCAAAGCCCTTGGTCAGCGACCGGCGGGCGTACAGGTCCAGCAATTCCTGGGCGATTTTTTCCACCGCCTTTTTGACCCGGGCCTTGGCCTTGTTCCAGGACAGTCCCCCCAAACGATCCAGCCGGGGATCCTGTCCTTCCAATCCCAAAAACTTATGGATCCCCTGCAGCCGGTCCACCGGCAGGTAGAGCTTATCTCCCTCGGCGTACGAAAGGAAAAGGAATTCCCCTTCCAGACCGTCGATGGTGAAACGCTGCAGGCCCTGATAACCGCCGACGCCGTGTTCCCGGTGAACCACCAGGTCCCCCACCTGGAGATCGTCCAGGGAACTGATATAGGCCTGGATGTTTTCCGCCTGCCCTTTTCTGCGCACCTCTTTTTTAAGCTCAAAGATCTCTTCTTCGGTGATGACCACCAGGGGTGGGACCTTGAGGCGGAACCCGGCGGACAGCCTCCCGGTGACCAGGTAGAGTCCTGTCCCCTGGCGCCCGAAATTCACCTTTTGTTCGGAGACCACCTGGGCCTTCATCTGGTAAAAGGAAAGGATATCCCGGAGGCGGCGGGCCTGATGATCCTGGGAAACCACCAGCCAGATCTCCTGGCCCAATTCCAACCAGCCCGTAATCAGGCGGGACATCTCCGCCCATGATTCCCGGGAAGTGGATTGGCCCCGGATGATTTGCCGGACGTCCTGGTTTTCAACGGCCGGAAAATGCCAGATCCGGCCCGCCTCCTCGGGTCCACCTTCCAGAGGCAGGTCTTCCAAGAGCAGATAATCCAGGCCGGAAAATTTTTGAAAGAATGTTTCCCAGGGTTCGTCGCTTAAGGTCTTCCAGGCTCGATTCAAGGACAGGGAACCGTTCCAGACCCAAAGGGTATTGCCCGGAAGATAGTCGTTCACGGTCCCGGCCGGGTCATAGAACCAGTCCAGCCACCGTTCGGCCCCGCCTGCCGGCAGGCCTTCTTCCAAACGGTGCTTCAGCCAGTTGGCCTCCCTCTCCGATACTGTCTCGGCGACCTGGGCTTCAGCCAGCCGCGCCCTGGCCCTGGCCAGCCGTTCGGGCGCCACGATCACCTCACTGATGGGCAGCAGGTAAAGCTCCGGGAGGTCCCGGAGAGACCTTTGGGTGGCCGGGTTGAACTCCCGGATGGACTCCACCAGGTCGCCGAAAAACTCGACCCGCACCGGGTTGGCATAGAGGGGCGGATAGACGTCCAGGATCCCGCCTCGGACGCTGAAATCCCCCGGTTCCTCCACCAGGGGGGTAGCCCCGTATCCCCAGGAGACCAGTTGGGCCAGGACTTTTTCCCGATCCGCCTCTTCGCCCCTGGCCAGGTAATCCACATTTTCCGAAAGAACCTCTTTGGGAATCACCGGGCTCAGCAGGGCCTCCAGGGAAGTCACGCCCAGGGCCTGCCCCGGGTGGGTCAATAGGGCGTAGAGACCGCCCAACCGCAAGGCGGCCAGGTCCGTTTGGGGGACGAATTCTCGGAAATCGGCTTTTTCGTAGGCTGGAAAAAGGATCGGAGCATCGGAAAGCAGGTGGGCCCCCTCCAGGAGCTGACGCTGGGTAAAAAATAAAAGATCCTGGTAGAAGGAAGAAGCCGAGCGGGCGTCGGGACAGACCACCATCACCGGCCGCTGGCCGCTGGACCGGATCTGGGCGGTGGCGTAGGGCCCGGCTGAACCCTGCAGGCCCCGCAAACGAGCCGGGAGCTGCCCGCCGCGGATGGCCTGGATCAGCCTTTCCAGGGAATCACCCGCCTGGCTTAAGCGGGCCACCTCATCTTGCCAGAAGGATTCGTTCATGGTGTTTCTTATTTAAAGCACTTTCGGAAAAGATGCAAGGTCTACGAAAGTCAGGAGTCAGGACTCAGAAGTCAGAATAACTACGACCAAGACCCCTAAAGGCTTTTTTATCGCTTGGTGTTCTGGCCTATTTATACTTCCCTTAAACCTCATTATGTTTTATAAATAGAAAGCAATATCCAAACGGTACGTGGAGGAACTCATGCTGACCGCTAATCGAGATCTGATGCAGCAGGCCCGCGAAGCCTTAAAAGGGAAGTGGGGCTTGGCGGTAGTTGGAAATTTGATCTACCTGGCCTTGATGTCCGTTGGACAGTTCATACCGCTGGTCGGGCATTTCTCCAGCCTGATCATCGGCGGCCCCCTGCTGCTGGGGGTTACCACCTTCTTCCTGGCCCTGTCGAGAAAACAGGATGCGGCCTTCTCTCAGATCTTTGACGGCCTGCAACGGTTCGTCGATGCCCTGATCACCTATCTCTTGATGGCCTTATTTATTTTTCTCTGGTCCCTGCTGCTAATCGTCCCTGGAATTATGGTTGCCCTGTCCTATGCCATGACCTTTTTCCTGATGGCGGAAAATCCCGGGTTGAAAGGAAAGGAGGCCCTGGAGAGAAGCAAGGCCTTGATGAACGGCAACCGCTGGAAACTGTTCTGCCTTTTTCTGCGTTTTTTCGGCTGGTTCCTGCTGGGGGCCTTGACGCTGGGCATCGGTTTTTTGTGGATCATGCCTTATTTACAGACCGCCATGGCCCGCTTTTATGACGACCTGCTGGAAAATAGCGGTTCCGTTTCCGAACCGGGGACCCGGTCCGGATCACCGGTCCCGCCGCCTCCCCCGCAGCGGCCTTCGCAGTCGGCCAAAGCACCCCAACCGGCCAAACCCGTTATGCCCGCCGAACCTCCGAAACCAGTTTATCACCCCAGGGCGCCCCTGTGCCTCAGTTGCCATACTCCAATCCCGGACCCGGAGGCGAAATTCTGCCCGGCTTGCGGGTTTCCCGTAATGGAAGTGCCTGCTCCCCCTCGGACGCCTTCAGCCGGCGTTCAGACCACTAAGCCCGCGGAAAGCCCGCCCCCTGCCGGTCCCTCTCCCCAACCGAAAGCACCTCAGCTACCGACTTCGGCTCCACCGCGTCCGCTGGACCTGGAGGCCACCATGATGGTCGGCCCGCCCCAACTTATTTCCATGTCCCCTGAAGGGCAAAAGGAAATCTATGACCTGCGTCTTGCGGTAATAAAAATCGGCCGCGCAGGCGACAACCATTTGGCCTTCCCCCAGGATAGGACCATTTCGGGGCATCACTGCGAGATTTTCCGGGAGGGAAAAAATTTCTTTATCCGGGATCTGGGCAGCACCAACGGGGTATTCGTCAATAGCCGCAAGGTGGATACCGCACCGCTGACGGAGGGGGACGAAATTAAACTGGGGGGCAAGGTCTTTTCTTTTACCCGGTCCGGCTGATTTCCAGCATCCGGTCAAGGCGGAAGGTCCGCGGGCCTTTCCGCTCATGGCAAAAGGCCCGCAGGCCCTCAAAGGACTTTCCCTGGTACTCCATCGGCCCGAGGACTTCCGGACGTATGCGGCGCCGGGATTTGGTATCGTCGGGTTTCAGATAAACAATTTCAAGGTCCCCTTTTTGAGCAATCGCTTCCCTGACCAGGCGCACCTTTTCCTGGTGGGACAACTTTTCCTCGGCCTTCTGGTATTGGAAACAGGTCAGAAAATTCACCACCCGATAATCCATCAGGATATGCTGTTTCCGGATGGGCTGGCTGAGGATTAAACCCTCGAGACTGGTGCAGCGGCTCAAGGCCACATAAATCTGGCCGTGGGCAAAGGTGCCGCGGCCGATATCGATGACCACCTTATCGAAGGTTTTCCCCTGGCTCTTATGAATGGTGATAGCCCAGGCCAGTTTAAGGGGATATTGAGTAAAAGATCCCACCGGCTCCGAAAATATCTTTTTGGCCGCCTCGTCATAGTCAAAGCGAAAAATCTGCCAGCGGAAAGGCGTCACCTCCACCCTCCGGCCGCTGGGCAGCTCCACTTCGATACTATCTTCCCCGTCGGCCTGGCGATGAATTTTAACGATCCGACCGATCGAGCCGTTGACCCAGCGGCCCAAAGAGTCGTTGTTCAGCAGCATGACCTGGGCCCCCCGCTTCACTTCCAGATGCTCGTCGGTGGGATAGGCGGAGCGTTCAAAATCTCCCTTGGCCGCAGCCTCATAGGTCTGGGTCTTGCCGGGCAGACGGCCCAGCTTTTCACGGTTCCGCGCAGAGGCCTGATCGTTGGTGCTGGTCAGGTAGATGTAAAATTCGTTCTCCGACGGGACAAAGGCCGGGTTACAGTTGCGGTTCAGACGGGTCAGGTCGTCTTCATCCGCCGAGCGGTTGCGGATGGCATTTAACAGACCGATGAAATCCGTATCGGTCTGCCGGTAAATTTTCTCCAGTTCCACGAGCTCCAGGTTGAATTTCGGGTCATTCAAAGCCCGGGCGGAAAAGAAGTACGGTGTCTCATATTGCAGGCTGAAGACGGTTTTTTCCGCCGAGGTGAGGACCGGGGGAAGCTGATACAGATCGCCGATTAAAATCATCTGGATCCCCCCGAAAGGCTGGGAGGACCGGGGCCCGTTGAGGCGCAGGAATTTTTCCACGCAATCCAGGAGATCGGCCCGGACCATGGAGATCTCGTCGATCACCAGGGTATCCAGATTTCGAAAGAGCTTGGCCCGGGGGCTGTCCTTCCGGGCAATTTTTTTGACGTTTTCCAGGGAGATATTCGGTTTGAACCCGCAGAACGAATGGATGGTCTGGCCCTGGACGTTGAGGGCGGCCACCCCGGTGGGCGCCAGCACGGCCACCCTCTTTTTCGTGGTTCTCCGAAAATAATCGAGCAAGGTGGATTTGCCCGTTCCCGCCTTGCCGGTGATGAAGACCTGCCGACCGGTCTTTTCCATCAGGTCGAGGGCCCGTTGAAATTGCTCGTTGATTTCTACGGATTTAGTCTTGGCCATAATTATTGGTCGCGGGTATTTGATCCTTGGGTGTGCTGATCATTTGGAAAAGGATGGAACAATACGCCATTTCCCTTAGGCGGTCAAGGAAGAAGGAAAGCCAGGGCACCCGCTGATTTAGCAACGAACTGAACAGCCCCAGCCCCGAAAGAAATGTGGAATAGTGGTTACTCTTTTGTTCCGCGGCTTACGCCCCCGTTTTTTCCCTCTTCGCTCCGCGCCCGGCGCCAAGCGCCTTAGTCGAACAGCCGGTTCATGGCCCGCTGGGCCCGCATCTGCCAGTAGGCCGCGGTAACCGGGATGGAGAGGCGGGTGTCGAAATTGGGATTCTTTATCTTTCCCACCGAAGAAAGATAATTGACATGTTCGGCCACCGAAAGCGTACACCCTTTCATCCGGACATATCTCGACTTACGGTTCTCAAAACAGTCCCAGAGCGCGGCGGCAAGTTTTTTCACCAGGTCATTCGATGGGGTTATCCGGGCATCCACGGACGAAGGGGAATCATAGCAGGGCTCAATTTTTACTCGCTCTCCATCCAGGTTCCCCTCCCAACTGGTGCAGTTGCCGGCGAAGATGACCCGTTCGTCCGGTTCCAAGTGGAGGGGTCCCTCCACCTTTCCCACCACGTAGCGGATCTTTTCCATTTTTCGTTCCGCCTCCGGATCGAAGCCCCGAAAAATGTGAATCGCCTCCTGCAAGGCGCCCGGGCAGCCTCCCCAACAGTAATCCGGCGAGTGCCGCTCCGGAAAACTCCCCACGGTACAGGTCAATTGGCCGCCTGGGGGGAAATACTCGTCGATCCGCTCTAGACAAAACTGAAAATCCCGGGTTTTTTCCCGAATCTCCTCTAAAGGAAAATCTCCCCCCACCTCGATCTCCTCCAGGTCCATAGGCCCGTAACCCCTTTCCGAGGCCATCTTCAGGTGAAGCAGGTCGCGGGGTTCCACATGAACCATGTGGCAGCCCACCGTGTCCACGGCGCAGGAATTGGTGCCCATAACGATGGCTCCCAATTCAAAGGGCGTCGGCGTAAGCATCATCTTCTGACCGGCGGTGATGCCGTCGATAGCGATGAATTTCGGTTGGATCACCTCCTGGAGGTCCGTGATCTTATGTTCCAGAAAACTGGTATGGTCCACCAGCCGGTGACGATCGTCCTGGATCCCGATGAAATTTTTCAGGCTCAGGGTCAGGCGGGTCCAGGGATGGGCCTTGAACTTGGGCAGGTTGATCAGGAAATCGCACTCCTTAACGGGTTGGGGTACAAAGATCAAGTCCCGCAGGCGGCCTTCCTTTTTCAGTTCCACCGGCACCTGACGCACCTCATCGAAGTAATAGACCTTGGCCCGGTGTTTTCGGATCACCGACGGATAGCCGGCCTTTTTGAAGTTAAACCTTGTCGGGATGGTAATCCCGGAACGCTCCCCCACAGCCAGTTCCTTGATCTTCCCGGCCCTGGCCTTGACGGCTGAAAGGACCCCGTCCAGAAACTCTTTTCGGGTAAAGGCATGGGGGAAGATCTCCGGATGGGCCAGGACCACATTGGGTTTCAAGAGAACCCGCCCTTCCGGGATCACACCCAACTCTTCCATCCCCTCCTTAATGATTCCGGCAATCTTATCCGGGTCATATTCGGCGCATCTACGGATCAGGACCTTATGTCTTTTCATCGTCTCCTCCCTAGTATGAAAATAACCAGCAACTGTCTGAAGAAGCGAAGCGACTGAAGAATCCCCTTGGCAATCCTTGGGCTCGAAAGACGAGATCCTTCGCGGAGTTTACCCTTAGCCGAAAACCGAGATCCTTCGTTTCACTCAGGATGACAGGAGGCGAAGGGCTCAGGATGACAATCAGGGATATCTAACGGTTAAATTTTCATGCTTCGGGGTACCCGCCCCGGACATGGGGTTTAATACGAAAATAGAATTCATGGCTTCTCTCAATTTAGCTTCGAATCGCATTATAAAGGATCTTTCCGGTTTTTACCTCATAAATCCCGGACAGGGTAATCCGCAGTTCAATCAGGGAAGTAAAGGAAAGAAAGCTTAAGGTCAAAATGGGATCTTCTAAGGTACACCCCAAACCCTTGAGGACTTGGACAAATCGCGTCATTTCCCGGGCCAGGGCCGATACCGGCTTGTAGGACATCAATCCCCCGACTGGCAGGCCCAGTCTCCCCAGCACCTTTCCCCGACTCACGATGACCAGCCCCCCGCCCATTTTCACCACTTCGTTAACCGCCCGGGCCATATCCCGATCGTCAAAACCCAGGACCAGGATATTGTGGGTTTCGTGGGCCATAGTGGAAGAAATGGCGCCCAGGCGGGCGCCGAAACCGGTGGCCAGACCCAGGGCGGCCTGCTTTCCCTGCCGCTGGATCAGAGCCACCTTGGCCAAATCTTCATCGGGATTGGCCTGTACGGTTCCGGTTTGGTCTTGCGCCTTCCGGTCCACTCGCCGGGTGACGGTCCGGTCATCGATTTTTATAACGGGTAACTCTTCCTGGTGGGATACCTGAAAATGAAAAAATTCGGGCTCTAAGGGCGGCAGGTCAAAGGGATGATCATAAGTGCCCTCAGGAAACGGGGGTGCTGGGGCGGCTATCCGTTTCCCTTCCCTTTGAACCCATTTCCCCTTGGCCATCACTCCGACCGGGCGGGGATCTGTCAGGTCGTTTAAAAGGAGAATATCCGCCCGGCGCCCCGGGGCAATGGCCCCCTGTTCCTGTTCCAACCCGAAATAACGGGCCGGATTCAGGGTCACCATTTGATAGGCTTTCACTGGTTCAACCCCCAGATCCAGCACTTGCCGGAGCAAGTGATCCAGATACCCGGATCGAACCATCTCCTCCGGAAAAAGGCTGTCCGGGGTCAACATGATCCGGGAGGTGTCATAAGAAGACAGCTTCCTGACGGCCCGGCACAATTCCGGCAGGTCGTTGCGGATGGAGCCGCCGCGCAGCATGACATACAGCCCCAGCCTCAGCCGTTTCAGTACATCCCCGGCGGTCAGGGATTCATGGCAGGAGGTCAGGCCGGCCCCGATCAAAGCGCTCAGCTTGTCATGGTTCACGCCGATGGTATGGCCTTCCGCCGTTTTTCCCAGTCCCCGGACGGAAATCAGGAGCTTCAGCATCCGGGGATCTTTTTGAAGGATTCGGATAAAGGCGGTCACCTCGCTTAACCCCAAGGCCTCCGGCCGCTTCAGAAGCCTTTGTAGGTCGGCTAAAGAAAATTGTTCTCCCCCTTCGAAGCGAGGAAAGGGCGGGGCGGAAGAGGGAACACCCAGATAATAGGTCAACGGGTAGCGGGGGATATCTTTCAAAACTTGCAGGACTCCGGCCAGGCCCAGCGCATTGGACAAGTCGTGCATATCGGCAAAAACAGCCGTAGTGCCGGTTTGAACAACCCTATTTGAAAAGGAGGCCGGATTACAAAAGAGGTCCGGGTGGCAGTGGGAATCCATATAACCTGGCACCAGGACCCGTCCTTGTGCTTCCCAAACTTTGGTCTTTCCCTTGATCGTCTTCTCCGAGGGCCCCACGTAAGCAATCCGGTCCTGAAATAGCGCTACGGTTTCCTCGATTATTTCACCGGTGTAGACATTCAGGACCCGGCCGCCCCGGAACACCTGCTGGGCAGGTCTTTCTCCCAAGGCCACCTCAATGAGTCCTCTTTTCAACGCCGCTTCCTGATCGGTGGAAGGGCTTCGTTTTAGGGGCCAGGTTCTTAACATCGATCTCCTAAACTTTAATACGAGAATAAAAGGTCCGGAAGTAGATACTACAATGAGGCCCGAAAAAAATAAATCAAAATTGGACCGAAGCATTTTTTCTTGACATCCCTGAAAAGTTGTTCTAAATAGAAATCATAAGTTTTCTATAGAGAATATTTATGGCCGTCCAACGGGAAAAAAAGAAAGCCCAATTCAAGCGGGTTCCGGCCCTGGATAAATGCTTCCAGATCTTGGATTTTTTGTCGACTTCCCAAACCGCCTTGGGCGTCACCGAGATTTCCGCTCCCTTAAAATTGAACAAAAGTACCGTTTTCAACCTCATCTATACCTTAGTGGATCTGGGAATCCTCGAGACCGTCCCAGGAAATAAAGTTCGACTGGGATTGAAACTCTACGACTTGAGCCGGGAATCGAATGCCGGGGGATTACTTATTTCCAAGGTTCGCCCTTTCTTGGAAGAAATCAACAGAAGAACAAAACTCTCCGTATTTCTAGGCCTGCGCTCCAATCTGAAGGCGGTCATTATGGATAAGGTGGATTCCCCCCACGACATCAAAATATCTTCAGGCAAGGGCATGAAAATTCCCTTGATCGCCGGTTCTCATGGAAAAGCGCTGTTGTCGTTACTCCCCGAGGACCATCTGGATGAAATCCTGGTGGAAAAGAACCTCAGAAAATTTACCTCTCACACCTGCACCCGCCCCCAACAATACAAACAAATGGTCCAAAAAACCGCCGCGGATCGTTTTGCGTTGGATGATGAAGAATACCTGGAGGGAATCCGTTCCCTGGCTATTCCCCTTGATTTGGGTCGACCCGATGTTCAGGCCGCCATTTGGGTGGTTGGTTTGAAAAGTCAAATCACCGATGGAATGATCCCTGAATTCAAAAAAAGTTTGAAAGAAATAGGACTGAGAATCGAAACCCTTTTTTCCCGATAAGAGGAGGATATTGTGAGACTGCCAAAATTCAACTATCTGGAGCCTGAAAGCATCGAAGAAGCCTCCTCCCTGCTTTTAGACGACCCCGGGGCCAAGGTGTTCGCCGGCGGAACGGACCTGCTGGTTAATATGAAACATCGGGTCGAGGTACCGGCGGCCCTGGTGAATATTAAAAAAATCAAAGGCCTCGACACTATTCGGGCGGAGAATGGCGCCCTGAGGATCGGGGCCCTGACACCCCTCAAGAAAATTTATCAAGCCCCGGCGATCTCGGAAAAGGCGCCGGTCCTGGCCCAGGCCGCCTCTTCTGTGGGCTCTTATCACCATCAGGTTATGGGAACTATCGGCGGAAATCTCTGCCAGCAGAACCGCTGCAAATTTTTCAACCAGTCGCAATGGTGGCGAAGCGCCAATGCCCCCTGCCTTAAAGTGGGCGGGGCCGTCTGCCACGTGATTCAGAAGCAGGAGGCCTGCTATTCCAGTTACTGCGGGGATCTGGCCCCGGCCCTGCTGGTCCTGGAGGCTAAAGTTCTTTTACAGGGGAACAAGGGATCGCGAGAGGTTTCCTTGCAAAACTTTTTTTCCGGAGACGGTCGAGCCCCCCTCACCTTGGAACAGGACGAAATCTTAACCGAAGTTATTCTCCCCTCGACTTCGATGGGTGGTTTTTCGAACTATGTCAAATTCGCCAACCGGGAAAGCATCGATTTTCCGATCGTCGGGCTGGCCTTTCAAGCCTTCCCGGAGAAAAAGGAATACCGCCTCGCCTTCACGGCTGTGGATCGCCGCCCGGTCAGGGGTCAAAAGGTTGAATCCTTCTTAAACGGCAAATCCCTTACCCCGGAAGTCGTGGAGGAGGCCGTTCAATTAGCCTCCAAAGAGGCCTCCCCGGTCAAGAACTCCCTTTATGCACCGTCATACAAAAGAAGTCTGATGGGCCGCCTGCTTCGGAGTGTATTAAGAAACCAGAAGGAGATAAACAGATGAAAACCGCCATTGAACTCCATGTTAACGGCGACAGCTATGAGGTCCTGGCTTCACCTAATAATACCCTTTTGGAGATATTACGCGAAAAACTGGGCCTGATGGGTACCAAGCGGGGCTGCGACCTGGGGGCCTGTGGGGCCTGTACGGTCCTGATCGACGGGGAGGCCGTTCTTTCCTGCCTGATGCTGGCCCTGGATGCGGTGGGAAAAAAGATCACCACCATCGAAGGCCTGAGCGAAACCGGCCAACTCCATCCCCTGCAGCAGGCCTTTGTGGATCAGGGAGCGCTGCAATGCGGCTTCTGCACGCCGGGCATGATCCTGACCGCCCAGGCCATATTGCAGGAAGATCCCCGGCCCACCGAGGAAAACATCAAGAAAAAAATGGCCGGCAATCTCTGCCGCTGCACCGGATATAAAAAAGTTGTTGAGGCGGTGATGAGCGTCCGGACGCCGGCCGGAAAGGAGGCTTAGATGGGAATCCCATTCAACGTAGTCGGTCAACGATTGCCGATGCACGACGCGGCCGCCAAGGCCAAGGGCACGGCCCAGTTCACGGACGATATCCTGCTGCCGGGGATGCTGCACGGGAAAATCTTACGGAGCCCCCTGCCCCATGCCCGGATACTCCGTATTGACACCTCCCTGGCCGAAAAACTTCCCGGAGTCAAGGGTGTGGTGACCGGTCGGGATATACCGGACCGTCTTTATGGGATCGTGCCCAAGGCCCGGGACGAGCATGCCCTGGCCCGGGAGAAGGTGCGCTACATTGGCGACGATGTGGCCGCCGTCTGTGCCGTGGACCCGGAGATCGCCGAAGAAGCCCTGGAGCTTATCCGGGTGGAATATGAAGCACTGCCGGCCGTCTTCGATCCGCTGGAGGCCATCAAGGAAGGTGCGCCGGTGATCCACGACGGAGTGCCCAATAATATTTCTTTTTACATTCACAAGGAATTCGGAAATGTAGAAAAGGCTTTTCAAGAAAGCGACTTCGTTTTTGAAGACCGGTTCTATTCCCAGGCGGTCAACCATGCCCCCCTGGAACCGCACGCCGCCGTCGCCCAATACGATCCGCTTAAAGGGGAGATCACCCTCTATTCCTCCACCCAGATCCCCTTCTTCTTGCGCCGAAACCTGGCCTCTACCTTGATGATTCCCGAAACCAAGGTCCGGGTGATCAAACCCAAGGTCGGGGGCGGCTTCGGCCAGAAGATCGATATGTTCGCCAAGGATTTTTGCGCGGCCTGGTTTGCCCGGCAGACCGGGAAACCGGTGAAATTCGTTTATGACCGGGAAGAGGTTTTTATATCGACCCGGCAGCGACACCCCATGTACATCACGGTCAAGACCGGGGTTAAGAAAGACGGGACCATCATGGCCCAGCAGTTTAAGGCCTATGCCGACGGCGGGGCCTTCAACAGCACGGCCCCGACCATGATGGCCCTCTCCTGTTATTTTCTGATGATCCCCTACCGGGTACCCAACCTCATCTATGAGGGACACCACGTTTACACCAACAAACCGGTGGGCGGGGCCATGCGCGGGCACGGCATCCCCCAGGCCCGCTTCGCCGTGGAACGCCAGTTGGATCTGATCGCCGAACGAATCGGAGTGGACCCGGTGGAGCTGCGGCTGAAAAACAGCATTCACGCCGGTGAACCCCACCCGGCGAAATTCATTATCAACTCCTGCGGCTTTTACGACTCCCTGAAACTGGCGTCTGAAGCCATCGGCTGGAAAGAGAAAAGAGGAAAACTCCCCAAGGGCAGGGGGGTGGGCCTGGCCGGGGCTTCCTTCCCCAGCGGCGTCAGTAACATGAGCCACATCAGCTCCGGTTCCGTGGTCCAGATGGGCCAGGACGGCGCCGTCAACGTCCTCTCCGGGGCGGCCGACATCGGCCAGGGAGCGGAGACGGTTATCTCCCAAATCGTAGCCGAGGTGCTGGGGGTCACGATGGATGATATCCGGATTACCGCGGCGGATACGGGCATCACGCCTCTGGACCCCGGCACCTTCGGCAGCGGGGTCACGGTGCGGGCCGGAAACGCCGCCCGCCTGGCGGCCGAAGAGGTGCGGGGCAAGCTGTTCAAATTCGTAGCCGATAAGCTGGAGGCTAATCAGGAGGACCTGGTGGCCCGGGACCGGAGGATCTTTGTCAATGGATCACCGGACCGCGGCCTGGCCCTGAAAGATGTCATTAAGGGCTACCAGTATGCCGATTTGCCGATGCCCATCGTGGGCCGCTCCGCCTGGTTTCCACCGGCCACCGAACCGACCACCCTGTTCAAGGAAGATGGAAATTTTTCCCCCAATTATTCCTTTATGACCCAGGCCGCCGAAGTGGAGGTGGATCTGAATACCGGAAAAATAAAACTGCTCAAGATGGTCACCGCCCATGACTGCGGGCGGGCCATCAACCCCATGCTGGTGGAAGGACAACTGGAGGGCTCGGTCGTCGGCGGCATGGGACAAGCCCTGTATGAAAATATCATTGTTGAAAAAGGACAGGTAATGAACCCTTCCTTTCTGGATTACGGGTTTCCCACCTTTATGGAAATGCCGGAAATCGGGGCCATCGACATCGAGACCGACGACCCGATCGGGCCTTTCGGAGCCAAGGAAGCGGGAGAAGGGACCCAGTTGTCCCCGGCCCCGGCCATTGTCAACGCCATCTATGACGCTATCGGAGTCGATTTCATGGAGTTGCCGGTAACACCGGAAAACATCCTGGAGGCCCTGGAACGAGCCAAACCCAAAGCGTGAAAATCTTCGGCGAACGTCCAACATCGAACATCCAACGTCCAATGTCGAATCAAATTCGATGTTCGATGTTGAATGTTCGATGTTCGACGTTCATCATTTTTATCTTCGAACTAAGGCACTGCCCATGGCGCTTGAAGGGACCAATCCCTTTCCCCCAGAGTTGATCGAACGGTACACGACCCGGCGGTGGTGGTTGGGAATTCCGCTGGGGCAAATGCTGGACAGGACCTGCGACCTGTACCCTGACAAAGAGGCCCTGGTGGCGGGAGAAACGAGATTAACGTACCGCCGGCTTCGGGAGTGGACGGACCGGGCCGCCGTCGTCTTTCTCGAATTAGGGATCCGGAAGCAGGACCGGGTCTTGTTGCAGATCCCCAATTGGGCCGAATTTGTTTATGCCTATTACGGACTGCTCAAAATCGGCGCCGTCCCCGTCTTTTGCATCCCCCGTTTCTCCCGCCGGGAAATGGACCATTACCGGGAAATCACCGAGGCGAAAATCTGGTTGGGTCCCTCTTCGTTTTGAAAAAACCGATTATACCCCCCTCATCGAAGCCTTTCAAGCCCAACCGGGCTTTTTAACTCATATCCTGGTGGTCAATCCGCAACAGGAACCCCAGCCTTCGGGGACCCTCTCTTTTAATGAATTGCTGCAAAAGGTGGATCTGAGCCGCCCTCCGGCAACCGATCTTCAGTCTTGGAGCCCCGATCCCAATGAGCTCTGCCACCTGATGCCCACCGGCGGGACCACCGATCTCCCCAAACTGGTTCCCACGGACCCACAATGACTTTTACTGCAATGTCGAGTACCGGGCCAAGGCCTGGCAACGATGCCCCCGGGACATCACCCTGATCGCCACTCCCCTGACCCACAACATGGCCATCGAAGTTTCCCTGAACCCCTCCTTTCTCACTGGCGGGCAAGGTCGTCCTCATCGATTCCACCGGACCCCGGGAAATCCTGGAGGCCATCGAACGGGAACAGGTGACGACCACGATCCTGGCCGTGGCCCAACTGCACCGGATGGTCGAGGATCCGGATCTGCCCCGTTACGACCTTTCCTCCCTGCAGGTGATCGCCGGAGCCGGTTCCTCCGTGCCCGCCGATCTGGTCAAAAAAGGTTTATGACCGTATCGGCTGCAAGTTCTACAATGTCTACGGCAGTTCGGAGGGGCCCTGCACGCAGACCAGTCTGGATGACCCTCCGGAGATTGTACTGCATTGCGTGGGGCGCCCCATCTGCCCTTACGATGAATTCAAGGTGATCGATTCCCTGGGACAAACGCTCCCCCCGGGGCAAGAGGGCGAGCTGGTGGCCCGCGGCCCTTGCATCTTCCAGGGTTACTATAAATCGGAGGCCGAGAACCGGGAGGTGTTTACGGCGGACGGTTTTTACCGGACCGGAGACCTCGTCCGCTTCGACCCGGATGGAAGGATGATGATCACCGGCCGGAAGAAGGATGTCATCATTCGGGGAGGCGAGAACATCAGCGCCCGCGAGGTGGAGGAGCTGGTGGCCGGGCACCCGGGCGTGGACCTGGTGGCCGCCGTCGGCATGCCGGATCCGGTCCTCGGCGAGCGGGTCTGCGCCTTCATCAAACCCAAACCGAATCGGGTTATCACCTTCGAAGACATCATCACTTTTCTGAAAAGCAAAAATACGTCGGTGCTCTATCTGCCTGAGCGGGTCGAAATCGTTTCGGAAATTCCCTTGACCCCCGTAGGGAAGTTAGACAAGAAAAAGCTGCGGGAGGATATCCGGATTAAAGTCGAAGCCGAAACCGCCCCGGACGCCCGGTAAGCCTCTGAATCCGGTGAGACCCTGAGGCCGGCCCGTAGGGTATTTTCTTTTTAAATCCCGCGAAGTATAAAAATAGGGATTGTTCAGGATTCGTCATTCCGGACAAGCGAAGCGCGATCCGGAATCCAGCCTCGGATAAGCTCTCGGAGATCCTGGATACCGGATCAAGCCCGGTATGACGGCTAAAGTCGAATGCCTAAATGATGACCAAAATAATCAATAATCAATTGTTAATTATTAATATTGCGAAGAATAGATGCCTTATGGTGCCAGACGTTCGTATTTTCGTATTAAAGGTTTCAGCTCCGGCCCCCCGCGAATACCTATCCAGCGGGTTTCCCCTTGAACGGCTAAAAAAGCCCCCCGAATAATCCCCTTGGCGACAAGCCTTCCAGCCTCTGCCAGGCCGGCCTCCAACGCCACTATTTTTTCCTTTGGGGCAAGCCGCCCTACCTCCCGGGTAACTTCCAATAGCGGAATGTCGGTCTCCGGATCGAGTTCCCTGGCCGGGCTCCGGTACACCTTCCCGGAATTTAGGTCCGTCCGGCCGGCAATCCAGGTAGCCGCGGCATCGGCGGTCGTGCAGTCACCGGCCCAGACCGTGACGACATCGGCCACCCCGGTGGAAAAGGATCGACCGGTCCAGCCGCTGGTGGCCACGCCGCCGATGCGATCTCCGCTTTGAGACCTCTAAATAATGAGTGACCTCGCCATCGGGTTGGGTCTTCAAACCCACTTTTATCCTTTGCCTGCCGCTGGCGAACAGGGCGATGTCGCCCCCGTTGTTAACGATGATCCGATCGGCACCCAGGCGCAGGGCCTCATTCAACACTTCGTCGGCCGCCACCCCTGCCACGGCGGCAGTTCCGGTCAGCTCCAGTGAAATCTTTCGGCAAATCCGGACCGCCTTTTGGACAAGGGGCGGACAGCCTTCGAGTTTTTTTATCTTCCCGGCCGGTGTCTTGAGCAAAGGTTGACCGGCCGCCAACCGATCCAGGATATCCAACGCCAAAACAGCAGCTCGAGCGGCCATGACCGGCCGGGGCTCGCCATCGGCCCAGGCGGAGATAGTCAGAGTCATGGGGCCATAATCGACCAGAATGAGATCGGGACGGAAAACCTGGATGGGGTTGGGGAAAGGAGGCGAAAAAGCGTTCGGCGTTCGGCGTTCGGCGTTCGGCGTGGAGGCCCTAAGGGGTCCTTTAATCACGTTGATGGCGTTCATTCTGCGAAGGGTATTCTTTGGAGAACTTCGTTTCGGTACTGCTGTATATTCTGTGACCATCGACTATTTTCCTCTTTATTCAATTATAAACTGATATATGCCACATTGAAATTCATTATTTTGTTTGGAAATGAGACACAAGCACCGGTCAGAGAATGCTCTTTCTAATTGACAGGTCATTTCAGAAGGAATATATTCCATTTTAGTTTTACTAAAATGGAGGTAAATCCTTAATGGTTAACATCAGGCGGATGCTCCGAATTAATCTGCCGAAGGGAAAATCCGCTTTTCTTTGGGGACCGAGAAAAACAGGAAAAACAACCTTCCTTAAGGAGGCTTTCCCCAACAGCCTGCTGTACGATATGTTACAAACCGATCTTTTCCTGGATTTCATAAAACGTCCGTATTTATTGCGGGAACAGATCTTGTCATCCACCCCACGGCAGTTAAAGGAGCCGATAATCATTGATGAAGTCCAAAAGATCCCACAAATGTTGGACGAAGTCCATTGGCTGATCGAGAACAAAGGTCTGCGTTTCCTTTTATGCGGTTCCAGCGCCAGGAAGCTGAAACGTGGGAAAGCCAATTTGCTTGGAGGCCGGGCCTGGCGTTACGAAATGCACCCGCTGGTCTTTCGGGAAGTGGAAAACCTGGATCTCCTCAAGGCCTTGAACCGGGGTCTGATCCCCGCCCACTATCTGGAAGAAGATTATCGAAAATCGCTCCGGGCTTATGTCCGGGATTATCTCAAGGAAGAGGTTTTCGACGAAGGTCTGACCCGCAATATTCCCGCCTTTTCACGCTTTTTCGAGGCCATGGGATATACTCACGGGGAATTGACCAACTACGCCAACATCGCCCGGGAATGCGGCGTGGATGCTAAAACCGTCAAAGAATATTATCAAATCCTGATTGATACTTTGCTCGGCACTCTGATCGAACCCTACAAGAGACGGCAAGAACGCCAGGTCATCACCAAGGCGGGAAAGTTTTACCTCTTTGATGTCGGGGTTGCGGGGATTCTCACCGGACGCCATATTCCCGACCAAAGGGGAGAACAGTTCGGAAGGGGCTTGGAACATTTTATCCTCATGGAGATCCTGGCCCACCGTTCCTATAGCGAGTTGGATTACGAGGTCAATTTTTGGAGAACCAAATCGGGCCTGGAAGTCGATTTTATTTTGGGCCGTGGAGAAGTCGCCGTTGAAGTAAAGGGAACCAGCCGCGTTGACAAGACGGACCTTTATCCGTTAAAGTCCTTCAGCCAGGAATACCACCCCAAACGCGCCTACCTGGTCTGCAACGAACGCCAAAAAAGGGCCCACGAGGATATCCGGATCGTGCCCTGGCGCGATTTCCTCTCGATGCTTTGGGGGGGAGACATTATTGCCTGATTGACGATTCGAAAACAAACCGCAGCTGCTCATGGGAATTGGTATCGAAAAACTCCTTTAGCCGCTCGTAATCGATCAGCACATTCTTCTTCCGGGGCTCCTGGATCTCTTTCTAACCGCAATATCGCCACTGCGCAGGGTGAGCGACCACACCGGCATGAACCATGATGACGCTCCTGCAACAGCGCCAGGTTAGGGCGCATCGTGTGGCACATAGCCCGAGCGTACCAACGAAGCCAGCGGCGGAAACAGAGGATGTGGAAGCTCTGACCACCGAAACCATTGCCACGAGGAGCACTTGTTCGGCTCGAGTACCAGAGGCTCTCCGGTTAGGCAGCGTGCAGTGACAAATAGAGTGACGTAGTGCTTCCCTTCCGAGGCGAAAAAATCGTTAGTGTACGGACCTGGTGCTACCGATTGAACCGCGAGCCCCGTTTCTTCCATCACCTCTCGCGAGGCACAGTCTTCGATGGACTCGCCGAACTCTAAATGACCGCCCGGCAAGGCCCACGTTCCTGCGCCGTGTGAGCCGATTCTCTGGCCAAGGAGAACGAGCCCATCACAAATGAGGATTACACCAACGCCAACTTGTGGGATGCGAGAGTCTATGGTGTTTGCGTGCACCGTAACATTGTTTTTGCTTTTTCCCATACAGAAGTATGAAAATGTGGTATCCCGTGATCCTGGGCAGATAGCCCAATGTTAGAGACCACTTATCATTCGTTCATACTCGTTGTGCGTTCCTACCCATACCCAGATATAGTCCTGGCCGTCCGGCACAGCCAAAGCCCGATAGCCAGCGCCAACCCTGGCAGACCAGAACTGTCCGACCTTTTTGAAATGGAGGGAAGGATGCCGAGGGTCTTTCCGAAGGAGCGCAAAGCTCTTGTCGGCCAATTCCCTGATCTCCACCGGGTGAGACCAGTAACATTCCCAAAAGCGGCGCGTTGTGCGATGGATCACACGTCCCTCAAATCACCTCGGTTTTTTTCCTCCATGGCTTCTTTGACTAAGAAATCCAGTTTGCCTGACTCCGAGTCAGCCTGGATCTGTTTATCCCATTGCGCCCAGTCTCGTTCCAAAAACCACTCTCGGAACTGGCGGTACTCTTCTACCGGTAACGAGGCAACCGTATTTTCGATTTCTTCAATTCTTGTCATTGACTTCCCTCCATATCCAGATGTCTAGTTGCTTGGTGTATTCTTGGTTCGTGGGCTGCTCCTCCTTCCTTTTGATTATAAAGGAAATCGAGATCTTTTGGAATCTCTTCTAAGTTCAGCTTTCGTTTTTTCCCTTAACCTTTGATCCTTTTTGCCTGAACACTGCCCCCTTAATGCTTGTAAAAGGCTTGACCGCCTCCACATGTCCCCCCATGGCCTCGTAATCCTCCAGGAGCATCGTATATTCGATGGGGGCGATGATGGCCGGCGTGGGGGTCCAGGAGAAGGCCCCTGCCTGGACCTGCTCCACATCGAAATAGAAAGTGATCCCGCCTCCGGGCAGTACGAAGACCGGCGCGCCGCCTACGGTCAACACGGCTTTGTTCTCGTGCACCGCCCGGGTCAGCTTCAGCGGATAGCGGGTCACCCCTGCCCGAGCCGAACCTCCGGCCCCGCCCGCATACAAGACCGAGACCCGCGAGGGCTGACAGGTCTCCCGGATGGCCTGGACGGCCTCCCGGGCCTCCGGCGGCAGTTCCAGCTCGACGAAACCGCGTTTTGGATCAAATTGGTAATAAGCGGCCTTTCCCCCTGTGGTTTCGGTGATCAGGAGCCGGGTCCCAACCGGGGTTTGTTCCGGGTCCACGGCGGCGATGATTTCCAGGGGATTGACGATTGAGGTCCCGCCCCACCCGGCGCCCTTTTCTCCGAAGTAGCGTCCCGGCGTGGAAAGGGGGAAAACCAGGCGAAGACCGGTGGGCTTCATCCCCACGGTCCTCCCGGAAGCGTGGTGGCTGAACAGCGAGGTAATATGGGAGTCCAGGACAATCACCTCGTCCGCCGCCTTTTGGAAAAAGGGTGCGAAAAGGCCGGCCGTGGCCGAACCGCAGCCCACCCGCATCCGGTCCTGAGGTTTTCCATCGATGACCGGGGGCCGGCCTGCCTGCAGGGTCAGACGGGCTCCTTTTTTGATGGAAAGCTCCACGGCCCGGCGATTGGCCAGGGCGGCTACGGCCCGGGCCACGGCAAAGCCATATTTCCCGGTCAAGCGGTTTACCCCGCCCACGGCCAGCATCTTGGACCCGTATTCCTCGGTCTCCACCATACCCACCGGCCGCCCGTCAAAACGGATTTCGGCGCCCTCTTCACCGATGGGTACGTCGGTATCCACTTTGATTTTTATTCCTGAGTACGACAGGGGGGCTTCCGTTACTACGGTGACCACGTCAACGCCGTCCCGCGGTTCGGTTACGATATAGGGCGCCGGGAAGTGATCCGGATAGGTGGTGCCGGCCCCAATGGCCGTGATCAAGGGTTCCCGAATGAGCGGGGAAGGCGGTTTAGGAATGGCCGCTTTAACTTCCTCATAAGACAAGAGCGGTCGGTCGCGGAGCAATTCTCCGTCCCGATTGATGAACCGCCGGCAGGCCCCCGACCGTTCCGGGGCGATACGGCAATTCACCGGGCAGGCCGGGCAGATGATAGCGCCGGGCACCTCTTCGCTGATTTCCACCACCGCCTGTTTGGGACAGACCCGAAAACAGGTCCGGCATTCCACGCAGCCTTCCTCCACCCGGGCTTTTTCCTCGTGCCAGGAGATCACTTCCAGGGGGCAGTCCTTCAGGCAGAGACCGCAAGCGTTGCATTTATCGGGGTCGATCCACATATAAATCCTTAAATTCGAAATTCAAAGCACGAAATCGACTCGGCTGAGCTCGTCGCAGGCCGAAACAAATTCAAATGTTCAAAATTCAAATGACCAAATCAAATACCTTCCGATGAGGGAGTAAATGGGGGAGCATTTCTCAGTTATTACCGGTCTCACAATAGTCTGTACATACACCGACCGTCATCCCCGAGTGTTTTACAGCATCGCACAAGGCAGGGACTGGATTCCCGCCCAAAATCGCTGCGGGAATGACGATATGAAGGCCAGGGGATAGTCGGTTCTACTATGAGACTGTTATATCCAGCCTATTCCAATGCTCCTCGCAATGACCGTATTTAGAGTGTAATGTTTCGAATTTCGGATTTCGAGTTTCGAGTTTGCTGTAAAGCTTCCATTACCCTCTCCAAACTCAGCGGCAAATGGGTCATCCGGACATTAAGTGCTCGGGAAGCGCCGTTGGCGATGGCCGGCGCCGTCGGTATCAGGGAGGGTTCGCCCACCCCTTTGGCCCCATAGGGTCCGGTGGGGTCATGGGATTCAATAATAATGGGGGTGATCCGCGGGGCGTCGGCCAGGGTCGGCAGATGATACTCGCGGAAGTTGTCTGTTTTTTGAGGAATGAATTCTTCCATAGTGGCCATGCCCACTCCCATCACCACTCCTCCCGCAATTTGGCCGTGCACGGCTCGCCGGTGAATCGCCCGGCCCACATCATGGGCCGCCGCCACCCGGGGGACCCGGACCAACCCGGAAACGGTGTCCACCTCCACGCAGGCCAATTGAGCGGCAAAGGCGTAGCTGGAATAAGGGCTGCCCTGCCCGGTTCGGTGATCCAGGAGCGTGACCGGCGGATCAAACCGACCTTCTCCTCGGGCGATTTTTCCTTGAACGGCCAGACGGGCGGCGACTTTGAAGATATCCACGGACCGTCCCTGGTTGTTCACCAGTTCGGCCCCGGTCAATTGGAGTTCGGAGGGGGGGCAGCGAAGTTCCCTGGCCCCCTCTTCCCGCAAAAGCTGCTCCAATTGCCGCGCCGCATCCAAAACGGCATTTCCGGAGATGTAGGTCTGGCGGCTGGCCGAGGAGGCCCCTGCCGAGGTGGTGCGGCCCGTGTCGCCGCGCACTAAGCAAACTTGGTCTAAAGATAGACCGAAATACCGGGCGGCTATCTGACTCAAGACAGTATCCGATCCCTGGCCGATTTCGGCCGCCCCGGTAAACAGAGTTAAATGTCCCTTAGGGGAAAGCTCCAGTTGGGCGGACGAAGGGTTGGAAACGCCGGTGTTGCCTATACCGTAAAACATGGCCCCCAGCCCGATTCCCCGCAGGGTCCGCTCATCGGAAACCACCCGCCGGTCCCAGGCCCGGTAGATCTTGCTCAATCGCCGAAGGCAGGCCTCGATCCCAACGCCTTCCGGCAGCACCTGCCCGGTGGCCGTCGTGGATCCCGGCTTAAGACAGTTGCGCAGACGAAACTCCAGAGGATCCATTCCGATCTGTTCCGCCAAACCGTCCATCTGCCCTTCATGGGCCAGGGCGATTTGTGGAACCCCGAACCCCCGCATGGCACCGGCCCAGGAATTGTGGGTGTAGACCATGCGGCTGTCCACCAGCACATGGGGGACTTCGTAGGGCCCGGTGGCGTGAACCGCCGCCCGCATACAGACGGCCACACCGTAAGAAGCATAAGCCCCGGTGTCGCCCAGGATGTCCACCTTAATGGCCGTCAGTTTCCCTTCCGCGTCCATCCCGCTTTCGTAATCGATAAACAGGGCATGACGCTTCGCCGTTCCGATGAAGGACTCTTCCCGGGTATAACACATCCGCACCGGCCGCTTCAAGTGATAGGCGGCTAAGGCCAGGTAAGATTGAACGCTCAGGTCCAGTTTTTTGCCGAACCCGCCTCCGGTCTCGGCCTGCACCACCCGGATCGTCTCGGGGGGCAGCCCCAGCAGTCGGGCCAGGTCGCTCTGGTCATAATGAGGGTTCTGGGTGCAGGCCTGAATGAGTATCTTCCCGTCCTGCCAATCCCCCCGGCCCCCCTCCACTTCCAGGGGCCCGTGTTCCAAGGGAGAGGTGCTGTACGTATTTCGAAGACGATAGGTGGATTTGTGGAGCGCCTCTTCTGCCTCCCCTTTGACGACCTGCTGCTGAAAAAGGAGGTTTCCTTTTTCGTGAATGAAGGGAGTCCCCGGATCCAGGACCTTCCGGGGGTCGAAACTTCCCGGCTGAGGCTCCAGCTCCAACCGAATAACCCTCAAGGCTTCCAGACCGGCCTCTTCGCTCTCCGCGGCCACCAAGGCCACCGGCTCCCCTCGATACCGGATGATCCCTTCCGCCAAAACGGGCTGATCTTTGGTGGAAGGGATAATTCCGATCCGGTTGATCCCAGGCACATCAGCGGCGGTAAAAACGCGAACGACACCCGGAATTTCTTGAGCGGCTCCCACCTCCAGCCGGCTGATCCGGGAGGGGGCCTGGTAGGCCCGCAACAGAAACAGAAACAGGTCCCCGGGCTTGCCCTGGTCGACGCCGAACAAAGCGGTTCCGAGAACCTTTTCCCTGGCGCCTATTCGAATAGGATTTTGGTCGACGATTTTCCCACCCAAAGTGATTTAAAAAGTAGATCTATAAACTCGAAATTCGAAGCACGAAAGTCCAAAAACCAAATGATCGAAACAACTGCCATTTAAATATTTTCATATTTCTCGGTTACCCCCGCAGGCCTTTTCCAGCCCCCAGGCTACCAATCTTTCCAGGGCCGGTTCCTTGTAAGCCATGGAGGACCTTCGGCCGCTGACCTGGAGCATGGCCCTGGCTGCCGTTCGGCCGGATTCCTCAAACAAATCTTTTTTGGGCACCTGTCCCACCAGAAGACCTTCCACTTCCATCAGCCGTCGCGGCGTCGGGAATACAGACCCTGCGGATAACCGGGCGGAGGCAATTCTTCCGGTCGGGTCCAGGGCCATTTGAACGGCCAGGTTCATCCGGGCAATGGCCACCGCCTGCCGGCGCGAAATCTTATGGAAAAAAAAATGCTGCGGCTGCTGCGGAACTTTTAAAGAGAAGGAATGGATCAATTCCCCGGCCGCCAATTGGGTCCACCCCGGGCCTGTGATCAAATCGGAAACCGGGAGGGCGCGGCTCCCATCTCTGGAAACGATCTGGACCTCGGCGTCACAAGCCACCAGGGGTGTGATCCCGTCCCCGGCCGGAGAAGCCGTGCCAACGTTGCCCCCGATGGTGGCCAGTCGTCGTACCTGCACCGAACCCATCAAGGCGGCGGCCGCGGCCAGCAGGGGCAGAGATTTTTTTATGATCGGATGGTTTTCCAGGGTCCGGAAGGTAACCGCGGACCCCAGGATTAATCTTCCGTCCTCTTCCCGAATCGCTTGGCAATTCGGAATTTCGCTCACGTCCAGCAGGTAAGCCGGCAGGGCCTTTCCTTCCCGGCAGGCGGATCGCAGGGCGATCATCAGGTCCGTTCCCCCGCCCAGAACCCGGGTCACCTCCCCGTACCGGTCCAGGTGATTCAGGGCCTCCTCCAGGGAGCAGGCCGCCAGGTAGCGCGCTTTCACGTCGCCGCCCCAATCCGTTTGGCCGCCCATTTAACGGCGCGGAGGATGTCGTGATAACCGGTGCAGCGGCAGAGATTTCCGGATAACCCTTCCACGATTTCCCGGCGACTGGGATTGGGATTTTCTTTCAACAGGGAATAGGCGGCCAGGATCAGGCCGGGAGTGCAGAAGCCGCATTGGACAGCGCCCATCTCCAGGAAGCCCTGCTGCAGCGGGTGGAGTCGGTCTTCGATGGCCAGACCCTCTATGGTGGTTACTTGGCGGCCCTGGACCTTACCGGCGGCTACCAGGCAGGCATTGACGGCCCGGTCATCCAGCAGCACCGTGCAAGCCCCGCACTCCCCCACGCCACAGCCTTCCTTGACGCTGCGCACGTTCAGCCTTTCCCGCAGGAGATAAAGCAGGGATTCCGAGCCTGAGGCCTCCAGGGATACGGGTTGGTGATTCAGATGGAATTCAATGACCATCGCCGGTATTTCTAATTCTCACAGCCATTCTTCTTGGCTAGCCTTTCATCTGGGCCGGGAGAAAGGTGGCGATTTGTGGAAAAAAAGTGATCAGGAGCGTCACCGCCAGGATCCCCAAAAGGAACGGCATGGCGCCCTTGAATACATCGTTCATGGGGATATCCGGGAAAGTGCCCGCCACGGTATAGACGTTCAGGCCCACGGGCGGAGTAATCAGGCCGGCATTCATCATCATCACACAAACCACCCCAAACCAGATGGGGTCGAAGCCCAGGTTCATCATCAGGGGGAAAACGACCGGCATGGTCAGGACCATCATAGAGACGGCATCCAGAAAACAGCCCAGGACAAAGTAAATCCCGACGACAATGACCAGGACCATATACTTGGAAACGCCCAGAGCCCCGATCCAGGAGGAGACCGCGCTGGGGATGGTAGACAGGGCCAGGAAGTAACTGAACATGTTGGCCCCGGCCACCAGAAAGAGCACCATAGCCGAAACGCGGCCGGTTTCAAACAGGCTGGTCACGAAATCCTTCCAGCCTAATTCCCGCTTGGCCAAGGCCAGGATCAGCAAGGCCACGGCCCCGATACCCCCGGCCTCGGTAGGGTTGACAAAACCGAAATACAGCCCGCCGATGGTGATGAAGAAGACCAGCAACGTTTCCCAGACCCCTTTCAAGGCCCGGACCTTCTCCCCCCAACTCACCTTTCCGGGCGGCACCGGGGCTACCGCTGGGTTGATCTTGACCCAGGAAACGATGATGATTACGAAAACCAGGGAGAGCAGCAGGCCGGGCAACATCCCGGCGATCAGCAGCTTGCCGATGGACTGCTCGGTGAGCATACCGTAAACCACGAAGCCGATGCTGGGCGGGATCAAAAAATCGATGGTCGCCCCGGCGGCCACGATGCCACCGGCAAATTTCGGCGCATAGTGGTACCGGCGCATCTCGGGAATGACGGTTTTGGCGAAGGCGGCCGAGGTGGCCACCGAAGAGCCGCTGATGGCCGAAAACCCGGCGATGGCCACGATGGTGGCGATCCCCAGCCCGCCGGGCATCCGGCGGAACCACTTGTCAAAACTGTCGTACAGGCGACCGGTGATCCCGGACTGGTCGGCGAACCCACCCATGATAATAAACAGGGGAATGATGGTAAACGGATAATGAGAGACGGATTCGTAGAGGGTGCGGGCCACCATGGGCAGGGCGGCCTCGACCGAAGTCAGTCTCCAGACGCCGAGAAAGCCCGTCAACATCATGACGAAGGCAATCGGCATGCGCAGAAAAAGGAGGAGGATCAGGACAAAACAGCCCAGGATCCCCGTGGTTATCGGGTCCATGATTCCCCCTGCTTCCGGCCGCGAACCGCATCGATCAGGTCAAAAAACAACTGCAGCCAGAGCAGCAACCCGCAAACACCGACCAGGATCTTGAAGGGGGACTTGGGAATGCGCAACTGGTCGGTCACCGCCCTTTCCTCCAGCCCCAGGATTAACCCCTGCCAGACCACGATGGTAATGATCGCCAGGCTCAGGCCGGTGGTCAGAACCTGCAGGTACCGCTGGAGCCTAGGGCTGAAACGCGAAGTCAGGAAATCCACCGAAACATGGCCCTTGACCTGCTGGGTGTAGGCGGCGCTGAGCAGGATGATCACGGCCAGCAGGTATTCGGACAGTTCAAAGGTCCCGGTGATCGGTTTGTTAAAGAAACTCCGGCCGACCACGTCTCCGGTGGTCAGGAGCATGAGCGGCAGGACAAAAATCATGCCCACCGCCGCCGTGTAGTAGATGATTTTTTCAACTAACCGACGAAGGGTCTGATAGACAGCCATTTCTTCCTTCTATCTCGGATATATTTTCTTATGGGTAGGGGCGAACGGCCGGTCGCCCCTACCGCATTAAATCTTCTTCAATTCCGGCGGGCAAGCCACCAGGTTGACCTTCCGTTTTTCGCATTCCTCGTTCATGACGGCCACGACTTTCTTAGCCGGCAGTCCCTTGGCCTCGAGATCGGCCACCCATTTCCGGGTCACGTCACGGAACTTTTCATACCAGAGTTCCGCCTCAGCCTTGGGCAGATCGATTAGTTTGACCCCGGCTTTGGTGATGTCCCTCATAATGGCTTCGTAATCGTCGCTGGTCAGCCCCCCGGTGGTCTTGAAGGGGTTGGTGCAGACCTGCTCAATGACCGTCTTCTGATCGGCCGCCAGGTTGTTCCAGCTATTCATATTCATCACCGTTCCTTCCGAGACGCAGCCGAAGGTCAGGACGGTGGCGTGCTTGGCTACTTCGAACAACTTAAAGGCCAGAATGAGCGGCGGGCAGGTCACGATCCCGTCCACAGTCCCCGTCTCCATGGCCATATACACGTCGCCCAGGGGCATGAAGATCGGTTCGGCCCCCAGGGACTTGATATAATTGGTCTGATGGCCCCCGGGGGACCGGAGTTTCATCCCTTTCAAATCGGCCATCTTGGAAACCGGTTTCTTGGTCCAGATAAAAGACTGGATACAGCCGTTCAGTTCCAGGACCTTCACGTTCTTGAACTCATCCTTCAACACCCGGTTGTAGACGGCGTTTCCGATGTCGGCGGCCACATCCTTGCCATTGACCCAGACCGCCAGGGAAAGGACGTCCGTCAAAGGAAATCTCCCCGGGGTCCAGGTGGCAGTGAAGTACCCCAAGTCGGACATCCCTTTGGCAACGATATCAAAATGCTCGGGGCCTTTCCCCAAGGCGCCCCCAGCATACATGGTGTAGCCCATCTTCCCGGCGCTTTTCTTTTTGACCTCTTCCATCATGGGAGTCCAAACGGTTTTGACCTCGCGGCTCAGGGGCGGATGCCAGGTGCTGAATCTCAGGTTATCACTGGAGGCCCACAAAGGACCGCGGTCCATCAGTCCCATTCCCAGTGCGGTTCCGCCGATCAAAGCGCTCTTGAGAAAACCTCGTCGTGTCAATTCTTCACATTCCTTGCACATCGGTGTCCTCCTTTATGGAATAAGAGTTTATGGAAAAAAATCTTGACGCTGCTTTTATTTAACTATAAGTTCAATAAATCAAATAAAGGTAAAAAACAGCCCCGTCAAGTTATTTTAACAGATCAATTTAGAATTTGATAACAGGATTATCGTTTTTTGGAAGATATCGGAAAAAAAATCAAGGCCCTTCGCAAAGAACAGCGGATGACCCTCCAGCAACTGGGGGAACAATCCGGGTTGACCGCTTCCTACATCTCCCAAATCGAACGGGACCAGACCTCCCCTTCCATTGCCAGCCTGAAAAAAATCGCCGAGGCCTTTAACGTTCGGATCGTTGATTTCTTCGTGGGCGGCAGTGAAGAGGAACCGGTGGTCATGACCCCGGAAGACCGCCTCCAGGTAAGCCTCAAGGGCTGGCGGGCCCAAATTCAACAACTGGTTAAAACCGTTTCCGGCAAACGGATGCAGCCCTTTTACACCGTCATCGAGCCGGGAGGGGGCTCCCGGGATCCCTACAGCCATGTCGGGGAGGAATTCGGGATTGTTCTGGAGGGTTTCCTGACGCTGACCGTCGGCGAAAAGGTTTCCCAGGTCCCGGCAGGACACAGCTTCTATTATTCCTCCCTGATCCCCCACGCCTGGACCAACGGGGGGAAGAGCCGGACGGTGGTCGTCTGGGTGGTCAGTCCACCAAGTTGGTAAGGGAAGATAGAATCAAAAAAGGGATTGTCTGAAGGATCAAAGCGACTTAAGAATCCTTCAGGCAGGCCCTGAACTGGAAGACGAGATTCTTCAGGGAATTTACCCTGAGCCGATCCTTCGCGGAGTTTACCCTGAGCCGGGAGACGAGATCCTTCGCGGAGTTTACCCTGAGCCGGGAGACGAGATCCTTCGCTTCGCTCAGGATGACAGGAAGGCGAAGGGCTCAGGATGACAAGCCAAGGGCTCAGGATGACAAGCCAGGGGCTAAGGATAACAGGCAGTCAAATGGCTCAGACCGGCAGGGAAAGGATCGAGACGGTTGCGGCGCCCGGCATAACAAACCAAAGGAGAAAGGATGAGTACCGTATATATCAAAAACATCGGCCTGCTTTTGTCCGGCGACGTGGCCGATCCTGTTTTGAAATCCGATGCCGTTTTAGTCGAGGACGGACTGATTAAGGCAATCGGTAGGGCCGACGAGTTGCCGGCGCCGGAGGGCGCCACGGTCATAGACGCCGCCGGGGCGGCGGTCATGCCGGGGATGATTGATTCGCACTGCCACGTGGTATTCGGCGATTTCACCCCCCGCCAGTTAACCGTGAATTACCTGGAAAGCGAACTCCACGGCGGGGTGACTACCGCCGTTTCCGCCGGGGAGGTGCATCTGCCCGGCCGGCCCAAGGACCCGGCGGGAGTGAAAGCCCTGGCCGTCCTGGCCGCCAAATCGTTCCAGGCCTACCGGCCCGGGGGGATGAAAGTCCTGGGCGGCGCGGTGATCCTCGAAAAAGGACTGACCGAGGCGGATTTCCGGGAACTGGCCGGGCACGGCGTCCGGGTGGTTGGAGAAGTCGGGCTGGGATCCGTAAAGGACCCGAAAGAAGCTGCCCCGATGATCGCCTGGGCTAAGAAGGTCGGAATGGTGGTCATGATGCACACCGGCGGCACCTCGATACCCGGCAGCTCCACGGTCAGCGCCGATATGGTCATGGCCGCCGACCCGGACATCGTTTCCCACATCAACGGCGGCCCCACCGCTGTTTCCAGGGAAGAGGCCTTCAAACTGATCGATCAAACCCACTACACCCTGGAGATCGTCCATTGCGGCAACCCGCTGCGGGCCGTCGAAGTGGCCCGTCGAATTCACCAGCGTAAAGAATATCGGCGCCTTATTATAGGAAATGACGCCCCCTCTGGGACCGGAGTGGTACCCTTGGGACTTTTGCGTACCCTGAACCTGATCTGCGCCCTGGGCGACATCCCGCCGGAATTAGCGGTCTGTATGGCCACCGGGAATACGGCCCGGATCTTTGACCTGAATCGGGGGATTATCGCTCCCGGCAAAGAGGCCGACCTCGTTTTTCTGGATGCCTCTATGGGCTCGGTGGGCGAAGACCTGCTGTCCTGCCTGGCCGCGGGAGACAACCCCGGAATTTCGATAGTTATGGTGGATGGGCAAGTGTTGGTCAAGACCAGTCGAAATACGCCGCCGCCTAAAAGGGCCGCCAAAGTCTTGGCCTGAGGGCAGAACGTACGGGGTAGGAATTAGATGGTCTCAAAATAGTAACAACATCATTAAGCGTCATTCCCGCAGCGCTTTTGAGCGGGAATCCAGCCTTTTCTTAAGAAACTTTGGATCCCCGATAAAGGCATTCGGGGATGACGAAAAATTACCTGTAACTATAATAAAAAGACCGTTTATCCCTGTTTTTTTAGGCGCTCTGCGCCCAGCGGAGGTTTTTGCCATGGAAATACGAAAGATCGTTACTATTCTCGAAGAGACCCACCAGGAGATGGGGCAGGAAATCAGTCCTCCCACCCGGAAGGCGGCCGCATTGGCCGTGATAAAAAATCCTTTTGCCGGCCGCTACGTTGAGAACCTGGAGCCTTTGATCAGTGCCGGTGAACAACTGGGCGGCCTGCTGGCCATCCGCTGCATTACCCTTCTGGGCATCAGACCGGCTCAAGCCCATTCCTATGGAAAAGCGGCCATCGTCGGCAGCGGAGGGGAATTGGAGCACGCCGGCGCCATCCTCCATCCCAAGCTGGGCACCCCCTTTCGGGAGGCGGTGGGCGGTGGCAAGGCCATCATCCCCTCCTCCAAAAAAATGGGGATCCCCGGGACCCTCATCGACGTCCCGATTCATTTTAAGGATGCCGCCTTTGTGCGCACCCATTTCGACGCCATGACCGTGGGGGTCTATGATGCCCCTCGCCCTGACGAAATCGTAGTGGTCCTGGTGGTCACCGATTCCGGCCGTCCCCTGGCCCGCATCGGGGGCTTGACCGTCGACCAGGCCAAGAAAGAGGATGGGCTGAGGTAAAGCGCGGAGCGCAAAGCGCAAGGCGCTTAGCGTTATCGTCCGAACGACATTGAAATCCACAGTTGAGTAATTAATTGACCTGGCGTGTGGCTTTCGTAGGGGAGCGGAGTGGTTAACCCCCTCCCGAGCTTACGTTAAGGCAAATGATTAATAATCAATATTAAATTGTTAATTATTAACCGTTTCGATTCTTATTTTGTATCAAGGAGCTCCTATGGCCAGACCAATTCTAAAAAACCTAATCGGCGGGGAATGGCGGGAATCGCAGGCCTCCGAATTCCTGGAGGTCAAAAATCCGGCCTTCGACGAAACCATTGCCCTGGTACCCAAATCGACGCCGGCGGAAGTAGATCAGGTCGTCGCCGCTTCCCTGGAGGCCTTTGAAAAGTGGCGGTATACCCCGGCCCCGGTCCGGGCCAAGGCCATGTTCCGATTCTGGGAGAAATTGGACAAGGCCCAGGATGAGATCGTGGAGATTATGGTCCGGGAGCACGGGAAGACCCGTTCCGATGCCAAGGGGGAGATGACCCGGGCCTTCGAGTATGTGGAGTACACTTGCGGAATCCCGGAATTGATGAAAGGGACCTATTCCGAAGACGTGGGCCGCCGGGTAGAATCCTATACCATCCGTGAACCCCTGGGACCCTTTGTCATCATCCCGCCCTTTAATTTTCCGGCCATGATCGCCCTGTATTTCTGCTGGCCCCTGGCCTGCGGCAACCCGGTCATCGTCAAACCCTCGGAACTCTGCCCCCTGACCATGACCCGCATGGCCGAGATAGCCCGGGAATGCCGCTTTCCACCGGGGACGCTCAATGTCATCCAAGGCGGGCCGGAGGTAGGGCACCAGTTGATTACCCATCCGGACATCGTCGGGGTAACCTTCGTCGGCTCCTCCAAGGTGGCCGAGCTCGTTTATAAGACTGCCACCGGGAACGGCAAGCGGGCCCAGTGCCAGGGCGGGGCCAAGAACCACCTGGTCATCAATGCCGACTCGCTGTTGGAAAAAAACATGGACAACGTGGTGAACTCCTGTTACGGCAACGCTTCCCAACGCTGTTTCGCCGGTTCCAATCTGCTGGTCCAGGAGAAGATCTACGATCGCTTTCTGGAAGGCTTTCTGGAAAAGGCCGGGCAATTCCAACTGGGCTATGGGATGGACCCTGAAGCCACCTTGGGGCCGGTGGTCTCCCGGAAATCCCTGGAGAATCTGGCGGGGTTCATCGAACGGGCGGAAAAAGCCGGAGCCAAAATCCTGCTGGATGGCCGTAACCCATCGGTCCCGAAGTATCCCCAGGGTTACTTCCTGGCCCCGACCCTGATCGAGGCCGAACCGGAAATGGAAATCTTCCGCGAAGAGGTCTTCGGGCCGGTACGTTGCATTAAGAAAATCAAAGACCTGGCCGAAGCGGTGGACATCATTAACCGGAGCCCTTTCGGACATACGGCCGTGCTCTATACCGAAAACGGCGGACAAGCCCGGGACTTTATTCGCTACTGCAATACCGGACAGGTGGGGATCAATGTGGGCACCCCGGCGCCCATTGCCTACTATCCGGTGGGCGGCCGGAAGCTCTCCTTCTTCGGCGACCTCCGGGGCCGGGCCAACGACGCCGTCGATTTCTATACGGACAAGAAAGTGGTGGTCTGCCGCTGGATGACGCCCTTTGCCTAACCTCGACAGGTGAGGAGCAAGGAGAAAGGAGTAAGTAGTATCCCCTTGCTCCTTACTCCTCGCTTCTTGCTCCTCACCCATATTTCCCCAACGCCTTTCTAAGATCCTCTTTCATTTTCTCCCGCAGTTCCTTCGGCGCGATCACTTCCACCTGCGGCAGCCAGCGGTAAATCCATCGAGTGATCCCGGTTATCCCGGTCACCCGAAACCGCGCCTCCAACCGACCGCCGGGGAGTTCTTTTTCCTGCTGACTGGGATGCCACTTTTTTCGCTGGATGTAGCCCTTGATCTCCGGATCGAAACGCAGGACCACTTCCACGGCCTCGCCGTCCAAAAAGCTGCCGAAGGAAGCCGATAGTTCCTCTTCCTCCGGACGTTTCCTGGGCACAAAATAGTCATCGAGTAATTTCAGAGATAGGATTTGATCCAAGGCAAAAGTCCGGAAGTCTTCCCGCAAGGCGCAATACCCGCGCAGGTACCACAGGCCTTCCTGATAAAAAATATAGTCCGGGTCCACCCGGCGTTTCGTTTTTTTCCGGGAAGACAAGGCCTGGTAGGTCAACTCCACCCGCTGGAAATTAAGGGCCGCCCGATTTAACACTTCCAGGTGGTCGCCCCCTTTAACTCCACCGTCTTCTCTAACGAATATTTTCGGGGTCTCGGCCATTGGGCGGGCGGCCATCTTTTGTCCGATCCGGTCCAGATGCTTTCCCAAATCATCCCCTAAGACTCCCACCATTTTCTTGGCCAAGGCCAGGGCCAACGCCTCTTCAAAGGTTAATCCCGGTTTTTTCAACCCGTAGCCTTCCGGAAAGGCGTACCGTTCCATTTGCCGGTCAAAGAAAAGAGGATACCCGCTTAATTGAAGGGTCTCCAGGTAGCGATGGACGGTCCGTTCGCTCACCCCGAGGTCTTCTTTGAGCGACTGAACCGTCACCCTCTCCCCGCCGTCTACCTTGTTCAGGATAATCATCATGGAATCAAACTTGAATGACATGGCTATCCCTCCTCGAATGGTCAAACCGGTCCGGTCATTATAACTCAAAACTTCTCAAGATTTTCGTTCGTTGAACCGATAGTAAAAATACCATGGGGGAGGAAACCTACATAGCCCCCCAACCAATCACAGGGGGTGACTCAACCATTAACTGACCAGGTGCGGCGCTAAGGCGGCTATCGGTACGTTGGCGGAAATGTCAGTTTGAAACACAAAAACCCTCGAAACAGTTTAACTTATGGCTACTTTATTTTTTCTTTCCACTTCAGTTGTTCCCCCGAAATCAGGGTCCCTACCCCGCTTTCAATGTCCCTTCCGGTTCTCTGATTCCCTTTTTGAGGCAGGCGCATGACCAGGATAGTAGATCCACTCCCTGAGGATACCATAGAAATGGCCGAAGACGAAAAAAACCGAACCGATTTGGGCCATTCGTTATATACCGTTGAGCCTTCGCCCTCGGAGGCGAAAAATGCCACGCAATGGATTAAACGGGCACGGGACAAGAAGGCCATGAACTCCCTGGAAAACCCTTTTGAAGACGACCAGGACATCATGAGTTATCTGGACCGGGCCATAGATAATGCCCAAAATCCTTTAGACCAACTGGAGTTAAAAATGCTGCATGAATCCCTCTGCCGGGAAATACATAGAGAAAAGCGTAAGAAAAAGAAAGCCTAAACAAATTCGGAGTGTTGGAGTGACGGGGTACTGGAGTATTGGGTTAAAAGAAGGAGTCCTGCTTGTCTTTGATTGGTGACGATTTTTGAAGACCATTACTCCATTACTCCATTTCTCCATTACTCCACTACGTCACACTCCAGGTTCAATCGTTCCGGCAGAGCCCACGGTCTCTGACCTTGCCCACAGGACCAGGGTTTCTAGGTCAAACTGAGTGCTGCCCCCTTACCTAAGGTGCTGCCAGAGTAATCCCGCCAGGATCCCCAGATTGAAAACTGAGAACAGGACCCAGAAGGCCAAGGTCAGCCACCCGTAAAATCGGGGTTTGCTCAATTCCCATAGAAACCGTTTTTGTTGAAAGTATAGTTGCGACATAGCCGCCCTCCTCACTGTTTTTTGGATAAAATAAACCAGCGAACTGCCAGCAGGTTGTCAGTCTGATGGAATATAAATGGAAATCTTGACAACCGGTCCATAAAATTATAAAAATTGCTTATGGCTTCCGAGATCGTCTCCCCTGCTATATGGCACCAGGATCGCCGGGCTGGGAATCGGCGGTGATAAAATTTTTTGCCTCCGGGGCTTACCTGGGTTATTCTCCCCTGGCTTCGGGGACCCTCGGCACCCTATGGGGAATCCCCCTCTATTTCTGGCTTTCCCGGTACTCTCCCGGGGTCCAGGGCAGCATCATCGTTCTTTTAATTTTGGCGGCTGTTTACGTAGCCGGTCGGGCTGCCAGGCTCTGGGGCCAAAAGGACCCTTCCCGGGTGGTGGCGGACGAAATCGTCGGCTATCTGGCCTCCGTCTGCTGGCTCCCCTTTACCTGGTTTTCCGTAATTTGCGGCTTTTTTATTTTTCGCCTGATGGACATTTTCAAACCTTTCCCAATCCGAAAAATCGATCAGGAGATGCCGGGCGGCTGGGGAATTGTTTTGGATGATGTCTTGGCCGGGGTTTACACCAATGTTCTCCTGCGGATGATCCTATGGGTAGCATGCATATAACTTATTCATAATGTCCTTTAAGATTGAAATCATCGGTATCGGGAATGAACTGACCACCGGGCGGGTGCTGGACCGGAATGCCGGCTATGCCGCCGGGCGGCTCAGTTCCTATGGTTTCGAGGTGACCCGGATCCTCTTCATCCCCGACCAGGCAAAAGAAATCAGGAAAGCCCTTTTGCAGGCTCATAAAAGGGCCGATGCCGTACTGATAACCGGCGGCCTGGGCGGAACCATGGACGACATCACCGCCGAGGTGGCCGCCAAGACCTTTAATCGCTCCTTAAACCTCCACAGCGGCCTTCAGACTCAGATCAAACAGTTTTTAAAAAAAAGGAAAATCTCCTGGGACCCGACGTATGATAAGCTGGCCCTTCTCCCGGAGGGGGTTCAATTATTTCATCCTCGTCCCAAGTCCTGCGGCTTCCTGATGGAAGAAGCGGGTAAACCGCTTTTCTTCCTGCCGGGAGTTCCGGCCGAGATGCGCCGCCTCTTGGACCGACAAATCATCCCTCACCTGGTTCAGCGTCATCCCCATCAGCCGGTGGTGAAACAAAGGGTTTATAAAATATTCGGGCTCCTGGAGAATGAGATCAATCAGCGTTTGAAGGATCTTGAGAACAAAGACGGCTCGGTGCAATTGGGTTTTTATCCCAACTTTCCCGAAAACCATCTGACCGTCCTGGTTCGGACTAACCAGGCTTTCCGAGCCGAAAGGTTCCTGGACCAGTTGGAGATTGAGATCGAAGCCCGCTTGGGCGATACCATCGTGGCCCGCAACGACCAGACCCTGGAAGGGGTCGTGGGAGAAATGCTGTCCACCAAGAAAATGACTCTGGCCGTGGCCGAATCTTGCAGCGGAGGATTGATCGGGCACCGAATTACCAGTGTCCCGGGAAGCTCTGCTTATTTTGCAGGCGGGGTAATCGTTTACAGCAACCGGGCCAAGATGGACTGGTTGGGAGTACCCCGCAACCTTCTTTCCCGATACGGCGCCGTAAGTGAAAATACCGCCCTGGCCATGGCCCGGGGAATCCTCCAAAAAAGCCAGGCCGACCTGGGTTTGGCCGTGACTGGGATTGCCGGCCCCGGGGGCGGCACCTCGGAAAAACCGGTGGGTACGGTCTGGATCGCTTTAGCCTCCGCCCGGGGAACCAAGGCCGGGCAGTATCTTTTTGGGGGTCGCCGCCGGCAGATTAAGGTATTGACCGCCTATACCGCCTTAGACTGGGTACGGAGATACCTGTTGACGGATGGGTTTAATAAGTGACGGATTCTCAAGAGGTCCGTCGACAGACCGAGGGTGATTTAAACCCCGTCTAAGGCGGGATAGGGGTGGTACCATTTGAATTCACTTCAAATGGCGGGGGAGTCACGCCTTAGGCGTGATCCCGCCGAGCAGAAAGTCGTTTTTGGACTTTTTGCGAGGTTATCAATTGTGATTCGTGCCTTTTTAGCTATTGATCTTCCGACGGCCATAAAGGAAAAATTGGCCGAACAGATCCGGATGCTCAGCCCCGGCACCTCCGGAATTAAATGGGCAGACGCCCGGCAGATTCACCTGACGTTAAAGTTCTTTGGCTCAATTCCCACGGAAATAGTGGATAAAATTAATAAGTCTACACATGGAGTTACATTAACAAAACGACCCTTTAGTTTAGCTCTCCAGGGGGTGGGCGGGTTTCCCCATATCCGCCGGCCCCGGATCATTTGGGCCGGGTTAAGCCGTGACCTGGAGTCACTTCTGAAACTGGTTGAAGAATTGGAAATCGCCTATGAACAAATCGGAATAGCCAGAGAGGATCGCTCCTTTCATCCCCATCTGACCTTAGGACGGAATAAAACCAATCAACCCAACGAAAAATTATTCCAGCGCCTGTCCGGCTGGATGGAAGAGGAGTCGGAACCGTTTGGGGTGGAGGAAATCATTCTTTATAAGAGCGATCTGAAACCCCTCGGGCCTATCTACAGTAAAATCTGTTCATTCCCCTTAAAAGGGGAATAAGGGAGGAGTTTATGAAAGCCGAACTGGAAAAAAACAAAGCCGTGGACATGGCCATGGGCCAAATTGAGAAACAATTTGGAAAAGGGGCTATCATGCGCCTGGGCTCCGAAGCCCTGACCGCGGATGTGCCGGTTATCTCCACAGGCTCCTTGTCCTTGGACATTGCCACCGGCATAGGGGGGATACCCCGGGGACGGGTCATCGAAATCTATGGTCCGGAATCTTCCGGGAAAACCACCCTGGCGCTGCACACCATCGCCGAGGCCCAGAAAAAAGGGGGCCTGGCGGCCTTTATCGATGCCGAACACGCCCTCGATGTGGTCTATGCCAATAAGCTGGGGGTCAATTGCGACGAGCTCCTGGTTTCCCAGCCGGACAACGGCGAGCAGGCCCTGGAAATCGCTGAAATCCTGGTGCGCAGCGGCGCCATGGACGTGGTGGTGGTGGACTCCGTGGCTGCCCTGGTCCCCCGGGCGGAAATTGAGGGGGAAATGGGGGACTCCCATATGGGTCTCCAGGCCCGCCTCATGTCCCAGGCCCTGCGCAAATTGACCGGGACCATCAGCAAGACCCATACCTCCCTGATATTTATTAACCAGATCCGGATGAAGATCGGGGTCATGTTCGGCAACCCGGAGACCACGACCGGCGGGAATGCCTTGAAATTTTATGCTTCCCTGCGCCTGGATATCCGCAAATTGGCGGCCATCAAGGACGGTCAGGAAATCATCGGCAACCGGACCCGCGTAAAAGTGGTCAAGAATAAGATCGCCCCTCCCTTTAAGGAGGCCGAGTTCGACATCATTTACGGGGAAGGGATTTCCCGAGTGGGGGATATTCTCGATCTGGGGGTGGCCCACGATATCGTCGAAAAAAGCGGGGCCTGGTACTCTTATGCCGGGGACCGGATCGGGCAGGGAAGGGAAAATTCCAAAATTTACTTGAAGGAACATCCCTCCACTTTGGAGGAAATCGAGTTGAAAGTAAAACGAACCTACGGGTTGATCAAAGAGCCGGAACAAAAGTAATTTGGTCTGAGATTGGGTCTTCGTGGCCGCCGGGTCTCGGCGAAAGGGTTTTCTCCCGCCCAAGGCGGGACTTTTTAGGTTCTAACCCGGCCCCCGTGTTTTTAAATCTTCCAGGAGGCAGGGCCGGCCTAAGAGACATCAAAAGACTCGGAGTATGGGCCTGCTTTAAATAAAATTAGTCACTTAGGCCCGGGTTCGAAGTCCGGAGTACCGTTGGAAAACCCTTTCGCCGAGACCCGGCGGCCATACCAGATATGGGGGGTACCCACCCAAAGGGGCGAAAGGTCAAAAATATAGGTAG
>CAVQSS010000012.1:0-139607 GCA_963716045.1 uncultured delta proteobacterium | reverse complement strand
GCCTCCACCGCCGACTCTTTTTCCTTCACCGTGATCGGCCCCTCAATCGTTTTTTTCCAACCCGGGCCTGAGTTCGCCCCTTTGGAGGGACTGATCAAGTCGGCGATGGAGATGACTTCCACCAACTGCCGGCCTTCCAGCACCGGGACTCCGGAGATGCGGTTACCGCAGGACCTCCTTTAACTCCAGGATTGAGGTCTGGGGGGAAACCGAGATCACCTCCTTTTCATTACCCGCTCGATGGGCAATTCATAGATCAGTTCCTGGGTCCTGGTAAATTCCAAATTATCGGCCACCGGAGAACACCGCTTGCCTTTTGTAGGATGTGCCCGTCAATCGGGAGCAGGGCCGAACCTTTCCCCGGCCTACCCCGGCATTACCTGTTTCTGATGCAACCGCCGGACCGGAACCAATCCGGCCTGGTAGAGCCGACCGCACATTTCATACATGCCCAGCGGAGAGACAACCAGGGGTATCCCCGCCTCCTCCGCCAGTTTTACCGTCTCCGGGTCCGGGACTTTCCCCCGGACATAGACTAAAACCCGGATATCCGCCATTTCCGCCGTCCGGACCGACTGGGTGTTTGCCAGCCCGGTGATCAACAGAGAATCGGCTTTCACATTGGCCAAGACATCGCTCATCAAATCCGAGGCGCCGCAAGAGCTGATTTCCAGCTCCGGGACGGCTTTCCTGGTCAATATGCTGCCCTGGGCCAGCTCAACAATTTCTTTCAGTTTCACTATTTCCCGTCTCTGGCCTTATCCTTATGAATCCTCTCCCTGTCCACCCGGGAGATCGACCGGCCAAGATAATTTGTTTCTATAAAATCTGATGAGCAATTCACATGCCATCGAACGAAATCCTCTTCCATAATAAAAAATATATTAATTTTAATATGTTATGTGATAAGCCCCGTGATGTAATTATTCGATCGTATCTGGAATTTAAAGAAATTACTGACAGGGGTGTAACCTGATAAGGTCAATCGCTTAATAAGAGCGGAGCGATTCCTCGTCCCTTCCCAAGGATTGAACCGGAAGCCGGACTTTATCATTTGATTGACCCTGGATGGTGAATTTGGTATTTGAAGCTAAAGGAAGAAAAAAACATGTTCGAAGAAAAATGGGTATCGGCCGATGAGGCCTTGAGTCGGATAAAAAAGGGAAGCCGGGTTTTATCGGCTCCGGCTGCGGGGAACCCCAATACTTCGTGGAACGGCTGGTCAAACAGGCCGAGCGTTTCTTTGACGTGGAGATCATCCACGTCCTGAGCATCCGGGATCCCGGCTACTCCTCCACCGGGTTAAGCCACCACTTCCGGGTCCAGACTTTTTTCGTGGCCGGCCGCGGGGCCCGGGAGGCGGTCTGGGAAGGACGGGCGGAGTACATCCCTATTTTCATCTCGGACATCCCCCGGCTGTTCAGCGACCGACGACTGGAGATCGACACCGCCTTGATCCAGGTTTCCCCGCCGGACAAGCACGGGTATATGAGCCTCGGAATCGCCGTGGATGTGGCCAAGGAAGCGGTGGAAGCCGCCGGGACGGTCATCGCCCAGGTCAACCCGGCCATGCCGACCACCCTGGGCGACGGTTTCATCCATGCCCGCGATGTCGATTTCCTGGTCGAAAAAGAGGAGCCGCTGCTGGAGGTAGGGAAACCCCCATTGAGCGAAACCGATTGGGCCATCGGGCGCAACGTGGCGCGCCTGGTGGAGAACGGGTCCACCGTTCACGCCGGCCTGGGACATCTCCCGGCCACGGCCCTGTTGTCTCTGAAGGACAAAAAGGATTTGGGCATCCATACCGATATGCTCACCGAGGCCTACCTGGAATTGATCCGGTCCGGGGCCGTCACCAACCAGAAGAAAGAAATCAACCGTAAAAAGGCCATCGCCTCCTACTGCCTGGGCGGCCGCGAACTGTTCGATTTCGTGCACCTGAATCCCTTTGTGGAATTCCATCCGGTGGCCTACACCAACGACCCCAACGTCATCAGCAAGCACGATTCGATGGTTTCCATCCATGAAGCCATGGAGGTCGATTTTTCCGGATTGGTGTGCACCTCCAATCGCCGGAACCGGATTTACAGCGGCATCGGCGGCCTGGTCGATTTCATGCGCGGGACTTCGCGGGCCCGGCAGGGGAAGTTTATTATCGTACTGCACTCCCTGACGCGGGACGGCCAAGGCTCCTGCATCGTTCCCGGCATCCCCTCCGGTTCGGGGCTGATCGCCAGCCGGGCGGCCGTCCAGTATGTGGTCACCGAATTTGGGTGGACGAATTTGCACGGCAAGTCCCTCCGGGACCGGACCATTGCCCTGTTGGAGATCTCCCACCCCAAGTTCCGCCAGGAATTGCTGAACCGGGCCCAGTTGGATGGACTGCTGGCCCACGGAGAACCGATCACCTTCTCCACCGCCGGCATCTACCCGACGGAAGTGGAAAAGAAAATCGTCCGTCGCGATCAGACCCTATTGCTGCGGCCGGCCAAACCCACCGATCTCCGGTCCATCCAGGAATTTTTTTACGGTTTGAGCGATCAGGACGTCTACTACCGCTTTCTCCGTTCCAAGCAGGCCTTTCCCCGGGAAGAAATGGCCGCCATCGTGGATATCGACTACCATTACCGGGTAACCATCCTGGCCCTCTCCGGAGAACCGGGTTTTGATAAAATCGCGGCCCTCGGTCGTTACATTGCCGAATCCGCCGTGGGCTTAGCCGAAATCGATATCGCCGTGGGCCAGGATTATCGGCGTCTGGGCCTCGGGCAGGCGGTGTTGGAGGTCCTTTTCGAAATCGCTGAAAAGAAAGGCTTTCCGGGGATCAAGGCCCTGGTAGATTACGACAACCCCCGAATGATCATGCTGCTCAAAAAAATGGGTTATAACATGCGGGCCACCCTGGATCACGGCGTCTACGAGATTGAAATCCTGTTCGAGGAAAAATCCGAGGAGCCCTCCTTTGTGATTACTTATGCCTGATCCCCGACGCCCCGGGCTCTTTCTTTTTTTCTGAACCGAAGCCCCCTTTCATGCCGCGCTCCAGCCTTTATCTCTTTTTAACCGTCTTTCTGACCGGCTACGGTTTAATCAACGTCTATATTTTCCTGCGGGGCTGGCCGGCCACCGCCTGGATGCGCCCTTTTTGGCGAAAGGCCGTCCTGCTGCTCTTCTGGCTTTCCGTCCTTTCCTACCCCCTGGGCCGCTTTTTAAGCAGGCGGTGTTCCACTCCCGGGAGAAGACGCTCTAGTCTTGATCGGCTCTTTTTATCTGGCCGTCATGATTTACCTGTTTTTGATTTTGCTTTTTCTGGACACCCTCCGTCTAATCCGCACCTTGTTGCCGCCGGTCCTGAAAAGACGCATCCAGCACTCCGGGATAGCCCCCCGAAAAAAATTTCTGATGGTGACCGCCATCGTAGGGATCACGGTTTCCGTGGGGCACTGGAATGCCTTGCACCCTCGTATTCGAAACCTGGAAATTAATCTCCCTCAATCCGCCGGTCCCCGGAATCAACTGAGCGTCGTCATGGCCTCGGACCTGCACCTGGGCCGGATTATTCATAACTCCCGCCTGGAAAAAATCGTCGGGCTGATTAACGGGCTGAAACCGGACCTGGTCCTTTTGGCCGGAGACTTGACCGATGAGGACATTCCTTTCCTGTCGGATCAGAACACGGCCGCTATTCTACAGCGAATCCAGGCCCCTTTAGGCGTCTATTCGGTTACCGGGAACCACGAATATTACGGTGGGATAAGAAAGTCCGTGTCCTTTATTCGACAGGGTCGCATTCGGGTTCTGGAAGACCAGGCGGTAAAAATCGGGGACTCCCTTTACTTGGTCGGACGGAAAGACCGGACGGCGGAGCGGTTTGGAGGGCAAAGAAGACCGTTGGAGGAACTGATGAAGGAGGTGCCTCCCGGATACCCGGTGATCCTGATGGACCACCAGCCTTTCCGGTTGGAGGAGGCCCAGCGGCAGGGCGTCGGTTTGCAGTTATCCGGGCATACCCATAACGGGCAACTCTTCCCGATCAATTTCATTGTAGGAAGGATTTATGAAAATCCCTGGGGCTACCTTAAAAAAGGGAACACCCACTATTATGTTTCCTGCGGAGTGGGAACCTGGGGTCCGCCGGTGCGCACCTGCAGTATCCCCGAGATTATGCATATCCGCCTAACCCTCCAACCGGGTCCTTGAAAAACGGGTTTAGCCTGAAGTTGAGCCTCAGTGGCCGCCGGGTCTCGGCGAAAGGGTTTTCCATATTGCTTTTTAAGTTCTAGCCCGGATTCGAAGTCCGGAGTACCTTTGGAAAACCCTTTCGCCGAGACCCGGCGGCCATACCAGATAGGGGATGTAGCCACCCAAAAGGGCGAAGCGTCAAAGCATTATGCGCGCAGCTATTGCGGAGGAACCACCGTTTTGGAGGATTTAACCGGGTTCAGACGGATGATTAACCCCTCCAAGCTGATCCGGTCAAAATGAGGAACGGTCCGATGAAAGGAGAATAAATAAGAGCCTTCCACCAGTTCCGGTTTGAGGAAGGGGAGGCAGTGCTGGCGGAAATCTTCATAAGCCAGGGTATTCATCAGGTCAAAGCATTTCAGGGTTTCGGGGTATGGATTTTTCCATTTCCGGCCCTGGCAGTCAAAGTCACGGGGAAGAACGCGATCCAGTAAAGGAAGGAGGTCCACCTGGTCCTTATCCACGGTTCCCAGCAGCCTGATGAAATTGACCGGGATGAACCTCTTTCTATTGGGAAGCTTATAAAACATGCGCCCTTCCGGATCGATTTTTATTTCCTTGTAATTGGTCCCCAGGTTCCAATTCGAAGAACGCACGTTATGATTGATGGCCAAATCCTGGAGTCCCAGGCGCCAGTTTTTGAGGTTGTAAAGGGTAGCCTGATCCGCTGGATCGGTTTGAGGTCGGGATAAGCAGGGTTCAATCAGAAAGCGAAGGTAATTCTGGGAAAGAGACTGGTTGAACCGGGTCAACTCCTGGATCTCCCGATTCAACTTGCGGGAGGTCTTCTGCCAGCCTTCCCCCAGTCGCTTGACGTACAATTCCTTAAAGTGCCGCAGCGATTCGGGGTTGCGATCATGGTTCAGCTTTTCAAAGGCCAGATTGATCTCGGCCACTTTTCTGTTTCTCAGGGTTTTTAAGGGTTCATTTCCCAGGGGCGCCCGGTCGGGGTGATAAATCATGATCAAGGTCCGGTAAGAGGACCGGATCAGGGCAAACAGTTCCTTTCCTTCCAGAGTTCGGACGATTTCCGGAGACAGCCCCAATAATTCAAAAGGATTCTTCATGGCGGAAAGATCTTGCCGGGATTGAGGATATGATTCGGATCGAAGAGGTCTTTGATCTTCTTCATCAGGGCCAAGGGCAACGGATCGATTTCCCAGGACAAATAGGACGCTTTGGCCAGCCCGATTCCGTGTTCACCGGAAAGTGTGCCTCCCAATTCGATTACGGTCTTGAATATGGCTTCAACGGCCTGGTGCGCTTTTCCCTCCTGCCCGGATATTTTTTTGTCAAACATGACATTCACATGAATATTGCCGTCTCCGGCGTGCCCGAAACTGACCACCATCAGGTCCAATCGCCGGCCGATTTCCTGGAACCTGCGAATGGCTTCGGGAATTTGCGCCCGGGGAACCACGATATCTTCATTAACCTTGTTGGGGCGGATTCGAAAGAGCGCCGGAGAGATGGAACGCCGGGCTTTCCAGAGTTCCTCCGCCTCCTGAGGTGACGAGGCGGTCCGGATCCCTACGGCTCCCAGTTGTTCGCAGGCCTGGACCACCCTTCGACTCTGACGAATCACCAGGTCCCGATCCCCGTCGACCTCGATGAGCAGAGCCGCTTCCGCCTCCCGGGGAAGACCCAGGTGTAAAAACTGTTCCACCGCCTGAAGGGAGGGTTGATCCATGAATTCCAGGCTGGAAGGGACGATTCCGGCCTGGAATATTTCCACCACCGCCTGAGTGGCTAAATCCAACCGATCAAAAAAAACCAATACCGGCTGCCGGGATTCGGGCTTGGGCAGCAGCTTCACCGTGAATTCAGTAAAAATTCCCAGGGTCCCTTCCGAGCCGACCAACAGGCGGGTCAGGTCATAGCCCACCACCCCTTTGGCGGTCTGGGTGCCGGTCTTCAGAATTTCCCCCGTCGGCAGGACCACGGTCAAGCCCAGGACGTAATCCCGGGTCACCCCGTATTTCACCGCCCGGGCGCCTCCGGCACACTCGGCCACATTCCCGCCCAAAGTGGAAAAGCTTAACGAAGCGGGATCGGGGGGATAGAACAGGCCCACCGCTTCCACCGCGGATTGCAGGTCCCGGTTGACCACACCCGGTTCGACCACGGCTAAATAATTTTGGGTGTCGATTTTTCTGATCCGGTTGAACCGGCTCATGACCAGGACCAGTCCCCCCTGAATCGGGACCGACCCGCCGCTCATCCCGGACCCGGCCCCCCGGGGAATCACCGGAAACCGGTATTCATTCGCACATTTCAAAATGGCGCTGATTTCTTCTGCGGTCCCGGGAAAGGCTACGGCCTCAGGCATGGTCTGGAAGGCGGTGGCGTCGTAGGCATAGCACTTCAGTTCGGTTTCCTGATCGGTGATCTGCCCCGGACCAACAATTCTTCTTAGGGCCTGGTAGGTTTCCTGGCTGAAAGGCATGGAATTAAATAAACTCGCTTAATATCCAAATTCGGTTGGGGCGGCCGGGGCTGAATGTCGGACCTTCAGCGCCTGCAAACGATCGGCCGGGACCCGTTCCAGGTACTCCCGGCGGGTTCCCACCCCGTAGACCCAATCCTGAAACCATTCCCGGCTGCCCTCTTCGGTCCGGGTGGCCCGGGCATATTCCACGTAGACCGGGTCATCGTGGCCGTAATAGCCCTGAACGGCCGAAGGGTGGGCGCCCCAGGGCTCTTCCACCACCGCCGAGACGGTAAACCCCGGGATAATGGTCCGGTTGGGATCGCTGCGGATCACCTCCGAGTCAACGACCTCCTCGGCGATAATCAGCACTTCTTTGGCGGCCTTGGCCGCTGTGGCGCTGACCCCCATGTTCCCCCAGAGATGGGCATTTCCCTGAGGATCGGCTCGCTGGACATGAATAATGGCCAAGTCGGGCTCAATGGCCCGGACCAGCAGCAGCGGGTCCCCGGTGAAGGGACAGGGGCTCACCTTAAAAGCCGGGTTGTCCCGGATAATGTGGGACCCCAACAAGGTGCGGGCCGGGAGATACGGAACCCCTAAAGCGGCGGCCTGCAAACCCAAGGCAATGGTAAAATTAGAATGGTTTTCCATCTCCAGGGGTTGCGGCTTTCCCAACTCCACGGCCCGGCGCAGGTGATACCCGATCCCGGTACTGACATTGCCCACCCAGGCGGCCTGGATCCGGGAAACACAGCCTCCCCCGATCAATTGATCGAAGAGCATATCGGATATCGGTCCGATTAGGGTTAAGTCCCCGACCCCTTGACGGATGATTTCGTGCCCGGCGGCAAAAGGAATCAATCCCTCCAGGGAGGTGCCCAAAGCTATGGAAATGCCCGGCGCAACCAGTCTGGAAACGGCCTTGGACAGGGAAATCAACTTGGATTCGGTCAAAGACATGACGAAATTAATGTAACATTTGTATTTTAAAAAGAAAAGAGGTAAAAAATAGATAGAAATTGACAACAGACCCCGCGATTAGGCCGGGTGGGTAGGGTGAACCTTTGAATTCACTTCAAATGGCGGGAGAGGAGACCCTCTCCGCGAGAAAAGCGTATTTGGACTTTTTGCGAGGTTATCAGTTTGTAAGCCGCCGGACGGGATTAAACCCCCTTCCGGTTAAAAAAGGAGGAGCGTATGCGGGAAGTCGTCATAGTCAGCGGTACCCGGACCCCCATCGGGCGGTTTGGTGGCACGTTAAAAGATGTGAGTGATATGGACATAGGCGCCCTGGTCATTCGGGAGGCCCTCAAGCGGGCCGGGATAACCGGGGAACAGGTGGATGAGGTGATCTTCGCCTCCGGGTATCGGACCGGGGACCTCCCCATCAATTCAGCCCGGGTGGTGGCCGTCAAGGGGGGGGTTCCCATCGAAAAACCCCAGTTTACCATTACCAAGGCCTGCGGCGGAAGCCTGCGGGCCGTTTCCCTGGCCGCCCAGGTTATCAAAAGCGGCGATGCGGAGGTCATCGTGGCCGGCGGTATGGAAGTTATGAGCCGGGCGGCCTATCTGTTGAAAAATGCCCGCTGGGGATATCGTCTGGGTCACGGACAACTGATGGACCAATTGATCCTGTTTGACCCCCTGTCCGGAAATACCATGGGAGAGACCGCGGAAAACGTGGCCGTCAAGTATCAGGTAACCCGCCAGGAGCAGGATGAACTGGCCTTGATCAGTCAGCAGCGGGCCGAAACCGCCATCAAGGAAGGGAAATTCAAAGAAGAAATTGTTCCGGTGGAAATCCCTCAGAAGAAAAAGGCCCCCCTGATCTTTGACACCGACGAGCACCCCCGCTTGGGAACCACCATGGAGGCCCTGGTCAAGCTGCCGCCGGCCTTCAAAAAAGACGGTACGGTTACGGCCGGCAATTCCAGCGGCATGAACGATGGGGGTTCCGCTTTGATCGTCATGGCCGGGGAAAAAGCCGAGGCCCTCGGGCTAAAACCTTTAGCCACCATCGTCTCCTATGCCTCAGCCGGCGTCGAACCTTCCCTGATGGGCATCGGTCCCATCCCGGCCACCCGAATGGCCCTGGAAAAAGCCGGTTTGACCATCAATGACCTGGATCTGATTGAACTCAACGAGGCCTTCGCCTCCCAGGCGGTGGTCTGCATCAAAGAATTGGGCATGCATTTGGATAAGGTCAATGTGAACGGCGGAGCCATTGCCTTAGGGCATCCGATTTCCGCCTCGGGCGGATGTCTTCTGGTTAAGCTGCTTTATGAGCTGGGACGGCGAAAAGCCCGCTACGGCTTGGCCACCATGTGCATCGGCGGCGGGCAGGGGATCGCGCTGATCGTTGAGCGGAAGTAGATAGCCCGCACCACGCCATGTTTCTGCACCTCAGCCCGGAACAGCGGGAACTTCAAAAACAGGTCCAAACCTTGGTGGCGGAGCGGATCGCCCCCCGGGCGGCGGAAATCGACGCCCGGGACGAATTTCCCCAGGAAAGCTACCAGGCCTTTAAGGAGACCGGTCTGCTCAAGCTGTCCCTTCCCAGGGAATACGGCGGGATACGAGCGGATGCCACTACCCTCTGTCTGGTTATTGAGGAGATCTCCAAGTCCTCCCCGGCTTCGGCCCTTCTGGTTTTTCCGACCCAGGCCGTGATCCGGACCATCCGGGAAGTGGGCACGGAAGAGCAAAAACAACGCTTTTTTTCTGATATGTCGGCTGGAGACAAACTGGCCGCCTTTTGTCTGACCGAGCCCAACTTCGGCTCCGATGCCGGGTCCCTGCAGACCCGGGCGAACTGGAAGATGGTACCTATGTGGTTAACGGATCCAAGATCTACATTACCCAAGGCCCTCACGCCCATTTTTACCTGGTCTTTGTCCGGACCGGACCCGGGAAACGGACAGCCGGCATCAGTGCCCTCATTATCCCGCGCGATACGCCGGGATTATCTTTCGGGAAGAATGAACGCAAAATGGGACTGGGGGGATCGGTCACTTCGGAGATGATCTTGACGGATGCCCGGGTACCCAAGGAGAATCTGCTCCTTTCCGAGGGGCAGGGGTGGACTATCCTTTCCCGGCACTCCAACCCCATGAGGGTCTGGGGAGCCGCTTCCATGGCTTTGGGAATTGCCGAAGGGGCTTACGAGGCCGCCCTGGAATTTGCAAAAAAAAGGACTCAATTTAAACGAAAAATCGCTTCTTTCCAAAGTCTCCGGTTCATGCTGGCCGACATGAAGATGGCTATCGAGGCCACCAAGTCAATGATTTACCGGACTGCCGGTTTGATCGATGCCGGGGAGGGCACCTTCCGGGATATTGAAACCCTGGTTTCCATGTCCAAGTGCTATGCCTCCGACATGGCCATGAAGGTGACCATCGATGCCGTTCAAATCTTCGGCGGGGCCGGGGTTCTCAAGGGCTGCCCGGTGGAACGCCTGATGCGCGACGCCAAAGCGATCCAGATCTTCGACGGCAGCAACCAGATCCAGCGTATGATTGTTTCGAAGAATATCATTTTAGATTAAGGAGAATTATCATGGATTTTGAATTATCGGAAGAATTGCAAGCGGTACGGGAAATGGCCCGCGATTTTGGGGCCGAAAAGATTGCCCCCTTTGCCGACAAGTGGGATATGGACCATTATTTTCCCTATCAGGAAGTCATCAAGCCCATGGGCGAACTGGGATTTTTCGGGACGGTGATCCCTGAGGAATATGGCGGAAACAACATGGGCTGGCTGGCGGCCATGATCTTGACCGAGGAGATCGCCCGGGCCTCCAGTTCCCTGCGGGTCCAGATCAATATGCTGGCCCTGGGCTGCGCCTTTACTATCTTTCGTTACGGGAGCGAGGAACTCAAACAAAAATACATCGCCAAACTGGTCAACGCCGAAACCCTGGGCGGGTTCGGAATCACCGAGCCCAACGCCGGATCAGACGTCATGTCCATGAAATCCACGGCCGAGGACAAAGGGGATCACTGGCTGATCAACGGGTCCAAGACCTGGATCTCCAACGCCAGCATCGCCGATGTGCTGATTTACTATGCTTACACCGACCGTTCGGCGGGAGGCCGGGGACTTTCGGCCTTTGTCATCGAACCGAGAAATTTTAACGGGATTTCCACCACCGATCTGGACAAGCTGGGTTCCCGCTCTTCGCCTACCGGTGAGCTTTACCTGGAAGACACCCGGGTTCCCAAGGAAAACATCCTTGGCAAGCCCGGGGACGGGGCCAAGATCGTCTTTGGTTCCCTGAATCAGACTCGGCTCTCGGCCGCCGCCGGCGGCGTGGGGCTGGCCCAGGCCTGCCTGGACAGCGTGACCAAGTATTGCAACGAGCGGGAACAGTTTGGAAAGCCCATCGGTCAGTTTCAGATGAACCAGGATATGGTGGCCCAGATGGCCGTGGAGATTGAAGCCGCCCGGTTGCTGGTTTACAAGGCCGCCTGGCAGAAGGATCAAGGGAACCTGAACAACAACCTGGAAGTGGCCATGGCCAAATACTTCGCCGGCGAGGTGGTCAACAAGGCCTCCAATTTCGCCCTGAGGATTTTAGGGGCCTACGGCTATTCCACCGAATACCCGGTGGCCCGCTATTACCGGGATGCCCCCACCTACTTCATGGTGGAAGGCTCGGCCAATATCTGCAAATGGATTGTGGCCCTGGATCAGTTGGGCATCCGGAAAGCGAATAAGTAAGCTAAACCGGGTTGGGGAGTAATGGAATAGAGGAATGATGGAATGGTGGCGGGTTGAGAGCCGCTTTTCCCTGTCCCAACAATCCAATACTCCATTACTCCAACACTCCATTATTTCCCGAACGTATTTTACACCTGAGGAGGTTTTTCAACGATGCATCCTTACTTTAAGAAAATGGACGATTTGGGCAAGCCTTTAAAGCCCGCCCAGATCGAGAAGATGGCCGATAACCGAGCCCAGATCGAAGCCGTAATGAAGGAAGTGGCGGCCGAGGTCGAACGGGTCAAGAACGCCGGACTCCCGGCGGAGAAAATCCATAAACGGGGGGAGATGACCGTCTGGGACCGGATCGAGTACCTGATCGATCCGGGGACGTTCTGCCCGCTGCACACCCTCTATAATCCCCGGGACAATGAAGAAGGGATGACCGGTGTGATCGACGGTCTGGCCCGGATCAGAGGCAAATGGTGCGTCCTGATCGGATTCGACAACAAGGTGATGGCCGGGGCCTGGATCGCCGGGCAGGCGGAAAACCAGCTCCGGGTGACCGATCTGGCCAAACGGCTTCGGGTGCCTTTGGTCTGGCTGGTCAACTGTTCCGGGGTCAAGCTCCCCGAGCAGCAGGAAGTCTACGCCGACCGGCGCGGCAATGGGACCACTTTCTTCCGACATGCCGAACTGGAACAGTTGGGCATCCCCATCCTGGCCGGGATCTACGGCACCAATCCGGCCGGCGGCGGCTATCAGGGAATCAGCCCGACTATTCTGCTGGCCCACAAGAACTGCAACATCGCCGTGGGCGGCGGCGGGATCGTCAGCGGCATGACCCCTAAAGGTTCTTTCGACGAAGCCGGGGCCGAACAGATCATTGAGGCCACCCGCCACTTCAAACAGGTCCCGCCGGGCAGTGTGGGGATCCACTTCGACCAGACCGGCTTTTTCCGGGAGGTCTATGAAAATGAAACCGAAGTCCTGGATGCCCTCAAGGGATACATGGCCGAGATGCCGGCCTACAATCCCCGGTTCTTTCGGGTGGCCGAACCGGCCGACCCGAAATTCCCCTTGTCCGACCTGCCTTCCCTGATTGCCTTCAACCAGAAGGCGGTTTACGATTTCGATAACTTCCTGGCCCGGCTGGTGGACAACAGCGAGCACCTGGAATTCCGCCCCGGCTTCGGCCCGGAGGTCTATACCGGCTTGGTGAAGATCGACGGCTTCCTGATGGGCGTGATCGGCAACCGGCAGGGATTTCTCGGCCCCCAATATCCGGAATACACCAATGAATACGTGGGGGTCGGCGGCAAGCTCTACCGCCAGGGTTTAATCAAGATGAACGAATTCGTCACCCAGTGCGGCCGGGACCGGGTGCCGGTCATCTGGTTTCAGGATACCTCGGGGATCGATGTGGGGGACATCGCCGAAAAGGCCGAACTCCTGGGGTTGGGCCAGTCGCTGATCTACTCCATCGAGCAGACGGACGTACCCATGATGATGGTGGCCCTGCGCAAGGGCACGGCCGCGGCCCATTATGTCATGGGCGGGCCTACGGCCAACAACCACAACGCCTTCACCCTGGGCACCGCCACCACCGAAATCTACGTCATGCACGGGGAAACCGCCTCCGTGGCCTCATTCGCCCGCCGGCTGGTCAAAGAACAAGACGCCGGCCGCCCTCTTCAGCCGACCATCGACAAGATGAACGAACTAGCCCAGCAGTACTACAACAACTCCCGTCCGGTGTACTGCGCCAAACGGGGCTTCGTGGATGAGATCGTCCGCTACGAAGACTTACGGAAATACCTGGTGGCCTTCACCGACTCCGCCTACCAGAACCCCAAATCCATCTGCCCCCAGCACCACCTGATGCTGCCCCGATTGATCCGGGCCCAGGTCGTCAAGGGCTTGGAGCGCCCGAAGAAGGAAGGTTAAGAAAAATTCGAGCCCTTCCGGAGACTATACAAATCAGAACCCAACAAGGGTCAGGCGGGACACCCCCCCTGGCCCTTTCGTTCTATTTGGAGTGGGCGGGCACGACCGCGCTTTAAACAGCCGTGACGCGTCACGGCTTCCCCTACGACGCCCGCGGTACCCTGCCACCGTCTCGAAAAACGGCCTCGTGCGGCCGCACTCCAAAAACTATCGCCGGAAGTGTATTATTAATTTAAGAAAATCCGCTATTTTGCCGATAAACGTTGTATTCCTTTGTCTGCAATATGCAACCTTACAATCCTTATTCTTTTAGCAGAACCCATACCCTCTGGAGGGTTGGGGCGGAGGTGTCAAGAATGAAAAATCGAATGGTCTTCGGTTGGGTAACCATTATTTTTTTTCTTCTCTTGGGGATGAATCACCCGGCCTGGGCGACTAAAAATCTGTTTTTACCATTGATTATTAAATCAACCAATCCCCAGCCGACTACGGCCATTGTCGTGGATCACACCAGTACCGACATCAGTAAAATCCCGGCCCAATGGCTTGACCAGGCCAAGTCCATCCTGAAGGCCACTTATGGGCACACTTCCCATGGCAGCCAGCTCATCACTGGAATGCAGGCCATCGAGAATAACTCCTCCTTAAATATAAACCATCTGTTTGATTTCAACACCAACGGGGCAATCCAGTCGGGAATTCTTTCAATTAAAGACGGTAACCCTTCAGGAGATCTCGGAAACCCAGATCGGGTGACCTGGGCTGCTCAAACGCGCACCTATTTGAAAGGAACCGGGGCTGATCGGAATTTAGTGGTCTGGTCCTGGTGCGGTCAAGCGGGTTCGGCCTCGGTAACGGAGATGAATACCTACTTGAGTTTGATGAACCAACTGGAGAACGAATTCCCCCAGGTCCGATTTGTTTACATGACCGGCCACCTGGAGGGTTCGGGAACGAACGGCAATCTTTACCAGCGCAATAACCAGATTCGGGATTATGTCCGGGCCAACAACAAAACCCTGTTTGACTTTGCCGACATCGAAAGTTTCGCCCCTGACGGGACCTATTATCCCAACGAGTCCGACGCCTGCAACTGGTGTTCCAACTGGTGCAGCTCCCATCCGGCTGACTGCACGAACCTGCCCGCCCCCGGGTCCTGCGCCCATTCCCATCCGTTCAACTGCTACCGCAAGGGGGTCGCCTTCTGGTGGCTGCTGGCCCGCCTGGCCGGCTGGGATGGAGGTACTCAGTAACTTATTCTTCCCTTATCGACTCTTCCGAGATGTCGGCAGATTGATGGACGCCTTTGCCGCTGGCGAATAGTTAATGACCATTGGATCCCCGGCGGCAGTCGTAATAACCACGTCATCCACATAAAAATTACTGGTATATCCCTCATCGGTCACCACCTTGAAGATGAGATCCAAGGTCTGTCCCCGGTACCCCGAGATATTGACCGTATCCTGCATCCACCCATTGGTATTGTGACTGGTGCATAAATCATACCCTTTAAGATTCTGAGTCCCCAGGAAAACCCCGGCGGTATCATAGCCGCAGAGATCATCCGAACCGATCCAGTGCCAGAAGCTCAGGGTCTGCGCCGTTTCGGGGACTTTGATCTGTTGGGATAAAACGGAAATCTCGAAATCGGCCCCTCCCAGCCAGGCCGCCCAACTCCCGCTGTGAGGTGTGATCGACAAGCCCTCGACCGGGGTCATAACCAGGGAATACCCGTTGCTGGAGGACTCCTTCCAAGTACCGTCACGCCCGGACTCAAAATCGCCGTTTCGAAGGGTGGCGGAAGGCGTCGGTTCCCCCTGATTATGAAAAACAAAGGGGAAATAGGTCCAATGAGAGGCCGTGAAGGGCGCGGAGTAAATCACATAATTAGCCGAATAACCGATATTGGAAGTTCCCCGGGTGATCCGCATATAGCCGCTTTCACCCCAGGAGGCCCCCCAGGAGTTCCTCATAATCCAGGTGTTTTCAGCATCGTTCCACCCGACCAGGACCACGGCATGATTGACCCCTCCGCCGCAGTAATTCTTTTCGTCAAGGCTGAAAACACCCCCCCGATAGCCCTGCATCTTTGGGCCGGCACAGACCGCCACGCCCACCGGTCCATAACTGTAAAGGGCGTTTTTGATCGCCTCCGCGGCCGGGATGCTGGAATCATTACCCACATAACCCCAGTTTACCAGCCGATAAGGGTGACTGAACAACCGGTTACAGGATTGGGAGGCGCCCACGTAGGGAAAGTCCGTTTCCAGAACGGCCCCGGGCTGGGTCTGGTTGATGGCGGTTTGGTTATAATGGTATTCGTGGGCCCACCAACCTCCGTTGCAGCTATACCCGTCGGTGTTACAGGAAAGCAGGAACTCCTCCGAGAGATCCGTGGTCAGGCTGCTTTTCCATTTTAAATTGGCCTCAAAGGGGCCGACCGTACCGAAGGCCCAGCAACTCCCGCAATTCCCCTGGTCCCGGACCGGGGTGAGTATCCCGGAATCCCTCCAGTCAAAGGAGGTGGGGAGTCCTAATACCGGCGAGTCGGGTAGAGAGGCTTTCCGGTCGCCGGAATAACGGGGCTGATCCAGCAGCGGATCGGGATTGCTCAAATCGGAGATCAGGGAGATTTCTGCCGCCCGGAGGGTGATTTCCATCTGGGAGGCCTGGGATTCGATCCAGGGGCGCCGGTAGAGAAGCCGAACGGCGGTTTCTCCCCCTGTCACCCCTTCCAGAGAAATAATTTGCCGGGTGGAACCCCCCAACCTATTCCCTGAGGATTGAAACTGCACAGCTTCCGCCGATTTCAATTTCAACGCCCCCAGGTTTTGAATTTCCCAGGCATAGCCGCTGGCCAGATTCGATTCCAGGATCAGCGCCAGAGGTTCACCCGACTTGACGCTTCCAATCAGTTCCAGCAGGGCCGGTCCATCGGTAAAGGGCAGGGTTGGATCAGTCGCCGCGAATAAGGCCTTTCGAAACTGCCCCCAACCTTCGGTTCCCTGAAAACGGAGCCCGTAGGTCAGGCGGCCTTCCCGACCGACCTGTTTCCGGAGGTCATAAGTGACCCTCTGGGCCTTGAGTTTCTCCAAGAGTTGATCGGTCAAGAGCCGATCGATCTTAGGCTCCCGATCCCTCACTCCCGGGCTGAAAGCGATTTGGACCTCCGCTTCCCATTGTTGATTCGATATAAATCGGGCGCCGGCCTGGCCTAAAGCCGGACCACCGGAAACCATCAATAAAAAAGCAAAAATCAGCACAGTGTTCCTTATTAATATGGGGACGGACATGGGGTTTAACAAGGACACGCTGAAACACTCCTTCCTTTATCATGACCCGAGAATACTTTCATTAGTTAATATAGTTTAATAATCCCGATCCACACCGTCAAGAGGGAAGTAACTTGGCGCCCCCCGAGGAGACAACGAGAAACCCTAAGGGCAATCCAAGAATATTTGATGAAGGACCTGCAGGAAATCCGGCTTTCCGTCGGATAGCCCTGCAGGCAGGGGGTGGGCAGGTGATAAATGTTATGGTCTGAAGGCCTTATTGGCCTTTTTCCGTCGCAGGCCCGGCGGACTTTCTTAACCCGGGTGCAAAAGGCATTATTCTGGTTTTAGGGGTCTGTCCCGGGCTTTTCAACGACAACGGCGACTGGGTTCTCAGAACGGACACATCATCCAACAGAAAGCTGCTGACAAATACCGAGGTAGGATCGGGGGCGGTCTCCGCCTTAAAAATTAAATCCACTGATTTTCCCCGAAAATTAGCCGGAATATCTATCTTTTCATTCGTCCAGGTCGAAGTCACCTGAGATAAATCGTAGGTCTTTAAAAGAGTAGTGTCTAAATAAACAGTCCCCTTGCTCTTTCCAAGACTGTCGTTGGAGTCGATCCAATACCAATAATCGAGTTGAGTGGCATCCCCGGGGATAGTGATGTTTTGGGAGATCGTGGTGACTTCAGCAGGATCTCCCCCCAACCAGGCGGCATAATTACCGCCATGGTTAGTCGTTTGATAATCGGATAAGTTCACGATTACAAAGTCCCCCAAGGAATTGCTCGAATTGACTAACCAGGTACCATCCGGCCCATTTTCAAAATTCCCGTTACAAACGGTCTGCTGGCAGGGGCCTTTATCTCTCAAAACCACCGGCAAATAAACCCAATGGGTGGTTGTGACTTGCGAGGGAGAGGGCTGAGGGGTTGGAGGCAATGGAGGAGGACTGGTGGACGTATAGACCACGTAATTGGCCGCGTAGCCGATATTGGAGACGTTTCTTTTTATCCGCATATAACCGGACTCACCCCAGCCGGTTCCCCAGGAATTCTTCATGATCCAGGTATCGGCCGCGTCGTCCCAACCAACCAGAACCACAGCATGGTTGACCTGCCCGGTCTTGCAAATGTTTTTTTCGTCGGTGAAAAAAATCCCCGAGTGGTAACCGGAAAAAGCCGGACCGACGCAAACAGCGGCCGCAACCGGTCCGTAGGTAGCGATGGCGTATTTTATGGCTTCCACCGAGGGCACCCCGGAAGAACCGCCCACATACTTCCAGCTTTCGATCTTTTGAAAATGGGCATGCGGGGGGTTGCAGGCGTTGCTGCTGGCGGTATAGGGAAAAATGGATTCCAAAACCGAACCCGCTTCGAGTTCACCGGATACTTTTTTGTTGTAATGATAATCGTGGGCCCACCAGCCGCCGCTGCAGCCCCAGCCGCTGTTGTTGCAGGAAACCAGATATTGCTCCGAGAGATCGGCTAATCCCCCGCCGCTGATCAGCAGTTTGGCTTCCAAGGGTGCAACGGTGCCGAAGGCCCAGCAACTCCCGCAGGACCCCTGGTTTTTGACGGGTGAAACATAATTCTGCCCATTCGCGTTACGCCAATCAAAGGAAGCCTCCAATTGCAGCGTCCCGGAGGCGATTTCCTCTTTCGGGGTTGTTGTAAACAGGGCTGACGGGCGCGTCAGCGGTGGGTTCGGATTGCTAAGGTCGGCCGCCAGGGCGATCTCGGGGACCTGGATGGTAGTCTTTCTTTTGGGAACTTGATCGCCCAGCCAGGGCCGGCGATAAGTAAAGTGTACCGAGGTTTCACCCTCCTCCTGTCCTTCCAGATAGATGATCTGGTTCATGGATGCCCCTAAAAGATCACTCTTGGGCTCAAAAACGGCTTCCCCCTGCTGAAGGACCTTTTGGGCATCCGCGTGCGTGAGTTCCCAGATAAACCCGGTTGTCGGATTGCTTTCCAAAATCACCGGGATGGATTCCCCCTTTTTGACCCTTCCGACCAGCTCCAAGGCCACCGGGCCTTCGGTCAGCGGGATGGTCGGGTCGGCGGCGACAAAAACCACCTTTTTAAACTGCTCCAGCCCCTCGTTGCCCTGAAGGGTGATCATATAGGTGAAGGCGGCATTTCTTTCCGGGCGCCTGGATAGATGATAGGCCACCCGGTGAGGTTGAACCTGTTCCTGGAGGGCTTTCTGAATCTTATGAACTATCCCCGATTCCTGCGCGATCAATTCCGGGCTGAAAGTTATGGCAACATCCGCTTTCCAATCTTGGTTTCCGGATAGGATCAATTCACCAAAACACCGCCCCGGCCCGCAGGCGATCAAAGAAAAGAAAAATACCCCTACGCCCAATAACGCCTTAATAAGCATAAATTTTTTCTGGAAGAAATATTGATTCTTCATGATTATTCTTCATACTTATCGGCATTTCCCAAGCAACCTTTAAAAGTATTTCGTCTGCTTTGGAAACGGAGGAATAAAGAACCCAGCGGACTTGCCTCGATGGATCCTTGGGGGATATCCTGATCCGTCATCGGGTTTGAAAGTCCGCCAATGGTCCAATAAGCGTCCAGCCCGTCAAGTTCTTGACTCAATAAGCTGTCTGAAGCTTTTTGAACCAGCCCTCTGCTATCAACCTGCCAAAAGTTATCTATTCATACAAAAGCAATCTCTGTGCCAAACTATTTTTTTATATCTACTTTAAATTAAACAATAAAATACCATTATCCCACGAAGGGGGTTATTCACTCCTGTTAAGGTTAACTTCTCTTAGCGTTAAACATTAACGAGATCCTATGTCGTAATAAATGGAACGAATCTTGAATAAACAATTTACTTAAAGTGAAGAGTGTCATTTACCGATGGTATTTAGTGAAATAAATCTCAAGCACAACCATTCATCGACCGTCACAGGAGGATACGAGAATGTTCAACCGTTACAAATTAAAGACCAAAATTGCGGGTGGTTTTATTTTCACCCTGGTTTTAACCTGCCTTGTTTCCTATGTGGGTTGGGACGGGATGGGCAAGATCGTGGATCGAGTGGAAAAGGCTGACGATACCAATTTGATGATAAAAAAGATTTTACAGGCCCGCCGCCATGAAAAAAACTTTATCATCCGTGGAGATGCTAAATATGCTCAAGAGGTTAAAAAGGAAATCGCCGGATTAAAAGATCTGGCTTCGAATACTCGAAAGAAATTCAAAGACCCCCTCAATCAAAGTCAAATGGATGAAGTCCTGGCGGCCGCGGATCGCTATGAGCAGGCCTTCAACCGCGTCGTGGAACTGAATGCCAAGAAAACGGAGCAGCGCCTGGACCTGGAGAAAGGCTTTCGGGAGATCGATGAAGTCCTGATCCAGACCGGCAGGACCGTGGAGGGCAAGGCGGAAGAGGCCCGTTTAAATCAAAAGCAGAAAATGGAAGCCCGGATGGCCCAAGCCACCGCCCTGATGATTACCGGCGCCTTGGCTGCGGTTATCCTGGGCTTAGTAGCTGCCTTTTTTATCACCCGCTCCATCACCCGACCTATCAAAAAGGTGATCGAAGGGCTGTCCGAGGGTTCTGAACAGGTGGCCGCATCCTCTATTCAGGTCTCTTCCGCCAGCCAATCTCTGGCGGAGGGGGCTTACGAGCAGGCGGCCGGACTGGAGGAAACTTCGGCTTCCATGGAGGAGATGGGGTCCATGACCAGACAAAATGCCGACCATGCCCGACAGGCCAAAACCATGATGGGGGAAGTTCAGGAAATTGTCAAAAAAGTGAATGCCCACATGGACCAGATGGGGCAGGCGATCACCGAGATTACCCGGACCAGTGAGGAAACGGAAAAGATCATTAAAACCATTGATGAAATAGCCTTTCAAACTAACCTGTTGGCCTTGAATGCCGCGGTGGAAGCGGCCAGGGCCGGGGAGGCGGGGGCTGGTTTTGCCGTCGTGGCGGATGAAGTACGGAACCTGGCCATGCGGGCCGCTGAAGCGGCCAAGAATACCAGCAGCCTGATTGAGAATACGATAACGGCTATCAAGAAAGGAAACGAATTGACGGTTGCCACCCGGGAGGCCTTCCGGGAGAATACCGCCGTCGCCGGGAAAATCTCAAATTTGATTGATGAAATTGCCGCGGCCTCCGGGGAACAAGCCCAGGGGATCACCCAGGTCAGCCAGGCGGTGGCCGAAATGGACCGGATTGTTCAACAGAACGCGGCGGCCGCGGAAGAGTCGGCCGCGGCTTCCGAGGAATTGAATACCCAGGCAGAGCAAATGAGATCCCTGGTGGAAGACCTGGTAGCCCTGGTGGAAGGCCTTGATCAGGAAAACGAGCGGGGGCCGAGGGAAATTCCGGCTGAATCGGAAGGCCGTTCGTCGACCCTACAGCTCACACAAAACAGACCGACGATTCGCATCAAGACAGTGGGAAAAAGCCAAAAAGTCTCGCAGGAGAAAAGGATTCCAAGCAACCTGCAACTATCTCTACTTTGCTCCCATCCTCAGTCCGCCGTCCAACCGGATCACTTCCCCATTTAAGAGGGGGTTTTCAATGATCTGCGCCGTCAACATGGCGAATTCTACCGGTCGTCCCAGGCGTTTTGGGAAGAGGGTCATGTTGACCAGAGACTCATAGACCTTGGGCGACATGCCGGCCATCATGGGGGTTTCAAACAATCCCGGGGCGATCGTCACGATGCGAATCCCGTAGTTGGCGAACTCCCGGGCGATGGGCAGGGTCATGCCGGCCACCCCGGCCTTGGAGGCTGCGTAGGCCGCCTGACCAAACTGGCCTTCAAAGGCCGCGACCGACGCGGTATTTACCATCACACCCTTTTCCCCGTCCTCGTTGGGTTTATTTTTAGTAATCTGTTCGGCAGCCAGACGGATCACGTTCATGGTGCCGACCAGATTGATCTGGATTACCTGATTGAACCGGGCAATATCCATCGGACCTTCTTTTCCCAGCACCCTGCCGGGTGTGGCCACACCGGCACAATTTACCACGAAATGAATGGCCCCGAAAACTTCCATGGTTTTCAATATGGCCTCTTTAACACTGGCTTCATCCGTCACATCGGTCTTGCAGAACAGCACCTCCCCGCTAAACTCGGCCGCCACTTGTTCACCCCGGTCTCGGGCAAAATCCAGGATCGACGCCTTGGCCCCCTTCTCCAGTAAATAGCGGACCGTGGCCTCCCCTAAACCGGAAGCGCCGCCGGTAACCACGGCTACTCCACCTTTAATATCCATGTTTTCCCCTTTCTTTATGGGTGAAAGAAGATTCCGTTAAAAACGAAAAAGGGAGGCCCCCCAGGTAAAGCCGGCCCCGAAAGAGGCGGTCAGGACCAGGTCGCCGCGTTTGATTTGTCCGGAACGGACGGCTTCATCCAGGGCCGTGGGAATGGTAGCCGCCGAGGTGTTGCCGTACTTGTGAACGGTCAGGATCACTTTTTCCATGGGGACCTCCATCAGCTTGGCCACAGACTCGATGATCCGGATATTGGCCTGGTGGGGGATGAACCAATCGATCTGCCGATCGGAGATTCCACCTTCTTCCAGGACGGCTATTGAGGCCTCCACCATGGAACGGACGGCATGTTTGAAAACCTCATTGCCCTTCATCTTAATGTATTGAAGGCGTTGGTCGATCATCTCATGGGTGGGGGGGTTAAGGGAGCCACCGCCGGGGACATTCAGGAGTCCCCAAAGGTCGCCATCGGAATAGATCCGGGTGGAAAGGATTTCCCCCTCCCCTTTTCGGGTTTGCTGGCCCAGAACGACCGCCCCGGCCCCGTCCCCGAAAAGCACGCAGGTATTTCGATCCTGAAAATCGGTCCGGTGCGTTACGATCTCCCCCCCCACCAGTAAGACATGCCGATGAGAGTCGTCCTGCATGAATTTTTGGGCCACCGCCAGGCCATAAATAAACCCTGGGCAGGCGGCATTGACATCGAAAGCCACCGCGTTTTTAGCCCCGATGCGGTGCTGAATCATGCACCCTTCGGAAGGGGTCGGCATATCGGCCGTGGAGGTCCCGACGATGATCAGATCCAGGTCCCCCGGGGACAGGTCCGCCATTTCCAGGGCCTTTTCCGCCGCCGGGACCACGAGATCGCTCAGGGCCTGCCCCGGCAGAACCATCCTTCGTTCTTTAATTCCAGTGCGACTGACAATCCATTCGTTGGAGGTATTTACCAGGCTTTCAAAATAGGAATTGGGGACTATCCGTTCCGGAATGAAGGATCCTGTTCCCTGAATGCACACTTTTTTCAAATGAATGCCCTTCTACTAATCAGCCTTTACTAGTTTGAGAATTATTATCATTGGATTGATTATTTATCAAATTATTTTTTGCGACCCCTTTTGCCGACTTGTTTGAGCAGCCAGACTGCAAGCCACTGCTTCCCTTCCTCCTGGGTAAGAATAAACCCTTTGACAGGGATCCGGTCGGCTTGGTACATTCAATCAATAGGCGGTACTTATATTGGGCAGAGGAGGTATCGAATGACTTGTCATCTACACCACACCCATTTATTTGCTTCGGACATAAACAAAAGCATCCAATTTTATATGGAACATTTTGACGGCCGGGTGGTGATGGACCTGGGAATGGCCGGTTCCCGGAATGTTTTCCTGAGCATCGGTCGGGGGCGGCTTCACTTCTATGACCAGGCCCCTAAGAATCCGGTCCGGGGGAATATCCACCACATAGGTATTCAAACCGATAACCTGGAGGAGATGGTCAGAAAACTCACTGCCGGAGGGGTGCTTTTGAAAAAGGGTATAACGGATTTTGGATTTTGGAAATATACCACGGTCCTGGGGCCCGACAACGTGCTCATCGAACTTTTTCAGGTGGATAAAACCCAATTGTCGAAGGAACAAAGCGCTTATTTTGATCTGGACAATCCTTAAGTTACCTCGGCTCAGTCAAACAGCCGACAAATCCGCCTTCATCTGCTGATGAATCCGCCCGCGGTATTCATGAAGACCGCCTAAGGGCCTCCAGCCGAACTGGACAAAGAAGGGGATGTTTTCTTCCTGGATCCGGGCGGTAAAGGTAGCGCAGCCTTTTTTTTTCACAAAGCGCATGGCTTCTTTCACCAAAAGTTCGCCGGCCCCCGAACCCCGGCATTCCTTTTGAATGGCCAACCTCCCACCGATCCAATGGCCATTGTCATTCATTGGGAAGACCCGCACCGTACCAATGATTTGCCCGTCCAGCTCTGCGACCAGATGGGTGCTTTTCCGGTCGTTCTCATCGGTATCCGTCCCCTGGAACAGACCTTGCTCGTTCACAAACACCTGATGTCGGATTTCCGCTGCCCGGTTCAACTCCTGCTGAGTACGGGACGAATGGCAAATAATCCGTTCGACCGGCTGTTCGTAAAAAGACAATGCCGAACAGGCCCCGCAACGGACACATCCGGCCAGACTCCGCCCGGAGGAGAGCCCTTTTCTGCTTAAAATCTCGGCCACCTTTTCGTAGATTTCCGACATGATCCCGTGATCCGGAGGCGTAGCTTTTTCCATTGCTGATCCGGGGATTGGACGGAGAGGAACCACAAAAGGAAAAACCCCCAGATCGGCCAACCGTTTACTGCCCTGGATGATCGAATCCTGCTTCTCACCCAGACCGACGATCAGAAAACTGCTGACCTGGTTAGCGCCGAAGAGCTCCACCGCCTCCTTCCAGGATTGTTCATACTTCGGCAGACCGATAGCCGCTTTGGCCGGGGCCATCCGTGCCAGGATCTCCCGGTCAAAACTTTCAATATGGAGACCGATCGTATTCACTCCCGCCTCCTGTAAAGGAGCCAACCCGATGGAGGATGCCGGGGGCAGGCATTGCGCGTGGATGGGCAAGCCGGTGGCCTGCTTGATGGTGGCGGCGCAGCGGGCAAGGTATTGGATCTCATTTCCCGGGGAAGCATCCGCTCCGGTGGTAAGGACCACCTGCCGGATCCCATCCAATTCTTTCGCCTTCCAGGCCACTGCGGCCAACTGCTCCGGAGTTTTTACCGGGAGTGTGGATTGGTTCCGAAGAGAAACCTCTATTCCACAAAAACGGCACTGCCGGTGGGATTGCCAGTGGTTGCAGGTCTGCAACACCGTCGTGGCCAGGCAATCCCGGCCGTGGAGCAAAGCGATTTTCTTATAGGAGACCCCTTCCGAAGTTTGGAGCTCATAAAATGCCGGGCGAGGGACCAGTTCTACCGTACTCCTGCATTCTCCATTTTTGTAGATCCGGTATCGATTTTTAGTGCGCTTCAAGGTATACGGAGAATGAGGGACGTAATGTCCGCTGACCGGAATCGAAACCGCCTGCCCGTGGATAACGAGGATCCCCCCTTCAGCGGGACCGGCCCCACCATTTCGCTGGAGGAGCCCCTCCTGGATCCGCAGCCCCAGACTTTGCAGTTCGGTAACCAGATGCTTGGTGGCCATGGTACTATTTTCTTTGGTCTTTGAGCAGTTTAAGGATGGTCCGGCGCAGGGTGTTGAATTCCGGATCGGTTCGATCCCTCGGCCTCCGGGATTCCACCTTTAGAATGGCCTCAATCCGGGCCGGACGGGGAGACAGTACCACGATCTGATCGCTTAAAAAAACCGCCTCATCCACGTTGTGGGTGACAAAAAGGATCGTCTCCCCCCTTTTTTGCCAGATAGACAGGAGGAATTCCTGCAGGTCGTTCCGAGTCTGGCTGTCCAGGGAAGCGAAGGGTTCGTCCATAAGGACCACCCGCGGATTCATAATCAGGGTCCGGGCAATGGCCACCCGCTGCTGCATGCCGCCGGACAACTCCCGCGGATAATGGTGTTCAAAACCGGAAAGACCGAAGATGGACAGGTACTTCCCGGCCATTCTTTCCCGGTCCGCTCTCCCGATACCCTGCATCTCCAAACCGAATTGGATATTCTCTATCGTGGTTCTCCAGGGGAAAAGGGCGTATTCCTGAAAGACCAAACCGATGCCCTCTGTTCCGGGAAGAAGTTCCCGATCATTGAGCACGACCTTTCCCGAAGTGGCTTTTTCCAGGCCGGACAATATCTTCAACAGGGTCGTCTTCCCGCAGCCGCTGGAACCAATAAAAGAAATAAACTGGCCGGACTCAAAACAGCAGGTGAGGTCCTGGAATACCGGGATGGTTTCCCCCGGGTTCTTCCCAGGATACGTTTTGGTGAGTTTAATCAGCTCTAAGGACAACGATAGATCCCTCACTTCCAGGGAATCATTTTTTTCTCAAGCTGCCGGAGGCCCACATCAATCAGCAGCCCGATCACCCCGATCACCAGCATGCCGGCCAGAATCTCATCCGGCCGCTGGATGTCCCGGGCGGTCATGATCATGTACCCCAACCCGTAGCCCTCCCGGACACCGGCAAACTCCGCGGCCACCAAAGTCATCCAGCCGATCCCGATGCCGATCCGCAACCCCACAAAGATAGAGGGGACGGAGCCGGGCAGGAGCACCTGGAGAAAGATATTCCGCTCCCTGGCCTGCAAGGTCCGGGCGGCCTCCACCAAGGTAGGATTGATGGACAACACCCCGGAAATGGTATTCAAGAGAATGGGGAAAAAGGCGCCTAAGAAAATGATAAAGGCCGCGGCCTGGATGCCGATGCCAAACCAGAGAATGGCAATGGGAATCCAGGCCAAAGGGGGGATGGGCCGAATTATTTCGATAACCGGCCTGACCAGTCCCCTGACCTTTTCGGACCAGCCCATGACCAGTCCCAGAGGAACGGCGAGTACCACGGCGGCCAGGTAACCCAGACCGACACGGTATAGACTATAAAACAGGTGTTTATGCAGCAAGTAACCGGGAGGCATGCCCTCCTGGATGAGTTCCTTTAAACCGGCCAGAATTTCCAGGGGAGCGGGGAGCTTGAACCGGGGGACGATCTCCAGCATTGAGACCAATTGCCAGAGAACGACCAACCCCAGGGGTAATAGAAATTTTTCATATTTCATAACGTCGAAACTCGTAATAGCCAACCCATCTTTGAATCCGAATGGGGGAAACTCCCTCTCCCCTTGGGGGGAGGGCGGAGTACGAGATGAAAAAGCCCCCATTTCGAAGGATGAATATATAAATCCACGTAGGTCAGGTTGCGACCAACGGGAGCTACCTGACAAAGCTTTAATTGTGGAATCCAAGTTGTCAGGGAGACCTCCTACGTCGGCCACCCTGACCTACGGAAGCTAAACGAACATTGAACATCGAACGCCCAACCTCGAAGGATGAAAATCACGAGTTCCCCCACCCCTCAAACGTTCGACTGAGCGGTTCGGCCCTGAGCTCACAGCCGAAGGGCTCACGTCGAAGTCCCCTCCCACGGGGAGGGGAAGTCAAAGGGCTTGGGCCGTTCCCTTGGGCTCCCTCTCCCCCCCGGGGGAGAGGGCTGAGGTGAGGGGGCCTATGCCCTTTTCAATAGGCTACCTCTTCAAAACTTCAGCCAGGATCTCCAGGTTTAAAAATTCCCGGATGAAGGCCTGGGGGTTCTCCACCTTGATGTATTTCATCTGCGAGAGGAACTCCACGTATTCTTTTTCCCCTTCCACACTAAGATGATAGGTGTAGCGGACATTTTTCAAAGCCAAGGCCACGGTTTTCTCATCCAGACCGGTGTACTTGACCCCGACTTTGACGGCTTCCTCCGGGTTCTGTCGAATAAAATCCGTGGCCTTCACATGGGCCCGGACCAGTTTTTTGGCCGAGTCGGGCTGGGCCTCCAGGAACTTGGCCTCCACCGCCAGCACGCAGCAGGGATGGTCCTTCCAGATGTCCCGGGAATATGCCAGCACCCGGCCCACTTCCATAGTCTGGGCTTTGGCCGGGAAGGGTTCCCAGGCGATAAAGGCCTCCACCTGGTCGGTTCGCAAGGCCCCGATCATTTCCGGGGGCTTGATCACCAGGGTCTTGACCGACTTTGGATCTATTTTGTTATTTATTAATGCTTTTTTAAATAGAAAATCCTGGACCGTAGCGTGTCCGGGAATGGCCACGCTTTTCCCCGCCAGGTCTGTCACCTTTTGGATCGGAGAATCCTTTTTTACCACCAGGGCCGAGCCCTCGACGTTGACCTGGGCCAGGACCACCACTTTGGCGGTTTTGTTGGCCACCGCCGTAGTAGCCGGGGCTTCCCCAACGTAGCCCGCATCCAGGGCCCCGGCGGCAAAGGCGCTCATGAGTTCCGGCCCCGCCTTGAAGACCCCGGCCACCTGCACCTCCAGCCCTTCCCGGGCGTACAACCCTTTTTCCAGGGCCACCCAGCAGGGCAGGTGATGGATGTCGTTCTGCAGATAGGCGATGCGCATTGGTTTATTATTGGCGCTTTCGGGTAATCCCTGAACCAGCAAGATGAAAAGCAAGGCCCCGAGACCGATGGCTGATAGTTTAAGTTTCATGATCGTCCTCTGTAACTAAAACTAATCTAAGTATCCTGCGGCAGGAGTTTGGCTCTTCGAACCTTGTCCACCAGGGTGCCCTTACGCAAGTGTTGAGTGAGGACTGTATTCAGGGACGATGAAAAATCGGAGTTCCGGCCCCGCAGGTCGGCGAGATCCCGCAGGTCTCGGAGAAGAGAAACCGCCTCATCGTACCGTTTCGGTTGTTTGGTGGCAATGAGTTCCTCGACTTTGGCCCAAAGAATTTCCTCCTTGCCGGCGAGGGACTTAAGGTGCTTTTGCCGTTTTTCGGTCTCCTCTTGCTCGCGCCTGGCCTTGTCCCGGGCGCGCTGTTCAGCCTCGTATCTTCTGCGCGCCTCGGCCAAACTATCGGCACGAGCCCTGATCTGGCCGGCGGTCCGGCGAGGACCTTTGACCGGCTTTGCCCCGCCGCGGATCTCGCGCCAGGCTCGCTGCCGAAGCTCAGCCATGAGGTGCGGGTCGCCCCCCTCGACCAGACGTAAGAGGAGCATATCTTTTTCTTGACTCGGTAGGCTTAGAACCCAATTTCCAAACTCTTCTTGCGATAAGCCGGAAGCCTGCTCGCCGGGACTGGCTTCCGTTGCCGCCGCAATCAGGTCCCTGGAGAGACCCAGGAAATCGGCGAGCCGATCCAGGGAAGCGTTAAGGGTTCTGAGTCCAGCCGGCACAGGCGGCTCCAACCCATCGTCATCAATCTCCCCGGATTCAATCGACCCCAGCCAGCCGAGGTACAGGGCTCTGTAATCGCCAGATATCAAATCAGCGCGAATCGGCAAAAGCGACGCCAGCCAGCCCTCCCCCTCGGCCCACTCACCATCCTCATCCTCGGACTGAAAAGTCAGAATGACTTTATCCCCTTTCGAACGACAGGAAAGGCTTTCGCCGGCGCAGTAGGGCCCTATGGTGTCCTGGTCGATCAGCTTTTGGGGCAATCCCAACAAAAACTGGTGAGTCCCCCAATTGGCGAGGTAAAGGAACGCATCAAAATATTGCTCCAGCCACTTTTCCGGATTGCCATTGAAGTCGCCATAGCTGTAATCCACAATGAAGCTGCTCGCCGTGATCTGGGCGCGGGAGGAGTAGGCCCTCAGCACGGATATCTGCTCCAGCGTTAACGGCCGATCCACGGCCTGGAATTCGTAGTACTGATACTCGCTCATATGGAATGCTTGAGACGCCGGAGTACTTCATGATCCCTGGGATCCATTTCTTTTACCCTTTATAGGCCTTTATGAGTTTTGTTACCATAGCGTTAACCGTACACTTTTCTATATCGGCTAAGTCATTGAGCTTTTTTAGATTGGCCGACGAGATGTCTTTGTCTAATACCCTCTTAGTACCGTTGTTCCAGGCCAAGGTGTTTCTGCCCTCAAGAATGAACTTTTCCGGATATAGTTGAGCGGCCTTTTTCTTTGTTTGGTTCCAGGCCTGGTTGATATCCCTGACCGGGGTCATCTGACCCAGCAATCCCAGGTGCCGGACGACAGTCTCCTTCAGGTTCATCGAACCGACGGGAAGCTGGAGAAGAACGTCGAGCATGGCTGCGGATAGCTTGGCCGAGGATATGCTTACACCCAGGCCCGCTCTTCGCATTTCAGAAAACGCATTTCTACTAAACATTCGATATGTCGGAATAAAAATCTTTCATAATCTGAACCTCAAAGGCAGTGTGGAGAAAAGTCGCAGTTACCCAACAAAAAGTTCACCGGGAGGCCCCGTTTCCTGCCGATCCAGTGCGGCGTCTCGTTAGGCATCATACTGAGTATGTCTACGACGTTCAGCGATTCTCGTCCAGTTCTTTCTCGATTGCGTCCAGTTCCTTACCAAGGTGGTCCCAGATTTTCATTGACTCTCTGATGCCAAATGCCGGAGCCTCGGTTGTGCTTTTTATGTCGGTAAATGGTCTGTTTTCTCGATAGTACTTCCTTGCCGAGAGGATATGCAATGGTAATTCTCTCGTGAAGTCAGTATTCTTATTTATGAAATACTGCCCTAAGCCAATGACCGAGCAAGCGAACCTATTTTGATAAGCCTTGCCAGACTGTGATGTTTTAATGTAAGGCCATTTGTTTTGCCTCTGAAGAACTCCTAGCAAATAGACGTCCTTATCAGGATTCCGCAGCTCGTTGACTAAGCGCAACTCCTTGTCGAGAGTGCATAAACCCATTTCCTCTGAAACCTGTAAGGGAAAGCCCATTCCCGGGGCCAAGCGTTCGGCCCATTGATCTAAACAATCTTTGAGCCCCACCGAGATCGTGCTGTTGCCGAGAGTGTACAGGGTCTTGGCGTAATAGAGACTCCAAACCCAATTATAGTAGGCTTGATCAAGAAGACCACTTTCTCTTACGGCCATGGTTGAATTGGACTCGAAGTCAGGATCAAATTCAAATGAAAAAGTCGCAACCTCCTTGCCAAGTATCTTATCCAAAATGGCCATAATCATTCCTTCCTGAATTTCATTCTATGTCCCTGCCTAACACGATGTTCCCCTTCGCGGGGGACGAACAGAAGGCACGTAAAGCCTCATCGTATTGAGCCCGACATCCTTCCGCGTCAAGTGCACTTACTCGGTAGCCGTTTTCTTGATTCACTAATATCCCCAGCCCCTATTTGGATTTGAAAGCAAGCGCCGATATCGCCCTCTCAAGAATCTGAGTCAATTGCTGATCGCTATCATAGTGCTCGGCCCTGATTCTATTGATATCGAATGGTATCTTTGATATGAGTGTGTTTGTGACAATAATGCAGTCCTTTTCCAGCATATGGGCTAGCCCCAGCTCATAGAATACGTTTGGGTTTAGAGTTGTGACTTCCGCGATTACAAATGCTGACCGAAGGAGGTAGCTGTATATCTTGTTGTCTATGCGATCAGGCAGATTGTCCTCATCCACTCTGTAGCAGCCAATTTTGAATTGGTCTTCAACAAAGGGTTTGATTACATTGCCGTATATCCTTTGCGAAAACTCTTCTTCTTTGAATGGCATAATGACAAAACAAAACGGGTCGTTAGCCTCTATCGTGATTTCTTGATAGTAACGGTTTGACATCCTGTCTAAAGAGGGCGAGTTCTTTATAAAGACACGGTTGTCGAAAATACTGGGCCGTATCATGTATTTGTATTCCTCGGTTTCTTGAACATGGCCCTGAAATATGAGAGCATTGATGCTGCATTTCAACTGGTTGATGGTTAGGTCAGTAGAGGCATAGACGTCTGCGAGGGATATTGCTCTCCCGGGAAGAACTCGTACCCAGGCCACGAATACCGTTCGTAGCATTAGATCGGCATATTCCTCTGCTGGCTCATGACCCAAGTAGTCTTTGTAACTTGGCGAGGTTAAGACCTGGCCGTTATTCCCGGAGAGAACGTGAATGGAGTTTGTGCGTACAAAGTGACATAGAAACCTGAAGAGCACCCAGTCAATAGGAATCGCTTCTTTGAAGCTCGGATAATCATCCGAAAGCTCCCTGCTCATCCCTAGACGAGTTCTCCACGTGTCCGCGTCAGACATTGGGTTTATGCCTTCGACAAGGTAATCAACTATCATCCTGTCAAAAGCCCGCCCCCCATCTGTCCTTTTAGCGGTCAGGGCATAGACCTTGTCTGGTAAGACTAAGTATTCTGGAATACCGTTCATCTGTCGTGATCTCCTAAAGTTTCAGCTAATGCGGCGTTGACCCGTGGCACGAAGCTTGCGGGGCCGATGGCCCATGCAAGCAAGTGACATCGGTGTCCAATGGCCTGGTTGTTGGCGCCGCAGGCGGCGCCAACAATGTAATTAAGTGGTTTTCCCGAAATGTCCCAGAGAATAGTTTTTTTCTAAATAATACTGAAAATCAGACAAATACACCATTTCCGGTCAGCATCCTATCTTCCATAAACCAGTTTAGTTATTTCTGCAGCCCGCATGGGCCCACCGGTTACGGAAGGCCTGCATTTCCTTTATCAAGTAGAATGATTTCCCGGTCGTTTATTAAAAGAGTCAGAGTGATGCGATAGCTGTGGGTGAGGTTTACGGCCTGGCAACCGGCAAGTTTGCCGCCCAAGGGATGCAACTCCAGCTTGGTGGGAATCCTCCGGCACGAAAAGCTATGCGGCGTTTTGCATTTTGTTGACAAAGTCTCGTCCCGAAGTAGGCGGTGGAAGGGGTTTCCCGTCCTTGCGGTACAGAGAAACAGCTTCCTCGACGATCTCACAGAGCTCGTCGAACACCGCTTTCTCCTCGGGGCCGTGGCATCCTCCGAACACCAATCCGGGGGAACTCCCGACATAGCACTGATCCTCTTCCGACCATTCGACGATTTTGGCGTATCTGGCACTGTCTTTCATTTCTTCGACTCCTCAATGACGAGCTTCACTGTGCGAACCTGATATTGCTTGGCATCATCGCCCAAGGAACCCGATATTGTGACCGGTTTGGCCACTTGGGGATGGACGAAGTTCCGGTGGTTTCCCTTCCCTCCTCGGTCGGCAAACCCTGCGCGCTCCAACTTGGCTATCAATTCTCTTACCTTCGGAGGCACGTTTTTAACTCCCCCCCACCCTTATAGAACCCGGGATCACCTAACTCATCGTATCGCACTTAATTTTTCTGAATTATCTGCCATTATTATTAAATATGGAATTTTTGTCTATCGATTTTTATCCGCTTTTCGGTAATAGACCGGGTGAACCGGTCCCTCCTCAGGGACTGATCACCTCATAATAGTGATTGGGGACCATCCCGGCAAACAGTACCGCCCCTGGGCAGGGGACCACATATTTTCTTTTAAAAGGCGATCCGATGATATTATAGAATTCCAGGCAGGCCGAGCAGACCGTGCGGGTCTTGCCCAGGGAGTAGGGAACGGGATGGTGGTCTTCCAGGACCTGATAGGCCGGTTCGATGAAATTGGCGTGGTTAGCACAATGGCTGATAAATAATTCCTCGAAGGTCAGGCCCTGGAGGCCCATGACCTTCAACCATTTCTGTTGCGCCTCCCGGTCTTCGGCCCCGATGTTCTCCCATTCCTCCGGCCGGGAACTCCGGTAGCTTTCCCGTTGAATCAAGGCTGTCTGAGCCTCCCGGTCGGGCAGCGCGGGAGGACGAAAAGAGGAATCTTGAATAATGACGGCGGGGCCACCTGCGACCCCGGGTAAGGGATCGGAGCTGACCACCAGGGTCTGGCCCTGCCGGGGGGAATGGCGGTACCAGGAAAACTGCCTCCGGCACAAGGCATAATCTTCCCAGACCTCCGGGGCCACCAGGCCGACTTCCACCCGCCGGGACAGGGGCAGGCAGACCGCTTTTCTTATCTCGGTGACATCCACTTCCCTTCGGGCCAGGGCCTGCCTCAGCCTGTTGGCATCCTCCTTGGGGACCCAATACACATATTTACAAAAAGGTTTGATAGCCCCTTCCCTCTTCAGCCAGGGAAAAAATATCTTAAGCGGTATGCCAGTTTTCCAAAAGCAGTCCGGAGAAAAAACGAAAATCGTTCAGATTCCTGGTTACCAGCGTCAGCCCATTGGTAAGTGCGATGGCAGCAATTTGTCCGTCTGCAAAGGATGGTGTCCGACCCGTCAAGGATAAGCGCGCCCTTTCGAGAGCATGCCATCTGGCGGCCTGTTCATCGTAAGGGAGTATCGGCAATTTTTTCGAAACGACCTCTTCCAGGAATAATTCCAATAGTTCCCTTTTACGGGATTGAGGCAATCTCTGGCATCCGTATTGCAATTCATGCCAGACCGGAGCGGCGGTAGCCAGCTCCTGCCGGTACTGGCTGCATCTTTTTTCCACCCTCCGATCAGGTTTGGGTTTACTCAGTTCGGAGATCAGGCTGGTGTCTAAAAGATATTTCATTCAATCCAGATCGACTGGGCGTCCCGGCGAAGCATCCCGAAGGTCGAAAAAATCACGGTCCTCCATAACTATCCCCTCGGCCTTCATGATATTTCTAACCTTGATCAGGGCCTCCCAAAATCCCCCGCCTTTCTCCTGCAGCCGCTCAAAATCCTTTTGGGGGACTACAAAGGCCACGGATCGGCCATACCGGGTGATCTCCACCACCGAACCTTTTTCCACTTCATGGATAATGGCTGGGAGCTTATTTTTGGCCTCAGCCACCGATACCCTGCGGTTCATCTCTTAAAACCTCTTTTCAATTTCCTTGACACGAAAATAGAATTCCGAGCCCATAAGCGCTCAGACCGACTCGATCTCCAAGACTGAGCCGGTCTCTACCTTAGCTCCTGGTTTCGGCGGCGTGGGAGCCGCCTCCGCTGGGAAGATGGAAGGCCCGGCTAACCCAAGCAGAGCGGGCTCCCACGCCCGCGATTCTCATGCTTCGCGGTTGCCCCCTGGGGCATGGGGGGGGTTAATTAGAAAATATTATAGCTATAATTATAGCCATGTCAAGTATTCTATAAAAGGATTCAGAATGGTACGAAGGGACTTTTTACGGGTCCAGCGCCGGTTATCAGCCGGCCTTCTTTATAAGCGATTCTTCCACCAGGGCCGGTCACGTCCTTCATGACCAGGGGGGAATCCATGGCTTTAATCCCCACCTGAAGACCGGCGTAGCAGAAGGGGCAGGCCGAGATCAATTCCTGGGCCCCGGTGGCCTGAGCCTCCTTCACCCGTTCCTGGGCCATCTTGTTCTGGATATCCGGGTAGCCGGCCTTGAGCCCCCCGCCGGCGCCGCAGCACCGGGAATATTCCCGGCTACGGGGCATTTCGATCAGCTCCAGACCCGGGATGGCGCCCAGGATAATGCGGGGATCATCAAAGACGCCGCTGGCCCGGCCCAGATGGCAGGGATCATGGTAGGTGATCTTTTTTTCCAGGGGTTCGAAGGAAGGCAGTTTCTTATCTTCCAGCAACCGCCGCAGGTATTCTACGGTATGAAGCACCTCGAAATTCAGCTTTCCCACCTTGGGGTAGTCCTCCTTGATGGTCTTGAAACAACCGGAGCAGGAACTGACCAGGGTCTGGATGCCCAGGGCGTTGAGCTGTTTGATGTTGTCGCCGGCGATCCGTCCGAATTCCGCGTCTCCCATGCGCAGGAGCACGCTGCCGCAGCATTTTTCGTCGCCGCCCAGGCAGCCGTAGTCGATCCCCAGGCTTTCCAGGATATTGATGGTGCTGATGGCGATCTGTTTCACGTTGACGTCATAGACCGCCGTACACCCCAGCCAGAGCAGGACCTTGGCCCCGTTCTTCTTGATCTCCCGCGGCGGGGCGCAATCAGGACGTCTTTTTGCGCCCGGCGCGCCCACTTGGTGCGGGCGGCCCGCGGCTGCTGCCAGGGATTGTCGTAGGCCTTGACGCTTTTTACCAGGACCTTCTGCGGACTCCAGCGGGCCGTAACCGGCGGTCACGATCAGACGGCGGATATCCTCCCAGAGGTTGACCGTATCGATGTTGGCCGGGCAGACCACTTGGCACTGCCCGCAGGTGGAACATTCATACAGGTTGCGGACAAATTCATCGACTTCGACTTGACCGACCTCTTTATAGCGGAAGACTGCGGCCAGCAGTTTTTTGATCGGATCGCTCGATTTTTTCCTGTTTCATGATCCGGGTCAGCAGGGACTGCTGGTTCTTCACGATGTGCAGGAAATCGGCGATTTTCTTCCGCGGGATGACCGGTTCCCGGGCGTCCTGATCGTGGACCGGGCACCAGTTCAGGCATTCACCGCAGCGGGTACAGGCCTCGAGCTGAATCAATCGGGAAGCGGATAAATTGGAAAGCGGGATCTCGCGGGCCGGCTCGGGCTTGGCTTCCAGCTCGGGTTCAACAGGCCCAGGGGGTTGGGGCTCCGCCGGACTAACCGGAACGCTGGTTTCAACCGAAACTTCTTCTGTCATTATATTTCCCTGTAAAAATAAGCATTGAAAAAAATATGGTAATAAATGGTATAGGTGCTCCCCCTCCCTCGACGGGAGGGGGCTTCGACGTGAGCTCAGCCGAACGTTTGGGGGGTGGGTGACTTCCGGAATCTTCACTCCAAAAGGTTTCACCCCCGCCCTAACGTTCGGCTGAGCTCACGTCGAAGCCCCTCCCCCGTTAAGGGGGAGGGAACTATAAAGCATCTGTCACCTTTCCTCTGGCTTACCTCTCAAGCTTCAGGCACGCAAAATCAAACGTTTGCGAAGTGATGGAGTCTCTTGCTTTTTTGGGCGTCTTTACCGAAAAAGCAAAAAGTTTCTTTCTATCCTGTAAATCCTGTGGGACCATTTTTGCCCGCCTTTGTCCGTGTGAGTCTGCGGCAAAAAAATTAATCCTTCTTTTTATACTGCGACACCAGGCTCAGCGGCGTCACGAAAATATGCTTCAATTTCCCGAAGGGCAGGTAGGCCACCAGCAGGGCTCCCAAGACGGCATGGGCATACCAGAGATAGACATAGATGATCGACCAGTCCGACGGGAAAACGGCGAAGAGCAATGAAAGAAGATAGCCCACGAACGAATAGGCCGCCTTTTCAGCCGGGACCTGGGTAACCAGGATGCGGACCCCCTCCAGCATGAAACCCACGAGAACCAGAGCCCCGATGATGGTTAAAGCCCAGTTGTCTTTCCACTCGCTGACCACGTGGGGCGGTTTCACCACGAATCGCTGGATGATCGCGGCGGCCAGGCCCAAAACGATGAACAGGCCCAGGAGGTCGTTCGTCAAAGCCACAAAAGGATGATTTTTATCGATCAGGGCGTAGGCCAGGGCGCCGCCGGGCTTGAAAAAATAAGAAAAATGAGTAAACAGGGCCAACCCGAACCGGAGCAGTATGGCGTAGTAGATCAGGGAATGGATGGACCAGCGCTGGACGCTCTCCTGCAGGATCCTCCGCTGGAGCAGCACATCAAAGAAAAAGGTTTTCAAGATCGCCCAGATTTGCCTGGAGAAAAGGGCCGACCAGGCCGCTTCCGAACCGAGGGCGATTTTTCGGTGGACCGATTTCTCCTCTCCCTGCACGCTGCCGCCGAGCCAGAACATACCGGTCAGCAGGAGACCCAGGCCAAAAACAACCAGAGCCGACCAGAACAGGGAATGCCCGATGGCGATGGGGGCATAGTGGCAGGGCAGGCAAAGAATGCTCTTGGCGGGCAGCACCGCCGCGGCCGCCCCGACGGTATTCCCCGGCCGGTGACAGCGCTGACAGAAGGCCTGGTCTCGGGTATCCGGCAGGCGGTGATCGGTCAAGACAAGGGGAACGCCCCGGTCGTTCAGTCGGGACAGGACCACCCGGTCGGTGGTCTTGTTCAAGGTCACTTCCGAAGACTGCCGGTGGCAGGCCTGACAGCTTACCCGGAGATGCGGGTCATGAACGGTCCCTTCTCCGTGAACGGTGTGGCAGGAAAGGCATTGGGCCCCGACCCGGGTTCGATGGGGAGATCGGGCCACATCTAGATGACAAGCGATGCAGGCCACCGCCCGGTGACGGCTGCCGGCGAAGGATTCAGGGGTTACCTTCAGGGATATATCGGCTTCGCCCCACTTCCGCTTAATGCCCACCCGGCCGTGGCACTCGAAACACAGGGTTTGAGAGGCAAAGGCCCCTTCGTTGCTCTGAATGTTCGGCCGGCGGTGACAATCGAGACAAACCCGCTCCTTCCCGTCAACCATGAGGGGCATGGTGGCCGGTTCCGCCGCAAAGGCGAAATCGACATTCGGGCCGCCGGCCAGCAGGGCCGCCAGAATTAGAAACAGCAGCAGGATTTTTATTCTTTTATTTTGCATACAGCGAGACGCTTGCCCTACGTTTCTAAATTCGATGTTGGACGTTCAATGTTCGATGTTCGTCTTTATTCCCGTACTAACCGTTCTTCCTCCGCACCCATTCCTCCCACTCCCCGGGATGTTCTTGTTTCATCCTTTCCGGAGTGGTCTTTCCGTCAAAAATGGATTTGTCCAAAGGGTAGACCTCCGGGCGCAGATGGGCGGTGACCAGGTGGACCACAAACTTCAAAGCCACGGCCAGCAGGGCTTCGTACAAATGCAGTATCCGGGCCAGGTTGATAAAATACCCGGGCAGCCAGCCGCTGAAAAACAAGGGGTACCACAAGACCAATCCGGTCAGACCCATGGTGTTCATCCCTGCCAGCATGGCCCAATAGTCCAGTTTTTCCCAGTAGGTAAATCGATTGAATTGAGGCGGACGTCCTCTCCCCAGGAAATACTTGATATGCGCAGTCAGGTCCTTTACATCCTTGCCGCCGGGGAAAGCCGATTGCGGTCCGGTAAGGCGACCCTTCAGAACGGCTTTGAAATAGAACAGCCAGCCCAGGTGCGCCACCACGCCGCAGTAAGTGATAACCGCCCAGAAGCGGTGCCAGTACCCGGTCCAGCCGGCCCCCCCCAGCAGGGAAACGATCCACTGGGCCCAGGCCTGGGAACTGAACTTCAGGGAAAAGCCGGTCAGCGCCAGGCTGATAAAGCCCACCATGATGACCCAGTGCAGCAGCCGGTGGATGACCGGAAACCGGATCATGGAATTATGTTCCTGACGGTCGGCGCTCATGGCCTGCGCCTTTTCAGTTTTTCGTGGAGTTCCCGCAGGAGCCAGATAAAACTGTGCCCGTAGAAAAAGGCCACCAGACCGACGACCAGCACCAGCATCCCCAGGGTGACCGTCCGGATCACATCGATGCGGTACTTCTTATCCCGGTCTTTTTCCGTCAAGCCCCGATCGGTGGCGTGGATGACGAAGCCGGCCAACTGCTCCCGGGCCTGAGGGTGGCAGCGTTGACAGGCCTCCAGGGCATCTTTCCGGTCTTTCAGGGATCGGCACTGGTGCGCCCCGTGGCAGTCGGTACAGAAGGCGGAGTTGATCTTTCCCAGATAGACGGCCTTTTTGCCGTGGGAATTTTCCAGGTAAGAGGCGGCCTGGGCCGGGTGACAGGCGCCGCAGGTTCCGGTCATCTCGCGCCCGAGATCGAGTCGAGACCGATGGGCCTTAACGTAATGGGAGGAATGGCAGTTCCCACAGGCGGGGGCCGGATGTTTTTGGGAATCCGCCGTTCTTCCCGAACCGGCCCCCTCCTTTTCCTTCTGCAGGGCCTGGGCATGGGCCCCTGACCGAGTGCGCTCATAAGCCGGGCGGTGACAGGATCGGCAGCGGTCGTAGTCATAGATCCGGGTGGCTTCCCTTCGAAGGAATTGAGGATCGTTGGCCTCCGGATGGATCTTTCCCGGTATTTTCATAGTCCCGTGACAGGCTTCACAGTTCAGGGTCCCATGGGCGGACCGGGAAAAGCGGCTCAAGTCGATAAACCAGGTAGAGTCGGGAGGGATCTCCCGGGCCCCGATCGGGCCGGCAAATAGCAGAACTCCGCACACCAGCAGCGAGTGAACCAAAAACAACAGCGGCATTTTTTTATTAAGCCACATGAAAGGCGACCTTTTTAGTGGCAAAGTAAAGTAAAAGGAAATCCGGAGCCAAACGTTTTAAGAGATTGAAAATCTCTTCCGCCAGCGGGGTGGATTCCTGTTTCTGATCCAAACGATATTTCAGGCGCCGCACCTTTTCGGTTAGGGCCCTGGCGTTTTCAATCAAACCCTGGCACCGGCCCGGGACCACCAGCCACCCTGCTTTTTCCAGCGTTGGTATCCGTTTCCAGAGGGCCTCCAGAAAGACCCGCATCTTGAGCGGTTCGTAGATCTTGCGGCCGATCTGCCAGAAGATCGGATCGTTTTCGATTCCGGAAACCACAATTCGGGCGTTGCTCAACTCCCGTTTGAACGCCCGGACCCAATCCCTGACCAGGCGCTGATCGCGAATCAACTCCGCTTCGGGCTTGGAATCCGAAACCCCTGGTTCGGATTTCTGTTCAAACCGGATCGTATCAATAACCAATTGATTGGCTTTCAGGAAATGGGGATGTTCCAGATGGGGGCCGAACAAATAGAAGGCGCCGGAACCCATCCTTTTTCGAATTACGGCCGCCTTCCCGATCAAGGTTTCCCGGGCCAATTCCTGATCCACCAGAAAGGCTGTCTTTTCGGTGAAGCCGCTGTACCAGGCTAGGGTTTCAATGGTGTTCTGCGGGATCAGGGCCGGGCCTCCGTAAAGCGGGGCCGGGAAATCGCCTATCCCGGAAAAAGGCTCGTGGCCGTTGGCGGAAATTCGGACCGCTTCTCGAACCGGGTGGTAGATAAAGGAGCAGCCGTATGGCTGGCTGAACTTCTCTTTGAATTTCCTGGGTTCCGGCAGTATGGAAGTCAGATTGCTGATTCTTGCTTCCACAAAATTAAAAAGGTCCAGCGGGTCTTTCGAAGAACACAAGGGGAGGTAGGCGCCGGCGCAGGAGCCCAGGTAAAGGCCCCCGTTTCGGACCCAGGACTCCAAAGCCGCGGCTCCTTCCTGGCCCAGACCTTCCGCCAAGGCGAAGGTATCCCCTCCCGAGACGGCCAGGACCCGGCTCTGTTCCAGACACCCGGCCTTGAGGTCGTCCTGATCGAAAAAGGCCAAGTCCGTCAGGTTGGCCCGTTCGAAGATATCGACGAACCAAAGCCAGGAATGGGAACTACCGCGGCCGGTGTAGATGGCGATGGGAGGGTTTTCCAAATGAGGCCCCACGATGGTAGTCCGGCCTAATCACCCAGAGAGACATGAAGAAATTCGAAACCCGAAATCCGAAATCCGAAACAAATCCAAATGACCAAATTTTCAAAATTCAAAACCGCTTCTCCCCCCTAAAGGCTTAGTGATGGCCGGTTAACCAATGTCGTTCATCACTTTTTCCAACGTTTCCGATGTAAACTCCATCCCCGTTCCCAGGCCCGCCAGTTCGGACAGGACATCCTCCGTCAGTTCCGGGGCCATGAGCGCGAACAAGGGGTGAATACCAAAAATGTAGGCCAGGGCCTGCCGGCGTCTCCACCAGGCCTCGTCGGCTGCCACCCCGAAATCGGCAAAGATCGGTTTCATCGGGGTCCAGGGACTGAAAGGCGATTGCCCTACACATTCCAGGGTTCCCTGCAGTCTGGCTAAGGATTGTCTGATGCTTTCGGCGTCCCGGTACCCGGCTTTCAGGCTCAATTCGGCCACGGCGGCCGGATCCAGGCCCAATCGGGCACAATGTTTCAGCAGACGGCAGGCATCGACGGCGGAAAGTCCGATCTTTTTAAAGGCCAGGAGCCCGTAGATGTCGTTAATTAGAAAGCCGGGATCGGCCCCATCGGGCTCCTTATAAAGCCTGGGGTCTTCATCCAGGTAAACAAAGGTATTGGTGGCAAAAGGGGTGTTAAAGCAGGATTTGTGGCGATGGATAATGGGCCCCAACCAACCGGCCACGTCATTCTCCCCCAGGGCGGCCGCCATATCCGGAAGGCCTTTTTTCCCGGCCCAGGAGCCTTGCTTGATTTCGGAAAGCAGGGACTGACACCGGGCTATAAATCCCTCCGGGTCGGAAATTTCCAGGAGCCCCAGGCCCCTGACGGCAATCCCTTTCAGCTTTTTTGAACCGAACAGCCCGCCGAAACCCCAGCGGTCGCCGCTGCCCCAGTAATTGACAATAAGTTGGGACAGGGAAGACCCCGCTTCGCCGGACGGGCCGATGGTCAGAACCTGGATCAGGTCATCGCCCAGGGTCAGGCGGATGGCATCCGTAGAGGCCAAAGTATCCTGGCCCCAGATTTCATCCGCAGGTTGAATATCCAGAATCCCGTCATGGAGCCACAGGTACACCGGCTTGGCCGAAGCTCCCTTAATAACGATATAATCAAACCCGGAAAACTTCAGCTCCATCCCTAGGGTTAAGGTCAAGGGGGCGTGAGCCGCTTTACCGGATAGAGGGCTTTTGGCCGTCACCAGACCCAGGGCCGACCCGGGGACCAGGGTGCCGGTCAGCAGCCCGGTTCCGATCACGATGGGATCCTCGGCTTCGAAACGCCGGTATAAGGCGGTAGTGATTCCGGCTCCGCCGATCTTTTCCTGAACCAGGGAGTCTTCCAGTTCTTCTTCCCCGACCTCGACCTTCCCTAAATCCACAATGGCTATTTTATTGGACGAAAGATATTCCACGGAGATCTCCTTTAATCTAAGTAGATGGCATCCACCGGACAGAACTGCAAACACAGGGGGCCGCTCTCCCGGTCCTGGCAGAGGTCGCAGGGTTCACGGAGCAACATGGGTTTGGCCGAGGCATCGCCCTTGGACTTTTCATCGACCTCACCGATCTTTTTTACCTCCAGCCCTTCCGGCCGGGCGATGACCAGGCTGTCCTCCTCTTTCAATATCACTCCGAAATAATCTTTTTTCTCTTTAGTCCGGTAGGTAACGATGCAGGCCGAGAGCAGCGCGAAAGCGTCGTCCCGATGATACCCGCAGGCCATTTCGCAGGCCATGCAGGCCGTGCATTTCAACGGATCGATTTTGACTCCCATGGCGAATCTCCTTTTTTCGTACTAAACCCTCGTCCGGCCCCGGGTTTCCCGGAGTGCCGTTTTTGGCAAAATCATCATAGTAAAGGACCGGATTAAAAGTCAAATAAAAATAGCATAAAAAATATAATTATTATAATATTTCCCTTGACAGAGATATTTGTCCCCGTATAGGATAACCCCCAAACTCACCTTCTTTCCCAAGAAAGGGTTTTCTTGTTCCAGACGGCCAACAAAACGGATAAGGTTTCCGATAAAATTATCGATCAAATTCGGGATGTTATTCTTTCCGGCCAGTTGAAACCGGGCGACAAACTAGCCTCCGAAAGGGAGCTCCTGACCCAGTTCGGGGTAAGCAAAGGCACCCTGCGGGAGGCCCTTAGGGTCCTGGAAGTCATGGGCCTGATCGAAATGCGCAAAGGGACTTCCGGCGGTGCTTTTGTGGCAGAAGTGGATATGCGCACCACTATCCACAACCTGATTACCTTCCTTCACCTCCAGAAAGTCTCGGTCAAAGAGATCACCATGTTGCGCTACCTGATCGAACCGACCGTGGCCCAGATCGCCGCCACTAGAATCACCGAAAAAGATATTCTTAATCTGAAAAAAATCATCGGCCGGACGATCACCTCCGGGACGCATGAAGTTACCAAGGAAATCGGGTTCCACCGGTATTTGGCCCGGATGGCGGGCAACACCCTGTTGGCCGTTTTGGTTGATTTTGTGGACGACCTCTTGAAAGGGCTCAAGGCGGAATTGAACCTGGGGCAGGATTTTTACCGGGAGGTGCGTAAGTCCCATCGGCTCATTCTGGAATGCCTGATCCAGAAAGACCCGGTAGCCTCCCAGGTGGCCATGGCCAACGACATCATCGCGGTGGGCAAATACATGGCTCTGGCTACCAAAACAGACCCCTTTGATCCGTTGGAATTTCCCCAGACCTGGAACGGCAATCATTGGCACCTGCTCCTGAACCCGGGGGCCCGGGTGGTAGCCGAGGGAGATCCGCTGATGAAAAACCGGGGGGTAATTTTGAAGCGGGTGGGGACCAGCCCGCTGTATCTGGCTTCCCAACCCCCGACCGGCATAACCAAACGTTCGTTATAGTTATTCATTGATGAATTCGCAAAAAGTTTTATAAGCAGTCATTGCGAGGAGTGAAGCGACGAAGCAATCTCCAGGAATCAGCTACTTGCACCGGGGGATTGCTTCGCTTCGCTCGCAATGACGACTTTTAGCGAGACCATCATTCATTAATAATACTAAAAAAAACAAAGACCACATACGGGGAGGATAGGATATGGCACTCAAAAATTTGAAGTATTGTGTCAACAACGAGTGGCGGGAATCCAGCACAGGCAAATGTATGCCGGTGACGAATTCCAGCACGGGTGAGATAATGGCGACAGCCCCCTGTTGCACTGATAATGAAGTGGAAAGCGCTGTGGCGGCGGCTAAAGCGGCCTATCCGGCATGGTCGAGCAAGCCTATACAGCAGAGAACCGCCTTGATGTTCCGTTTCAGGGAACTGCTCGAAGCGCATCTTGAGGAATTGACCCTTTCGGTTTCCATGGAACTGGGCAAAAATCTGGATGAAGCTCGAGGGGATATCTTCAAGAGTATCGAGGTTGTGGAGTTGGCCTGTGCCGCTCCGGTGCTCATGCAGGGAGACGCTCTGATGAATGTATCCACCGGTCACGATACCGTCTTGTACCGTGAACCGATCGGTGTTTTTGCCGGGATCGTACCCTTCAATTTCCCGGCCATGATCCCCTTCGGCTGGATGATTCCTCTGTGCATCACCATGGGTAATACCTTTGTACTCAAGGCGGCCAGTTTGACGCCCCAGACGGCAGCACGGGTTCTGGAGCTGCTCATCGAAGCCGGTATGCCGCCGGGAGTAGTGAATATGGTGACCTGCAGCCGTGATGAAGCCGGATTACTTCTGAAGCACCCCGACATCAAGGGGATTTCTTATGTGGGGTCCACGGCAGTGGGCTTACATATTTATTCCACAGCGGCGGCCCACGGAAAAAGAGTGCAGGCCCTTTGCGAGGCCAAAAACCATGCCCTGGTTATGCGGGATGCCGCGCTGGAGCGCTCTGCCCTGGGGATTATCAACTCGACCTTTGGATGTGCCGGGATGCGCTGTATGGCCTTGCCCTCCCTCTGTGTGGAAGAGGCCTGTGCCGATGAGTTTATGGGTTACCTGGTCAAGTTCGCCAAAGAGCGCAAGATCGGCTGCGCCTACCATCCCGATACGGAACTGGGACCGTTGGTATCGGCTGAACACAAAAAATCCGTCCTCGAATGGATTGACAAGGGTATCGCCGAGGGCGCGAAACTGGTCCTTGACGGACGGGACATCGTCGTTCCCGGATTTGAAAACGGTCATTTCATCGGCCCCACTATTTTTGATCACGTCCTGCCCGGGATGAGCGTGGGTGACTCCGAGATTTTCGGTCCCGTGACCTCCATCAAACGGGTGAAGGACTTTGAAGAAGGAATGGCCATCATGAACGCCAGTCCCTTCGCCAATGGGTCGGCCATCTTTACCCAGAGCGGCCATTACGCCCGGGAATTCTCCCGGCGGACCCATGCGGGCATGGTCGGCGTTAACGTGGGCATTCCCGTGCCCATCTCTTACTTCCCCTTTTCCGGTCACAAGCAGTCCTTTTTCGGCGACCTCCATGTTATGGGCCGAGACGGGGTGGCCTTCTACACGGAATCCAAATGTGTCACCTCCCGCTGGTTCGGCGAAGAGGAGAAAAAAGAGACCAAGGTCAGCACCTGGGAAGGGACCATCGCCCGAAAATAGTCCCTAACCAAAAAAATTTGAAATTAGATTCTAACAGCCATTGTTAGAGACAAATTCTCAGAACAATGGCTGTTAGAATCTAAGCAAAGGAGGATTTTATGCATGTCACCAGCAAAGATGCCGTTTTAAATGAGTTGGTCTCTATCGTGGGCCCCAAGAATGCCACCGCCTCCAAACATATACGTTATGCCTACTCCTATGACATGTCCTTCGTGCAACCCAAGCTTCCGGACTATGTGGTCATGGCCACCACCGTGGAGCAGATCCAGGCGGTCCTGGAACTGGCCAACCGGGAGAAGATCCCGGTGGTGCCCTACACGGCCGGTACCAATATCGGGGGCCTGACCATACCGGAACGGGGTGGAATCATTCTGGATCTGAAACGGATGAATAAGATCCTCAAGATAGACACCGAATCCCACTATGCCGTTATTGAACCCGGGGTCTCCCATGGCCAGTTGGCCAGCGCCCTTTATAAACACAATCTGCGCTTCGGTTGGCCGGTGGGCCCCCCCTCGGCTTCGGTTTCTTCCTGCGCTATAAACCATGGTATTGGCGGCTTAAATGCCCGCTATGGCCTGAACAGCCAGGAAATAACCAGCATGGAAGTGGTCCTGCCCTCCGGAGAGCTGGTTCGCGTCGGGTCTTCCGCCGTCAATCCCGAGGCCTGGCATAGTGTGTTGCCCCTGCCCCAACTGGACGGCCTGTTCAAAGGCTGGCTGGGCACCACCGGAGTGGTGACCAAACTGGGCATCACCGTTCATCCTATTCCGCCGGTCTTGAAGGTCTTTACCGTCTCCTGCGAGAACGTGGAAGACATGGTCTCCTACATGATGAATCTGAGCAACTATGAAATCTGTGACGACCTGACGGCCGTTTCCTGGTGGCTGGCCCAGGTGCCCATCCCCTATCCCTTCAAATCCAAACCCGATTCCGCCCCGGAATGGTTCAGTTTTGCCAATACCAACTCCTTCACCCAGAAGGAAAAGGAAGCCCGGGAAGAAATCTGGGAAACGGTGGTCGAAGAAGAGAAAAAGAAAGGGACCTCCCTCCAGGTAACCCAATACCCGGAAGAGGCCTTGCGGGCCCGAACCCAGCTCCCCAGCCAGATCGTGGGCTCCACCAAAAACTACTGTAAACAGGGAGGGGCAGGCATTTCCTGGCCGGGCACTTTTACACCGGCCAACAAATGGGCCCCGGTATATAACGACTGGAAAAAAATCCTGATCGAGCACAACCTCTCTCCTTCGGTTCGCATGAGCATGTACCGGGGGGTCCACTACGGCATGCTCCGGGCCATGATCCCCTTCAACAAAAAAAGCCCCCAGGAAACGGAAAACGCCCGACTGGCCATTGTGGAGTGTCTTAAGGTTGATCTGGATCACGGCGGCATGCCCTACAAGCCCCCGGTGGACTTTGCCCGGGAGATCAACCAGCGGGCCCACCCAGGGTACCTTTCCCTGCTTAAACAAGTGAAAAAACTCCTGGACCCCAATGATATTATGAATCCCGGGAAACTGGGGATATAGGTATTGGAGGTTGGTATGCATTGGAATATTCCTTCGCTGGAAGAACTGGAAGACGCCATCTGGCGCTGCACGGCCTGCGGGACCTGTAAAGTAACTTACGAATACGGCCCCCCCTCCCGCTGCCGGGAAATCTGCCCCTCGGGTACGGAATTTGGCTTTGAGGGGTTTATGGCCTCCAAGGGGAAAATCGCCTTTGCCCGGGGAATCCTCAGCGGCGAACTGGACTGGGACGATGAACTGGCCGAGGCCGTTTACCGCTGCACCCTCTGCGCCGGCTGCCAGACCCAGTGCCAGCTTGACCACAAACCCCATATCCCGGAAATTTTTGAAGCCCTGCGGCGGAAAGCCGTGGAGGCCGGCGCCGGCCCCCTGCCTCAGCAAAAAGTCATCGCCCAATCGCTCAAGAGTTACGACAATCCCTACCAGGGCCCGAGACGGGTCCGCTGGGACTGGACCCGGCCCTTTAAGAAAGAAAAACGACCCATCAAGGACATCAATAAGGAACCGGCCCCGGTTTTATACTTCGTGGGCTGCACCGGCGCCTACAACCTCCCGGCCCGGGTCCTGCCTCAGGCCACGGCCTCGGTCTTTCAGAAGCTGGGAGTGGATTTCGGCATCCTGGGCGAAAACGAACTTTGCTGCGGCTCCACGGCCATGCGTTTGGGCGATGCCGAGGCCTTTAAACGGATGGCCGAGGCCAATCTGCAGACCTTTAAAAATCTGCACGAAACCCGGGGGGTGCAGACGATCGTCACCGCCTGTGCCGGCTGCTACCGGGCCATCCTTAAGGATTACTCCCTGGCCGGGGAATTCGAGGACCTGATGAAGGGGATTCGGGTCATCCATGTGACGCAGTTTCTGAGCGAACTGCACCAGGCCGGCAAATTGACTTTTTCCCAGCCGGTCCCGATGAAGGTCACCTACCATGATCCCTGCCACGCGGGCCGGCATTTGACCAAATACCTGGTGGACGAAGACGGGTCCCAGCTCTGGCCCGGGGCCTATATCAGTCTGAACGAAGAGGACTGCCTCTATGATATCCCTCGGGACCTCCTTAAGGCCATCCCCGGCATTGAGCTGGTGGAGATGGAACGAACCCGGGCCAATTCCTTCTGCTGCGGCGGCGGCGGCGGGGTCATGACCGGTTTCCCGGACTGGGCCCAGCGCAATGCCGCCCTCCGCGTCCAGGAAGGGCTGGAAACCGGCGCCGAGCACATGGTCTCCATCTGCCCCTTCTGCCATTATAATCTGAACCAGGGCGCCCAGGGCATAGGCAGCGCCATGAAACTCTACGACCTGATTGAGTTGATTGATCGGGCGCTTCCCGAAAAGTCATAAATCGGACCTAACCGGAAGATCGAGGGGGGGGTGATTTTTCCATTTAACCGTATTTTGAAATAAAAGGGTCTATTAATTCATTCACCATAACTTTTTTGATGGTTTTGAGGAGGGGATATGGGAACCAAACAAGTAGCACCAGCCAAAAGCGTTACGAACAAAGAGGGGGTCAGCCGTCGGGATTTTTTAAAAACCACAGCGGCCGGGGTGGCCGGATTGGGCCTTAGTTCCTGGGTGTTTACGCCGTTCACCTATGGAGCGGAGAAACCGATTAAGATCGGCATGATTCAGGAACTGACAGTAGGGGCCACCGAATACGGTTACTGGATGGACAAAGTGGGCAAGGCCGCCGTGGCGAAACTGAATGCCGAGGGTGGGATTGCCGGCCGTAAAGTGGAAATCCTCGACTATGACACCAAATTCAACCCCGCCCACGGGGCCCAGATGTTCAAAAAACTGGTCCTGGAAGACAAGGTCGATTTCATCATGGGTTCCATCCATTCCGGGATCCAACTGGCCTGCTTCCCCATTGCCGAGCAGTACAAGATCCCATATTTCGGAGGAGGGGCAATGGCCTCGGCTCTGACCGGGAAGGCCGCCGTCCCCTATTATATACGCATACACACGCATGCCCTGATGCAGGCCATGGCCGGGTGGGAATGGGGTTTCAAGAATTTAGGAAAGAACTGGGCCTTTGTGGTGGCCGACTATGCCTGGGGGCACTCCCTGGAAGAAGAATTCGGAAAACGGGTCAAGGCGGCCGGCGGCAAGATCCAGGGGATCCGCGCGCCCCAGACCACCAAAGACTTCGTCCCCTTTCTGCAGAAAATCGATCCCGATATCGATGTCCTGTTCACGGCCTTCCTCAATCCCGCTGCCCTGGGGGTGATGCGGCAGTCCGTTGAACTGGGTCTCCACAAAAAAATGAAACGCTATACGGTGATCTGTTGCACCGAGGGTATCGGCCAGGATGTAGTGGGTAAAGAATCCGCCGGCGCCCATTATATCGAATATCAGCCGCGACATTTCGATCAAGTCCCGAAGGAACTCCAGACTTTTGAAAGGGCCTATCGTAACGCCATTGGAGTCACCGATGATGGGAAAGACACCAAAGACCCCAAGATCACCTCGGCCCACTCCCACATGTGGAGCATGTGGACCGCGGCCTACATGATCAAACAGGGTGTGGAACAGACGGGTTGGAAGGACAACTCCAAGAATAGCGATTTCATCAAGGCCGTGGTCAAGATGAAGGTCAAGGCCGGTCCCTGGGCGCCCCAGGGTGATCTGGTCATGCGGGAAGAGGACCACCAAGGCTTCCATGACCATTATATCTCCGAGGTCACACCGGACCTCAAACTAAAGGTAATCGCCCGAATCCCCAAGGAAAAACTGATGTACGAGCCGACGGTTGATCTGAAGGGAAAGCTATAGCCAAGAATAGTTGAAATTTAAATCAAAACTGAATCCCCCCTTCTTCCCTCTTTGGTCAATGGGAGGTGGGGGGGATTTTTAGGATCACTATTGAATAGTTGGAGTACAAAATCGTGATTTCCAATCTGGCCGTAGCCGTCTTAAATGGGGTGATTTGGGGAATGATCATGGCCCTGATCGCCCTGGGCTTGAATATGATATTTGGCCTCCTGCATATCATCAACATGGCCCACGGGGTCCTTTACATGCTGGGGGCCGTGGTGGCCTGGTATTTCATTGACCTGACCGGCAGCTTCTGGATCGCCCTGATCCTGGCCCCGATGGTGGTGGGTGCGATCGGCATGGCCATGGAACGCGGGCTTCTCCGGACCATTGAGGATAAGCCCATCACCACCATCATCTGCACCTTCGGCATCATGCTGGCCGTTCAGCATTTAGTGTTCATGATCTTTGGGGGCACCCCCCGGCGGATCAACGTTCCGATTGAGACCCGCTTTCAGCTTTTTGAATTGCAGTATCCCTTGATGCGGATCGTCATTGCCTTGATCTCGGTTGCCGTTATGATCGCCCTCTGGTTTTTCCTAAATAAGACCAAGTACGGACTCTGGATGCGGGCGGTGGTCCAGGATCGGGAGATGGCCGTGGCCCTGGGTATCCCGGTTAATCAGGTCTATATGTGGACCTTCGTGCTGGGTTCAGCCCTTGCGGCCTTCTCCGGAGTTCTGGCGGCCCCGATTGTTTATGTGGATTTTATGATGGGTCGGGAGATCCTTATCATGGCCTTCATCATCGTCATCGTGGGGGGCATGGGCAACCTGGAGGGGTCGGTCCTGGCGGCGATTATTATCTCCCTGATTCAAGGGGTGGGCTCCATATTTGTTCCCCCGGCCATGGCCACCGTCTTTTCGCTGGCCTTCATGATCATCGTCTTGTTGTTTCGCCCTCAGGGGCTTTTCGGAGAATAGAGGTCGATCGTGTCCAGTCCTCAACCAAAATCGACAGGATTTATCCTGGGCTTCTCATTGGTCATCGCGGTCCTTATCGCTGTGCCTTTTTTCGTGGATCTCTTCTACCAGACCTTTCTGACCGAAGTGCTGGTGTGGGTCCTCTTTGCCGTTTCCTTTGACCTCATTTTCGGCTATACGGGTCTGCTCAGTTTCGGGCAAGCCCTTTTCTTCGGCCTGGGGGCCTATTGCGTGGCCATCCCCGTTTCAAAACTGGGCTGGGGACCCGGGTCGGCCTTTATCCTGGCCATCATTGTTCCCATGCTCTTTGCCTGGTTTGTGGGCTATTTTTCGGTAAAACTGTCGGGGATTCATTTCGTAATTATTACCCTGATCTTTGCCCTGATCGGCAGCACCATAGGGGAAACCTGGACTTCCGTTACCGGGGGCGCCGACGGATTGACCATCCCTTTCACCCCGCTGGAAATAGGTCCGCTAAAAATCGATTTCCTGAATATCAAGACCAATTACTTCCTGGTCCTGATCGTGGTGGCCCTCTGTTTCCTTCTACTGAGACGGATGGTGCAATCGCCTCTGGGAAAAGTCTTTATCGCCATCCGGGAAAACGAGGATCGAGCCCGATTGATCGGCTACAACATCCAGCGCTACAAGCTGCTGGCCTTTGTGATTGCCGGCGGCCTGAGCGGCATAGCGGGGGGGTTGTACGCCATAACCCTGAAATATTCTTCAGCCAACTTCCTGCACTGGGGGATCTCGGGCCATGCGGTGGTTTACACCATCGTCGGGGGCATGGGGACCCTTTTCGGCCCGGTTTTGGGAACGGGTATCATCTTGTCGTTGGAACATTATTTGGTAAACTACCTGGAAGGCACGGATCTGGTGATCGGGATTGTCCTGGTCTTTATGGTTTTAGTGGCGCCCAAAGGTCTGGTAGGCCTCCTGCAAAGAAAAGGGAACTAAGTGAACCCAGCATCTCCGGAAACTATTTTGAATCTCCGGGAGGTCAGCAAGTCTTTCGGCGGACTCCTGGCGGTAAACAATGCCAATCTATCGGTAAAGAAAGGGGAACTACGGGCCTTGATCGGGCCGAACGGGGCCGGGAAAACCACGTTGCTCAATCTGATCACCGGCATTTACCCGGTCTCCCGGGGACAGATCCATTTCAATAACCGGGAGATTACTCGTTTGAGCCCGGACCGGATTTCTCACCGGGGGATTTCCAGGACCATGCAGATTACCAGTTTGTTCTCCGGTTTGACGGTTTTCGAAAATATCTGGGCGGCCGTGCAGTCCCGGAAGAAATTTTTCAATCCTTTCATACGGGCGCTTAAATGGCAGGACGTTCGGGATAAGACCAATCAAATGCTGGAGCTTACCGGACTTCAGGACAAAGCCGAATTGATTTGCTCCGAACTGGCCTACGGAGAGCAGCGCATCCTGGAAATGGGCATTGCGCTAAGCACCGATCCGGACCTCCTCCTCCTTGATGAGCCGACGGCCGGCCTCAACACCCAGGAATCCATGGCCCTGGTTAAAAAGATGAGGGCCATGTTGTCCGGTCAGACCATTATTTTAGTAGAACATGATATGGGGGTGGTGATGGAACTGGCCGACCGAATCTCCGTTCTCCACTACGGCGAAATCCTGGCCGAAGGTTCCCCGGAAGAAATCAAAGATAACGAAGAGGTTAAGAAGGTCTATTTGGGCCACTGAGGCGAAAATAATTAATAATAGGGTCAAGGGGTCAAGCGTAGGGGAGGGGTTCATCCCCTCCCGCACTCAGCCTGGCATAGTTCACACACCTGGAAAAATTTAGGCCCCTTGGTTCCCAAGCTCGGGAGGGGGTTAACGGCTCGACTGAGCCTTTCGGTAAACTCAAGGCCCTGAGTTTGTCGAAGGGCTCGCCGAAGTCCCCTCCCCTACGAAAAAAAAATATTTAGAATATTTTCATGCTCCGCGGGCGCCCAAGGCGGGCTGAGGGTTAGTATGTTGACCATGAAAGAAGTGAATTGTTATTACGGCAAGAGCCATGTCCTCAACGACACCTCCCTGGAGATTCGGGAGAATGAACTGGTGGGACTGGCCGGCCGCAACGGGGTCGGTAAAACTACCACCCTGAAATCGATTATGGGTCTGGTCCCGCCCAAGAGCGGAGAAATCCGCTTTGATCAGGAGATACTGTCCAGGCTGCCGGCGTATCAGATCCCTCGACGGGGCATTGCCTATGTCCCCCAGGGCCGGCACCTTTTCCCCAAGCTGACGGTTATGGAGAATCTCCGCATCCCCGTCGTCCAGGGCCAAATCGATCCGGAAACACTGGAGGAAATATTTGACTACTTTCCCCGATTGAAAGAAAGGCTCAAGCAGAAGGCCGGCACCCTTTCCGGAGGCGAACAGCAGATGTTGGCCGTGGGTCGGGCACTGATCATCAAGCCCCGATTGATCCTCCTGGATGAGCCCACGGAAGGACTGATGCCCCTGCTGGTTCAGGCCATCAGCCAGACCGTAAAAGCCATCAACGCCAAAGGAACCACCATCCTTCTGGTGGAACAGAACCTCAGAACCCTAAAAGACATCTGTCATCGCATTTATATCATGGAAAAAGGTTCCGTGGTTTATCGGGGGACACCGGCCGAATTAGAGGCCGCCCCGGAAATCCAGGACCGTTATTTAAGCGTCAAGGTCTAGCCAAAAATATTTGAAATATTTTATTTAGATTTTTACCTCCATTGTTAGAGACAAATTCGCAGAACAATGGAGGTAAGAATCTGACGGACTGACAAAGGGAACCCGGGTTTGAAGGGAAAGGCTTTTATCAAAAAAGGATCTTATTGGGTTGCCGTCGGTCTGACCTTCTTTCTGGCAAGCCGCCTGGGAGCGGAGGATTTTGAAATCATCCGGTTTAAGGGCCAGGATTTTCAGGTCAAACGGGATCCCCTGACCCGAAGCCCGGTAATTATCCGAGGGATAGGCCGCCCGATCGTCATTTTGAAGGGGATGCAAACCCGATCCCGGGTCATCCAAAGCGGGCCCATGGTCATTACTCGTTTAAATCCGCTGCTTCCCCTTACTCCTGAGCAAATCAGATTGAAATCGGCCGAAAAAGTTGGCGGCCTCTGGTATATCAGCTACTGGCAGACCGCCGACGACTTCATCGTTTACGGCTCTTCCCTGGGTTTTTGTCCGGACCGCCGGGGACGCATTTTCACCACCGGGTCGGTCATCTATCCGGATATCCAAGTCCCGGCCTCCCTGAAGATCGACCGGGACCTGGCCCTCCAAACCTCGATCCGGTCCATTAAGGATTTTCAAAAGCAACGCTATAAACTCCTGACCGAAAATCTTATTATTTATCCGGATCGAAAGGCCGCCCCGCCGCGGTATTACCTGGTTTATGTCTTCAACTTCTTTCCTCCCCGGGAGGCCTTGCACCCGGCCTCCCCCGAAGCGGGCTGGGCCATTTTTGTGGACACGCAGACGGGGAAGATCGTGGACCGGCAATCCCTTTTAAAACCACTGGGCTGTTGTGTGCCTGAAAAAGGCCCTCCCCTCAAATCCGAAACGTTTTATAAATCTCAGATTGGAAAGTAGAAATAACTATTGGAGGATGGTTCCTATGGATCGAGAAGAACGGAGAAAAGAATTATTAAAGCAACTGCATGACGGCGTGGTGGAACTGGACGAAGAAAAGGTGGTGGAAGCCGCTCAGAAGGCGCTGGAAGAGGGGTTCAACGCCTATGACATGGTCATGAACGGGGTGGCCGCCGGCATGGAACGTGTGGGCGCCCTCTATGACAGTCAGGAATATTTTGTTCCGGAACTCCTGCTGGCCGCCGACGCCCTTTACGCCGGACTGGATGTCTTGAAACCCCACATCCGTATGGAGGACCTGAGCGACAAGGTCAAGGGTCAGGTGGTTATCGGGACCGTGGAGGGCGACGTCCATGACATCGGCAAAAACATCATCAAAATGATGTTCGAAGTGGCCGGGTTCACCGTTCATGACCTGGGGCGCGACGTGCCGCTGGATAAGTTCGTCCAGGAGCAGGTGCGGACCGATTCCGAGATCGTGGCCTTGTCCGCCATGATGACCACCACCATGATGGGTATGCGGAAAGCCATCGAACTGATCAAGGAAAAAAATCCCGGCGTGATGATCATGTTGGGCGGCGCCCCGGTCACCCAGAATACGGCGACGCTCTTCGGCGCCGACGGGTACGCCGATTCCGCGGGAAATGCCGTTCAGGAGGCCATCCGGATGATCGCCAACCTGCGCAAACTGCAGGGACAGGCCTAAGGGACTTTTTTTTCAAAAAAGTCCCTGCCGGTCATTTTGAGCCCTTTGCTTGTCATCCTGAGCCCTTCGCCTACTGTCATCCTGACCGGAGCGAAGGATCTCGATTTTCGGCTCAGGGTAAACTCCGCGAAGGATCTCATGCCCGGTTGAAAGCACGAGATTCTTCGCATTCGCTCAGAATGACAGATATACTGAAAGTCCTCGCTCCGGCGGAACCTACCCCGGCAGGCAGTAAGCAGGGAACAATAACCGGGAATCTCAGATAGGAAGGAGTTACTGCAATGACCTTAAAAGAACGCGTGATGAACCGACTTCTGGGGAAGGAAGTGGATATGACCCCGGTGGGTTGCACCACCACCTACGGGGTGGTGGATTTTATGGAAAAATGCGGCTACGCCCGGCCGCTGGCCGATACCGATCCGCAGGCCATGGCCGAACTGGCCTATGCCGGCCATCAACACGGCGGCTTCGAATGGGTCAAGGCCATGGGCTGGGACATCACTCCCTTAAGCGATGCCCTGGGGTGCGTGTTGGGGGAACCGCTGATCGACCGCCAGTACTATATCAAGGCCCATCCCTACGCCGACAGCCTGGATAACCTGGAATTCCCGGCTGACTTTTTAAATCGCGGCCGATTCCCTGTCTATCAGGAGCAGTTCCGGTTGCTCAAGGACAAGGTGGGCGATGAGTTGGCCATCTTCGGGGAGTCGGAAGGGCCCTTCACCGCCGCGGCCAACCTGGTAGGCACTGACCAATTTATGAAATGGTGTTTCAAAAAACAGGAGCTGGTGGCCCGGGTCTTCGAGGTGACCAGCCGGGCCGCCGTAGCCGCCGCCAATTTTGCCTTTGACAACGGGGCGGATTTCTACGTCTTCGCCGAACCGACCTCCGGTCCGGCCCTGCTGAGCCCCCGTCTTTATGAAAAACTCGTCCTACCCCTGGAAAAGGAGATCATAACCCAAATCAAGGGCCCGGTGGTCCTGCACGTCTGCGCCAATACGGATTTGATTATTGAGCTGATGTGCCAGACCGGGGCCGTCGGTCTCAGCATCGAAGAGAAAGCCGACATGAAACGAGCCGCAGAAATTGCCCATCAAAAAGGAGTTCGGGTCTTCGGCAACGTGGCCACGGCCACGACCCTCTTCAGCGGGACGCCGGCAGAAGTCTACCAAGAGGCCATCGCCGCTCTGGAAAACGGCGCCGACTTCCTCTGCCCAGGCTGCGGCATCGCCCCTCGCTCGCCTTTGGAAAATATTCTCCAGCTCAAAAAGGCCCGGGACGACTACTTCAAAGTCGGGTAGCCTTTTCCCCTCCCCCATAAAAAGGGCCGGGATCTCGTCTCCCGGCCCAACCTGACTATTTTTGTGCCGGCTTTTCGATCAGGAGGACTTTAATTTCCACCCGCTCCAGCGGATTGTCCTGCTTGTCCCGGGGTTGCCCGACAACCTTATCCACCGCCTCCATTCCGGAGGTCACCTGCCCGAAGGCCGTGTATTGCCGGTCGAGAAAAGGGGCGTCGGCCACGCAGATGAAAAACTGGGACCCAGCGCTGTCGGGATCGGATGACCGGGCCATGGAAAGTATGCCCCGTTTGTGAGGCGTCTGGTTGAATTCGGCTTTCACGGCATACCCCGGCCCACCCATCCCGTGTTTCTTACGGTCGGGATCTTTGGAATTAGGATCGCCTCCCTGGATCATGAACCCCGGAATGACCCGGTGGAAGGTGGTCCCGTCATAGAATCCTTTTTTGGCCAGTTCAATGAAATTATTCACATGATTCGGCGCAACTTCCGGGAAAAACTTGATTTCGATCTTACCAAATTTGGTCTCAATAACTGCCGTGGTATCCGTCATCTTTTTAATTTCCTCCTTGGAATAATTTTTAAATCGGGTTTCGGCCATAACCAGAAACGGAATCAGGCATAAGGGGATACAAAGAAGTCTTTTCAATAGGCTTTTCATGTGATACTCCTTAACGAAGATTTTTGTATGGCTATAGTAAGGATGAGATTACCGACCGTCAAGTAAATTTCAAAGACCCTTATTTTTATCCGAAGATACTTTATCGCTATGAACAAAACCAAAATCGGACTGGCCGCCTTCGCGGTGGTTATTCTGGCCGTCTTTTTAATCTTCCTGACGGCCCAATTGGCCGGGGTGGTTCAATTGCTTTACGGGGTGAACGAAACCCTGGGGCGAATCGCCGCTTTTCTGGCCCTGGGCCTGGGCCTGGCCCTGGTCCTGATCCCGGCGGTCTCCTTCCTGCGGCTGCCCAAGCCGGTTATCCCTCCCCAGGAGGAAAGCGGCCCCGCTTTTGAACGGCACCTCCAACGGATCCGCAAACGCCTGGCCGACAACCCGGTTCTAATGGAATCCTCGCTCAGTACTGCTGCCGAACTGGAGGGCGCCATCGCCAAACTGCATGCCCAGGCGCAACAAATCTCCGTGGATTGGGCCAAGCGGGTCTTTCTGGGGACCGCCCTTTCCCAAAACGGCGTCCTGGACATGCTGATCGTTCTGGCGGCCCAAATCACCATGGTCCGGCGCATCGCCGGGATCTATTACCAAAGGCCCACCCTCCGGGACCTGCTCTACCTTTACTCCAATGTGGCCGCTACCGCTTTTATGTCTTATGCCCTGGAGGAAATTGACCTCTCCGAGCAGATGGAGCCCCTGGTGGAATCGGCCATGAGCGGCATAACTGCCGTTCCCATCGTAGGCGCCATGGTCACCCCCTTTGTATCGGCCACGCTGGATGGGACGGCTAACGCCTTCCTGACCCTGAGGGTGGGGATTATCACCTCCTGGTACTGCGCCCCCCTGGTGAGGATAGAAAAAAAGAAAGCCCGGAGGCAGGCCGCGGCCCAGGCAGCCAAATTATTGGGCGCTATCGTCGTGGAGGGCGCCCAGAAGATCGGTCTGGCGTTGACCAAAGCCACCGGGAAGAAAATCGTCTCCGCGGGCAGCGCCCTGGCCGGGAAAACGAAACAGGGATTAAAATCCCTTTGGCCTTTGGGTCGGGGATCTCTGGAAAGGACCGAAAGTGGAGGGGAAGCGCCCTGAGCAATATTGGATAACCGGTCATTGCGAAGAGCGAAGCGACGAAGCAATCTCCCGATTGAGCTTGAGGATCGTTATAAGCTAACCGGGGGTTGCTTCCCCCGGATCAAGTCCGGGGTCGCAAGGACAGGAGGAAGCGACTTTATTTTCATATTATGATGTTGTATACAAGCTTCTAAATGGGATAAGATAACATCTTCGGCTCACTTTTCTTAAACTGGGAGTGCTTATGGGCTTGTTGGATGGTCTGTTAAAAGGAGTGACGAATAATTTTTTAGGCGGGGAAGGCTCGAATCCGCTTATGGGGATGGTCGGCAATCTCCTGTCCGGTTCTCAGGGCGGGGGGCTTTCCGGATTGATTCAAAGCTTTAACAGTAAAGGGTTGGGCGATATCGTGTCTTCCTGGGTTGGTACCGGGGAAAACCTACCCATCTCCGGCCAGCAGATACAGGAGGTCCTGGGCAACGGTCAGATCCAACAAATGGCCGAAAAGATGGGAACTTCAAGCGAGGAGGTGTCTGGAGGCCTGGCCGGTCTTCTGCCCCAGATTATCGACAAGCTCACCCCGGACGGATCGGTCCCGGAATCCGGCATGCTGGAAAAAGCTTTGAGTGTTTTTAAGTCCGGTCTGGCATAGCGTGGTATTTATTTTAAACCCTACCCATTTTATTAATTTAGGCACTTCATCGCCAAGATAGCGAATCAAAAATTATACACAGGAGGGAAATTATGAAAAAAGATGGTCTGGCTTTTCGGCATTTCAATTGGGTCTTCTTACTCACCCTGGTCCTGGCGACCGGCTTGCTTCTAAACTCCAACCCTGCCCTGGGACAAGTGAAGAAACCCCTCGTCGATCTGAACAGCGCCTCCGAAAAAGACCTCGAAGGGCTCCCGGGCGTGGGCCCGGCTACGGCCAAGAAGATCGTGGCCGGTCGCCCTTACAAATCCACGGATGAGTTAAAAAAAGCCGGTTTAAACGATAAGGCCGTTGAAACGCTGAAGCCCCTGGTGACGGCGGGCCCGGCAGCGGCCGCCCCGGCCCCCGCCAAGGCCGCCGCTCCCGCTGCCCCGGCTAAAGAAACCCCGGCCCCCAAAGAGAAAGCCGCTAAAGAACCCGTGGCCAAGGAAAAACCAGCCAAGGAACCTGCCGAAAAGGGAAAAACAGCCGCGGCACCCAAACTGGCGCCCGGTCAAAAAGTGAACCTCAACTCGGCCGACAAGGCCACGCTGGAAGCCCTGCCGGAGATCGGACCGGCCCTGGCTCAGGCCATCATCGACGGACGGCCCTACACCAAGATTGAGGATGTGATGAAGGTGAAAGGGATCAAAGAAGGCAAGTTCGGCAAGATCAAGGATATAATTACCGTAAAATAAGTAACGGTAATCCCTTTGTCTTTCGCCCGCTCGCTTCACTCGCTTGAGGACGCAGAGGGCTCAGATAAAGATCTTTTTTGGGCTGCCGTTGAGATGGACGGCAGCCCAAAACCTCCTCAGGCCTTCGGCCGTGGATGCGCGACAGCGCCGAGACTGTTTTTCATTGCCGACCCCTCACCGGCAATGAAAAAATAAGTATTCTCTGCGTCCTCTGCGCGCTCTGCGAGAGATTGTCTTAATCTTTTTCCCCGGATTTCGAATCTGGATGCCGTGACGCACCCCCTAGACAAAAAAGTGGTTTTTTTCGGCTGTCTCTTGGACAGCGACGAACGCTACGATGCCCTGCAGGAGAAGCTCGCTTCCATAGACCGGAGGGAAACCTTTATCGACCCTTATCAATCCGTTCTTTCCCTGGTCACCCCTGAGGTTAACCCCAACCGCTGGGAATCCAAGGGGCTGATCCCAATCCCGGACTGGCTTCACCCCCTTCCACCGGATTCCAGCAAACCGCGATTGACCTCCTCCGAAATCATCGCCTTCATCGACCGAAACGGCTGCCGGGAGACGGCCGAAGAAGTAGGCCGGTTTGTTGAAGAAGAGGTTTTCCCCCATATCCCCTGCCTCATTGCCGTGGATCACTGCTTAACGGGAGAAGTCTATCGCCGGGTGGCGGAAAGCCACGCCCCGGAAGAAACCGCCCTGGTCGTCCTGGATTCCCACATCGATGCCGTGCCCATGAGCATCCTGGCCCCCGCCATCCAGTACGATGCGGAAAATAACCCTGATTCGGTGCATGATACCGAAGACCCCCTACTATACGGTCGGCCCGATTCGTATAATGCCGGCTCCTTTCTTTATGACCTTCTGATCGAAAGGGTCGTCCTTCCCCGGAACCTTTACCTCCTGGGAATCAGCGACTATCCCCCCCAGCAGGCCTTTCGACTGAAAGACGAGCGGATAAAAAATTACACCCATTTTTATCGGGAACTGAAAAATGCCGGGGTAACCCTGGTTACCAAGGACGAACTATTGAGTTCGCCCTCTCGGGTTCGCCGAATCCTGGAAGGGATCAAGACGGCCTACCTCTACGTTTCGGTGGATATGGATATCGGGGCCCGCAATGCCCTCGATGGCGTCCGCTTCCTGGACCGCCAGGGCCTCAACGAACCGCAGCTTTTTCGATTGATTGGATACCTGAGGGATATATTGGATAGAGGAGTGAAGCTGGCCGGGCTGGATCTGACCGAATTTAACCCCCGGAAAGCGGGTCTGGACCAAACCTACCCCATTGCGGCGCAAATAATCAAGAATCTCCTGGCGGCATTTTATTCCCCCGCATTATAATCATCGAAAAGATGTTTACGATAGCTTGAAAGTCTGAACGCCGTGGAAATTCGTCCCATGGATCGATCGACCCTTCCAGAAGGTTCTGGTGTTTTCGGCACCCATTCAAAAACCCGTCAAGTGGCTGCTCACCGCTTCCAGTAGAGTAGAGAGCTGGCGCCGGGCTGGGGCCGCTTTTGAACTTTTCGATGCACGCATCTACTAAAAACTGTAGCGGTCAGAGGTTTCCAGTTCCCCCTCATCAAACCGTACGTTCGGTTTTCCCGAATACGGCTTTCCGATTATCTTCATCCGGACGCTTTCGCTGATTGAGTCCATGGAGCCTTGGTTGGAACCTCGTACAGACCTAACGTATCGTAATAGTACCTGTCCGGATATGCCTTATACCCAAGACTGTGGTAGTGGTGTTTCCGGCGCAGGTAGATCCGCATTCTGTAGCCCAGGTAATATCTCAAAGAAGACATGGCTTTTGTACAATTGCCATAGCGAAAGTAGCCTACCCATCCTCTGGCGACTTCATTAACTTTCCGGATCACGTCTTCCGTCGGCACTGCACTGTAACGCTCAGTTGTCAAGCGCTTAATTTCTGATCGTATATGTTCCAGTGCTTTCTTAGACGGCTCGATGTGGGTGTAGCTTCTTCCGGTTCTTATTCCTCGCTTCATTCCTATGGTGAATCCAAGAAATTTAAAACTCTCCTGGCGTGCATCCACAATACGAGTCTTTTCCTCATTCAGCGTGAGGCCAAGATCATCAAGAACCCTCTTCACCCACTTCAGAATTCGGTCGGTATTGCCTCGGCACAGTATAACACAGTCATCGGCATACCTGACCAGCCTTGCCCCCAGTTTCTCCTGTACTTTCTTGGCCAACCATAGGGTGTCAAGTACATTCAGGTAGATATTGGCGAGCAGAGGAGATATTACCCCTCCCTGCGGTGTCCCTTTGTCATTCCCTTTGTACTCTTTCTTGCCATCTTCACGTTCCTCCACAATTGGCGCCCTGAGCCACATCTTGATAAGTTTCAATATCTGCTTATCCACGATGCGTTTGGCCACCAACTGCATCAGTCTGTCATGAGGTATGGTATCGAAGTACTTGGAGATGTCAGCATCGATTACGTCTGTCTTGCCTTCAAAGAGATGGTTCTTTACATCATCCACCGCCTGATGGGCACTCCGCTTCGGCCTGAATCCGTACGAGTTATCCTGAAAGTCAGCTTCGAAGATAGGCTCGATTACTATCTTCATAGCCATCTGTACTACCCTGTCTTTAATCACCGGTATTCCCAACGGTCTTTTGCCTCCGGCTGCCTTAGGAATGTAGACCCTACGGACAGCCTGTGGTTTGTAGTCTTTCCGCTTCAGTTCCCCGGCAATCTCTTCCAGATACTTCTCGACTCCTCCTTCTCTCTCCCCGATACGTTCAAAGGTTTCACCGTCGATTCCCGGTGCTCCCCTGTTCGCTTTGACAAGTCTGTAGGCCTGGTTCAGGATGTCCAGCCTGTAAATCTTGTCATAGAGAAGATAGAAACGGTACTCCTTCTCTTGCTTGGCCTTCCGGTATAGTTTCCTCTGAAGTTCCCGGATCTTCTCTGGAGTTTTCAGCACTTCCGTGCAATCCCCTTTCCTTTACTTCTTCTGAAACGTGATAAAAGTATTGCCCCTTCCCTCTCCCAAGGTTATGTTGTCCTTGAGATCCATGCGGTACTATGGGCAACTCCGACTCCCTGGCCGACCCGGTAAAATTTCGTCTCCTTATATTTACCCGTTGCCTGATAGGCATCGACCAGGGCCTCCCGTGCTTATTGTCGTATGGCTGCCCCTGCGTGTCACCCCTGTTACCCCGGGAGCCCATCTATCGGTTATGGTAGTTATGGTTAGGATAGATGCACCGGTCTTTCCCACTGTAGGAAAGGGTCGACAACTCCATCTAGTGTTTCGAGGCTACATCCAGGTTCGCTTGCGCTGCAACCCGCAGGTTTGCTCAACTCCCCAAAGGAGCCTTTGTCAAGGAACTTAGTGCTTCAGGTTACCCTTTACACCTCCCTCAAGCTACGTGGGCGAACTACCGAACTCCCACGGTCGGACTTTAACCAACAAGTCATACGTTTTACACGGCATACCCTACAAGTCCTCGGAAGAGGTAGATCCAGAGATAAACAATTATCGTTAGGAATATTCCATCACGGGCATACCTCCCGTTGAAATAGAACCTCGGCATTGGACTCAAGGACCTTTAAGCGTCTCAAGAACAGCGGCAGGGGGTTTCGTCTCTGAGATGATGCTAAAACTCTCCCTGCGACGGGTCAAGGTTTTAGGCACCTTGAACGGTTGCGCGAGATCCTTCAAAAGATAAGGGTTCTCATTTGAAGGCGGCCGCCTAAATAAATTCGGGCCACATCTTTTTTACTGCCCTTGTCTCCCATTATATTTTTCCTTTTCCTGTTGTCCAATACATCTTCTTTAGGCGAATTTATCGATCACCCGGAGAGAGCTCGGTTGCCATGATGATCCGGCCTAATTTAGAATTAAAGGCAGGAAAAGGAGGACATTTGGCAAATTCGGTGACTGAAACACCCACGTGCTCGCCTGCAAAAATTCACTGGGGGCGCTTTCATGAACAGCGGCGTCAACCGCTGTGACCCACCAAGTGTAAACTTGATTGAGTTCCACCGAATCATAAAACGAGGTCCCGGGTATTAACGCCGAGGTTCGCTTCTGACCGCTGGTTTCGCCATAGGCTTGCCGGTAAACAGTATACCCGACCACATCTTGCTCCAGCGGGGGATTCCACTCGATCAAGGCCTGGCCCGCTGCTACCTCCAAACTCAAGCCCACGGGTCGTGCCGGGGCTCCATCCAACGGATTAAGCGGGCCAAACACGGAAGCGGCGCCCGATAGCGCATCAACTCCGACCGGAGTTAGGCGATAGAAATAGGTCGTCCCGTTTTGAACCGTTGTATCAACATAGCTGCCGGCCTTAACCAGCCCCTGCGGAAGAAGGGCAAAGGGGCCCGAAGCCGAACTGCCGCGCTCGATTTGCCAGGCGATCGTCTTTACGGGAACATCACTTTGTGAAAAAGCAACCTTAGCCTCGCCGGCCCGCGCCGTAATGGTGTTAGCGCCGAGCTGGGGCGCAATTCCTGTACCGCCAAGCTGCGCCGAGACCGTCGCCGACGCGGCACTCGCGTTGTCCTTCGCATCGACCGCGGTTAGATAATAATATCCCTGTGCCAGCGGCGATGAATCAAAATACACTCCGGGATTTCCGCTGATATTATCGAGCAAGGTAAAACCATCAGCGGCTGAAGCCGAACGATAAATCCGATAGCCAAATATCTGCGGATTATTTCCGCCGCGCCAGGTAAGCGCCACCCGGCTCGTTCCCGCAAAAACCGTAACGTTCTGCGGGAGTGGCAGCACTGGGGTGCTAACTTGAAACTGGGAAAAAGCGGTGCTGCGCCGGCCGCCCATGGTAGTAATTGAAGCCTTGACGGTGTTGGCGCCAAGCGCAAGCGGCGTTTCCGCACGGGGGCAGTAAACAGCTCCCTGCGAAATCTGGAAGATAAACTGGCGGTCAAAGTCCCCCGGGTATAGATTATCGCTTATGAGCACCTGATTGAGGCGGACCGTCAGTGAATTAAGAAAACTCGGAATGGTACTAGCCAGCGGATAGTTAATGCGGACGCAGCCTAGAGTAGAATCGAGCGTCTCTCCACTTGCCGGTTTAATCTCGATCGGCAGCAGATTCCCGCTCGGAAGGTTTGGAATCCGCTGGGGAGCACCCGGAAGCATGGTGGAAGAATTAAAAATGACTTGGGTGCCAAAGGGAATGATCGCAGAGGCACTGCTGCTTTTGGCAACAACCGAACCCGCCCGGCCAGCGACTTTTACGGAACCATCGCTGCTTAGATATCCTTCAATTAAGTAACTGCTCTGGTTCCCGGAAGAATCAACACCTCCTTGCCAGGGATTAGGGACCTTAAGTCTTAACGGGTTGAGTAGCGGGGCGGGGTAGTCCAGCGCTTTGTTCAGCACATACTTCATCGTCGTGCCTCCGGCGGCTTTAGCCAAAAAACCCATCGGGCCAAACGCCGTAGCGGCCGCAAAACCGGCGCCTTGAATGAAAGCAAAGCGCGCCAACTCGGCCGGGTTTTCGGTTGACTCTTTGACAAAGTTCGAAAAGTCGGCAAAAATATTACAGTCCCTGTTCTCCTCGATACCCTTAGCCCCCAGCCGCAGGTAAACCCCGGAGTTCTGACTCTCGTAAGGCAGCCCCACCCCCTGCGCTTCGCCTGAAGAACGGTCGTAGAAGGAAAGTTTGACGTAGGGCAAAACAAGATTGTTTAGGGGATCAAATGACGAACGAAGCCTGAGGATCGTTCCCGGCGGAAATTTGGTGTTTCGGGGAAACAACGAATAAGATATTTCGCCCGGCATCTTGGCGGTAACATCTCCATCAACTGTATCGATATTCACAAAGTAATTTTTGACCAGTGTTTCATAGCGCAACTGTGCTTCGGCTTCGGCAACAATAGCCACGTTGTCGCTAATCTCCGCAGTGCTCGCCGAGGGATCGACGGGATTATCCAGGTCAGCGGGAAGGGGTGGATCGACTGCCGGAACGCGCACAAATTGTTCGGGAGTATAGTAGTTAAACCGCGCCTGCCCATACCAGGCGAGACTTCCGCCCCCCCAGTATTCCTCGGTGGCAGCCTGGCTGGGGCTAAAGATCATTTTCCCCCCAGCGGAGCTGGGGCGGATTACCTCTCCAATCACCGGCTTTTCCGTAAAGCCAACACCAAGGTAAACATTGGCAGCAACAAGACTAAAGGACGAGAGTTTTACCTTCACCACCCGGTCCTGTTCGTCGATCTCCGTCACCATATATTTGGTTGGAAAAAGAACCAGCCCGGTTTCCAGCGTCGCGGTATACGGAAGAGGCGAAAATGGCGTACAGGCAAGGTTTCCATAGGTCGCTGTTCCGCGCAACGTGACCTTGGGAACGATTTCATAGTACCTCTTTGGTAAACCACTGCCGCCATTTGCCGGATCGTACGGGTCAAAAGGAAAACGAATCTCGGCCACGTTGCCGTTTGTCGTAACAGACACTGTTGATGGATCGACTGTGCTTACATGAGCATGCTGGGCGTCCGCCGTGACAAAATCCACAGCCAACACTTCGAGGGTTTCGCCCGCTAAAAAGCAGCCATCGGGAACCCCATAACTGAAATGAAATTCAGCTCGCAGCACAAACTCCATTTTGCCGGCAGCCTGATACACATAGTTGTTCGATCGATCGGTCGCCGATGTGTTATATCCTGTATCACTAATAAAATTTGCGCCGATCGCGCTTGGATTCAAAGACAACCCGTCGATATTCGTTATTACCCGGCCATCAGCCAAGGAAGTGCTGGGGAGGAAAGCGGCTCCAAAGAGCATTGCGGCAATAAAGACCAGTTGTGACATAAGACTAAGAGCTCCTTTCACGGGACAATTCTCCATAAGACTGAAGACTGCGCCGATAACGGCTTGATGCGTTTTTGCGATACAAACACAATTATCCTAACACAATTCTCGTGAATAAGACAGTTTACAGATAGGGAAGGGTGCATAACAAAGATTTGTTTGATGAGAAGTTCCTTCTGGATGAGAAGTATAAGATACGCCGAGAGAGTGATTAAGGAGAAAAAACGAAGAAAAAATGGGGATAGCTGATGAAGTTAAGTGGTTATAGGGTGATCAATCGGGGGATAGAGGGGGGGCGGATTGAGTATTTTAAATCCAAAAGGGAGGAAGAATGGTCAAGGCCCCAAATTAGTGATAAACCTCTCCACCCAGACCCGGGTTTGGTATTATTTCAAATAGCCTGCCGATCATAGGAAACCCTGGGGTTAATAGCTCCATTTCGTTAATGATTTGCGTTGGAAATCCTCCAGGATGGACCAAAATTCAAAAACAACAGTACAGGAAGAAAGTCTTGATATCCCTTGAAAAACTTCCTCCTCCCCCCCAATTTACTCTGTATACCTACTACTCCTCAATCGAGAGCATTCTGATAAATGACGATTACCGTCTAAAGTGATCAAATTTAGGGTGGATCAAACGCAGCTGATCCACTTTTTCTATTCTAAGGACATTCCCGAAATCCCCTTTGGGTTCCTCCGCCCCCCCCCATCCGGACCAAATAACTCCCCTGCGGGTTAAACGCCTGGATGATTTTTTCGTGAGATATTGGAAATTGACATCCGGTCAAGATCTATTATATCATCCGACAAGTAGATATGAAAAGTCCTTAAAGGTAAAAAAGTCGAATGTTTAGCCAAGATAGGAACGGAAAGCCACCGGAGGGAAGAAGAATGTCTATTCATCTGAAACGTATTGTTTTCTTTTTTTGTATCTTGAATTTTGGGTTGGGTTGTTGCCTTGGCACCCGGGCCAATGCGGACGACAATTTAATGCACAGAATTTTTATTGGAATGATTTTTAATAATTCTTTTCCGGCAATAGGCGGAAGAGTTATTTTTAACGGAAGCGGTCTACCCGCCGTCGAGATTTTTAATGAAGTTGCCTGGGATGCTCAAGTAATACCAGGTAAGATTTACCTTGTGGCAGTAACTGACAGCAAGGGAGAATATAGAGCAGGGTTTTCTTCTAATCTGTACTTTATTTATCCTGAAAAGTATGGCTACCAATTTGATCCTTCAGGTTCTTGGGTTTCACATAACGATGGAATTCAGGATTTTACCGCTTACAAACATACAATCAGCGGAACTGTTTTACACAACGGAAAAGGGTTGGAAAATGTTGAGATATATGGTGATGTATATGTTAAGGATCAATTTGTTAAGAAGCTATTGGCGACAACCAATAGTAACGGATATTATGAAACAGAGGAAAATGCCGGAGTTAGTTTTGCCTTAACACCTCAATTGTCTGGCTACGAGTTTAAACCTCCGGATATACCGATTGTCGGAAGTCAATATCTCCATGAAAAACAGGATTTTATTGCTGAAAAACTGGCTATAGTTACCATCAGTGGTAACGTAATTTGGAAAAACCACTTTAATACCACGATTCCATCCAATCCATTACCCATGGTGGCGATGGAAGCCTGGACGGAAGACGGTTCTCTTTCCTCCAGGAGCGTTACGGATGCGAATGGCAATTATTCCCTTTCTGTCCCAGATGGTTGGACAGGATGGGTTAAGCCAGTACTCTCGGGTTTTGAGTTCTGGCCTGAAAGAATTGATTATAACACCCTGAAAGAAAACAAAACCCAGGACTACTATGCGCCTTCTTACTGGGGCCAAACAGTACCCCCGACTGGGCATGTTTACAAAATTACTGTTTCAGTAAAAAGTCCGGGTGGCGCCCTGCTGCCCCCCAGTGAAAAATTTATTATTTGGTTTAATGGGATTAACCATGCCAATGGGAGCAAGGTCTATTGCCAGATTGTTACCGTTCCAACAAACTTAGGGGAATGTTCCCTTTCCCAGCCTTCAGGTTGGATAGGAGATATAGTACCAACTAATTTTGAGGGAGGTGTCAACTATACCTTCGCCCCGGCATTCTACCACATGAACGAGATACTTACGTCCGACTTGACTTTTAGTTTTGAGGCTACGAAATAATAATCAGGCCAGTGAGGCCCTGCCCTGATCGGCACCCTCGGCCGGTCGGCCGCCATAGCTCCCGTCTTTAAGGTGTTTGGGTTGTTCGAGGGTGCGAAAGTTTTAGGCCAAGCTCCCGTTCTCGAATTAGTCACCTTGCTGCTTTTCGACTTGGGCCTTGTCGGACTGGTAAGGTGAGGAGAATTAAAAGGCAATTCCTTATTCCTCCCGAAAATTAAGATATTACCCCAGTTTCAATTTCTACAATTTTCCCTTCTTTGCATTTAGGACACGTAGAATGTAATAATTCCCTAACTAATTTATCCAAAGTCAAGTGCCAATTATTGATTAAGGTTCGAAGACCTTGTCTTTAGCTTTCTTTTTGATAATTTGCTTGACAAACGTATAGGCTATGCTATCCAATTGGGTAATTACAGACTATCTCTGACATAATTTGCCGATCCTGTTTTATTATCGCCCAACTCCTCCTTTATTTTTGTCAGGCATTTATAGAGACCCCTGGTCTTACTTGACCGGAGCCCCCGAGACGGACACCATAACCCAAAACCAAGGATTCTTCCATGTGGCCTTTGTTGATCGGCCTTCTGCTAATCATCGGCATTCTATTCGTTCTCTTCTTTTTGCGAGGGAGAAAAAAGCCGAATTCCGAAATCCCTGAAAAGGGAAGAGCCGACTTTTCAGGAAAGCATCCCGCTGAGAAGCTTCGGGCAGGCCCGGGCCAAGGCCCTCACCCCTCTGTCCCGGACCGGCTCCCCAGTCCCTCGGGGGTGCTGAACACGGAACCGGCAGTCCCGGATCAGGCCGAAGAACTAAAGAAACGCCTCCGCGAGGGGGTGACGTTGATTTTTTCGATAAAACCATCCTTGAATTCTCCGGGACCGGAGGCCCTCCAAATGGCTGACCTTGATCCCGAGGTCCGCCGCCTGGCCCTGGAGCAGATCAGTAACCTGAGGGATTTTCGAAAAACCTATGATCTTTGCCGGGCCCTGGACGACCCGGACAGCAGCATGTCCAACCTGGCCAAGGTTATCGTGACCGACCCGATCCTGTCCGGCAAGATCCTGAAGATCGCCAATTCGGCCTATTTCGGTCTGCAGCAAAAAGTGAATTCCATCGGCCAGGCCTTGATGATTATTGGTTTGACCAACATCAAGAACCTCCTCTACCAGGAAGGCCTCCTCAAAACACTGAATCTCAAGAACGACGCCCAGGACCCTTTCGTCGAATCCCTCTGGGAGCACTCCTTTTTGACCTCCATCAGCGCCTCCCACATTCAAAATCTATTTCCCGGCTTGGATAAAGGGACCATCTTCACCCTGGGCCTGCTCCATGATGTGGGGAAATTTATTTTAAGACGGTTGCCTTTAAGGCCGGGGGAAGGGAGTTTCCAAGGGGTTCCCTTTGCGGAATTATCGATCCGGGAAGAAGAGACCCTTTTTGGAGTCAACCATGCCCTGCTGGGCAGGCTGGCCTTTGAAGAGTGGGCTTTTTCGGATCTGATGATCAAAACGGTGGAGTGGCATCACACCCCCGGTTTTATGGACATGGAACGACTGGGGCTGGGCAGCGACGACCTTAAATACCTGCTGGTCCTGTTTCTGTCGGACCAGGTCGCCAAGCTGTTAGCCGATAAAGGACCGAACGGGTCTTCGGTGGCCTCCCTGGATCTCTCCTACCGAACCCTGTTTCCAAAGAGAAAATTGCTGGACCTGATCCTCGACAGTTCTCTGTTCTCGGAAATAAAAAAAGCCAAGGCGATGATGGGAGGCTCCTAACCAAACATTTTTGTTTTGATCATTTGGATTTTGGACCTTCGTGCTTGTTTCGGCCTGCGACGAGACCTGTCGGCGAGATCAGGTCGAGCCGCTCAGCCGAGTCGATTTCGTGCTTCGGATTTCGAATTTATTGTTTCTTTTAGGGGTTAGGTCTTACATTGATTGAGGTACCGATCCACGATCATCTCGGAAATCGAGTACGGATCGGTTTTCTTGTGTACCAGGCCTTCAAGATACTGTTCCCACTGGCCGGTCTTTTCCAGATAGTCCATTATCGTCCGGATCACGTCCTGCTTGATCAGGTCCAACAGTTCCATTCGGGCCCGATCCATCTCGAATTGCGTCAGGATGGCCGGATCCTTTTTAAAGAGGAAGTCGCGGTGCGCCTCGATCCCGGCCATCAACTCCGCCACCCCCTCATTTCTCACGGCTTCGGTCTTGAAAATGGTCGGGGTCCAGCCGCCTTTTGCCTTCCGGTCCTTGTCCATCTCGATCATCATCATCAATTCCTGACGGGTCTTATCGGCTCCTTCCCGATCGGCCTTGTTGATGACGAATACGTCCCCGGCCTCCAGGATACCGGCCTTGATGGCCTGGATATCGTCGCCCATGCCGGGGATCAGGACGATCAGGGTGGTGTGGGCGGCCCGGACAATCTCCACCTCGTCCTGCCCCACGCCCACCGTTTCCACCAGGACATAATCCTTGCCCATGGCATCCAGGACCGCGATGGCCCCGCGGGTGGACGGGGTCAGCCCCCCGAAGTGACCGCGGGTGGCCAGGCTGCGGATGAAGACGCCCTCGTCGGTGCTGTGCCGCTGCATGCGGATCCGGTCCCCCAGGATGGCCCCGCCGCTGAAAGGACTGGTGGGATCCACCGCCAGGACGCCCACGGTTTTCCCCCGGCCCCGCAAATGCTGGATCATCCGGTCCACCAGGGTGCTCTTGCCCACCCCCGGGGATCCGGTGATGCCGATGACATAGGCCTTCCCGGTGTGGGGATAGAGCTCCTTCAGAATCTCCCGGGCCTGGGGCATATGGTCATCGATATCCCGGATCAGCCGGGCCACGGTGCGCATGTCCCCGGCTAAAATTTTTTCCGTCACACTCCCCGCTCATCGGGGTTTGACATGGGCGCGGACCCAATCCACGATATGGTCCAGGGTCTCGCCGGGAACAAAAATTTCCTTGTAGCCGATGGCCTTCAATTTCGGAACATCCTCTTCAGGGAAGATCCCTCCCCCGATCAGGGCGATATCTTCGGCCCCCTTTTCCTTGAGCAGTTCGGCGACCCGCTCAAAGAGGTACAGGTGCGCTCCGGCCAGACTGGACAGGCCGATCAGATCCACGTCCTCCTGGATGGCCGCCAGCACGATCTCCTCGGGGGTCTGGTGCAGCCCGGTGTAGACCACCTCAAACCCGGCGTCCCGGAAGGTCCGGGCGATGATCCGGGACCCGCGGTCATGGCCGTCCAACCCCGGTTTACCGACTAAGACACGTAATTTCCTATCCCCTGCCATAGTACCTCCCTAAAACAAGCTCAACCTTCTATCTGGGCTTAAATTCGAAACTCGAAATCCGAAATCCGAAACAAATTCAAATGACCATTGTTGTGATTGATTTCGGATTTCGATGCTTCGAATTTCGGATTTGTTTTTTAAAATATCCCCGGATCCCGATACGTTCCGAATACCTTGCGGTAAACGTCGCAGCATTCCTGGAGGGTGGCGTGTTCCTTGACCGCCTCAATCAAGGTTTCCATGACGTTGCGGTTGTTCACGCAGTCCTCTCCCAGCTTTTCCAGGCATTCCCGGACCCGGGCGTTATTCCGGTTGTTTTTGATCTCGTTGGGTCCGGGCGATCTGGGCCTCCTCCAGGGCCGGGTCGATCCGCAGCACTTCCGGCTTGAGGATATCCTGGGTCACATACTGGTTGACCCCCACCATGATCTTTTCCTGCCGGTCCAACTGGCGTTGAAACTGGTAGGCCGACTCGGCGATCTCCATCTGCGGGAAGTGCCGGTCCAGGGCCTCGACCATACCGCCCATCTCGTCGATCTTATGGATGTACTCCATGGCCTTTTCCTCCATCTCGTTGGTCAGGGCCTCGATGAAATAGGAGCCGGCCAGGGGGTCGATGGTGTTGATCACGCCGGATTCCTCGGCGATGATCTGCTGGGTGCGCAGGGCGATGGTGGCCGCCTGTTCGGTGGGCAGGGCCAGCACTTCATCCAGGGAGTTGGTGTGCAGGGACTGGGTGCCGCCCAAGACAGCCGACAGGCCCTCGATGGTGGTGCGAATCACGTTGTTATAGGGCTGCTGGGCGGTCAGGGAGCAGCCCGCCGTCTGGGTGTGAAAGCGGAGCCACAGGGATCGCCAGTTCTGGGCCTTAAACCGCTCCTTCATGAAACGGGCCCACATCCGCCGGGCCGCCCGAAACTTGGCGATCTCTTCAAAGAAATCGATATGGGCGTCAAAGAAGAAAGACAACCGGGGGGCGAAATCATCCACCTTTAAGCCCCGCTTAATGGCGTCTTCCACGTAGGCCAGCCCATCGGCCAGGGTAAAGGCCAGCTCCTGAACCGCCGTGGCCCCTGCTTCCCGGATGTGGTACCCGCTGATGCTGATGGTATTCCAGCGGGGGACTTCTTTGGTCCCGAATTCCACCGTGTCGGTCACCAGCCGCAGGGAAGGGCGAATGGGACACATGAAGGTCTTTTGCGCCGCAAACTCCTTGAGCATATCGTTCTGAATGGTCCCGCCGATCTTGCTGCGGTGGATCCCACGGTTTTCGGCCATGGCGATATACATGGCCCAGACGATCGAGGCCGGGGGATTGATGGTCATGGAGGTGGTGATGCGGTCGATGGGCAGTCCGTCAAATAGGATTTCCATGTCCTTCAGCGTGTCGATGGCCACCCCGCATTTACCCATCTCGCCCCGGGCCTTGGGGGAATCGGTGTCGTAGCCCATCAGGGTGGGCATGTCAAAGGCCACGCTTAACCCGGTCTGCCCCTGTTCCACCAGGTAATGGAACCGCCGGTTGGTGTCTTCAGCCGAACCCAGCCCGGCAAACATGCGCATGGTCCAGAGCCGCCCCCGGTACATGGACAACTGAACGCCCCGGGTATAAGGATAAAAGCAGGGATAGCCCAGGTCCTGCTCAAAATCCAGGTCCTTGATATCTTCCGGGGTGTAGATATTCTTGATTTCCAGGTCCGAGACGGTGGAGAATCGTTTTTTCCATTCCGGATGCTTGGCCAGACGCTGGTCCAGCTCTTTTTGCCAGGCAGCCTTCCCCTGTTCGGATTTTTGAATTTGATCGTCTTTAAACATCTTGGACATAACCACCTCTCTTCTCTTCCACTTGATCCTTGCCCTGAATCAAAAAAGCTATTTTATAACTAAAACGGATTGTCCCAGACTGTCAATATTTTTTATCCGTTATAAATCTAAGTATTTATCACGGATAGAATCCTTTTAGCAAGAATTTAAAGGTTTTTTGGTCTTTTCCGACGTTCTCTGAACAAAAATCGGTGGTTGACTTTTTCACCGGAAGGATCATAATTTGCATTAAAAAAAGGAGTCATTTAATGAATAACGAATATGACCTGATTATCCTGGGATCCGGGCCGGCGGGGCTGACGGCCGGGCTTTATGCCGGCCGGGCCAGGGTGAAAACCCTCATCCTTGGGGAAAACCCCGGCGGCAATCCGGTGAATTATGAACATGTGGGCAATTACCCGGGTTTCCCCGAGGGGGTTTCCGGGGCCATGCTCATGATGAGCATGATCCGGCAGGTGGATGTTCTGGGCGTGGAGCGGGTCCTTAAGAACGCCCTTCGGGTCACCAGGACAGGAGAGGGGTTCCGGGTCTCCACCGATGAGCAGGAATACACCGGCCGATCGCTGATTGTCGCCACCGGCTCCTCCCCCATCAATATGGATGTGCCCGGAGAGAAGGAATACCGGGGGAAGGGCATCTATTATTGCGCCCATTGCGACGCCCCGGTCTTCCAGGCCATGAAAAAGGCCAAGGCCAGTGTGATCGGCGGCGGGAATTCGGCCCTGCACGCCGCCTTGTACGTGTCCCGCTACGCCGAGGAGGTGACCGTTATCTACAAGGGAACCAAGCTGCGGGCCGAACAGTCTGTCCAGGAGGCGGCCGCGACCAATCCCAAAATACGGATCCTCCTGAACCGGGAGGTGGAGGGTGTTCAGGGCGAAAAGGAACAGGTCCGCTCCCTTCAGCTCAAGGACAAGGAAACGGGAAAACAGCAGGTCTTCGAAACGGACGGGATATTTGTCGGCATCGGCATGAAACCCAATTCCGAATTATTTGACGGACTGCTGGACCTGGATGAGGAGGGTTTCATCAAGGTCAACCATCGTCTGGAAACTTCCATCCCCGGAATTTTTGCCGCCGGGGATGTGATGGTAAAAACGCTGCGGCAGATTGTCACCGCCGCCGGGGACGGGGCCACGGCCGCCGATTCCGCCGTCAAGTTTCTGGAAGGCGGAGGGCGGGTGAATTAGACCAGGAGCTTTAGTTGTTTTAACGAAAGGAGAAACCGGACTATGAAGAAAAAATTATTTTTATTGGGAACGCTGATTTTTATTTTTACCTTTCTATCTTTCCCTCAGCCGGAACAACCCCGGGAACGGCCCAGGCCCAGATCAAAGCCGAGCGTTGCAAATTTTCAATGCACTATCTCTAATATTGCCGCGGTGGAAGTCGATAGAACTGATATTCCAGTTGAAAATCGCATTTACGTTCAGTGCGCCAACTCCCCGGGAGGAGGTCTTTCTTCTTTCGCCAGTGCGGTTGGTACCAATGCGGGGAATGCCAACCGGTACCTGGTGATGCTGAATACCGCGGTGGCCCTGGGAAAAACCGTTACTGTTTTTTATGATATCAATTTCGCTCATAATCCGCTTGGTTGTCAGTCGTCCGATTGCCGCAAATTAACCGGATTGGTGCTGGGGCCATGAAACGCTTGAAAAGAAAATTTCCCTGGATGATCTTATTCGGTTTTTTAGCCGCCAACCTCCTGGTGGCAAACCCGGGGTGGACGGCCGATACCGATTCCCAACGCCTATCAGCGCTACCGGCGTTTCTTTTTCTTCCTCTGATTCTAAAAAGCTCCCGGTGCCCAGACCGGCGCAGAAAGCAGCGATACTGGGGGCCGAAATGTTGCTGTTGGCAACCGACGAGGGATCGTGAATTCTTCTTTGTCTGACTCGGAATCCGAGGGAGAGTTTGACTCATTCTAAGTCCCGCGAAGCGCGGGATGCAAATTTTGTTGCGTTACTAGCCCGGGATCCTTCAGGGGGTTTACCCTCGGAGAATAGGATTTTCCAAAGGGACTCCGGACCGGCCTGAACAATCTCTATCTTGTTACTACGGCCGCGATTCGAGTTGCCCGGCTAACCATTTTTCCACATCGCCTAACACCCGGTCATGTTCCGGTTCATTGAAAACTTCGTGGTAAAGGCCCTCGTAAACCTTGATGGTTTTATCGGCGGAGCCGACCCGGTCAAATAACACCTGGGCGCCCTGGGGGTCCACCAGTTTGTCTGCGGCGCCCTGCAGTATCAGCAGCGGCAGTCTGATCTTCCGAGCCTCGGCCAAAACCCGGTCCATGGTCTTGAGCAGTTCGGTTCCCAACCGGGCCGTGATCTTTCCGGTGAATACCAGGGGGTCGCTGCGGTAGGCCCGGACCACGGCCGGATCCCGGCTCACCCCTTCCGCCTCCAGTCGGACCAGCCCGAGCCTCGGCAGGAGGGCGGAAAGCACTTTACCGGCCAAGAGGGTCAGCGTCGAGACCGAGCCGGGCATTTTGACGCTCGGGGCGGAAAGAATGGCCCCGGCCGGTTCATCCGGCTGATCGAGCAGGTAGGCCGCACTGATCAGCCCTCCCAGGCTGTGCCCTACCAGAAAGATCGGGGTCTCGGGCTGCCAATCCCGTATCCGGCCCAGGAAAACCTTAAGCGGATCCAGAAAATCCTGAAATCGTTCCACGTAAGCCCTGGGGCCATCCGAGTGGCCGTGCCCCGGATGATCGATTCCGTACACGGCATACCCCCGCGGGACAAAATAGTTGACCACATTCCCGTATCGCCCGCTGTGCTCGGCTAACCCGTGGACGATCAGCAGCACGGCGACGGAACGTCCTTCCGGCAACCAGCCCTGGTAATAAAGGTTGGCCCCCTGAACCCCTTTAAAATATCCTTCCTGGTGGTTCATTCTTCCTCTGCCTAAGATTCGTAGCTGATCAAGGCCATCTCGGCCGCCTGAGAGCGAAGCGGAATCAGCGCTTGATAAGCCGGCGAACGGTACCATTCGGCGATGGCGGCAGCGTCAGGAAATTGAATCACCACCGTATCGGTGTAGGGGTGCTCCCCGCTCAACACGGCAATCCGCCGCCCCCGGAGGACGACTTCGCCTCCCCAGGGAGCAAGGGTGGCGGGAACCCGGCCGCGGTATTCCGCCCACTTTTCGGGGTCTTTGACCGTGATATGTCCTATGACGTAGGCCGGCATTTCTTTCCTCGATTCACGAATCAATTAAAAGTTAGCTAAAGACCATCCGCCATTCAAATGAATTTCCCCTTACCGGGACTGGGGCTCAACCGGCCATCAGAAGTGCCCGTCTCGGAAACGAAGGGGCGAACGGGCGGCCGGGCGAAGAAGACCGCCACCATGGCCAATAAGCTGGCCGCGGCAAAAATGGTAAAGGCGATCCGATAATCCCGGGTGGCATCATAAATCAGGCCGGCGATGACCGGGCCGAAGGCCGCCCCCGAAACGGAAAAGAGCCCGGCCAAACCGGTTATCGTGCCGAAGGAGACCAGCCCGAAGCACTCGCCGATGAGCAGCGGCTGCAGCATAACGATCCCGCCCATGGTCAGACCAAAAGCCAAGGTCCCGAGGTAGAGGACCCCCACCGAACGGAAATAGGCCATAGAGAGGACGGCCCCCGCCTGGACAAAAAAACAGACCATGGCCAGAAACCGCTTGTCGGAGCGGTCGGCGATCGATCCCAGGAACAGACGGCCGATGATGCTGGCGCCGGCCGTTACGCTTACCGCCAAAGCCGCGCCCTTCGGCCCCAGGGTCTGGCTCAGAAACGACACCTGATGGACCAGAAAGGCGATCTGGCCGCTCAAGGCCAGCATAAACGCCGTGACGATAGCCCAAAAGGCGGCAGTCCGCAGGGCCTCAGCCCGGGTCCAGACCCGCCACTGAGAGGCATAGCGGGTTCGGCTGCCCGGCTTCCCCCCGCTTGAGGGGATTGGGGGCGATCCGTCCGGAAACTGGCCCACATCCGAGGGACGCTGTTTAATGACCCAGATCGCGGTCGGTATGACCACCAGACAGAAGAGCGACCCCAGGATCGGCAAGGTCACCCGAAGACCCCAATGGAAGACGAGATAGGCCGCCAGAGGCACGAGGACCATCCCCCCAGGCTTAGTCCGGTCATGGTCAGACTCATGGCCAATCCCCGCTTGCGGATAAACCAGTTGGCGATCAGCGTTCCTACGGGGATCAGGGAGGTGCCGCTCCAGCCCACGGCCAGAAGGAGATAAACGGCATAGAACTGCCAAAGCTGCGTTACCCGGCTTAAGAGCAGGAAACCGATTCCCATGGTCGCCGAGCCGAGGATCAGTACGGGTTTGGGTCCGTAGCGGTCGATAAAGCGCCCCATCAACATGCCCATGACTCCGGCGGTGAAAAAATACAGGGTGACCGCGGAGGAAATGACTCCCTTGGACCAGCCGTACCGTTCCCGCAACGGGTCCAGGATTACACCGTGACCGTAAAAACCGATACCGGAGGAGACAAAGAGGATGGCCGTGCACCCCAGCACGATCCACCAGCCGTAAAAGACCTTTGGATGAGGGCCGGAGGCCTTTTCGGTATGTCCGGCCGGCGGGGAAGTGGGTTCAGACATAGGTTCCTTTATAAAAATTCATGGAACTCCAGAAGGCCCGGGACCTCAGGATGGATGAATTTTTTTCCCGTGGTACCAAAGCTCTCTAGGTAGGTTTTCTCCCTTCACCGTCCGGACTATAGCTTCGGCCAGGACTTGGGAGGCATCGAAAATCCTGGCCTTCATCTTGAGTCCGTCCGCTATCACCGAGAGTTCCGTACAGGCGATGACCAGGGCTTCAGCCCCCTGATCCACCAGTTCCCGCCCGGCCTCCTCGAGCGCCTCCCTTTCCGGCAGGCCCGTGATGACCCGTTTTGATCCGGCGGATGGCGGTCAGCAGCCGATCCTGGAGCGCAGGGGAGGGGTGGAGCAGATCGATCCCTCTCTTCTCAAAAGCGGTCCGATAAAGTCCGGGCCGGATCACGGTCCAAGAGGCCAGCAAACCCGCTTTCCGGATAGCGGGATTTTTCGAGACCACGTGGTCGACCGTTAAATCAATCATGTTAAGCACCGGAATGGGAACGGCCTCCTGGATCCGGTCAAAATAGAGATGGGCCGTGTTGCAGGCGATAACCAGGAAATCCGCCCCCCAGGCCGCCAGGTCTTTGGCCATGGTCACCAGATAGGGGGCCGGGTTTTCTCCGGTCCCTTCCAGGATGGCCTTCATGCGGGAAGGGACCTTGGGATTGCAGTCAACGATCATGCGGATATGGTCCTGGTCATCCCCGGCCGGGGTGGCCTGGATGACCCGCCGCATGAGATCCACGGTGGCCTCCGGTCCCAGCCCCCCGATGATGCCCACGACTCTTCTCTTTCATCCCCTGCCCCGCTCCTCTAATCTTCTATCTGTGTCCTTCTGCGCCTCTGCGGTGAAAAAATGTTTCTAGGAAAGGAGGATACTCCTCATAGACATAAAGGGCCGGCGAGCCGCCCGTATGGACGAAGAGGATATTGCTGTCCCGTTCAAAATACCCTTTTCTCACCAGGTCGATCAGCCCGGCCATGGCCTTGCCGGTATACACGGGATCCAACAGGATTCCCTCCGTCCTGGCCAGCAGTTGTACGGCTTCCGCCATACCCGGCGTGGGCAGGGAGTATCCCGGTCCGACGTAATCGCCAAAGCAGGTCACGGTTTCCCGGGGAACCGCGGCGCTGAGACCCACGTACTCCGCCGTTGCCTGAACCAGTCCGTAAACCAACGCCTCCTGGGCCTCTCTGGTGCGGCTCACATTGATCCCCAGGACGGGCAGATTCAGGTCGCCGCCCTGAACACCGGTTACCAGGCCGGCCTGGGTCCCGGCGCTTCCGCTGGCGCAGAGAATAGTCTGGAGGTTCAGCCCGAGATCGAAAGTCTGCGCCGCGATCTCCTGGGCGCAAGCCACGTACCCCAGCGCCCCGAGGGGATTCGACCCGCCTCCGGGGATTACATAGCCTTTTCGCCCCGCGGCAGCCAACTCCCCGGCCACCGCGGCCATTTCCTCCAACATGGAAGCGCCGGCCGGAACGACCTTGACCTGCTCCACCCCCAGGAGGTTATAGAGAAAATTATTGCCGCTGGCCTGGGGGCGATAGCTTCCCGGGACCCGCTCCTCCAGAACCAGCCGGCATTTCAATCCTTCTTTTACGGCCGCCGCCAGGGTCAGCCGGCAGTGGTTCGATTGGATGGCCCCGCAGGTAATCAGCGTATCCGCCCCCTGGGCCAGGGCCTCGGCCACCAGGAATTCCAGTTTCCGGGTTTTATTCCCTCCCGCGGTCAGCCCTAATAGATCGTCCCGTTTGATGTAGATATTCGGGCCGCCCAGGGCTTGGGAGAAGCGGGGAACCCTTTCAATGGGCGTGTACCCGGCGGTATACCTTCTTCGAGGAAATTTCGCGAGATTCATGGGACTGCGGCCTCCTTTCCCGAGTTAATAAAGTTGGGTCAAATGCCTAAAAAAAACCGTTTCGATCGATATTCGAATTTCGTTATACCATATATTTCAAATATCTTTGGTTAGATCTCTTATACTATATATTTTTTGAGATTTGTCTTTACAATGGACCAAAAATATTTCAATATTTTTGGCTAGTCTTTATCCGGCCCAGAAACAGGAATTGTCAGGGCAGAACCATTCTGGTATTATCATTCATTCATATTAACCCCATGCCCGCGCGGGCACCCACGAAGCATGAAAATAAATTAACTGTATTAAAAAGGGTCGTCACCCCAGCGAAAGCCGGATCCAGGGCATATTAGAGTTCCTGGATACCGGATCGAGTCCGGGATGACAACGAAACATTTCGTAATAACCCCTGAAAGGAATCAACCGCCATGCCCTATTTAATGAACAATACCGGATTTATTTATACCCTGGAAACGGCACTCAAACTCCTTTTGGAATTCAATGTGATTTTTATCGGGGAAGAACACCTGTCCCGGGAATCCCACGAGGCGGAACTCGCTGTCCTCACCGGATTGGTCGGGCACGATCCCAACCTGGTCCTGGCCCTGGAGATGTTTGAACGGGATATCCAGCCCCTCCTGGACGACTACCTGAAGGGGGCGGTCTCCGAGGAGCAATTTCTGGAAGGGTCCCGGCCCTGGCCCAACTACCCCGAGGATTACCGCCCCCTGGTGGAATTGGCCAAATCCAAGGGCCTCCCGGTCATAGCCGCCAATGTCCCCCGAAGGGCGGCCGCGGCCGTGGCCAAGGCCAACCGGCTTTCCAGGCGGGTCATGGGCCCCGACGGGATTTATCTGCCCCCGGAACGACCCCATGATTCCAAGAAATACCAACGGCTTTTCATGGCCACGATTGGCGGATATGCCCCCCATGGGCCCCATGGGTCAGATCAATCCCCAAGGATTGTACAAGGGACAACTCGTGAAGGATGCCGTGATGGCCCAGGCCCTCGAACCCTTTTTAGACCGGCGCGTCCTTTTTTGCTGCGGCCATTTCCATTCCGACTACTTCCTGGGCATCCCCTACCAGCTCCGGAAGAAGCACCCGGACCTTAAAATCTCCGTGATTGCCATGGGATCCGCCGTGGATAACCTGCCCATGCGGGAACGATCCCGAATCGCTGATTTCTTCTGGGTTCCCGATGAGTGACCTGTAACCTTTTGCCCTGTTACTTCGTCATACAACATAAAAGGAGAACCCGCGGTATGAAAAAAGAACAATTGACGGAAATGCTAAATCGGCACCAAATATGGCTGGACACCCAGGCCGGGGAAGGGAAAAGGGCCGATCTTACCGGAATCGAACCTTTCCGGTTTTAATCTGCAAGATGCTAATCTGGAAAAGGCTATCCTCAGAGGAAGCGAATCTTGAAGGGGCCAATCTTCGGATCGCCAACCTGCGCCGGGCTGACCTTCAAGGAACCTGCCTTCGCCGGGCCAACCTGCAATGGACCATTTTAAACGGGGCCGACCTTCAGGGAGCTGACCTTCAGGGAGGCCAACCTCCATTTTTCCAATTTTTCCGAGGGAAACCTAACCAACGCCAACCTGGAGAGGGCCTACCTTCATAATGCCTTTTTCTTTAAAACCCGAGCTTTCAGAGGCGAACCTTCAGGCCGCCAACCTCAGATTCACCGAACTGGAATCTTCTAACCTGCGTCAGTCCATTCTAAAAAAGGCCCAGTTCCATGAGACAAAAATGAAACAGGCCGATCTGTTTGAAGCCGATCTTTCAGGGGCCGAGATTATCAGGGCCGATTTTCGAGTGGTGAACTTACAAAAGGCCCTCCTGAAATCCGCCAGAATCCTCGGTACGGTCTTCCATTCAGCCAATCTCTTGCAAGCCGACTTCGAAGACGCGGAAATTGAAAAAAGTGATTTTCAGGATGCCCAATGGGGGCCGGCTGATTTGACCCGTACCCGGTTCATCGATTGTCTCGGTCTGACCTTGAGCCGGCCTCAAACCTAAACCTAAGGAGATCAAGATGGAAACGAAGCGTTCAGCGTCAGATGGACCTTTGTGCCTGACGCCTGCCGGGCGATACTCATCCTTTCCGACGAAAAGGAATTCGATCTTCGGGAGATGGCCGAGATACTGGATATCTCCATCGACGAATGTAAAGGTCCGGCTTCACCGGGCCCGGACAAAAATTAAAAGCCATCCTGGAATTCAAGTGCCTTTTTGACCGGGACGAAAGGGCTTTGCTTGTCTACCTCCCGAAGACCTCAACTGAAATCTTTACTTCCCGCCGGGCTCAAAGATCTATTAGTTCCTGATAACCAGGGGTAGAAAAAAAGTTTTCGTTGCTTGTAGGTTGTAGCGCATCAATGGGCGTGCTGCCGGCGCCTAATCATAGCCCGTTTCATGTTCGTTTTGAAAACTTTGTTTCGATGAGCGGCTCCAGCCAGGCCCGGCCTCGGGCTCGATAAATCTCCTCCGGGGAAATGGGGAAACAGTCGTAGGATAGGACCACCGGCCCGCAATCGGTCTCCCGTATCTTCGTTTCGTCATAAAAATCCCGCCAGGCCTGAAGATAACCCGCGTAGAGTTCGTCGGGGGTCATATTCCGGGGTTCATAGACCACGGCGCCCGCGGTGTACTCGGAGAAATCTTTATTCAACAGCCGGCCCTCGCTTTCCAGTCGGGCGTAGAGTCTGCTCCGGGGATAGGGGGTGAGGATATGGAACTCCGCCTCTTCGATTTGATGGGCTTTCGCAAAAGCCACGGTCTTTTCAAAGACATCCTTCTTATCGTGGTCGAAGCCGAAGACAAAGGAAGCGATGACCTTGATGCCCTGGTCCCGGACCCGTTTCAAGTATTCCCCGGTGCGCCGGACCTCCAGGCCGTCGATGACCTCGTTCAGGCCGGCGGAGACCCAGGGGCTGAGGTCCACATACATGGCCCAGCAATGGCTCTTCTTCAGGAGCCGCAAATAATCCTCGTCCCTGGCAAAAGGCAGGGGGCCAGACCGACCCAGGGTTTGCCGAGTTCGGCCAAGCCTTCAAACAACGGCCGGATGCGGCGTTTGGCCAGGTGAAGGTTGTCGTTCACCAGGAAGAGATAGCGGTCCAACTTAGCCAGGTTCTCCAGCAGCGTCTCCAGATTAAAGAGCCGGAATTCCCGCCCGAAAGTCTGCGGCACGGAGCACAGGTCGCAGTTCACCGGACAGCCTCGGGCCACCTGAACCGAATTCATGGGGATATAGGAATCGCGGGGGAAGATGTCCCACCGGGGAAGAGAAACCGTTTGCGGCGGGGTTCCGCAGCGGTAGACTTTCTGCAGCGTTCCCCGGCGAAAGTCTTCCAACAGCCTCGGCCAGATGTCTTCGGCCTCGCCGATGACAATGGCATCCGCGTGGCCTTGGGCCTCTTCGGGGAGCAGAGAAACATGCACTCCGCCCAGGACCACGGGGATGCCCTTCTCCCGATAAAGGCGGGAAAGCTCGTAGGCCCGCCCGGCCTGGGGAGTCATGACCGAGATGGCCACCAGATCGCAGTCTTCCTGGATATCGACGGTGGTTAGGCGCTCGTCGGTGAAGGACACCTCGACATCCGGCGGCGTGAGGCCGGCCAAAATGGCCGGCCCGAGTACCGGAATATACCGACGATAGACCAGGGGAAAGTGTCCCAGATCAGGAAAAATGAGCTTAAGTTTCACCTTTTCGGCCTTTCTTGATCTTTCTCCCAGAAGGGCATGAACATATACCATTGGGTTTTATAACGACCGATCTGACGCTCAAAAACGGCCAGCAGCTTGGCGAGGTTCTCTTCCACCCCCTTATCGGGTTCCATTACCAGGGGTTCCTCGATAATAATCTCGTAGGTTTTGTAGCCTTTCAGGGGAATAAAGATGGGGACCACCGGGCTTCCCGAAAGCTGGGCAATACGAACCGCCCCCCGGGGAAAAGTGGCGGGAGAGCCAAAAAAAGGCATGGAAACCCCCCGATCGAACTGCAGGCGGTCGCCCTGCAGGGCCACCAGTTCCCCTTGCTTGAGGAGCCGGTAAAGTTTTAGCGAGACCAATTCCCCGGGCTTCAAAGCCACCCCCTCGACCTGGGTTTCCCCGCGCATGAGGTTTCGTTGATTTTCAAAAATAGCCGAACTGTCAGGAGCATAGACCAGGTGGATTTTCTTGCCCGTCACTCCAATAGCATCCCCCCCGATTTCCCAATTCCCCAGGTGGGTGGTCAGGAGCACCACGCCCTGGCCATGTTTCAGGGCCTTAAACAGATTTTCTCCACCGATTATCTTAGTCCGGTATTCCCGGACCCGCCCTCTACCATGGCTCAGGTAAAGCAGGTCAATCAAATAATAGGCGTAATTTTTATAAACGGCCCAGGAATTGACGATGCGCCCGACCCTTGATCCGCCCGGATCCATACGGCCCATGTTGGCCAGGATCCCCCGGAAGTTTTTCCCGGTCAGGGGGATGGCCATCGGCAGGACAACGGAGACGGCCAGGAGACGCATCAGCCAGACCGGCAGGAAACCCGCGGAACGAACGAATCCCCGCAACAACGTGCGCATGAGCGGAGTGTGCTGAACATCGCGGAACCGGCTGGGGATCTCGGCGGTATTAGGATTTGGGGATTTCATAAGAATAAGACTTCAGATGAGTATAAATAGGCGGGGAATGGGGGTCAAGGTGAAAAAAAATGAGGACCCAAGCCTCCGCGGCCGCCTGGGTCTCTGGGAAAGGGTTTTCCAGACTTCTTTTTCGGTTCTAATCCAGCCCCTGTGACCTCAAATAACCCTGTAAAACCAATTAAGAGACCGTTGATAAAGGTCTCCGGTTTTAGGCCAGCTTTTAAATAAAGTTGACAGAAAACAAAGTCGTATACTAAATGATTTGGTTAGGGTTGTCTGCCGGTTATAAGGAGGAAAGAAACATGGCGGAGTTTGTTCATTCCAATATTGAAAGGGAGATGGGGGTCTACGGGTTCGATACGGTAGTCAAGAGCCATTGTCGGATGTGCCACGGGGGTTGCGGGGTCCTGGCCTATGTCCGGGACGGCCGGATCGCCAAAATCGCGGGCGATCCGAGTTGCCCCATCAACCATGGGACCCTTTGTTCCAAGGGCCTGGGGTCGACCCAATTGGTGTATCACCCCGATCGACTGACCTACCCCGTCCGACGGAAGGGACCCAAGGGAAGCGGCCGGTGGGAGCGTATCTCCTGGGACGAGGCCCTGGACACCATCGCCGAAAAAATGCTCCACTACAAGGGAACTTTCGGAGCGGAGTCCATTGTTTTAGGCTACGGCACGGGACGGGAAAACGAGGCCGTTATATACCGCCTGGCTAATCTGCTCGGATCGCCGAACGTCCTGACGGCCGGACATTTCTGTTATGGTCCGAGGATCGCCACCACGATCATCACCTGCGGCACCAATCCCATCGTGGATTACGAGAACCACCCCCGCTGCATCATGGTCTGGGGCAACAACCTGGTCATCAGCAACCCGGACTGTTACAAGGGGGAGCCCTTTTCCCGGGCCTTGGACCAGGGGGCCAAGCTCATTGCCGTGGACCCCCGGCTGACCCGCATTGCCGCCCGGGCCGACATCTGGCTTCCCTTGCGGCCGGGCTCCGACACGGCCCTGGCCTTGGGGATGCTCCACGTCATCATCCGGGAGGAACTCTACGACCGGGAATTCGTCGAGAACCACGTCCATGGCTGGGAACCCTTTGTGGAACGGGTCAATGAATATCCTCTGGAAAAAGTGGAAAAGCTGACCTGGGTCCCCCGGGAGAAGATCCGCGAGGCCGCCAGGCTTTTTGCCCTGACCAAACCCGCGGCCATCCAATGGGGCGTGGCCATCGAACAACAGGTCAATTGCGCCGACAATAATCGGGCCCTTCTGGCCCTGATGGGCATCACCGGAAATATCGACGCCCAGGGGGGGCAGGTGCTCTTTAAGCCTCCGAAGATCCGAAACGTCGGCCAATTCGGCGCCCACAGTAAGCTTTCCGCCGAGCAGGCCGCCAAACGCCTCGGGGGAGAACGATTCCGATTGGCGGGGAATTTCGCCATCATCAATCCCAAGTGCGTCTGGGACGCTATCCTCGAGGAAAAACCCTATCCGGTAAAAATGCTGTTCTTTATCAGCTCGAATCCGGTTCTGACCCGCGGCAATGCCCGGGAAGTTTACCGGGCTTTGGAGGCGGTGGAATTTATGGCCGTCTCCGACTTCTTTCTCACGCCCACGGCGGAACTGGCCGATATCGTGCTGCCGGCCGCCACCTGGCTGGAAATGGACTATATCGGCGACTTTTGGAAACGGCATGGCTATATCCTTCCCCGGAGAAAAGTGGTCCAGATCGGGGAGTGCCGTTCCGACCACGAGATGCTCAACGATCTGGGGAAACGGGTCGGGCAGAGCGAGCACTGGTGGGACACCTTCGAAGGCGGTTTGGACTGGATTCTCGAACCCTCCGGCCTCACCTGGCAGGACTTCAAGAAAATGGAGTATCTCCGGGGTGAAGTGACCTACCGGAAATACCGGCAAAAAGGTTTTTCCACCCCCACGGGAAAATTCGAACTATATTCCACCCTGCTGGAGAAGTGGGGCTACGATCCCCTGATCCGGTTCCAGGAACCGCCGGAGAGCCCCTACAGCACGCCGGAGCTTTACCGGGAATATCCCTACATCCTGATTACCGGCCGGCGGCAACCGGGTTTTTTCCATACCGAGAACCGTCAACTCCCCTGGCTCCGGGAACTTCACCGGGACCCGGTGGTGGAGATTCATCCGGAGACCGCGGAAAAGGAAGGCATTCGGGAGGGAGACTGGGTCTCCATCGAATCGCCCCGGGGAAAGGTTCGGCAACGGGCCAAGCTCTTTGCGGGCATGGACCCGAGAGTGGTGTCCGCCGAACATGCCTGGTGGTTCCCGGAAAAAAAAGCCCCGGGACACGGATGGGACGAATCCAACATCAATATCCTGACCAGCAATGCCTATGCCCATTGCGATCCGGCCATGGGAGCGACCCACGTGCGAACGCTCCTTTGCCGAATAAGCCCGGAAGGTATAAAAGAAGGGGAAGCCTATGAATAGCTATTGCTTAATCATTGATCACGAATCCTGCTGGGGGTGTAAGACCTGCGAGGTGGCCTGCAAACAGGAAAACCGGGCGCCTGACGGGATTAAGTTGATCGTCGTCCGGGAAGACGGCCCGAAGGTGGTGGATGGCCGGCTGGATTTCAGCTTCCGGGTGGATGTCTGCCGGCATTGCGACGAGCCGGCCTGTGTCGGAGCCTGCCCCGAAGAGGCGATTTCCAAGCGGGAGGACGCCATCGTGGTCCTGGATGAGGAGAAGTGCATCGGCTGTGGGCTCTGCCTGGACGCCTGCCCCTATGAGGCCCTGGCCTTTGATCCGGAACGAAACATCCCCTGGAAATGCAACCTCTGCCACCACCGGGTGGATAAGGGGCTATTGCCGGCCTGTGCCGATAATGTCTGCCCAGGACACTGCATTTATTTCGGACCGGCCGCCGATATTCTGGAAAAGATCGCGGAGACCCATCGGAGTTGGTCCAGGGAATTCTCGGGGCAGCCAGTGGTGATGGACTCGCCTTAAGTTCCTTCGGAGGCAAACTAAATATTGATCCCTATTTTCCGGATCAGAATCTTAAAGAAATTGGCTTTCGGGATATTCACCGGGGAAACGATATCCACTTTCCCCACCACCTGATTATCTAGCTTTATAATTATCTCCCCAAGCTTCTGGCCTTGTTTAATTTCCCCTTTGACCTTCGCCGCCAGCACCGGTTCTTTCTTAAAGGTGTCTTTCTGATCATTGGGGACAGGATAAAGGAAGTCCGCACCGGCCACTCCTTTGATCTTCCCGATTTTGGCCTCCGCCAGGATGACTTCCTTATTAACCTCTTCCCCCTTTTTAACAACGCTCACCGTTTTGTATTGGGCGAAGGCCTTTTTGAATTTCTCCAGGGCCACATCATCCCGCGTCCTGGCCTTGGGGCTTCCCAGGACCACCACGATAAAGCGCAGATCGTTTTTCAAAGCCGTAGCCACCACATTGAATCCGGTTTCCGAATAATAGCCGGTCTTTAGCCCATCCACCCCCGGCAGCCTGAACAGGAGTTTATTATGATTATTCATAATAAACTGGCCGTTTCGAAAGCCTTCGGTCTTGATGGCCGTCCATTCGAGAAGCTTCGGATAACGGACCAGCTCCCGGGCCAGGATGGCCAGGTCGCTGCAGGAACTTAGATCCTCCGGCTCCCCCTTAGATGGCGGGAGTCCATGAACGGAATGAAATTCCGTGTCCGCCATATTCAAGGCCTTGGCTTTCTCATTCATCAGCTTGATAAAGGCGTCCTTGGTCCCGGCCAGATGCTCGGCCACCGCCAGGGCGGCATCATTGCCCGAGGCCACCATAACGGCTTTCATCATTTCTTCCAGGGTGAAGGTCTCTCCTTCTTTCAGATAGACCTGGCTGCCCCCCATTTTGGAAGCCTCTCGGGTGATCGTTATCGTGTCCGTCAGCTTGACCTCCCCTTTAGCCAGCTTTTCCATCACCACGTAAGCCAGCATGAGCTTCACCACACTGGCCGGGGCCCTTTTCAGGTGGATGTTCTCCCCCTCCAGGACCTTCCCGCTGCGGGCCTCCATGACGATAAAGGCCTTATAGGGGTCCTCCGGGACTGCAATAACCTTGGTCTGGGGCGCCTTTTTCTGGCTCCGGGTTTTCTGGGGGGCAGCCGTTCGGGCCTGGGCCAGGCCGGCCGAGAACAGGACGATTAAAACAACCACAAGCCATTTCTTCATGAGATCCGTTTCTCCGTTTCAATTTTTGGAATTTATCCGGAAACTCCCTGGGTGAGGATAGAACGAGTATAAAAGCTCGCGGGCCGAGGGTCAAGGAGATAGTGGGGTCGGAAAGGGAAAGGCGGCCAGTAAAGTCTTAGCCCACGGGGGAGCGACATTGGAATTACCCTTCCGGCTATCTGATCGAAAAGAAGAGAGCTTACCAATGGACTCAAAAGAGTAACAACTTCAAAAAGCGTCATTCCCGCAGCGCTATTGAGCGGGAATCCAGGCTTTTTTTAAGGTACATTGGATCCCCGATAAAGGCATTCGGGGATGACTAGAAATTGCCGGTAAATACAATAAAGAGACCGTTAATAACCTCCTCCCTCCATAGTCCGGGCGTAGGTCTTAGGGGCCGAGGGTGAAGAGTTGACGCTAAAACGTTACGATGTTAAAGTGTTTTAGCTACATCAAAAAGCCTTGCGTCTAAAGGCCGTCGAAACATCTACGTCCGTATCGGAGAAGGAATAAACAATGTCCCCAGTTTTGGAACCTAAAGCAGGTGAAAGAGTCAGGGACGTTCGCGTTACTGACGACTCTCTCAGCGTTGATCTTTTCGACGGCCGAATTATAACGGTTCCTCTTAAACAAACGGAATAATCCTGTGGTCGCTCGGCCCATTACTATGAAAAAACCATTTGTTATCTCGGCCGATCCGCCGAATGAATATACGGAACCGGCCTGGTGGTTTATATTTTTCAAACGAAAACTGCTCGTTTCTGCCGGGGGTTTGGAACCCGCCGTCCCGCTGATCCGTAACCCGGCCGACCTGGAATTCGATTCCAATGGGGAAATCTACCTGGGAACTTTGGCGGGAAAGCCATGTTACGGCGCGGTCTTTTCCGATCCGGCAAAGGCCCCGGCCGGCCTGAATTTCCAGGACCTGTGGCATCTTTACGGCCGGCTGGACCCGGATTTTATCCCCATCGCCTTCCGGGCACTCCATCTGCTCGACTGGTCGCAAAAGACCCGGTTCTGCAAACGATGCGGGAACGAAATGAGAACCAAGGCCGGTCCGCCGACCCGAGAATGTCCCGTTTGCGGCTATCTGAGTTTTCCCCGGATCTCACCGGCGGTGATCGTCTTGGTGGAGCGGGATAACCAATGTCTGCTGGCCCGCTCTCCCCGATTTCAAAGGGGAATTTTACAGCGTCCTGGCCGGCTTCGCCGAACCGGGCGAGACTCTGGAAGAAACGGTGGCCCGGGAAGTAAGGGAAGAAACCGGCATCGAGGTCACCGACATCCGCTATTTCGGTAGCCAGCCCTGGCCCTTCCCCGACTCCCTGATGATCGGCTTCACCGCCCGCTACGCCGGCGGCGATATCCGCGTGGACGGGGAAGAGATCATGGACGCCCGCTGGTTCCCCGCCGACCAACTGCCCAACATCCCCGGCAAGATCAGCATCGCCCGGCAGCTCATCGACTGGTTTGTAGAGAAACAACAAAGGGAAACGGGCAAATAAGGATCCCGGAAAGGTTTTCTATCCCAAGACATGTCTATTGGCCCTCCACTGGCCTAAACCGGGTAAAGTGAAGGACAAAGCTAAAATCCAATGGTTTATCGATAACTTCGGTAAAATGGGCGATCCCGGGGTGAAGGATATGGCGGAGCAGGCGAAGGCTGTCTTACAGGAGATGAATTGAGTAGGGTTATGTAGGGCTGGGGATAGTAGACTAGGGGTTGCTTTCTTCCTGAAGTCCTCAGACCTCCTTTTTGAATACAGCGCTAGAGTTCAAACAGTAATCAATGATAAAAACTTAAAATTTATTGACTTATTTATAAATCCTTAGATGGTTTTCACTTAAAATCAGCAATAAGTCATAGCTCTCTCAGATCATCTCAACACATGGGGCGACCCTATGAAAGATCAATCCAGGACAAAACAGGTTCTGATCCAGGAACTGGTTACTCTAAGAAAAATGATTGCAGAACTGGAACGATTGGAATCAGAGCGCACGCTAACGGAGACTGAACAACAACATTTGGAGGGGCTTGGAGGAAACTCATTTACATCGAGTAAAATCCGGGTCTCCGGAATTAATGTTGCTTGGAATTCCGAACAAGGTACCTGCACATTCGAGGACCTACCCGTGGCGATGATGTGGGTTGACACTACCCTGGCAGGATTGATGTCCGGGGTTCAGGCCATGGTGGGTACAGAGCGTTTTTTTCTGGCTTTGCAGAGCGAGGGACGAAAAAGCGTTGAGGATGACTGGCAAATAATTTCAAATTATCCTGATTTCCATGAGGGGTTCAAGGCTATAGCTAATATTGCAGCAGTGGCCGGATGGGGATACTGGGAGCTCACTTCATTCAATTCTGAGCGAAGGGAGTGCCATTTTAACATAAAAAACAGTTGGGAGGGCCATTACCAGAAATCGCTGGGGAAGTGCTGGGGTAGCGGGATGTTGGCCGGCAAGATGGCGGGCTACTGCTCGAAGCTCTTCGGAACCAACTGTTGGGCCGACCAGACGAAGTTCATCGCTAAGGGCGATGAATACGATGAGTTTGTCGTAAAGCCTTCTCTGCGATTGATTGAGAATGAGATAGATGACCTCTTGGCATCTGATGAAGCAACCCGGGCGGACATGGCCGTCGCCCTGAGAAAGCTGGAGAAGGAGATCACCGAGCGCAAGCGGGCGGAAGCGGCCATACGGGAAAGCGAAACGAAACTACAGGCAATCTTCAATACGGTAGGAACCGGAATTCTCATCATTGAAAAGGATGCTCAGATAATTATTGAAGCAAATCAGACTGCCATAGAAATGACTGGGCTACCGAAAGAAAGGATTATAGGACAAATCTGTCACTCATTGATTTGTCCAGCCCAGATAGGCAAATGTCCGGTCAAAGATCTCGGTCAAAGCGTCGCACCCTCTGAACGGAAGCTCATCCATGCTGATGGACAACAAAGAGACATCCTGAAAACCGTTTATCCTATTACCATAAAAGGAAAGGATTGTTATGTTGAAAGCTTTATCGACATCACCGACCGCAAACGTGCAGAAGATGAAAAGCGGGATCTGGAGGTTCGTCTGAATCGTGCGGAAAAAATGGAAGCACTCGGAACTCTCGCTGGTGGTGTCGCCCACGATCTCAATAATGTTCTGGGTGTTATTGGCGGCTATTCGGAGCTGCTACTCTATGACGTAGACGCGTCCAGCCCGCTCAGGCCCGGTCTTGAGAATATTCTAAGCGGAAGCCAGAAGGCGGCCGCGATTGTTCAGGATATGTTGACCCTATCTAGAAGAGGAATATCCGACAGACAGGTACTAAATCTGAACAGAATCATCGTCGATGGCCAGCATTCACTGGAGTTTGAGAAACTGTTTTCCTATTATCCTTCGGTAACGATCCAGGCCAAGCTTGACCCAGCGCTTTTAAATATTTCCGGTTCTGCCGTCCATCTCGGCAAAGCATTTCTCAATCTGGTCTCGAACGCGAGGGAAGCCATGCCCAATGGAGGCACTCTGACCATTGAAACGTCCAATCAATATCTGGAGCGACCGATTCAGGGATATGATGAGGTCTGGGAGGGGGATTATGTTGTCCTTTCCGTGTCCGATACCGGGGAAGGGATACAGAAGGCTGATCTCAAACGCATTTTTGAGCCTTTTTATACCAAGAAGGTCATGGGGAGAAGCGGGACCGGATTAGGGCTGGCGGTGGTTTGGGGTACGGTGAAAGACCATCAGGGATACATTGATGTCCAGAGCGAAGAGGAAAAGGGAAGCACCTTTACCCTCTATTTTCCGGTGACGAGGGAAAAAATCTCTACGGAGCCAGTTAGATTCCCGATTTCCGAATACCTGGGGAAGGGCGAAACCATTCTCATTGTGGATGATGTCAAGGGGCAGCGTGATTTGGCAGAAGAGATGCTCAAGAAATTGAATTACAACGTAACCAGCGTTTCCAGTGGTGAGGAGGCGGTGGCTTACCTGAAAGAACATAAAGCGGATCTCCTAGTCCTGGACATGATCATGGATCCCGGTATGGACGGATTGGAGACCTACAGGAGGATCCTGGAGATCCATCCTCAACAGAAGGCGATTATCGTGAGTGGTTTTTCGGAGTCGGATCGTGTACATTCCGCTCAGGCCCTCGGTGCAGGTGCCTACGTGGAAAAACCCTATGTCATTGAGAAGCTTGGACTGGCCGTAAGGAAAATGCTGGATCGAACCACATGACCAGGGAAGGCGATATTCCCAGGGATATCGGATAGTTCTTCCCTGCACTGTTATTTTTGATTGTTTGTCCATTCAGAAAGATTTCAAATGAAAATCGTTGGCTGCCGGCTGTTTTCCGAAATAGAATACTATTGACTTATTCCCTCAAACATTTCTTAGGCTGCCGACTGATAAAACTGAGTAAAAATATAGGATTTCCGAAATAAGGAAGGTCACCCATGAGCACCCAGGAGCAGAAAACCATTCTGCTCGTTGAAGACGATGTTTTTGAGGCTATTTATGATGCGCAAACGATCGAGAGCTTTGGATACAATGTTATCGTCGCGACCTCCGGCGAGAAGGCGGTTGAAATCGCAGACAGCAATGAGAAGATAAGTCTTATCCTCATGGGTATCGACCTCGGCAGTGGGATCGACTGGCCGGAAGCGATGAAGCAAATTCTCCGGAAGCAAAATATCCCCATCGTGTTCCTAACCTCCCATTTGGAAAAAGAATATGTGGATAGAGTAAAAGAGATCACCCGCTACGCCTACGTACTCAAGGATTCCGGAGATTTTGTACTTCAGTCTTCGATCGAAATGGCCTTTGAGCTTTTTGAGGCGAACAAGAAATTACTAAATACTATGGAGACGCTGCGAGATAGTGAAGAAAAGTGGCGATCGCTGACCGAATACTCGCCTGACTATATGGCGCTGCTTGACCGAGACGCTACTACCCTTTTCATCAATCACATTTTGCCGGGGTTGACCAAGGCACAGGTTATCGGCTCATCTTTCTATAACTTTACTCCGAAAGAATATGAACAGCCCACACGGGAATGTTTTGAACGTGTGCTGCAAACAGGGCAACCTGGGGAACTTGAGAGCATCCATCGATATGCAGATGGCACTTTCCAATCCTTTGAATCATACGTCGGGCCGGTGAAATGCGACGGCGAAATCGTCGGCCTGACGGTGAGCAGCCGTGACATCACCGAACGCAAGCGGGCGGAGGAAAAAATCAATGCCCTCCTCGAAGAAAAAGAACTCCTCCTCCGGGAGGTCCACCACCACATCAAGAACAACATGAATACCATGGTGAGCCTGCTGTCGCTGCAATCGGAAACGCTGGAAGACTGGAAAGCCGTCGCCGCCTTGGAGGACGCCAAAAGTCGTTTGCAAAGTATGTCGGTGTTGTACAACAAATTATACCTCAACGAGAATCTAAGAGAGATGTCGATCAAGGACTACCTCCCGGCCTTGGTTAATGAGATCATCAATGTTTTCCCTAATAAAGCATCAGTACAAATCGAAACACGGATCGATGATTTTGTACTTGGTGTAAAATTATTGTCTCCCCTGGGGATCATGGTCAACGAGCTCCTCACCAACGCCATGAAACACGCTTTCATCGGCAGAGACGATGGCTTGATAAAGGTATCGGCCGCGATCAAGGACCATCGCGCGACGCTCGTTATCGAGGACAACGGGGGCGGTATTCCAGAGACCATTGATATTGAAAACTCCAGTGGGTTTGGGCTTCAATTGGTCGGTCGGCTAACGAAGCAAATTGGTGGCACCATTAAGATTGAACGTGAGAACGGGACACGGTTCGTACTTGAGTTTGGACTCTAATGTTGGGAAAATGAAGCCTCGGAAGGAAGACCAGGTCTGGGCCTCTTTGGTCCCGTTTCTCCAAAATCTTCTTCCTTTCAGGTTCCATCTCAGAACATTTCTTTTCGTAATCCTTTACTTATGAGCCAACGCAAAAACGACATTAGTAGGTGAAAGTAGATCGTATGGGCGCATAGAATGATGTTGGCCCTCCAGGAAATTATCCGGCCCCTGATATTAGCGTCACAGCCCTGTCGGGTAAACCTGTTGGGGTCCTATGGCCGAGGTACGGTCGACGCCGGTACTGACCTGGATCACATGGCTTTTCTTCTCTACCTCAAATAAGGCCCATTGGGACCCCGCTGTTTACCCCTTATCCGCCTTTTTCTGCAACCGGGCCGTCTCCCGGTTGTTGCCCCGTTTTTTCCAGATACCCATAGCCTCTTCCAGGAGACCCATCCGTTCATAAACCCGGGCCTGCCCCGGTTCGTCTCCGGCCAATTTAAAGCAGCGGAGGGCGTCTTGGTAATGACCGCCGTCGCGGTAGGCCCGGCCCGCGTCCGAATGGAACCCCGCTTCTTCATGGATACGGCCCGCCAGGTGGAGATTATGGTGCCTCCGGGCCAGGTAAACGGCCTCTTCGGGTTTCCGTTCCCCCAATAAGAATTCAACGGCATCGAGATAATGTCTCGGGCTGGCACCGAAGAGCTTATAATTCCAGCCGGTCAACTCGAGGCGGTTGAGACTGTTTTCAAAACTTTCCTTATCTTTATAAAAGTGATGACAGGCCAGAAGCGTCGGAAGTTAAAAAATTTGTCCTTGACATTGATCATGAAGATGGTATCTTTTTTCATGATGATTAACCAGGAGGTTTCCCCTCATGTCCAACCTGCAAATTAAAGGGATCGACGAAGACTTGTACGCCCAGATCAAGGAAATGGCCAATGAGGAAAACCGTTCCCTGAGCCAGCAGATTCTTTACTTGGCCAAGGAATACCTGGCCAAACGCAAAAAAATCCGCACCGCCATGCCTCCCGCTCAAGTGCTCCTGGAGCTTTCCGGGTCCTGGGCCGATGACCGCAAGGCAGAGGAGATAATCAAAGAATTGAAAAAAAGCCGGCGGAATTCCCAAAAACTGGGAAAGGGCTGGTAATGTATCTGCTGGATACGGATATTATTATTTATTCCTTGAAAGGGCATCCCGTTCTCCAGGAAAATTTGAGGCGTCATCTGAATGATCCGCTGCAGATCAGCATCGTAACCTGCCTGGAGCTTTATTACGGCGCCTATAAATCGCAACAGATTACCGGTAACCTGGCCAAGGTAAAAAGAATCGAAGAAACCCTGGAAGTCATCCCCCTGGGGACGGAGGCAGCCGAAATCTTCGGCCGGCTCAAAGCCCAACTGGAAATCAAGGGCACCCGTCTGGATGATTTTGACTTGATGATTGCCGCTTGCGCCCTGACCCACAACTTAACTTTGGTAACCAACAACGAGATGCATTTTCGAAGAATCGACGGACTCAAGGTGACTAACTGGGTAAAATAGTGCCTCCTGACCTTAGGCCCAGGCGATTATAAAAGGACCCCTTCATGAATCCATCAAGAGCTAAAGAAGGCCTGAACCCAATGTTTCGAATCCGCAGCCGAAAAGGATCGGCCGCCACCGGACTGCTGCTGATTATTCTTATTTTGGCGGCCCTATGGTGGTTCAAACCTTGGGAGGGGATGTTCAGCCGGCAGGATGCATCACGACCGGAAGCCGTACCCAGGACGGTGGCGGCGAGAGGGTCGCTGGCCGAGGACGAACAGAATAACATCGCGGTATTCAAGAACGTCTCCCCCTCGGTGGTGCACATCACCACCCTCGAATTAGCCCGCAATTTTTTGTCCCTGGACGTCATGCAGATTCCAAGGGGTACCGGCACCGGCTTCATCTGGGACGACCGCGGGAATGTGGTCACCAATTTCCACGTCATCCAGGCCGGTCAAACGGCCCGGGTCACCTTGGCCGACCAGACTACCTGGAAGGCCGCCCTGGTCGGCGCCTTTCCGGACCGTGACCTGGCGGTACTGCGGATCGACGCCCCCAGGGAGAAGCTCAAGCCCATCCTGGTAGGGGGCAGCCGCGAGCTGCAAGTGGGGCAAAAAGTCTATGCCATCGGCAACCCCTTCGGGTTGGACCAGACGCTGACCAGCGGCATCATCAGCGCCTTGAACCGCGAAATCGAGTCGGCCACGCAGCGGTCTATCCGGGGCGTGATTCAGACCGATGCCGCCATCAATCCCGGCAATTCGGGCGGCCCGCTGCTGGACTCCGCCGGCCGGCTGATCGGGGTCAACACCGCGATCTACAGCCCTTCGGGCGGATCCGCCGGCATCGGCTTCGCCATTCCGGTGGACGAGGTGAACCGCATCGTGCCGCGGCTCATCCGGGACGGAAAATTCATCCGTCCGGCCCTCGGCATCCAGGCGGCGGGGAAGTCGTTTCAGGAATCACTTGGTCTGCCCAAGGGCGTCGCGGTGATCGGAGTATATCCCGACAGCCCGGCGCACCAGGCGGGCCTTCAACCCTTTAAGCGCTCCCCGGACGGCAGTCTGGTGGAGGGCGATGTCATTGTCGCCCTGAACGGCAAACCGATTTCGTCCTTCGACGATCTGCTGAACGCCCTGGAGCAGCATCAGACTGGCGATACGGTGACCCTCTCGATCGTTCGCGGGGACAAGCGCCTGGAGCAGCCGGTCCGCCTGGGTCTGCCGGGCTGAAGAATCGAAATATACCTGCCCTCTTTTGAATTTCTCGTCATCCCCGAATGTCTTTATCGGGGATCCAGTGTTTCCTAAGAAAAACCTGGATTCCCGCTCAGAAGCGCTGCGGGAATGACGCGCTACGATGTTGTCCCTATTTTGAGACCGTTTTTAAACCTCCTTCACTCCCCGCCGCCCAGTACCTTGTAGAGCGTCACCAGATTCGTCTGCCGGGCCAGGCGGACGGCGATCAGGCCCTGCTGCGCCCCATAGAGCGCGCGTTGCGCGTCCAAAACGGGCAGGAAGCTGTCAATCCCACTTTTGTAGCGCGCCTCGGCCAGGTGATAGCTCCAGGCGGAGGCGTCCACCAGGGACTGTTGGGCCTCCAGTTGATCTCCCACCGTTCCCCTTTGGGCCAGAGCGTCGGCCACTTCCCTGAAGGCCGATTGAATGGCCTGCTCATACTGGGCCAGGGCGATCTCGCGCTCCGCCTCGGCCACTTCGAGAGTGGCCCGGTTTCTGCCGCCGTCGAAGATCGGCAGGGTGATTCGCGGTACGAATATCCAGGAGGCTGAACCGGACCCAAAGAGACCGGACAGCTCGTCGCTGGTGGTGCCGAAGCCGGTGGTCAGCGTGATCCGGGGGAAAAAGGCCGCCCGGGCCGCGCCGATATTGGCGTTAGCCGCCTTGAGCTGGTTCTCGGCCTGCAGGATGTCGGGACGGCGTTGCATTACCTCTGACGGCAATCCGGCCCTGATATCCTTCAGCGCGGCCACCGTTTCCAACTCCGCTGGCAGAAACTCCTCCGGAACCGGTGAGCCGACCAGCAGGGCCAGGGCGTTCTCGTCCTGCGCCACCCGGCTGATGTAGCGGGCGATATCCACCCGGGCCGAATCCACTCGAGTTTGCGCCTGACGTAGATCCAGCTCGGAAGAAACTCCGACCGCCAAACGACGTTGAATCAGCTTGTAGGTAGCTTCTTGGGACCTAAGCGTATCCTGGGCCAGCTTCAGGTATTGACGGTCGGCAGCCAGGGTCAGGTAGGTGTTAGAAACTTCGCCTACCAGCGTGATCTGCGCACTGCGGCGGGCCTGTTCGCTGGCCAGGTACTGCTCCAAGGCCCGATCTTTCAGGCTGCGGATGCGGCCAAAAAAGTCCAGTTCATAGGAACTGAAGCCCAGGCTGACCTCGTATTGCCGGGCAATGATCGCCTGCCTGGTGGTCGAGACGCTGGCCGGCAGCCGTTGTTCGATCCCGGCGCCGGAGGCGTTTATCGACGGAAACTGTTCGGCACGCTGGATCTGGTATAGCGCTCGCGTCTTTTCCATGGCGAGCGCAGCCAGTCGCAGGTCGCGGTTGTTGGCCAGCGCCAGTTCGATCACCTTCCGCAGTCCTTCGACGACAAAAAAGTCGCGCCAGGCCATGTCGGCGGCATCCACCCCGGTCGGTTGGGCAGCGGTTTCCTTATAGGCCGGGCCGCTCGGCCAGGCAGCAGGAACGGGCGCCGGAGGACGAGTATAGTTGGGGGCCAGGGTGGTGCACCCGGCCAGGCCCAGGATCGCCAGGACGATCAGGATTGGTTTTCGATTCATGTTATCGGCCCTCCGTAGAATGGCTGGAATCGGGCTGCCGCTCAGGGGGATGATCTTGAGCCGGCTGCTTCCCCTTGAATATCCTTCTCACCACGACGAAAAACAGCGGGATATAGAGGACCGCCAGGAAGGTGGCGGTAAGCATCCCCCCGATAACGCCGGTACCGATGGCGTTCTGGGCGCCAGACCCGGCGCCCTTACTGATGGCCAGCGGCAGCACCCCGAGGATGAAGGCCAGGGAGGTCATCAGGATCGGTCGCAGCCGGAGCCGCGACGCTTCCATGGTGGCCTCCAGCAGTCCCACGCCCTGTTCCATCTGCTCCTTGGCGAACTCTACGATCAGGATGGCGTTTTTGGCCGACAGGCCGATGATGGTCAGCAGCCCAACCTGGAAATAGACGTCGTTGGGGAGTCCCCGCAGCGTCGTGGCCAGCAGGGCCCCGATGACCCCCAAGGGAATCACCAGCAAGACGGAAATAGGGATCGCCCAGCTTTCATAGAGGGCGGCCAGGCAGAGGAACACGACCAAAATCGAGATGGCGTACAAGGCCGGCGCCTGGGAGCCGGACATCCGTTCCTGGTAGGAGAGTCCGGTCCACTCAAACCCGATGCCGGCGGGTAGTTTGGCGGCCATCTCCTCCATGGCCTTCATGGCATCGCCGGAACTCTTTCCCGGCGCCGGTTGGCCGAGAATCTCCATGGACGGCAGGCCGTTGTAGCGCTCCAGCCGGGGAGAACCGGAGCTCCAGTGGGCCGTGGCAAAGGCGGAGAAAGGCACCATGGTCCCCTGGTTGTTGCGGACATACCACTGGTCCAGGTCCTCCGGCTGCATCCGGTATTGGGCGTCGGACTGGAGATAGACCTTCTTGATCCGACCTCGGTCGATGAAGTCGTTGACGTAGGCGCTTCCCCAGGCGGTAGAGATAGCATCATTGATATCCACCAGGGAGAGGCCCAGCGCCCCGGCCCGGTCCTCGTCGATATCCAGCTTGAATTCCGGGGTGTCGGTTTGGCCGTTGGGCCGCACCCCCACGAGAATCGGATTTTGGGCCGCCAGGCCCAGAAGCTGGTTTCTGGCCTCCATCAGCTTGTCGTGACCCAGCCCGCTCCGGTCCTGCAACTGAAAGTCAAAACCGTTGGCGGTACCCATTTCAATGACCGCGGGTGGCGCGAAGGCAAAAACCAGCGCATCCCGGATAGGGGCCAAGGCGGCCATGGCCTTGCCGGCGACCGCCGTCACCTTCAGGTCAGGACGTTTGCGTAGCGACCAGTCTTTGAGCATGACAAAAGCCAGACCATTGTTCTGCCCCCGACCGGCAAAGCTGAACCCGGCCACGGCAAATATCGATTTCACCGCCTCCTTCTGGTCCACGAGATAGTGCCGTTGCACCTCTTCGATCACCTTAAGCGTCCGTTCCTGGGTGGCGCCCACCGGAAGCTGGATTAGGTTCAAGAGGATCCCCTGGTCCTCGTCGGGCAGATAGGCCGTGGGCATCCGCATAAAGAGGGTTCCCATCGCCACGACGATCAGCAGGTAGATGACCAGGTAGCGCGTCCCCATGACCAGAATACGCCCGACCAGGGATTGATAGTGCCCGCTGCCGCGGTGGTAGAACCGGTTAAACCAACGGAAGAAGCCCCGGAACAGGCCTTTTCCGACCGCCGGCTGTCCCTTGGCCACCGGCTTGAGCAGGGTGGCGCAGAGCGCCGGGGTGAGTATCAGGGCCACCACCACCGAGAGCACCATGGCGGAAACGATGGTGATGGAGAACTGGCGGTAGATAACGCCGGTGGAGCCGCCGAAGAAGGCCATGGGCACGAAGACCGCCGCCAGCACCAGGGCGATCCCCACCAGGGCGCCGGTGATCTGCCCCATGGATTTGCGGGTGGCCTCTTGGGGGGCAACCCCTCTTCGCTCATCACCCGCGCCACGTTCTCCACCACCACGATGGCATCGTCCACCAAGAGACCGATGGCCAGAACCATGGCGAACATGGTCAGGGTGTTGATGGAAAAACCGAAGGCCGACAGGACCCCGAAGGTGCCCAAGAGTACCACCGGCACGGCAATGGTGGGGATGAGGGTGGCGCGGAAGTTCTGGAGGAAAAGGAACATGACCAGGAAGACCAGGACGATGGCCTCCAGCAGAGTTATGACCACCTCTTCAATGGAAAGCTTCACAAAAGGGGTGGTGTCGTAGGGGTAGATCACCTGCAGGCCCGGGGGGAAAAACTTCGACAGTTCCGCCATCTTGGCCTTGACCAGTTTGGCCGTATCCAGGGCATTGGCGCCGGCGCCCAGCCTGAGCGCCATCCCGGACGCCGGCTTGCCGTTGTAAAGCCCCACCGCCTCGTAGCTTTCGCTTCCCAGTTCAACGCGGCCCACGTCCCGCAGACGCACGGTTGACCCATCGCTGGTGGTGCGCAGGAGTATCTCTTTGAACTGCTCGGGGGTCTGGAGCAAGGTCTGGGCCGTGATGGTGGCGTTCAACTGCTGCCCTGCGGCGGAGGGTAGTCCGCCGAGCTGACCGGCAGAGACCTGGACGTTATAGGCTCTAACGGCCTGCTTGACATCGCCCGGTGTGAGGCGGTAGTCATTGAGTTTGTTGGGATCGAGCCAGATCCGCATGGCATACTGGGAGCCGAACAATTGTACTTCGCCGACTCCCTCGACCCGACTGATGATATCCTGAACGTTGGCCACCATATAATCGGTCAGATCGTAGCGGTTCATGCTGCCGTCTTCCGAGACGAAACCGATGATCAGCAGGAAGTTCCGGGTTGATTTGGTCACCTGGATCCCCTGCTGCTGAACCACCTGCGGCAACAGGGGGGTGGCCAATTGCAGTTTGTTCTGCACCTGCACCTGGGCGATATTCGGATCGGCGGCGGCATCAAAGGTCAGGGTGATGGTCACAAAGCCCGAGGAGTCACTGGTCGAGGAAATATAGCGGAGATGGTCGATCCCATTCATCTTTTGTTCGATGACCTGAGTGACCGTGTTCTCGACCGTTTGGGCCGAGGCTCCCGGGTAGACGGCGTTTATGGAGATCTCCGGTGGGGCGATGGCCGGATACTGCGAGACCGGCAACGTTTTAATCGCCAGGACGCCCGCCAGCATAATGATAATAGCGATCACCCAGGCAAAGATGGGGCGGCTGATAAAAAACTGAGACATGAAAACTCCCTTACTTTTTAGCTTCGGCGGGCCCGGCGGCGCGCCCGGGGGCTGTCGTGTCCGTCTTGGTCCCGAAGGGAACTACTTTCACGGAAACCCCGGGGCGGACCTTCTGCAGCCCCTCCAGAATCACCCGATCTCCGGGTTTCAGCCCCTGGCTGACCAGCCATTTTCCGTCGATGGATCGCTCAACGGCGAGTACCCGCTGCGCTACCTTGTCGAATCCGTCCACTACCAAGGCGGTGGCCTGCCCCTTGCTATTGCGGGTTACCCCCTGTTGGGGGATGAGGATCGCCTGCTCGTTCACCCCTTCTTCGAGAATGGCGCGGACATACAAGCCCGGCAATAGGGTATGGTTCGGATTCGGGAAGACCGTCCGCAGGGTGACCGATCCGGTACTCGGGTCAACCGTGACATCGGAAAACTTCAAAGTGCCCTGCTGGGGATAGCGCGTACCGTCCTCCAAAAGCAACTTGACCTTGGATTGGTTGACGCCATCGTGCTTGAGCCGGCCGTTGGCCATATTCTGTTTCAGACGCAGCAGATTGGCGGTCGACTGGCTCACGTCCACATAGACCGGATCAAGCTGTTGAATCGTGGCCAGTGCGTTAGCCTGGCTCGCCGTCACCAGCGCACCGGTTGTTACCGAAGATTTGCCGATACGACCGGAAATCGGCGCCGAGACTCGGGTGTAGGCCAGGTTGATGCGGGCGGTTTCGACGGCCGCCTTGTTGACCTCAATGTCCGCCTCGACCTGCTTGAGGGCGGCGACCGTGTCGTCGTAATCCTGCTGGCTGACCGCCTTGATGGATACCAGTTCCTGGTAACGCTCCGCCTTGTAGCGGATGGAGGTCAGATTGGCTTCAGCCCGGGCCAGGGCCGCCTTGGCGCTGGCGTAGGCCGCCTGATAGGTGGCCGGGTCGATCCGGTAGAGAATATCCCCCGCCTTGACATCCCCACCCTCTTTAAACAGGCGTTCCTGGATGATCCCGCCCACCTGCGGACGAACTTCGGCAACCAGGTAGGCGGACGTTCGGCCGGCCAATTCGGTGGTGATCGCTACGCGCTCCGGTTTTACAACCACCACGGCCACTTCGGGAGTGCCGCCCTGAGGCGGTCCTCCTGGAGCGGGCGGTTGTCCGCAACCGGCCAGGATCAGTCCCCCGAGGAGAACGCCGGTGGCGGCGATTCGTTTCGATCTGGCATTGATTTGCATGGTACACCTCTGCGATTTCAGTTTGAAGACCATCCCCCGATAGGTTCCGGGTGATGAATCCTTTATTAGGCTCGTAATCTGGTGAATTAGAGAGAGAATGTTCTTACAGATTGAATGAATGTTCATTCCCAAAGTATGATAAAAAACGATATTTCCCCCTAATAAGTATTTTTCACCTCTTAATTCCGTCCCAGCAGGCCTCTATGCTTTGTAAAATCAGGGGTTCCTCCAATATGGCGAAACCGAGGATATGGTCCCGAGCCAGGGTCAGCAAGGGGCCGAAGGCCAGGGCAAAAAGTACGAAAAGGGGTAACTCTTTCAGGACCTGCTGGGCGATCCCATCTTCAAAGAGTTGCTTGAATATATCCGGGTCAGTAGATTTGCCCAGAATCCTGTCCCGGCGTAAGGAAACACCGTAGGGAGAGTTGTGGTACTGCTCAACGTAATGAAAATGGAGAGGATGCTCGATTAAATACTTTAAAAGGCCTGTACCCAGGTGCAGAAATCTTTCCCGGATGGGCCTCCCGGCAGGATAATCCTTCATGGAGAACCGCCATGATTTGGTCTTCCAGATTCCTGAATATTTCCATGATGAGCCTATCCTTGTTCTCGAAATAGCGGTAGATCGTTCCGGCTCCCACACCTGCCTTTTCGGCTATCCTGGCCATCGGGGCTCCATGAAAACCATGTTTCGCAATGAGTTCCAACGCCGCTCCAATGATGTCACCTCGCCTATCGGACTTTCCCATGGTTCCGCCTCTTTATATACATAAAGAATGAACGTTCATTCCTCTTATCTACTTTTATATTGGCCCTGTCAAGAGAAAATATTTCATGGAGCACAATTAACAATATCCAATGTCATATCATGGACTTATCCTGGACAGAATCGAGCACTGCCATTTTGCCCCCCAAATTGGCCGCCTTTAGGATATAATAATAAGTTGAATTCCGTTGATCGGGGCGATCGATGGCTACCGCTGTGGTGTGATGTGCCGGATTGAATGCTGGCTGGAAGCATTGGGGATCAGATGTTCCATGCACCCCAGGATCGACGGGTGTCTCATGCATGAAAAAGGTGCCTGTGAGGGGGAAATTCGAGTGTTTCTCCAAGGCTGAAAAGCAACAGCCATATCCTTTATGGTTACGGACAAAGGCAGGAGATAATCTTCTTTGATGATGTTCCCGGGGTGCGCCGGACGCCGGATCATTTTTCTCATTTCTTTGCTCCTAATGGTAATCACCATAATCGACGAGGTTGACATCGCCATCAATAAACTGAAAAAAGACCCGCCAATTACCGGACACCCTTACCGAGTAAAGGCCTTTTTTAACGCCGGTTAATTGGTCATTTCAGTAATATAATTTTCCGGAAGCGACACGACCCGAACCGTCAACCAGGACCCCTTCCATTTCCAATAAAGCCCGTTTCATTTCCACCCCGCCCTGAAACCCGCTGAGTGTTCCGTCAGAACGGATGGCCCGGTGACAGGGGACGATGATGGGAAAAGGGTTGTGGGCCAGGGCGGTGCCGACGGCCCGGGCGGCCCGAGGATGGCCCAGATGCCCGGCGATCCGCTGATAGGTGCTCACCCTTCCCCGGGGGATTCCATGTTCCGCCCGCAGGACCTTCTGCTGGAACGGGGAGCACAGATCGAGGCGGGCGACGTGGAGGGAGAAGCAGATGTCCTCTCCGGCCAGGAAAGCCGCAATCCGGTCGGCCAGCGCATCGACCTCGGCAGACGAAGAAGTGATGGAATCCGGGAACAAGGATTTGACCGTCTGTTTAGCCGAAAGTCCGGGCCTGGAGAGCATGACCCGCCGGATCTTCGGCTGTCCCTGATGGACCGACCACAGGATAGCCACCGGACCGAACCGTGTCCCGCGAAAGTAATGGAAGCTATGGGCTGTTTCTGTTTTTTTAATGTGTTAGGCGCTCTTTTTCTGAAAATCCGGGGCATGAATGATTCCCAGCAGGCCATCGACCGAGAGATCCTCATCCAGAAGGGGCCAGTGGATTCCGTACCCGGAGGGGGAAATTTCAAAGTTGTTCCGTTCCTCCTTCCGAGGCCCCGGCAAGTGCGGGGGAAATCTCCCGAATTAAAAATTTTTTTTCCTCTCCGTCAAAGGTAAGGACTAACCAGTCTCCTCGGAATTGAAGATTAGTGAGCCGATGATATTGGGTCATAGCCGGTGTCTCCTCTGAAATTCGTCCCACTGTTCCTCACGGCAATGGACATGAATGGGTTCTTGGCCCTCATTGGAGTAGAAAAAAAGTCTCCATCCCAGGATCATGAGAATGGTTGGCATGAATTACTCCCTTTTCAGATTCTAACTATATATTTTACTCCATTCGATCGCAAAAAAGAATAGCTATTTCTAGCTTTTTATCCCTGGTATTGAAAGCGGTTAAATTACCAGCCAATTCCTGTTCCAGTTTATTGCCGGTCTTGACAAAAGAATTACTGGCGCTTAAAATAGGGTCTAATTATAGGTACTATTTTAGGGTAAGAGTATTGCCGTGGAGGGATTTATGACTCAGGTAAAATTAAGTTTTCGGGAAAAACAGGCTAAATTTTTGAATAATTATCAAGCCTATGGGTTTAAGGATAAAGGGGCGCTGGTCCGCGCCGCCCTGGATCACTTTCAGACAGCCATAGAAAAGGAAGACCTGGAAAAATCCGCCTCTCTCTATGCGGAAATCTATGCTGCCGATCCGGATCTTAAATCCTTGACGGAATCCGCGCTGTCGGGCTGGCCGGAATGATCAGACCTTTCAGGGGACTGGTCATTGATTTAAATCTTGACCCGGGGCGTGGGTCGGAGACCGGCAAAATCCGCCCCTGTGTCGTGGTGACCAATAATATTTATAATGAAAGAGTCCCGGTTATCCAGGTAGTGCCGATAACTTCCTGGACCCCCAAGAAAGCCCAGATAATAACCAACGTGGAAATCGACCCGACGAAAAAAAATAATCTGACCAAAAAATCAATTGCCGATTGTCTGCAAACCCGCCCTGTGGATTATCAGTCCCGGATTAGAAGAGTTCGGGGAGAACTGGATCCGGAGACCATGGAAAAGATTAACCAGGCTCTGAAAGTAATCTTCAATTTATAATCGGAAAAAGTTTTGCTTGGTTTCCTGAAATATGTAATGTTGAGACGTTGATTGAAGACTCATCAACCGGACAAGAGGAGGGCAAATTGACGGCTGATATTAAAATTCAAATTAAGGGAGAGAAGGAATCCGCCCAAGAGTTCATCGAAGTCTGGAAGCAGGCGGAAAAAGGAAATATTCCGATTTTACTGGGAACGGAGGAGGTGGGCCATGCGTTGGGACAATGAGCGCCAAAGCGAAAATGTTGAAGATCGCCGAGGATTTCGGGTATCTCGGGGAATAGTCGGCGGCGGATTGGGTACCATCGTCTTGGCCCTGGTGGCCATGTATTTCGGTCTGGATCCTTCCATCCTGATCAACCAGACCCAGTCGCCCGGTGTCCAGTCGTCGCCATCGGTCCCCCGGTCCCCCTCACCTGAAGAAAATAGCCTGGCTAAATTTGTCTCCGTGGTGCTGGCCGACACGGAAGACACCTGGAATGAACTTTTTCGACTCAGGGGCAAAAAGTACCGGGAACCGACCCTGGTCCTCTATTCCGGTGCCGTTGACTCCGCCTGCGGCTTCGCCTCTGCCGCGGTCGGACCGTTCTATTGCCCCAATGACCAAAAACTTTACATTGATTTAAGTTTCTATGGGGACCTGAAAAATAAATTCGGGGCCCCCGGAGACTTTGCCCAGGCCTATGTCATCGCCCATGAAATCGGGCACCATGTTCAGAACCTGCTGGGAATTGCTGATAGAGTTCAATCCCTCCGGGCCCGCGCGGGCCAGGAGGAGGCTAATAAATTGTCGGTGATGATGGAACTGCAGGCGGATTGCCTGGCCGGCGTCTGGGCCTACCACGCGCAAAAAGCGCGGCATATTCTGGAACCCGGTGACATGGAAGAGGCGCTGCAGGCCGCCAGCAGCGTTGGGGACGATCGCCTCCAGCGTCAGTCCCGTGGTCACGTGACCCCGGACTCCTTTACCCACGGAAGCTCCGCCCAGCGGGTGAGTTGGTTCCAGCGGGGTATCCGATCGGGAGACCTCGATCAATGCAACACCTTCAAAACCGACAGGCTCTGATCGATTACCGGAGCCCCGAACAACAAGAAACCGGCTATTAAAACTTCAGCTCTTCTCCTTCCTTCAGGTTGAAGGAAATTGATTTTCCCTGTAGCTCCACGGTGTACTCACCCGGAGGCAGGGGGATCCAGTTCATGGTGTTGCTTACTTCCCCGATCACTTCCCCCTTTTTGTTGCGGATCTTGTTCCCCTGGACGGAAGCCTTGACCACCTGGACCGTACCGGGTTTCAGTACCAGGGTCTCCCCGGCCTTGATTTTTACCGGCCAGCCGAGCTTCCCGAAATAAACCTCATACTCCCCGGGCATGAGGGCCGTATTGTTTTTAGTGTTGCCGACCTCCCCGTGGATGGCGCCGGTTTCCGGATCGACTATCTTGTGTCCCTGTACGGTGGCGTGCTCGACTTTCAGGAACCCCGGGGCCAGCACGGTTTTCTCTCCGGCCTTGACCTCCACGCTCTTCCAGACCGCCCGGCCGATGGTGACGTTGTAAATCCCAGCCGGAAGCTCCATCGAGGATTGAGTATGGCCCAGGGACCCCACCTTCTCCCCGGTATCGGCTCTGGTGACTTGGTGGCCGGAGAGGTCCGCCCCTTTGACCTCCAGCCATCCGGGCCCCGTTTTCTCAACCTTGACGGTCCGGGAGGTCTCCACGGCCAGGCTCAGGACCTTGATCAACTCGGCCGTGCTCTCGGCCGGAAAATAACGGCCCCCGGTAACCCGCGCCAGGCACTCCAGTTGGGATTTGGCAGCCTCATCCACCCCGAAGCCCACCGTGTGGATCACCAGTTTCATCCCCTTTTTGGCTAACGCCTGGGCCAGGGCGCAAGGGTCCCCCGGACAGGTCTCCTTGCCGTCGCTGACCAGGACGATGACCCTGTCGCCCTGGAAATCGGCCGGGAAATCCTCTGCCCCCTTGGTGATTACATAGGTGATCGGGGTGTAACCCCTGGCCATCAGCCCTTTGGCCTTGACTTCGATCAGGCCCCGGTTCTTGGACAAAGGGCCGAAGGGGACCAGGAGTTCCGTATCCTGGCAGTCGTGCTTTTCCCGGGGCGATTGGTGCCCATAGGCCCGAAAGGACAAAACCGCCCCATCGGGCATCTTCTTGACCAGTTCGGAGACCGCACTCTTGGCCGCCGCGATTTTCATTTCCCCGCCGGCCAGCTTGCCGTTCATGCTGCCCGAGGCATCCAGGATGACTTCGATCATTTTGCCTTCATTCGCCGCCCAGACGGCGATCGGCAGGAGCCCCACCAGGAACAATAAACCGGCTGTCCTCATCATCTTTTTGAAAATTCTTTTGGTCGCTACCATGTCCAGGTTATCCTCCTTAATCAAATTCTCACGGCCCTGCCCCTTTTTCGGTTGATATCCCATCTTTATTAAATTTCCCTATCAGGGAAACATCCTGGGTGTTCTGAAGAATTAAAACCAAAGCCAACCCGATCAACACCAGCATAACGACAAATTCTTTATTCATGCCCCCCCTTTACATTTTGCTTCCCTCTTCCATCTTCCTTCTTCCATCGTCCTTCTCCCTCCCCCGGGTCTTTCGCCGCCGCCGCTGTTTCTGCTTACGAATGCGATCAGCCTCTGCCGCCTGGGGATCTTTCCCGCATTGACGGGCCTCCACCTTGTCGGCCAGGAGCCGCCAGGCTAAAAAGCGGTTCACTGCCTGAGAACGATCCTGCTGCATCTTGATTTCGATGCCGGTCGGGAGATGTCGCAGGTAGACCGCCGACGAAGTCTTGTTGACCTTCTGCCCTCCCGGGCCGGCGGACCGAACAAATTTCTCGACGACCTCCTCCCGGCGGATGCGAAGCGCCCCGAGTCGTTCTTCCAGTTCCTGTTTTTTTTGGGGATTGATCGCCATATCCTTTAAAAATCCCTCTGCTAAAGACTAACCAAAAATATTTTTGTTTTGATCATTTGGATTTGGACCTTCGTGCTTGTTTCGGCCTGCGACGAGCTCAGTCGAGTCGATTTCGTGCTTCGAATTTCGAATTTAAGTATCATGCCGATGAACGTTCCTTCAACGTCCGGCTATCCGGCACCAAAAGATACAGGAACCCCGACAAACCCAGGCCGGCGGCGCAAAGAATCCAGGCCGGAGCAAACCCCTCCGGGCTGCTCAAGCCCTGCGGCCCGGCCGCCACCACCAGGCCCATGGCCTGCATGATAAAGGCCGCTCCCAACATGGTGAAGAGGTTGATTCCGGTCATGGCCGTGGACATGACCTGCGGGGGCACCAGTTCCTTGATATGGGAATACATGATCTGACCGGGGGCCGTGAAAAACCCCAAGGCAAAAAAGACCAGATAGAGGCCCACGACCGGCGCCCCCTTGGACCAGACCATTAAGGATAGAAACAGCAGGGCCGTGATAAATAACGAAGGCAGAATAACCCACTTGCGGGTTCGGGCGATCCGGTCGCTGAAACGCCCGGATAGGGGGAGTCCGACCATGTAACTCAGTCCCATAAAAAAAAGGGCGTTTCCCGCTTCCAGGGTACTGAATCCCAGGCCGTTGATCAGGTAGGGGCCGGCCCACAGTCCCTGCAGGGCCGTCAGACAGCCGTAACGGAAAAAGGCCCCGATGCTGATCCACCAGTAGGAAGGGAACTTCAACACCAGCCACAGCCCCTTAAAGGGGTTGGCCCGGGAAGTCGTAGATCCTTCCTGTTCCGAGGGGCGGTTGCGGACAAAAACCAGGAAGGCCAGAACCTGGAGGGCATTGATCAGGGCGATGAGGAGGAAGCTGCCCCGCCAGCCGAAGGCCTGGGCCAGCAGGGCCAGAGGGGTGGCGGCCAGCAAGCTGCCCGCGGACCCGATCCCGACGAACAAACCGCCGATGGTGGCAAAGCGGTGGGCCGGGAACCAGGCAGCCAGCAGGGTCAGCATGCCCATGAGGTTGCCGCTCATGCCGATGCCTATCAGAATGCGCGCCCAATAAGCTTGTCCGGCCGTTTGGGCCGAAGCAAAAAAAACCGCCCCGGCGAGTCCCGCTGCGTTCAAACCCAATACGACGGCCCGAGGACCGATCGAATCCAGGGCCATGCCGATGGGGATCTGGCTGAAGGCGAAGGCATAAAAAAAGGCCGCCGATAACTGGCTGAGTTGGACCGTACTCAGATTCAGGTCGCGGGTCAATTCCGGACTGATCACGGTAATCGACAGGCGGTAAAACATGGAAAGCAAAAATCCCGCGCTGCCGATCCAGAAAATGGCCCAGGCCCGGTGGGAAATCTCTGGGGAGGTCGGCGGATTCAACATCAAAATAATGTCGCGACCGTTGCCCCGGCCCCGCCTTCCGCTTTGCTGCCGGGCCTGAATTCCTTGACCAAAGGATGGCCCTTTAGATGTTCCCGGACAGCCCGCTGAAGGATCCCCTCACCGAACCCGTGGACGATGATCGTCTCGGTCAAACCACCCAGGGAGGCCTGATTCAAGAAGGGTTCCAGTCGGGAAAGGGCCTCGTCCACCCGCAGGCCGATCAGGTTCAATCGGCCGGGCGGCAATTCCAGGGACAGGGACCGCGACGAGGTCGGTGACTTTCGCAGCGGCTTGATCCCGGCCGGCGGGCCCACTTCCAGAAGGGGGACCTCAATTTCAAATCCCTCGGCTCGAACCTTGACCCGTTTTTGTTTTTTGAGAACGGAAGCCACCACGGCGTCATAGCCTAAGGAAGAAATGAAAACCATCCGGCCTTCCTGGACCTCCTCCAGGGTCAGGGGACGACGGGGTTCCTGGTCGGAGTACCGTTTCAGATTTTCATGGACTTCTTCCTGAATTTTCCCCACTTCCTTGACGGCTTCCTTACCCCGGCCTCGGCCTTTTGCCCGGATCTCATCCATCAGGTCCTGCATCCGGCGACGGATGGAAGTCAGGTATTCTGAAGCCTCCAGAAAGGTCTTGGACAAAACCTTTTTCCTTTCCTCTTCCAGGGCCTTTCGTTCCTCCTCCAGGGCCCGCTCTTTGGCGGCCAAGTCCGCTTCGCTCTGTTTCATCTCCTGCCGGGCCGTTTCGTATTGCTTTTTCTCTTCGCTCAAGTCAATGATCAAACGGTCCAACCGCACTTTCTGCTCACCCAACAGCCCCCGGGCCGAGGTGATAATCGCCGGATCCAGGCCGTAGCGCTGGGCTACCTCCAGGGCGTGGGAAAGCCCGGGTTCTCCGGCCTTTAACCGGTAAAGCGGCGTCAGGGTCAGGGGATCGAAGGCCATGGCCGCATTGACCAGGCCCTCCGTATATTCGGCAAAGACCTTGATCCCGGCCAGATGGGTGGTGGCGATCACCAGGGCACCCTGCTCCTGAAGACGCTTCAGAATCGCGCAGGCCAGGGCCGCCCCTTCGTCCGGGTCGGTGCTGGTGCCCAGTTCGTCCAGCAAAACGATCGAGTCCCGATCGGCTTGGCTCAGTATTTCCGACAGGCGGCGGATGTGCGCCGAGAAGGTGGAAAGGCTGGATTCGATGGACTGTTCGTCCCCCATGTCCACCAGGAGTTTGTCGACCAGGGGAAAGCTGGAGGTGTCCCGGGCCGGCACCGGCATCCCGGACAGGGCCATGAGGGTCAACAGGCCCACGGTTTTGAGGGCCACTGTCTTGCCGCCGGCGTTGGACCCGGTAATGACCATGACCTTGGCCTGCTCATTTAAACGAATATCCAGGGGTACCACTTCGGTCTTCGTGGCCTGCCGTTGAAAAGAAAGTTCCAGGAGCGGGTGACGGCCCTGAACTACTTCGAAGAATCCCTCCTGGTTGATCCGGGGCGGTTCCATGCGCAAGCGGTCCGCCAACCGGGCCAGGGCCTGAAGCAGATCGAGAGTAATCAGGATTCGCAGCTCCACCTCCAGCTCCCGGGTGATCTCCCGAATCCGGGAGGAAAACTCCCGCAGGATGCGGTTTTCTTCCGCCTTCTCCTCGGCCACCAGGTTTTCCAGTTGGTTGGAGAGCTGAATGATGGCGCTGGGTTCCACAAAGGCCGTCTCCCCGGACCGGGAAACATCGTGGACCACGCCGGGGATCTGGAAGCGGGACTCCATCCGCACCGGAATGACCCAGCGGCCGGATCGCTGGGTAACGAAATCATCCTGCAGGAGGTTGGACAGGCTATGGTCCTGAATCAGGTCGGTGAGCTGTCTGCGAATCCGGGCTTCCACCTGCCTGACCTGGGAGCGCAAATCCGCCAGCAGGAATGAGGCCTGGTCCAGGATATTCCCTTCATCGTCCAGGGACCGTCTCAGGGCTTGCAACAATTCCGGGTGGCCGTTAAAACCCGCTATCAGCTCACGGAGATGCGGCAGGTCCTCTCGTTCCCTGATCTGCTGACCCAGGGCTTCGATCAGGCCCAGGACCGGGCCAAAGGCCGCCAGTTCGATCGGTTCTAAAATGGCCCCTTGAGGCCGAACCCGGATCAAAAAGGGCTGTAAATCGACGAAGGGGACCAGAGACAAAGGGACTCCCTCTCGGTCTAATCGGCGGACCTCTTCAATCCGGGCCTGGCGCTGTTGAATGGCTTCTTTACTTCCGAAAGGTTCTATGGATCGGATGGCCTTTCGGGAGGCTTCGCTGTGGGCCGCTTCGGCCGTCAAGATCAACAGTTTATGAAATTCCAATTGTTCACGGGTGGCGACAGGGATCATGATCGGGTCGAACCTCCTAACAGGCGCAAGGGGACAATCAGGGTAAAAAACGGCAGCAGATACATCACTGACAGGGTCGCGGCCAGGGGGCCGAAAAAATGGGCGGAGAAGACCACCACCAGGATATTATTGACATAAGCCAGGGAGACCGTCTGAGCCAAGCGTACCTCCACCGGCTCCCCCTGAAAACAATCCAGCCGACTCCATGAAATATGAGGGCCAGCAGGTAAGCGACCAGGGTGGTGTTCACAATTTCCAATGGACGCTCCCAGAAGAAACCCTGGTAACGGGAAAAGATGGCCAGATTGATGCAGGCAAAGCAGGCGAGCGACAAAGGATAGCGAACGGCGGAAAGCCTTTCCAAAAATCGAGGGCAGATCCTCCGGAGAACGGCCGCCAGCAGGGCCGGAAAAAAAATGACCAGGGCCAATACCTGAAACATGGCCCCGAAGGAAATCTGCAGCTCCGCCCCTGACAAAAACCGGACCAGTAAAGGCAGGGAAAAAGGCAGGAAGAGGGAGGTCAGTACCACCATGCCGAGCACCAGGGTGGTTTGGGCCCCCACCAGGCCGGAGATAAAGGGGGCCGTCACCCCGGTGGAAACGCCGCTCAGCAGCAGGACCGGCAGGGCATATTCCGGCCAGAGCCAAGCAAACAGAAAATAAAGGCCGACAGGCAAGGCCAGGAGTTTGATGATCCCCAGTGTTAATAAATGGAAGCCATGTTTTTTCCAGGAGGTCCAGACTTCGTCCAATTTCAACTGCAGGAAACTCAGGAAAAGGAGAAATATCAGGAAATAGGTCAGTCCGGGGGTCAGGGGTCGCCCCAGAACCGGCCAGTAAAGGCCCAGGCCCATGGAGCCAAAAATCGTCATCAATAGAAAGAAATCTTTCAAACCAAACATTTCGGAAAAAGTATAGGGTTGGGTTGCTTATCCTGTCAAACAAAAAGCCTGAAAAACTTTTATTGATCTGTGTCGGTTTTTGCATTATGATCCCTTCCCAAAAGACTCCCCGCACGTTTTTCCTCTCCGGAGGAAATCTTTAGCGATATTCTTAAACTCTTAAAGGAGACGCGTCATGGAAGAACAGATTTGGCACAAATTCAAATGGCCATCGGGGGTTCCTCATTCCCTGACCTACGAACCCCAACCGCTCTTCAAGGTCCTCGAAGAAACGGCCCAAAAATATCCCAACCGAACCTACACCATCTTTGCCGACCACGAACAGACCTACCGGCAAATCCTGGATATGGCCGACCGCGTGGCCACCTTCCTGGTCCAGAAAGGAATTCAGCCGGGCGACCGGGTAGCCCTTTTCCTGCCCAATGTCCCCCATTTTCCGGTGACCTTCTTCGGCGCCCTCAAATCCGGGGCAGTCTGCGTCACCTGCAACCCCCTGTATAAAGCCAACGAGCTGAACTTCCAGCTCAAGGATTGCGGGGCCAAGGCCCTGTTCGTGCTGGATCACCCGGTTATCTATCCCACGGCCCTGGAGGCCTTGAAAGGGACCGACGTCCAAACGGTGGTGGTCTGCTCGGTCAAGGATTTCCTCCCCCCCCTCAAAGCCGTCCTGGGCGGGCTGCTGGGCAAGATCCCCAAGGCCCCGGCCCTGGATCCCAAACACCTCCTCTTTAAGGAGGTCTTGAAGACGCCGCCCTCGCCTCCCAAGCTGGACATCAATCCCGTGGAGGACCTGGCCCTGATCCTGTACACCGGCGGTACCACCGGTGTCCCCAAAGGGGCCTCCTTAACCCATAACAACATCTACTCCAACCTGATGATGATCGATGAGTGGGGTCGACTGGAGGCCAAGGAGGGCGGCCCGTCCGTCAAGGTCTCCGAGACCGAACAGACTTACATGGGGGTCTTGCCCTGGTACCATTCCTATGGCTTGACCCTGACGCTGATGTCCTGCTGCGGAAGCGGCTTCCGGGTCGTCTGTGTTCCCGATCCCCGGGCCGGAAACCCACCCTTTACTGAAGTCCTGCGGCTGATCCAAAAATATAAGGTCACCATCCTGCACGGGGTCCCGACCCTTTACAGCGCCATTATCAACCATCCCCTGGTCAAGCAGTTCGATCTCGGCTCGATCATTTATTGTTCTTCCGGGGCGGCGCCCCTGCCCCTGGAGGTGGCCAAACAATTTGAGGAACTGACCAAGGGAGGACTCCTGGTGGAAGGCTACGGCCTGAGCGAGACCTCACCGGTGACCCACACCAACCCGACCAACCGCCGGGGGCGGAAATTCGGAACCATCGGCCTGCCCCTGCCGGACACCATGGTCAAAATTCTCGATGTGGAGACCGGGGACAAGGAAATGGCCCAGGGGGAAGACGGGGAAATCGCCCTGAGCGGACCCCAGGTGATGAAAGGCTACTGGAACAAACCGCAGGAAAATGAAAAGGTCTTTCGGATGATCGAAGGCCTTCGTTATTTTCTGACCGGGGACATCGGGCACCTGGATGAGGAAGGCTTCACGGTCATCACCGACCGCAAGAAGGACATGATCATCGTGGGCGGCATGAAGGCCTTCCCCCGGGAGGTGGAAGAGATTTTGTACGAACATCCCAAGGTGGCCAATGCCGCCGTCATCGGCATCCCCGACCCCCGCAGCGGGGAATCCGTCAAGGCCTTTGTCCAGCTTAAGGCTGGGGAGACGGCTACCGAGGAAGAAATCATTGAATTCTGCCGGGACCGGATGGCGGCCTACAAGCGACCCCACGCCGTGGAGTTCCGTGAGGCCCTGCCCATGACTCCGGTAGGCAAGATCTTAAGACGGGTTTTGAAAGACGAGGAGAAGCAAAAAAGGCAGACAAAATAATCCTACGGTCTAAACAACTGAATCCAAAGAAATCTTTAATCGATTTTTCATGATATTCCATCCTTGGCTGCATTGCTTGCATGGCTCTATCCGGGAAAGGTCTTCCTGCATCATTTGTTCGCGCCGCTTCGCCGTCTTTTGACTTTGCCATATATCCAAGAAATTATGTTCGGCGAGATTGCCAAGAACAGTTTTTCTCCTCCAATCACTACAGCATCCTATAAGATCGCCGTTAGACAAAACATAAACCGCCTCAAAAATGTCGTGGCAATAAAGTTTTTTTGTCGAGCTTTGCATCTCTGGAAATATAACAATTGGGTCATAGTTCGACAAACTGCCGCAATGGTTGGATATAGGTCCCATGTCTCTTGAAATGCCAGACTCTTTAATCAATTCCAAAACAGGATGTTTCCCCCGCACCAATTCGACAATGTTTTCTCGCACGAGCATGGAGCTGATGGTCAGGCGCAGGCCATTGGGCTTGTTTTTTACGGCGAAAACAGTGTTTTCCATCACTTGGTGATAGCCAGTTCCGCAAACGGCTTTAAACGTATTTTCCTCAACGGCGTTAAGGCTGATGTTCAACGCATCCAAACCGTGATCATAAAGCCTTTTGTACGTGTCTTGGCTGAGCAAAAATGCGTTGGTTGATAACGCGATCTGCAACAATGGCTTTTTCATCTTCACGTATTGAATCTTTTTATACAGATGTTCATCCAGCAGCGGTTCGCATTGCAACGACAGTCCCACCCTTTCCAACCTATCAATTTCCAAGAACTGGTCGATTAGTTTAGTGTACAATTCCATAGACATGTCATTACGGGGCCGTGATCGGCGCACATCTTTATACGCACACATCACACATTGAAAATTGCAGGCGTTAGTCACTTGGATCGCAAGATTGCAGGGCGGAGACGCCGGATTCAACGGGAGCGTGTCAATAAGTTCAGTCATTACCCTATTCGAATACTATCCTTTTCGTGCATTAACTTGCGGGGCTTCTCCATTTGCGCCTTGGCCGTTAGGCTGACTTGGTATCGATTTTCTTCGCTGCCGGCAAAGCAAACCAAAAGGTGCTGCCGTGGCCCACGGTGCTGCTAACTCCAATTTGCCCCCCGAAAGCCTCCACCATCAGCTTGGTATGGTATAGTCCCAGGCCGGTGGAATAGGAAACCTCCTGCCCTTCCACCCGCCCCCATTTTTGAAAAATCCTTTCCTGTATGTTTTCCGGGATGCCGTCGCCCGGGTCGATGACGAATATCCTGACGACCCCATCTTTCTTCCAAGGCCTCGAGACGAATGACGCCCCCGCCTTTGGGGGTATATTTGATGGCATTGTCTATCAGGTTGAACAAGATCAGGCGCAAGAAGAGGTCATTGGAATTTACCTGGATTCCCGCGGGTGGGAAATTTACAATTAGGTCCAGGTTCTTCTCATCCAGGGGGACGGAAAAGGCCAGCCGCATTTCTCCGAGGATGGGGTCCAGGTCGACGATCTGGCCGGCCTCCAGGGATTGAGCCTCCTCCTGTCGCAGCCCCTGGAGATAGCTTTTCAGCAAGCTCTCCATGTAGAGGCCCTGGCCCTGGACCATGGCCACATACCTCCAAAAATCCCCCCCTTTTTCTTTTTTAGTCTCGGCCCGTTTCAGGGCTAAATTCAGTGTAATCATCTTATTTTTTAGATCGTGGACCATCGTCTCGGCCATCTTGGAAAATCGGGCCTTCTCGGCGGCCAGGGCCTCCGACATCTCCTTGACCTTGCATAGGGCCTGAAGCCAGTGATCGGCCCCGATGGACTGACAGGCAGAGGCAAAGCGGGCGGCCATTTTGTCGGCCTCAAAGGACCGGGCCTGGCTGATGGCCTGGACGATGTGCGGGGCCGCCTCATCCAGCCGGTCTTCCCGGGCCAGCCAGACTCCCCAGTCGAACTCAACCCGGGCCTGGAAGGAGGGGCTCTTAAGCTGCCGGAAGATCTCCCGGGCCTGGAAAAATTTTTCTTCGGCCTGGAGTCGGTCTCCTCGGCCGGCGGCTATCTGGGCGGTCTGAAGCTCCAGTTGGGCTTGGATCAGATCCCCGGGTTGCGGACCGAAAAGATCACGGGCCTTCTGATGAAGGGGCTCCGCCTGATCCCATTCTCCTCGGGCGAGGTGATAGTCGGCCCGGGTGACGGACAGGTTGGCCTCGGCAAAGCGGCTGCCCAACTGTCGGACCAGCCCTTCCACCCGCTTCAGATAATCCAGTGCCCGGCTCCATTGCCCGGCCCTCCAGGCGATACGGGCCAACCTCCGCAGGGAAACCATTCTTTCCTTCAGATGTCCCCGCCCCTCACAAAGCTCCAGTTCTCTTTGGAGATAATGAGTGGCCAGGTCGTCCCGCTCCTGGCTGGCGAAATAACGGCCCAGGTTCCCCAAGGTGCAGGCCTGGCCGTGGAGATCGTCCAGACGGGTCCTCCGGGCCAGGGCCCTTTGAAAATGCAGTTCCGCCTGGTCCATCTGCCCCAGATCGAGGAAGGCGAGGCCCAGGGTATCCTCGACCTTGGCCACCCAATGCTCATTGGCCGTCTGTTGAAAAAGCCCGAAGGCCTGGTTCAATTCCGCCAGGGCCTCCAGGCTCCGACCCAGCCGCCGAAGAGCCAGGGCCCGGAGGTGTTGAGCCTCTCCGTTCAGGGCGGGCAGGTCCAGCTTATCCAGCAGGGGTTTCAAGCTTTTTATCTTCTGCAAAGCCGGGAGGTTCAGGCCCCGGTCCGAGAGACTCAGCGCCCGGCCCAGATCGGCACAGCAGCTCAGGTAGAGGAGGAGAGGATCCTGTTCTCCGGCGTTGGGGGGGATCACTTTCTCAAAGGCTTCCTCCGCCCCCGGGTGGTCATATCCCGCCATTCGGTTATACCCGGCCAGCAGAAGCAGCAGGGCTTCCCTCTCTGGATCTTCCTTTAGGGTTTCCCCTGGACCTTTCTGGAGCCGAAAGCCCTCAAATTCCTCCCTGTCCGCTGGACCGGATTCCACCAACCGCCGCATCTGACGCAGCAATCGGTCCTTTTCTACCAGGGATGATGAGGCCAGGTATTCGCGGAGGTGAGAAGAAATATCAGAAGCAATTAGCATGGGGGCTCGTGGCCTCTTTCAATGTACTGCTTCGCTGAATGGTCCAAGGACGGCTATTCCATTCGGTGTTGTTTTAGAACCTCCCCCAGCCGTTCCCCTTTTTGATTGTATTTTTGATAGTGCTCCAGAGTCCGGTCCAGGGTCTCCAGCAATTCCTCTTCGGAATGGATCCCGGCTAACTCTTTCCCCAATTGCGGATGCCGCCCTAATTTCCCCCCTGCCAGGACGCGATAGCCTTTTTCCCCTTCCTGCAAAGTCCCGGTTGGGCAAACCTTGATGCACTGGCCGCAGGAGAGGCAGCGGTCCGGATCGATCAGCGGCAGGTTCAGGGTTTCATCCAAAGCAATGGCCTCCTCCGGACAGGCCTCCCGGCAGGCCCCGCAAAGCGTGCAGGCCTCGTCGCTGATCCTGGGACGGAGTGCCCCTATAATCCCGAAGTCAACAATCTGGGGCCGGGAGCAGGCATTGGGGCAGGTGGACAGGGAAACGCGAAATTCGTGGTGCATCTTCAACGGGCCCTTGACTTTCTCTTTCAGAAAGTCTCTCAGGTTTCGCTGCTCCAGTTTCTCTTCCAGTTTCTGAACCAGGTCCGGATCGACGACCACCGCGTTCGGGCAGCCGGTGGGGCCGAAGCAGCTTTCCACCTGGAAGCCCTTGACCTCCTGATCCATGTTCTGGAGAAAACGCTGCTGGCAGGTCTGGACATGGTCCAGAGTAACCAGGGAGCTGCCCTGGCGTTCGGCCTCTTCCTCCACCCGTTTTTTGACTCGCTTGCGAATAAAAAAGGGGACTTTGGAAACAGCCCCCTCGGCTTCACTGGTCCATTTCATGGAACCCCCATTGAAGGGAGATGGAAGAGGAATGGGAGAAGGAAGCAACGACCTTTGTTAGACCGTTTTCGACCTGCCGGGCAGTTGGCTGACCAGGCGTTTCCCGGTTACATCATTCCCCTTGCTATTTCCTCCGCTTTTTTACGGCCTCCGGCGTGACGGCCGCGCCTTTGTTGGACCAGGCCTGGCGGACGTAGGTGATGACCGCCGCCGCCTGTTGGTCATTCAGTGTGTCTTTCCAGGTCGGCATCTGGCCCAGCTTTCCCTTGCGCCCCTGCAGAACCGTATCAATCATTTTGATCGGGTCCCCCACTACAAACGGATTCTTGTCCAGGGCCGGGAACTTGTCCGGCAGCCCCTGACCATTCACCCGGTGGCAGTCGGCGCAGGTGTTTTCGAAAAGTTTCTTGCCTTCCTGGAAAAGGGCCTCAGGCCCCTGAGCCAGGGCCTGAGGCAACAAGGAGACAGCAAACAAACTCCAGATCAGCCAGAAAGTCGGCATAGGACTCACTTGGCTTTGGGGGCCGGTTTAGGTGCAGGCGCGGCGGCCGTCAAACCCATGGTTTTGGCCGGCGTCAGCATTTCCTGAATGCCGAAAGGATCCTTGAACTCAAACTCCGGCCGGAACTTCAGCTTCTTCACGCCCCGCTCGTTGACGTACTTGGCGATCTCCATATTGATATCGGCCGGCAGCTCCACCCCGGCCTTGGTCAGCCCCTGGCGGAGCAGGCCCTCGGCCTTCATGGCCATGGCGATGGCATCCCCCAGGATGCGCCCGGCCTCGGAAGGATTGTGAAAGCCCACCGAGTTCTCCGCGCCGATGAAGATTACCCGATACAGAGCCTCCAGGTACAGGTCCTTGGCCTGGTTGTACAGGGCCTCGTCCATCTTCTTGCCCTGCTCCTGGGCCTTGTGGGCCGTTTCAAACAGCTTGGCCGTGACCGCACAGGCATAGCCCGACCGGTTCATCAGGGAGACGGTCCGGTCCTGGATGGCCGTCACCTGGTCCTTCAGCCATTGCGGGGTCTCCGTGTGACACTGCTGGCAGGCCTTCATATCCTTCTTCAGGGGGCTGGTGACGTCATGATCGGAAATCTTGTTGGCCCCCACCTTGGTATAGGGCATGTGGCAGTCGGCACAGGCCGCGTTGGCCTTCCAGTGGACGCTGTTCCGGCTGTAGAACTCGTATTCCGGATGGCGGATGAACCCGACCTTGAAGCCGGTCACGTTCTGCTTCCACTCGCCGTGGGCCGGGCTGCTCTTGATGACTTTGATGATGTTTTCAACCGAAATGTCCCCTGCCTTGCTGCCCTGCCAAGGGAAAAAGACCGCCGTGGACTTCATCTCCGCGTCCTTGGGGATGACATAGGTCACGTGGCACTGGGCGCAAACCAGGCTGCGCAACTCCTGGCGGCCCGCCGTCTTGGGGTCCTTGCCCATGTCCGCCAGGGCCTTATTCAACGTCCAGCGGGAGAGCTGCGGATTCAGGGTCTTGTTGTCGTGGCAGTCGGCGCAGGCCACCCCTAATTTTTGAAATTGCGGGGGGATCTTGGCATGCATGTCGATATATGGATCTTTGAAGTAGTTGGCCCCGTATTTTTCCTGGAGCATGGGAGCATAGGGCGTTTTACAGGTCAGGCAGGCCCCGCCGGCCTTCAGCCGGGAGGGATCGATCTCCAATTGATCGATCAGCATATAATGGTGCCCTCGCGGTTCGTTGTACTCCACCCCGAAGCCCCAGCCGTTGAACAGGAGCGGCATGTAGGGGAACTCGCTGAGCTTGTCGTAGATGATGTTATCGGTGTCAAAACCCTTCTTGTACTTGCTCAAACCGGCCGGCTTGGGGTCTTTTGTTTTTTGCCAGGACTCGTATTCCAAGGGATAGGCCTTGCCCCAGTTGGCCGGGTCGAAATCTCCGTCGGCGATGGCCACTGTTTTAACCGGTTCGGGCTTAGAAGGCGCGCAGGCAAAAAGCCCCCAGGCCCCCAGGAGCCCGATCAACCCCAGTATGACTATCCATCCTCTCCTTTTCATACCCCTCTCCTTTTCAAAATTAAGCAGTTAATAATTATCAATTGATTATTGATGGTTTCAAAACATCAAGTTATAAGCGTATCCATGGCGCCAGTTAATTTATGGGCCAACCGCCGGTGACATTCCCAGCAGTTCCGGTCCACCGTGACCCGGGCAATGGTTTCTTCATGGCAGCGTTTGCAGTTTTCCTGGACCACCCGGGCGCCCCGCTCGGAGATGCGGAGATTCTCGCGGACCTGGCCGGTATAAAACTTGAACATGTCCGTCATGCCGTCGATATTTTTCCAGGTCAGATTTTTCACCTTACTGTCGTTCGGCAGATGGCAGTCGATGCATTTGATGCGGCGGTGGGCCCCGGCATGGCGCCAGGCCTCGTACTCTGTTTCCATGACATGGCAGCTTCCGCAGTATTCAGGGGTTCCGGTTTTGGCGTAGAGTTGCGGCGGGCCGAACATGACAAACAGACCGCCGGCTCCCATGATAACCGCGAGGATAATAGCGTAGAACCACAACTTCTTGGAGGGGGCAGGGCTCATGAGGATCCTCCCATTTAATGGTTGTCGTGGAATAAGGAAGGGTCTTTTTAATAAATTATATAAATATATCCCTTTTCAATTAATAATATAAAGAAAATAATTGCAATCCTTGACTTAAGTCAAAAAAAAATAAAAAACCAGGGAGATGTCCCTGGCTTAAGGCCGGTTATATTATTTTTTCAACTCTCCCTTGGCGTAATCGACCATGCCGGAGACATCGATCACTACCACGGGTTCGTCCCCCACCACCCAGGCATCGTGCCCGGGAGGCAATAAGGCAATATCGCCCGGCCCGAACTCCTCTTCACTCCCGTCATCCATCACCACGTGAAGCCGGCCGCTCACCTGGTATTGGAGATGAGGCGCTTCACAGCTTTTCGTGTTCACCAGCGGTTTGACCGAGGTGGACCAGCGCCACCCCGACTGGAAGGTGGCGCGACCAAAAGTAACGCCACCGATCGTCACCAATTCGAGCTTCCCCTTGTCAAAAGTCCGCGTTTCGTCCGGTGAAAGCATGTTTCTTTTTTGCATCGTAGCCATTCCCGACCTCCTTTGATTTAGGATTGATCCCTTGGGCCATAATTTTCTACTCTAGCCCATAATAATCAAAGAAATAAATAGGGTGAAGGCCGTATCTTTCGAAGGAAAAGGCTGTATTTTTTTGGATCCGGCTTCTTATTAACCCCCCATGCCCGGGGCGGGCACCCACGAATCATGAAAATCGCGGGCATGGGAGCCCGCTCTGCTGGGGAGATTGGATAGAGTGGAAATTCTTTCCAGCAGAGGCGGCTCCCATGCCGCCGGAATTAGGGGCGCGGCTTTGTTTTCATATTAAGTTGATTGGTCATAATTCGGGGGGGGTAGGGAATTATTGGGGTCTGGCGGGATGTCCTTATGCTCCATCCAGAACCGTTCTGATCTTGGCCAACAAATCCTTAAGCCGATAGGGTTTGGCGATATATCCCGCGGCGCCGGACTCCAGGCACTCTTTTACCGAACCGTCAACCGAGTAGCCGCTGGCGATCAGTACCCTGACCGAGGGATCGGTTTTTAATAGTTCCCGCAGGCAGTTGAAGCCGCCCATACCGGGCATCCCCAGGTCGAGGATGACCAGGTCAATTCCACCTTGACGGGATTGAAAAATTTCCAGGGCCGCCTCGCCGCAATCGGCAGCCACGACCTGATACCCGTAGCGTTGGAGGATCTGGACGGCCAGTTCCCTGACCGGGGATTCATCGTCCACCACCAGGATGGTTTCCGCCCCGCCTTTTAAAGGGGCTTCTTCGGCCTCTTTTTCAACCGGGGCATGCTTTTCCTGGACGGCCGGCAAATAAATCTTGAAGGACGTGCCCTGCCCGGGCTCACTTTCACAGAGGATGTACCCGCCGTGGCTCTTGACAATCCCGTAGACCGAAGCCAACCCTAAACCGGTCCCCTTCCCGATTTCCTTGGTGGTGAAAAAAGGTTCGAATATATGCTGCACCGTTTCCCGGTCCATGCCCTGACCGGTATCCGTCACGGTCAGGAGGACGTAATTCCCGGGCCTCGCCCCCAGGTGGCGGCGGCAGAATTCCTCGTCCAGGGAGGTATTCCGGGTCTCCACGACCAGCCTTCCCCCATCCGGCATGGCGTCGGCGGCATTGCTCCCTAAATTCAAAAGGATTTGCTCGATCTGAACCGGGTCGGCATTAATCGTTTCCAGACGACTCTCCAGATGGAGTTCCAGGACGATCATCTTCGGAATGGCCCGCTTCAACATTTTTTCAGCTTCCAGAATCTCCTGGTTCAGATCAAGAAAATGGTGTTTTCCTTCCACCTTGCGGCTGAAGGTCAGCAGTTGACGGATGAGCTGAGCCGCCCGCTGTACGGCTTTTTGAATCTCCAGCAACTCTTGGTGCCCGGGATCTTTTGGGGACTTACTCCAAAGGAGCAATTGCGCGTACCCGCCGATCACCTGCAGCAGGTTGTTGAAGTCATGGGCGATGCCGCCGGCCAGGGTTCCGATGGCCTCCATTTTCTGGACCTGCCGGAACTGCGCTTCCAGGGCCTTGGTCTGGGTAGTGTCATGGAAGATGGACAGAATGCCGGCCGGCGTCCCTTCGTGATCATCGTAACGCGAACCGCTGAGCGTGATGTCGAGGATTCGGCCGTCTTTGGTGATCCTTTTTGTTTCAAAGATCACCGGAGGGCCTCCTGACAACCCCCGGCGAATTTGGGACAGGCTTTTTTCTTTTTCAGAATCGGGAACAAAGGGAATTCGCCTGCCGACCAGTTCCTCCAAGGTCCAGCCGAAGGTTCGGGTAAAGGAAGGATTGATAAACCGGACCCTCCCTTCCAGATCGTAGATGGCAATGGCGTCGGCCGAAGAATTCAGGAGCAAGCGGTAGAGTTCTTCGGCTCTTTTGGACTCTTCGAACAAGCGCCGGTACTCTTCTTCACTCTGGCGTAAGGCTATCTCCGCTCGTTTGCGCTCGGTGATATCCTTGGAAAGTCCCTGGATAAAGACTTCCCCTTTATGGTGGAAGGCCACCCCGGTGGATTCGACATAAATCGTATCACCCTTAAGCGTGATCATTCGATGTTCTCTGGGTAATACGGCGGCTCGGCCATGATGACCGCTCGGCGGCCCGCTAGGCGCCGCCTGAAAGATCTTTTCGAGACGTTCCACGGACAAAGGACGGTCTTCCGGGTGTACCAGATCCAGATAGGTCTGGCCGACCAGGTCTTCGGCCTTGCCGGCCCCCAGCAAGTTGACCCCCGCCGCATTCACCATGGTGATCCGGCCCTCCCGGTTTACGATCAAGATGGAGCTGGTGGAAGTTTCAAAGAGCGAGCGATACTGCTCTTCGGCATCTATCAGCCGCCGCTCGGCCTTTTTCCGCTCATCGATATCCTCATGGGTCCCCTCGTAATAGAGGTTCCGTCCCTCATCGTCCCGGACTGCTCGGGCGCTGACGGACGTCCAAAAGGTGCTGCCGTCTTTGCGTCGGGTCTCGTGTTCAAAATTCTCGGCAAACCCTTTATCCCGCAGCAGTCGACTAAATTCCTCCCGTTCTTCCGGTTTGGTATAATGCTGTTCGGCAATATTGTCGATCGAGGCCGTCATCTCCTCCGGGGAGGCATAACCGCACATCCGGGCCAGGGCCTGGTTGACCTTGATGAAACGCCCCTCCGGGGTACTCTGAAAGAAGCCCTCCACGGCCTTTTCGAAGATGGCCCGATAACGCTCCTCGCTCTGACGCAGGCCCTCCTCCATCCGTTTTCGCCGGCTGATATCCCGGGAAAGGCCATAGATTCCAGCCAGCTTCCCCTGCCGGTCACGGAGCCCCCGAAAGATCGTTTCCAGGATTCGGGTCGAACCGTCCCGATGAACATATTCCAGTTCCAGGGTAACCGAGCGGTCAGGGGCCGTTGCGGAATCCTTTTCCCGTTCGAGTTCCAGGGCCAGCGTTTGGACGGCCAACTTGAACGACTCCGGGGTGAGCTGTTCTTGAGGACTCTGCCGCATCCTTTCCTCGGGGCTGTATCCCAGGAGTTTCGTTATGGAGGGGCTCACATAGGTGGTCTGCAGATCGAGATCGAGGGTAAAGACCAGGTCTTCCATATTTTCGATCAATAATCGAAACTTCGTATCCTGATTATCCAAGGACTCTTCCCGCACTGGCTAAAATTTTTAGGACACGCCGGATTTTTAAACAACCCGGCGCACTTGAAAGGGGGGGGCTGAAGCCTCCCCTACCCATCCGTTCGAAGATCCGCCGCCTCCACCCGGCAGGGCCGTTCATGGTGGCTCCTTTAGGCTTCATTAATAATTAATTATTAACAATTGATTATTAATATCGACCGGTTAAGCTGTCCTCTCGCCCTTTTATTTTCATGCTTCGTGGGTGCCTGCCTCGGGCATGGGGCTGAATGGGCGGCCACGAGGGGCCGCACCTACGATGCGTGCCCGCCCCGGGCAGGCGGGTTCAACTAGGCGTTAAACTGTTTCCTTACCCGTTCCCGCCTTTTCCGGCCAGGTCACCTGCACGACCGTCCCTTTACCGGGCGCGGATTCGATGGAGAACGTCCCCCCCGACAGGTCGGCCCGCTCCCGCATGCTGGCCAGTCCGAGCCCGCGCTCCGTGCTCTCTTTGGACAGGGCCTTTTCGATCTCGAATCCCCGGCCATTGTCCCGGACGATCAGCACCAGGGTCCCATTGGTTTTCCGCAGGGAAAGCAGCATCCGATCCGCTTCGCTGTACTTGGCGATATTGTTTAAGGCCTCCTGGGAAATCCGGAAGATCACCGTCCTCAGGGCCTTGGGAATCTCCTGCTCTTCGACCTCGAATTGCTTTTCGACCGTCAGGCCGGGAATCCTTTTCTGGAATTCCCGGAGCAGCCAGTTGAAGGTGGCCAGCAGACCGAGGTCGTCCAGCAGGGGAGGTCTCAGGTCCAACTGGAGTCTCCGGCACTCCTCGATGGCCCGCTGCAGGAGGGAAACAGATGCTCCCAGGTCCTGGCCCCTTTGGGCCGCCTCGACCTGGTATTTGACGGCACTCAACAACCCTCCAATGCCGTCATGGAGCTCGATGGCGATCATCTTTCTCTCCTCCTCCTGGGCCGCCAGCAGCCGCGTGGAGAGAAACCGGACTTCCGCGGTCCGCTCCTCGACCCTCAGCTCCAGTTGATCATTGGCCCTTTTCAGGGCCTCCGCCGCGCCGGCCAACTCCCGGTAATAGCCGAGACGCTGCTGACGCCAGAAAAAGCCCACCCCCGCCCCCGCGCCGACGATCAGCGTTCCCACGAGCAGGACAATAAGCCACATGGTTTCCCGCATGGGTCCGTACACTTCCGCGGCATCCATTCGGGCTACCAGAAACCAGGGGGACTCGGGAACGGGCCGCACCGCGGCCAATACCGGCGCGCCCCGGTAATCCCGCCCCTCCACTATCCCTTTCCAGCCCTGGACCGCCTTCACTGCGGGAATATCTTGACTCCCCAGGGGTATGCGGAACGATAAGGCGGTGTTCTTTTGAAACCTGAGCTCGTTCAGAAATAAGGCGTCATTCCCTTCCCGCCGGACGAGCAGCGTCTCAGCCGTTTTACTGGGCTCCGGCCAGCGCTGGATGAAGGGGTAGAGATAGGCCTCCGGGTTGATTCGCAGGGAAAGCAATCCCAGAGGCCGGTCTCCGTCCTGTCCATCTAGAATCGGGACGAGAAGGGCCAGAGAAATTTTTCGGGAATACTCCTGTCGAAAAAAATCCACGAAGGTGATCTGCCTTGATTCCAGCGCTTCAACGGCTTTCCGTTTCACGGCCGGAGAAAGGGGTTCGTCGGTGCCGGGGACCGACAACCGCACAGCGCCCCCAACATCGAGCAGGCACACCTGGTCGTAGTTATAACCCTCCTGGACCAGCCTCATCCATGTCCGGAGCGTTTTCTCCTGGACCGAATCCCTGGGCCTGGTAAAAAATTCCCGCACCAACACGGCAAAAACGGGGTTACGAAATAAGACCCGGGCATCCCCCAAACGCTCTGTTCTCCAATGCAAAATTTCGCCGGCTTTCAGGTCGGAAATGGCGGTCAGTTTATGCTCCATCTCTTTTTTGAAAGTATTTTCCCTGAATCGATAATTAAGGAAGCCGGCCAGGACGATGCCGGCGGCCAATAGGATGAAAATCAGCCAGAGAACCCGGGCCGGGCGTTTATCTTCTAAATTCTGAGGGAACAAGGAATTACTCTCCGGTGACTTCTTGATTTTTCAAGCGTCTCTATGGTAATCAATCGTTAGCGAAAAAAATGAAACCAACGGAGGCTTCATGGTCGACCTGGCCCTGCGGAAACTGGGCCCGACCCCTCACCTGAATATGGTCGCCGAAACGATCGTCTGCCTCCCCGACGCGGTGCAGTTGCTTACTTCTTGTACCATGGGAAACGGCTTTCTTCAAGTGCTGGATTGGTCCCCTTTTCCTGCTTGACATTTAAACCTGAATTCTCTAATTTCTGACCATTCCGAATGGAGAGGTTCTGAAAGATGAATATTATTGTTGCCGGGTCACTGGCCTACGACCGGATTATGGATTTCCCGGGATACTTTTCGGAGCATATCCTTCCCGAGAAGATTCATATTTTAAACGTCTGCTTCCAGGTGAACGGGCTGAAGGAAAAATTCGGCGGCACGGCGGGAAATATAGCCTATGCCCTCACCTTGATGGGAGAAAAACCCATCATCTCCGCGGCCATCGGCCATGATTATCACCGCTACTTTGAATGGCTGGGCAAGATCGGGCTCTCCACCGAATACACCAAGATCATCGAAGAGGAATTCACGGCCGGCGCTTACATCACCACCGACCGGGCCGACAACCAGATAACCGGGTTCAATCCCGGGGCCATGAAATATTCTTCCGCTCTCGATTTCGACCAACTCCATCCGCGGAAGACGATGATGATCATCTCTCCCGGCAATTTAGAGGACATGATGCGTTACCCGGGCCGCTGCCGGGCCTTGGGGATCGACTATATCTTTGATCCCGGGCAATCCCTGCCCATGTTGGAGGCCGAAGCGCTGGTCCAGGCCATAGACGGCTGCCGGATCCTGATTTCCAATGACTATGAACTGGATATGATCATGGCCAAGACGGGGTTGGACCAGGAGGCCCTGCTGAAACGGGCCCGGGTTATTATTACCACCCTGGGAGAGCAGGGCTCAAAGATTATTACCGGAGAAGGCAGCCTGCCTATCCCGGCGGCGCCTCCCCGGAAGGTGGAGGACCCTACCGGCGCCGGCGATTCCTACCGGGGCGGGTTGATCAGCGGTCTGGTTCAGGGCCGAACACTCGAGCAGTCTGCCCGCTGGGGCAGCGTCTGCGCTTCCTTCGCGGTGGAGTGCTACGGCACTCAGGACTACCGGTTCAGTCCCGAGGAATTCAACGAAAGATACAGCCGGTGTTTCGGATAGGTTCGGGAATTGGCGAAATCGATTTTTTCGGGTTGGGCCATCCTGGAGGTGCTCGCAAAAAGTCTGTCAGAACGCGCTTGTCATTCTAACCCCGCGTCTGTCACCCTGAGTGAAGCGAAGGGTCTCGTCTTTTGTCGCGGGGTTGACTCCGCAAAGAATCTCGTTTTTTAAACAGGTGGCACGATCCTTCGCAGAGTTTACCCTGAACCGGAAAACGAGATCCTTCGTTTCACTCAGGATGACAGATTAAGGGCTCAGGATAACAGGCGAGGAGCTCAGGATAACAGTTTGGGACTTTTGGCGAGGTCATCATCCGCAACAAATTTATTTCCTTTTTTCTTTCTTTTAACGGCTTGACGGCTTTCGGCCGGGCAGGGCGACCCTTTTTCCACCACCCGAAGCAGTATCCCGCAAAAGACGCCGTTCACCGCCAGACAGCCGGCGTGCTGGGCTTTTTCGTTGTCGGCCTGGGGGCAGAGGAAGGAACAGAATTTCATTTCTTATACTTACCCGATTCTGGTATATTTATCCAGAGTAAATTCCCGTTCCCCAAAGGTGGGGGGCACCCGCGAAGCATGAAAATATTTCAAGATTTTTTTTCGTAGGAGAGGGGTTCATCCCCTCCCGAGCTGGGGAATCGGGGGATTCAAATTTTCCCCAGAATCGTGATGCCTGCCCGGCTGGGTGCGGGAGGGGATGAACCCCTCCCCTACACTCGAACGGTAGAGCCCTTGAACCCTGTTTTTGGTCACTATGGAGGGATGCGCATGACCGATTCGCTGGCCCAAAACCGGATCCGGATAGATATCAAACGGCACATCCAGTTCACCCAGGGCAACGATCCGGACCTGGCGGACCGCCGTCAGGTTTTCCTCGGACTCTGCTCCGCCGTGAGGGACCGGCTGTTCGAGCGCTGGCTGAGAACCCAGCGGGCCTGCTACGAGCTGCTGGCCAAGCGGGTCTACTACCTGTCCCTGGAGTTCCTTCCCGGCCGGTTTCTGAGGAACTACCTCACCAGTCTCCAAATCGAAGAAGAGGCCCAGGAGGCCCTGCACAGTCTGGGCTATGACTTGGAGGACATCGAGGAGGAGGAATGGGACGCGGGTCTGGGAAACGGCGGCCTCGGCAGATTGGCCTCCTGCTTTCTGGATTCCATGGCCACCCTGCAGCTCCCGGCTTACGGCTACGGGATCCGGTACGACTACGGCATTTTCTTCCAGCATATCGTCAACGGCTATCAGCACGAACAATCCGACAATTGGATGCGAGAAGGCACCCCTTGGGAAATCCAGCGGCCGGAAGTGCTCTATCCCGTTCATTATTACGGGCGCACGGAGTCCTACCGCGATGCCCAGGGCCGGGTTCGCCACCGCTGGGTGGATACCGAGTCGGTCCTGGCCATGGCCTCCGACATCCTGGTTCCGGGTTACGGGGGGGAGTACGTCACCAACATGCGCCTCTGGGTGGCGAAATCAAGCCGGGAATTCAACCTTCAGGAGTTCAACCAGGGCGACTACGTGGGCGCCGTCGAAGCCAAGGTCTTGAGTGAAAACATCTCCAAGGTCCTCTATCCCAGCGACGAAATGGCCCAGGGGCGCGAGCTGCGCTTGAAGCAGCAGTATTTTTTTGTCTCGGCCACGATTCAGGACATTTTCCGGAAGTTCAAAAAACAGCACCGGGAATGGTCCGGCTTCCCGGAGGCCGTGGCCATCCAACTGAACGATACCCATCCCACCATCGCCATCCCCGAATTGATGCGGCAACTGATGGACGAAGAGGGGCTGGAGTGGGAGGAGGCCTGGCCCATCTGCCGGCGCACCTTTGCCTACACCAACCATACGGTTTTGCCCGAGGCACTGGAGACCTGGCCGGTGGACGTCTTGGGGCGGCTGCTGCCCCGCCACCTGGAGATTATCTACGAGATCAATCAGCGTTTTCTGGAGGAGGTCCGAATCGATTATCCCCAGGACCCCGAGCTGCCGGCCCGGGTCTCGCTGATCCAGGAAGGGCCGGTGCGGCGGGTCCGCATGGCCCATCTGGCCGTGGTGGGGGCGCATGCCGTCAACGGCGTGGCCAAACTGCACTCCCGGATTCTCCGGGAACAGCTCTTTCGAGACTTCGACCGGATCTTCCCGGACCGCCTTCGCAACGTGACCAATGGAGTCACGCCCCGGCGCTGGCTGGTCCAGGCCAATCCCGCCCTGGCCAGGCTGATCGTCTCGGCCATCGGTCCGGAATGGGTGAAAGACCTGCAACAGTTACGCCGACTCGAACCCCTGGCGGAGGACCTCGAATTCCGGAAAGCCTGGAGGGAGACCAAACGGGAGAATAAGAAGCGGCTGGCCCGGTACGTGCTCCGCAAGATCGGTCTGGGGGTGAATCCGGAGACCCTCTTCGATGTGCAGGTCAAGCGGATCCACGAATACAAACGGCAGCTCCTGAATATCCTCCACACCATCGCGCTTTATCGGCGGATCAAATCCAATCCCGACCTTCCCGCCCCTGCCCGGACCATCTTTATCGGCGGCAAGGCCGCGCCCGCCTATTTCCAGGCCAAACTCTCCATTAAACTGGTCAACGCCGTGGCCGGGGTGGTCAACAACGATCCGGATATCCGGGGACGGCTGCGGGTCATTTTCCTGCCGAACTATTGCATCTCCCAGGCGGAGAAAGTGATCCCGGCGGCCGATCTCTCCGAACAGATTTCCACCGCCGGGATGGAGGCCTCCGGGACGGGCAACATGAAGTTCGCGCTCAACGGGGCCTTGACCATCGGCACCCTGGACGGCGCCAACATCGAGATCATGGAGGAAGTCGGCCGAGACAACATTTTTATTTTCGGTTTGAACGCCGAAGAAGTCGACGCCCTCCGTTCCGGAGGCTATGCCCCCCGGGCGCTGTACGAAGCTGACCCGGAGCTGCGGGGAACCCTGGATCTTATCCGGGAGGGTTTTTTCTCACCCGAAGAGCCCCGGCTGTTCCATCCCCTGGTGCAGGCCCTCCTGGACCAGGGGGACTATTTCCTGGTCCTGGCCGACTTCCGCGCTTATCTGGAAGCCCAGGACCGGGTGGGGGAGGTGTATGCCGACCCCGAAGAATGGACCCGCCGTTCGATCCTGAATACGGCCAGGACCGGCTTCTTCTCCAGTGACCGCTCTATCCTGGAATACGCCGGCCATATCTGGAACGTGACTCCCCTGGAATTAGATTTTTACAGCCATTGTTCTGAGAATTTGTCTTTAACAATGGATGTAAAAATCTAAATATTACAGCCAAAAATATTTCAAATATTTTTGGCTAGACCTTAAGGAATACGAATATGGATCAGAACAATTCCCCAACCAATGACTGGGCCCTGGCCCGGCACCCGATCTTTGACGCCCGACAGGCCCTCTGGGGCTATGAAATTTTCTGCGTTTCCAACCGGGGCGGCTTGAGCCCCTCTCCGCCGGCCGAGGAGCCGTCGCTCTCTTCCATGGCCTCCGGCTCCTACGTGGGTCTGCAGCAGGTATCGGAACGGGGAAAGCGGATCGTAGTCGGACTCAACGATCGGACCGTCCTGGAAAATCTCCCCTATACGCTCCAGTCCTCGCTCGCGGCCTTGAAGGTTCCGGAGCGGATCGCCGCCCATCCGGACCTGATGGAAACCCTGGCGCAATTGAAAGCCGAGGGGTACCTGCTGGTGGTGGGGGATTTTTCAGGTGAAGCCGAATGGGAGCCCCTGTATCGAATGGGCGATGTTTTAGGTATTTCGGCCTCGCTGGAGATGGACGGACTGACCCGGCTGGCAAAGGCCGGCCGGAAGTTCCCGGTGAAACTGCTGGCCAGCGGTGTGGCGGATCGCTCTCGTCTGGGAGTCTGCGCCACCCTCGGGTTCGATCTGTTCCAGGGAAGCTACTTCAAGTCGCCGGAAGATGTTCCCGTGCGGCGGATCAGCTCGAACGAGATCGCCCGGCTGCGCCTCTTTCAGCTCATCGAGCAGAAAGACCCCGACTTCCTCAAAGTGGCCGAGGTCATCCAGTCCGATGCCTCGATCAGCTACCGCCTCTTGGCCCTGCTCAATTCGGCCGCCTTCGGCTTTCGGCAAAAGATCAAATCGATCCGGCAGGCGGTCACCCTCCTGGGCTGGCAGAAGACCCGAAACTGGCTGCGCGTGGCCCTGCTCAACGATTTGGCCCACGGCCTGAATTCCCCGGAGTTGGTGTACCTCTCGGCCCAGCGGGGAAGATTTCTGGAACGGATCGGAGTAGTCTTTGACTACTGGGGTTTTGATCCGGACAGCCTCCAACTGCTCGGGCTCTTTTCGCTTCTCGACGTCATGCTGGGGCTGCCCATGGCGGAGACCCTCCAGTACCTGCCCCTGGAAGACAAGTTGAAGTCGGCCCTCAAGCGGGAGGCCAATAACGAGTATCTCCCGCTCCTTCTGCTGGCCGAGATGCTCGAGGACGGACGCTGGGAGGAGGCCGCCGCCCTGGTCCGGAAGCTGGGCCTGGAGGAAGGTCCCGTCAAGGAGGCCTTCCAGGCCTCGGTGACCTGGGCCAACCAGTTCGGATCCATGGACCTGGAGGCAGTGGAGTCTTAAGCGGTATCCCGGTCGCCGGTCCGGGAGTTCGAGGTTCAGGAGTATCTTTTCGAGACTTTAAGAAACAGACCGTTGAAAGCTCATCCGCCGGATAAAAATCGTGAGGACCCCGTGGGAGGACTTCCTGTGAAAAAACTCGTGTCTGCAATCATGTTGGGTTTGTTATGTTGGTGTGTGGCCGACCAACCCGAACCGGCACTGTCCGCCATTACCTTAAACCAATTTCGATGTCCCAATGGCAGTCTGATTTTGATTAACGACCGGATCTCGGAGGTCAAGAGAAAATGCGGTCCTCCCACGGAGGCCAGCCGTCGGCAGGAAAGAATAGGCTGGGGTTACGTCCTGGAAACGGTGGAGATCGAAGAATGGACGTATAACCTGGGACCCACTTCCTTCATGACTTATTTAACCTTTGAGAATGGGCGGCTCACCAGGATCGAAAGTGGGGAATACGGGTATTGATTGGGCAAGGTCTGTCAGGTGAATCAAGCCAGGCGAATTCACCATTCCCTAAAGCGCTTATGAACCGAAGGGGAACGTTTCCTGCTAGATTTCACATCAACCCCCGACAATATCCCCCATCCACTTGGATCGTGGCCCCGGTGAGGTAGCCGGCCCGCTCCGAGGCCAGAAAAACCACCAGGTCCGCCAATTCTTCCGGTTTCCCCAGGCGCCCCATGGGGATCTCCGCTTCCCAGCCTTTGATGACCGCTTCTGCTGCCGCCGGGCGATCACTTCGGATAGTTCCCGAACCCGTTCGGTCAGGGTGTAACCCGGGCAGACGTTGTTGATCAGAATGTTGTCCGGCGCATAAATCGTGGCCAGGGTCTTGGCCAGGCCCACCAGGCCGGTCCGCAGAGCATTGGAAAGAATCAGGCCCAGGATCGGCTGCTTGACGGCCACGGAGGTCAGGTTGATGATCCTCCCGAACTTTCTTGCCTGCATGACCGGGATCACCTCTTTTATCAGGGTCACCGCGCCCATCAGGGTCAATTGAAAAGCTGCCTGCCAGTGTTCCTCGCTGATTTCCAGAAATGGTAGCGAGGGAGGTCCCCCTGCGTTGTTGACCAGAATATCCACCTGCCCGAAATGCTGATGAGCCTCGCGAAAGAAACATCGGGCCTCTTCGGAGGACGACAGATCAACAAGCCCTTACTGGCCCCGCACACCAGGGTCACCCGATTCTTAAGACCTAAATCCATGTCCGGTCCTTCTGGGCAGGAGTAGAATAATACTTCCCGCAAAAGTCCAGGTAATAACGCAGCAACTTTCTGTATATCATGTAAATTTAATGAATATATATGGTTCAACCATTAGGGAATAAAATTGATTAGTCAAGATAATATTTATCATTTATAATAGGTTAGCTGGAATTTGGAAGGGTTGGCCGATCATTGGTTATCCCAAAACAACCAACGGGTAGTTGTTTGTAATCCCCAGAGGATAGTTATTTTCGGGGAGTTATACAGAAACTTTAGAATTACTTGTTGCCCTAAAGGGAAAATGGCATGAACGTATTTGAAGAATTCAAACGGTTGATGAAGGAGTTGGAGAATCAGAGGGTGAGGTATGCGCTTGTCGGGGGGGTCGCAATGGCCTTTTATGCCGAGCCGCGATTCACCCGAGACATTGACTTCCTTATCGATACTGACGACTATGATAAGGTCAAAGGCCTTCTGGAGAAAGATGGATATTTCGAATCGGCGGCAGCTTGGACATTCCGGAACGTGGCGATTGAGCTTCATCGGTTTCTGAAGGCTGTAAACGAAGAAGATGAAATGTTGATCGATATTCTTGTTGCCAAAGATGCGGAGGTCAGAAACGTAATACGGAATGCTGTGGAAGCGGAATCGGAAGAAGGAAGGGTCCTAATTGCGAATAAGAAAGACCTGATCTGGCTCAAGAAGACGAGGGACTCGAAACAGGATCAGGCAGATATAGAGAGGCTTAAAGATGACAAAGATTGATAAGGTACTAAAACAACTCAGCGATCTTTACGAGTTCAATCGAAAGATCAAGACCTATGCGTTGAAGGAAAAGGCCAAAAAACCAATCCAGCCGACTCGTAACACTCGCGGCTGATTTTCGCATCCGAAAATCGCAAAGCCTTTCAGCAAGAGGACTGCAGTCCCCTGGCCGTCCCGGGCGGCTATCGGATCTCCGCCTCTCGGCCCCGAATAAACTTCCGTTTTTCAACTTGACCCTCTAATTCTTTTCATTTATAGTCCGGCCTTCAAAAAGGCCGAGCCTTATCAAATCCGCTTTTAAGGAGAAATGGATGTTTAAGTCAGAGTACACTCCCTGTCGTTCCCGAAAGGGCTTCCCCGGCCAGGCGCTTCTCTTCGCCCTCGCGGCCCTCGTCGCGGGGGCCCTGGTCCCCGTTGCGGCGGGGGCCGCCGCCGGAATCCAGTTGACCCATATCGCGGTCGGCTCCACCCACTCCTGCGGCTTGACTACCGGGGGCGGTGTGATGTGCTGGGGAGAGGCCTCACATGGACAGCTCGGTAATGGTCAGGGAGATATGTTTACCCCTCCAAGTCCGGTGCCGGTGGCCGTGGCCGGGCTTGCCCGCGGTGTGGTCGACCTTGCCCTCGGGGGGGTTGGGCATTCATGCGCCCTGATGGCCGATGGTCAGGTCAAGTGCTGGGGATGGAATGGAAATGGCCAACTCGGCATCGGGCGGATCGACGCCGGGACCAGCACCCCCTTGACCGTCGTCGGTCTTGGGGTTCCCGTCACCAAAATCACAGCGGGGGAGTACCACACTTGCGCTCTGACCGCCGGCGGCCAGATGGCCTGCTGGGGCAACAACGTGTCCGGACAACTGGGTAGCGGAACGATTGAAATGACCAGCAGCACCCCGGTCATCGTTCCCGGGCTGGGAGGCAGTATTATCGACATCGCGGCCGGCAGCTCACACACTTGCGCCCTTATGACGGGGGGCGGGGTCAAGTGCTGGGGAGACAATTCCATCGGCCAACTCGGTAACGGAGCCACCGGAACAGGGGGGAGCGCCCCGGTCAACGTAGCCGGCCTGACCAGCGGGGTCGCCGCCCTCTCGGCAGGTGGTACACACACCTGCGCTCTGACAACCGGTGGCGGAGTGAAGTGCTGGGGAAATAACTATGGCGGTCAACTGGGTAATGGTACCGCAGGAGGACTGAGCAGCGTACCGGTCGACGTGAACGGGCTGTCCAGCGGCGTCGTTAGCGTTAAGGCGGGGAGTGGGTCGACCTGTGCGGTCATATCCACGGGGGGAATCAAATGCTGGGGGGGGAATGACCGCGGCCAAATAGGAGACGGAACCAAGACCAACCGGGCCAATCCGGTGGACGTAATCGGCCTCCCCCCGCACCGGCCTCAGTTGGCCCTTCCGCCAATGGCGCCGCGACCGCTTCTGATTCCGGCCGAAATCTCCAGGCCGGTCCGGCCACCACCGTCCAGGTGGCCCTCGGCATCGCCCACACCTGCGCCTTCACTTCCTGGGGCAGCGAAGCCCCCTACCAGTGCTGGGAGGGAACAACCTCGGCCAGCTCGGCAGCGGTACGGTCGGCGCCGACCAGGCCGCCCCGGCGCCGGTCAAGAAGACCTTCCACAGCCCGCCCCTGCAGTGGCTTGCGGCGGGCCAGGCGCATACCTGCGCCCTGACCTCGGCGGGGGCCGTCAAATGCTGGGGGAACAACGGCATGGGACAATCAGGTGACGGCACGACCCAGCCTTCGACTACCCCAGTGCAGGTGGTCGGAATGACTGACGGCGTCACCGGCCTGGCTGCGGGAGACTGGCACACCTGCGCGCTGCCCCCCACGGGGGGTGTTGCCTGTTGGGGTCAAAACATCTGGGGTCAACTCGGCGGCGGCACCACCGCAGGCCAGAGCAGCACCCCGGTAAACGTGGTCGGATTGACCGGCGCTATCACTGGTCTCGCGGCGGGGGAGAGACATAATTGTGCCCTGACCCCGACCGGCGGTGTCAAGTGCTGGGGGGACAACCTCTACGGGCAGCTCGGCAACGGCTCGAATAACCCCAGCAGCACCCCGGTTAACGTGAGCGGATTGACCGGCGGCGTCACGGCCATCGCCGCCGGCTATGACCACACCTGTGCCCTGACCACCGGCGGCGACGTCAAATGCTGGGGAGGGAACCTGTTCGGCTCCCTTGGCAACGGCTCGGGTAACATGAGCAACGCCCCGGCAGATGTGGTCGGATTACCGAGCGCCGGCGTTACGGCCATCGCCGCGAACGGTAACCACACCTGCGCCCTAGTTCTTGACAGCCTGCGGAACACCGGGGTCATGTGCTGGGGCTCCAACGGGCACGGGGAATCGGGCACCGGCGCAACCGCTCCCGCCAGCGCCCCGGCACCGGTAATCGGCCTATCCGCAGGCATCACGGGCATCGCGACCGGCCTGTATCATACCTGCGCCCTAACCGCCGGCGGGGTTTCCTGCTGGGGGTACAACCTCTATGGACAACTGGGCGACGGAACGAACACCAACCGCTTCACGCCCGTTAACGTCGTCGGCCTCGAAGGTGGAGCCACCATTCTGACCGTCGGTACTCAGCACAACTGCGCAGCCGCGGGGACGGGCGCCAGCCCGCTCCTGTGCTGGGGCGACAATGCCTTCGGCCAATTCGGCGACGGCACGACGGGCAACACGAGCAACGTCCCCGCACCCTCGAAGTGGCTGACCGCCGACGTCCTCCTCGAGGACAACAAGGGAACAGTCATCATCCCTCCTGACCTACACACCTGGATCGACATCCCCCCCCAGACCGTCGCCACCGCGACCGTGGTCACCTACACCCAGGTCCCCGCCGTCACCCCGCCGAACGGTCTCCAGCAGGTTGGCAACGCCTTCACCCTGCAGCCGGACGACGACACGAAGCCCCCGATGCGGGGCTGGTTTCATTTCCAGTTCTCCGATAGCGGATTAAACTCCACGGTCGGCAGCGCTTCGGCTGCCGGTTTCGACGAGACGACGGTCAACCTCTATCAAGACGACAACGGGACCTGGGTCCCGCCTCCCCTGCGAAGGTTGCTCAATTAATACAGGCAACCATACGCTGGTTGCCCTGATCAATACCTGGGGGCGCTACGCGGTGATGGCCAAGTCGGGGAACCGGATCTACCTTCCGCTGATGTTGCGGTAGGCGGCCGCGTTTCAGGTCCGGTTCGGCTTAGGAGATTGTTACCTTAACTCACACACAACAGGAGATTTTAACAACGTGCCCTATCCAGTAACCTTCCCGAATTTTTTTTCGGCCCTCTCCCGGCAAGGAGTCTTATTGTGAGGAGATTATCGATCCTGATTTTGATCTCCTCCCTGATCCTCTGGCCCATTTTTTCCGTGGCCGAGCCGCCCTTTTCCCGGTCACCCTTGGAAATCGACTTGGGTCCCTGCGGATCGGCAACGGTCGACGTGTCCAACTCTCAGTACGTGGAAAGCGTCATAGCCCCCGCCCCGGGCAGCAATCATGCCGCTTCACTTCTCGTCCAGACCGAGGCCGAACAGGTGGACGCCGTGGTTTCCTTTTCCCTGAGCGGGGATTGCCAAGTCACCTCTGGGCCGGCCGGCTGGACTCCTGACGCCAACTCAGCGGTCTGGTCCCGTCCGATACAATTCGTCAGTCCCATTTATGGCAACTCACCCCTGGAATTCCCCTCTCTTTTCACCATCCATGACACCAAACTGGCCCTGAATCATACCCTGAATCTCCTCCTCTAGAGTCCGGAAACCC